>NZ_CP017812.1:0-1200000 GCF_001856685.1 Boudabousia tangfeifanii
GATGAACTGCGCGCCGCTTGGAAACGAGCCGTCGATGAGCTGCAACTCGAAAACAACATGGCTCGTGCTTACCTAGAGCTAGTTACTCCAGTAGGCAATATCGGCGACGTTTTCCTTCTATCTGTGCCTGATAACCACACCAAAGCCACAATTGAAAACCAGCTCTACCAATCGGTAGTTGAAGCTTTAAGCAACCAGGTAGGCCGCACAGTTACTTTGGCAATTACCGTAAATGCTGGGGTAGAAGATGATCCCAATGCTCCAGTTGCACCGGTTACCCCTTTGCCAAAGTCCGAAGAAAGCGAAGAACGTACCCGGATTTTTGGCCCTGAACATGACGATGTGCTGCCACCCGAACCACATTTAGTTAGTTACGAGGGCGAAAATACTGGTGGTAACGCTGCCGAAGCAGATGCCCTACCAGGCCCCCAACTCGTATCTTCAAATGACAACCCAGTAGACGAACCAGGGGACAATAAAGTCGATCCCCAGGTGCTTAAAGAAGCTCGGCTAAACCCTAAATACACTTTCTCTACTTTTGTTACCGGTCCTTCTAACCGTTTCGCTAATGCCGCCGCCTATGCGGTCGCTGAAACTCCAGCTCGAGCCTATAACCCCTTGTTTATTTATGGTGAGTCCGGCCTCGGCAAAACCCACCTAATGCACGCTATCGGGCACTACACCCTGCTGCTCTTCCCGCACTTAAAAGTCAAATATGTGTCCTCCGAAGAGTTCACAAACGACTTCATTAACGCCATTCGTGACGATCGCCCAGAAGAATTCCAGCGACGCTACCGCGAAATCGATGTGCTGTTGATCGACGATATCCAGTTCATCCAGGGTAAAGAACAAACCATGGAAGAGTTCTTCCACACCTTCAATGCTCTTCATACCGCTAACAAGCAGGTAGTAATTACCTCTGATTTGCCACCTAAAAAGCTAGAAGGTTTCGAAGATCGCATGCGTTCGCGTTTCGAAATGGGACTGCTAACCGATGTGCAACCACCGGACCTCGAAACTCGTATTGCCATTTTGCGTAAAAAAGCACAGGCAGATGGAACCGATGCTCCGCCAGAGGTACTCGAGTATATTGCGTCCTCGATTAGTACTAATATTCGCGAACTCGAAGGTGCCTTGATTCGCGTCACCGCCATGGCGAACCTGTCAAACCAGGAAGTTGATTTGGCAATGGCGGAAAAGGTTTTGAAAGACATCATCACTGATCCAGAAGATGAAGAAATCACACCAGCCTTAATCATGGCGCAAACTGCCGATTACTTTAAAACCACTATCGAAATGCTCTGCAGTGCAGATCGTTCTAAGACCTTGGTAGAAGCTCGACAGATTGCCATGTACCTCTGTAGAGAACTAACTGACTTGTCACTACCTGCCATTGGTAAAGAATTTGGCGGACGCGATCACACCACAGTAATGCACGCTAATAAGAAGATTCGTCAGCTCATTGGAGAAAAACGACAAGTCTTTAATCAGGTTTCAGAATTGACCAACCGCATTAAGCAGCAGGCACGAAACAAGTAGATTGTTATCCACTTTTTTCTTTGGTTTTAATTTCTAACTTACGTCATCACCCTTGTGTAAAGTGTGGAAAATCCAAATTTTTACCAGAAAATAGCGAAAAACATGGTGGATAGAAACTATGAAATAGCCGTGGAAAAACAATAGGGTTTTCCACAAATGATTTTTCGGAAAGGCTGAATTCACAATTTTTGGTAATTTTGTGCACCGAAATTCACCAGATTTCCACAGTTATCCACAGAGTTTTTCACAGATGGGGATAATTCCGCGGGATTTAGCCGAATTCTCGACTTACAAGTTTTTGGGCGTGGCTACTTGCACAACCAAAATGGAACTACTAGCGACAAATCGTTTAGTCGCGTAAAGTAGTCACCAGTGAAATGATGCTTAGCTAGCATCAAAATATCCGTTCTAAAGAAGGGCATAACGTGCAGTTCTCAGTGGATCGCAGTGTTTTGGTAGAAGCGATTAGTTGGAGTACCCGGGCGGTACCTCAGCGTCCTCCGGTAGCAATCCTGTCGGGCCTGCATCTTCAAGCTGCTAATGGTGTCTTGACCATCAGCGCCTTCGACTACGAAACTTCTGTCAAGGTTGAAGTTCCTGCTTCCATCGATGAACCAGGTGACGTCCTCGTTTCGGGTCGTATGCTCGCGGAAATGGTTAAGGCACTACCTAACCGCCCAGTTGAGTTCACTAAGGTGGATGAAAAGAGCCTTTCTTTGGTTTGTGGCACTGCAAACTTCAACCTTGCCACCATGCCAGTGGGCGATTACCCAACCTTGCCGGCCTTCCCAGAACTATGCGGTTCAGTAGAAGCCAGCGAACTATCGAATGCAGTTAAGCAGGTTTCAATTGCCGCTTCGAAGGATGACACCTTGCCATTGCTAACTGGTGTCATGGTAGAAATCGATGGCGACAACATCACTTTGCTAGCCACTGACCGTTACCGTCTCGCTCAGCGCGATCTCAAGTGGAAGCCAGCTGATCCAAGCTTCAGCACCAAGGCGCTAGTGCGTGCCAAGATTCTTTCTGACGTAGCTAATACCATCACCTCGGCGGGCGATATCTCCTTGGCACTTAGTGCTGGTAATGGGACCGGCACTAACGACATTGTCGGTTTTACTGCTGGGGAACGTTCGACCACCTCGAACCTCATGTCTGGCGAATACCCACCAGTACGTCGTCTGTTCCCAACCGAAACTTTGACCTACGCCGTTATTGACCGCCAGGGACTAATCGACGCCACCAAGCGTATGAAGCTCGTGGCCGACCGCAACACCCCAGTACGTTTGCACTTTACTGAAGAAGGTTTGACTCTAAACGCTTCCAATAACGAAGAAGCTCAGGGTAGCGACTTCCTACAGGTATCCCTTCGTGGCGAAGAAATCACTACCGCCTTCAACCCGAACTACTTGCTAGAAGGCCTCCAGGCGATTAACACCCCGTACGTGCGTATTTCCTTCACCCAGCCCACCAAGCCGGCAGTGCTTCACGGTCAAGAAAAGATTGACGGGGAAGTAGCTGAAGACTTCCGCTACTTGCTAATGCCAATTCGCTACGGCGTCTAAAGCGAGGTCAGGGTGTACGTTTCACACGTGGCCCTAGACGATTTTCGCTCCTACCGGCAGATCGTAGCCACCCTAGTTCCCGGAGTAAATGTGCTCTCGGGACCAAACGGGCAAGGTAAAACCAATTTCGTAGAAGCGATCTCTTACCTGGCAAACCTGTCATCACATCGAGTAGGAGCGGAAAGCGCCCTCGTGCGGGCAAACCCCGATGGCACCAAAGCTAATGCGGCCGTCATTCGCCTAAAAGTGTGCCAAGGAGAGCGCGAACGCATTCTCGAACTAGAGATTGTGTCGTCAAAACCAAATCGGGCCCGGATCAACCGCACCGCCGTGCGGCCACGCGAACTCGCCTACGAACTAAAAACCGTAATCTTTGCCCCCGAAGATCTACAACTAGTTCGGGCTGAACCAGCATTGCGACGCAAATTCCTCGACGAAGGTGTGGCTGCCTGGCGTCCCACCCTTAGCCAACTAAAAACCGATTACGAAAAGGTGCTGCGTCAACGCGGGGCCCTACTTAAAGACCTCAAAAGTGGACGCGCTGACTCCTACGCCCAGTCCACCCTAGAAGTTTGGAATGGACAACTCGCGACTCTAGGGGCACAACTGACCATAGCGCGCGAAAATCTGGTCGCACAACTACTGGCACCTACCCAAAAGGCGCACAATAAAATCGCTAGTCAAGGACGCGAAATTTTCTTGGCCTATCAGCGACAAGTTGACAAAACTATTGCCCCAGAAAAAGAGATCGAAGAAACTCGCGACCTAGCGCAAAGATTGCAAGCCGCGATGGCACAGCGTGAACGAGAAGAAATTGCTCGCGGAGTAAACCTTATCGGACCACATCGTGACGACCTCGAAATCAAACTCGACCACCTGCCTGTACGCGGTTTTGCCTCTCATGGGGAAAGCTGGTCGGTAGCTTTGGCCCTAAAACTTGGGCTTTATGAGGTACTCGGCGGACAATCCGAGGATCGCAGCGAAAGGCCAGTCCTGATTCTAGATGACGTCTTTGCCGAACTAGATTCATATCGACGAGCAGCTTTAGCCGAAATTATTTCGGGGGCAGAACAGGTACTGATTACAACCGCTGAAGCCAGTGAACTCCCAGAAAGTTTGGACGCTCACCATATTTCTGTCAGACGCGATCCACAAGCCGGTTCTATTTTTCTTGAAACTGAAACACTACCCGTAGACGGACCCGTTGAGGAAACCAAAACTGAAGCTACCGGTGAACAAGGAAGTGCCTCGTGAGCCGGATGGAACCTGAAAAAGCCAGCGATTATCCGCAGCAGCTATTCCAAGATTTTCGTGAACGAGCTAGTTCTCGTGGCATTTTCGTCTTGCCTCTGCGGCCAATAGGAAAGCCAAATTTAGACCCTAATAGAGTCGGTTCCTCACTGCTTGCCGAGCGAAATCCACAGGATGATCCTCGGCAAAATCGTTCCCAGAAAATGGGATCGAACAGCAAACTTGCGTCCCGTGGGGGAGTAGAGCGGCAAAGCGAAACGGTTTTAAGTAGTGAAACCGTCCCAGTACCACCTCCATCCCCAGAAGAAAACTCAAAGCAGGATGCCGCAAATTTTGGATCTTTAGGGCAAGCTGATTCTGAGAATATTGCAACTGAACAAGCCAAGTCCGCGACCCAAAACGGCGATGGTAAGGCTGTTAGTGAAGCGAACTTAGCAAGTGAACCAAAAGAATTAGTAGCTAGTGGTCCGACTTGGTTGCCCGGAAAGCCCATGGACACCATTGATGGCTACCGGTTGGGCCCTGGATACCCACGCACTAAAACTGGCCCTGGACCATCCAAACGCGATCCAAAACCCTTAGGCAATTTTGTAGAAATGCTGAACTGGGAACGACGAGAAGAACTACAAGTCGCCAGAGTAATTGAAGATTGGGCAAAAATTGTGGGAGCAAACGTGGCCCACAATGCCCAAGTAACTGAATTCACTAATGGCAAACTTGTGTTACAAGCCAGCTCCACTGCCTGGGCGACCCAACTGCGGTTACTAATCCCAGAAATCATGCGTCAGGTAAATGATTATTGTGATCAGGGGATGTGTCAGCAGGTACAAATCCTTGCGCCAAAGGCCCCATCGTGGAAAAAAGGGCCTCTCTCGGTGCGAGGTCGAGGACCTAGGGACACCTACGGATAGAGGGGTATCGGCGCGTAGAGGTGCCTTATCGCTTGAAAATCGGCAACATAGGGTAGAATAAACCTGAAGAATTTCATAGTTGTGGTGCTCTGCGCGGGTGCTGCAATCGAAGGCACCATCTATCAAGGAGTACGCTTCGTGTCCCCAGAATCACAAGGACAGTACGGCGCCAGCGATATCACCGTTCTCGAAGGCCTAGAAGCCGTTCGTAAACGTCCCGGTATGTACATTGGATCCACCGGTGAACGCGGTCTACACCACCTCGTTTACGAAGTCGTCGACAACGCAGTAGATGAAGCCCTTGCGGGCTACTGCACCCACATCGAAGTCGTTCTACAGGCCGATGGCGGTGTGCGCGTTTCCGATGACGGCCGTGGCATCCCGGTTGATATGCACCCCACTGAAGGCAAGCCCACCGTGGAAGTAGTTATGACTATCCTCCACGCCGGCGGTAAGTTCGGCGGCGGCGGTTACGCTGTTTCCGGTGGTCTTCACGGCGTGGGTATTTCCGTCGTAAACGCCCTTTCGACTCGCGTTGACACAGTAGTTAAACGTCAAGGTTTTACTTGGCGACAATCTTTCGGTGACGGCGGTAAGCCACTAACCACCTTGGAAAAGGGCGAAGCTACCGAAGAAACTGGTACCACCCAGACTTTCTACGCTGACCCAGAAATTTTCGAAACCACTGTTTACAACTTCGAAACTCTGCGGGCACGCTTCCAGCAGATGGCCTTCTTGAACAAGGGCCTGCGCATCACTTTGACCGACGAGCGTCCTAACCAGACCATCGAAGGTGACGAAGTCCTTAGCGATGAAGAAACTGAAGAAAACTCGGAAGAATCAAAATTCCGTTCAGTCACCTTCCTTTACCAGGATGGCTTGCGCGACTACGTCAAGTACCTAAACTCCACCAAGAAGGTTGAAACCCTACACGAAATCATCGACTTCGAAGCTGAAGATACCGCTTCGGATCGCGCCATCAGTGTAGAAATCGCGATGCAGTGGACCAGTGCCTATTCGGAATCGGTTCACACCTACGCGAACACCATTAACACCATCGAAGGTGGTACTCACGAAGAAGGCTTCCGCACGGCACTAACCACTTTGGTGAACAAGTACGGTCGCGAAAAGGGCATCATCAAGGAAAAGGACGCCAACCTTACCGGTGACGACGTCCGTGAAGGCCTAACCGCAGTTATTTCCGTCAAGCTTTCCGAACCACAGTTCGAAGGCCAGACCAAGACTAAGCTCGGTAACACTGAAGCACGTACCTTCGTTCAGCAGCAGGTCTACCAACAGCTCGGCGACTGGTTCGACTCGCACCCAGCCGACGCCAAGCAGATTATCGGTAAGGCCCAGCAAGCCTCGATCGCCCGTCTAGCTGCCCGTAAGGCCCGCGAAGCAACCCGTCGTAAGACCGCCCTCGAATCGGCTTCCATGCCAGGCAAGCTCAAGGACTGCAACTCCCGCAATCCGGAAGAATGCGAAATCTTTATCGTCGAGGGCGACTCCGCAGGCGGTTCCGCCGTCGGCGGTCGCGACCCCAAACATCAGGCCATCTTGCCAATCCGCGGCAAGATCCTAAACGTGGAAAAAGCTCGCCTCGACCGTGCCTTGAACTCCGAAACCATCCAGTCCTTGATCACCGCTTTCGGTACTGGTATCGGCGAAGAGTTCGACATGTCGAAACTGCGCTACCACAAGATCATCATCATGGCTGACGCCGACGTTGACGGCCAGCACATCAACACTTTGTTGTTGACTCTGCTATTCCGTTACATGCGTCCGCTAGTTGAACAAGGCTACGTTTACCTTGCTCAGCCACCGCTCTACCGCCTCAAGTGGACCAACGCGCCACACGACTTCGTCTTCTCCGATAAGGAACGCGATGTGCGCCTCGAGGCCGGCCTCGGTGCTGGACAGCGACTACAAAAAGATGGTGGCGTACAGCGATACAAGGGTCTAGGCGAAATGAACTCCCAAGAACTTTGGGAAACCACCATGGACCCCAACACTCGTATTCTCAAGCGCGTGGAACTAGGTGAAGCCGCCGCCGCTGACGAAATCTTCTCCGTCTTGATGGGTGAAGATGTGGAATCGCGCCGAAGCTTCATTCAGCGCAACGCCACCGACGTACGCTTCTTGGACATCTAAGCGGGATCGAAAGTAAGGAAAATAAGTTGAGCGAAATCGAAACCCCCGAATTGGAACCTTTTAACCACGGGCGGATTGACCCGGTCGAACTCGAATCCGAAATGCAAAAGTCCTACTTGGACTACGCCATGTCGGTAATCGTCGGCCGTGCCCTCCCTGAAGTACGTGACGGCCTCAAGCCCGTTCACCGCCGTATCCTCTACGCCATGTACGACGGTGGCTACCGCCCCTCGTCCTCGTTTAGCAAATGTATGCGTGTGGTCGGCGACGTTATGGGTCACTACCACCCACACGGCGACAGTGCTGTCTATGACGCCTTGGCCCGCCTCGTGCAGCCGTGGTCCATGCGCTACCCCTTGGTGGCCGGTCAGGGTAACTTCGGTTCCCCCGGTAACCTTGGCCCGGCAGCCCCCCGTTATACCGAATGTAAGATGGCCCCGTTGGCCATGGAAATGGTTCGTGACATCGACGAAGAAACCGTCGATTTCGTAGATAACTACGATGGTCACACCACCGAACCTTCGGTCCTTCCCGCCCGCTTCCCGAACTTGTTGGTTAACGGTTCGGAAGGTATTGCGGTTGGTATGGCCACCCGCATCCCACCCCACAACTTGCGTGAAGTTGCTGCCGGTGTGCAGTGGTTCCTCGAAAACCCAGAGGCTTCCAAGGCAGAACTGCTCGAAGCTTTGATGGAACGCATTAAGGGCCCAGATTTCCCCACCGCCGCTACCATTCTTGGTCGTCGTGGCATCGAGGACGCTTACCGCACCGGTCGCGGCTCGATCGTTCAGCGCGCCGTGGTCAATGTGGAAGAAATCAACTCCCGCCAGTGCTTGGTGGTCACCGAACTGCCATACCAGGTCAACCCCGATAACTTGGCCGCCAAGATTGCGCAGCTGGTTAAGGATGGTCAGATCCAGGGTATTGCTGATATCCGCGACGAATCTTCGGACCGTTCCGGTCAGCGTTTGGTGATCGTCCTCAAGCGTGATGCGGTTGCTAAGGTCGTTTTGAACAACCTTTACAAGCGCACCCAGCTGCAAGATTCTTTCCCGGCAAACATGTTGGCCCTAGTCGATGGGGTGCCGCGCACCTTGTCGCTCGATGGCTTCATACGTCACTGGGTTGATCACCAGTTGGATGTTATTTCTCGCCGTACGCGCTTCCGTTTGCGCAAGGCCGAGGAACGCCTCCACATCTTGACCGGCTACCTCAAGGCTCTTGACAACCTAGACGAAGTCATCGCCTTGATTCGTCGCAGTGCCACCACCGAGGACGCCCGCAAGGGCTTGATGGAACTTCTTTCCATCGACGAGATTCAGGCAGAAGCCATCTTGGCCATGCAGCTGCGTCGTCTAGCCGCCCTCGAACGTCAAAAGATCATTGACGAATACAATGACCTAGAGGCTAAGGTGCGCGACTTCAAGGACATTTTGGCTCGCCCAGAACGTCAGCGCGAAATCGTTTCCACCGAACTAGCTGGGGTAGTGGACAAGTACGGCGACGAACGCCGCACCACCATCCTCCCATTCGATGGCGAAATGAGCGAAGAAGACCTGATTCCGGAAGAAGACGTGGTCGTTACCATCACCCGTGGTGGTTACGTCAAGCGCACTCGCACCGACAACTACCGCAGCCAGCGCCGCGGTGGCAAGGGCGTGCGTGGAGCCTCCTTGCGTGACGATGATGTGGTCGAACACTTCTTCGCCACCACCACCCACCACTGGTTGTTGTTCTTCACCAACCTGGGTCGGGTCTACCGTGTGAAGGCTTATGAACTACCTGAAGGTGGTCGTGATGCCAAGGGTCAACACGTGGCCAATGTGCTGGCCTTCCAGCCTGGCGAAACCATTGCCCAAGTCATGGCCCTCAAGGACTACGAACAAGCTCAGTACCTGGTTTTGGCCACCAAGTCCGGCCTCGTCAAGAAAACGCGACTATCCGAGTACGACTCACCTCGTTCTGCGGGCCTAATCGCGATCAACTTGCGCGAGGACGAAGCAGGCAACCCAGACGAGCTAGTTTCGGCCGTTTTGGCAGATGCCACCAGCGAATTGTTGTTGGTTTCCCGCTTCGGTCAGTCCCTCCGCTTTGCCGCTACCGACGAAGCGCTGCGCCCAATGGGTCGCTCTACCTCCGGTGTGCGTGGCATGAAGTTCCGCGAAGGCGACTCACTCCTAGCCATGGTGGTAGTGCGGGAAGGCGCTGACCTGTTCACCGTCACCGAAGGTGGCTTCGCTAAGCGCACCGAGCTCGAACAATACCGCGTCCAAGGACGTGGTGGCTTCGGCATCAAGGTTGCCAAGATTGTCGAAGACCGTGGCAACCTGGTGGGCGCCCTCGTGGTTGACGAAACTGATGAGGTCCTCTCCATCATGGAAGGCGGCAAGATTGTCCGCTCCGCCGTCGCCGATGTAACGCAGACTGGCCGCTCTACTCAGGGCGTCACCTTCGTTCGACTCGACAAAGGCGATAAAGTATTAGCAGTGGCTCGCAACGTCGAGCGCGAACTGGAAGAAGAAGAGGAAGAAAACCCTTCAGACTCAGAAGCTTCCACCCCGACCAAACCCGCAGAATCTAGCGAAGAAACTGCGAACGATGCGCAAGCCGCAGCCGATGCGGAAGCAACAAAGGAGTAGTTAGATGAGTCAACCAGGTGCGCCACGGCGCTATCGGATGACAGTGGAACAGGTAGACGCCATGTCGGTGCTCCGCCTCTCGTTCCTCCTGTCGGTGGCTTTCGGATTGGCATTCATTGTGGCCGTTGGCCTCATGTGGGGTGTCCTCGATGGTATGCACGTCTTCTCGAAGATCAGTGAAATCGTCTCGGACTTCGATGCCGACCAGAAACTCGCAGTGTTCTTGCAATACCTGCACTTCTCCAAGTTCGTTTCGGTTGCCGCCATCATCAGCGTGCTAAACGTCATCTTGCTAACGGTTATGTCGACCATTTCCGCCCTCCTCTACAACGTGGTGGTGCGCTTGGTTGGTGGCATTTCCGTGGTGCTAATCGACGAATAAGCCGCACCAACAGCCTACTTTGGGGTTTGTTAACCGAGGACGCCCTCGGCTAACAAACCCCAAATTTTTATTAAGACCAAACCCGAAAAACGTGGATTACCTCACCAGTTATCGTTTTAGCTTGGCAAGAGCCGGCTGATGGGTTAACATTTTTCAGTGCCTTGAGCACAGCGGAAAAAATCATTTCGCGGGCCTATAGCTCAGTCGGTTAGAGCGCTTCCCTGATAAGGAAGAGGTCGCTGGTTCGAGTCCAGCTAGGCCCACTCTCAACTAGGAAACTGGAGGAAAAAAGTGAAACGCTTTTTGAAAAACAGTTTGTTGGTAGGGACTCTTGCAGCGGTGGCACTAGCCGGCTACAGTGTGTGGCGGGATCTAGGAATCCGCAAAGAGATTTGGCATGAAGTCACCGATGAGGTAAACTTCTAGTCTGCAAGGGGCTATGGCGCAATTGGTAGCGCACCTGCTTTGCAAGCAGGGGGTTACGGGTTCGAGTCCCGTTAGCTCCACAGATAAGACCCGAGGCAATCGCCTCGGGTCTTTTGTTTACCCAAAAGTCTATTTCCTTATCCCCAAGCCCGTTCGCGGCACACCCTAACCTGCATTACGGGGCTATAGGACAGTAAGTGTGTCCCTGAGGCGGGTTTTCCCCTGTGTTTGCAGGGGAAAACCCGTTTTTTAGTTGGTTTGACTGAACTTCCCAGTCGGACAAAAAGTGTGTCTCTAACAAGGGTTTTACCGCGCTATCATGCGTAAAAGTGGCATTTCAAGTTCCCTGAGGTAGGGGTTCATATAGGACAAAAAGTGTGTCTCAAAGTCTCACTTTCGCCTGCGATTACGCCTAAAAATCGGGGCTAGAGTTAGCCAAAATTGGGGTATGAGTAGACCAAAATGCCCCACGTGTAAAACCCAGATGAAGAAGAACGGCACCACCACTTCAGGCACTACTCGCTGGAGGTGCTCAATGTGTAACGCCAGCACGAGCCTTAAGATCGATAATCGCGCTAAAACCATGAAACGCTTCCTTGAGTGGCTATTACACCCCTACCCGTTAAGCCGCTTACCTGGCGCAGGTAGAACCTTTCGACGTCAAACCGCCTGGTGCTGGGATTACTGGCCGGCAGCACCCCTATGCCCCGTATACACTGAGGTAGTTCATGTTGATGGTATTTATCTTGGGCGCAAAGCAGTCGTATTAATCGCCGCCGCTGCTGGGCAAAAAGTGCTTGCCTGGCATGTTGCCCGTAGGGAATGTGCAAGCTCATGGCAAGCCCTGCTACGTAAACTACAACGCCCATCAATCGTTGTTTGCGACGGCGGGAGCGGCTTTGCCAAGGCCTGTAAAGAACTATGGCCCACCACCAAAATCCAACGGTGCACCTTCCACGTGTTCACCAACATCAGAGCTCAAACCACACTCCACCCACGAACTGCGGCCGGAAGAGAAATCCTAAATCTAGGGCGTAAACTCCTTACAGTCCGCACCGAAAACGACAGAGACGAATGGATCGATCAATACCTATCCTGGTGCGCTCGTTACAAAGAATTCCTCGCCGAAACCACCCGCCTAGAAAACGGGCAAATCGTGCCAACACACGCCCGACTACTCAAAGTGCGCAACCTGCTTAACAACCTTTTGGCCAAAGGACATATCTTCACCTACCTAACCCCTGAGGCCTATCCAGACGGGAAAATACCAAAGGTAGAAGATCTCTTACCAGCAACCAACAACCTCATCGAAGGATCCATAAACTCGCCCCTGCGTGAACTCTTACACGCACACCGGGGAATGAGCTTACTGCACCGTCTAACCACCATCTGCTGGTGGTGCTATCGCCATTCATACAATCCACAAGATATCCCAACAATACTGAGCACAATATGGACCCACGACGAAATCCTTAAAGCCAACCAAAAAGCTGCCAACCCAACCCCAGACCCAGACTACAACTCCCTAATCGGCGGACCAATATTTGGAACATACCCGCTATACAAAGAACTCCACCACACCTACCACTACGAGAGGTAAAAATCAGACTACAGACACACTTTTTGTCCTATAGCCCGCATTACGTTCCTAATCCATTGACCTAGGCAGTGAGGATCCTATTGGGGGATATATAAATCCGGGCTAATAAGCTTCAAAACAGTCAATACTTAGTCCCATTTAGCTCTTGTGAGTCAGCTAATAAATTCAATCTTCAGTTCGATTGTCCTAGTTCATAGTTACATTGTGACGTTGATTAAATTTGCAAAAATCTAGTGCAATTTCGTCAATATTGATTAGCCATTGTAACAATACTCCACTACGCTATTAACCGTCTTAGTTTTATCAACCAAACCTTAAAAGGGTTCTAAGGAGACAAAATGAACCGCGCAATGAAGACCACTGTTTCAGTGCTCGCCGCTGCTTCCCTATTGGTTACCGCTGGTTGCGGTGCCGAAGAAGCTAAGCTCGGAAAGAGCGAAAAGGAAATCAGCAGCACTGCCGACTACTTGCACGTCCCATACGAAGATCTAAAGCAGGGCGGCGAAGTAACTTTCGGTGTAGACGATATTCCAGAACAGCTAAATGCTTTCGCCGGTAACATGACCACCGGTACTTGGGATATTTGGTACTGGTACAACCCGATCATTGCCCTATTCGACGATGCCGGCGAATACTACCCAAACCCAGACTTTGTTACCAAGGCTGAAGCCAAGGACGTAGACGGCAAGACCGTAGTTACCTACGACCTTAACGAAAAGGCCAAGTACAACGACGGCACCCCAATCGACTGGACCGTTTGGAAGGCCACCGCCGAAACCGGCTCCGGCAAAGACCCCGACATGAGCCTTAACGACTCCTCCGGCTACGCCGCCATCGAAAAGGTGGAACGTGGTAGCTCGGACTTCCAGGTAGTTGTCACCTACAAGACCCAGTTCCCATGGTGGAAGAAGAACTTCTCCACCCTCATGCACCCGAAGTTGGCTGCAATGGGCGCTGAAGAATTCGCCAGCACCTACGTAAACAACCCACACCCTGAATGGGGTGCAGGCCCATACAAGGTTAAGGAAGTAGATTCCAAGCAGGGTATTGCCACCTTCGTACCAAACGAAAACTGGTGGGGTCAGCCAGCCAAGCTCGACGCAGTTCACTACCGTTACATGGAAGGCAACGCCGACATGAACGCCTTCCTAAACGGGGAAATCGACCTCGTGGGCGTGGGCAACAAGGAACGCCTCTCCCGCCTCAAGGAAGGCACCAAGATTTACACCGGTACCTCCCGTAACGAAGCCTTCTTGACCCTAAACTCCAAGCGTCCATTCCTCGGTGACGTCAAGGTCCGTACCGCTATCTTCAAGGCGATCGACCGCGACACCATCATGAAGATTCGCTTCAACGGCATGAACTACCAGGGTGTGCCACTAGGCTCCATGCTCTACAAGCCCACCCAGCCAGGCTACAACGACAACTTGGGCGACCTCGGCAAGTTCGACCTCGAAGCTGCCAAGAAGCTCCTCGACGAAGCTGGTTGGAAGCTCGAAGATGGCAAGGAATACCGCACCAACGACAAGGGTGAAGAACTCGAACTACTCTTGCCAACCTTCGCCCAGGACGACCTCTCTAAGTCCATCAACGAAGCCCTCTTGGCCATGTTCAAGAATGCTGGTATTAAGCTCAACCTCAAGCAGAGCTCCCCAGCTGACTACCCGAAGATCATGCAGGAACGCGCTTTCGACTTCATGCTCTCGGGCATGACCGCTGACAACCCGTTCGGCATGGGCGACGTCTGCCAGTTCTACCAGCAGGGTCAGACCCTCATCAAGGCTGGTCTCGGCAACGACGAAATCGACAAGATGTGCCAGGCTTCCATCACCGCATCCAGCGAAGAAGAAGCCAACAAGCTTGGTAACGAAACTGAAGCCGCTTACTTCAAGCTAGCTGGCATCATGCCACTACTTACCGGCCCAGTAATGGTTACCACCAAGCCTGGCTTGGCAAACCGTGGCGCCATGGGCTTCTCCCGTGTCGCACCACAGATGCTCGGTTGGGCAAAGGATGGCTTCACTCCAGAAGCTAAGTAATCCAGCGCAAAACTAAAAGGGCGGTTCAGGTTAATCCCTGAACCGCCCTTTTAGTTTGTTTAAATGGCCGAGGACGACCTCGGCTAGCAAAATGCGACCCCAAGGTAGGGAATAAAACTAAAAGCCCTTAAAAACGAAAATACGGAGTTATAGCGCAAAGTACGTATTAATACTTGTGGTCCTCGGGCACGATATCAGTCGAAAAACTAAAGGCCGTCGGTTACCCCAAAGGGCAAACCGACGGCCTAAAGATTTCGAATTAGCAGACTAAAGATTTAGTGCTTACTTAGCTTCGACCTCAGGATCCTTAAGTTCCATGTTGGCAACTTCTTCTTCAGCGCGTTCTTCTGCTTCTACGGCTTCAGTTTCGAAGTCAACCTTTTCGGTCTTAGCTTCAAGATCGGCCCAGTATTCTTCGGCCCAAGGATCTTCCACTGGCTGGCTACGACGCCAGAGTACATAGCCGGCCACACCCAAAACGGCGGCCAACAAAGTGAAGCCCAAGCCCTTGAGCACTGGGTGACCCTTCTTGGTTGGTTCGCTTAGAGCCTTCGAGGTTACCTTAGCAACCTTTTCTGCGCGGTCACGCAAGGGGACATCAGCACTGGCAGCTTCGCTAGCATCCTGCATGGCCTTCTGGACGCGAGGCAAGTAGTCGGAAACCAACTTGTCGTGAGCGGCATCAACCTTAGGACGGACAGCTTCAGAAGCAGCCTCAATCTTAGGAGCAGCAACCTTCACGGTTTCCTTCCAAGCCTGTTCAGCTCGAGGGGCAGCCCATTCCTTAGCTTGGTCAGCCAAAACGCCAGCCTTCTGAGCTGCTTCAGTGGCCATCTGGGCGGCACTGGAAGCAAAAGAGCTGACGGAGGCAGCTACAGCGTCCTTATCGAAAGACTGTGCTAGTTCCTTAGCCTGAGCGGCAGCCTTCTGGCTACGAGACCTCTTAAACATTTCTAACTCCTTGTTCACGCCCGCCCTCATTAGCCGGCAGTTACCTTCTATTTTGCCGGTAAAATGTTCGCTCTGCATGATCTAACACGGTATTTGGCGCAAAATGAACACGATTCGTGGGAGTATGGATCTATGAAAGCAACACTACACACCAATTTTGGTGACATTAACCTAGAACTTTTCCCTAACCACGCACCAAAGACCGTGGCTAACTTTACTGAGCTCGCCACCGGCAAGCGCGAATGGACCCACCCAGGAACCGGTGAAACCACCACCGATCCGTTGTACAACGGTGTCATTTTCCACCGCGTCATTGACGGCTTCATGATCCAGGGCGGAGACCCACTCGGCGTGGGCGTCGGTGGCCCCGGCTACCGCTTCGAAGACGAGTTCCACCCAGAGCTCAACTTCAACGAGCCCTACCTCCTAGCCATGGCAAACGCCGGCCCAGGCACCAACGGCTCCCAGTTCTTCATCACCGTCGCCCCCACCCCTCACCTCACCTTCCGTCACACCATTTTCGGTAAGGTCGCAGATGAGGAATCACGCCAGGTAGTCGACAAGATTGCCGCCACCCCCACCGATGGCCGTGACAAGCCACTCGAGGACGTCGTCATCGAGTCCGTCACCGTCACCGAGTGAAACTAAATTAGATTTATCCACTGCTTGCCGAGGGTACATCCGCCCTCGGCAAGCGTTTATGTAAGTTGAAAACATCGTGAACTATCAAAAATTAAAGGCCAAAACTGCTGGTGCCCCCATCACTTTTATCATCATGGGGATCTGCCTAATCTTTGCCATCTGGTACGAGTTCAATCCGCAAATCAGTCGCGATATGGCCGTACTGGTGGTGCAGTCCTACCTGCAGCCTTGGCGGCTAATCGCCTCTGCCTTTGCCCACTACGGCGTCACCCACTTCTTGCTCAACATGTGGGCGCTGTACCTGTTTGGGCCCACCATTGAACGCTCCATCGGATCGTTGCGCTTCGCTGGACTGTATTTGTTTACCGCCTTTGGTTCGGCTGTTTTCGTCGAGTTCACCCAAGTTTTCCAAATCTCCCAGCCCTCATACACCGCGGGTGCCTCAGGTGCGATCTTCGGTCTTTTCTCCGTAGTGATTGTGCTTTGGCGTCGGCTACACACGGATGTGCGCGGCATGCTGACCCTGCTGGCCATTAACTTCGCCTACGGCTTTGTCGTTGGAGGCGTTAGCTGGGAAGGCCACCTCGGCGGCATTATTTTCGGTGCCATTTACGCGGCGGTCGTCCTGCTAATCACCCCAGATCCCGCTCCGCCTACTCGCTTGCGCTACGGTAACCAGTCATTGGTTGGTGCCCCATCCCTAGGGGACATGCAGAATTTGCCGCAGCATTTGCTGGCCGAGGACGCCCTCGATGCCCAGCAATGGAAAAATAGCGTTCGCCTACGTAATGCTTGGCAGATTTTCGCTACCGTGGCCCTTTTCGCTGGCGTCTGGTGGTGGCACCTCCACCTTTACGCTCCTTACGTGCGAATGGTTGGGGATATCTCCATCTGAAATTTTCCTTCGGAAAAATTGGGACCAAAACCCCAAAACTACATCCATGTGATTAATCCACAGTTGTGCACAAACCTGTGGATAATTTTGCCAATTTATCCACAAGCCATCTGTGGATAGTGGAAAACTGGGGAAAACCGGTGCATAACAGTGGATGTGGATAGCACTGGGGATAGAAAAATGCAATAAAAAACCACCGGTCAGAAAATCTGCCGGTGGTTTTACTAAGTTAGGGATCGTCCTCGGCCCGCCAAAGTGACTGCCAAGAACTAGCGAACTAGCGCCAACGCAATACCATCATGAACGAAACGAACATGAAACCAAGGGCGCAAGCCAAGTTCCAGTTACCAATCCCTGGAATCGGGTACTGAGCAGCAGACATGTAGTAAACCACTAGCCAAACCAGGCCGATCAAACCAATGGTGACGAAAACTGGAGCCCACCACGATGGGGTTGGCTTAATTCCATCAGTCCAGTGCGGCGTAATCTCAGTCGACTTCTCGGGGGCCTTAACTACCGGCTTCCCATCGATCTTACGCTTGCGGCTCTCGGGCATTTTGCTCTCCTTAGAAAAATACGGTGGTCTGCCGCATATTCTAGCCGCTTTTACCCCCTTTGGGCTATACATGCGCGCTGGGTCGTGACACACTAGAAGAGAAAAGCGGTGACAAAGGCAAAAAACCGGACCTAAGTACGGTGACACAGAGTGAGGGGGGAAGGCTTGAGCGGCGAAGTAGCGCAAGAAGCTAAGCAAAACGCCAACGAGGCGAGCACTTTGGCCCCCACACCTCAAAAAGCCCACAAGGGATTCCATCGCGAACACCGTCATCCCGCCAAAAACCCCACCAAACCATTTGCCCGAATCCGTATGCTCACCGCGGTAACCATGATTGTTGCCGGGGTAATTATGGGTACCTCCGCCAAATCTTCCGTTGGCGTGATCCGCACCCACTCCAATGACGTCAAAGGGCTCGTGCGCACTGAAATGATGGTGAACGAAAAAACTCGGCACCACAACGAAAAACTTAAACAACAAATTGCCGAGGCCGAAGCCAAGCTCCCGAAAGAAGTAAAACCTTCCGACGAAGAACTACTTGCCTCCGCTACCGCCCCAGTTATAGGTCCAGGCGTTACCGTCAAACTCTGGGATGCACCCGAAGCCCCCGACAAAGAAAACCCAGACATCTACGTCATTCACCAACAAGACATTGAAGGCGTAATGAATGCGCTATGGAACGGGGGAGCGGAAGCCATGACCGTCCAAGGGCAACGCATTGCGGTCAATAGCCGCATCCGTTGCGTTGGAAACGTCATCTACGTGGACGGTACCGTCTACTCTCCGCCCTTCGTCATTTCTGCGATTGGAGATCCAAAAAAGCTCCAAAAGTCCTTAACAGAAGACGAAACAATGAGAATTTATCAACAATATGTGGATAAATATGGCTTGGGATACAGCGAAGAAGCCGCAAAACAACTAAAATTCCCCGCGATACCACAATTGCCAAATTTTGAAATCAACAGGAACCCGGAGGCTAAATGACATCACCACATGAACCTCCGTACCAGCCACAAAATTCCGGCAATCAAACTCCTAGCTCACGCATCCCTTCTCGTCGTGAACGCAGACAAACCGAGGGCGAACCCCCCAAAGGCACCTCAATGTCCCAAGGGAACAGCGAAACATACCGCTTGGCGGGCACCGAAGGCGAAGGCGTCGTGCCGCCTAGTGCGCAAACACCCCGCTGGAGTGGCCTTAGCCAAAACCCAAATACCGTAGATAATTCAGCAGGACATCCAGGCGAAAGTCGCATTCAGCCCGGATATTCTGGCCAACCGACCAGACGCGTAGTCTCGCCCTCGGCCAGCCAAACCGGCGGCTACCAAAGCGCCATGCCAACCGGAAACAACCCAACCGGAAATCCCACGGGTGGTTACCACCAAGGGCAAACGGCCCCGATGACGCAGCGCCCTCGGCCAGCCAACGTTACCCCAGAAAATGCTTCCGCCCCGCAAAATGGCACAGCTCAGGCAGCGGCCCACCAAGGACCAGCTAGCGGGAACGCCCCAGCATATCCACCAGCTTTTGCTCGGCCGACTACGGCCGCCACCTCGGCACCTACAAACGGAAATCACGCCGGAAACCCTACGGAAAATGTGGCAGCCACTCAGGCTTCCCTAGCTTCTGGAGCAGAAAGTCGCTCGGTTGATCCCGCGGTTAACCCAGCAAGCAACGCGAGCAACTCTTCAGTCAGCGCGGCATCGCCAAGCCCAGTCGAACCGGCTGTCCAAAACGTCCCAGAGGCTCCGGCCGCCACGTCGACCTCGACAGTTCCTAGCTTTGCTCCAGTTTCGGCGGCCAACGCCCCAACTCCAGTGCCACCAACTTCCCCCTTTGATGCGGTTTATGGGGAACCAATCCCGGGTTACACCGAAGAAAAGACCGAACGGACGCTCTTTCAAAAAATCCGCTACGCCATCCTCACAGTGATTGGCGTCCTCGGCGAACTTTTGATTACTGCCGCTTTCGTGGTGGGCATGTTCGCGGTCTGGCAGCTATTCTGGACCACTTTCGAGGTCGAGGCCGGCCGCGACCAGCAAGTCGCCGCTTTCGAAAAAACGCTACCTGACGCCCCGAAAACCGTGTCCAACGATATTCGTACCGATCCGCCACCGCCGATCGGCGACGTGGCCCATGGAGCCGTTTTCGCCACCATGTACGTGCCTCGCTGGCACATGATGCAGATTCCAGTTGCCCAAGGTGTCGACCAGTACATTTTGGACCAGGCTTTTGCCGGACACTACGTGGGACAATATCCCACCGCCATGCCCGGGGAACTCGGCAACTTCTCGGTGGCTGCCCACCGTCGTTCCTACGGCAACAGCTTCCGAAGGATCAACACCATTCAGCCAGGTGACCCCATTGTGGTCGAAACCAAGGACGCCTACCTCGTCTTCCATGCCACCGACCACCAGATCGTCCTCCCGAGCCAATCAGATGTGATTGCACCCGTCCCAGGCGATTGGCACGCCAGCCCTACCGAGCGGCTCATGACCATGACGACCTGTGACCCAGAATGGGGCAACTCTCACCGCTACATCCAACACCTGAAGTTCTCTCACTGGGTCCCACGTGAAAGTGGCATCCCAGTCGAACTAACAAAGGAGCTCAACTAATGTACTCGTGGATCTTTCGACGCGTCCTAGTCGGACCAGCTTGGTTGCGGGTCATTGAAGCTCTCTTCCTCATCTACGTGACCGTCCTCGTGCTCTTCATGTGGGTTTACCCCTGGGCCAACGAGTACTTTAAGCTCACCGGCAACACCGTCGGCTAAGTGTTATCGTTGCAAGGCTCTTGGGCCTGGGGGCAAATAGTGTTTGCCGGCGATAGGTAGTGGCAATACGCTCGGGCTTGCAGATAGCTTTCCGGTATTGCGCCCCGCCCTACTCCTGGAAGTAACAGCCCGCTTCGCAAATCAACACATTGCCCGTCTAAAAGGCCGGTAGGTTCCCAGGTTACCCCATGAACCTAAACGTAAGTTAAGCCCCTCAAATCCCGATTTACGAGGATCTGAGGGGCTTAATACGCGCTAACCAAGCTTAGTTCTTAGGTTTTGGCGCGGGAGTCTTACCAGTTTCTGGCTCCTTTTCGTCCGGATTAGCCGGTGGCTGTTCTGGCTGAGGAGGAGTTTCCACGGTTGGAGTAACCGGGGCAGGAGGCGCAGCCGGGTGCACAATGTACGAGACAGTCACATTGGAGTGGATTGGCGCAGTGCCCATCGGGTTCAAACCAACGACGGTGTCAGGATCGCGCGAATCGTCCTCGACCTTCTGGGTGGTCACCGACAAACCAAGCTTTGAAAGCTCGTTCGAAACATCGGAAACAGGTTCACCAATCAAATCGGAAGGAATCTTCACGTAACCGCTGGCCACCAACAACTGCACCGCATCACCGGACTTTAGCTCGGTGCCGGCAGCTGGTTCGGTGCCGATCACGCGGCCCTTTTCGACCTCGGGATCATCCACGGTCTTAACCGAAACCTTGAAACCGCCGGCCTTAAGGGCAGCCAAAGCGTCAGCCTGGTCCTGACCAGCATAATTTCCGAGGGCGGTCGCCTTCGGTCCAGCCGACAGGGTCAAAGTAACCGTGCTGCCCTTGGGCACCATGGCCTGAGAAGCTGGTTCGGTGGCGAGCACGGCATCGGCCGGCACCTTATCCGAGTGGTCACGATCTGGGGCGATGCGAACCTTGAGGCCTGCCTCGTCCAGCAACTTGCGGGCCTCGGCCTGCGTCTTACCAATCAAGTCGTCTGGGACGCGCACGTCCTCGGTGGCGGTAGGTTCAGTGGTGCCAATCCCTGCGCCGCTACCTGGCCAAAGCAGGTAGGCGATACCGCCACCAACCAAAACAAGGGACAGAATCACCAGCATGGCTACTAGCCAGCCATTCTTAGACTTCTGTGGAGGATCGACCTGCTGGTTTACCCCAGTTGGCGGACCCACATGCGAGTTGACCGGCGGGACCACACTAGTTGGCGGGCCAGGAACCGGTGGCACCACCTGGGTGGCATTAGCCGGCTTCGGGGGCATCGGCGGCAAGGTAGTGGTGGTGGCCGCATCTGGGCTCTGACGCTGGGTCGAAAGGAAAGCGGTAGGAGGTACCGGGGCAATTTCCCCACCCTTAGCGGCATGCATCAAATCGGCGCGCATTTCCGCGGCCGAAGAGTAACGATCCTGGCGGCGCTTCGCCAAAGAACGCAACACTACTTGGTCTAAGCTGCCGGGAATGTCCGAAGCAATCGAGGACGGTACCGGCGGTGGTTCCGAAACATGCTGGTAGGCCACAGCCACCGCAGAATCACCACGGAAAGGCGGGCGACCAGTCAAAAGTTCAAACAAAACGCAGCCAGTCGAGTACAAGTCAGAGCGAGCGTCCACAGTTTCACCCTGAGCCTGTTCTGGGGACAAGTACTGGGCGGTGCCCACTACCGCGTCAGTTTGCGTCATGGTTGCTTGCGAATCCTCTAGGGCCCGGGCAATGCCGAAGTCCATCACCTTCACTTTGCCGGTGTTGGTCAGCATGATATTGCCGGGCTTAATATCGCGGTGTACTAGCCCCTCATGGTGCGAATATTCGAGGGCGGAGAGCACCCCGGCGACGATCTCTACGGCCTCGTCAAGCATGACCGGCTGACCATTGGCCAACAAGTCCCGAACGGTGTGCCCTTCGACGTACTCCATGACAATGTATGGCACTGAGACGTTGGAGCCATCCGGGGTGGAAAGTAGCTCTTCCCCGGTGTCGTAGACTGCCACAATAGCGGGGTGATTGAGGGAGGCAGCCGACTGTGCTTCACGCCGGAAACGCTCCTGGAAAATCGGATCCCGAGCCAAGTCAGTGCGCAGCATCTTAATCGCTACGACGCGTGACAGACGCAGGTCATAGCCGAGGCGCACCTCAGCCATGCCGCCGCGACCAATCAGGCCGCGCAGTTCATAACGGCCCGCTAGACGCCGAGATTGTGAATCAACCATACTGATCCCTCCAACCCTGTTGTGGACGAGGCCGCGAAATACGACCCCAAAACCAAGGTGTTAACTAAAACTGAAAAAACTATCAAGACGACCAGCAAGAGAACCAAACTCCAAAGCGGAGCATCATCCATGAGGGTTCTCGGTCCGGTAGATAGTTGTGGAGTAGTGGAATGTGCCGGCTCCACTTCCGGCAAGTTTTCGGGTACTGCAGTTGCTGCTGTGAAGTCGTTAGCAGGCTTATCCCAGTCTTCGAGCGGAACTGATGGTCCATAAGGTCCCTCCCAAGGTTCGTTTTCACTCACCTTGGGTTCAGCTTTGCTGGCCGAGGACGGAGCCTGCACCTGATCGCGTGCAACCGCAGTCGCGGCCTGCGTCTGGTCGGCAGTTTCTGGCCGTGCTTGAGGTTTCGCTTCACCGGTTGCCAGGTCAGGCGACGATTCAGCTACTGACGCGGGGGAGGACGAGTCGCTCTTAGCAATTTTGTCTTCAATTGCTTCGGTAGCCCCAGCAACCTGCGCGGCCGCCATCGCTACGGCTTCTCCAACGGCCCCTTCAGCCACTACGGTTTCGGCCTCACTTGAGGCTAGTTCAGCTTGTAGAGCAGCCGCTTTCTGGGCACGACGTTGCGTAAATCGTTGCAAACGCGACGATTTACGCGGTTTCTTAGTCGTCTCAGCTTCTGGGGTGGTCGCTGAATCTGGGGTGGATTCAGTGGACTGATCAGCTACCGATTCCTGGCTGCGAGCTGGGGTTAAGGCAGGCTTAGTGGCGCCCTCGGACCCATTTTGGACAGCAGGAGGTGGTGGGGGCATTTCTCCCGCAGGAGCCGAAATTCCTTCCACGCTGGTTTCCAAACGGGTGGCAGCACGAACTGGCTGCGGGTCAGGAAGGGGCATCGGGTCAATGCCCACGCTCAGCTGCCTGGCCACATAAGCCACCTGGCGGGCAAAAGCACCCGCATCAGGGGGACGATTCGCCGGGTTCTTCGCCAAAAGGGACATGACCAAAGTATTCACCAAAGGAGGAATGCCCTCTGGCAGTGGTGGCACCTTCTGATTCACATGCGCCACCGCAATTTCTACCTGGGTGGAACCAGTGAATGGACGTTTTCCAGCTAACGCTTCGTAAGCGATAATGCCCAGGCTGTAAAGGTCGCCCGAAGGGGTTGCGGCATTACCGCGCGCTTGCTCGGGAGGCAAATATTGGGCGGTGCCCATCACCATGCCGGCAGCAGTCAAATCAACTTGCGCCTCGGCCCGAGAAATCCCAAAGTCGGTCAGTTTTACGTGCCCGTCGTGAGCCACCAGAATATTGCCCGGCTTAATGTCACGGTGCACCACACCCACCGCGTGCACCGCGGTCAGGGCCAAAGCTGCCTGATACAAAATCGGCAACAATTGCGGCACGGTCAGGGTACGACCATCATCCAAATAGTCGGTAAGGGGCCGGCCTTCTACCAGCTCCATCACGAGCCAACCAGTTTCTGCGTCGCGGCCAGAGTCAGTTACTGCCGCCAAGTTTGGGTGCTTCATGCGGCTAGCATTGACCGCCTCAATCGCCAGACGCTCCAGTAGTTGCGCCTTACCTTCGAGGTCGTCGCGCAACACCTTAATCGCCACCGTCTGGTGAGTTTTTTGGTCGAGGGCGCGCCAAACTTCACCCATGCCACCAACCGCAATGCGAGAGGTCAGGCGATAACGATCACCGTAGACTTTACCTTCAGCTATTTTCATTTCACCCCCGCTTTCAACAATTTGCGGGCGATGGGGGCGGCATCCACCCCACCGGTGAGGAATTCACCAGGCTGAGCTTCAAGGAAGGCGACCACTACAAGCTGCGGCTTATCAGCAGGAGCAAAACCCACGAACCAAGCGTGCGAGCCACCGCGACCAGTTTCGGCAGTGCCAGTCTTACCAGCCACCTGCATGCCCTTAATCTGGGCATTAGTGCCGGTCCCGTAGTCTTTTTCTACCACGCCGGTCATCATTTCTTTCAAGCTTTGCGCCACCTGCGGGCTTAGCGCCCGTCGCCACTTCTTCGGCTCGGTGGTAGTTTGCGTTACCAAGTCGCGGTCCATGGTCTTGTCGATCAGGTACGGGGTCATAATGATGCCCTCGTTAGCGACCGCAGCGCCCATCATGGCCACTTCCATCGGGGTTACCTGCACCTCGTACTGGCCAATCGCGGACTGCGCTAACTGCGCCTTCGCATCAGTGTTCGGGAAGACCGAGGGCGTAACCGGCATTGGAATGCTCAAATCCGCACCGAAACCGAACTGCTTGGCCATATCGGCCAGTTGCTCTTGTCCCAGTTCCATGCCGAGGGCGCCAAAAGGAGTATTGCAAGAGCGGGCAAAAGCTTCCGCGAAAGAAACCTTACCGCTACCGCATGCTTCGCCCCCATAGTTCTTCAAAGTCTTAGTGGTTCCAGGCATAGCCAGTTCCCGCGGGGCATCGACCTCGGAATCGGGAGCAAGTTTGCCACTGTTCAAAGCGGCAGCCGCGGTAATAATCTTGAAAACCGATCCTGGCGGATAGCGGTCACCGGCGATAGCGCGGTTAATCAGAGGACGCAGCTTATTGTCTTGGAGCTTTTCCAACTCGTCTTGTGCGGCCTTCTTATCAGGCACGGTAAGCAGGTTGGGGTCGAAAGTTGGGGTCGACATCAAAGCCCGAATCTTGCCATCACGCGGATCGAGGGCGACAATCGCCCCAGTGCGCCCCTTCAAAGATTCAAAGGCAATACTTTGCAAGTCAGCGTCGATGGTCAAATCAATGGCGCCACCACGCGGCTGCTTACCGGTCAAAAGATCCTGGATGCGCTGCGAAAGAAGCGACAAGCTGGTGCCATCGAGATCTTTAGTGGCCGCAGCTTCCAAACCGGTGGTTTGTCCCAAGCGTACGGCGGAATAACCGGTGATAGGCGCGTACATTTCGCCACCGGGGTATTCCCGCTGGAAACCATAAACATTGTCGACCTTTTTCGACAAAGCGATCTCGGTGCCATCGACAATAATCGGGCCACGGTCGCGACCCCACGACTCATAAATCGTGCGCGCATTTCGCGGATCAGCACGCAAAGCGGGACCCTTAACGAACTGCACGTAGGTGGCGGCGAGGAAGAGCGAAAGCATCATAATCGCAATCGCAGTCATTAGCCGACGAATCTGCGGGTTCATGCTTCCTCCTCTCGCTTACCGCCAGCCAAAGACTGGGCGCTAGTCATGGCCTTTTTTAAAGAATTAGGAATTACTTGACGTTGTTGATCCAAGGCGGGACCAGGGTCGGCTGCGGGGCGACGAGCCGCATCCGAAATCCGCAAAAGCAAGGCGATAATAATCCAGCTGGTTAACAAACTAGAGCCACCCGAAGCCATAAAGGGGGCAGTCAAACCAGTTAATGGAATCAGGCGGAAAATACCGCCGGCCACGACGAAAAGCTGCAGGGCAAGCGAGAAGGACAAACCGGAAGCCAAAAGCTTGCCGAAACCATCACGCACCGAGAAAGCAGCCCGAATCCCACGCTCAATCAAGATCATGTAGAGCATCAAAATGGCCATTAAACCGGTCAGGCCAAGTTCTTCGCCGAGGGAAGCTAGGATCATGTCGGAGTTAGCGGCATAAACTTCAGTGGGGTAGCCTCGGCCCCAACCGGTGCCGAACAAGCCACCGGAAGCAAGACCAAACTGAGCCTGAGCCAATTGCCAAGAACCACCTGAACGGCGCGAGTAAATCTCAGGATCGAAGGTATGTAACCAAACATCAACACGTGACTGGACGTGCCAGAACAATTGCTTGGCGGCAAAAGCACCTGCTCCGAAAAGTCCCAAACCGAGGATGATCCAAGAAACTCGGTCGGTGGCCACATAAAGCATGGCGACGAACAAGCCGAAAAGCAACAGGCTGGTGCCCAAATCTTTCTGGAACACCAAAACGCCTAGGCTCATTACCCAGACCAAAGCCAAGGGACCCAAGTCTTTAAAACGGGGGAAACGAAGGCCCAAGAACTTCTTACCACCCAAGGTCAAACGGTCACGGTAGGAGACCAAATAGCCGGCAAAAGCAATCGCCAAAGTAACCTTGACTAGCTCACCTGGCTGGAAACGAATCGGCCCTAAACCTACCCAAATTTGAGCGCCATTGACCTTTTTCCCAATCCCAGGAATCAAAGGAGAAACCAGCAAAATTAAGGAAAATAGCATCCACACTAAGGGGGTGGAACGGAGTTTTCGGTGTGATTTCAACACTGCTAGGACCAGCATGAAAAGCACTAGCGCAATCCCGGTCCACATCAGTTGCCGCATTCCCACCACAAATTTCAGGGAAGTACCGCCTTTAGCCAAATATGACTGGTCGATCCGGTAAATCATGGCCAAACCGATGCCATTTAGTGCCACCGCGATCGGGAAAATGATCGGATCAGCATAAGGGGTCAGCCAACGCACGATCAAAGAACCAGCAATAGCCACTCCGACCAAAGCCAACATGTGATAACCCAAGTTGGCAGGTAGTTCCCCATTACGGGTGTAAGCGGTGGCCGCATAGCCACCAATACCCAACAGGACCGCCATGATGGTCAAGAAAAGTTCAGATAAACGCCCCGGACGCACCGGTTTTACACTAACTGTTGCCATGCGTCACCTACCCTGGGTTCCCGTTGGGGGTGGGCATCGGTGTCGGCGCAGGAGTCGGAGCTGGCTGCTCCTCGTTATTTGGCGTAACCTGCTGCGAAGGCGAAGGAGGTAGTTGTACCTGCGGCACCAAAGAAGCATCATTGAGACGCTCCCAGCTATCTTGGGCCACAAGCTGAGCCAAGTATTCTTCTAACTCGTCACGACTACTACGCACCACCGGGGTAGATAGACGATTGCGAGTGGCCGGCATCAGATCGGAAGTACGATAAGTTTTCACTTCCACTGGATGAGCCAAAGTCAAAGAGCCCAAACGCTGCGGAATACCTTGGTAGATGACCACTTGGTCGCCCTCGGCAATCGCATAATACTGGGTTTGAGTCCACTGGTAAGCCTGCCAGGTACCCAAACCGAGGGCGCCCAAAAAGACCAGCACGCCAGCGGCA
Source organism: Boudabousia tangfeifanii (assembly GCF_001856685.1). Lineage (GTDB taxonomy): Bacteria > Actinomycetota > Actinomycetes > Actinomycetales > Actinomycetaceae > Boudabousia > Boudabousia tangfeifanii. The sequence continues at coordinate 27,602 of NZ_CP017812.1, forward strand.
TAAGCAATAGAACGACGTCGTTTTTGTCGCTTCTTTTGTTCCTTCAGCTTTTCTTCTTCCGGATCAGACAAAGCATTCGCATTTCGGCTGGCTCCAGCGAGGGCGGCAGCGCGACCTGCAGCCGACTGGGCACCCCGAGTTTGCGCCAAACGATCCGTAGCAGCTGCCCCCACTACTTGTGGGGTCACCTGCTGATTGGCCTGCTGGTGATCCAAAATGTCGAACAGCACGACCGTCACATTGTCTGGACCGCCCCCACGCAAAGCGAGTTCTACCAGTTTGTCGGCGCACTCATCCAAATCCTCATATTCGGTCAGAACACTCTGGATGGTTTCGCCACTGACTACGCCAGAAAGACCGTCGGAGCAAAGGAGCCAACGATCCCCAGGGGTTGCTTCACGCAAGGACTCGTCAGGGAAAATTGGGTCTTCACTATCACCCAAAACACGCAAAATCACAGACTTTTGTGGGTGATTTTGGGCTTGCTCTGGGGTGATTTTGCCACTATCGATCAGGTACTGGACAAAGGAATGATCCTTGGTTACCTGAGAAAGGTGACCGTCGCGCAACATGTAGGCGCGCGAATCACCAATATGAACCATGGCCATTTTGCGTCCCGAACGCAAAACGGCGATACAGGTAGTGCCCAAGCCTTCAAGTTCGGGGTCCGCTTTAGAACGCTCGATCAGTTCATCGTGGGCTTCATTAAGCTTTTGCATCAAAGCCGGGAGCATATCCTCTGCGGTGTGCGCATCCTGATCCAAAGGAGCCAAATGGGCTACCGCTACCGAAGAGGCAATATCGCCACCGGCAGGACCACCCATGCCGTCAGCCAAAACTAGCAGGTGCTGACCGGCATAACCAGAATCCTGGTTCTGTTTACGCACCAACCCAATATCTGAGCGGGCGGCGTAACGAATCTCGACAGGCATAGAGGCTACCTACCAATCTCCATGGTGGTTTGACCCACCCGGAAACGGATCCCCGGACACAGCCGGCGAGCCTCAACTACCCGCTCGTCATCAATATAAGTACCGTTAGTAGAGGAAAGATCTTCCAGCATCCAACACTCGGCCGTCGGGTAAAGACGAGCATGGTGGCTCGAAGCATAGCTATCATCCAGCACCAAAGTGCAGTCAGGGGCACGACCAATCACCAAAGGGGCCGAACCCAAAGGCAAAGAAGTGCCCGCCAAAGGACCACCGGTCACAATCAAACGCAAAGGACCCTCAGTGTCTGGGGTGGGGAAAGTACCGGGCATACCCGGCAAAGTGGTCGAACGTTTAGGCTTTTCCGTGTTCGCTTCGGCCGCCTGGGCTTTGGCCGCCGCTTTTTGCTCACGACGGGAAAGTTTCGCCTGGTTCCGCCCTCGGCCACGAGGAGTCACCACGGTTCCGAAAATATCGCGCCGCAAAACAGACAGGCACGCGAGGACCATCAGCCACAAGAGGGCCAGATAGCCAAGTCGAACAATGGTGACTAGTAGCTCGTTACTCAAACGTTTTCTCCTTGGCTGGACCAAAACGTCATCACGGTACGGCCAATGGTCAACTGGTTACCGTCAAGTAGTTTCGCCCGAGCCACCTTGTGGCCTTCGACCAAAAGTCCATTAGTACTGCCGAGGTCGGTGGCGTAAACCCCGTCCGGCGTAATCTGGATTTCCATGTGACGGCGCGAAACCGAAGAATCATCGACGCGAATATCAGCGTCTTGGCCGCGACCAACCACAGTCACGGGAGCAAGTAGACGCCAAACCTCGTCACCGATTTCCAACAGCGGGTGATCGGGGGAGGCAACTTCATCAAAGCTGGGGGCAGCTGCCGAGAATGCAGCCTGGGCATCAACCGCGAGGGCGCCCTCGTCCAAGTCGGGATCTTCCACCATGGATACCGAAACAATGCCCGGCAAAATGTAGGATTCCGAAGCCGCATGCTCATAGGCGGCATTGGCTAGTTCGTCAGCCATAACCTGCAGGCCGGACTGTTCAAAACGATCAAAGTCGGCGGTCGAAAGACGAACCGAGAAGTTATTGGGGCAAACCGAACGATTAGAAGCGTAATCCTGTACGCCATCATCCATGGCTTTGCAGACAGCGGCGGTGACATCCACGGGCTTTAGGGTGGAGTGGAAAACTCGGGCAAAGGTGCCATTAACCTTGTCATCTAAGGCACGTTCGACACGGTCCATGATTCCCATGAAGGCCCCCTTTCGAAGTCTTGGACAGAAGCTTAAACCGCTATATTAACAGCGTAATGCAAGTTCAAACAATCATATGTTAGCTTTTTGGCACGAAAATTGGAAAACAAAAATCGCCCGAGGGGGAAAACCTCGAGCGATTTGCACTGTGCGCGGAGGGGGACTTGAACCCCCACGCCCTTTCGGGCACACGGACCTGAACCGTGCGCGTCTGCCAATTCCGCCACCCGCGCATGCAATTGCCTGATAATACTAGTCGCGTCACTAGCTTACTGGCAAATCATAGAGTTTTGCTCTGCTCCATTGCGACTGAAGTCACCATCGGCCGTTGGCGGACAGCCTCCAGAACTTCCATCACTTGTTCCGAGGACGCCAAACGGTTTGGGGTGCAAGCGGTAATCACCGTGCCGGCAGCCAAATCTTTCAGGTCGCCAACTTTGCAGCCCGGCCAACCATGAATTTTTTCGCGCAGACGTTCAGGAATGGCATCGACCCCTACGGCCGCACCTAGCAGTGCCCCAGTTAGAGCCGCAACCGTGTCAGTGTCACCGCCGATGCGCACTGCGCCCTCGACCCCAATGGTGAAAGCGTCGAACTGGTTAGCCAGCAACGGGTGCTCACTGACGTTCTTAGTGGGCATTTCCCAACGCGCCGGAGCGCTACGCCCCGCCTCCCACTGAGCCAAACTGATGGCTCCAATGGCCGCCGAGATCGCGGCAGTAGCAAAACCATTGTCCTGTGGGGGAGTAAAGAAACGCGCCAAGGAGGATTCCACAATCGTCAGCCACTGTTCGCGCCGGTTAGTAGGAATCACCTCAAGCGCCCCGTAAAAGTCGATGCGACTAAACGGATCGAGGTCGGCTTCCTTTGGGTCCTCGTCAGGCTGACCGAGGACGGCCCGGCGAATCAACTCCGCCCAATAAGAACAGGCATCAGCAACCAGTTCATCATCAGTTAATAAGGTGGCCACCGCGCGAGCCCCATGGGCGCAAGCTTCCTGATCGCGCACCTGCGCTAGCGCACAAACGGGCGAGAGAGCCACCACGTCACCGGCGGGAGAACGACGCGATCGAGGCCGCAAAACTTTCGCCGCTCGGCCAATCTTTTCGGCGGCAAAACCTTGCGGGTCAGCCAAAGCCGTGTGCAAAACCTGGGAGGTTAATGCGCCCATGTCGGTAGCCCCACCATTGGCCCCACCACGCGCCCAACCTAACAGGCGCTGCGCGAAGGCCTCCAAACAGTTCTGCTCTTGGGGGTCACCACCGGCGACGGTCACCTCGGCCAAACAGATGGCCATCTGGGTTTCATCCGACCACTCACCAGGCTGGTACGGGCCGAGGCCGCCGCCACTCATCCGCACTGGTTCGCGCGGCCCCAAAGTAGGCGCCAACTCGTAAGGCACCCCCAAGGCGTCGCCGATGGCCAAACCCACCAGGGCGCCCTCGGCCCGCGAAACCAAGTTAGAAGCGGCGTGGACTTCGAGCATTTGAATCTCAGGCCTTAGCGTGCGCGTCCACGACGGCCAAAACCACTTGGGCGCTGGCGGCCGAAACGATGCCGGCACTCATGTGGTTTTCCTGGTCGGCAGTTGGGCCACACAAGTCCGAAATGCCACGAATTGAAGCAAAATCCACCCCGAAGTGATGGGCAATCTGGGCGTGAGCGGCAGATTCCATGTCGGTAGCCAAAGCCTGAGGGAAACGCTCACGGAACTGTGCCACATTGTCAGACATGACAAAAACGTCGGCGCTAATTACTTCACCTGGGAGTGCGCCCGCCGCCTTAGCAGGAGCCAACAAGGACTCGGCGGACTCGAACAGGACCGGTTCGCCCGGGATCTGCCCCGGCTCGTACCCAAAAGCGGTAGCATCGGCGGTGCCATAACGGCAGGCGGTAGAAACCACCACGTCACCGACCTTAATCTTGGCGGCCAAACCGCCCGCGCTACCTGCCGAAAGCAAAAGCTGCGCGCCTGTCAGGTGCAAAGCCAAAGTCGAAGCAGCGGCCGCATTGGCCAAACCAATCCCCGATTCGACCACTAGCAGGGACGAGCTGGCAGTTTTTACTGCCCACATTTTGATCCGGCCAAACTGCAAGTCGGGGGCTTCCAGGTCGGGCTGGTGACCGCCCTCGGCCAGCTGCAAGAAAGGCTCAACCTCAGAAGGCATAGCGCAAACGACTACCGCCTGGACGGGGCTAGCGGGACGCGGGTTGGTGCTCATGCCATCACCTGGGACCACTCATCACGAGCCGCCAAGAAAGCACGCACAGCTTCCTGCGCCTCTTCCAAGGAATGGTTCGCGCCCCAACCACACTGCACTTCATTCGCAGCCGGAACCTCAGTGGCGGCCAAAATGTCCTCGAAAGTGGCCTGCAGGATCGGGAAGAACTCTTCTGGTTCGAGCCCCAAAGTCAGGCAGTAAAAACCGGTGAGGCAACCCATGGGGGAGAAGTCAATGAGCTTATCGGTGTGGTTGCGCATGAACTCGGCCGTCATGTGCTCAATGGAGTGCACTGCTTTAATCGGCACGCTCGCCTGGTTCGGCTGAGCAAAACGGACATCGTACTTAATCAAGGTGTCACCACCGGGCAGAACTTTCCGGTCCGCAATCCGCACATAAGGGGCGGCCACCAGCCGATGGTCGAGGTTAAAAGATTCCGTGTTCATTCGCTTTTCACTCATGCCCCTCAGTTTACAGGGGTGAGGGCTTGGCGGATAGTTACCACTCATTAGTTTGGGGTTTTGGCCTTGCGTGTGGTGCAATTGAAAAATGGAAACAAACACTAGCCAATTTGCTTTGCCCGCAGACCTCATTTCCGGCGAGGTCACCTCGGCTGAAGCAATCCGTCCCCTTTCGGTTTTTGACATGTTTCGCGTGGGCATTGGCCCCTCGTCCTCGCACACGGTAGGCCCAATGCGTGCCGGCCTCGCCTTCGTTCGCGAACTCACCGATTTTCTGGCCGAGGGCGAGCACCCCACCCCCACTCACTTGACCGTGGACCTGTTCGGCTCGCTGGGGGCAACCGGCCGCGGCCACTCCACCGACCGGGCAGTGCTTTTGGGTCTTGGTGGTTATAAGCCGAAGACGGTTCCCGCCGAGGTCGTAAACACTTGGCTAGAAGATGTGCGCGAATCAGGCACGCTCAAGCTCATGGGCGATCTTGCCGTCGAGTTCAACTACGAACGAGATATGCGTTTCCTACCCTCCATGGTGCTGCCCTACCACGTCAATGGGCTGACCATTACTGCTCGCACCGCCCCGACCGCCAACCCTTACGCGGTGGATGATACCGAGGGCGTGCTCCTGCGCCGCACCTACTACAGTGTGGGCGGCGGCTTCGTTATGGCCCAAACTAATGACGACCCAGAAAACCCCGAAGTAGAAGCGATTGGTACCTCGGACGCGGTGGCACACGCTAACACCCCCGCCCCATATCCTTTTGCTACCGCGCGAGAACTGCTGGCGCACTGCCGCGAGGCCAACCTGAATATCGCCCAGATTGTCCGGGCGAATGAAGAGGCGGGCCGCCCTCGGCAAGAAGTCGACGACTATATGGACTTTATTCACCAAACCATGAGCGAGTGTGTCGAGGCCGGTTGTAGCGCTGACGGTACCTTGCCGGGTGGTTTGAATGTGCGTCGGCGGGCCGCCTACATGGCTGACCGGCTTTCGCGTCGTATGGGTAAGGATGCGCAGGGCCCACGTTGGGCGGCGACCACCCGCGACTCGATGCGCGCCATGGACTGGGTGAACCTGTATGCGCTGGCTGTTAATGAGGAGAATGCGGCCGGTCATCGCGTGGTTACTGCCCCGACGAACGGCGCGGCTGGCGTGATTCCCGCGGTGCTGTGCTATCTCGAGTATTTCTGCCCTGAGGGACGTTCCTTATGCGACCAGCCGGATTGCCCCGAATGCCAATCGGTCCCGATGTCTTTGCGTTCCGAGGGCGATACCTCGGTGGTAGAAGCCGCTGGCCAGGCTCTGGCTGAATCCCAAGATGCCAACGAGGCCGCAACTGCTTCGATTCGAACCCCCGAGGCCGAAAACGCAGAAACTTCTGGTCCGCCAGCCCCTTCGGCAGGGGAGATTGCCCCAGAAGATACCAATGCTTATCCCCAGTGGTTGCGCGTCAAGCGCGCGGACAGTGTCGGGCATGTGAATCGCGAAGTGGTGCACGACTTCTTGTTGGCGGCCACCGCGGTGGGTGCTTTGATTAAAACCAACGCCTCGATTGCGGGGGCCGAGGTCGGGTGCCAAGGCGAGGTCGGTTCGGCCTCGGCCATGGCTGCGGCAGGGCTAGCCCAAGCCCTGGGCGGCACTCCTTTGCAGGTGGAAAATGCGGCCGAAATCGCGATGGAACACTCGCTAGGTTTGACCTGCGACCCGGTTGGCGGCCTCGTCCAGGTGCCTTGTATTGAACGAAATGCCATTGCGGCCGTCAAGGCGATTAACGCCGCCCGCATGGCACTGTGGGGCGATGGGCGACATACCGTTTCTTTGGATGCGGCAATTGAAACCATGCGCCAGACTGGAGTCGATATGATGAGTAAGTACAAAGAGACCTCCACCGGGGGCCTAGCGGTAAACGTGGTCGAATGTTGAGGTAATCCCATGGCTAACAGTAGCGCGAAGAAAATCTCGGTCACCGAGGCAATGTCCATTGGTATCGGCGGCATGGTGGGCGGTGGTATCTTCGCGGTACTGGGCCTAGCCGTGTCGTTAGCTAAGGGGTCCACGCCGCTGGCCTTCTTGGTAGCTGGTTTGGTGGCAGCTCTAACTGCCTACAGTTACGCCAAACTATCCCAGCGTTACCCAGACCGGGGTGGCACAGTTCGTTTCCTCAATGAGGGTTATGGGCGCGGGGTTTTCTCGGGTGCGATGAACAACCTGTTGTGGTTGAGCTACATCATCATGCTGTCGCTTTATGCCTCTGCTTTCGGGTCCTATGCGCCAAACCTGTGGTCAATAACTGGCAACCACACTGCCGACTTCCACCTCTATGCCAGTGCCATCATCATTATCGCCACACTGATTAACTACTATTCGATTGCGGTCGTCAGCCGGATTGAACAGGTTGCCGTAGTGGTCAAACTGGTGATTTTGTTAGCTTTTGTGGTGATTGGCGCCCTCGGGCTATTTACTTCGGGCCACGTGTCGCAACTGGGGGTTAGTAACTGGGAGAGCCCGATCCACCTCTTTGCTGGGGGCATGGTGATTTTCGTGGCCTATGAGGGTTTTGAACTGATTGCTAATGCCGCCCCAGATATTGAAAAACCACAGAAAAATATTGCTCGGGCTTATGCCGGTGCGGTCGGTTTCGTGATCGCCCTTTATTTCGTGATTGCGATCGTGACCGTTGGTTCTCTGTCCTTTGCCAGTATCTCTAAGGCCCAAGATTACGTGCTAGCCGAGGCCGCTAAACCCATGTTGGGGCAAACCGGTTTTGTCATTATCACTATTGCTGCGTTGATTTCTACGTTTAGCGCCATTAACGCCTCTCTATATGGTGGTGCGCAAGTGAATTATGAGATTGCCGAGGACGGCGAATTGCCTCATGGCTTCCTGTCGATCTGGCGTAATCAACCTATTGGTTTGGCCATCACTGCCCTTGCCACTTTGGTGGCTGTCAATGTTTTGCACCTAGAGAGCATTTCTACCGCTGGTTCGGTTGGCTTCCTGTTAATTTTTGGCATCGTTAACTTGGCGGCGTTCCGCCTAGCGAAGCCGGCGAAAGCAAATCGCATCATCACCGGTTTGGGTGCTGCCTTGTGTTTCGTCGCTACCATCATTTTGATTGGCCAGCAGTGGCGACAAAATTTAGTTGGCGTGATCGTCGCCCTCGGTTTGATTATCTTCTGTGGGGGAGTCGAACTGTGGTATCAAAATAGTAAGAAAGCCGCGAAATATCGGGCAAAATCGGCAAAACTAGCGGCGCCGAAAGTTAGCCGCGTGCAGTAATTGCCTCAACTCTTCTGGAAAAAACCACTGGTTGACGTAGTTGACGTATTTTTCTCTTTTTCCAGATCAATTTCGAAGCAGTTTTGAGCAAATTACAATGGTGTTATTCACAGGGTGTGGACGGACTTTTCCAGTTTTCCACAGGGTGTGAAATCGACGAAAACCACCTCGATTTCTTCGGCAAAAAATTCAAAACTTGCTAACTTTCGGGCAAAGTTGGGCTTGCTAGGAGGAGAGTAAATTACATCGATGTAGTTTTATGCCCAAAGTTGTCCACAGGCGATTTGAAGAATTGGGGGTAAAAACAGGGGTGACACGACATCTAGGGGTGGTGGCAATAATCCACCACAAGTTGTAGGGTATTCACGAGAGTTACCAAGAAGGCGACGCTCGCTTAGAAACAGACGGTTTCAAGCTTCATCCCCGTATTTATACAAGGAGACTAATCATGATGATCACGGTATACAGCAAGCCTAACTGCGTGCAGTGCACCGCGACCTACCGCGCTTTGGATAAGCAGGGGATTGAATACACCGTCGTCGACCTGATGGAAGATGCACAAGCTTTAGAGTTTGTGAAGTCTCTTGGTCACGCTCAGGCACCGGTAGTCGTTGCGGGTGACACTAACTGGGCCGGGTTCCGTCCTGACTTGATCAAGCGCCTAACTCAGACTGCAGTGGCATTCGGCTGATCTTCTGATTTCAGCCGCTGCTGGCATCCACCGCCAGCAGCGGCCCTGCAATTCAGTGGCGTGATCGCCAGTCAACGATGACTGAAATAAGGGATGAAGGAGTGCGTTTATGTCGGGTCTAGTAGTTTACTTTTCTTCTGCGACTGAAAATACGCACCGTTTTGTCCAAAGACTCGGCTTCAAATCTGCTCGGATCCCACTTTTGCGAACCGATCCAGAGCTGAGTGTGGACGAACCCTACGTGTTGATAGTTCCTACCTATGGCGGGGGAAATCAACGAGGCGCAGTCCCCAAACAGGTCATTAAGTTTTTAAATAACCCAGCAAACCGAGCCTTATGCCAGGGGGTTATTTCAGCCGGGAATACAAATTTTGGTGCCGCGTATTGTCTCGCGGGCGAGATTATTTCCGCTAAAGTGGGAGTGCCCCATATGTACAAGTTCGAACTCCTTGGCACCCCCGAGGACGTTCGTAAAGTCCAAGAAGGATTGGAAGAATTTTGGCAGAGAACCTTACCGACACCGGTTTAGAAGTGATTCCCTCCGCTGAGCTCGATTATCACGCGCTTAATGCTCAGCTAAACCTGTACGACAAGGATGGCAAGATCCAGTTCGACGCAGATAAAAAAGCGGCTCGACAGTACTTCTTGCAACACGTCAATCAAAATACTGTTTTCTTCCATAACCTGAAGGAAAAGCTCGACTATCTAGTCGAAAACAAGTACTACGAACCAGAGGTGCTTGAAAAGTACGATTTCGACTTCGTAAAGTCCTTGTTCAAACGTGCTTACGGGCAGAAGTTCCGCTTCCAGACCTTCCTCGGAGCTTTTAAGTACTACACCTCTTACACCTTGAAGACTTTCGACGGTAAGCGCTACCTAGAGCGTTTTGAAGACCGTGTCTGCATGGTGGCTCTAACCTTGGCTGATGGTGACAAGGCTCTAGCCGAAAAGCTAGTGGACGAAATCATTGCCGGTCGTTTCCAGCCCGCCACCCCCACCTTCCTTAACGCTGGTAAGGCCCAGCGTGGTGAACTCATTTCCTGCTTCTTGGTGCGCATCGAAGACAATATGGAATCGATTTCGCGTGGCGTTAACTCCGCCTTACAGCTTTCCAAGCGTGGCGGTGGCGTCGCCTTGTCGTTGACTAACCTACGCGAATCGGGCGCCCCCATTAAGAAGATCGAAAATCAATCCTCTGGCGTCATCCCAGTCATGAAGCTACTCGAGGACGCTTTCTCCTACGCCAACCAGCTAGGGGCCCGTCAGGGTGCCGGTGCGGTGTATTTGCATGCCCACCACCCAGACATCATGAACTTCTTGGACACCAAGCGTGAAAACGCGGACGAAAAGATTCGTATTAAGTCCCTCTCCCTCGGGGTGGTCATTCCAGACATCACCTTCGAACTCGCTAAGCGCAACGAAGACATGTACCTCTTCAGCCCTTACGATGTCGAACGCGTTTACGGAGTGCCGCTTTCGGACATTTCGGTTACCGAAAAGTACCACGAAATGGTTGACGACGGCCGCATCCGCAAAAAGAAGATCAAGGCCCGTAAGTTCTTCCAAACCATCGCCGAAATTCAGTTCGAATCCGGCTACCCCTATGTGGTTTTCGAAGACACCGTGAACCGAGCAAACCCGATCGATGGTCGCGTCACCATGTCGAACCTTTGCTCCGAAATCCTCCAGGTCTCCACCCCTTCGTATTTCAACGAAGACTTGACCTACAAAGAGGTCGGCAAGGATATTTCTTGTAATCTCGGCTCGCTCAACATTGCCAAGGTAATGGACGGTGGCGACATTGCGTCCTCGGTTGAAACTGCAATCCGCGCCCTAACTGCCGTTTCAGACCAGTCCAACGTGCAGGCAGTGCCTTCGATTGCCCGCGGCAACCGCATGAGTCACGCGATCGGCCTCGGCCAAATGAACCTACACGGCTTCCTTGCGCGTGAACGTATCCACTACGGCACCCCAGAAGCCCTAGACTTCACCAACCTGTACTTCTACACTGTGGCCTTCCACTGCATCCGCGCTTCCATGGAAATTGCGAAGGAACGCGGCGAAACCTTCGAAGGTTTCGAACGCTCCCAGTACTACACCGGCGAATACTTCGAAAAGTACCTCGAGGGTGACTGGCAGCCAGAAACCAAGGAAGCCGCCGAACTTTTCGAACGTTTCCAGATTGAGTTGCCCACCAAGGACGACTGGCGTCAGCTGGCCGAGGACGTCCACACCTACGGCATGTACAACCAGAACCTTCAGGCCATTCCGCCGACCGGTTCGATCAGCTACATCAACAACTCGACCTCGTCCATTCACCCGATCGTGGCGAAGATCGAAATCCGTAAGGAAGGCAAGATTGGCCGTGTCTACTACCCGGCCCCATACTTGACCAACGACAACCTCGAATACTACAAGGACGCCTACGAGATCGGCCCACAGGCCATTATCGACACCTACGCGGTGGCCACCCAGCACGTGGACCAGGGCCTGTCGTTGACCTTGTTCTTCCCGGACAACATCACCACCCGTGATCTCAACAAGGCGCAGATTTACGCTTGGCGTAAGGGCATCAAGACCTTGTACTACATCCGACTCCGCCAAATGGCACTGTCGGGTACCGAGGTCGAAGGTTGCGTCTCCTGCATGCTTTAAACCCTTGAGCTAAAGAAAGTTTTCCCCCTAGAACCAAGTGTTCTAGGGGGAAAACTTTTGTGACCAAGCGAGTTCGGTTAGGCGGATGTCAGTGCGGGGTGAGCACCCGCCAAGGTGGGCCAGCCAAAGAATGACCTGCCCACCAAGCTAGTTGCTTTACTTACCTTGGGCGGTGACGGTCTCCGGGTTGGTCCAACCGATCAGTTCAGGAGCCAACTTTGCGAAGCCCATCGAACCGAAGTTAGCCAGCCCCGGCTTGGTAGCCACCATGGCTGGGCCGTTCATGATTGGCATGGCGCCGGCCAAAGCCATTGCCGCCTTTTCTGCCTTGTTACCCAGTTTGAGTGCTTCGTTCTCGTCCTTAGCGTTAACCGAGTCGAGGCAAAGCTTGTCAATCTCGTCATTGCCCAAACCGGACTTCAACAAGGTCTGACCCTGCTGGTAGAACTGGCAAATGTCCGCCATCCCGAAGGGGTTTTCGGCATAGAAGGCCGAGTAGAGGACATCAAAGTCGCGATCCTTGACGATTTGCGGGTAGTCTGCCGGCTTCTTCTGCTGAATGTCTAGCTTGATGCCAACGTTCTTCCACAAAGCCATCAGAGTGTCGTTAATGGCCTTCGCGGTATCCGAAGTGGAGAAGGAAGGCATCCGAACCACTAGTTCTTCACCCTTGTCGTTAGTGCGGAACTCTTTGCCTTCAGCCTGCTTCCAACCGGCCGCGTCCAGCAACTTCTTTGCTTCCTCGGGATCTGCCTTACCGAGGTCGCCAGTGTTGTCCTCGTAGCCCTTTTGCGGCTGGAATAGGACGAGGGAACCGAGCGGGTCGGCCTCGAACTTCATCCCCTGGAAACGCACGTTCATGATGGTCTTGCGATCCATGGCTTTTAGCAGCGCCTTGCGAACGTTAATATCCTTGAGATAGTCAGCCTTCGAATTCAAAGTGAGGACGTTTTCCCCCATGGAAATGCCGGTGTAAACCGGAGTGTTTTCGTCCAACTGGGAGAGACGTTCTTTATTAGAAACCCCGACGAGGTCGATTTCCTGGTTACGGAAGGCAGCCATATCAGCCTTGTCGTCGAGGGCGCGGAAGTAAACCGTGTCTAGCTTGGTTGGCTTACCCCACCACTTTTCGTTCGGGACGAAGGAAATATTGCCAGCCTTGAGGTCCACCGAACCAATCTTGAAAGGACCGGCTCCCCATTCGGGACGAGGATTGTTCAAGTAAGCGTCATTGAAGTCGGCGCCCATCGCGGCCAACTTAGGGTGCATGACGGAGTTAAAGTTCTTCTTCCACCAGGGGAATACCGTCTTGTAGGTGACTACAGCTTGGAAGTCATTTTCACCGCGTTCGACCTTTTCGATTGGTTCGTAACCGGTGGAGTCATTGAGGACCATGGATTCGTCTTGGCCCGAGCCAGCCTTCCAGGTGCCCTCCCAAACCTTCCAGTCGAAGGGGGTGCCGTCGTTGAACTTGGCTTTGTCGTTGAGACTGTAGGTGACGACGGTCTTACCGTCTACGACCTTGTCTTCTACCTTGGTGACATAGTCGGGGTTGATTTGCCAGTTGCCATTGTCGTCGAACAAGGTGACCACTGGGTTGTACCAGTACCACAGGTCGACTGCAGCCATGGTCGAGTTACCTTGGAAGGGGTTGAACTGTTCGGGTAGCACCGAGATAGGAAGGGTTAGGTTTCCGCCTTGATTTAGCTTCTCGTAGGGCACGTGTAAGTAATCCGCAGAGGCCTTTTGTACTTCTTCGTTACCTTTACCTAGTTTAGCTTCGGTGCCGCAGCCTGAGAGGGCAAAGAGGCCGGCGATGGTTAGTACAGCTGCGGTTGTTTTTACAGCGCGTTTCATTTCTACTCCAAGAAATCAAGATGTTTTCACGTCATCCTTTTGGATGAGCTATGAGTTAATATATTAAACTATTAACACGTTAGCACGCTGAAACGAGGAATTTGGGGAAAGTGTAAGGCGGAAGATAAAAAGCAGAAAAGTGTTTTATTTTACTTTTGATAAGTTTGCCGAGGGCGCCCAAGGTGTTTTAGACAAAAGTAGTGCCCCCTAGCAGCTAGTAAATAGCCGTTAGGGGGCACTAAGAAGTTTAACGCTTAAGCGTTAGCTCACTTGCCTTCTGGGGAAGCGGCTGGAGCGTCGGTCCAACCAATCAATTCAGGAGCCAAGCGGGCGAAGCCCATGGCGCCACGGTTAGCCAAACCAGGCTTGGTAGCAACCATTGCAGGGCCGGACATAACTGGCATCATGCCAGCCATTTCCAAAGCCTTCTTTTCGGTTTCGTTACCGAGCTTAAGAGCTTCAGCTTCATCCTTAGCGGTGATGGACTCGTTGCAGAGCTTGTCGATTTCTTCCGAACCAAGACCGGACTTGGTTAGGTTCTGACCCTGCTCGTAGAACTGGCAGATGTCACCCATGGCGAACGGGTTATCAGCGTAGTAACCGTTCATCATGACGTCGAATTCAGCGTTAGCCATGATCTGTGGGTAGTCAGCAGGCTTCTTCTGTTCGATGTTGAGCTTAACGCCAACGTTCTTCCACAATGCCATCAAGGTGTTGTAGATAGCGGTTAGGGTTTCGGTGGTGCCGAAGGAAGGCATCATTAGTTCAAGTTCTTCACCCTTATCGTTGGTGCGGAACTCCTTGCCTTCCTGGAGTTTCCAACCAGCTTCGTCTAGCAACTTCTTAGCAGCTTCGGCGTCGAACTTGCCGAGGTCGCCCAAGTTGTCTTCGTAGCCAGGCTGGGTGGGCTTGAGGATCAAGGAACCGAGGAGGTCACCCTTGTAGTTCATGCCCTGGAAACGAACGTCCATGATGGTCTGACGGTCAACGGCCAACATGAGAGCCTTACGGACCTTAATGTCGCCCAAGAGTGGACGCTTGGAGTTAAGAGTTAGAGCAGTTTCACCCAAGGACTGACCGGTGTAGATCGGTACATTGTCGTCCTTAACCTGGGAGAGACGGTTCTTGTTACCAACGGCAACCAAGTCGATTTCCTTGTTACGGAAAGCGTTGAGGTCAGCGTTGCCTTCGAGGGCGCGAACTACGACCTTTTCGAGCTTGGTAGGCTTGCCCCACCACTTCTCGTTAGGTTCGAAAATGAACTTGCCGGCCTTCGAATCGTATTCGGTGGCCTTGAATGGGCCAGCGCCCCACTCTGGGTGTGGGTTGTTAACGTAAGTGGTGTTGAAAGCTTCACCGGAAGCAGCCAAAGCTGGGTGCATGACGAAACCGAAGTTCTTCTTCCACCAAGGGAAGGTCTTCTTGTAGGTAACGACAGCCTGGAAATCATTGGCGCCACGTTCAACCTTTTCAACGGCGGCGTAACCGGAGGTATCACCTAGCTGGTAAGCCTTGTCTTCACCGCTGCCGGCCTTCCAAGTGCCTTCCCAAACCTTCCAGTCGAAGGGGGTGCCATCGTTGAACTTAGCCTTTTCGTTAAGGTCGTAGGTAACGACGGTCTTGCCGTCAACTACCTTGTCTTCGACCTTGGTGACGTAGTCGGGGTTGGCCTGCCAAACACCCTCATCGTCGAACAAGGAGATGACTGGGTTGTACCAGTACCACATGTTCATGGTGTCTAGGGTGGCGGTTGCCTGGAAAACGTTCATCTGTTCTGGAACGGTTTCGATTGGCAAGGTTAGGGTGCCACCGTCCTTAAGATCTTCGTAAGATGCGTGCAAGTAGTCAGCGGTAGTCTTCTTGACTTCATCGTTGGTCTTGCCAAGCTTTTCTTCAGCTCCGCAGCCCGCCATTGCCACCAAAGCGGCAACGGAGAGAACAGCGGTAGCGGTCTTTACGACGCGGTTCATTAATCACTCCAAAATTTCTGTGAATAGCTGTAATTTTCAGCGCAATACAATATCGTATTGCATTGCTGGTACATTCGTACGCTAGAGTGATTAAGATCAACAGAATTGTAACGAAAAGGTCTCGTTTGGCTTGAAAATCCGCGGATTAGTCACAACTAATGTCCCAAGTTCTTAAGGAACAAACCGTCCTCGAAACACCCTAAAAACACCAAAAATAATCACAAAACGAGACAAAAAGACCCTACTGATATTGCCCGGCCTGTAACTGGTACAACTCCGCATAATGACCATGGCGAGCCAACAACTCTTGATGACTACCCACCTCAACCACGCGACCCTGCTTCAACACCACAATCAGATCCGCTGCACTAACAGTCGAAAAACGGTGAGTAATCAACAAACAGCTAGCACCTAACTCACGCAACTGGCGAGTAGCAGCAATATAGTTCTCAAAAATTTCCGCTTCAGCCATCGCATCCATTGCCGAGGTCGGCTCATCCAAAATCAACAACGCCGGATTCTTACGAGCCAAAGCCCGCGCAATCGCCAAACGCTGCCACTGGCCACCCGAAAGATCCTCGCCACCACTACTCTTCCCCAACGGAGTATCCAAACCCTGAGGTAACGAGCCCACCAAACTATCCGCCCCAGCCCGGCTCAAAGCAGTCAAAATCACCGACTCATCCACCCCAAGATCTCCCACCTGCAAAGCCGCCTTCGGATCCAAATCCGTGGATAAAATAGCGGAACCCGCATCAACAGTAGCGTCACCATCACCCGGCGATGCCTCACAGGCCGAGGACGATCCACCCTGGTCAAACGCCGCACCCAAAGCCACGACCTGCCCCAAATTTAACTCAAAATTCACATGATCTTGGAAAGCCGCAGACAAACGAGAACGCCACCAAGCCAAATCAACCTCAGGTAGGGGAGTACCACCCACCAAGATCTGGCCACCAGTCGGATCAAACATACCCGACAACAAATTCGCCAGCGTAGTTTTACCGCAACCATTCTCACCAACCAAGGCCACCACCTTACCCGCAGGTAAAGTCACATTCAGCCCACTCAAAGCAGGCTCGCTCGCCCCCGGATAAGTAAACGACAAGTCGCGCAACTCTAAATCAAAACCAACCCGGTCACCGGCCTCGACCACACCATCCAAACGCTCCCGGCCCGAATGAGCCGCCGACTCCTCCGCCACAAAACGCTGCAACCACTCATAACGACCACACGTACGCAACACCTGAAATAAAGAAGTAATCGACCAAGTCAAAGCACCAAAAGCCTCACGAATCGAAATGACCGCGGCGATCGCCCCACCCAAAATCGCGGCACTAGTTTTGCCCGCCGACACATCCTGCGCCAACAAAAACAAAACCACACCCGAAACCAACAAGTAAAAAGCGCTAATTAAGGCATAAACCCCATTCTCCTTAGCCTCAGCCACATAATGAGGGTGCTGCCAAGCAAAACCAGTACGCCCCACCAAATTCGCCATCGCCAAAGTCTTTCCATGCTGACGCAACTCGCCACCCGCAGAAGACCTACCCACCACCGACTGCAAATGCGTCAAACGACGCGAAAAAGGAGCACTAGCGTCCTCGGCCTGCTCCGACCACTTCGGAGCCAACTTCCCCAGCCACAAAAAACTCAAAGAAGCAAAAACCACAAACAACAAACGCCAATCAATCAACAAAGCAGACGCCAAAATCGAAATCGGGCGCAACAAACCCTGCAAAGCATTCATCAACGAATTAAAAGCCATACCCATCACCGAAGACTGATCAGCCAACTCCTTAACCTGAGTCTGAGCCTTCTCATCATGGAAAATACGCAAAGTCGGCACCCGATCAAACAAAGTCAGCACCCGACCCGACATCTCCAAAGAAATCTTACGCATCAACAACACACGCGCATTAACCCCAGCCACCATCGTCACCGAAGGTAAACCCACACTCAAAGTCAAAAAGACCCCAGCCACAACCATCCGGCTAGTATCACCACTACCAAGAGCCTGCAAAAACCAAGAAATGAACAAGGCACTCAACCCCATCATCACCGTTGTCACCAACTCAATCAGCGACAAAAAGAAAGTAATCGGGCTCAAACGCCAAGCAGTCACCAACAAATCGCGCAAACCACGCAACCCCAACTTCGAATTCTCACTCAACACACTCGCCCCCATCCGAAAGTGGCAAAACCTCACCCGAATCCGTTGAAACCTGCTGATAATGCGAAGCCTGCGTCAAAAACATTTGCGCATACTGCCCACCCAAAGCCAACAACTCCTCATGTGAACCATCCTCAATCACTGTGCCACCATCAATCACCACAATCCGATCCGCCTGACGAACAGTAGACAAACGATGAGACACCAAAATAGAAGTACGACCCCGGCGCAAAGCCGCAAAACGATCAAAAATCTCCTTCTCCACCCGCACATCCAAAGCAGCCGTCGGCTCATCCAAAATCAACACCCTAGCACCCTGCTCCAAACCCGCCAAAGTACGAGCCAAGGCCACTCGCTGCCACTGACCACCCGAAAGATTCGTACCACCCTCATAACCGTTATCCAAAACCCGAGACGGATCACCCACCCGAGCAGCAACCTCATCACCACCAGCCTGCGACAACAAAGCTAAAGCCAAATCATTACGCTCAACATCAACAACGACCGGCGAAACCCCAAGCGCCTCACCCTCAGGCGGCAACAAAATATTGTCCACCAACGACAACTCATAGCGCATAAAATCCTGGAACATCGTCGTCACCAAACCACGCTGAGCCGCCAAAACCGCCGGCAAACCAGCAATCGACACCTCACCCGCATCAGGCAAATACAAGCCACCCAACAACTTCATCAACGTGGACTTACCACAACCATTAATCCCCACAATAGCCACATGCTGTCCTGCAGGAATCCGCAAATCAAACGACTCAAACACCTGACGAGACGAACCCGGATAAGCAAAACGCAAACCACGCACCACCACCTCAGCACCCTCCGAAACCTCATCCGACAACCCAGACTCCAACGCCCCCGGAAGCGGCCCAGAACCAGAAGCGCCCTCGGCCTCGCCGCCCAAATCAGCCACCAACACCGGCAACTCTTCCTCGGCCCGCCAAACATCCAAATCCACCAAACTAAAAGTCACCGGCAAACCCAGCTCGCGCTGCAAACGCTCCAACTGCTCCAACTGCACCTGCTGACGAGCCCGATGCTCAGCCGCATCACCCATCATCCCAAAACCAGCAAAACCATTCATCGCCTGCAAAACCGCCAACGCGCCACCCAAAGACAAAACCCCAGACAACACATCACGACCCACAAACCACAAAATCAAAACCGCCACAAAAGCCAACAAAGCCCCAAAAAACAACGAACGGAAAAAACTCCGAGAACGATCGCCCCAAGACGAACGCAAATCCAAAGCCACCATCCGAGAAAACTCACCAACAAAAAACGAGCCAGCCCCAAAAATCTTCAACTCGCGAGCACCCGACGCACTAGAAACCAAACCATGAAAATAATTCCCACGAACCGACAACGGGCCAGACTGCTCAAACGACGCCGACAACAACTTCGTCAAATACGAAGTAAACATCGCCCCCGAAAGCACCATCGCAAACAACAACAAAAACGCCAACCACGGATTCCACCAGCACATCACCACAAAAGAACCCACAGCCCCAAAACGCTGCCCCAAAATAAAAAACGAAGAAAAAGTCGCATTACGACTCAAATAATCCCGCGACTCCCCAGACAAACGCCCCAACAACGCCTCACGCTCAGGCTGCTCCACCACAGAAACCGTCGAAGGAGCCAAACGCAAAGCCGCCAACCACCACTGCAAACGCGCAATAGTCAACAAATTCAAACGCTGAGACAAAACCTGCGACAACGGCGACAACAACTGCTCAAAACACAAAGCCAGCAACAACACCAGCAACCACACCCGCCACGACCAACCCAAAGGAGCACCAGCCGCACCAAAAGCAGACACCACCGCACCAGCCGCAAACAGCCACAAAAACGACAACACCGGCAAAAAGACCAACAAAACGCACAACGCCAACGTCAAAAACGGTGAAACCTGCCAAAAAAACTTAAACTGACGCAACCCACGCCCAAACTCACGGCGCCAACGCCCCCACACAGAAAGAACAGCCATCACAAAACCTCACAAACAAACACAAAAACTATGGCCAGTCTAACAAAAAAGAAGGGGGGGGAGAAAACGGAACCCAACAAGGCTCCCAAGTCAGATCAACGAACCGAAGACAACACCTCCACACCCAACACCGGATCCGACCCAAACCCATCAAACGGCACCAACGGCCGAGACAAACGCGAATACGGCAAACGCGGCAAATCCTGATCCACCGCCCCCGGCGACAAAGCCATCACCCAACCAGCCGACGCAGCAGCCAAATCAGGCTCCAAATACCCAATCTTCACCACCACCACATCCAAACCAGCAAAACCCGGAAAACCAGCAGCCGCAAAATCCAACTCCCGCGCATACTGCATCCGATTCTCCGTCACAATCACCTCAAACAAACCATCAGCCAACACCACACAACGACCAGCCCGCACATCCACAAAACGACGAACCACCCGACCCGGAAAAGCCACCGGCACACTAAACTGCGAAGGCAACTTCGCCCCCACC
This sequence comes from Boudabousia tangfeifanii, assembly GCF_001856685.1. Classification (GTDB taxonomy): domain Bacteria; phylum Actinomycetota; class Actinomycetes; order Actinomycetales; family Actinomycetaceae; genus Boudabousia; species Boudabousia tangfeifanii. Next base: position 47,607 of record NZ_CP017812.1, read on the forward strand.
AAAACCTCCGGCAAATCACGCTCCCACAACAAATCCACCACCTGCGGATCATAAACAGAAGCCACCAAAACTCGCTTCACGCTGCCCAGCTCACGCCATCGCTCCCACAAACGAGACCACAAAACCGTCTCATCACCAACCCCACCAGCACCAGGATTATCACCCGTATCCGACACAAAAAACGGCGAAACCCCAGCAGACAAAGCCAACTCACAAGCCTCATCCACCCCCGCAGTCGGACCCACAAACTCAAACTCACCAGCCCGAGCCCAAAACTCGTCCCCCAAACGAGCAGCAGCCGCCTCAACCGCCCCACGATCAGGACCAGAAACCACCACCACCCCATGACAACGAGGCTGATCCGCCCACGGGAAACCCATCCAAATAGCCGCATCCCACACCCCACGGCCATCAACCAAACCAGCAATCAAACCATACAAACTACGCCCCGGCTCAACCACCGTCGACGTCTTCTCACCCGGCAACAACACCGGCACCGCCACCCGAGCCCGAAACACCTCAACCCCCGGCTCAGCCAACAAACGCACCAACAACTCCGCCGCCCGAAAACGAGTCTCCACCGCATCCACATGCGGAGCCGTCCGATAACACGTCAACAAATCACAAGCCTCAAACAACGCCTCGGACACATTCCCATGCAAATCCATCGAAGTTGAAACCCGAACCCTAGGCCCCACAATCTCACGCACCTGCGAAGCCAAATCCCCCTCAACATCCAACAAACCCTCAGAGCTCATCGCCCCATGAATATCCAACAACACCCCATCCAAACCAGCAGCCACCTCACGGCGCAAACCAGCCAAAAACTCCTCACGCCAAGACTCATAAAACTCCCGAGTCACCACCCCACCAGGCAATGCCCCAGCATGCACCAAAGGAACCCACTCAACCCCCTCAAACCGAGGAAAACGCTCCGAACCAGCCACCCACGGGTAACGAGCCAACAACGCCTCGCCACGAGTCACTGTAAAATCACCCTCGCCGGACATGTATGGAGTAAAAGTCGAAGACTCAATATGAATCCCGCCTACAGCAATCCGCAACATAACGTCAAACCCCCGTCGGTAACAAACGAAACAATCAGCAACTAGAGTAGCGCAAAACACCACCGCCTAGGGGATTTTTCATGCCGAGGACGAGGGCGGGCTTTGGCGGGTCCTGGGTGGGGTGCTCGCCCTTTCGGGGCGGACCTGCGGCCCACCCCGAAAATGCCCGACCGCACCCTGCACCCCACCCAGCTTCCCCGCCAAAGCAAACCGCGGGCAAGCAAAAGCAAAAGTGGAGTCGCGAGGTGGCGGTATGAGCGGGATGTTAGCTGGCGCCACTTGACTAACCTGGTAGGCTATTGCCGTGAAACGAACGCGAAACGAACGCAGAAAATCGATCCCTATTATCGATTTATTCTCTGGTCCAGGTGGCCTAGGAGAAGGTTTTATGGCCCTTAGGGATAAGCGTGGTAATCGCCAGTTTCAAATTGCGATGTCAGTTGAAAAAGATCCGAGTGCTCACAAGACCCTTACTTTGCGGAGTTTTTATCGAAGAATATTAGACCTTAATGGTGGAGTGGCACCTAAAAGCTATATCGATTATGTGACCAGTCCTTCTCGGATTAACTTTGATAAGTTGACTAACGAATTTCCAAAGCAGTATGAAGAAGCTGTCAACGAGGCTTTGTTGGATGAACTTGTAGAAAACGATGATCGCTTGGTTGAAGTTGCCTTAGAGCGTCTAGAGGATTATCCAAATAGTCCACGAGTATTAATTGGTGGACCCCCTTGTCAAGCATATTCGTTGGTTGGGCGTGCGAGGCGTACGCATGAAGATCGTGAGTCCTTTGAAGGTGATGTTAGGCAGACACTTTATCGCTGTTATTTGCGATTTATCGAGAAAATTCAACCAGACATTTTTGTTATGGAAAATGTGAAGGGGATGCTTAGTGCCACTAGAAAATCAAAAACAATTTTCTCTTTGATCAAGCAAGACATGGAAGAGTTGGGGTATGAACTCCATTCATTGGTGACTGATATTCCATTATTGCCAAGCGATTTTGTGGTTCGTGCAGAAGAGTTTGGTATTCCTCAGGCTCGTCATCGAGTAATTTTGGTTGGAACCAAGAAGAGTGACGAACGAAAAATAACAATACTTGAATCCAAGCCCTGTGTATCAGTTCATGATGCTATTGCTGATCTTCCGAAATTAGGCGGTGGATTTTCATTTAGAGTTAAGGAAAAGATAAATTCGAAGAATGCTTTTTTACGCGAAGCTGTTCAAAAAATACTGCGCTCTATCTCAGACGATTTGATGGAGCAAGAGCTAATGGCATTAGACTTCTCTGGGAAAGATTTACCTCAAAAGTCTTCAGTAAAAAATAACGTCGTTGCGGTTTATCCAAAGTGGTATATCGGTGGATTTAAAGAGACAAATACTGTTTTGAATCATGATGCTCGAGCTCATATGGTTACTGACTATGAACGCTATCTGTTTGCATCTACTTATGCAAAGGTCTTTGGTAAATCACCTAAACTATATAACTTTCCTAGCTATCTCTGGCCAAATCATAAGAATGTAAGTGGTTTGAAGGCTGGTAAGGAAGTCATTTTTTCAGATCGTTTTAAGGTACAAGTCTATAATCGGCCTTCATCAACGGTTACTGCGCATATCTCAAAAGACGGGCATTACTATATTCATCCTGATCCTGAACAATGCAGAAGTTTAACCGTCAGGGAGGCAGCAAGACTGCAAACCTTCCCTGATGATTACTATTTTGAAGGAGGACGAACTTCAGCTTTCCAGCAGGTTGGGAATGCAGTACCCCCACTGTTGGCAAACCAGATTGCTGAATTAGTGTCTAATTTTCTTTTAATCGATTAATCATGATTATCTGGAAGGGTATAGTTAAGTCCGTATTTATTCAGTTTATTTAGAAGGAACTTTAAGACTTTCGCCTGTTCTGGAGAAACGTAGGACTTTCGAATTAGATGATTCAAGATATCAAGTTCTTTTTGTGAGGCTAGCGCATTTTCATTGCAAGTTTTTTGGACTTGGCGCCAAAACTCTGTGCCCGCGTCGATAACTTGTTTTTGAAGATAGTATTCATTGTCGACATGGCCTTGTTTTTTTGCCTCTGATTTCTTTTCTTTGACTGTTCGTGGGTCAATCAAACAGTTTTCGAAATCTTTGGGCATTTCTGGAATGTTTTCACTTAGCTTTTCCCAGCATTTTTCTCGTTTAGCCCATTCGGAGATATTTCGATAACCTTTGTCAGGGTTCATGAGGATAGTATGAGCCATTTCGCTGCATGTAATGATAGCCGCTTCTAGAGCAGGACCAACTTCTTGTTTGTCCCAAACTCTCATGAAGTCAACTGACAGCCCTCTTTTTGCTGCTGCTAGCCTGATTAGACCAATAGTAAGAGGGATATGTTGCGCAAGGTAGCCACCTTTCTCGTACCAATCTTGCTTCATTATCAACGATCGAGTTCTATCAAAAATAATTTTTTTGGCGATGATTTCTTTGTAGAAGTACTCATTAAAATCGTCTTGGCTACTGTCCCATTTTTCGGTGATCACTTGTGCAAAATGAAGGAAGTTTTTCTCAGCTCCCAGATTGACTTTATAACCTTCATCGGTCCATGAGACGTAGTATTTTGCTAGGTCTGTCTTATTGAATCTTTGCGGTTTAGGGTAGGTGGATTCGAAATTTTGCTTTTGAACTCGTGTTCTTTCAAACGATTTTTCGGATTCGTATTGTCCTCTTGTTCTTTCATAGAACCATTTAGTTTGGACTAAAGTGTCTCCAGTTCTGGGAGCAAGTAAACGACGAGATAGATTCTCCATCCAGATATGGAATTTATGATTGGAGAAGAAGTCGGCGTTTGAAACCTTGTTTTGACTATTTGCATAGCGAGAAATAAGAGGGACTAACTCAGTAGTCTGCTCAGAAGATACCCTAGTAAGTTTCATCTGTACTGAAACATTTGAAATATCGTACCCGTTATCATAAGCGCTAAAAATTGATGCTGTTGTCTGACCTCCATTAACAATTTGGAAGTTTGTCATTTTATGAATAGTGCCTGTATTGCTACCTGGTAGTTCTGAATTAAACTCAACTTCTTCAGCTGTTGCAGTGATTCCGTTATTGTAGATTAAGAATTTTTCAGGTTCAGATTTAAGAGTTTCACGAATTCCTCTGTTCACACTTGTTCTATTTTGAAGAAAGAGGCGAACATTTTGTTCTAATAGGCGGGTCTTCCAACGCTCATACAACTGAGCGAGAGTTTTTCCAGGTATAGCGGTTAAGAATACTTCCTGCTCTCCTTTTAACTGCGGCATTCTTAAAGCTGCGAACGGTGAAAAGTCTTTATCAAGATCGACTTCAATTGGTTCATGTTCAGTTTGTGAATTTCGCCAATTCTCCCAACGTTTTAGATCCCAGACATCAATAACCAGAGGGATATCGTTAATATTTTCTGCGCGTAATGACTTGATACTTTTACTTAGCGTTTTAGGTGTGAATATAACAATTCTGAACTCAGAGATACGATTCTTTCGAATAGAGTCACGTATTACATAAGCGAGGTTGAAAGCAGGATTAGTTTCTTCTAAATCATTCCAAAAACGCGGTTTATTGATAGCGTAATCGACGAATCTAAGAACTTTCCTTATCAGAGTATCAAGGTTCGTTTTCGTTAGAGTTTCTAATTCTTCGACCCATTCAGATGCAATAAGAGTTATTGGTCCCTTGCCATCAAGGAAATCAGGGGAGTTTTCAGGGAGCCCACAGTATCCAGTAACCAGCATGCTGGGTCTGTCTAGAGAGAACCGTACCTGTTCAATATCAGGGAGCTGATAGTTACTCGTCAACTCATCTGCAAAAAGGGAAAAGAAGCTATAAGGAATAAGCTCACCGTTTGTTTCTGCCAAAGTGTAAACTTCATTTTTTAATTTAATGAATTCCTGTTTTGCATCCATAGCTTATTTTCCTAGTTCTGTGTATAAATCAGTAAAAAGGGCTTTGTAATCTTTGAGATCTTCAGTGTTAATAGAGTAACTAACTTTGGAAATAGATTTAGAGATATGGCTAGGTGTAAGTCGAGGGAAGTTCTCTTTGACTTCATAGAGAGCTCTCCCAATTATGGACCACTTGATGGTGTATTTGTCGTCGTTTGAAAATCCATACTCGGCAAGCTTATTATCGAAATACAGCTGCTCTAATGGGTCGGGGATTTCATTTCGTACTTTATCTACAAACTGGTTTAAGGTTTTTCCTGATGAGGGATCTTTAGCTAGGGAATAAACAGCTAGATATAAGGCTTCAGATGAATTTGTTGATAACTGATATTCAGATGAGATTGTTACATGGGGGTATGACTCATTATGTTTAGTTTTTACTTCAACGAAGATGTTTCCGAATGAAAAATCTTGATTTGTACCTTCAATCCCGGTCCAACTTTGGATGGCTTGGTGCTGTAACTTTTCTTGTTTTAGTAGTGAACTTAAAAAAGTAAGTTCACCGATTAGTCCCCGTTGAGCTTCTGTTGACAACATGTTCTTAGAAACTGATAGTAACTTTGACCATTTAGCTAAAATTAATTTGGTCGCACAAAGGTGTTTGTCTTTGGTGAATAGTTGGAGCGAGCTAGCAATATTTTCACAAAGTGCTGTAAAAGCTCCTTTGACTGTCCGATCGTTTAGCATCAAAAACAGTGCGTTAGTTTTAGTCGAATTGATAACTTCGATTTGGGAAAAATGTGGGAGTAAAATTTCATTTTCAAGATCCGCGTACGATATCTTAAGACCTTCTCTATCGTGAATATCTTTGATCCAGAAAATATCGTGCAACCTTGGATTAATTTTTTGGTCAAGTTTAATCGTAGATACATGACCTTCTACGGAGTTCTGTAGTTCTTTCCAATAGTCCTGAGTGTTAGTCATCTGCGATCACTCTTTCGGTTTCTTCATCGATTTCTGGTTGATTATCGATTGGGATGGACCAGTTATATGTGTATTCGCATGCTTCGGTAGCATTGGTTTTGGGGAAACAGATGCTCCATCCAAAGGTCTTTACACCTTCACCTACAAATTCACTAGTTAGACCTTTTGCAGGGACAAGATTCACCGGTTGAATAACTAATAATGGTTTTTTCGTGTGTGTTAAGTATGTTGAGTCAGCTATTGCTTTTCCTTCTAATTTCTTTTTCTCTTCAATGGCGTTTATTTCTTCATGCGTTAATGCGACTTTGGAAATACCTCTACTGCTAAGTTTTTGTTTGTTTCCCACTCTGATGTGTTCAGAGTTAGTGTATTTCCCAGCTGTACGTATCAACCAAGAATGATCGTCGCCGATTAGTTTAGTTAATGAAGGATCAACAATTTTTCCCTTTGAACCATTCGCTATAAATACGTCCCAAGTTTCAGCTTCTCCTTCCTCAAGCATTTTTTGGATCGCTTTACTGACATACTCGTATCGAGATTTGAAGGAAAGTTCATCGTCATTTTGGTATTTTTCCAAAAACTCTAGGATAATTTCGAATGGTACGTTTTCAAACATTAAACCGTGAGGCGATTTGTCTCGTCTGTATCTAATTAGTTTCTTATTCGAAGGTTGGTAGTCATTGTTAGACTGAGCCTCTGATGGTTCCGATTGCTCACTTTCTTCAGATTTTTCCACTAATTTTTCAAGAATCTCTAGAACTGCTTGTCGATTGTTCGCAAGCGAATCTTCGTTGTTAAGGAATGCAACGGTTTCAATGACTTTTCTGCTAACGTTTAAGGAAACTAGGACGTCTGTTGCGGTTCGCATTTTTAGTGGGCTAGTAACTTGTAGGGCACCAGGATGTTTCTTTATCTTGAGTGCTAGTTCGTCTGGTTGCAGCTCAAGATCCGACATTTCATCGATTTCAGCGTATAGTTCTTCAACCACACTCGTGATGAATTGATACCATCCCTTAGATTCTGGGGTCAACCATATTCTGCACCTATGTTCGTATGGTTCACGGTAGCCAAACCAACGACACATTTGCATTAAGGTATCGTATCCCTTTGAATTTCGGGCAAAATATGAGGTTACTAATCCTTCAAGAGTTAATCCACGGGAAAGTGTAAACCCACCTATAGCTATATAAAATCTTGCGTTTTCACCAGAGTAGTCGAGAGAATCGTCAGAAGTGCTATTTACTGTTAGTACCTTAATCTCGTCTTCGTGTGAAACTGAAAAAATCGATTTTAAGATATTGATGAAATCGAATTTCGAATGGTCTTCGACAAAATCATGATTCCAAACTTTTTCAAAACGTTGAAAAGTCTCTTCGTCGTTATCGAAAAGAGCGAGATCATCAGTACTTTGGACTAACTGAGCAAAAGAGATAAAGTGTCGCCGTACGTCAGTTAGATATTTACGTACTATATTGCTGAATTTTGCTTGAACATCGACGAATCTACTTACGTTGATTAGCATACTTCGATGCTTCGGATTGTCTTGTAGTTTCTCAATTCCAACGTTAACTAAGAAATGGCATATTGCATCTTTCAAAGATTCTGGAATCTCGTCATTTAGTTGAGTATTTTTTTGATGGTTGGTCGGTAGATATTCTTCAATATCTTCGCAACAGTTTAGGAAAGTATCGTTTTCGTCTGCAAAAACTTTAATAGCTCCGAAGTATGATTGAGGGCTTCTGAGGAGAGTGATGAAGTCCTTTGGAAAAATATCGTTTCCCAAAAATAAGTCGTTTTTTTGAGTATCAATTAAAACATTTGCAAATGGAGTAGCAGTGTAACCGACATATGAGTTCACCTTAAACTCATTTAGTAGTTTTCTGATGTGTTTATTGATCGATGAGGTTTTATCTTTGCCGCGAGCAACATTGATCGAGGCGTTATCCGCTTCATCGTCGATTACTAAAAGAGGACCTCGAAGTCTTGAAGATTTGCAATGTGAAAGCAGACTTTTTAGCGAATTAACATTTTTCTTGGTAACTACGATAGCCACGTGGTTGGCGTCAGTTCGTATGGTCGCATCTTTATTGTGTTCATGTACGTCTGCGTACGAACTTGAGAAAGGGTTAATCACATTTGGCTCTTTGTAGCCTTTAAGGGTGCCTACTCCTACCTTTTTATTCTCTTTCCCCTTAATCATTGAATAACCAATGATTCCTTCATCTACCCGGATCTGGGTTTGAGTTCTTAGATTGTTATGAATACCAGAGAGTACGACGATAGTTTTATAACCAATATCAAGTGCTTTGGCTATTAATCCTATGTAATTTGCAGTTTTTCCAGATTGTACGTCGGCAACGACAAGGCCTCGAACTGATTGGGATTTTTTGTTTGGATCTGCCAGTTTCGATACTAAATCTTTTGTGTATATATCGATGTTTCTGATTGCGTCCGGGTTTAACTTTTTTATTAACGATAGGTAATTAGAGTAGTTACTGAAAAAAGGCCCATTATTTTCCCCAAATTGTCTATTGATTATGAGGTCACGATTGACAATCTCTATGGGAGCTAGTGAGAGAAACTGATACTTGGTCTGGATCGCATTTTTAACATCATGTTTAATCGCAATCAGTGCTGACTCGTCGAGATAAGGTGCGTAAACTGAGGACAACGATTCAATCGCATCATCAATTTTAGCTTCGGTTAATTCGTTTAATTCTTCCAACTTAATCAGTAAGTTGTATACGCCGCTTTCTAAATCACGTGTAACTTCGTCCCGTTTCATTGGAATTAACCTCATTCCACCTCTAGTTGATAGTTTTTGACTACCTCATTGATATTTGCTTCACCTAGACCTTGCTCTGTAAACACACTAAGTACGAGATTTTTTAGCGATTCTCGTTCTGCATCTGAGATGTCTGTATTGTTAAATGAGGAGTTTGGTTGGTGTAGTCGGAAAATGATTTGCTCTATGGGTAATGAGTGTTCTAGTAGTTTTAATATCTTCAAAAAGTATTGTTTTTGGTCATCTGATAGCGATTCTAAGAAGCCCTTAAATATTGGGTTTACTTTTACTATCCGGCAAGAAATTGATTTATCTTTTTCGATGAATTCCCAAACTGGATAAGACTCAGCTTTGATGGGGGCCCTTCCAGCTAGATTGATGGTCCGTTTGGAACGTAACGGAATGGTATTTGTTAATTTCTCTAATCGATGTTTGACGACAAATGGGAGTTGGGCAAAAACTTTTTTAACATCTATGCTCCAATCAACATCACTCGTATTATCCATATCAAGCTCAACGCGGGTAAGTTGACTATCAAAAGACTTTTTAAGTAGGTTGAACCATGTACCCCAAAGAATTAATCGGTTTGAACGGTATAGGTAGATACCCTGGTTTTTCTGATATCCGCCCGGTAATGCGTAGCGATTGTATTCCTCAAGGGATTTGTGTTTCTCTTTCCTCGGTAAGGTGTATACCTGCATGCGGACATTTTGAATATATTCTTCGTCGTCTACTTGGGTTGCCTTGTTATGTCTGCAAAATGGATCGATAGCTACAACAGCATTCCCGTTTACGAATATTTCAACTTTTCGATCAACCTTAACGTGATTAGGTGGCTGAATAAAACGATGAAATACAATGCCTAAATGGGTGATTAGCTTTTCAACATAATCTCCGATTTTGCTGCCATCAATGCGGTCAGTGTTCTGCCAAATGATGACTGTTCCATCGTGATTTAGTTGATTTAGTTGGGGATAATCTAAGAAGTTAGTCGTTTCTAAAAGTGACCATTCATTTGTGCTTGCTATATGGTCTAAATCCCAAGTAAAACCGGAAAGCTCATCGTTTTTTCTGGAGAAAACATTAAGCTTTCGACATTGAGAAAATGAAGCAGTCTTCAAGCCAAGTCCAAATCTGCCCAGATCCGATGGATCCCTTTTTTCCCGTGGGCTTTTGCTACCAAGACGCATCGCATTGATTAGCTCGTTCCTATCTAAACCCCAACCGTTATCTTTGATTGTTACCGAGCAGGAATTTGTTAACCGATCTGGTAGCAGAAAGATTTCAACACGTGTGGCATTTGCAGCAATGGAGTTGTCGATAATATCAGCTACCGCAGTTTCGAATGAATAGCCAATGTCCCTGAGGCTTTCAATCAAAATTTCTGGTGATGGCTCTAACTTCATTGCAATCCTTTCGCCAAGTTAAGTATAGGAGATGAGGTTCACACTGTCGATTGAATTGTTGGCCTATTAGTTTGTCTACTCACCTCCACCGTCGGCTGTTTTAGTAGCGGGGTGGGTGGGGTGCTTGGGGTGCGGACGGGCATTTGCGGGCCGAGGGCGCGCCAAGGGTGCGAACTCGGGGCGCAAGGGCGGAAGCACCACACCCACCCCGCGATGCGGCAGCGCCCTCGGCAAGCAAAAAGAGCTCACCGAGGGTGCCTGGCTTATCGGGGTTAGTTCAGGAAATTGATCTGCTCCTCGTTGACCAGCTCGAACTGGTAAAGCTGGTCAGTGTCGAGCTGCTCGGGCAATCTCACCGCGGTGATTTGCCGGTTTTGGTAGGTGGTGTAGTAGTAGGTGCCGGTGTTGGTGTCGCAGCAGCTGGAGTAGATGGTGTACTCGGGTTTGTCCGCCTGGTTGTAGGTGTCGCCTTTAACCATGGCCACGGATTCGAGGATGTGGAAGAACTGGCTGACGTTTACTTCTGGGTCGAGGGCGTTGGGGGCGGCTCGTTCGAAGGCGGCTTTGACTAGGCGTGAGGCGGGGGAGGTGTCTCCGGGGAGGCCGTGGGTGCCGAAGCCGACGCCAACTGGTTGCATGGGTATGTCTTTGGCGAAGGTGTTTTCGGGCCAGGCACTGGTCAGGTTTTGGAAGAGTTTGACGTTTTCGAGGTGGAAGGGGAAGGGCGGGTTGTTGGTGAGGACTCCGAGGGGGTTTTCGTACCAGTGGAGCCCGTCTGACATGGATTCGATGACGAGGCTGCCGGTGTGGTCGGCGATCATCCAGTGTAGGGGCGAGTTGGGGATGTTGGGGGCGAATGGTTCGTCGAGTATGTTGAGGTTGTTGAGTAGTTCGCGTACTTGGTTGAGGTTTTGGCAGTTGGTGAGTAGGTAGGGGATGAGTTCGAAGGGGGCGACGTTGGTGGACCCGTCCTGGGTGGGGTGGTAGGTCGCATTGCCGGGGAAGTTGAGGCCGGCGGCGGAGAGGCCGGATTCGTTGGTGGCTTCGGCGTAAAGGGGGTAGCCGTCGATGACGGTGGCCATGCCGGTGAGGGCTTCGTGGTTGTTGTTTTTGGTGCCGTCACGGAATTTGAAGGGGTAGTTTCTGGGGGTGACGACTACTTTTTGGCCGAAGGGTAGGTCGAGGTCGAGGTTGCGCCCAAAGAGGGTGGTGTTGGTGCCGGTGAGGGTTAGTGCGGTGCACATGTGGTTTCCTTTCAGGCTGTTTTGGTTTTGTCGTTTTAGGCGCGGGTGATTTTGATGTTGCCGAGGTTGGTTTGGGCTTGGAGGTGAAGGATTTGGTTGCTGGCTGGCCCGTTGCTGTCTTTGAGGTCGGTTTCGACTTTGCCGAGGTTGGTGTGGCAGTCCGCTTTGACGCTGACTCCGGCCTGTACGCCTACTTTGATGTTGCCTGCGTTGGTGCGGGCTTCGAGGGTACCCCCTTCGGTTTGGGCAATTTTTATGGAGCCGGCGTCTACTTTGAGCTTGGCGTCGGAGGTTAGCTGCCCGATTTTAATGTTGCCGGCAGATAGGGCAATTTTGGCGGTTTCTACCTGTTGGATGTTGACGTTGCCGGCGTCTAGGTGGAAGTCTGCTTGGCGTAGTTTTTCGACGCTTAGGTTTCCCGCATTGTTGTTGGTTTCGACGCAGTCAAATTGGCCTTCCAGGGTGCAGCCGCCGGCGTTGAGTTCAATTTTGATTGACGAGTTTTCGGGCACGTTTACATGTAGTTTTACCTGGGGGTGGCTGCTGCCGAGGATGCTTAACCATTTGAGGTTGTTGCCCTGTGATTTTTGGCGGATTGTGGTGACCTCGTTGGTGGTTTCCACTTCGAATTCTTCTGGTTTGGGTGACGACCATTCGACCTGTTCAAGGTTTGCTTTGGCGCTGATGGTCAGGTCGATGCTGTAGCCGTTGAGGTTGAGTTGCGTCATTGGTTCACTCTTTTCGTTTGGTGGTGGGTGGGGTTAGTGCAGCCAACCGTTGAAGTGGCTTCGGCTTTGTTGGGCCGGTTTTGCCACATGTTTACGGATCGCGTTAACGATTTCTGTGTTGAGTGAGTTGTGGTTGCTATTCGCCTGGGTTTCTAACTGATTTTTTAGATTTTCGGGCAGGCGTAGGGTGAGGCGGGTAGTGCCCTGCTGACCATCCTCCAAATCGGTGGTGTCATCAGTGGTGTCGTCGGTTTCGAGGGGTGATGGTGCTTGGGTGGTGATTTTTGGTCCGTGGCTGGTTAGTTGCACCTGGGTTTCGTAGGGCAGTTGCTGGTTGATTTGCCCGATTAGTTCCGTTAAGGTTTCTAGGTATGTCAGGTGCAGGGCGGGAGTGATCGCCTGGATGAGTTTTTCTGCCACCTGTTTAGTTTCCTCATCGGCGAGGGCGGTAGCGTGCTCGAAGGCGAGTGTTATCTTTTGGGTTACCGGATCAATAGCCATGACACCATAGTGACACCACTAATGATGTCGTGCAAGTTTAAGGTGTTTGTGACAGTAGCTTGCTAGACGCTGTCATGGCTTTTGGGTAACAGAATATGCTGTGGGCTTTAGGCGAGGTTGCGCGGTGGCCGCTGGTTGCGAGGGTAGCGGGGTGGCTTCGGTAGGGTGTTGGTTAGCAGGTAGGCGACACCGGAGCCAATCAAACCGCCAGCCAGGGTGTCGGTGAACCAGTGAACTCCCAGGTAGAGGCGGGTTAAAGCAATCAAAAGAATCAAGGCTACTGCCAGTGCCCAGACAATCTGCCGCCCTCGGCTAGAAGTTACATGCCGCACCAGCACAAAGGCGGTGGCGCACGCTAAAGCGGCGGTGGCAGTAGTGTGCCCAGAGGGGAATGAGAAGTTCAGTTCGGTCACCAGCCGGTAGATCGTCGGTGGGCGATTGCGCTGGAAAAACCACTTAAACAGGGTGGAAAGGGCGGCTGCGGCCGCGGTGGCGTACCAAATGTAAATGCCCTCGCGCCAACTACGAGTCCACCAGCCGATTACTAAACCCACAATGAAAGCTAGGAGGGTGGCGTGCAGCGGGTCGAAGAAACTCGTGGCCGTTTCCATGAAAGTCGTGATCGAATCGCGACGTACTTCGATGAGCTCGTGTAGCACTTTGCGATCGCCTTTAACAACTTCATCCCAGTGGGTTAGTACCCCGAGGATAATAGCGGCGGTGATGGCGCTGATCCCGTACCAGAGTCTGGTCTTGCGGGTGGTCACACGAGTGGTGGTCGGATTCGAATTCGGCATGCACGATAGTTTAGTGGTTTTTGCCCTTTTGGGAAGCAAATCGTGCGCAGATTAACCTTGTGCTACGCTTTCAAATGTGACCGATGTTATAGGTAGGTGAAGGGGTTCTGAGATGACTAGTAAATACCAGCCCAGTAAAGAAACGTTACTGTCTGAGGTCCTTGAGTGTTCTGGCATTTGGGATCGGCACCCTACCCCAGAACTTCGCCCTGCCCAGCGTCAAAGCGAGGAAAAACGGGTCACTTTAAGTTTTTCCCAGAATCTACCCAAACCGGTGCAGGTGGTATTCGAGGTCGCCGAGCCAGGTTTAGTCACTTGGCAGGTCTTTCAAGAACGCCGCATGGATGATGAAGATAGCGCCTTTTTAGCACTCGATTTGCCGGTGAAGACTCCAATTGTTTCTGGTTGGGTGCAACGCACCGGGACGCTTCCAGGGAGCGACGAGTTTGCCCAATTCATGTACTGGCAGTCGTTGCGTGGGGACGAACTTTGGTGGTCGGCTGGTAGCCAGGAAAAATATCGGCAGAGCCTCGTCTTTCACCAATTCACCGGCGAGTGTTTCGACAGCAATAACGGTTTCCCTATTTTGCTCCAAAGTGGCGCGGGCGTCAGCGCACGAGGTGAAGGTCTGTTCCTAGATGATACGACCCTCGCTTTCTATCAGCCTGACGATAAGGCCCCAGAATTGTGGTTACAGGATAGTAGTGTCACCACGCTTATTATGGGGCTCAGTACCGTGATTGCGGCCGAGGCCGGTTTCCTGCTCGACCAGCACCCGGCAACGCCAGTTGATCTCACGGACCCGAATTGGAAACACGGTAGTAGATGGAATTCGCTACCAATCAAATTCCCAGAGCGAAAGATTTTGGTGCCCGAGGAAGACCAAAGTGCCTACAATTATTTTGAGAAAATGCCGCGCTTTTTCCTCTGCAAACATCATGATGAAGACTTCTATCATCTTTCCTTGCAAACCTACGACCTAGTGATGAACCCAGAAACTTTGGAAGATGAAGAAGACGATCCCGAGTTCCCCTTCGGCCCAGTAGTGACCGATGATGAGATTGAAGATGTTTTTGTTTGGAGTGACAAGGTCAGTATTTACAGCTTCGACAACTAGTTCCAGACTCTCCGGCAAAGCTACTTTTTAAGTGGGGTGCGGTTATTGTTGCTGCCCACCGTTTCACAGCTGAGCGTGCTGATTGGCTTTGCTGAGCGTTCTACCGGTTAGCCTGCTTACTGGCTTTGCCAAGCGTTCTACCGCTTTGTGTGCCTACTGGCTTTGCCACGCGTTCCAAAGTTTGGCGTAGTAGCGTCCAGCCGCAATCAGTTCCTCGTGGGTCCCGATTTCGGCGATCTGTCCCTGGTGCATGACTGCGACTCGGTCCGCGTCTTGGGCGGTAAACAGGCGGTGCGCAATCATAATCACGGTACGCCCAGCCAGCGCCTTATTCAAAGTGCGTTCGAGCTGGTGAGCACTCGATGGGTCCATCATCGAGGTGGCTTCGTCCAAAATCACCGTGTGTGGGTCCAACAAAATGAGACGGGCGAGGGCGATTTGCTGTGCTTGGCTTGGGCCCAGGGATTCTTTGGAAGCGCCCACTTCAGTATGCAGCCCCTGCGGCAGGTCCTGCACCCAGTTTGCTTCCACGGTTTTCAGGGCGTCCCACAGTTCGTCCTCGGTCGCATCGGGGCGAGCCAACCACAAATTGTCAGCCAAAGTGCCCGTGAAAATATGGTGTTCTTGGGTAATCAGAGCCACCTGGGAATGCAGGGTCTGTTCGTTCATGTCGAGCATTTCCACCCCGCCGACCTTAATTGCGCCCGAGGTTGGACCATCAATCCCGGCAATCAAGCGAGCCAAGGTGGATTTGCCAGCACCCGAAGTACCCACGATCGCTAGTCGTTCACCCGGCACCAAGTCCAAAGACACATCCCGCAAGACCGGACGGCCTGGCTGGTACTCGAAGGACACGTTCTCGATCTGGAGCTGACGATTTGCCGGCTGCTCATCGGTGGGGGTGCGGTCTGGTGGCAACAAGCCCACCCCGAAAATACGCGAGAAAGCCGACCAGGCAATCTGGGCATTATTCGTCCAGTAAATGGCCGAGGTCATGGGCGCACGCACTTGCAACACATACATGGCAATGGTGGTAACTTCACCGATGGTGATGGTTCCCTTCGGCACCCCCCAAATCGCCATCAACAGCAGGAAGAAGAGCGGAGAAAGCACCAGCACATTCAAGGCGGCCATCGTCACCGAACGAGTTAGCTGGGCACCGTTAACCCCTGACCAAACGGTGGTGGCCGCATTCGCGAACTCCTGCTGGCGCAAGTTTTGCAAGTTCAAAGCGGTCAGGGTTTCCGCCTGCTCCGCATTTTCAGTCACTTGCCCGGTTGGCTCGGTGTTTTCCCAGTTACCGTTGGCCTGGTAAATATGGTTCGCCCTCGAAAGGAACCATTTGAGCAGGTAGTAAACCGGGAAAGCCGACAAAATCAGCACCCACCCGATCCGAGGGGAGGTCACCATTGCGGTCGTGTAGGTAATAATCAGGGTGAGGAAAATCTGCAGCAGAGTAATGGCCCCACCAGTAATAAAAGATTGGACACGACGCACGTCATTGGTTACGCGCCCCACCAAGTCGCCAGTTCCCGCAGTTTCCACCACTGAAAGGGGTAAGTGGGTGACTTCGTAAATCATCTTGTCACGCAAATGCTGGAAGACTCGTTCACCCATAATGCCGGCGCACCATTCACTGAAATAGGTGAAGGCCACGCGCACCAAAAGTAGTGCAAACATGCCGACAATAGCCCAGGTGATCCAACGGCGACTGGCTCCCGCCGAAATCGCGTCAAGCGTCTTACCGGTCAAAAGTGGCAGGACGGTTGCCGCAATCGTGGCGACCACCTGGCCGGCCATTGCCGCCCACAAGAGCTGGCGGTTATCTTTCGCAATGATTTTGAGTTGGTGGCGAATCTCTGGCCCATCAGCAACCGGGAGTTTCATCGACCCACCTCCTCGTCGTAGTCATTTTCGCTGGGTTTATCGTTCACTTCGCTAGTGGCCTGCTCAATCACCCGGGCAAAAGCGGCTAGGGCTTGGTCGTTTACTTGGCCGGAGGCAAACTGGCTGGGGGTGCCGCCCCCGAGGGCGTGACCGTCCTCGGCCAGCACCAATACTTGGTCAACGGTATGAATCAGCAGGGGAGAGGCGGTGGCAATCACGGTGGTGCGCCCGGCACGATTTTGCGCCAAAGACTGCCCGATAGTCGCTTCCGTGTTGGCATCCTGGGCCGAGGTCGGGTGCGAAAGCAACAACACCGGAGAATCTGCAGCCACTGCGCGCGCCAAAGCTAAACGCTGACGCTGCCCGCCCGAAAGGTTACGACCCTTTTCCAAAATGCGGCCGTCCAAGCCACCCAAAGAAGTCAAGACGTCATTCGCGTTAGCCACCTCGATGGCCGCCAAAAGCTGGTCATCCCAGTCGGTCGGCTGGTGATCGGGCAGCAACAAGAACTCACTTTCGGGAGAGCGTTCGATGGCATCCCAGGCGAGCAATTCCGGCAAAGTCAAAGGCGGGTTCGCCACCGCCTTTCGCCCTAGCAGGGACTTGCGGAGCGAGCCGGCAAACACCCCGGCCTCACCGGAGCTGAAGAGCACCGCGTCGCGCACGCCCTCGATCGGCAAATCAGCTAGCTTCACCTGCTTGGCTCCGCACAGGTCGCCACCCTGAAGCTGCACTTCGGTGCCGTCCTCGAGACGAGCCAAACGCCGCACCAAAGCAGTCGAAACTTCCGGATTCTCACAAACCACCGCGGTAATCTGGCCGCCATGCAGTTTGGCGCCACTAGCCATGTCCTGGAAACTCACCGCATTCCAACTACTTGGCGACTCCTTGGTGGCCTGGTCAGTCAAATTCGGCTCCACCACAGTCATCTGGCAAATTCGGGCCGCAGCCACCTGCGCTCCCGTAATCACCATGGCCGCGGTGACGATCGAGTTCACCGAAGACTGCAAATACGTGGACAGCCCGAAGAAAGCCAGCAGGGTGCCCGCGGTCAGCGAACCATTCCAGACCATGTAGGCACCCACGGCAATAATGGTGGTTTGGAACAAGGCCGGCATCCCGGCTCGCAAGGTGGCCATTAATGCGCGGAAGACCACCACTTTCATGCCTTTTTCGGTCAGGTCGCGCGAAGCCTCCTGATAGTGGGCGGTGTACTTATCTTCGCCGCCGATACCGCGCAGCACGCGCAAACCCATCACCGCATCGGTCGCCACCGTGTTTAGCTGGCCGAGGGCGCCACGGGCTTCGTCAGTGCGACGACGCAAGGGCTTAGCGGTAGATGAGACCAGCAAAGTGGCTGCGGGTAAACCCAAAAGCACTAGCAGACCCAATGGGATCGAGTAGGAGAGCATAATGGCGCCCGAAACCAACATGGTGATTAGCGAGGCGGTTAGCGCCGGAAGAAAGAGCAGAAGATCGGCGATCGCACCCGAGTCAACCATAGTTGAAGCCACGAGGTTGCCGGACGAAACTTGTTTCGTCATCGGAATGGCGCGATCAATCGTGCGGCTAGTTAAGTTAAAGGACTGCCACCAAGACATACGCCAAGCCAGATTCATATTGGCAATCTGATCTAAAGCCCAAGCTAGGCCGATCACGAGCACGTTAATCACCAGCATCAGGAACCAGAAAGCGAAATTACTGTTAAAGCCTTCCGCAAGGCCATCATTAAGCATCTTGCCCAAGATTAATGGCACGCAAATGCCCGATAGGCGCATCAAAGTCGAAACAAATAGGGAAAACAAGTATGGCCACTTCTGCATTTTGATTTGTTTCCAAATCAAAGCGCGAGGAGTCTTCGGCAAATCGTAAATATCTAGCGGAAGATCAAAACTCTGAGGCACGTTATGCGGAAAACGCATAGTTTTCGGAAGTGCCAGGTTCAGCTTGTCTAAGGCCTTGAGCCAAATAGAATCTGCCGGCGCATACAGCTGGGCTCGGCCTGGACGCGAGGGATCAAAAGTTGGTTGGTCGGTTACGTAGGGTGGTTCAAACTTGTTTTTCATCGGCGGTAGTTGCCCTCCTAGTTGACCCGATTTCCCCTAAATGACCAGTATTTGACTATACACCTATGCACCTTACCCTTCGGTTTCAAAGCCGTGGATAAAAGACAAAGTACCGATTTTCACATTTATAAACAATTGGGTGTATATTATTGCAAATTTATAACAAAACTTGCGGTTAGCTTTAATTTTTCTCTCTATTTAGTAAAAACATAGTAAACTCACCATTGTTTTCTAGCTCCAATGCAAAGGGAAATACTATGGATACTACTAAACAAACTACCGAGGCCTCCGCCTCGCGAGAAACCTGGTCCTCTCAGACTGGGTTCTTGCTCGCAGCGATTGGTTCGGCTATCGGCCTAGGCAATATTTGGCGTTTCCCTGGAATCGCCTACAAGAATGGTGGGGGTGCCTTCCTCATCCCTTACATCGTGGCACTATTTGCTGCCGGTGTCTCCTTCCTCTTGTTGGACTACGCCCTCGGCCACCGACTTCGTGGTGCGGCCCCAACCGTATTCCGCCGCATCCACCACCGGGCCGAAATCCTCGGCTGGTTTAAAGTAGCTATCTCCTTCATCATCACCTGCTACTACGCGGTGATTATTGCTTGGGCGCTACGCTACGCCATCTTCTCCCTAACCTTGGCGTGGGGTGACGATCCCGCCAGCTTCTTCATTAAAGACTTCCTCGGTGGGGGCAACCCATCGCCAGCCACCGAACTACACTTCAGTCCCGTCTGGGGTGTTTTTGCCCCGTTGCTCATTGTTTGGGTAGTGATCCTCGGGATCGTCGCCCTCGGCGTGCAGCGTGGTCTAGAAAAGGCCAATAAAGTCGTGATTCCCGCCCTCGTCGTCCTATTCGGCGCAGTGGTAATCCGCGCGGTGACGCTCCCGGGCGCCACCGACGGCTTGAACGCCTTCTTCACCCCTAACTGGTCGGCACTATCCGACGGGGGCGTGTGGATTGCAGCCTTCTCGCAGATCTTCTACTCCCTATCCATTGGCTTCGGCATCATGGTGACCTACGCTTCCTACTTGCCGCGCCGCACCAACCTCGGCGGCACCGCTTATGTGGCTGCTTTTGCCAACTCCTCCTTCGAAATCCTGGCCGGCATTGGCGTGTTCTCCGCCCTCGGCTTCATGGCTTTCAAGCAGGGCGTGGCCATTGGTGACCTCCAAGGCATTACCGGGGTGAGCCTCTCCTTCATCTCCTTCCCAATGATTATTTCCAAGATGCCCGGTGGCGCCATTTTCGGCTTCCTCTTCTTCACCTCTTTGGTGTTGGCCGGCATGACCTCCCTCATGTCGCTAATCCAGGTGGTTTCGGGTGCCTTCCAGGAAAAGTTCAACTGGCGTCCAGTGCGCGCCTCGATCACCATCGGTGTTCCGGCCGCCTTGGTTTCCCTCCTCTTGTTCTCCACCACCTCGGGCCTAAACACCCTTGACGTGGTAGACAAGTACACCAACGAAATCGGTGTGGTGCTCTGTGCGATCTCCACCGCCGTCCTCGTTACCGTGATCCACCCACGCCTCAGCCGGCTCCGTCGCCACATCAACGTCCTTTCCAATGTTCACATTGGCAAGTGGTGGGATTTGATGGTTGGCTTCGTAGTTCCAGCAGCCCTCTTGTGGATGCTCATCCAAACTGCGGTAAGCTTAATTAAGGATGGCTACGACGCCTATCCTGGCTGGTACACCGCCTGGTTTGGTTGGGGCGCGATCGTATTCGCTTTGATCAGTGCATACATTCTCACCCTCACCACTTGGCGGCAAGACGTCGACGACTTCACGGTAATGCCATTGCCGTATCGTCCTCGTGACCGCTATGGACGGATTATCACTTCGGAGCCAAAACTGAAGTTGATTCCAACCGCCCAAAAGAGCGAGGGCGCTCCGGTCGGTGTTCGCGAAGAAGACGACGAATTTGAATATGGTGATCCGAACGCATACCTAGATAATCAGGTAGGTACCAACGTCGCTGATGGTACAAACACGGGCGTTCAATCGACGGCGAACGAACGACAATAAGGAGTGAACATCATGAAAATGTTCCATCTAACAGGCGAAGACGACCACAAGGACGAAAAGCACCACCATGAAGACGAGCGTCCTCGGAGCCTAGAAGAAGTCGAACGCGACTTCGGCGAAGAGATTGCTCCAGATGGTGATTTCACCGACCCTAACGCGTACATCGAAACTCATATGGGTGGCGTAGGCGCAGACGGCGGGGCCAGTGAAGTAGCTTGGCAAATGGCTAAAGAACAGAATCGAGGGATGACCAGATGACCAGTTCCGCAATTATTATGATGCTAGTGGCAATGGCTGTGGTTTGGGGCGGACTCGCCTACCACACTTGGTCACTCCGCTTCCGGCCGATCCCGCCTTTAGCTCCCGAGGTAGAAACCTTCATCTCGGCAGTTGAAGCAGAAGGTGAAAGCGTCGCCAAGGCCGCTGCCAAGCGCGTAAACCAGCGTAAAGGTAAGTAGCTCCTAGTTTCCCTGGTGGGCAGATCTGGTATTACTGGATCTGCCCACCAGTTTTTAGTTTTCTCTCGGTGAAGTTGCTGGAAATATAGCGGATTCTGGCAGCAATTGTGCCGGGGAAAAACGGTTGAGAGGCAAGCTGGGGCTGACGGATCGCATAACGGTCGTTATGATGTAATCACACGTTTAGATAGTTTCTTTGGAGGTGAAGCAAATGCCAGTCGTTATCCGCATTGCTTTCACCACCTGTTGTTGTTTTTAGGGTAGTTGCACCTACGCGCTAGTTCGCGGTGGGCACTGCCCTTTTTCTGTGCGCTTTTCGCACCCACTTTTTGAACTTTTTCTGATTTTTCCCAACTCTCTACTTGCCTGAAAGGCTAAAAAATGATTAACGCAGCTCAGAATGTCACCGAACTCATTGGCTCCACCCCATTGGTTAAGCTCAACCGTTTGACCGACCACGAGAATGTTTACGCCAAGGTCGAGTTCTTCAACCCCGGCAGCGCCGTCAAGGATCGTATTGCCGCCGCTATTGTCGATGCCGCCGAAGAATCCGGTGAGCTTCGCCCCGGGGGCACCATCGTGGAAGCCACCAGTGGGAACACCGGTATTGCCTTGGCCATGGTTGGCGCTGCCCGCGGCTACCAGGTCGTGATCGCCATGCCGTCCTCGATGTCGAAAGAACGCAAGCAGTTGATGCGTTTCTTTGGCGCCGAACTGATCCTCACTGACCCCAAGGAAGGCATGAAGGGTGCGGTAGCGGCCGCCCAAGAAATCGTGACCGAACGAGAAAATGCGGTCCTTGCCTCCCAGTTCGCAAACCCGGCCAACCCTGCCATTCACCGCGCCACCACTGCGGAAGAAGTTTGGGATGATACCGAGGGCGCCGTCGACATTTTCATCGCCGGCGTAGGTACCGGCGGCACTGTTTCCGGTGTTGGTTCCCGCTTGAAGGAACTCAAGCCAGAAGTACAGATTATTGCGGTCGAACCAGCTGAATCCCCGCTACTTTCTGGTGGTCAAGCAGGTCCTCACGCCATCCAAGGTTTGGGCGCTAACTTCGTGCCAGACAACTACAATGGCGAAGTAGTGGACGAAGTCTTGCAGGTCAAGGGCGAGGACGCCATTAGTTTCTCGCGTCGCGCTGCCGCCGAAGAAGGCCTCTTGGTAGGCATTTCTGCGGGTGCTGCCTTGGCTGCCGCCGCCCAGGTTGCGGCCCGTCCAGAAAATGCAGAAAAGAACATTGTGGTGCTCTTGCCAGACACTGGTGAACGCTACTTGTCGACCGGACTATTTGAGGGATACGACGCCTGATGGGAATGCGCGAGCAACTGGCGGAAGATTTAAGCACCGCCATGCGAAGGGACCCGGCTGCCCGCAGTCGGATTGAAGTAGCCTTAACCTACCCTGGGGTTCACGCCCTGTGGATGCACCGGCTAGCTCACGCCACTTGGTTGGCGAAATTCCCAGGACATCGCATGGTGGCTCGCTTAATCTCCGCCTGCTCGCGCACCCTCACCCTGGTTGATATTCACCCAGCCGCCCATCTTGGTCGCCGACTATTCATTGACCACGCCACCGGGGTAGTGATTGGTGAAACCGCCAAAGTGGGCGACGATTGCGTGATTTTCCACGGGGTTACCCTCGGTGGGGTGGACATGCGCAAAGGCAAGCGTCACCCAACCATCGGTAATCACGTCATGATTGGAGCTGGCGCGAAGGTCCTCGGCCCGATTTACATTGCCGATGGCGCACGCATTGGCGCTAATGCCGTGGTCGTCAAGGATGTTCCCGAATGCTGCAGTGCCATTGGCATTCCCGCCACCACCAAGGGGCTATGCGAAGAAAGCCAAGCCTCTGAACTAATCGTCGACCCGACCTTGTTTATCTGAGCCCCCTGTTTGTCTAAGGCATAGGCGATTATCTAGGGTGGTTGGTGCGCGCTTGATTCGCGCTTAGTTTGCGGTCGCGGTTCGCTTTCCGAGGGCGTTTCCCGCCCTCGGCCCATGGGAACTACTTGCGCAGCAGGTCCTTGGCGCCGTAGGTATTTGTCAGGCCGCGAATCCCCATGAATGCGCCACCGATGGCTAGCCACAGCCAGAAGCTGGCCCATGCTGGGCTCAGGGCGGAGCCGAAGTGGCCAACCAACCAAATAATCGGGGCGTAAACCAGTAAGTTTACGATGGAAGCGATGGCGAGGAAACGAGCTCGGTTCGCCCCAATCAAAACCCCATCGAGCAAGAAGACGTAGCCGGCCAGCGGCATGCAAGCGCCGATCGCTAGTAAACCTACGGTGGTGGCGAGGCGAACTTGCGGGTCGGTGGTGAAAATCCAGGGGAAGAAATAGCTGCCCGCGAAGAAAATCACCAGAATAATGCCGCCCATACGCCAAGCCCAGGTGGCGCAACGACGGAGCACCAGTCGGACTCTCTCATCACTGCCGGTGCCCAGACCGTGGCCGATCAAGGCTTGCGAAGCTACCGCCAAAGAATCCAGCGCGTAGGTCCCGATGGTGTAAATCGAAGTGACCGCCTGGTAGGACGAAAGCGTAATTGCTCCAGCTTGAGCCGCCGCCCAAGTGGTCAAAATGATTGCGATTCTCAGGCTGACGGTGCGCGCCACTAGGGGAGCGCCGGCCTGCCCCACCAGTTTCAAAATCTTGGCCGAGGGCGCAAGGGAAACCCCGCGGGCTTTTGCGCGATGACCAATGATGCTCAAAAGCGCCAAGGCCATCAAAGTCTGGCTCAGGGAAGTGCCCGCACCCGAGCCGATAATGCCCCAGCCGAGCCCATAAATTAGCACCGCATTAGCCACGGCATTAAAGGCAGTACCACTAATGGCTACAATCATTGGGGTGCGAGTATCAAGTAGACCGCGCATTGCCCCAGTTCCGGCTAGCACCAAAAACATGCCGAGGACGCCTGGGGTCGAAGCGTGAATATACTGCACGGCATATTGGGCGACCGCCTGATTCGGGTCAAACCAGCTAGTAAATAGGGGAGAGCCGAACCACAAGATCGGCATAATGATCAGGCCGAGGGCGCCTGCCAACCACAGACCCCCGATTCCTGCAGAAATGGCTTCTTTGGGCTGACCTTCGCCAAGTTTGCGGCTGGCCAGAGCCGTGGTGGTGTAGGTCAGGAAGATGAAGAGGTAGACCGCGGTCATGACTACCGTCGATCCAAGTGCTAGACCCGCAAGTTGATCGGTACCTAAGTGACCGACCATGGCCGAATCGGCCATCACCATCAGCGGTTCAGCCAGCATGGCCGCAAAAGCTGGGGCAGTTAATTGCAGGATCTGGCGGTCAACATCGCGAGCGGATTTAGCGGGAGCGGGGTCAGTCATGCGGACAAGTCTAACAAACCAAGTAGGCCAGAAAATACGACCCAGATAACTATCTGACAAGTAACCTTGAAATGTCTCACTTTAGGTCAGACATTTATAGACACAGTGTCATTTACCCCCAGGTTTATCCACAAGCAATTTTTATCCACAGGGTGTGCATGTGGAGTTTGGGGATAATTTTGGCTTTATTCGGGGATTTCGCGGAAAAATCTGGGTCGACCTCTGTTATTTTAAAAACGAAACCACAGGTAAGTCCACATGCTTTTCGCGTGTCATCCACAAGTTATCCCCAGATATCCACAAGTTGTCCACTTTGGGGAAATTCTTTGATTAGACGAATGAATTGAATCCGGAGATAATCAGCCTAATAAGCAACCCGAAAGCCCTCATTTGGCTTTAAACTTTGACCCCGGGAAAATGTGTTTTCGGCCTATTTTGTTACGGGCTAAGAGAACAAATGAACCAGGGTCGCAAAATGCTGACAAAATAATAAGCACTCATTTAAAGCCTTGGAGGAGCCCATGTCTGAAGAAGCCGATTACGATCGCCAGTTACCGTCCGATTTGGATGCGGAAGAATCGGTGCTTGGAGCTCTGCTCCTTTCTAAGGACATTTTTGCCGAGGTCGACCCGATCTTGCGCGAAGACGACTTCTATCGGGTCAACCATGCTCTGATCTACCAGACAATTCGCAACCTTTACGCTGACGAACAGCCAGTAGATATGGTGACCGTAGCGGCCGAGCTAGGTAAGCAAGGCCAGCTTAAGCGTGTCGGTGGCGCTAACTTCCTAGCCACCTTGGCGGCTAAGGTTCCCACTGCCGCGCACGCCCCTTACTATGCTGAGATTGTGCGGGAGCGCGCTATTTTGCGTCGTTTGGTCGAGGCCGGCACTAGGGTGGTGCAGTTGGGCTATGCCGATGATGGTCGCGATGTAGACGACCTCGTCAATTTTGCCCAAAAAGAGATCATGGAAGTCTCGAATCGAGAAGTGGGCACCGACTATGTGCCAATCTCTGAGGTGCTCGAACCCACTATCGAGTCGATTGAAAAGCTAGCTAAGGGTGGCGCATCCGAGGGCGATGTCCCGACAGGCTTCGTCGACCTCGATCGGGTTACTAATGGTCTGCACCCTGGCCAGATGATTATTGTGGCTGGACGTCCGGCAATGGGTAAATCCACCTTGGCGATCGACTTCTGCCGTTCCGCGGCCATCCACCACAAGATTCCGGCAGTCGTTTTCAGTTTGGAAATGGGGCGTGAAGAAATCATGCGCCGCATTTTGTCGGCAGAGAGTGGGGTGCTGCTCAGCAAGCTGAACACTGGTGACATGGAGCCTCAGGACTGGAAGAAAGTCGCTCGAGTCATGGGCTCTTTGCAAGAAGCTCCCTTCTATATTGATGATTCGCCGAACTTGACCATTAACGAGATCCGCACCAAGGCTCGGCGTCTAAAGCAGCAAAATAATCTTGGGCTGATCGCGATTGACTACCTGCAGTTGATGACTTCAGGCAAGAAGGTAGAGTCTCGTCAGCAAGAAGTTTCTGAATTCTCTCGTGCCCTAAAACTTTTGGCGAAGGATCTACAGGTACCGGTGATTGCTGCCGCTCAGCTGAACCGTGGTCCTGAACAACGTACTGATAAACGCCCCATGATGGCTGACCTACGTGAATCCGGCTCGCTAGAACAGGATGCTGACGTCATCATGTTGTTGCACCGTCCTTCCTATTTCCAAAAGGAAGATCGTCCTGGCGAAGCAGATATTATTGTGGCAAAACACCGTAATGGTGAAACCGGTACTGTCAAGGTTGCTTTCCAAGGCCACTTCTCACGCTTTGCTAACTTGAAGGAATCCACCGAGGGCGCTCCTGCCGGCGGGCCAACTACTGAGTTCTAAAGGTTTAATCTGTCCTTTACGGTGGTCGTAAATAATCGTAATGAATTGGTTTTAAAGACTAAAAAACACTTTGGGATTCATTGCTGACGCAATTTAGCTTGGCATTATAAATCTCAATCCAATTTTCGCAATTTTTCTGTTTTCTCTACCTGAAATTTACTTTGGGACTAAAGTCTTTGGTGATTTGACTAAACATGCAATGGTGTGCTTTAAAAATGCAATATACAAGAATGTATCCATTTTTGTGCTTCAAATCACTTTATTTTAGATATTTAGGCTTTTCTCAAGTTTTCAAAATTGTTGAGAATGCTAGTAATCGTTGAAATTGTGGGAATTAATAACCGTTTAGAAAATATATACACAACTGTATATTTTTCTTTGGCATAATAAATCCACAAGATTATCCACAAATTTGAAAAATATTAAGTTGCGTTGAATTAATTCTGGTTTTATGGTTCAAAGTGTGCATTGTGCGACAGGAAATCTGTTGTCTTGTTCACATAGTAAGAATTTAAAATCGAGGAATTGGTTGTTCTATGAAAGACACGAAAAAGGCTTCGCGCCGTTCATTAGTGAATTTTGCAGCCATTGGTTCGACGGTAGCGGTTGCCCTAGCCATGCTGGTGCCCACCTACTTTGGCCTTGGAGCAAACGCTCGTACTGCAACTGCGGTCGAGGGTGTAGAACTAACCGTTCCCGATATTTCGATGGCAGTATCCAACCCACGTATTGCTAATGATCCAGAAAAGGGTGTTGAGATTACCAGAGACGGTTGTTTGCGTACCGGTCTTGGGATCGAACATCGCACGACCGAAACTGTCTGGAATGGTCAAAATAATTGGCTGGATTCCTATGAGCGTTGGCTAACTGCCACGCCAAACAATCGTCCGACTGAGTGGAGTTATGTGGCTCGTGGTAAGGAGCCGATTTATCCCTTGCCGCGTTGTCCGCAGTATATGGATCTGAACAAACAGACTTCGCTTGGTATTCAACCAAATAATCCTGGACGAGTAACTGCCGGTAAGCCCTTCGTTCTGGGTCGTATTCGCCACAACAACATTGAAGTTAGCTACCTTGTAAACGGTATGGACAACACCTTCAAGTACTTGCGTGCGAACTTCAAAATGCGCCTTGGAGACAAGGAAGATATCTTCCCTTGGACTCAGTTCGAAACCTTCAATGAAAAGGTTATCGGTAACCCACCGAATGAAACAGTCTTGTACACCTGTGAGCTAGGTAGTGTCGCACCAGATGGTTCTGGGCGTGGTAAAGGTAAAGTTGATCCGCTGCAGAAACACTGTTCAGATGACATCTTGACTCTAAGCAAAACTGTTTCAGATAAACTTTCGATTGTTGAAAACGGCGTCAAATATGACCTAAATGTTCGTGGCTTCGTGGAAGCTGGCCCAGATGGTCAGTGCCCAGAAGATCCTGCTCTATCTGATAACAAGAGCAAGTTCATTACTGCGGAAAAGAAAGATACCATCGCATGTATCTACGCTTCATTCGATGAGGAACGTCCTGTAAAGATCGCTAAGCAGGTCGAACGTGATGGTAATGCAGCTGTCCAAATCCCTTCCGTAAACTTTACTAAGGATATCCCCGGTTTATGGGAAACTGCCTATGATACTTTGACTCCAAGCGGTTGGGGCGAAGCTGGTAAGGCCGTCTCAGATCGAATCATTAACGTTGTTCCCAACGGTGAAAACATTAAGGTTAAAGAAGAGCGATTGGTGCCAGCACGTCGTGGCGACGATGGTGATGGTTGGCAGCTAGAAGCGATTAAATGTACCGACGGTGTTGGCCAAGAGATTCCGATTCCAGCCGACAAAATTGATCTTGACAAAGGCACTATTGACCTCAGTGCTATTCCTGCCGCCAAGAGCGCCGCTGCGATCCCAGTTACCTGTACTTTCGTGAACCGTTACCGGACAACCACTCCGCCGCCACGACTAACCATCATTAAGAAGGTGGTCGGTGGTAGTGCCCAACCCAGCGACTGGACTTTCGTAGCTGAATTGCAACCTCGTAGCGCTGACTATGTGTTGCACTCGGGCGAAACCAAGGAAATTGCCCCAGGTGCCTACATTCTTAACGAATATGAAGGCCCAGATGGGTATGAGCAATTCGGCGACTGGGAATGTGTCAGCGACGAGGGCAATGGTCGACTAGAAAAGCCTAACCGAGTAATCCTCGATAACGGCGACCACCTGACTTGTACTATCACAAATAAGTTGAAGGCCTCCGATCTAGTGCTTGAAAAGAAGCTCACTGGTGATCGAGCTGGACTTAAACCAGATGCACGCTTCAAGATTCACTACACCTGTACTGGTGACGAACTATCGACGCCACTTAAGGGCGTTGCTGAACTTGCCGTAGATGAAACCAAGACTGTTTCAGACGTGCCACTTGGTTCAGTGTGTACCGTGGAAGAAGAACCACCAACCGCAGACATGCTAAATGGTCCGCTTTACCAGTGGAACCCATACACGGTAACACGCGATGGTGACTACGAAATGCGTCGTGCCCGCACCTCCGTATTCGGTGGTGGAGCCTACTACACCAAGGTGTACGAAGGTTCTAACAAGGTTACCGTCACCAACTCGATCCGTTCTGGTTCGCAAGTAACCTTGGAAAAGCGCATCCTAGACTCCAATGGTCGCGAAATCGCCAGTACCGATGAGCGCTTTGGTGCTCAGAACTGGATGTTAAAGTACTCCGATGCTCTAAGCCGTCACGCGGCGAGTGCTGATGACGATGAAGCACACCGCACTTGGATGGTTGAACCAGGCAAGTTCACCATTTCAGAAGCTGGTTTGACTGAGACTGCAAAGCTCTTTACTCAGAAGTCCGTAAACTGTGAAGTACAGCGATCTGGCGAATCTGACTACTCGCCACTTCCGGCCAATCCAACCGGTGATTACACCATTAACAGTGGTGAAAAAGTTAAGTGTGTATTCGTAAACCAGTTGCGCGCTCCGAAGTTGGTATTGACCAAGCAAGTTACTGGGGCAGGTACCGAAGTTCCTGGTGGCGATCGCAACGACTGGCGTCTAATCGCACGCCTCGACGGTAGCCGTTTGGCCCGTTTGGATGGCACTGGTCAGGTACAGGGAACTGTTAACGCTGGTACCTACCAACTATCTGAAACTGCGGCATCTCGTTACGATGACCTTTCGGCCTTCACCCGTGGTGAATGGCAATGTAAGCGCATCGAAATGGAACGCAATACTCTAGGCGATGCAGCCCCAGATCCCGATCAGCCACTACAGGGTTTCCCTCGCGCTGTTGAAGTTCAAAATGCCGAAGGTGGGAACGGAACCCTTCAAGTTGATGAAGGTTATGACTACTCTTGTGTCATCGTCAACACCATGCGTAACACCTCTTTCGTGATTGAAAAGGTAGTCACTGGTGAAAAAGCAGGTTTGGTTGACCCTGATACCACCTTCAACATCAGCTACCGCTGTACCAGTGATGTTCTTCCCGCACCACTGACCGGCACAGCAACCTTGGCAGATGGCGATACCAAGCGAGTAGATAACGTTCCAGTTGGTGCCAACTGTGTGGTCAGCGAAGCAAAGCCTGCAACCGAACTACTAGTAGACAGCTCCTACCGTTGGGCAGACCCCGTAATCTCGCCAGCACCACTAACTGTGGCCATGGGCGGCGAAAACAAGGTGACTGTCACCAACCGAATTGATCGTGATCGGGGCACCTTGCGACTAGTAAAGGTACTCCTTGACACCAATGGTCAAGAAGTTGAAAGCGTTGGCCGGGTAACCCCATACACCTGGATCTTGACTGCCAGCCGCACCGACTCGAGTGATGTCGTTACTGGTCGTACCGGGGTTGAAGGTACCGTACCTGCTGGACGCTACACCCTTTCCGAAAATGACCGAGGTCGTGCCCCCGGCTTTAGCCAAGTTGGTGTCAGCTGTGTTAAGAACCTAGGTAACGGTCGCACTGAACCGACTGGTTCAGGTACCTCGGTTGACGTCGCCAATGGTGATGACATCACTTGTACTTTCCGTAACCAGCGTGACGGTGGTTCCATTACTCTCCTCAAGAAGGTAGTGGGTGAAGGCAAACTTGAGCCTCGTGAAACATGGACCCTAGAAGCACGTCAACTGGGCTCGGTTAACCCTGAAGTTTCCGGAAAACACGGTGTCAAGGGCACCAACCTTCCAACCGGAACTTACCGACTGAACGAAACTCCAGATAATGTACCTGGTTATGTGCTCGTTAACTGGCAATGTCAGAATGCGGACGGAATCCCAGTTCAACTCGGAATCGGTAACTCTTTTGAACTACAAAAGGGTGACGATATCACCTGTACGGCAACCAACCGCCGTACCGAAGGCCCAGCTTTCAACGTAAAGAAAGAAGCTGCACAAGACGAAGTAACCGTTAACGTAGCAGAAAAGACTTTCGTAGCTACCTACAATGTGACGATTGAAAACAAGGGAACTGTGGCAGAAATGCCTGGCGACCTCACTGAACGTCCAAAGTTCCCGAATGGCTTCAATATCACCAACGTAGAAATTAGCCGTGATGGGCAAGCTCTTCCAGCCACCTCTCGTGATGGGGTCTGGACTGTTACTAGCGAAACCTTGGGTGAGATGCAGCCACAGGCCAAGCAGGTACTAAAGGTAACTATTACCGGTACTGTTGACCTTGAAAAAGCAAAGCAACTAACCCCAGCCGATCTAGTTTGCCAAAACGTTCGACCTGGTGACCTAAATAGCGCTACCGGCGGTTACAACCGAGTAGAACTATCAACCGAAAAGCCTGGCGAAGATGGCGACAATGACGCATGTGAACCAATCAAGCCGAAGTTCTCGGTCAGCAAGAGCACCGGTGAAAGCCCAGATGCTCCGATGGTTAACGTCGTCAACAATAATGATGGCACCTACACTGCAATCTACTCAGTCGTAGTACGCAATGATTCCCTAGTCCCTGGTGAAATCCCAGTTATCCGAGATACCCCAACCTTCCCCGCAGGGGCTGAGATCAAGTCGGTTGAATTCTCATCCGAAGGCAAGACCTCAGTGCCGCTACCTCAAGAACGGGACCTAATCAAGGTAGCTCGCACCTCGACTGAGCTAAAGGGACTCGAAAGCAAGGTTTACACAGTCAAGTACGTGCTCTCATTCGGCCCAGCAGCTAACAAGCTCACCCAAGAAGCATTCACTTGTAAGACAACCGATACTTTTGAAACTGAAAACCCATCCGGTTTCTTCAACAAGGTTGTCCTCGAAGGTGACAATGTTGCCGATCGTACCGATGACAATATTGCCTGTGAAAACTTGCCACCTGTGTGGGAAGTAGCTAAGCGTGACACCGACGCTACCTCAGTGGTGCCGCCGGCTGAAGGACCGGTTGAACTCCCGTACACCGTGACGGTTTACAACCGAAACCCATATGCTGCCACCCCAACCGGCTTGCTAGATTTGATGACTCCACCAGCTGGATACGCCATCGAATCAGTGAAGGTAGTAAACCCTGAAGGCATCACCTTCACTCCAGCACAGCCCGCAGAGGATCCTGCAGGAACCTATCGTTTCAATATCAACGGTGTTGGTCAGATTGCTGGTAATGGCGAACTTGAAATCAACGTCATCATCAACGCTGTGGTCAAAGATAAGGAAAAGGTTGAAAAGCTAACTCCCGCTGACCTAGTCTGTAAGGACGCAAACCCGCCAACAGATACCGACAAGACCGCAATGTTCAACCAGGTCTTGGTTGATAACGAACCAGGTGACAAACTCACCGACAACCAAGCATGTATCTCCTTGTCCCCAGCCTTCAAGCTACGCAAGGAAAACGTTGAGGAATCGCCGGTAGTTGACGGAAACACCATTACCGTTAAATATCGTGTGGTTGTCTCGAACACCACCGGTGTTAAGGGCGCGGTCCCAACCATCACTGATACCCCTAACTTCGGTAAGGGCTTCGTCCCAACGAATGCTCGAGTAGACGGACAAACTGTCCCGGTAACTACTGATGAAACTACCGGCCAGTTGAAGTTTGAACTACCAACCGAACAAGATGGACAGATCATGCTAGAACCAGGACAAGAAAAGTCTTGGCTAGTCGAAATGGATGTCAATATTGACCCAGCAGTTCCAAACTTCAGTGCCGAAAATGGCATCTGTGAAGGAAAGGCAGGCGAAGGTTTCACCCCAGCCAAGGGTCTATACAATAAGGTTTCTTTCAACGACGCCCCAGATGGTGACGGCGAAGCTAACAATGAAGCCTGCCAGAACTTGACTCCGAAACTATCCGTCAAGAAGACCAATGCGGCAGACGAAAACGGTGCTCAGCCAAACGGGGGTAGCGCCAGCTACGACCCAGAAACTGACACCTACACCTCCGCATACGTCGTAACCTTGCAAAACGAATCGATTATTCCGACTCGAAATACTGCAGATGTCATTGATGTCAACACTTTCCCAGCTGGCGTCAAACTACTCGAAGTCACCGTGGCGGAAAACGGTGGAGCTCCAAGCGAGAACCGCCTTGAAGAACTACAAGAAAATGGCAAGTTGTTGCTACAAGCAGCAAACACTAGCCAGGTGCTTGCAGGTAAGGGCACCGGAGAAACTCCAGCTGCCGGCTCCTTCGTCAAGTACACCGTGACCTACAAGTATCAAGTAGACACTGCAGACAAGTCATACGACGAAACCAAGTTTGTGTGTGCTGCCGACCAAAACTACGACACCGCTAACCCAAGTGGTCTCGTGAACAAGGTCAACATGGAAGCCGATTCCGATGGCACCACCAATAACTACGCTTGTCAGAACCTCACCCCACGTTTGCGGATCCAAAAAGATATCACCACAAACGGCGGTGAAAGCGGAGAAAACCAAACCTTCGAAGTCATCTACGACATCAAGGTAACTAATGATGGCGACCTACCAGGTGACACTGGAGTACTCACTGATACTCCAAAGTTTGCCCCAGGCCTGATCATCAACTCCGTAGAAAAGGGTGAAGCTGGAAAGAACGGCGAATTCGTCTTCACTAAGACTGAAATCGGCGCTGATGGAAACATCCCACTGAGCAACGGTCTAGTGATCAAACCAGGCGAAAACAACGCCAAGTACTTCAAGCTCCGCTTCAATGTCACCTTGGACCCCTCGGTCCCAGAGTACAACGAAGAAGCCCTAGCCTGTGAAGCCAACAATGAAACCGTTTACACCCCGGCAAAGGGTCTGTTCAACCGTGTCAACATGGACCTGCAAAAGGATTCAGATGGCGCCAAGAACAACGTAGCGTGTGGACCGGTAAACCCAGGCGCTGGCAAGAAGGTCGTAAAGATCATCAAGCAGGGTCAAGAAGGCAACCTAGATGGTGCCGAATTCGCCCTCTACCCGGTTGACCCATCCACCCCGGATGCTAAACCACTCGAAAACGGGGTCACCCGCGGCGCCGCAGTTGGCGAGTTCGTCACTGCCGCCCTCGACCTCAACAAAGACTACTGGCTAGTAGAAACCAAGGCGCCTTACGGGCACCTGCTACTAGCAAAACCCGTCAAGTTCCACCTCGGTCCCGAAGGGATCGTAACGGACAACGAGATCGCTACCGGAGCGATCACCGTGACGGTCAGTAACGCGGAAAACGGTCCTACCATCACCGTAACCGACTTGGAAGCAGGTCAACTGCCCAAGTCTGGTGGGATCGGCCAACTTCCGTACGTTTTGGTGACACTCCTACTGCTAGGTGCAGCCGGAGCAATCCAATTCACTTCATCCCGCAGGCGGCGAGAGCTAGTCTGAGGCGTTGAAAGGCGACTCAGATTAGTGAGTCACCCCCTGTAAATGACAATTTCACATGGAGACACTGATGAAAAACAAATTTGTACACGCGGGCCTAGGAGCATTCAGTGCTGCCGCCCTGCTGGGTGGAGCCTTGGTTCCCGCTGCAGCCATCGCAGCCCCTGGCGATTACGACGACTCGGTTAATGCTGTTAACCCAGAAGCCCTCAGCGTTATCGACGACGCTAAGGACGGTCAGGCATCGCTAACCATCCACAAGTACGAGCAGCCTGAAACCCCAACCGGTCTACCAAACGACGGTATGCCACTAAAGGCTGACGCCCTCTCGGCTCTAACCGCACTTGAAGGCATCAAGTTCAAGATCCAGCGCGTATCTGACATTGACCTCAAGACCCAGGCCGGCTGGGAACGTGCAGCCGCCCTCGGCAAGCAGGCCAAGAGCGAAGGCGCTGAAGCTGTAGCCAAGACCCTTTCCTTCGACGAAGCTAAGGAAGGCTTGACCGCCGCTGACGGCTCCCTCTCCTTCTCCTCCCTTCCATTCGGTTTGTACTACGTCACCGAAGATTTGGCTGGTTCCACCAACCCTAAGGCAGCTCAGGTAACCCCAGCCGCCCCATTCTTCTTGACCGTACCGTTGACCAACACCCAGCAGCTCAACAACTGGGTATACGACGTACACACCTACCCGAAGAACTCTTTCTCCGAAGCTGAAAAGTCCGTTCAGGACGATGGCGCCCCAGCAGTTGGTGACACCCTCACCTACACCGTTAAGGGCAACATTCCTAAGCTCGGCACCTACGAAGTCGAAGTTGATGGCGAAAAGGTAACCAAGGACTACACCCTTGCTAACTACCAGATCGTTGATCCTTTGGACGCACGCCTCGGCTACGTTGAAGACTCCGTCAAGGTCACCTTGGAAGGCGCCGAAGGCGTTAACCTAGAAAAGGGCACCGATTGGGAAGTTGGTGTCTACAAGCCAGAAGATGGCAAGACCTACGTCACCGTAGAATTCACCGAAGCTGGTCGCGCTAAGCTCGTTGCCGCCCGCAACGCCGGCACCGCAGCCACCAAGGTAGTTGTCAAGCTTGACGCCGTAGTTAACTCCCTCGGCGCTGACGGCAACATCCCGAACACCGCTGTTTTGATCCCGAACCAGCCAAGCAACCCTTGGGACAAGGATCGTGGCCCAGGCCAGCCAGGCACCCCACCTCCAGGCATCCCAACCAACACCGTAGTTTCTAAGTACGGCCGCGTGGAAATCAACAAGGTTGACTCCAACGACGACACCAAGAAGCTACAGGGTGCAGAATTCCAGGTGAAGCGTTGTAAGGTCGCCAATGACGCCATTGACGCCATGAACGTCAGCCCAGAAACCGCCTTCCGTCTCGACACCCCAGTCGAAGCAATGGAAGAATCCGCTCTCGAAGTTGGCAAGAAGGGTGCAGACCGCAAGTCCACCTTCGTCACCGCCGAAAACGGTAAGGTTCTCATCGACGGCTTGCAGCACAACGACTGGCGCAACGACTCGAAGGAAACTGAAGGTCAGATCGACCTTAAGGATCCAGCATCGTACGGCGACTACAACGCCTACTGCTTGATCGAAACCAAGGCTCCAGAAGGCTACGAACTTCTGGCCAAGCCAATCCCATTCTTGGTCACCGATCGCACCATGAACGGCACCGAGAATGCCACCTTGCCGGTCACCATCAAGAACGTCAAGACCAACAACGGCTTCAACCTACCAGTAACCGGTGGTGAAGGCATCGCCCTTCTCGTCACCGCTGGTGGCTTGCTAGTTGCTGGTGGCGCACTGGTTGCACTTCGCAATCGTCGCAACAAGGCAGAAGCCTGAAAAGACCAAACTAAAGAAGAGCAATAAGCCCTCCTTTAGTTAGCAGATTTGAATAGCCCGCCGGCGCCGCACCGCTGGCGGGCTATTCAATTACCACCTTTGCCACACGCAAACTAACTGCCGCGAAAGTGCCAAAGGCACATTAAAATAAGACAGGTACGTCCAGCCTAGAGGAGTAGAACATGAGTGAAAACACCGAACCAACGAAGGCTTCGGCAACTCCCTCACGCAGCCTAGACGAAATCGATGCCATTCTGGCGCAGATGGCTGGATCAACCCGCTCTTATGCTCGCGAAGCCTTCCAAGCCAAAACCACTAAAACCGACAGCCCAAAAAGCAGTCCAAAAACCGCCGCAAGTAGCTCCAAAAGTGCTCCAAACGCTAAAGGAAATAGTGCCAGCGGGCAGCCGGTAACGTCAGCACTCAGCACCCAAACGACCGCGCCCACAAGCTACCCAACCAGCGCAACACCACCAGCTTCTGGAGCACCACAAACGCCAAGTGCCCAAGCAAAACCAGTAAATGCTGAAACTACTAGCGTTTCCCCGACTACTTTAAAACCGACACAACCAAGTCCCGTCGCAGCTCCGCTGACCACCACCGGTAGCAATGAGAGTATCTACTCAATACTCTCGACTGCTACTTCTGCCGGCAAAAACCCAGAATCACCTAAACCGCACCCCTGGGCGACTTCACGTCACGAGCCGGTAATCTCCGCAAGTAGTCCAGCACGAGCCACTTCATTCTTCAGTACCCGACCGCAAAACACAGGAACTACTGAACCAAAAGCGGAAGAAAACTACGACTCCTTCGCCACCCGTCTTCCCGAAGGATCTTCGGAAACAGGTACGGAAAAAAGCTCCGAAGTCCCAGAGCCAACAGTTATGGGGCCAGCAGGAGCTACTGAATCCGAAGCTACCCCGACAACTGGCCCAGCAGGAGCATCCGCTGAAACTACCGCTGCAGTTGGCGGCCCGGCAGGAGCAGCCACCGTCCAACCCGTAGACGACAATGGGGCAGTAGCAAACGAAACAGCTACCAGCCATCCTGCTACCACTGCTTCAGAAACAACCTCAGCCCCCGTAGCAAGCACCACGAGCGCGGCTCACCCGACCTCGACACCGGCGGCCACCGCACCGACCATGGCCGCAGCTACTGGGGTGCCAATCGCGGCAGTAACCACCGCAGCAACCCGCAGGCTCCTCGAGCGACTAGCGCAAGACTCGCCCTTACCGCTCGACTATCAGCCAACTCTCAGCTTTACTCCGCCAACTTCAAGCTCGGAGACGGCATCAGGCGAAGTAGATCCAGAAGCAATCACTTCTCCCTTCGGGCTACCACTCAATGTCCCACACACCACCAGCACCATCCCGACAGCACCGGCTCCTCAGTCCACCGAAACCGGCCTCGGTCAAGACAGTGAAGTTGGGGAAAAGTCAGCCGAGGTCGACCTCGGACAAACAGATGCCAGTGCAGAAAAACAAAGCGGCCTACTATCGGTACAGCCCACCGAAATTGATGGGCACGAAGAATACCCACTCCCGCTAACCGAGGACGGGGCAGTCCACGAGCCCGCTCCCGACGACGAATACGAACCACCCACCCCAGTAAGCTTTGGAGCAGTTGGGGAAAGCCTCGAACATGCTCCTCAACCAGAAGTGGCCGCCCAAGACCAGGGACTTATTCCTGAAAGCGGGACCTACGCTTGGGAAATCGGTGAAGACCTCGATGACCTCCAAGGCGCCAACCGCGAATCCGATACCATGCCAGGTGGGGCCAAGGCGGCAGCCGGTGGGCTGGCAGGAACCACCACAGGTGTACTTGCCGAGTCTGGTGAAGCCGCAGCTGCCCAGGGCACTGCTGCCGAGGCCGGTCCAACCCCACTCGGTACGACCCCAGTCGGTGCAACCTCGCCCGGCACTACCCATGGTGCCGGTCAAGCACCCGGCTCAGCCGCCGGCCAAGTATCAGGCACAGCCGCCGGCCAAGCACCCGGCACAGCCACCGGTCAGAGCGAAAGCGTAAATGCGGATGCACTTGGACAAACTTTCGAAGCTGCCCCGGCCCCAGGTGAAACTGCTGGCATGCCCGGACCTGAAGCAGAGCCGGGAGAAGCCGGTGAAGTAGCCGCGACCGGTGAACAGCCAGCCACTACGTCGCACGGTCAGGCAAGCACAGGGGAGGTTGCCACCGACTCGGATGGTAAACCATTACCCCCATGGGCCCCAACCACCGCTGCAGTCGCCGCCGGAGCAGCCACCGCGGCCGAACTACCCACCGCAGAAAATGCCTCAGCGGCAGTGGCCGCACCGCCGGCACCGCCCTCGGCCCAGCCAACTAAACCAACTAAGGCAAGCAAGCGGCAAGCAAAGAAGGCTGCGAAACTAGCGGCAAAGCAGGCCGCCGCGAAACTGGGAACAAAACCAGCCAGAAAGCGCACTTGGAAAGACCGTTTCATGAGTGCCCTGCCGGTCATCCTCGTGCTAATTGGGGTAATGGTGCTGCTCTACCCGGTAGTTTCCACCATGCAGAATGATGCTCGACAGCAACAGATCGCCAACGAGTACAAGGTAGAAACCCAGGCTGCCGGCCCCGACAAACTTGGCGAACAGCTTGAACATGCCAAAAAGTACAACTCGGAACTGTACTCCAAGCCGATTCTGGACCCCTGGTTGAACCGCGTCAGCCCAGATACGCCGCAATACCAGGAGTACCTCTCACAGCTCAACATGACGCCAGTGATGGGACGCATTTCCATCCCCAAGATCCACCTCAATCTACCGATCTACCACGGCACTAGCGTCCAAACCCTTCAGCAGGGCGTCGGCCACCTCTTCGGCACCAGCCTCCCCATTGGTGGCACCTCCACCCACGCGGTGCTTACCGGGCACTCCGCCCTCGGTACTGCCACCCTGTTCGACAACCTGCCTGAACTAAAGCCCGGTGACGAGTTCTTCATCAACGTCCTCGGTCAGGCCTACAAGTACCAGGTCAAGAACACTAAAGTGGTGCTCCCAGACCAAACCGAAGACCTCGAACGCGTGCCCGGGGCTGACCTAATCACCCTGATTACCTGTACTCCATACGGCGTTAACACGCACCGACTGTTGGTCACCGGCCAGCGCGTCGCCATCGACCCGGTCAAGGCGCAGGCAGAAGAAGCCGCTTCGCTCCCAGCGCCAATGCCCACCTGGATGTACCTGATCATTTGGGCCGCCTCCATCATCGTGGCCGTCACCTTCGGCCTGCTGCTCTGGGGCTTCATTAAGAAGCGACGCAAGCAAAAAGCCGTCAAAGCCTCATAGCTGGACGGCAAACAAAACTAACGGTTAGTGGCCGAGGACGAATCCAACGTCCTCGGCCACTAACCGTTTCAGAATATTTATCGCGCTCGCTAGAACATTGCGCTCGCTGGAACTAGAAGTTCAGGGCGATGCGGTGCGCGTTGGCCCCTGGGCGGGTGACCAGCATCTTGGCGTTATCGGCCTCAGTCGGGAACTCTTCCCGGTAGGCCTCCAACCAACGCTCAGCAAAGGCATCCGCTTCCTGGGTAGGCACGAGTGCCCAAACGGAACCGCCGAAGCCGGCACCGAAAGCGGAAGCAGCAGCTGCGCCCTGCTCCTTGGCCAAACGAGCCAAAGCGCGGGTTGCAGGCACCTGGTTGCCAAGGCCGTGGTCGGTCCAGTGCTGGGAAAGTTCCACCACGCGGCCAAACTCTTCAATGTCGCCCGCTTCGAGGGCGTCACCGGCGGCAGGCACCAGCTCGTAGCTTTCAATCAAGAACTGTTCGAGACGCTTACGCAAGTAGCCGTCTTCGCCGACGATCTCACGGATCTGGTCGGCGGCCTCGTCACTGGAGTTGACCGCATCGGCCAAGAACAGGTCGCTACGGCCAGTCTTTTCATTCCACATGGCGAGGATGTCGCGGGTCGACTGGGAAGCGCGGTTGTAGTCCTCTAGGGCAGCACCGGTCTTTTCCGCCAAAACACCCGAAACGGCCACCACGAAGGAGTAGTCGGCGGGGAATGGCACGACGCGTTCGCGACGAACCGGGCAGAAAGAGTACTGCACCAACGCGTCAGTTTCACCGCACATCATGGCGGTATGATCCTCGGAACCACCGAAAGTACCAACGCCCTTGTGGCCGGCCAGCTCCTTGAAGCTCATGCCGTTTTCGTTGCAGGCAAGGTAGGCGGCAAACTCTTCCGGGCTAGCAATATTGCGACGGAAAGCGTCGGAGGATTCCACCCCGGAAAGGTCCATCAAGCAGCGAGCTAAGCCTACCACCATGGCCGAGGACGAACTCATGCCCGAAGCCAACGGCAAAGTGGTAGAAACTTCGATGTCAGCACCCTTGATCTGGCCAGGGAAGTTAGCCACGAGGCGAGAGACAACGGCGGCCGCATAGCCGGCCCAGTGGCCCCCACCGTAACCATCAATCTGGTCGGACAAAGGCAAAGCCACCGGCTCATCAACGGCGTCGGAAGAAACCCGAACGACGTCTTCGCCATTGGCGCGAGCCTGGAAGGTAATGCCGAGCGAAGCAGCAGCCAGCAAGGAACGGCCACCAGCATAGTCGGTGTGCTTACCCAAAACCTCAATACGGCCAGGCACGAACCAAGAAACGGCCTGAGCGGGGGTGGGCAGAGCGGTAGAGGCTAGTTCAGCCGGCACCTCTTTGGTAGCAAATGGGGCGGCAGCGCTGTCCATTCCGGTCACAGTTCCACCTCCACGTTCTCCAAAGCAGCCTTCACGGCCGCAATGTCAGTACGGCGAGACATGTCGAGGACGCCCTCGGCCACGTCAACTACCTGGAAGTTGGTGCCATGATCGATTGCGTAACGGACTGCGTCAGCGAGTTCGTATTCGCCGCGGATGGAAGGTTCGATGGCTTCACAGGCGGCAAAAATAGGCTGGGTGAAACGCCAAGCGTTCATGGAGATGGGGGCATCGCCCATCTTTTCCATGGTTTCGGGGTCTGGCTTCTCGACAATGTCGATCATGTTGCCATCCTCGGCCACGTCCAAAACGGCGAAGGCGGCAACGCGGTCGGCTGGAATATTGGACTTTTCAACCAGCGGGCCACGCTCATAACCGAGGACGCCCGCACCATCGAGCTGCGCCAACTTGGTTAGGGCGGCAGCTGAATAGTAGTTGTCGGAGTTAACCACAATGAAGGGGTCTTCGCCAGCGAATTCCTTTACGGCTTCCACCGCGTTGGCGGTGCCGAGAGGCTTCTCCTGAATAGCGAAGTGGATCTTGACGCGCTTGGCATCCAAGTTCCCGTAGTGGTCACGCATAATGTCGTGTTCTGGGCCAATTACCAAGCAAACGTCGGTGACACCAGCGTCGGCCAGAGCGCTGATGACATAGTCGAGGAAGGGGCGACCGACATCGATCATGCCCTTAACCCCGGCGGCGGCTGCTTTTTGCTGAGCGGCACTGAGTTCGGTACCTGCGGCTTCTTCGCGCATACGAGTTCCGAGACCACGTGCCAAAATTACTGCTTTATTAGTTGCACAAGTCATACGTTGAATAATATCGGTTTTTGGCTCACTTTGCGGGGTGGAAGCCACAATTTTTTAGTTTTGTAACCTTTCGGGGGTTAAACTGTGGACAACTAGTAACGGTTTCTTGCTGGCCGAGGACGAGCGTCCCAGACCAGCCCACGAGGAAGGGAAAGCTTTTGACCACCGGACTTAATGTTGGCGAGCGCGCCCAAGTACCTGCAGCCCTGACGATCGCAGGAAATGCCTCATCAGGTGCGGGCGGCATGCCGGTGGATTTGAAAACTTTCCACCAGCTTGGGGTTTTCGGCATGGCCGCTTTGACCACGCTGGTTTCTTTCGACGTGACCGCGGGGAATGCAACCCGGCAGGTGATTGACCCGCAGGTGATTATCGATCAGATTCGCTCCAGCCTGACCAACGCCGACATTTCAGCCATCAAACTGGGGATGATTCCTACTCCGCAGACCATCCAGGCGGTCCACCAGGCCTTGGCCGAAGCCAAGATTTTTCCGCCTGCCAGGTCCGCGAGTGAGCTCGGAGTTTCGGACCAGCTCGAAGGTGCGGGGGCGTTGTCGTCCGCCCAGGCGGAGGGGGATGAAGCGTTGTCGCCCGCCCAAGCGGAGGGGACTGGGGCCCAGGTGGTGCGTTCGGATGCTCCGGCGGTGGTGGTTGATCCCGTGTTGGTGTGTAAGGCCAACGAGTTTGCCCCCGAAACTGTTGCTGACATGGTGAATCTGCTTTTGCCGGGGGCCACTGTGGTTACTCCGAACCTGCCCGAAGCTCAGTTCTTGGCACAAATGGAAATCCGCAGCCTCGACGACTTGGATGAGGCGGCCCGCAAGATTGGCTCCCTCGGCCCGAAACATGTCCTAGTTAAGGGGGGTGCCCGACTGGAACTTCCTGGCGAGGTCGTTGACAGCTGGTATGACAGCGAAACTGGGCAGATCACTCACCTCAGTTCGCCGCTATACCAGGGGGCACTTTTGAATGGTGCCGGCTGTACTTTGGCCGCTGCCATCACCGCTTATTTGGCCAAGGGGTCCGAGGCCGCCGAAGCAATTCGGCTCGGTCGCGAGTTCGTGGCCACCGGTTTCGCTCACCCTTTCAAGCTGCACTTGCCCAACGATGCCCTCTGGACTGGGCCGGCCAAATAGTCAGCCGCTGAAACGGGGATTATCTGCGCTAAAAATTAGGGTTGCTTGTGTGAAAGTGGATGGTATTCCTAGGATGGGGGTACTAAATAGCCACCACCTTCTCGTGTTTCTCGTTAGTTTTCAAGGCTTAACGGGACCGAAACGATGAGGATTTTCGAGGGTTAGGTACGTGTAATTCCGACTCGTGGCTACTCATTTAATAAATAACTAAATCAAAACTGCCGTTAGGTATTCACTTATTGATTAAATGAATACCTAACGGTTTTTTCTGATAACTTATTACATATGTGAAGAGAGATCGCATTTTCGAATTTTTTATACTTTTTCGTGATAGCGCAGGTTTTGAGGTTTTCCAGTGGGAATAAAGATTGAACGGGAGTGGACTTCCAGATTTGAATCGGGAAGTCGACGTCAGCGTGCTAGTGGCACCTACTGGGCTTATCAGCCTTGCACATTATCGGATTGTGCTTTTGCCTTACCGAAAGAGCTCTCTTTGAGGATTGCGAACTGTGAAACGCAGATCCGGGATCTTTTGAGCGATCAAAAAGTTTTAGCTGATCTTAGTGGGGTTAACCGTTTCTTGTTGCGTAGTGAAGCTATTGCTTCCAGTCAGATTGAAGGGGTCGCTCCGGCAGCTAGAAGAGTCGCTTTGGCGGAGCTAAATCAACTGTTTGGGGCCAAAGCGAAGGTTTCTGAGGAAGCCGAGTTGGTGGCTAGAAATCTGACAACGGTAAAAAATGCCACAATAGAGTTGGCCAGTGCTCCAGAAATTACTTGGGAGGCTATTGAGTCTCTTGAGAAAGCGTTGTTAGATGATGAAAATATCGGGCTGCGCCAAGTACAAAACTGGGTAGGGGGTAGCTCTTATAACCCTTTAGAGGCCGAGTATGTGCCGCCTATTCCGGAAAGTTTGCCGGAACTTTGTGGAGATCTGGTGGACTATTTGAATGGGGCTTCCCATTCGGCTTTAGTTCAGGCTGCTTTGGTTCATGCTCAGTTTGAAACCATTCATCCATTTGTTGATGGCAATGGTCGAATCGGTCGAGCCTTAATCCAGACAGTTCTGGTTCGAAGGGGTCTTACGCCCTCGGCAGTTTTGCCGATCAGCCAGATTCTATCGACTTGGCGAGAACGCTATTCTCAGGCGCTTAACGATTTTCGGGTCGAGGGCGAATGTAACTCGACTGAACAGCAGACTGCGATTGTTTCTTGGCTGATTTTTTTCATTTCTGTTTGTGAAAAAGCTGTGGAGTTGGCTCAGGAGTTAGGCGAGCAGTTGTTGGAATTGCGGCAAGGTTGGGAGGCGCAGCTTGAGCAGTATTTGGCGAAACAACCTCGGCAGAAAACTTTGCGCCATGATTCAGCTACCGCCATCATTTTGCGAGGCATGAGCGCCACCCCTGTGATGACTGTCAGAAGTGCCGCCCAGATTTATGGTTTGAGTGAGAGTTCGGCTAAACGAGCGCTCGATATGCTGTGTGACGCCGGGATTTTGGCGGTTAGTGGTGAGGGTAGCACCAAGGGTCGGAAGGGGAGTACCGATTTCTTCCGGAATGATGATTTGCTGAACTTGCTCACGCTAAACGAGCG
Source organism: Boudabousia tangfeifanii (assembly GCF_001856685.1). Lineage (GTDB taxonomy): Bacteria > Actinomycetota > Actinomycetes > Actinomycetales > Actinomycetaceae > Boudabousia > Boudabousia tangfeifanii. The sequence continues at coordinate 91,698 of NZ_CP017812.1, forward strand.
TCGCTATGCTTCAACCCAATTTAATACGCAAATATCCAAGCCAAACCGTTCGACTCCAGCGCCTTTAAGTCGGCCTAGCGAAGCTTAGTTAGGGATGGAAAGCCCGTTGCCTTTGCCAAGGTGAATTTGGCTTATTGAGGGGACTGGGGTCGAGGTTAAAGGGAGCTGAGGGTAGTAACCAGCTGGTTAGGGCAACCACTTGTTTGTGGGTTGCTCTAACCTGAAAGTGTTAGCGGGAGAGTTCGAGCAGCTGGCCGAGGATTTCGGCGCCAGCGGTCCCGATCCCGGAGTGCTGGTACTTGCTGGTGACGTAGCGTTCAATTCCAGCGGTTTTTACCCACTTGAGGGATGGTTCGACTGGCACGAAAATGTCGTCGAAGTAGATGGCGGCAGCTCCCGGAATCTGGTTGGCAGCCAACTGCTGGGGCAGGTATAGCGGTGGCCAGTTGGTGTACTGGGCGAGGGCGTTTGCGACCTCGGCCAACGGGGTCAATGCCGGATCTTCCTCAAACATCCAGGGGTAAATGTGTTCGCCGGTTAGGAAGAATGGCTCGTCTTTGGCGAGCGGGTTTGCGTCCTCGGCAAAACCGGCAACTTCACGAGAGATGCGGTGTGCCGCCCAATTGGTGGCTTGTCCTTCGAGTGCGGGGGTTGCGCCGGCATAAATCGTTTCGTGCATGAGCGCGTACAGGGGAGTGCGGGCCATGGAAACTTCGCCGCCCACCTGCGCCAAGAAATCGGGGCGCAAACGGGTGGTGCCGCCCAAAGTGGTGAACGGGTTCTCGAACATGAGGCGCAAGTGCATAAAGCCGGTATCGCGTCCCAAATTGATGCCAACCGTGCGCAGGCGACGGGCCGAAAGACGCTCGCCAGTGGGTAGGAGCTCCTCATGATCTTCGAGGTGTGCACAAACTCGACGGATCATCGCTTCGGTTTCGGGGAAGCGACGATTGAACTGCTCGTGACGGAAACGCAGCTTGTCGTAGGTCAGACGGTAAATATCATCCGCGCTGGTATCCAAAGCGGGAGTGCCACCGGTCAGCAAAACCCGTTCGATTGCCTGCGGGTAGTACGACAGGTAGGTGGTGATACAAAAACCGCCGTACGACTGGCCAAACAGGGTCCACTTTTCATCCGGGCACAACTCGGCGCGGAAGGCCTCAGCGTCTGCCACAATCTGGTCGGTGCGTAGCAAACGCAAGTACTGCAACTGCTGTTCGATATTACCGAGGGCGTTAATCTGTGGGGCCGCCAACGGAGTCGAAGCGCCGGTGCCACGCTGATCGAGCAACAACACCCGGTAGTCCTTGAGTAGACGACCTAACCAGCCGCCCTCAGGGTTAATGGGACGCGGAGAAGCACATCCGGGACCACCCTGGAAGAAAACCAAATAGGGTAGCTTTTCGCCACCGTCACGCACGACCTCACGGGCAAACACTTCCAGTGTGCCCAGCCCATTGTCTGGATTTTGGTGATCCCAAGGCAGGTTCAGGACGTGGTCGCGGTAGGTAAAATCGCCATTCTTCCAAGTGTTTGTTTCCATGTTAGAAGTCCCAGTCCTCGTCGAGGGTGTCTTCCACATCGCCCATCACGTAGGAGGAGCCAGAACCAGAGAAGAAGTCGTGGTTCTCATCCGCGTTGGGGGAGAGGGAAGCCAAAATGGCGGGGGAGACGTCTGTGGCGTCAGCCGGGAACATGGCTTCGTAGCCGAGGTTCATTAGAGCCTTGTTGGCGTTGTAACGTAGGAACTTCTTAACGTCCTCGGTTAAGCCGAGTGGGTCGTAAAGATCCTCGGTGTACTGTTCTTCATTGTCGTAAAGTTCGAACATTAGGTTGAAGGTGTAGTCCTTCAACTCCTGTTGGCGTTCAGGGGTTTGTTCCGCCAAAGCCAACTGGTATTTGTAGCCAATGTAGTAGCCGTGAACGGCCTCGTCACGAATGATTAGGCGGATCAAGTCGGCAGTGTTGGTGAGTTTAGCGTGGCTCGACCAGTACATGGGAGCGTAGAAACCCGAGTAGAACAAGAAAGATTCCAACATAGTCGAGGCAACCTTGCGCTTAAGCGGGTCATCACCATCGTAGTAGGACTTAATAATGCGAGCCTTGTTCTGTAGAGCCTCGTTTTCTTCGGACCAGCGGAAAGATTCGTTGATTTCCTCGGTCGAAAGCAAAGTCGAGAAGATCGACGAGTAAGATTTAGCGTGCACCGACTCCATGAAGGCAATGTTGGTCAGGACGGCCTCTTCGTGTGGGGTGCGAGCATCGGGAATCAAAGAAATCGCGCCCACAGTGCCCTGCAAAGTGTCCAACAGAGTCAAACCGGTAAAGACGCGGTTCGTCATGCGCTTTTCTTCGTCAGTCAAAGTCTTCCAAGAAGGAATGTCATTCGACAACGGTACCTTTTCAGGCAACCAGAAGTTACCGGTTAGACGATCCCAAACCTCAAGATCTTTCTCGTCCAAAATGCGGTTCCAGTTAATAGCCTGTACCGGCCCATGCTCGAAATTCATGCTTCACCTTTCGTGGTCTATTTATGCCCTCTATTGTTCCACAAGGTGGCGCCGAAGCCCATGCCAACTACCCCAAAATACTCAAAATGCGAAACCAAGAAAAGCAGCCTGTTTGTATCAAATGTACATTTTCTTTGATACATCTCTTGACACAAAAATATTTTTGTACTAACTTAGTTGTGTCAAAAGGTTTTGGGTTCAACTAAGGAGTACAAAATGAACCTAGTAAATGTAGAATCTGCTTTCGATATCATCGGAGCAGCTGGTTTCGTTGTTCCAGTTCTGGCGATCTTGGCATGGTTCGCTTTCCGCCGCCTAACCTTGGGTCGTCCAGTTCCTTCGTACGAGTTCCGTCAAACCTCAGCAACTGTGATCACCCCTGGGGTGGCTTTAATCTTTGCCGGTTTGTCTGGTGCCATTATGTTTGGTGTGGGCACCATGCCTGATGAGGCTGGCGCTGGTTATGATCGCGGCTTCGGTTTCACCTACAACCAAGGCATGCTGTTCCTAATGGCTTCTGCTTGGGTTGGCCTTGTGGGCCTGTACCTAGCTGATCGCCTCTTGTTTGAAACGGTTTTCCGTAATCACACAGGTGGCCAGCGGATGGCTGACCTGCAAGAACGTAAGCCCACCGACCTGCTCCCACCGGGCGGTTTGGTAGTGATGGCCGGCTTTACCGTACTAGCTACCGCTGGTTTTGCGCTATTGCAGTCGATGCTACCTGATACCGCTGGTGTGTTGGTTAGCGTTTGGGTCTACTTCTTGGTCACTTTGGCTTTGGCTGCTGCCGCATGCTTCTACGCCTTGCATCACCTAGCTAATCGTCTTCCCTATGTTTCTTTGAATCCCCGCGGTGACTTGGCTGCTCGTCGGATGACCGCCTTGCGTTACGCCATCGGCTGGGTTTGGGGCTGCGCTTTTGTCCTACTCAGTGTTTTCCAGGCCATGTACTCGATGAAGCTGGCCACCTGGACTGCCACCGCAATGATCGCCACCATGGTTTTGGCTTTGGCTGCTTCGGTTTGGTTGTTCTTGCAGGCCCGCCGGGTTGGTGGCGGCCGGGTTAGCGCCCACCTAGAGGACGTCCTCGAAAAGGATTACAGCGGTGTTCGGACTGAAGATGGTCGACTCTTGAAAGAACAGAGCGTCTTCGCCCGCATGGAAGCTATCGACATGTCTCATGGTATGACCACCCTGTTTGGGGATGCCGGTGGCCCAGGCTTCGGCGACTTCCCCGAGGACGGTGACGACGAGCCTCAGGCCAAGCGTCGCTCCAAGGACCAGAAGAATGACGGTCGCAAGCGCAATGATGACGAGCCGGTAGTCGACAAGTTCGATAACCGCACAGTGCTGGCCGAGGACGGTACCTATCGCACCGAAGGTGAAGGCGAAGCCGACGAGGCCGAAATCGAAAGCCAGGCACGAAAATGAGCGCCGCCGACTTTGTTATCGAGATTGATTACAGCTCGCCCCTAAGGCCATTCGACCAGGTGCGCAGTCAACTCGCGGTAGCGATTCGTTCCGGGCAGTTGCCCGCCGGCTTCAAGTTGCCCACTGTGCGTACTCTCGCCTCACGGCTAGAAATCGCTAACGGAACTGTGCAGCGCGCCTACCAGGATCTTGAAGCCGCGGGGCTGACTCGTTCGGAAGGCCGACGAGGCACTTTCGTAGCCGACCGTCTGCCTGCACTCGCCCCTTGGGAAAAGGCGGTGGATGTGGTGGCAGCGGCTCGAGGAACCGAAGAAAAGTCGGAGACTCGAGTAGATGAAGTCCAACTGGTGGCACGCGAAGCTGAAAATATGGCAGATGTGCCAGCCGAGGACGCCCGCCCTCGAAACGCTGAAACGGAAGAGAAAACCTCTTTGCCGCAGCACCTGAGCCTGCAGATTGAAGCGCTCATGGCCGCAGCCAAAGCGGAGGGGATTAACCCAGCCGCACTAATCGGCCAGATCAAAAAGATCAGTCACTAGGGGTTAAAAATGAACTTCGATAAATTGACTGATGTGGTTGATTCACTAGACGCTGTTGGGTTTTTACTCCCGCTGCTGGTGATTCTTGCCTGGTTTGGGTGGCGTCGTTTCACCCTAGGGAAGACAGTGCCCTCCTACGAGTTTCGTCAGGTCACGGCCACTGTGATCACCCCGCTAATTGGGTTATTCTTCGCCATGCTTTTTGGGGCGCTTACTTTCCGTTTTGGCACCTTGCCGGACGCCAATGGCGACCTAGTAAAAATGGGGTTTGCGTTTAACACTAACGAGGGAGCGCTCTTCGCGGTGGCTTCCATGTGGATGGGGCTTGTCGGCTTCTACTTGGCGGATCGGTTACTTTTTGAAACAGTTTTCCGGAACTTTAGTGGTAGCCGCCGGTCCACCGATTTGCGCGAACGCAAAGTGGCTGATCTGCTCCCGCCGGGTGGTTTGGCGTTCATGGCATTGTTCGCCTTGCTTTCCTTGGCATGCTTCGTGAGCTTGCAGGCCTTTCTTCCAGGGACTTCACGGGTGATTGTTTGGGCGTGGATCTACTATCTAGTGGCTTTCGCTTTAGCGGCGGTCACCTGCTATTACACTCTGCTTCACTTGGTGAACCGTTTGCCGTCGGTAACGTTGAATGCTCGTGGTGACTTGGCTGCCCGGCGGATGACCGCTCTGCGTTATGCGATTGGCTGGATTTGGGGTTGTGTCCTGGTCATGTTGGCAGCGTTTCAAACGTTTTATGGTTTGCAGTTAACTGATGCGGGCGTGGCACGATCGGCAATGCTGGTTAGTGTGGTGTTGGCGCTGGCTACCTCGGTTTGGCTGTTCTGGCAGGCGCGTCGCATCGGCGGTGGGCGAGTCAGTGCTCGCCTGGAAGATGTGCTCGAAAAAGACTATGCGGGTGTTAGGACTTCTGGTGGGAATCGCTTGAAGGAACAGACCGTTTTCGCTCGGTTGCAAACCTTGGATATTAGTCATGGTTTGACCACTTTGTTTGGGGACGCGGGCGGCCCTGGGTTTGGTGATTTTGACGAGGACGATGAGCCTGAACGTCAACCGAAACGCCAGACACAGGGTAAGGACCGAGGTCGAGATAACGGTCGGGCCGACGATGAGAGCCGGCCAACGGGTGACGGCGAGGCCCAGGGTCGTGGCAAGGCCCAGGGTGAAAGTCGAACCGATGGTCGAAAGCGGGGCACGGTGCATAAGCAGCAACTGCCACCGGTCGGGGAAGAGGAGATCGTCCTCGACCAGATCAAAAATGTCAGTCACTAGCTGGCGTTGAAAGCTTAGGTTACGAGGTGCACTCCTGACCTTCGTGGCCAAAAAAGCCTGACGGGCTAGTGAGTTCCGAGGTTTTTGAGCAGACCAGCCTAATGGGCTAGCCAGCTCTGAAGCTTTTTGAGCAAACCAGCCTGGCGGGGTAGAAAGTTAATAAACTCCTACAATCCGGTAAGTGGTGGGATGGAACAATAGTTCTGTCCCACCACTTTTGTATAAGGTCAGCACCGGTCAGAAATAAGCAATCAGCGGCTCAGACCGACGGTTAACCGACGATCAGCCCGTCTTGCATTCGGATCGTCCCTTGCATTTTGTCAGCTACCTGCGGATCGTGGGTGGCTACCAGCAGTGTTACTCCCAGATAGTCATGCAGTTCGGAAAGAAGCGCAATAATCTCGTTGGCGTTTTGCGAGTCGAGATTACCGGTGGGTTCATCCGCTAACACCAGTTTCGGTTCATTGACCAAAGCACGAGCAATCGCCACACGCTGCTGTTGCCCACCCGACAGTTCGGTGGGTAAACTTTCGGCTCGATCGGCTAGGCCAACAAAATCCAACAGGGCCATGGCTCGTTCTTGACGTTCCGCTTTCGCTTGGCGTCCCACCAACGGGAGCGCCACGTTTGCCACTAGCGGCAGCGTGTCAATTAGGTGAAACTGCTGGAAAATAAAACCGATGCTGGCCCGGTAATCAGCGCCGGCATTGCCTTTGAGTTCATGTACTTTGGTGTCGCCCACCCGGATTTCGCCCTCGGTAGGTAAATCGAAAGCCCCCAAAAGTTGGAGCAAAGTTGACTTACCGCAACCACTCGGGCCCATCAGGGCCAAAGCGGCACCCGCTGGGACTGTTAAATCGATGCCACGCAAAGCCGGGATTTCCACTTTGGACTTGGTTAAATAAGACTTTTTAAGCCCAGAAACCGCTAAATCAAGCCCTTTATCGGTGGTTTCACGTGAAACATTTTCTGATTGCCGGCGGCGCCTTGAGATTCTTGATTCCATGATGTTATTCCCGTACTAGTTGCGATGAAATTTGATGCGAAAGCTGCCAGTTGGTAATGAAAGTAGCTAAGGCTAGTCCTACCAGCAAGGTGATTCCCAGCCCAATGCCAGCTAAGAGGAGGAACGTGTCGGCACCTGCTTGCCACCAAAGGGGAAAAATAGCAGCGACGAGGGTGCCTAATAGATATCCCCAAAGGAGCGGATAAATCGCGCTAGCAAGATTCGCCAGCCAGATTTTCGCCTTGGGCCAGCCGATCGCTCGTAAAGTGGCGTAAATGCTGGCATCCTCGAGTACTCCCAACCACATGGTCACTCCCACGGAAACTGCGGCTAGCACTGCCAAGACAGCGGCGGCAATCAGATCAGCACTGCGCACTTGTAGGGAAACAAGTTGGCCGAGGACGGTGTCGGCCAGCTGCCCCGAAAACTGCCATTGGATCCACGCCAAGGAAAGCAGGGTAGCGGTGGCGACGAGGACCGAAATTAGGGCGGCGGCAAGGCGCCCACGCCGGCGGCGGGCACGTGATAAACCCACGCCCGCAGGGCCAGAAAGCCTTAGTCTGCTGGGCTTTGCGCTACCGGATTTTGGGTTGGCCAGGTTGGTACGTGCGGTGATTTTGGGGTTGGTACTCATGAAGCTAGCGCCTCCCTTGGGGTTTGTTGCGAAAGCTTGCGGGTGCCTAGCCAAGCGGCAACTACGGTTACCAAAATAGCGATCGGCAGGGTCAGGAGTGGCTGGTACCAAGGCCAGCCAAGTTTTAGGAAGGCTCCCAACAGGTAGGTGATGCCAAGGCCAAGCAAGCCCGCCAATGCGCCCACGGTAGTAACCTCGGCAATGAGGGCTCGACGAATGCTACTGCTAGTCCAACCGATGGCCAGCAGCACCCCGATCTGGTGTTTTTTCGCGCCAACCAAAGCACTGGCCGCAATCGTAGTGGTTAGTAGCGCGGAGAGCAGAATCAGCGCGAAGATTACTAGCGACTTTTGGTCGATAGCTTTGACAATCTGGGTGCTGGTGCCCTTTTTGGTCCAGTTCTCGGTCAAAGTCAGGGCGGGTAGCTTGCCGTTGGCGGGAAGTTTAATGGTCTGGGGGCTGGGGGAGCCGCCGGCCATAATGTCGACCTCCAAGCCGGTCAGATTCTGGATTTGTTCGCCCACAACCCGCAGTTTTTCAATGTTTTCGGGACTGTACTGGTCGATGTCTTTGACACGCACGCGGATTGCGCTGATGGGCGCCTTGGCCAGTTCTGGTTTGGTTTTCTGCAGTAGGCTCACCATCCCATCCAAGGTGGTGAGGATAGCTGGCGGGGTGGAGAGGTAACCGGTGGGGTTCAAGTTTGGTTGCAACGGCTGATTGCCGAGGGCGTCTCGACTGGCTTGGTCGGCTCCCACCGGCAGTTCGGTGCGGTAGGTGCCCAACGGGGTCGGGGAGAGGCTGGCTGGGTTTTGCCCAGCCGTGGGGGTGGGCTCCCCGCCCTCGGTCGTCCCAGTTCCACCCTGGGTGTTCGGTTCCGTGTTGGTTTTGTCGTTGGGGCTGGCGGCTAGTTTGTTGGGGTCGAAAATGCCGACGGGCATGAAGTCGATGGTGCGGCTTTCGTCGGTGGGTAAGGCAATTTCGGTGATTTCGCGGTAGTTCTCGTCATGGTCGGAGGGAACGATCTGAGTTTCGTCGCTGTTGTATTTTTGCCCGCTTCCTTGTGGGGTTACTTTCCAGTCGGTTCCCTCGGCAGTTAGGGGCAGCGTTCCGGTGCGCACAAGTTTATTGACTGCGATTAGTGGTTCTCTGACCCGTCGTTTGAACGTGGCCGCCTCAATTTGGTCGGCAGGGGTTTCGGGCCAGGAACTGACAATGGCGGCAATGGTGTTTTGCCAGATGTCTTGGAAAGTGTACTGGTAGTTTTGACTATTTTCGGCTGGCGCTTGGGTAATAGTTTCCGCTAATGGGTTCTGGGTCGGATCAGTGTTGGGAGCCTGGGTGTTTTTGACGAATCGGTCCGCCAGGTCGGTTCCGAGCGATTCCACTTTAGTGTTGACGTTCAGGTCCACGGGTCCAAGATGGTTAGAGAGTAAGATTGGCAGCACATTCTTGCGGGTAAAGGCCACGGTAAACCCAGGGTTTTCTGCACCTTGACCCTTGTTTCCGTTGCCATTTTCGGGAGTGGCTCCCGGGTCTAGTCGGCGAAAATCAGCGCTGACACTAACTTCGCTGGCGCCGTCGCTAGGGCGTAGGTTTCTGCCGGTAACGATCGCCTGGTTGAGATTGACGAGTTGTGCTTCAGCTTTCGGGTCGATTGCGGTAATACCAAGGGGGACTTCTAGCAAGTTGCTGATTAGTTCGTTGTGGCCCGGGAACTGATTGGTGCAGGGTGAGATTTGTTTTTCCGCTTCAGCTCGGTGACCCATCACGAAGATTGGCAGATTTTGGTATCCCCAAGGGCTGAGGCGTGCCGGTTCGCCCTCGGTCAGCGTTTCTTCGCAAAGTTCACCATTCGTATCGAGCGGTTGTGGGGTGAAGTAGGTGTAAAACGGGCCGGCGGGGATTTCGCGTTTTGCGCCCTGGTTGGCGGTAAGAGTCGTGGTGTATCTGACGAGCTGTCGCTGGCTAGGCGGTAGTTGCTGGGTAATGTCGATGCTGGGGAGCAGGTTGATGGGCAGGTAGCCGATGGTGGCGACGGGGGCCGCGACCTCTACCAGCCCGAGACTGCGCACTTGGGACAGTTGCTCCATGGTGATGCCCCCGTAAATATGGTTTAGAAAGTTGGGGGTTACCAAGTTTTGTTGGGTTTCGAGGTCGGTGCGGCTTCCGGTGGGACGAAGCAGTAGATCGAAGCTGCCACGCCAATTTTGCTGGATCGTTTCACCGACCTCGAGCCGATTTTTATTGACCGAGGACGTGAGCAGCAGGAACGACGGCACCGCCAGAAAAACCGCCACAAAGACAGCCAGTAGGCGGCGCCAATCATGGCGGATACTATTGCGAATAAAATCGTTCATAGTTCCTGTGACCCCCGACTCGGTAGTGTGTTGTGAGTTATTTTAACAAAATGGGGGGGTGAGGAAAATGCTTTGAATTTGGGGTGCGTTAAGGCAAGGTTGGCGCGCCGTGTGGGGCGTGCGCCGGTGCAGGCGTGCATTAGGCCTGGAACAGGATTTTGGCAGTATGGCTTGTCTCCGGCGGGTGCGTCCTGCCTCCGTCTTCCAGCCTCGCCCTGGGCGTGGGACTGGACCGTATCGGTATGGCTTGTGGTCGCTAGTGTGCTCTGCCCCCGGCTCCCGGCCTCGCCCTCGGCCTTTGAGCCTAGAACATGATGGTTTCGAGGTTTTTCCCGTAGGCGACGATTTGACCGTTGCGGAGTACTTCTTCGTCGCTGATGTTCCAGGTGTGGTTGTGGGTGGAGCGGCGGCGGAGGAAGTTGAAGCGGTCGGTGGAGTAGATGCGTCCGCCGGCGTTGCCGATGTTGGTTAGGAAGGCGGTGTCTTCGCCGGTGGTGCGGTTTTCGAAGGGGTGGGCGAGGGCGGTTTCGCGGGTGGTTACTAGGGTGGGGCCGGCGAGGAAGTGGGTGTAGCGGTGTTCGCGCTCGGGGCTGATTAGGGCGGTGGCGTCGAGTGATTCGAGGTGGGCGTAGTGGGCTTGTTTGCCTACGATTTGGGCGCCGGAGTAGTTTAGTGCGTGGATTTGGTCGGTCAGGTAGTGGGGGCCGTACCAGTCGTCGTCGTCGATTTTGGCGATGTAGGTGCCGTCGGCTGCTTCGATGAGCTGGTTGAGGCAGGTGCCAAGGCTGTTGTTGGGGTCGCCGGTGAGGATGATGGTGTTTTCTAGGCCGAGGTCGCGTGCGCGGGCTTCGAGGTCGTTGGGGGCTTCAAAGCCGTGGGTGAGTAGGCACAGTTGTACTGGGAGGCCATCGATGCCGTTCATGTCGGCCACGGTTTTGAGAATGTGGTCGATTTGTTCGGGGCGGATGGTAGAGACGATCGCGCTGGCGGTGGGCCTTGGGGTGGGAGCGGTTTGTAGGCCGATGGTGGTCAGGATGGTTTCGGCGCGGTGGGAGTAGGTGTGTTCGTTCCAAATACGCCTAGCGGCTAGGTGGTTCATGCGATCACGCAAAAGGGGTGAGCCCACCAGGGCGCGCAGCATGGTGCCAGCTTCTTCGCGGTCGTTAACGACTGCGAGTTCGGTTTCGGGAAAGAAATTTCGAATGGCTGCGGAGGGGGTGGAGACCACGCTGGTGTTGCATGCGAGGATTTCGAAGATGCGACGGGCGCACATGGAGGGGGAGTCGGTAACCGAGTTGACGTTGAGGAAGACCTTGTAGGCACGGTAGGCACTGAGCATGCGCTGGTAGTCCACTGAGCCGATGACTCGCTTATCGAGTGGTTCTGGGAATTGGTAGCGCGGGTCGCCAGTGCCCATTTCTCGCGAGTAGATTTCCAAGCCGGTGTCCATTTTGGCGGACACGTCATCGGCACCGCCAAGGAGAATGTCCATTTGGGCGCGGCGCTCGGGGAACTTGTGGGTGAAGTAGGTGCCGGCGAAGGCAATATCGCGTGAGGCGTAGCCTTTTTCGGGGCGTACCGGATTGTGAATTTGTGGCTGTGCCGCAAACGGTAACGGGTAGACTCGGTCGTGCCCGAGGTCGGTCTGGTAGCGGGGGATGCAGTTCGAATCGGTAGTAAAAACGTGGTCGAACAGGCGGGCGGTTTCAATGAAATCGTCGTAGTGGGCGGGATCTTCCTTATTCCAAAAAACAGTCGGAATCTGCCGCTCGTGGCAGGCAGCCAACAGGTTGCGGAGTTTGTCCCAGGGTTTGCCCGATAGGCCATAACGCCACTGATCATTATTGCCGTGCCAAGCCGACTCAATCAGCACAAAGTCCAGCTTTTCGGTTTCTAACTGTTCCGGCCAAGTATTCGGGCCGAGGGCGACCTGCTCCCACTCAGGCGCAAAACAAGAAGTCGTAAACGCATCCATAATCACCCCAACCTTCAGCGGGCGACGAGCGCCCTCGGTTGTTTCAGTCGGCCAAGGACCAAGCGAACGCACAAAATCGGGGCCAAGCGGCTGGCCACTACGAGTGGTTTTGGTGCGCGCGAAAGGGTTGAGCTTATGGGTGCGCGGGGCAATCACCATCGGCTGGAAAGCTTGCAGGGCAGAACGACGATTGTGCTCCCTCACCTGGGCGAGGCCGCCCTTCCGAAAATGCCAAAGGGTCTTCCGAGCGGTCGCTAACCGCGCCTGCAAATCAAACTTAGCCATGAAGGATATTCTAGCTGGTCTCCATTTAGGAGGGGTGAGAATCATCATTTCTAGTAGCTAATGTACGAAACATACTGAAAGTGCAAAAGTTGGACAATAAATGCTCGTTAGAAATATATGAGTATACTTTGTTGTGAAAGTTACAATTTGTTAAGGGGTAGTAACTATGGTCGATGAGGCTACTAAAGTTCTAAATGCCAAGATTGCTGAACTTCTAGCGAATGCTGGAGTAGGGGAAATAGATTATGACAAATTGGGGAAGTACATCTACGCCTATTATGACCCACGTGATTGGAGAGAGTGTATTCGTCATAATGCCTCTGAAAGTGAATTACTGAAAACAGAGTCTCTTTCTATTCCTATTCCTATCTACATTGGAAAAGGTGTTAGGAAACGAGTACTGAGGCACATTAGTGAGAGTCTGTCTCAAGAAGCTGGTATGGAGACGGGAAAGCAACGTAAGTTACTAGACCTTTTCAAAGATCCTGGCTATCCAGATATTCGCTTTTTAGCAGCACGACTTGAAGGCACTGAAGATCCTGATACGACTGCTAGGGTTGTAGAAACTTCGTTCATCTCAATGTTCGGAAAAGAATCAAATGGCAAGACTGAGCGCGAAGATTTTGATCAGAGGATGGGACTACCAAGGCTTCTAAGTAATATAGCGGGATCTTCCACTGCAGTGATTAGTGGCTCGTTGAACTATATGTATTCTGAGTTTCGAAAAGAAGCACCCTTAGTTGATCTGCGCGATCTTGCGGAGAGGCTTGTGGAAGAATATGAGCTTGATGATTGGATTCCAATTACAATTACAGGATCGATGTCACCTCATGCAAATGTTGAGCAGTTAAAAGAAATTACCTGTTGTTGGTGGCCAGAACATTCATTCCGCTCTTTAATAGGAAAGCGATTCTTAGTGCTTGGGCATAGCGCTTCAGATTTCACCAACATTCAACTAGACGATGGCACCGAAACTTCAGCTGTTGTTGTGCGTTCGGCTTTCATTGTTGATAGCGATTGGTGGGACGAAGTCGAATACTACATTTGTGATAGTGACAGAATTTCGTTCTATCATTCTGCAACCTTCAATCCCGGTTTATGGAAAGATGCGGTCGGCTCTCGAGTGTCGCATTGGACAAAACAATTACAAAGGCAGTCCAAGATATCAACTGAACCACGGGGAGTAAAAATGCTCGAAACTCGATAAAGGTTGGATTGAAATAGCTGCCATCCAACTGAGTGGGGTTAAAGAAAAACGCTGACAATCGGTCCGCCAGCATAAACCGGTTCTGACTTGTAGGGAGTTTTAAATTGGCATCTCCAGTGTGTCATTTTTGTAAAAGCTTAGAGAAAGCATCCGTATATTTAAGTTCAAAGCGGAAAAAAGTAAAGCGTCAGGAAAAAAATGGTGGCATTCCTCAGACCAGTTTAGGACTTGATATTTGTTGCTGGTCTATTAGATCTTTATTGCTTTTGTTCGCATCACTTTTGTTTTGGCGATGGTTTATGGGTAGTGGTTCAGATCCCAAGGCTGTTAGCACTGCAGCTATCAGTACTACCGGTGGATTGGGTGGTGTTATTTATTTGGTGCAGCGTTATCGTGATATCCAGATGAAAGAACGAATGGAGAAGATCGAACTCGATAAATTGCCTCATTTGCGTTATCAGGAAGCAGTTGAGCTATTGAGTTCTGATAATGTGCTTTCTCGGATAAGTGCGGTGTTGAAACTCGAATATTTGGCAAACGAGCGATTAGCAGCTGATAAAAACTGTCCAATGCCTCAGCAGATTGTGAATATCCTATGCGCGTATCTGAGGAACTCATCTTCGTTTGAAATTTATGCTCCCATAACGGAGTTTAGTCGAAAACGATTGAAACAACTGAGAAAAGAGAAGAGTGCGATCTTAAACTTTGATTTTGAAAAATGGCCTGATGAGCTTAGTGCAGAATGTGATCAGACTGTGCAACAAACGATTGTGCAAGTCATCGCGAATAATACAAGACCGAGAATTATTAATGAGGCTAAGACTGGTGGAAAAGATGAAAAAACAGGGGAAGGGAATGGCGCTTCCGTTGAGGAAGAGAAAGGAAAGTGGTCATCTTTAAATTTTGATTTACACGAAACTGTCTTTGCTTGTCCACTCCACTGGGAAAACTGTGTTTTTGAAGGAAAAGTAGAGTTTTGGGGTGCCATATTTCGTCGTTCTGTTTATTTCACAAACATAGTTTTTAATGATGTGAACTTTAATGGTTGTACATTTTTCGGACGTTTTATTATTTCGAACGCGAAGCTTGTTAACGCTACTTTTCAAGGAAAAGGAAAATTTATTAAGTGGCATCCCGATATCAAAGGCGCAGAGAACACTAAAGATTTTTCTGCAGCTATTAGTGAGAGAGTGTCTAATAGTGATTGCAAGGTCAATTACGATGAAGATGCAGTTGAAAAACCCTTGCTTTATCGAGATGCCAAATCAATCTTCAAGAATTTTACTGATAAACAGCAGCAATAATGCTGAGTATTTTATAGACAATTGGAAAAGTGAATTCGAGGATGACAAAAGTTAAATCTGCAGCCTCATACATTTGTTACTAATTTGAGGGTTCCGCTGAGTGGTTTTTAGTGTTAGAGCTCGTAAACCCTTACCCCGGCTCGAAATCGATGCCGTCTGGGAGCTTGCGCAGCGATTTGAAACTGGTACCGCCCTCGGCTAGCAGCACGGGGAAGACACGGACGCTGATTTTGGTGCTGGTGGGCACGTAGCGCATCCAGTGCAGGAAGTTGAGCCGGGCGGCGGCATCCTCGTCCCAAGACCTGGCGACCCGAGCCAGATCGTCACTCAAATCTCCGCCACCTTCTGCGGTTTGTTGCTGGATCCGACGGGCTCGGCGAGTAATCATCCGGAAATACTGCTCAAATGCACTAGCGAAAGCCAGCTGCTGCTTGTTATCGGTACAAAAAACGAGGGCGAAACCCAGGCGATCCGCCTCCAAAAATGCGTCCCGCAACTGCTGGCCCCGCGCAGCCACCTGCGGATCTTTCAACGTGTTTGCCACACAGACCGCGTGGAAAGTAGACGAGAACTTTTGCAGAATATTCGCCCGCTCCAAATGCTTCGCGTTCGGGTGCACATTCGGGCGCCCTTCCAGCTCCACCGACGAGTAGTTTTTCAACTCGCACAGCCAAAGGGCCCGCTCGCTTGCCACCTGCTCGCTCGGGCCCTTGCCGCCCTCGGCTTGCTGGGGGCGTAGCGCCACCACGTCGACCCGTTTGTGATGCAAGCGCGCCCCCAAAGGGTCGTTGCCCTGCAAGTGCGGATTCGCTGCCTCCAAGTGCAGGCGACGCACCAGGTCAGGCGGGGAACCGGCGCGAGCATGCTTTTCTCGCAAAGTGCTGGCAGTGTCGAAGCCCAACTGCAGGTCCTTCGCGCCAATGCGCTGCCCAGTCGCCTTATCCAGCGGGGAACCATCGAATTCCATCAGCGCCCACGAGCGGTTATAGGTGATGCGGAACCGGTCCATCACCACCGTCTGCTTCTCGTGGGGAAGCTCCCACCCGTTGCCTTGCTCGCCCATCATGTCACCGCAAATAGCGCGAAGCCTGCTCCAACTCGGCATCCAGCGAAGCGATCGACTCGAGGTCGTCCAAAGTGTCGAAAGCCGCCAGCTCGACGCCAGAATCCCCGCCCTCGGCCAGCGACCTTTCCAAGGAAACATAGCGGATCGGCACCCGAGATTGGGACGAAAGCAAATCCAGTTCCCGCAACACAAACAGCGAATGCGTGGAGACGAAAAGTTGCGTGCCGCCCTCGGCCAGGAAGAACAGAGCGCGGCACAGGGCCTGCAGGGCTGACGGGTTCAAGTTCGCCTCCGGTTCATCCCAAAACAGGCACGAGCCCGGGCCCACGGCCCCATTCAGAATCAGTTGCGCCAGCGAGGCCAGTTTGCGCATCCCCTCCGCCACCAGCGGCATCTCCGTCTGACCGGTCGGGGTCGACAAGAAAAACTCGCCAGTTTCGCCTTGGGTCACCCGACCACCCAGCACACCTTCCAGCTCTGTCAAGGCTTTGTCAGCCGAGGACGAGGGCGAGGGCGGGTTAGCCAATGCGCGCGCACTCAAAGCTTTTGCCGCGTCAGTCCAAGTCTGCGGAAACGGCAACGGCACCTGCTTTAGAGCGTCCAAGAAACCAGGCAGGAAAGAGATCACCTCTTGCGAAGGCAAATACACCGGGGAAGTAGCCGGCGAGAAGGGCGGGACTGAGGTTACCGATAATGGGGGAGTCTGTGGTGTGGCTGGAATGGTGAATGCCAAGCTTTGAAAGTCTCGGGCGGCGGCTAGAGGTGCCTTTTGGTTGCTATCGCCGGTGGTGGTGTGTGGCGCTTCTGGCGTGAAATCAAGCTGGATCTGAGCAGAGTCGGTACCCTCATGGCGACTGACCAAGCGGGACAGTTCCCCACCCGTGGGGCGACAAACCGACACTAGTTTCTGCGCTAGACAGTCAGCCAGTTGTTCTGGCTGCAGGTCGGGGCAAGACAAGGCGGTTGCTGAGGCGTACAGAAGTTTTAAGAACAGTGATTTGCCCATCGCGTTATTGCCAACCAACACGTTTAGGGCGGGGGAGAAGCAAGCCGTGGTTTCGCCGAATGGGCCGTAGTTTGCCAGGGTGATTTGAGCCAGTTTTGATTTAGTTTGATCGGTTCCCATGGTTATCAACTCCTGGTTACAGAATGGCGGCAACTATGCTGCAGTTAGCAACCATCCTAGCAGGGCTTTGTTCGCTCAGGTGCCAGTGGGTTCCAAAAAGGGTAGATAGAAAAGTGTCGCCCCACCAAACGGTGGGGCGACACTAGTGTCTAGCTAAACTTGGCTCAGCAGGCTGGCTTGGCCTTGTTGTTTAGTAGGCGGTAGATGAATGCCACCATGGCGTCACGGTTGACATTATTTAATGGGCGGTAGGTCTTATCTGCCCAACCGGTGGAGACACCGGAGGCCCAGATCCAACGCATTGCTTTGCCGTGCAAGCCGTTAACGTTAACGTCCTTAAGCGGAACCTTAACGCCATCAAGCTTAAGTTTGGCTGGCTGTACTTCTGGGGAGACAACGCTTGGGAACTTTTCAGCAAAGCGCATCAAGAAGGCAGCCATAGCGTCGCGAGTAACCATTTGGTTCGGACGGAAGGTCTTATCTGCCCAACCGGTCGAGATACCAGAATCCTTCATCCACGCGATCTGCTTCATGAATGGGTGGTTAGCTGGAACATCCTTGAAGCCAGTCTCATTTGCTTTGAAAGCTGGCTTGCCCGCTAGGCGGTAAAGGAACGCGGCCATATCTTGGCGCTTGGTGCCGTTTAGTGGGCGGAAGGTGTTGTCTGCCCAACCAGTGGTGATGCCATTGGCCCGTGCCCAGTAAACTTCAGGCGACAACCACTCGGAAAGTGGGACGTCTTTGAACAAGCGAGCCTTAACCTTAGGAGCCTTCTCTGCCTTCATCGGGAAGCACTGATTAGTAGGAGCTGGTTTATTTGGCTTTGGTGCCGGCTTTACCGGTTTTGGTGCGGGTTTGACTGGCTTTGGTGTTGGTTTAACTGGAGTAGGTTTTGGCGTAGGCTTGACCGGTTTCGGCGTGGGCTTGACCGGTGTTGGCTTCACCGGTACCGGCTTGGGCTTTGGAACCGGTTTGACTGGTTTCGGTGCGGGTTTGACTGGCTTTGGTGCCGGCTTTACCGGTTTTGGTGCGGGTTTGACTGGCTTTGGTGTTGGTTTAACTGGAGTAGGTTTTGGCGTAGGCTTGACCGGTTTCGGCGTGGGCTTGACCGGTGTTGGCTTCACCGGTACCGGCTTGGGCTTTGGAACCGGTTTGACTGGTTTCGGTGCGGGTTTGACTGGCTTTGGTGCCGGCTTTACCGGTTTTGGTGCGGGTTTGACTGGCTTTGGTGTTGGTTTAACCGGAGTAGGTTTCGGCGTGGGCTTGACCGGTGTTGGCTTCACCGGTACCGGCTTGGGCTTTGGAACCGGTTTGACTGGTTTCGGTGCAGGCTTGACTGGCTTTGGTGCTGGCTTAACCGGTTTCGGTGCGGGCTTGGGAGCCGGCTTTGGTGCCGGCTTAACCGGTGCGGGTTTTGGAGCCGGTTTGACTGGCTTGGGTGCTGGCTTTACCGGTGCCGGTTTAACTGGAACCGGCTTCGGCTTAGGCGCTGGCTTGGGAACCGGCTTTGGCTTCGGCTTCGGTTTGATAATTGTGGTGTCTTTGGTCTGCTGGCCGAGGTCGTTTTCAGCCACAATCCGAACTTGGTCGCCTTCCTTCACGTTGAACTTTGCCAGATCAACCTTCCAGTTTGCTTTCGGAGTGTAACCGGTAACCATTGGCCAGCCCTGGTTTGGATCAACATTTGTTAGCATTGTCCACTCACCGGCAGGGCGTCCTCGGTCGGCAGAGGTTTGCTTGACATAAACCTTAAACTTGGTGCCCGCGGTGCCCTGCAAAGCAACCTGTAGCTTCGTGTTTTCCAACTGAGCTGGCAGGTCAATGTTTGGTGCTTTGAAAGTCTTCAAGTGGTTGAAGATCTTCACTGGGTAGATGAAATCTCCCTTAGTGGTCGGCATTTTGACCATGATTGTTCGGACTTCATCATCGGCAAGTGGTGACTCCAGATTGAGCTGTTTTGTGGTGACATGTCCAATCAAGCCAGGGTAACCCATATGGTTTTGAGGGGTGCCATCAGCTACATGATCTTGGGCGGTGATGTCGTTGCGGGTGTCTTGCCCAGTAAAGTCTGAGAATACTGCCTGCTGGTCAACCTTTACCTCTACCTCACTGAGGTAGGGCGGTTTGGTTGGTTTGGCGGTGTCTACGTTTAATGACCAGCGTTGAAGTTCCTCATTTTCGTCAAAACCTGGCAAGAATTTTTGCGGGAAGTAACCTGCAGTTGGCCAACTGTAGTAAGTGGGACGTGGCCGGTTGTCGTTGTACATCGATTTGTAGCTTTGGTAGGCGTCAATCCAGTCTTCGCCATTAACCGCGTTGCTAGGTAGCGTCAATGCTGCCGCAGTGCTCTGCTGGTCTAACTTATTCCAATTGCCTTCGATGTTTTTGGTATTCCAAGAAGTGATACCAACAGCGCTATTTGCCAGTGTGGGCGAGAGCATCTGCATGCGGTGACCCACGATAGTGTTGTTATCGCCGGTATCTCCAAGCAAACCCAAAACGTGCTTTGAGGAGTTACCCAACGGTTGAAGCGGGGTGCTCAGGTCGCTGGTCCAAAAACCCATGTTTGCAAAAGCAAGAACCCCAAGGTTGGTGGCTCTGGCCCCGCCCTCGGTGCGACAAGGGAAAGCCTCCTCAGGAACCAAGCCGTGAGAGATCTGGCCAGCTTGGGTCATCGAGTAAGACGCTGCCTGCAAGTCTTCCCAAGCGGGACTGTCTTCGGGGAGCTGACCCACCGACTCAAACTTAAGCAACTTTCGAGCCAAGTTCCAGGCAGTAAAAAAGTCTTCTCGGTCCGGTTGGGCTGCAACCCCTGGGTATTCACAGCCCGAAGTTGGGATGATCTTTTCCATCGGGCGAGTTAGTTGGTTGAGTTCATCTAGCACGCCCTGTGCTTCGCTCGCAGTATTGAGGTCGGGTAGTACCTTCCGCCCGGCCGCTTGGGCAGTCATTGGTGCCAAGCCGGGCAGGCAAGTTCCTGCCAGCGCCAAGGCGGCACTCAAAGCAATTAAATGTTTGCTGTTTTTCATGAGGGTTTTTCCTTGGATTTAGTTGGCAGGCCCGGGTAGCCTGCCACGGTTGGGATCTTAAAAGACTGGCCGAGGACGCCCGGTGGGTGGAACCGGGGTGGCGTCCTCGGCCAGCAAGACTTACTTAATCGTGACTACCTTGTTGTCCTTGAGGTGATTGCGTTGCAAGCGGTACAAGAAGGCAATCATGGCATCACGGTGAACCGGCTCCAATGGGCGGTAGGTGCGAGTGTTACCTTTATCGGCAAAACCGGTAGTGATCTTGGCGCGTTCGAGCCAGCGAATCTGGTTGATGAAGTAGTCACCCGAAATGTCCTTCAGTCGGCTCGGGGTGGTCTTCAAGAATGGCAAAGTCACCATTTCCGGCTGGACTCGGTTCGGGAACTGCTTGGCGAAACGGAACATGAAAGCTGCCATGGCGTTACGGGCAATCGGTGAACGCGGTTCAAAATAGCGCTTACCGTTCCGGACCCAACCAGTGGTGATCTTGTTCGAGTAACCCCAGTAAATAGCCTTAAACCACGGGCTGTTGCGAGGCACATCCGCGAACGGGGATGTATTCGGCAGTTTCACCTCAGGTGAGCCGGCCATCCGGTACAAGAAAGCCATTACCGCGAGGCGCTCCACGTTTGCCAGTGGGCGGAAAGTCTTATCAGGGTAACCGGTGGTAATACCGTTTACCTTCGCTTCGTTAATCTCGGAGTAGAACAGGTCTTTTGGAGCCAAATCCTTGAAGTTGGACTTCCCCTTCCAATTGCTAGTAACCAACACTACTTCACGCGGCTGCACCAGCACAATCCCTCGATCATGCATGCCGAGGTCGTTCTCCGCGACCAGTTTCACCAGGTCGCCAGCTTTCAAACCGTAGCCGTTGAGATCGAGGTTGAAATCGGGACGATCACTGTAGGTAGTGACTTTCAGCCACTGGTCTGCCTCTTTACCCAACTTGGTTAAGAGTTCCCAGTCGCCCTTCGCGCCCCGTTTCACGAATGCGCGCACCTGAGTGCCTGGGGTAGCTCGCAAATGGAACTTCAAATTGTCGGCGGCACGCTTGTAACCCACATGCCACTTTGGTGCCTCAAAAGTCTTAAGGTTCTCAAACACCTTCACGGGGTAAACGAAAGTGCCCTTGTTAGTCGGGAACTTCGCTAAGAAAGTTTTGACAATGTCTGTATTCAGCTTTTCGGGAAGACGAAGAGCCTCAGTCCTCACGTGGGAAACTTGTGAACTCGCGCTCGACATGTACTGGGAATCGATAGGTTTCGCTTCTTTTTGATTAACCGCAACGGTACGGAAACTATTGCCGCTCAATTCTTTCAAGGAGGTAGGCTGATTCATCTTTAGTCCGGTGGCGTCCCAACCGGATTTGGTTGAGATGCTCCAACCGCTAGTCATCAGGTTCTTAGGAATATATCCCGGTGCTGGCCAAAACACTGGATTTTTAAATGGAACGGAATAATCTAAGTCGGCCGCTCCGGGTAGGGTTCCCAAAGTGCTGACCTTGTTAACCACTCCGAAAGTGGTCTTCTTAATGGCTGGATTTAGCATGTTAAGGCGGTGACCCACACTTGGGTGGCCGTAATCGTGCATATAGTCGATAAGAACGTCAGCTGGACCGTAATGCCCGGCAGCAATATTGGAACTACCAGTTGCTTCCACCCCACCAGGAGTGCGGCATTTAAAGTCTTTTGCCGGATCTAGACCGTGAGAAATAGTGCCACTAATCGACATGGAAAAAGCGCCTTCCTGTGCACCACGCCATCTAGCATCGTTACTTGGGGCACCAACCAAAGTAGGAACACCAGCCATGGAACGGATTGCGTTCCAAGTCTCGATCATTCGGGTCTTATCTCTTTCGTCAAGCTTCGGAGCGGTGCCGCAGCGAGTGCTATTAGTTTTAGTTTCAAAACCATACTTTGAGAGTTTTTGAATCGTTTCTTGTGAGCGTTCTGCTTTTTCTGGACGCAACTTGTCTGACTGGTAGTTGATCCCTTTGGGCACAATGCTAAAAGTTGCAGGATTTTCTTCAACGGGATCTGCGGCACTAGCGATTGGAGTAAATCCAACGGTTGCGAGCATGGCAAGCGCGACTGCGCTGATCCCAAACTTACGAACTGAGGTTGATTTCGACATAGCAGCTCCTCCTGTGATCGTTGATCCAAGGTCATATTATCCGTGAACGCGCACACACGCATGCAGAACTGATTGCACAAAGGGAAAAATGCTCTGACTACCCGTTTTCATCCTCACTACCGAGGGCGAGGAAGGGCCGAAAGTCCTCAGAGATTTTAACCAAGTTGGTGGTTGAAGCTATTATCCTCGGTAAACAAAATTGAGTGGCGGGTTTGCCGGAGGAAAATAAGTGGTGGGCAGTTCTTGCTCGAAACTGCCCACCGATGGTTAATAAATGATCACTTGCTTAGACGTGCTGACCGCCCCATAAAATGTGCAAGTACTTGTAGTTGGTTTTAACTACTGGCTTGAGTTTCAGGTAGTTTCGTGAAACATCAAGTGTTTGAAGTGAAGGGAACACAAGGGTTGGCAGGCGACGAAGTTTATTGTCGGCCATTTCCAGCCTCTTCAATCTTGGTAGGTTGATGCTTCGAGTATCTACTGTGCGAATTTGGTTGCCGGTCAGGTAAAGGTATTCAAGGGAACCAGAGCGAAGACCGCTAAAGCTGGTCAACTGATTGCGCTGTAAACCTAGCGTCTTTAGGTTCCGAGGAAGACGCGCATTAGCGACATTCCGGATCGGATTGTCAGTGAAATATGCTTTTTCAAGTGATGGCATCGCACTAATATCCGGCAGGCGAGATAGCTTATTGTCAGTTAGGTAGAGCCCGCGCAACTTCGGCAGGTTGAGCTTCGGCAGGGAGCTAATGCTGGCCCCATCGATCTTGAAGTGTTCAAGCTTTGGTGCTTTGAAGGCTTCAACCTTTGTTAGTGGTAGCCGCTTAAGGGTGATGTACGAGCGATGAATATCAAAGTCTTTCAAATTCGGTGCATAGAAAGCGGGAACTTTAGCCACTGGGTAGGGGTGACCGTTCATATCCGTCAAATACAGTTTTTCTAACTTTGGTAGATGCTTAATGTTCGGGAAGGGGTGAACCTTCTTATCGTTGTAGTATGCCGATAGTTGTAGCAACTTCAGGCTACTGAGTTTCAGGACAAAATCGTTGCTAACTTCGTGCTTATCGCTCACCCGGAGCCGCAATTTGGTGAGGTTCTTGTACTGGTTTAGAGCAGCTGCAGTGTCAACGTTTAGCGGCAATGGACGATTGCAATTGATTTCGTCAGGGGAGCTCCGGCAGCTTTGCTTTAACCAGTTTTTTCCTTTAGCTAGATTGGCCTTCCGCGGTGGGATATTTACTAGTTTGTTGTTTTGTAGGCGGTAGAGGAAGGCGGCCATGGCGTCGCGGTGGATGGGGGTGACTGGACGGTAGTAGCGTTTGCCGTTGCTTCCTGGCCAGCCGGTGGAGATTAGGGTGCGGCGTAGCCATTCCATTTCTTTGGCGAAGTCGGTGCCTTTGGTGACGTCAGCGA
The DNA here is from genome assembly GCF_001856685.1 of Boudabousia tangfeifanii. Classification (GTDB taxonomy): domain Bacteria; phylum Actinomycetota; class Actinomycetes; order Actinomycetales; family Actinomycetaceae; genus Boudabousia; species Boudabousia tangfeifanii. The sequence continues at coordinate 114,991 of NZ_CP017812.1, forward strand.
AGACTGTGCCTGAGGGGTTGAAGTTTTTGGTTACGGATCGTACTGCTTTGGATACTTTGGCTGGGTATTTGCCTGCGAAGCGGTAGATGAAGGCGGCCATGGCGTCGCGGTTTACTGGCCCGTCTGGGTTGAAGTAGCGTTTGCCATCTCGTACCCAGCCGGTGGTGATGCCAGTTGAGGCCATCCAGGAGATTTGCTGGTAGAAGGGGTGGTTGGTTGGTACGTCAGCGAATTTGGAGGTGGCTGGTGCTTGGTAGTTTTTGATGCCAGCCATGCGGTAGAGGAAGGCTGCCATGGCTTGGCGTTCGATGTTGATTAGGGGGCGGTAGGCGCGTTGGTTGTTTCCTGCGGGCCAGCCGGTGGAGATGCCTTTGTCTGCTAGCCAGGCCATTTCTCCTGAGAGGAACATGTTTGCTGGTACGTCAACGAATTTGCCGCCACGAGCTTTGGCTGAGGCAACAACGATTTTGGTTGCTGCCTGGGCTGCAGGGACGCTGTTTTCGCCAGTAACCATGGGGGTAAGGGCGGGGAGTAGACCTGAGATTGCTAAACCGGTCGTAGCAGCAATAGCCACCAAACTACGCGAACGCATAAAAACCTCCAACATCATCGTTTAGAAATGAACGCATTTGCATCAAGCGTTTTAAATTAATTTAACACGGTGTTCAATTTAGTACTTTTACTATTTAGAGTGCTCGAGTAGTACGACCAAAGATTTTATAGTTTTGGGCCGGATAAGAGAACGGTTCTTATCCGGCCCAAAACGTTCAGAAAACTACCTGAAAGTATCGTTTAGTATCATGGACGTTGATTGTCGATGTAGATGTCGAACCACCTATTGTTTGTGTAAACAACTGGCTTCTTCTTTAAACGATTCTTTTCTAGGTGGAGATACTCGAGCGATGGTAGATAAAGATCAGGCAAGGCCTTGATCTCATTGTTAGAAGCATCAAGTCTTTTTAGCGACGGGAGGCCGTTAGCTGGAAGCGTTGTTAGGAAGTTGTTACTGACTTCTAACTTTTCAAGTGATCGCAAATTCAATGATTTGATGGTCTTGAGATTAGCTTCCTCAGCTGTAAGAACTTTTAATCTAGGTAGTGACAAAGTTGAGCCATTGATTGTTGTCAGATTACTTTCCTTTAGCTCTAGTTTCTCTAGGAAGTTGGCCGAAAGCTTTTCAAGCGTGGTTATTTCGGTGCCGTTTAAATATAGTTCCTTGAGGTATGCAGGAATTTTAGGGTTTGCAAACGATTTGATCGGGTTGTACGACAAATTAAGGGTTTCTAGTGCTGTCATACCGCGAAGATCTGGTGCTTGTGAGAGTAGGTTTTTTTTGAGCGAAAGGTAAGTTAATTTTGGCAAGCTTAGGCGGGCAAAACTACTGATCTGGTTGTGGCTCAAAGAGAGCGTTTTAAGGTTTGGCGCTTTAAATGCTGCAATTTTCTTGATGTAGCCACCATCTAGGTCAAGGAATTTAAGCTTTGGGGCATTGAACGCTGGAACCTCTGTTACTCGATAACCGTAGTCATCAGCGTTCGAAAGGTCGAGAGTTTCAAGAGATGGTAGATAATTGATGTTCGGGAAAGGACGTGCGATCCAATCATCCTTCTCGGAATAAATCTCCAGGCTTTGAAGTTTGGGCAGTTTCAATACGAAGTCTTTTGAGGAATCATGTTCAACGTGTGAGGTCAATCTGAGTTCCTGTAAATCAGTGTATTCGTTGAAAGCCGCTGCCGTGTGCTCGTTCAGTGGCATTGAGTCGTCGCAGACAATTTTGGTTGGAGTGATTGTTGAGCAAGAATCCGAAATCCATTTTGCCCCAATATCTGGATTGCCCTTTTTGAAAACCGGCTTCGGCTTTACTGGCTTTGGCTTTGGTTTCGCCGGTGCTGGCTTTGGCTTTGGTTTCGCCGGTGCTGGTTTCGGCTTGGCGGGAGCTGGCTTTGGTTTGGCAGCTGGGGCGGTCTCTAGTTTGTTGTTTTGTAGGCGGTAGAGGAAGGCGGCCATGGCGTCGCGGTGGATTGGGGTGACTGGACGGTAGTAGCGTTTGCCGTTGCTTCCTGGCCAGCCGGTGGAGATTAGGGTGCGGCGTAGCCATTCCATTTCTTTTGCGAAGTCGGTGCCTTTGGTGACGTCGGCGAAGACTTTTCCTGAGGGGTTGAAGTTTTTGGTTACGGATCGTACTGCTTTGGATACTTTGGCTGGGTATTTGCCTGCGAAGCGGTAGATGAAGGCGGCCATGGCGTCGCGGTTTACTGGGCCGTCTGGGTTGAAGTAGCGTTTGCCATCTCGTACCCAGCCGGTGGTGATGCCAGTTGAGGCCATCCAGGAGATTTGCTGGTAGAAGGGGTGGTTGGTTGGTACGTCAGCGAATTTGGAGGTGGCTGGTGCTTGGTAGTTTTTGATGCCGGCCATGCGGTAGAGGAAGGCTGCCATGGCTTGGCGTTCGATGTTGATTAGGGGGCGGTAGGCGCGTTGGTTGTTTCCTGCGGGCCAGCCGGTGGAGATGCCTTTGTCTGCTAGCCAGGCCATTTCTCCTGAGAGGAACATGTTTGCTGGTACGTCAACGAATTTGCCGCCACGTGGTTTTGCTGAGGCAACTACGATTTTGGTTGCTGCTTGGGCTGCAGGGACGTTGTTTTCGCCAGTAACCATGGGGGTAAGGGCGGGGAGTAGACCTGAGATTGCTAAACCGGTGGTAGCAGCGATGGCCACCAAACTACGCGAACGCATAAAAACCTCCAACATATTTGGAAAGAATAAGTTTAAAAAAGAGTGACTCGCAAAATTGTTGCGTTAATCAATCTTTCAAGAGAAACTATACCCTCCATCACATTGGACGCAAGTGAAAACTATTAGCTAACTTTAGACTTGGTACTATTCTCATTGTTTTTCACTAGTACTTTGCCACCTTTGATACTCACTTTTCCGATCTCAAAACTCAACGCTGTAACATCAGGATTGACAAACAGAATTTGGGCGACAAAATCGCCATCTTTTAATCCATTGAGGCTTTGTGCTTGGGCTCGTAGAGTACTGAAATAGGATTTGCTCATGCTCTTCGATATGTTGATTTGCGAACCTAATTCTCGCCCTCGATCTAGCAAACCTAAGGGGAAGGTGAATACTGATTCGGACTTAGTCTCGCGCAAAACCAAATACATGTGCGCGTCGCCCCAGCCTGTTACTGTAGTGCCGATCGGAGCAAACCAACCTTGAGTTAAGATCCCAGCCCCCTTCTCGTCGCTGAATATGTCAACTCGAAGGAATGCTCCCTCGGACGGCTGAAGGGATTTAAGATCAACTCGACTAATCGAGGTCCCAGACTCGCTTCCCTTGACCGTCAAAAGTTGTCCATCCTGTAACTGGTGGAAAAAGAGGGGACGCTTCGTTACCAAAGCAGTGTTAACTTTCGTCCCGTTCGGTAGTACCAATTCAACCTGGCACTCACTTTGTCCCATCGGGAAAGCAGATAATGGGTATCCCTTCTTGCCGGGGCTAACCGTTAAGGCACACTGGTAATCCACAAAAGTGTCTTGCACGTAGCGGCGGGAAATTTGTTTATCGATCAGCTTTCCCATGCCGATACGTGTAGTTTTACCGTCGCTGCTCTTAACCAGTAAAGTGCGGTTAAGATCCGCATAACGTTTTTGCTCATAGCCGCGCAGCAAAGTAACCATTTCCAGTTCAACCTGGTTCGTGGTCGGCACAGTACTACATTTCTCGAGGACGGCCACGCCCTCGTTACGCTTCCGCTGAGAAGAAATCGCCTTCTGATTTTGGGTTTGATAAGTAGTCGAAACCCCGAAAGTAGGGTAGAGGCCATCCGCAGTTAGCTGGAATAGGGCCAGTAGAGCCGGAATGTTGTATGGGGTAACATCAATATGCTCGGTGATCAGCGGTGAATCGGTAACAATCAAATTGAAGTTCGGCAGCATTTCCAAAAGAGGTAATACTGGACGAATCTCATCAGAGAGCTGCGGATCGGCATGCGAACTAAACACATACAGATGCGTGGCAGATTTAGAATGGCTCAAAATGCAATCAGGCATAATGTCGTCGTAGTCGTCCTGCTGCTTTTGCTGATCAGCCTCGGCAGAACCCATGAAGTCATAGACCTTAGGCCAGTATTTTTTGGCATAGGTGCCAATAAAGAACTGAGGGACTGTAGCTACTACAGCGCCAACGCAATGACGCAAACCGTAATAAATAGCTGCTGTGCCGCCCTTTGAAAACCCAGAATAGGTTAGATTCTCATAGTTTAAGCCGAGCTCTTGACGAACTTGGTTAATAAAGTCGTCAATAATGTCTCGCGGCGAGAATTTGCCATCTTCTAACAGATAGTAGGTGTTCTGGTTTTCAGTGCCGAACTCGTCAAAAATCCACAAAATATTGGAACGAATCGGAGAAATTGCATCACCGCCAAAATCCAGTGTTCCTTTAGTGCGGAAACCGGAGAAAATCACCAGAAGATTTGCGCGATCTGACTGGCCACGCTGAAAACGGTACTTCAAAGAATAGTTGTTTTTCTGGTAGGTGTTAATACCCGATTTTAACAGCACTGTCTCTCCTGACTAAAAAGTTTAATAGCGCAATCTAAAGCAAGCCTAGCACATGGATTTTTTGTCGATAACTTTTGTTATTAGATGAAAGTAATTGCAAGAATATTCCTTGCAAATGTACAGGTTTATCTAGTATCTATTCGTCCCAATGCGATAGGATGGAGCGGGTAATGGAAATCTACTGTAAGGGGGCTGTGATTTTGTCGCCAAGTAAGTCCCTATCTTTATCCAGTAGAGAGCTTATTAAGTTTGCTCAACAGTATTTGTCATCACATCCAAATCCAGAGCTAGGCTCTCCTCAAATGGCGGTCACTAATTGGATCGAATCACAGCTTCTACCTTTCTACCAGGCAGGCGAAAAAACTCTCGATGAAGCCGTTGCGCAAAAAATCATTGCGGTATTTATTGAACTTGCGGTAGGAAATTCTCGAAATATTGATCTCTCCCAAGAGCCCACAATTGCAGAGAATATTACCAACTTTGATATTCTTTACTTCCTTTTCTTCGTGCATCAAGTACCACTAGAAGCCCTAAACGCCGCCTTTTACTCTGGTCGAACATTTGCCCAAGAACTTGCGGCCTTGCCAGAGGTTCGACGCTATCTGGCGAGCGGGCACTTAACAGCTCAAGGTTTGCATGATGCTGGTGTTGCTCTGAGCGTGCTTCTCATGCGCGCCACGAATAACCAGAATTATTTGGCGGATTTACCCACCCCAATTGCTCAATTACTTGACTTGATGCAAACACGGCTCGAACAACACGTACAAGATTCCCTGTGGTTAGCGCTTTCTGGTTCCTTTGAACTCGAAACCTTGGACCAGATGGTGCCAGTTGTGCAGCTTTGGCCAGCTAGTCGAGTAGACCTTTCATTGGTACTTACCTTTATTTGTCGACAAGCAATGTTCTTTGCCTGCCGTTACCAATTCGACACCAGCAGAGAGTTTTTGAGTTTTGCCCAGAATTTAAATCGTTTAGCAAAATCTTCTGAAAAACTATTGCAGGAAAATCCGGCGTATCAAGTTTGTGAAGCTATTTCTGAATTCGCCTCTCGAGACGAGGTCGCACCTAACTTTCCTGAGTGGGGAGAAAAGTTTATTCCTACCCCTTTAAAGCCAATTAAAACTCAGAATTTTTCTGCTCTCGCGGATGCCATCAAACAACTAGCTGTGGGAAGTAAAGGAGTTTTTAAATCTCCCGCCGCTAAGGTAGTACTCTGGCTAGGTGAAATGGCAGAGTGCTTTGAAAAACCTGGAAATCGCTCTTCGGCTTTCGGGATTGATCTACGATTAGCACAACTACATCTGTTAATGCGCATGAATCGTTATAATCACGCAGCACGAATAACCTTATTCATTCAACGACTTTGCGCTAATCAGCCAGATGCAACATGGTATTTAGAACGTGCTCTTCCAGCGATTCTTACTATGAATAGTTGGGCACATAATGTTGGTGGGGAAAACTTCATTGACACCGGAGTTATGTTTCAGTTTAAACAGAACCTGAACAAACAGCAGTTTAGGGAATTAAACGAAGCGTTAGCGTCCTCGGCAAGTGAACCACCGCTTAACATTAATTTAGAACTTAGCGACCGACAGCTGGTAGGTGAGTGGTCATGAGTTCAAACCATTACTTATTTTCGGTTCTGATCGCTACCTACAATGTTTCAGATTACATAAAGGCGTTCCTTAAAAGCCTTGAATGGCAATCTATCGCCCCATCTAAAGTCCAATATATTTTTGTCGACGATTGCTCCCCAGATGATTCTGGCGAGATTGCCCGAAAATGGTGCGAAAAACATGATAATGCAGTCTATGTGAAATCGTCGCAAAACGCTGGCCCCGCCAACGCTAGAAATCTTGGTTTGGAAGTGGCCACCGGTAAATGGATCACCGCCGCGGATCCTGATGACATTCTTGACCGAGACTACTTCGCAAATGTGGAGAGGATTCTTCATCAGGCGGACAACCTTGATGATATTGCCATGGTGTCGACACGAGTGCTGGTGTTGAATGACGAAACTGGGGTATTTAAAGACAACCATCCATTAGGATTCAAGTTCCGCAATGGTGATCGCCTAGTTTCGCTCGTTGAAGATCCCTATGCGATCCAGCTTGGAGCCACCGCTTTTATGCGCCGAGACCGGATTGAAGAACTCGGCTTGCGTTATCGCACTGACATTAAACCCACTTTCGAGGACGCACACCTGCTTTCACTTTACCTTTTGTCATTTGATGAACCGGTAATGGCTTTAGCGTCCTCGGCCCTTTACTACTACCGTAAGCGATCAAATAATTCGTCGCTGGTGCAGTCAGGTTGGGCAAGGCGAGAAAAATACACGACCCTGTTTGAAAACGGCTATTTAGACTTAACCAAGCATGCCCTGGAGCAAAAAGACAAGCTTCCTGATTGGGTGATTGCCCTTCTACTCTACGAACTTGTTTGGTATTTCCAAGAAGAAATGGCTATGCGTTCCAAAACAGCCTGGGTCAGCGAAGATCCTGAACTTAAGGCACGCTTTTTGAATAACGTTGCCCAGATTTTTGCGCTGATTCCACCGAAAAAACTTCTGGAGTTTAAGATTCAGAATGTTCGTTGGGTGGTTCGTGAATCTCTGTTTATGTACTACTACGGGGAACGTTTTGGGGGTGCCCGGTTATACGAGTGGGGTGCTTCGAAAACTGCGAGAAGCTATACCTTGATGATGAAGGATTTCGACTGTAACGAGTTGGCGTTCTTCGTTGATGGAAGGCAAGTCCATCCGGAGATGAGTGTCTGTTCTCGGTACTTCTTTGGGGAGCGTTTTGCTTTTGAAGTAAGCTTCGACTTGCCGCTTGGCGAGACCGCCATTTTCTATCGAGGACGAATGGTGTCCAAATTGCAGGTTACAGTTCGCAAACCCGTGAGAGTCCTCAGCGAAAAACACTTCCTCCAAGGTCAAGCAGCACTTTCCCAAGGTCGTCGCGATCTAGACGTAAAGAAGAAAATCCGCCGGGAAGTTAAATCTTTAACTACTCGAACTTCAATGAGCCAACTGGCATGGCAACGTGCTCGTGCACAAATGGCGCTAAAGCTCAAACCTTCAAAAATTGATGATCACGAAGGCTTAATTCGGAACCGTGTTCGGGCCTTAGCTGCTTCTGAAAAATTTCAAGAAAAGTATGCTGGCTGCTGGTTGGTTATGGATCGGCCCATGTCCGCTTCTGATAATGGTGAGCATCTATACAGGTATTTGTTGAACGAGCGTCCAGACATCAACGCCTACTTTATTTTGGACCCAACAGCTGCAGCATGGCCGAGGCTGGCAGCAGAAGGCTTTAAACTGTTGGCGTTTGGTAGTGATGAGGCCATGGCCGCATTCTTGGTAGCTAAAGCGATGCTGTCATCCGACGCGATTGAAGCTTGCATGTATCCAGCTCCACGAAGAATTTTCAAGCATTCAGTGCCCTTCTTCTTTTTACAACACGGCATCACCGGTAATGATATTTCCCGCTGGCTTAACGATAAGCGTTTTTCTGGTTTCATCTGTGGAGCTAAAGCTGAATACGACTATCTGTCCTCGGTCGATAGCCCGTTTACTTTCAAGAACGATGTACTGGTCAATCTGGGATTTGCCCGTTTTGATGCGCTACCTGATGCAACTGGACATGACTTGAGCAGCAAACCATTGCTAATAATGCCCACCTGGCGAGGTAATCTAACTGACGAGCTTAAACAGATTACTGACCCTAGTCTTCGGCGAACATACTTTACTAACACCGAGTTTTATCGTAAGTGGCACGAGCTATTGTCTTCTCCCAAGCTCCGCACGATTACTCATAATAAGGCAGGCGGCATTATCTTCGTGCTGCATCCAAACCTGGCACAGTTCAAGGATATACTTTCCCTACCCGAGGGTACAGTGATAGCTGACCTGAGTAAGGATGACTTCCAAGAGATCTTATTAAATTCGTGCGCACTATTAACTGACTACTCGTCTACTGCTTTTGACGCCGCATATACGGGACGAGCTATTTTCTATTACCGTTTTGATGAAGACACGATTTTTAGTGGAGAAAATAATTTCCGCCGAGGATGGTACGAACCAGAAGAAAATGGTCTTGGTCCAGTTGCTTTGAATCCAAATCAAATGCTCGATTTGTTAGATAAATGCGCCAACCGCCGTTGGCAGCCAGATTTACGTTATCGCAAGCGTCGTCGCCGCTTCTTTGGGCAGATTGATAACCATAATTCTCAACGAATCGTCGAATTCGTGGAAAAACAGTTGCCATAAAAGGTCAACTAGTTGGTTAGTTGTGCCTAAAAAAGGCGCTCTTCTGCTCCAATGAAACTATCAGATCAGAAGAGCCAATAAGTTGATTTTAGGACTCGTTCAGGGGAGAGCGGCGAATGCGACTACGGCTAGGAAGATTTAATCTTCTAGATGCAGTAGTTTCTACCTCACTTAGTTCACCTGAGGTTGCTTTTTCTGCCTGCTCTGCGCTTGCTGCTTTTAGATCTTCGCTCACATTACTCGGAGTGAAAGCTTCTGATTCCGATCGTTCTGTTTGAGTCGGAATCATCGAGGAAGACAACCGTTGGGATGAAGTAACTTCGGTCGACTTTGCCTCGGAAGCTGACTCGGTATTATCCTGATTCGTCTGCTGGACTCTAGCGTCCTCGGAGCGTGTTATTTGTTTGCTAGGAAGCGCTTGTGGAGTCCCGCCAACATTAGTTGCTGTTGGCTGGGGTGCTAACGGACGGGGACCAACCGGACGAGGCATACCGAGGCGAGGGGCACCCATACGCGGATCTGCGGGATTCATACCTGGGCGAGGACGAGGCATGCGCGGATCTGCTGGATTCATGCCCGGGCGAGGACGAGGCAATGGTGATCCATCAGGACCTACTGGTGGACGTGGTCCTCTTGGTGGCATAGGTGGCCGAGCCCCATTTCCTTGCTGTGGTCCGGACATTGGACGAGGCGCATTGCCTGGTCGTGGGCCAGAAGCTGGGCGTGGTCCCATTCCTCCTTGAGGTGGCATTGGCCGGCCTTGTGGACGAGGACCATTAGCCGGACGAGGACCATTAGCCGGACGAGGACCCATGTGCGGTTCTCTGGGGCCATCTGGACGATTTGGTGCGCCCTGTGGACGTGGCATTGGCCGGCCGGGTTGGCCGTAAGTAGGCTGGCCTGGGCGCGGTTGAGGTTGGCCTTGCGGTCTTGGTCCCCTAGGTGGAACTGATGGAGCCGTCCCAGTTGGTGGCATTGTGTGTCGAGAGCCAGCTGGTGGCACTGGGGGACGAGGAGCTGTCGGGGGTTTAGGCAAACTAGTCTGGGCTAGACTTTCGTGCGAGTCGTGCGGCTTCGTAACTAAACCGCTAGGCTGCTGATCTGGAGTAGATTCTCCAGTGGATTCGAGGAGTGTTTCCTTGGACTTCGCTAATCCAAGACTCGAGTCCGTTGAACTGTCTGTCGATGAGGACGAATCTGTCTTATTTTCCGGCTTTGGCGAGCGACGCACTGGCGGTGCCGGTGGGGCTGGAATGAATGGTCGATTTGGAGCTTGGGAGAGCAATGGTTCGCGCTTGGATTCTTTAGGCTCGTCAGTAACTTCGCCCTCGGCCAGTTTAGCCAGTTGTTCTTCTGCAGATATTTTCTTAACTGTCGCCTCAGTTTTGCTCGGCTGTGCTGGTGAAGTAGTCTCGGGAATAGTTTCTGCGACTACGGCTTGTTGGCTAGGTTCCTCACCCTTTTCAACTTCGGTTGTTTTAACTTCGCTCGAAACTTCCGTAGCAAGTACTTCAGTGTCTAATGACTTGACATCTGTCGGAGTGTTTTCGTCCAGATTCTTGTTTAGATCTGCCTTATCGTCAGCTAGATCTTCTTGTTGTGCTTCATCCTGCTTTTGCTCTAATACAGGAGTCTTTGAGGTAACTTGCTGCTCAACTTCTTCTGCAGCAATCTCAGGCTTCTCAGTTGTTGGTTTGGGGGCAAGCGTAATGATCTCATCAAATTCTGCGTCTGCGCGTTTGATGGCATCTTCACTAAGTGAATCTGCACTGCCGATGGTCCCTAGAGGAGTCGTTTTCGCGAAAGTGTTTTCTTGTCGACGTCCCTGACGGCGTGAGCGCTTGGGAATGTAGAAATCTGGTTCCTCTTCTTCAACGATTTCTTTTTGTTTGGGTTCGTTGGAAGTGGGCAGTAAGGGCAGCAACTCGTATTTATCTTCCTGTCCTTCTTCTTTGTAGACGAGAAGACGAGTTAAGCTAGCGGTTTGCCGCGCTAGGTCAGCGTTGACGCCGATAACGTGCACATCGTAGATTCCAGAATCTAGGATGCTTAGATCTACGCCTTTACTGTGCATGTCGCAGTAGTAGGATTTAACCGCCGAGGTCGGAATGTTGGTGCCTTTGGTCAGTTCTTTAGTTCGATCCAGCATGCCTACGCGAGTAGCAATGGTTTCAGTACTTTGGCTGTTGGTGAAGGCCGCATAGAAGGTGATATCACCCCAGTTTTTGACGGTGGTGCCGACGGGAGCGAACCATCCGCGTAGGGCAAGTCGACCTGGGCCGATCAACTCAAGCTCATCGACGCGGTGATAACCGAACTTGTTAACAGTAAGGGAGGCCAGTGGTCGTCGATGGAAGAAAACTCCATTTTCGTTTGCTCGAATTTCGAGTAGGTCGTTTCCCTCCACCTTATGGAAGTACCGTTCTTCTTTGGAGACGACTGGTGCAACGAGCTTTTTGTTTGCTTTCGTATGGGTTAGCTCTACAAAGCATTGGGTTTCGCCTAGCGGGAGCTGTGAAACTTGGTAGCCCTGAACTTTGGGACTAATCGAGTCGGAGGCAGAGTAATCGAGGTAGGTTCCAGACAAATAATCGGTGGAGATTTGGTGGTTAACTCGTTTAGCTAAAGGAACCACGTGGTCCTTGCCCTCGCTGTCTCGGCAGAGAATCTTACGCTCTAGTTCAGCGTAAAGAGCAGATTGGGCACCGCGAATAAAGGTATTCATATGTAGATCGAAATGACCATTGCGGTTTAACGGGATGTCAAGTAGTTCTGCTACTACCGTTTCGCTTTGTAGCTGCTGGTCGGCTAGTTTTTGATTGAACTTTCGTTCTACTTTGTGTTCGCCGAGGTCAAGGGTGATGCCATCACCTAGTAAGCCGAGCAAGGAAATCTGAGTGGGCTGTAGGTACGCTTTGGCCCTCCCCGGTTTGCTCAAAACTGGGGAAGAGTAGCTTAGTAGATTGAAGTGTTTTAAAGCTTTAAGTTCTGAAAGGTGAGGGTGAATTTCTTTACCGTATTGTTCATCGGCTTCGGAAGTAAGTAGATAAACCTTAGTGTCGTGCTGACGGTAGTCGTTGAGCGCCTGAGCCAGTAGCGAGTCAAGCCCAGTAAGTTGCGTTTCTTGCTGCTCGGCCTCGGTCATTTGTGCGGCCGCTTTTTCGTTAAGTTCAGTTACTACCTGTCCGAGGGCGAAAGTAGGGGTGACGACAACGGCGGAACCAATCTGGTGACGAAGAGCAAAATAGAGTGCAGCCGATCCGCCCTTGTAAGCGCCGGTGTAAGTGACTTGTGATGGGGAAATACCAAGCTGCGCGGGAACCTGAGACAAGAACTCGTCAACGGTATCGTGGGGGCTAAATTCGCCCTCGTTCATTAAGTAACAAGCCGGGAGGTTATCTTTCCCAAATTCATCGTAGATCCACAGTACGTTGTGCGGGAAGTCTTCGAGCTCTTGCTGGCCGAGGTCGAGGCTCCCTGTTGGGCCAAAGTCGGAGAAGACGACAATCAGATGCGAGGAATCAGAAGCGCCATACTGAAAACGATATTTCAGTGGCAAAGATTTACCTTCGAAAGTTTGTTCCCCCGTCGAGACGATCATTCGTCTACTCCTTCGTTGATCAGGCGAGTAACGCCCAAGTAGTCACCATTTTATGCCGGCTGCATACCTTCTAATGCTACCTGCATATTTTTCTTACTGCCATGGCGCACAATAATATTGTTGAAATGCAATTATTTTTATTTGCTATAGGGTATATTTATTCACATTAAGGAAAAAAAGATTGTTTTCGTTTAGACTGGTTTGATTGACAATAATTTGTTTAAGTCGAGGATCGTATGCCCAGGAAAATCTTGATCGCATTCTATGTAACGTTTTTTGCGATAGTCGGATACTGGGGTTTTTCTGTCTTCAATCTATTGTCGAAGAAAAACTTTTCAGTATTGCTCGTTTTAGTAAAGACTTTTCAGTCTATTGTATTGTTGGGCGTGTTAGTACTATTTTATTTATTCCTTCAGCTTTTATTTCGTTTGCGCGCTACTCAATTGCAGAGCGAACGAGACATTGCTGATTTAGCTACGACTGTTGGTCGAGCAGCCCCGGTTTTGCGTCGAATTGATGATCGTGGACGAGCTGTGTTACAAGATTCAAATCAATTGTTAGCTGTTACGCCTACCTCAATAAAGTCTTTTAGTGTTTTAGTTCGAGATGAAAACGACGCTAAGCATGCCATTCAGTTGTTTTCAAGCGTGGACCATGTTTTTGATCGTCTAATTTTGGTTCTTGATTGGGAAAGCGAGAACCAGTGGGGCAACTGGGTTGAAAATGATTTTGGACCAAACATTACTGTTATTGCGGGTGAACATTTGTTAGATGGATCTGCAGATCCTAGCTCCTTGATTAGGTAACAATTATGGGTGAACGAAAAAATCTTTTAATCGCAGGTGATGACTTAAAATTTATTCGTCCTCTTTTTCCCTATTTAGAAAACAAATTTAAGATCAGGATTGACCGTTGGAATGGGCCAGAAGGGCATGATCGTGATCGTTCACTCTCGTTGTTGGAGTGGGCAGATATTATTCATTGTGAATGGCTTCTAGGCAACACGGTTTGGTATTCTTGGAATAAACTTCCACAGCAAAAACTTACTACTAGACTTCATTTTTTTGAGTTGGGTCGCGAGTATGGTCGTTTGTTGAAACATGATGCTGTGGATAGCTATATTACGGTTTCTCGTCCAATGCTGGAACGTGCTATTAGCGAATTTTCTCTTCCAAGGAATAAAGTTAAATCGATTCCAAATGGAATAGTTAAACCGGATAATTTAACGGTTGATCACGGGCATGAACGCATGAAAAGTCTGGCAATGGTTGGAGCAATTCCGGCACGAAAAGGTTTACATAGGAACCTTAGAATACTGCACGAGTTAAAGAAATACGACGCTAGTTTTACACTCGCGATTTATGGTCCCACCCCTAGCCAAGTAGATTGGGTATGGACGGATGACTATCAACGAGAGTATTTTGAAAATTGTGCGACCCAGATTGAAAAAACCGGTCTTAAAAGCTCAGTTAGTTGGCGTGGCTGGTGTGAGATGACAGAGGAGTATCCGAAAATTGGTTTTGTTCTCTCTATGTCTGATGAAGAGAGTTTTCATGTCGCCCTCGTCGAAGGAGCTTTTAATGGTGCTGCTCCTTTAACTTTACCTTGGGAGGGCGCTCATTGGACACATCCAGATTTTGTTATTAAGCCGGGTACGGATGAAATTGTTAAGACTATTCTGAAACTTCAGGATAAAGAGGAGCATCGGAAGCATGTAGAAGCCGCTTGTAGTGCCTATCAGCACTATGAAGCACCTTTCGTCGCGAATAAACTTATCGACTTGTGGCTGCAATAGATGAAACCTGGTTTTACTATCATTATTGCAGCACATAACGCTGTAGAGACTATTCTGGATGCCATTCGTTCAGTTGAATACCAGAGGGCGAATAAGCTATCTATAAAAGTGATAGTAGTCGATAGTCATTCGACTGATCGAACGATTGATTTTGTCGCCAAGAGCTTTCCCAAAGTAAAAATTTTGAGTTCACCCACCGGTGGACCTGGGGAAGCTCGTAATGTTGCTTTGGATTATTTACAACAAAATCCGGATTCTCAAACGGAGTGGTTAACTTTTTTAGATGCTGATGACTGGCTTGACCCTCTATATTTTTCTACAATTGAGAAACATCTTGAGGTTGTTAGTAGAACTTCAATAGATAATTTTGCCGCTTTGGTAACTCAAATATATAGAGTCGAGTCTGACGGGAAGATCAATAATAACCACCCGTTACGATATAGATTTCAAAACGGCTCTAGGATTGTCGATTTGAAAGATGAGCCGGCAGCATTTCAATCTTCAGTTGCAACTACAGTTTTTCGTACAAAACATTTGATGGGGGAGAAATCACCAAGATTTACAGCCGGGCTCCGCTACGCGGAAGACGCTGATTTTATGGTGAGGTATTTTCAAGTAGCTGGAACAAATATAATTTTAATTGAAGGGGCAAAATACTTTTATCGAGTTGGGCAGTTCTCCTCTCTATCCAAAGATGCTTGGTGCGATCCAGAAAAATATGTTAAACCTTTCGAGCTCGCATTTATTAAATGGATCGAGCATTATCGAATGGCAGAACAGCATATTCCCAGATGGATTCAGTGGATGCTCTTGTATGAAATTCATTGGTATCTAGAAGCTGATCGGGAGTTTTTACATCCCAGTAGCCAGCTTTCGATGGATATACGAAAAAAATGTGGCGATTATTTAGTGCGGCTTGCTGAAGTAATAGACGATGAAGAGATACTAAATTTTAGTGCGGTCAGAATGGGAATTGATAGACGTTTGGCCATACTTGCTCAAAAGTATCGATTTATGAATAGTCATTTTCTTGGTTCGCAAGTGATCTCATTTCGGGCGAGAGCAGGAAGTGAATGGCGGCGTTGCATTTGGTATTGGATTGGTCAAAAACCGCCAACGGTCAGAATTAGTGGTGAAAAGCCCGAAAAATCCTGGGAAAAGATTACGACTCATAGCTTTTTCGAGAGTTTTATAGTTCGTCAGAGCACTACTTGGAGAAAGGATCCATTACCCCAAATAATAGAGCTTGAAGATAGAGAACAAAGAACTGTTCCGCTAGATTCGTATTATGGACTGCCTAGCCAACCGAGGAATATAGGGGAAAGGCTGGAAATTTCCACGGAAACAAAAATAAACAAACTCGGTGCCTATATTCTCAGAGAGGCATTGATACAAAAGCATCCGAAGGAAAAAATTTTTTATAAAGTCGTCCTGAGAGCTATAGAGCGAGTAGTCGATAATACTGGACGAAAAGCTAAAGGAATATATTCTCGAATTAAAAAACTAGTTCCTAATAAGAGCTTATTCGTGAATTGTCTGAATAATCATGTGGAACAGATTCATGCTGGCTCATGGCTACTGATGGATAGAAATCATCATGCAAATGAAAATGCGGAAGTTTTTTATCGCTTCTTGAAAGACGAAGGCCAAGAAATCATATTTGCTCTTTCGCCTGAGAGTAGTGATTGGAAACGATTAGAAAGTGACGGATTTAATCTAGTTCCGACTTATTCTGTTGATTATTGGGATTTGGTGCATTCTGCTCCCGTTATTTGTTTATCAGATATGAGTGATCCAGCATGGATGTGGGCGATAAACAGCCCCAGACCAGGTTCTGGGAACAAAATTATTCCCTTGGCAGACCAACAGAAAATTGTTTTTTTACAACACGGAATTTTAAGGAACGACCTATCTAGACTCTTAAATCCGAAACGTATTGATCTGATGTTAACCACAGATCAAGCAGAATTTGATGCGATTGTGTCAGATGGCTCTCCATACAATTTAACGGGAAAAGAAGTAGTCCTAACTGGAATGCCAAGGCACGACAGACTGTTCGAACTTGCTAGCCGTGTGAAGCAGAGTGAGCGCAATATTATTCTTTTTGCTCCAACTTGGAATGAAGCCCTAAGAGAGTTTTTTTCAACTAGCGCCTCTGCTAATGTTGAGCAATTTGACTCTACTAAGAATGCTAATAGATTTTTTGGATTTGATGAGTGCTTGTTTTTGGCGCAAAAACTATCTCATTATTTAGAAAACAATAAAGAGTTTGATATTAAATTTTTTATTCATCCCGTATTGCCTCCGAGGGTCAGGAAATACGTTGAGAATTTTGGTTTAGCTTGTGTCGATACTAACGATCTGCCTAAAACTCTTGCAAGCTCAGTAGCTGTAGTTACAGATCGGTCATCGGTTTCAGATGAAGCTGTATTACTTGGCATTAAGGTAGTTCTTGTTGAGAATGATGAGAGAAGAGTTTTTGAAGAGCTAGCTGAGTATCTTACTTGCTATGACGATATATCAATCGATAATAATAGGCGCTATTATGAACGAAAATATAAGTCTTGTAGAGCGATCTATGAAAAGATTCTTTTTGTTGAATGAACTTATAGTTGTTCTATTAAGCTTTCATAAACGGCATTTTGATAATGGAAAGGGGCTGGCCCCCATTTGTGGTTAGGATCGGCTAAAACTAGTTCATCAGGGGGCGAAATAACTCGTATGCTAGTTGTATCTATAACTTGTTGGTAGTATCTAACGTAAGCAAGATTGATCTTCACGGTATTGAGCCTGAAACTTTGTGGAGCAGGGGTACCATCAATGTTGTCGAACGCCCATGGCACATACCAAAGTATCGTTTTTTCGAGTAAGTTTTTAGAATTTAGAAAATCGTTGAATTTTTCAAGCGCGTTACACCAAAGATTGAAGTGTTCATCGGTTCCGAAATCGATTAGTCGTCCTTTTTCAGGGACGAAGTCCATGCCATTTAGCTCAAGCATTTCGTATGAACGAGTTATATAGCCACTTGGATGAAGACCGAATACTCCAAGTCTTTCATCGGCTAAATCCCAAATCAGGTAATCGATTTCTTCTAAGCTTTGGTTCAAACTTTCAACAAGCGATGACCTTATGTCTTCTTTCAACGCTCTTTGTTGAAAGTGGCTTTCTGGAAAAGCTATAGTCAAGGATTCTAAATCAACTTGAGAGAAGGCACTTATCAGTGATTGTCGAGCGATGTACTTTAGTACATTCCACCCAAATGGTTTCGCAATTTCTGCCATATCCCGTGAAACGCATGATCCGTAGATGAAAAGATTTTTGTTATTCACGTTTGATTCCCAGTTGAATTGTAATTCTATTAAAAGAATATTGTACCCTTTGGGAGGTCGAAATCTACGATTGTTGAATATTTAAGAAAATCTGTGTCGTTTATCTTCCAGGTGTGGTTGTGGGTGGAGCGGCGGCGGAGGAAGTTGAAGCGGTCGGTGGAGTAGATGCGTCCGCCGGCGTTGCCGATGTTGGTTAGGAAGGCGGTGTCTTCGCCGGTGGTGCGGTTTTCGAAGGGGTGGGCGAGGGCGGTTTCGCGGGTGGTTACTAGGGTGGGGCCGGCGAGGAAGTGGGTGTAGCGGTGTTCGCGCTCGGGGCTGATTAGGGCGGTGGCGTCGAGTGATTCGAGGTAGTTGTAGTGGGCTTGTTTTCCTACGATTTGGGCGCCGGAGTAGTTTAGGGCGTGGATTTGGTCGGTTAGGTAGTGGGGGCCGTACCAGTCGTCGTCGTCGATTTTGGCGATGTAGGTGCCGTCGGCTGCTTCGATGAGCTGGTTGAGGCAGGTGCCAAGGCTGTTGTTGGGGTCGCCGGTGAGGATGATGGTGTTTTCTAGGCCGAGGTCGCGTGCGCGGGCTTCGAGGTCGTTGGGGGCTTCAAAGCCGTGGGTGAGTAGGCACAGTTGTACTGGGAGGCCATCGATGCCGTTCATGTCGGCCACGGTTTTGAGGATGTGGTCGATTTGCTGGGGGCGGATGGTAGAGACGATTGCGCTGGCGGTGGGCCTTGGGGTGGGAGCGGTTTGTAGGCCGATGGTGGTTAGGATGGTTTCGGCGCGGTGGGAGTAGGTGTGCTCGTTCCAGATGCGCCTGGCGGCTAGGTGGTTCATGCGGTCGCGTAGTAGGGGTGAGCCGACCAGGGCGCGCAGCATGGTGCCGGCTTCGTCGCGGTCGTTTACGACTGCGAGTTCGGTTTCGGGGAAGAAGTTTCGAATGGCTGCGGAGGGGGTGGAGACTACGCTGGTGTTGCATGCGAGGATTTCGAAGATGCGACGGGCGCACATGGAGGGGGAGTCGGTGACCGAGTTGACGTTGAGGAAGACCTTGTAGGCGCGGTAGGCGCTGAGCATGCGCTGGTAGTCCACTGAGCCGATGACTCGCTTATCGAGTGGTTCGGGGAATTGGTAGCGCGGGTCGCCAGTGCCCATTTCTCGCGAGTAGATTTCCAGGCCGGTGTCCATTTTGGCGGACACGTCATCGGCACCGCCAAGGAGAATGTCCATTTGGGCGCGGCGCTCGGGGAACTTGTGGGTGAAATAGGTGCCGGCGAAGGCAATATCACGTGAGGCGTAGCCTTTTTCGGGGCGTACGGGATTGTGAATTTGTGGCTGTGCCGCAAACGGTAACGGGTAGACTCGGTTGTGCCCGAGGTCGGTCTGGTAGCGGGGGATACAGTTCGAATCGGTAGTAAAAACGTGATCGAACAGGCGGGCGGTTTCAATGAAATCGTCGTAGTGGGCGGGATCTTCCTTATTCCAAAACACGGTCGGAATCTGCCGCTCGTGGCAGGCAGCTAACAGGTTGCGGAGTTTTTCCCAGGGTTTGCCCGATAGGCCATACCGCCACTGGTCATTATTGCCGTGCCAAGCCGACTCAATTAGCACAAAGTCCAGTTTTTCGGTTTCTAACTGTTCCGGCCAAGTATTTGGGCCGAGGGCGACCTGCTCCCATTCGGGCGCAAAACAAGAAGTTGTAAACGCATCCATGATCACCCCAACCTTCAGCGGGCGACGAGCGCCCTCGGTTGTTTCAGTCGGCCAAGGACCAAGCGTACGCACAAAATCGGGGCCAAGCAGCTGATGATTGGTGGTGAGGTCATGAAGCGTAGAAGTTTTTTTAAGTAGTCCTTTTTCAATACGCAACAGAACTATATTTTTTTCAACCGTTTTTTGATTATGAAGATATTTTTTGAACTGTGGATAGCCGCCTTTTCTAAGGTGCCATAATCCATTCTTTAAATGATGGATAAATGAGTTTCCACTTCTACCGCGCATAAAGAAGATTATATAACTAATACTATAGAATGGTGGCAATAAATTGACCTAATTTTCGGGGATTGTAGTCTCCTAAGAATACGAGGTTAAACTTAAGTATGGTCTTTGACAATCAGGAAAAAGCATGATCGAATATAGAATAAATAGAAAACGAGAAATTGATAAAACTAATAATGTAACTTGGTTTTATCATGATTTTTCTTCGTTTCTGTCTTCTGACATAAAAAGTGGCATTAACACGATATTCGATAATGGTGTGCCAATAGATTTTTTCTTAGATTTGAAAAAATCAAATGTACTAATAGTTGTATTTCACGGGGCAGTACTTGATGAAAATATTCACCTTCCTTGGCTCTCTGGTACGAATATTTCATATGGTTTAGACGCTTCGCGATTATCTATTTCTGATCCGAGTTTATACCTTGCTCCTGATATTAAAGTAGGATGGTTTATTGGTAATAAACACCAGCAGAATTTGCAAAATACTATCGTTAGGTTAATTCGAAAGATAGCAAATGATTCTGGCATAGAGCGGATAGTATTTATAGGTGGATCTGCCGGCGGTTACGCGTCTTTATATTTTTCGTCTTTTTTCCCAGGATCTTATGCTGTTGTTTATAATCCGCAAATTTCGATTGAAAACCATCGTTATTCTATGGTTAGAGAATATCTAATAAAGTGTTGGGATGGACGAGAAATTTACCAAATAGTCGATTCAGAGAATCCACCATGCTTTGATATATCATCCAGATATCAGGAAGATCGAAGTAACCATGTTCTTTATTTTCAGAATAATGATGACTTCCACCTTAATTTGCATCGTGATAGCTTTGAATATGATGAGGGAAACGATATCAAATTTTTTATTGGTAACTGGGGCGATGGGCATGCACCTCTGCCGAAAGATGCACTTAAGCGTATTCTAATAATGTTGCTCAAGAGTTTTGAATCAGAAGATACTGATTTATCGACGGCAATTAGTAATTTGATTTCAAATTTATAAGATCTGCAGAAATTAGTTTGCAGGCGAAGTGGGTTCGTATCCTTCTTTGAAACCTTGGCCTAGTAAGGCAGGTTTCAAAGATTCACCGTGATTTAGGGCTGAAGTGACTGATTTTAAGATCGCGTTGATTTTATCTTTCGGGGGCGGAGTGTGACCGTCTTGCCAACTCTCTAATAAGGTGTAAAAATCAATGTTCTTATTTATCCTATCTGCGAAGGGCTTTAGGTGCCTTTCTATATGGAATGGATCGTTTAAGTTTTGTAGGTAGCAAACTGTCGTTTTTAGGGGAGTCGTATATAAACTGGTTAAATCGATTACCAAATCACTTGGGAGTTTTGATAGGGGATCGTACTCACGATAATCAATGCCATAACAGTGTTCTGTGAAAGCATGAATTGAGTAAGAAATGTAGTTCCGGATGATCGTCTGTGGGTTGTAAACAATAGAAACAGAATCGCGAAATTGGGATGCGAAATATAAGCTCGCAAAACCTCCCCCAGATCCTCCGAAGAATATCGCCCTCTTAGTCGGTACCATTCTAAATATATGCTGTAGTACTTGTTTGATATTGTCTTGATTATTTTGCTTAGAATTTCCTAAATACCATGAAAGATAAAGTTTATCTGTGAGATAAAGTGAAGGATCGGAGATAAAAATTCGGTTAGCTTCTACTCCTTTAGAAACACCTAGCCCATTCAAATAAGGTAGGGAAATTTTGTCTGTGATAGCTCCATGAAGGAAAACCAATGTAGTATCTGACTTGCCAGGAACACAAAGGAAGTCGATAGGGATTCCACGTTCGTTGATCGAGGTAATACCAGCGTCAATATGGTCAGAGCTCAAAAGCTCTCAAGTGACGCGTAATTATTAACTTGATGTAATGATCTATCGATAATTTGTTTTCTCATCATTGTTTTACCGTTTATTAAAGTGAGTGGTCAAACTATAACCTGATCTTGGCCGTTACCGTAGTACTTTAAGGCCCCAGTAGCATAAAGATCACTGTCACTTACTCGCCATGTATGCCCTGTCTTATCAGCCCAACGGTTAACGATGAAGTTAAAACGATCTGAGCTATATACCTTGGCTCCATCTTCGCGAACCCGTTGGAGGACACTGGAGTCTTCTCCGGAGCCAAGTTCCGGGAATGGGTAAGCATCGAACGTATCTTTATAAGCGCAGAAAGTAGCTCCACGCACAAGATCTGTATACCGATGTTCAAGGTTTGGCATAGTGAGTACAGTCTGGTTTAGCGCCTCAAAGTACATGTAGGTTGCGGCTTTACCAACAATTGCAGCATCCGAGTACTTTAAAGCATTTACTTGATCGCGAGTGTAATTGGGCCCATACCAGTCGTCATCATCCATTCGTACTAAAATTTCACCTTCACATAACTGAACTAGTTGGTTTAAGTTAGCGCCGAGTGTCTGTGAAGTAGGTGCCGAGACTACTCGATATGGGATACCAGCCGATCGAAGCGGGCTAAGCAAATCTTCTTGAATTTCAAAACCGTGAGTTAGCAGCACCAACTCAAATTTATGGTATTCCTGTCTAACAACATTTTGAACCATAATTGGTATCGAGGATGGGCGATTTGTGGTGATGAAAATGCTGACATAAGGGTGGTTTACGTAGCGATAATCAAGGTCCAATACTTCGGAAATCTTATTTAATCTATGGGAGTATAAATGGTTTTCCCAGAGATGTCTTTGAGCTTTATGGACTAATCGTTCTCGATACTCATCGGAACGAGTCAAGAGCTTAAAGGCCGTTGTAGCTTCGTCCATGTCGGAAGCAACTGTTATTAATCCGTTCGGAAAATATCTATCTATCGCTCCCGACGGAGGAGAAACTACAGCTGTTCCGCAGGCTGTAGCTTCAAATATTCTTCGAGCGCACATTGTATCCGAGTCTGCAACGGAGTTAACATTAATGATCGATTTATAAAGATGGTAAGCACCTACCATCGCTGGGTATTTCAGAGAGCCTACGACACGAGAGTTCAAGGGCTGGGGGAACTGATATTTGGGATCAGAATTCTGCCTAGAAAAAATATCTAAATCGAATTGTGCCGCGGCAGGCAAGAGATATTCCATTTGCTCTCTACGCTCGGGATATTTATCTCTAAAGTACATACCACCAAAGGCAATATTCCTATTACGCTTACATCCGCGAGGATTTGCTGGGTTATGTATTTCTGATTGAGCTGCAAACGGAAGCAAGAAGATGTTATCGTGACCGAGTCTTTGTTTGTATTCTGGGATTAGACTTCCTTCAGTGGTAAAAACATAATCCACTAACTCCGCCAGGGGTAAGAAATCTTCGAAATGCGGTGGATCTTCCTTATTCCAGAGCATTACTGGGATACCTTTTGCCTTAGCGATAGAAATTAGATCCTTGATTTCTGGTCGAGGTGCCGATTTGCCGACCAGCTGATATTTCCATTCCCCATTATTTCCTGCCCAGGCAGATTCAATGAAAACTAAATCAAAGTCTTGAGCGTCTAAAATGGATTTGTAATTGGAGGGTGTTGGTAGGGTTTGTATCCATTCCTTAGAAAAGGCATTCACAGTAAATTCGTCAGCTACGACAAGAGCTCGAATATTACTTCTCTTCGAGGAATCCGTATTAACTGAGATAGAAGGAATCCCTTTAATTAAATCAATCTTGCGAAGTTGATCAGCTGTGGGTGTTGCTTTTGATGCACTTGTTTCTTGTTGAGTATTTAGGGAAGTGGTAGCTGTAGGCTTCGTTGAAATAGATTTAATATTTTGGGAAGTTCGTACTACAGTGCCGGCAATATCGTTTGTTTGGCGAGCAAGTTTTCTAATTCTAAATTCAACGCGATCAACATCTTGACGAATAAGTCGATCGTTATTGCTGAGTTTATTTATCGAGGTAAGTTGAAGAGCGCGGCTTCTATGAGCTAACTGGAACAGGAGAATGATTTGTCCCCATAATGCTGCAGTTAGAAAAAATAGGGCTTCAAATTTTCCTACCCACTTCGAAAGGAATAGGGTAAGAATTAAAGAACTTATTAGGAGTAGTAGAAGAATAATTGTGGTTTTATTGAAAACTTTTTTTGCGCTTTTCATAATTTTCCAGACTTTTGAAAGTGCTAATTGCTACTTTTGATTCCTCGTTTTTTTAGCTCTTTATATATTGATTTATTAACTCTTTCCTCAATTGGGAGTGCTAGCATAGCATTAAAGGCACGTCTTGAGTTGAGAGACTGGAAAGCCCGAGTCGCAAGGTCGTATTCCGAGTAAAGAGATGCGCCCCACTTTCCCATTCGGTGCTCCCAATAAAAAAGATCGTAGAAATCATAGTTGAAAATTCTTTCAGGATAGAACTCCATATATTCTATGTAGTCCCTAAAACATTGGATAAGTTTGGGGTCTTCGTTCGCTTTAGAATAAGTGAATTTGGTAGCCAAAACTTCCGGAGTTAACTCTTTTGCTGTTCGATCTTGGTAAAAAACCATTCCGATTTCAGCACCCAAGGAAATAGCTAATACTGAATCAGGGTCTAAATTATGGTAGAAGGAGTTGGCTAGAGATGGGAATCTTGCCCATGTTGGAAAGGTAGTGTTATAAAGCGACGCCATTGGAGTTCCCCCGGAAAGCGGGGAAATATCAATAACTAGTTGAGGCAGCCGAAGATCAACACAGGTTTGATTCGCTTTTATTAAGTCTTTATATGTGTTTTCGGAATTTCTTTCAAAGAAATGGTATGTGACAGGTATGAAGTCGTGTTTCTTTGCAATGTCGAGTGAGATATCAAGAATGGCATTGGAGTCGCCCCCTGATGTGAGCGGAAAGTAAACTTTTTTTCTTTGCTTGAACCATACTTCCATTGCGAATCGTACTTCGTCAATGAAGATGTCTGTAGCCTCACTTACTGTTAATTCTTTTAGAGGTTCGCTTGGAAAAAATCGTTTATGCTCATATTCTCCTTTAGAATACTTAAGAAAACAATTTGGAAAAATCATCTGAGCTACATCGTGTTGAAGCACCAATCCAGGCATTTCTTTACCGCCAGGATTAATGTAGTCTGGATGGTTGACGATCCATTTCTTTCTCTCGCTAGAGACCTCGCCCGATGCGGTTGCTAGCAGTGATGTATGTGATGAAAAAGTTAAATCTTTAGATCCGGTATCGGAAGTATTGGCGCTATAGTATGTAGGAATAGTTCCACAGGGGTCGACGTGGACTACAAGATCCTCGTCGTTCCAGGCAAAGACCGAAAATCTTCCGCCGATCCAAGCGATAAATTCATTAAATGAGGTCCAGTCATTATTGTCTGGAATAAGCGAGATCGCGATGTCTGCAACTTCAGAGGACGATTTTAGATTATTTTTAACATCAAATGCGACTCCAAGCAGAATTAGGGCCTTGTGTCCTTGAGTCGTTTTTCTAACTTCAACTTCGAGCCTAGGATCGTATTGTAGAAAATAGTCATGAATAAATTCGGTCCGCCAATTTTCGGGAAGAAACTGCGCCGCTTGTTTTGAAAGGAAAAAACCGTATGAAAAGTAGTTTTTGTAATCTAAAACTTCTGAGGCGACTTCCATTATTTTCCCTTATTAGTTTTCTGTTCGTAGCGAAAGGATAATGCTATTATGCAGTATCTAGCTTTAGCAGAATGATACTAATATATTTACAGAGTAGCAACTAGTATTTTGCTATATAGTGCACGTATTTTTGAAGAGGTGGATAAGAATATGAATACTTACAAGATAACAGTAGGTATTGTGCTTACGTCAACTTTGTCATTATTTCTTTCTGGCTGCGGATCGTATGCTTTGACAAAAGGGGAGAGGGCTTCATTAGGGTCGTATGAGCAGAGTTTTTATGACGCAGATCGTTGTAAGACATATATGAAGAATAATGCGGGGCAGAGTTCTGACTATAAGCAATTGAATAATATTGTTTTTAAGAACAAGGTGCTTTTCGATGAAGTTAAAGATTCGATCAAAAATAATAGTTATTTAGGTGATAAGAAAGACTTGCTTTCGAGAGTGGATAAAGGTCAAGATGAGTTAGAGGGTGTGTGCAAAAAAGTAATTCAAACTTATCCTAACTTGTTGGATGGCAGTGATGCTGATGCTATTAATGCTTTGAACGGGTCCGTTAAGAAAGCAGAAGGGGTATTGAAAAAACTTGCACACTGTAAAGCGGCTAAGAATGAAAATTACAAGTTTTTGGAATGGCATGTAACTGTTGCGCAGAAAATGATTGCGGCTCACAACGCTTTGGCAATTAACCAACGGGCATACTACAAAATGGAAACTATTAATATCGATAAAAGTCGGGAGCGATTAGAGAATCGTAAGTTTGCAAATTGCTAGGGAGTTCTTAGCGTTAATCAAGCTTCTCTAAGGTGAATTCAGTGATAGTATCATCTAGTAGCTTGGCTGCTTGTTCGTGGCGACCCTGTGCTATATCCCAAGCCCATTTTCGATAGGCACGGGCAACTTCTTGTGCTGATCCATCGGCGATCATTTTTCCTTTGTGTAACCAGATCGCTCTACTACACATTTCCTCGATTGTTTGAGCCGCATGGGAAACTAAGAACATCGTCCCAGCATTTCTTCTGATTTCTGCCATCTTTTCTTCAGATTTTGCCTTGAATGCGGCGTCGCCTGTAGCTAAAGCTTCATCGATTAGTAGAATCTCTGGCTTTGCTGCAGTTGCAATGGCGAACCTTAACCGCGATCCCATTCCTGAAGAATAGGTGTCCATTGGGAGATAAAATGAATCCCCAAGTTCAACGAAGTCCTCAATTTCGGGAATAACTTTTTCAGTTTCTTCTGGACTAAGACCCATAGCTAAACAGCCAAGTTTAACATTTTCATGTCCAGAAAGGTGTGGCACGAGTGCGGCTGAAACCCCCAGAAGGATCGGTTGATGAGTTGCTAAAACGTGACCCGATGTGGGTGTTTCTAAGCCTGCGATTACTCGCAACATTGTAGATTTTCCTGAGCCGTTTAATCCTACAAGTCCAACGGCTTCTCCAGACTGGACTTTAAATGAAACATCTGACAATGCGTTTACTACTACTTCAGGCTTCCGCCCTAGGATTTTTCTTGAGATAGTTTCAAATTTGGATTTGGAATATGAATAATTGGTTGAGGGTACTTTATACCGTACTTTCAGGTGGTCCACTACCACAGACAATCCGCCAAGTTTAATATCGTCTTTGACTTTATTATTAGCCTTTTGCATAATGAACTTCTCGACTCCAAAATAGAATAAAACTGATAACTAGGGTCCCAAACGAACAAATAGTTAAAAATGTCCAGTGGTAGACTGAAGGAACTCTGTTGTAAATGAGAACGTCTCGGATCATATCGAGTATTAGATAAGCAGGATTAGATTCCATAACGGCGATTATTTCCGGATGCTCTTTGAACCTTGAAACACTGAAAAATACACCGGAGATATAAAACCAAAAGCGAGTGAAAAAAGTGAATATTGTTCTAAGATCGGGAATTATGCTCGTTGCCCATGCGGAAAAAAAACAAAGTCCGAGGCCGAAGACAAAGAGAAGCAAATATACTATTGGGAACAGAAGCCAGGTTAAGTATGGCCTACCAGTTCCTTGGGGAAGAAACACCACTACAACAAGACTCATTACAATAACGGGTAATGAATCTATAAAGTCACGGATTGAATTTGAAATAACTAAAGATGCTCTTGGAAATGCGAAGGCTTTAATTACATTTCTATTACCTCTTATTAATCCAACGCCTCCCATTAGCGGTCTAGTTACGAAACTAAAGTACGTTACTCCAATAAAAAGGAAAGGGATGAAGTGATCGACTCCTTTTGAGGTTTTCAATAGGTATCCGAAAACTACACCGTAAACTATGGCGTCAAGCAACGGCGATAAAATAAGCCATGCATGTCCGAGGATCATGTTTCTTGAAGACTGAAAGGCTTTTGCTTTAGACTCTGCGATAATGAAATAACGTCTTTGCCAAAGCTGTTTTAAGTATACTTGTATTTTAGGGCGTCCCGTTACCGGTTTAAGGTTTGAGATATCAAAATGGGGTTCAACAGGTTTCCATGTTGGCATCCAAATATTCTCTACAGTTACTGGGGAAGAATCCTGCATTTAAATTTCCCCTCCCTCCAATTTTTTATATATTTCTCTATATATCTTAATGCCTTGCTCCCAAGTTCTTGAGGCTGCAAGCTTTTTACAATCGATATCATATCTATCGTAATCACTCTCAGATAAATTGCCTAGTGCAGCAGCCCATGCGGTCTCGTCATTGGGAGGTAGTAACCAATCCTGATGTCCCTTCGGTACTAGTTCAGCTAAGGCCGGAAGATCAGAGTAAAGCACCGGTACTCCATATGATAATGCAGGGATTGATTTCATTGGAGTAACAACTCTGGTTACTTCAGTATCTTTGCGAGGAACGCAAAAAACATCAATTGCTTGATACCAAAAGTCTGCTTCCTGATTACTTACTCGACCTGGGAAAAAACAATAGTTAATAACATCATGCTTACATGCAAGTTCAATGATTTGAGGTAATGATACCCCGTCCCCAACGATTGCCAAGTAGGCGTGTTTTTTTGATTTCCTCAGAAGCAAAAGGGCTTTTATTAAAATATCGAGACCTTCATAATCAACTATTGAAGAAATAGTGCCGAATACGAAAAGGTCGGGACTAATTCCTAAGTGTTGTCGAGAAAAATCGCGTTTTCTTTTTTGCTTAAGTTGACTTTCCGGAACTCCATTTGGAACGATAAATATTTTTGCTTCTTCAACACCGCGAGACACTAAAGAATTTTTTTGTACTTCAGATAGGGCTATTACCGCATTGGCTTTTTTAGCTAAACTAGTTTCAACGTGGCGAAGGGCTAAGTATCTCTCTGAATGTCGTGCAATTTCTTGCTGCTCCTTAGGGAATCTAGCTACCCACGAGTTTTCTAACTCGCCACGCATTTCATATACCCATGGTATTCCCAGTGCATTTGCTGCAGCACAGGTTACAAGCCCATTTTGAAAATCTGTAGTTGAGTGTAGAAGTGCGGGCTTTAAATCTCTTGCAATTTCAACTATAAATAGAGCTTGATTTTTTAATTTTTCAGAAAAAAGTGATGGAATTTTCCAGGGGAGAGAACGGAAATAGGTGATTCCATCGATGTTATCAAAGCCTTTTCGGCTAAAACGACCTATCGATACTGGATAGCCAAGTCTAGTCACACCGTAAACTTTAAGACCAGATAATCTGGCTGTCTTTAGCAAGGCATGGCTACGGTGAGAGTAACCGGATGAAGTTGTCGGTAGAGAATTCGTGAGGATGAATAATGCGTCCGATCGTGGAATATAGGTATGTTGAGATGGAATCGAAATATTTCCACGTTCGATGACTTTTTTTTCGTCAAGTAAACGTTTTTTTAAACTGCCTGTCGCGAGCATAGTCGCGGCACTCATATTTCCTTTAGTCCATTCAAGTCGTGCGCTTGTGTTACGAGGCATTCCATCAACGCTTGTTTTTGTGACAATACAAAGGGAATCACGAAATGCTTTCGGACGTGCTATTTCTAAATAGGGCTTAGCATTCTGGGGTAGATCTAAAAGAATCCAACCCAAGGCCATAAGGGAGGGGAACCTGCAGTCGTTTTTGCTAGGTTCAATCGTCAGTATGTCATCAGAGTGTTTAATCTGATGGCATATTTTAAAGAGTAATCGGGCTAGTTTAGCTCGACGTTCTGCTGGAAATTTACGCAGAATTTGTATTAAAAAATGTGCTGGATCTTCAGATGCTAGCCTAAAAGATGACCAGATAAGTGAACTTATTTGGCGTAACCAAGGGACTCGTCTCATTTCGAGTCCTCAACTAGCTTTTCAACAGCACTAATCCAGTCTTTCGCCAGTGAAGCAACACTAGGGTGATTTTTGAACCAATTAGCACCTCTACCGTCAACTTCCAACATGAAACGGTTATGAAAAAGTTTAACCCAAAGATCAGCAAGCTCATCTTCATTCATGGGTGACACAACGTGACCAATCCCTGATTCCGTAACGATTTGCGCAGCCTCGCCAGCAATAGCAGCTGAAACATGTTTCTCTGCCCACATGGCTTCAAACAGCTTCGAGGGAATTGTATACTCCATCGGTTTCCAGTCGCGTAGATGTACGAGAATAGTATCTGCCCACCTATACTGATCGATCACTTTGTGAAACTGAATACGACCTAAAAACTCTACTGGTACACTAAGTCTTTCAGCGTTTCGACGAATGGTATTTATATGAGCGCCGCCACCGGCAATTCGCATTGTTACATTCGCGCCGCGTTTTCTTGCTTTTGCTAATGCCCTAATTGCGCTTTCTAATCCTTGCGCGCGTCCAACGGTACCTGCATAGAGAACCCTCAGTTCATTGGTGTCATGCTTAGGGTATTCGTTGCAATTAGGGATTCCTGTATCTGCTCGATTGCGGACCGCAACTACATTTTGTAGTCCTTTTCCTCGTTCCAATTCGGCTAAGGATTCTGTAGTTGTAATAATTAAATTTGCCTTTTTTAATGTGTATTCTAATACTTTTCCACCTAGTAAAAGCATGTAGTGGGTAATCGTAAGTTTTAGTTTTGAGAGTGGATTACGGATACCTGGGTGCGGATCTCTCCATTCATCCATATATTTGAGTATTTCTGGCCATGCGTCTCGGAGTTCGATGACCAAAGGCATATGTGCCTTTCTGGCAACTCGTCTTGCGATTAATGCAGACGGTAGAGCTGGGACCGTGCAGCAAACTACGTTGTAAGGGATGTTTGCTAGTTTTGCGTTCTTTATTTCATTTTTAGCGGCCCAGTATGATGACCAAGCAATAATAGCTTGGTCTTTAACCCTGCTAACAATCGTCTTATCATGCACGCAGAAATCTGAACGAATTATTTTTAAATTTGGTCGCGGTTCGCTAATGCTTCCAGCTTTGTGTTCGGGCAACCAAGATAGCTCCTTCCCCCCTGGATAATGAGGGGGAGGAGCTATCACCGTAAGTTGATGATTCTCGTTTAGAAGCGCATTTGATATCCAACGCCAGCGTCTCTGAACCACACCTTGTTCAGGTTCCCAATATTGGCTGATAAATAGAATGCGCATACTAAAATCTGAAAATCGAGCGTTAACTCAGTTGTTAACTACACCGCGAGTATCAATTAACTTCTTACCTTCGAGCTGTCCTAGCGTTAGTTCTTTGAAGGGGGCGTGATCTACAAGAAGTGCAATAACCTCACACTCATTTAGCGCGTCTTCAAGTGAGACTAGTTTGATTTTGTCGTTGCCGGCAAGCTTTTTTGGAAGCTCCGTAATGTTGGGTTCTACAGCGTAAACCTCTGAAACTTCAGGTTTATCCGCAAGGTCTAGTGCGATAGATACTGATGGGCTTTCACGAAGATCATCAATGTCTGCTTTAAAAGCTAGTCCAAGGACTGCGACCTTATTTGTGCCGGTTTGTGAAAGCGCAGTGGCTACTTTCTGGATAACGTAGTTTGGCTTGCCGTCGTTAACTTCGCGGGCAGTACGGATCAGATTTGAGTTTTTCCGGTCAGCAGACACAATAAACCAAGGATCTACTGCGATGCAGTGGCCACCTACACCTGGGCCCGGTTGAAGGATGTTAACTCGAGGATGTTTGTTTGCCAAACGGATTAGTTCCCATACGTCAATACCTAATTCGTCAGAAATAAGTGATAGTTCGTTGGCGAACGCAATGTTAACGTCGCGGAATGAGTTTTCCGTAAGTTTTGCCATTTCAGCAGTGGTGGCATCAGTTAGGTGAATTTCCCCATCGCAGAAGGTTGCGTAGGCATCTTTAGCCATTTGAGCTGCTTCAGGGGTAAGACCGCCGATGATACGGTCATTTGAAACTAGTTCAATCATAATTCGTCCTGGCAAAACTCGCTCTGGTGCATGTGCAAAATGAACCACGGGTCGACCATCGCTACCATCAATAGACAAGTCAGGCCGAGCTGCCATTACGCGATCTGCCATGTGCTGGGTGGCCCCTGGAGGAGAGGTTGATTCGAGAACAATAAGTTCATCCCCTACTAATTGAGGGATTAGGCCATCAGTAGCAGCGTCAATGAATGATAGATCAGCTTCATGATCACCCTTGAATGGAGTAGGGACAGACACAATATAGATGTCGGCCTTTGGAGTCTCTTTGGAAACCGTTAAAGAACCGTTATCCACGACCTCTTTAAGGGCATTTTCAAGCCCTTCTTCAACAAAGGGTAAACGCCCAGCCGAAACATATTCAATTGTACGGTCTGAAACATCAACGCCTTTAACTTTCCAGCCATTTTGGGCAAATACTACAGCCGTTGGTAAGCCGATGTATCCAAGGCCAATAATAGCGATGCTCTTGTCGTTAGGGTTCATTGCATTCCTTCCAAAAGTGTTTTTCATACTATAAGTTATTTAATGCTTTAATGCTTGTGTCTAAATACCCAGAAGCTTTTTAATAGCTTTAATGGATTTTTCGGCAGCATCGCCGTTACCAAACGGGTTTGAAACGTTTGTCATCGCGCTGTATGTATTTGGATCAGTCGCAAGTTGTTTGAAGGAACTTAAGATTAGCTCCCGGTCGGTGCCGACGAGTTTTACACCACCAGCTTCCACTGCTTCAGGACGCTCAGTTGATTCGCGCATGCAAAGTACTGGTGTGCCCACTGAAGGTGCTTCTTCCTGTACGCCGCCCGAATCGGAGAGGATGATGTGAGCGCGTTTAAGCATAGCGGCAAATTCGAGGTAAGCCAACGGTTCACAGACGTATACGTTCTCTAGACCCTCAATGTGTGGCACAAGTGCTTCTCTGAGTAGAGGATTGCCGTGAACAGGGAAAACTAGCTGATACTCTGGGAAGTTTGTAGCAATATCTCGAAGTGCTAGGCCAACTGATTCAAGCTTCTTCCAGTTTTCGCGACGATGACAGGTTACAAGCACCACCGGTTTATCACTTTTGGCAATTGAGTTCAGTTTAGAATCTGAGAAAGTTACTTTTTGGTCTGTTGCGTATAGCAAAGCGTCAATTACAGTATTCCCAGTGACTGCGATGTTGTCAGGGTTTACGCCTTCGTTTAGTAGATTCTGTTCCGAAGTTTTGGTTGGAGCCAAGTGGAGAGATGCAACTTGGGTAGTAAGGCGTCTGTTTGCTTCTTCAGGGAATGGGGTGCTAATGTCCCCAGAGCGAAGACCTGCTTCTAAATGGATGACTGGAATCTGTCGGTAAAACGCAGCTTGGGCGGCTACTGAAACGGTAGTGGTATCTCCCTGAACTAGCACTGCATCGGGAGTGCACTCGTCAAATAGCGCGCCCAAGCGCGTAAATACTTTCCCTGCCAATTTATTGAGATCTTGCCCTTTTTCAAAGCAATCTAGATCGTAGTCTGGAGTAATGCCAAAAACTTTGTTCACTTGATCGAGCATTTCACGATGTTGACCGGTAGAAACTGCAACTGCAGAAAGTTCTTCGTCGTTCGACAATGCGCGAATGATCGGAGCTACCTTAATCGCTTCAGGGCGAGTGCCGTAGACGACCATTAATCGTTTTGGAGCCATTACTTGTTTCCTAACCCAGAGAATAATAGTACTTGCCGAATTATATGCCTATTTCTCGTTTTGTGAATACCTAAACGTAATAAATAGTACTGTTGTTATTTCTTTACATTGTTCAAGATTTTATATTTTGTCGACTCTGTGGAGTGAAAGCTGCTTAGCGATTATACAAAATCGATATATACTAGACTTCGCTAGCTGGCCGTAAAGGCTATTGTTTTGACGCCCGAAAAGGGTGAAACTGTAGGCAAGGAGCAGACCATGTCTGAAAATATGCCGTCTCGTAGACAACGGAATCAGGGTGCCGCAGCCGGCACTGCCACCGTTGGTATGCCAAAGAAAAATCGTCGCGCTTTGAAGATTATTTTGGCGATTTTGATTGTGCTTTCACTTTCGATCGCATCTGCGGTGGCCTACATTATTCATAGCACCACCAAAAACATTGAACGCTTTACCTTGGATCCCAATGCGGGTGCTAACCAGGGCGTCGACCCGAATGGTTCAGCTGAACCTTTTAGTGCTGAGCCAACCCCAGAAGCTAATAATGCTTTGAACTTTTTGATTCTTGGTTCGGACTCCCGCATTAGTGCCGGTGATCCCACTAAGTGGCGCGCTGGTGCGCAGCGTACTGACGCCATGATGATTCTGCAGGTGAATGGTGACCGCACCGGCATCAACATTGTGTCGATTCCTCGTGACTCCTGGGTGAGCATTCCTGGTTACCACAAGGCCAAGATTAACGCCGCTTTCAGCTACGGTGGCCCGAACTTGGCTGTGAAGACCGTTCAGGATTTGACCGGTGTGCGCATTGACCACTTTGCCATCGTAGACTTCAACTCTTTCAAGACTTTGACCGATGAGCTCGGTGGCGTCAGCATCAATACCACTCAGGGTCAGATGACCATGAATGGTGAAGAGGCTCTGAAGTTCGTGCGTGAACGTAAGCACCTAGCTAACGGTGACTTTGACCGTGCTCGCCGCCAGCAGGCGTGGATGCGCGCTATGGCCGCCAAGACTTTCACCTCTGACGTGCTTTCGTCTCCTTCGAAGGTGATGAGCTTGATCGAGGTCGCCACGAAGAACTCGGCCCTCGATGATGGTTTGACCGTCCCGAAGATGGTTTCTTTGGCCGCGGAAACTCGTAACATTCGTGCGAAGAACATGAACTTCTTCCTCGCTCCGGTTGCGGGTGTGGGTCGTAGTGCCGATGGCCAGTCGATCGTGAACCTCGACTACTCGCAGTTTGATCCTTTGATGAAGGCTTTCGCCACCGACAAGGTTAGCCAGTACCTGCAGGAACACCCTGAAGCTGAGAAGTACTTGCTCAAGTCGAAGGTACGCTGAGCGAGTTATCGAGCCGCTGCTGGCGGACTGCTTGCTTAGCTGCCGGTATTTAGCTGGTTGCTTGGCCAGCAATACTGGCTGGCTGCTTGGCCGTCATTACCCAGCTTTGAGCTAGCAAACTTTTGGGGCTGCCTATCCGAATTTCGGGTAGGCAGCTTCTTTTTGTCTCCGAGGGCATTTGGGGCGCGCTTCCCGTCCTCGGTGGTTTCGCACGATTGTTTGATGTGGGATGATGGTGGCATGACAAAAAGAGTTTTAACAGTTTGCCATGGAAACATTTGCCGTTCGACGATGGCTGAGCAGGTGCTTCGCGCTGACTTGCCTGCCTTCGGTTTGGATGTGCAGCTCGATAGTGCGGGAGTTTCGTCCGAGGAGTCGGGTAACCCGATCGATCGTCGCGCTGCCGCAGTTTTGCGTAAGGCCGGTTATCCTTTGGGTTCGCACCGGGCACGCCAGGTGCAGGCCAGTGAGCTGCCAAGTTTTGATTTGGTTTTGGCAGCCACAAACTCCCAGGTTTCACGTTTGCGTCAGTTGGCCTTGCAGGCTGGGATGACCGAGGCCGAGGCCGCCGACCGGATTCGCCTCTACCGCGATTTTGACACCGATGGTGGGGGAGACATGCCCGACCCGTGGTATGGCGGCCCAGAGGACTTTAAAGAGACGCTAGCAACCATTCAGCGTTGCACTGAGAATATCGCGAATCATTTAGCTGACTAATCTGCGAATGGCCTCTTTGGGCCAGTCATAGTCGCGCGAGCGAGCGTAAGCAAAAAGGTTTCCCCGTAGCACCGATGTCCGGTGGCTACGGGGAAACCTTTTTAACGTATTAACGTTTTGCGTCAGCCCAAGTTGGAGTTGACAGCCTCGCTCAAGGTCATGACTTCGTTTTCTAGCATCTGGAAAAGACCCATGAGGGTTTCTAGCTGCTGGTCGGTCATGCCGGCTGGGGTGCCGTCCTCGGCTGGCATGCCAAGGAAGATATTGACATCAGCGAGTACCTGGGTGCCGGTTTCGTCCTCGGTGGTGAAGAAGGTTGGGAAGAAGGTGGCGGCGTGGCGTTCAGCGATCTGGGCGTTTGCCACAGCCTTGCCATGCTCGTCCAAGTTAGCTTCCCAGAAGGCGCGGAACACGAGGAAGGTGTTGCCGCCGTCGAGGGCGATGGACATTGGGACGTCACCGAAACCGGTGGAGATGCGGCCGCCGTCGAGCTGGTAGTTCAAACCAGCTGCTTCGAACAGGGCGGCAACACGTTCAATGGTGACTGGAGTTACCAAGCTATCGGTGTTTAGGGAGTTGTTCTGGTCAGTCATCTCATGCGTCCTTTTCAGTTTCGTCCTGGTCGGAAACGTCTGGGAGTTCGTCCTGCCAAGTCACTAGGTGGGGTAGGGCCTCTTCCAAAACGGTGGCTACCCGCATGGACAAGCTGAGGGATGCCTGTAGGTATTCCGAAAGCTGGTCGTCGGTCATGCCGGCCATTACGATGGTGTTAGCTTCGGTGTGAAGCTGTGGGGCACCTTCTGGGTTTGCCGAGATGTAAACCTTTGGCATGAGAGCGGTAGCGTTGTGATGCTGGACCAAGTTGGAAATTTCAGCCAAGTCAGCTGGTTCGCTCAAATCGCCGCGCCAGAGACCATGGACGGAGAAAATGCCGCCATCATTGATCTGGCAGATGAAAGCCATGTTGGTGAAAGGAACGACGACGGTGCCGTCCTCTGCTTCCAACTGTGAACGCAAGCCGAGCGCTTCGAACATAGCCGTAAGCCGCTCTAGCGTCACCTCCGTAGGAGTAGTCATAAATCAACCCTTCTTAAGATTTCAGTCCCACACATCGCGGGAATAACAGTATTCAGTCTATCGAGTTGACGTTAATCACATCTGCTAGGAAGGGGTAATTTTGCCGATACCGAAAAGTTGCGCCCACAGGATAAAAAGAACCTGTCAACTCCCAAGGGAGCTGACAGGTTCGAAGTATGTGTGCTAAAACTTTTGGTTTGTTCGACTGTTGGCAAGCAATATGTTGTTCTTTTGAACTGGCTTGCTAGCTAGTGACTACAAACTGTTGAGTTTCAGTTATTTGGGGTGACTGGTGGGAGGACTGACCAGGGGAAGTTGATCCAGAGGTCGGTTTCTTTCCACACGTAGTCTGGTTTGATGACCGAGCGAGACTTTTCGTAGATCACGAGGGAGCGGGCGTCGACCTTCACGGCTGCTTTTCCGTCGAGGGAGAGACCGTCCTTGGCGATCAGGTCCATTACCATCTTGAGGGTCTTGCCGGAGTCGGCTACGTCATCAACCACGAGGACTTTCTTGCCATCTAGGGCGGAAACGTCCATGAGTGGGGGAAGTAGAACTGGTTCGGGGAGAGTTTCGGCCACGTCAGTGTAGAACTCCACGTTCATTGTGCCGATTGCTTTCACACCGAGCGCGTAGGAGACTGCGCCAGCTGGAAGAAGACCACCACGGGCAACTGCCACGATGAGGTCAGGCATCCAGCCTGAATCCGCTACTTTCTGCGC
Source organism: Boudabousia tangfeifanii (assembly GCF_001856685.1). Classification (GTDB taxonomy): domain Bacteria; phylum Actinomycetota; class Actinomycetes; order Actinomycetales; family Actinomycetaceae; genus Boudabousia; species Boudabousia tangfeifanii. The sequence goes on from NZ_CP017812.1 coordinate 151,980, forward strand.
TAATTCGCGGGTTGCGTCGCCAAATCCCTGCCAAGTCAAAGACTCGCGGGGGGAACCGTCATTACTTGTTGCACCATCATCAAAAGCCATGACGATACTCTACCCGCCGCGGCTAGTTTGTGGCAAAGCGAAACTAGTTGTTTGTGATTGATCGGGGTTTAGTTTTCTCCACAGGCATCGATTCCCACAACCTCTGTAGCAATTTTGGGGTTTGAGGTGGGTCTTTTGTCATGCTGTTTGGTGTTAGCGATTGGTTTCGTTTTGGTTTGGAGGTTTGGCATGTGGTCAGTGGCAAGTAACGGTAGTGGACTTTTGGGGGCAGTTACTGAGTTATCTCGACAGGTAGCTAGGTGCGATTTTGGTTCAGCTTGGCAGGGGGCGGCGTCTCAGCCAGCTCGTCAAAGTTTGCTTTCTTTGCAGGCCGAGGCCGCAAACCTGTTTTCTTCGGCGGTGGGGGTAGTGGCCGCCGACCATAGTGCCAAGGAAAGCTATGATCTGGTCTTAGCTGCTCAAGCTACCAGCCTGACGCCGGGATTTTCCCTAGAATCTAACGACGTTTGGGGTGTTGCTGCAGTCGGGGCAGAGGGGTCTGGCTATGGTATGCGCAGTGTTGCGGGATCAGATTTGTCGTCTGGAGTTTCTTCTAGCCTAAAGGGGTCAGCGACTTCGCTTCCTCATGGCACTTTGGGGCTTTCTTCTGGTTCTGATGGCGTACCAGTTCGGTCGTGGGCGGTGGCGCGCTAATGGCAGGTGATGATCTGGGGCTGGATCGCGTTGATTCTTTTACTAGTGGTGTGGGGGTGATGGTTTCTGGGGGCACATTTTTTCGGGTGGATGTGCCGGCTTTGACCGCGATGGCAAAGTTTTTGCGTAGTCAAGAGGGTCAGGTGCAGTTAGCTTTGAATCTGGCGAATCGTTTGGGGAGCGAGGCACATTTACGGCAGTCTTCTTTGGCGGCCCTAGAACGTCGTTTGGCTTTACCGGTTTATCAACTCTCCCAGGCTCATTTGCACACCCTGGTTTCGAGGGCCCAGTCGGCGCAGTTGGCCACGATTGGTGCGGTGACCACTTGTACGCAGGATTTGCAGCATTTTTTGGCACATTTGCATAGTTTTGTGGATCGTTTGTTGGCGTTAATGGGGGTACTTGCCGAGGCCGAGGAAAGTGCTCGCCAGAACACTGCCTCGTGGGTTTTAAACCACCAACTGGTAGAGCAAGCGAGCGCCTTGAGCGGTTGGGAAGCAAAGAGCCGTTTGGGGTTTTCGTTCTTTGTCGCGCGAAAATCGGTACTGGCGACCGAGGCGATTGGTCAGGAAAAACCTGAACTTTTGGCCAGGTTCTTGAATGATACAAGTGGCTTTTTATTAGACAACTCTGGAGGGTGGTTTTCTTCCGCCCTCGGACGCAAAGGTGGGAGTGTTGCCGTTCCTGCGGTGGGGCTTTTGGGAAGTTATTTTACCCATGATACTTCTTGGCAAAAAGGTAGGGTGCGTAGTTCTTTAGGACGGGATGCCTGGCCTGTTGAAACCAGGCGAGCCTTGGTCAATGCATCTAGCTTGGGGGCAACTGCTGGCTCATTTGCCACCAACCGGGATGGTGAAGAGTCGCCACTTTTGTCTAATACTCAAAAGTTTGCGGGTGTTTTGGCGCAGACTGCGTCAGTGTTGTCGTGGCCGAGCCGTGGTGGCCACCTAGAGTCTCGTATCTTGTCGTTTTCGGGTGAGCAGTTTGAGCGGGTGTCAACCCCGAAAACTCCGGGGGAGTTGGTGGATCGTTTTTCTTTGGCTGATGCGCGTTTGGATTCTGCCGAACTTGGGCTTGACCGGACGGTTGCGGGACATGTGGTGGTGTTGCGTCATCAAGGACCGAAGGGGGATAGCTGGTCGGTATTACTTCCTGGGACGCAGACTTGGCGTTTGGGCGATGCTAGTCCACAGGGTTTGCTTTCGAATTTGCAGGTGGTAGCTGGTCAAGATTCTGAACAGTCTGAGGCGGTTTTATCGGCTATGCGCCAAGCGGGGATCCGTCCAGGTGACCCGGTTGAGTTGGTGGGACATTCTCAGGGTGGGGCGGTTGCGTTAGATTTGGCGGCTAGGCAGCAGCGTTTGGGAGAGTTTCAGATTGGGGTGGTGACTACTTTGGGCGCCCCGACTGGAGCCTCGGCTTTGACTTTGGTTGCTGCTAACCAAAAGGGCGGGCAACTACCTAGGATCTTATCGCTTCGGAATTCTCGCGATTTAGTTACTGCGATGGGCGGAGTGCAACTACCTGGTGCGGCGAATCATGTGGTGGTGTCGGGAAATGTTCCCAAGGATTGGGCTCCGAAAGCGCATGGTCAGGACGGTTACCGTCTGATCGTAAAAGAGGCTGAGCGGCTTGGTGATGATAATTTGAACGATTTCTCGGACTATCGTCAAAGGTTTTTGGGTTTGGACCAGCCGGGTGTGAAGTCTTCACAAATTTTGGTAGAAAATGTGCGGGTGGGAAAGTAGCAAGATGAGAGTGTGGGCGCTACAACTTGGGCTATGCCTTCGGGCGTATTTGCTTTAAGTTTCGGTTGGAAAGTAGTGGGCCGACCATACTAGGGATTTAGGTTAAGTATGATCGGCCCACTTGATAGTTTTAGCTGGTTGCTATGTTGTGTTTACTTCAGTCCTTGCTGGAGATGAGGGCGGTGACTGCGCTGGCAATGATGCTGACGATTAGGCCACCGAAGAGTGCTGCCCAGAAGCCGCTGACATGTAGACCCCAGGTTAGCTGGGTGGAGATCCAGCCGGTGAGGCCAATAATGATGGCGTTAACTACAAGCCCGAAAAGCCCGAGGGTCAGAATATAGAGCGGGAATGATAGGAACTTGATGACTGGGCGCACGATGCTGTTCAGTAGGGTGAGGATCAGGCCGATGGAAAGATAGGTCAGAATGTTTTCGCTAGTGGAGGCGGTTTCTGGCACGAATAGGCCTGGTAGTAGCAGGGTAGCCACCCAGAGGCCAACGGTGTTGGCGATGATTTGGTATACGAATTTCATTTTCTTCTCCTGTTAGGTCCTATCTAGATAAACAACCATTCTACTATTTTTGTTCCCATTTTTGGAGCGTGCTCCATTTTGGTGTGGTTGTGGGTGTTAGAGGGTGGCGCCTAGGTAGATTCCGATGGTGAGGATGATTTCGAGGATGCCGATGGGGGCTGGGCGGATGGGTTTTTTCTTTTGGTTTATTCGTTTTTGGTTGAGTTGGGGGATGGTGATGGCGCGGAGGATGATGATGGTCCAGAGGGGGATCATGGTGAGGCTGGCCCAGCCGGAGGTGATGGTGCCGATGATGATGACTCCGGCTCCGAGGTGGTATCCGGTGGTGGTGGTTCGCCAGGCTGGGTTGCGGCGTCCGCGGATTAGTGATTTGACGTATGGGGTGGTGCCGATGAAGTAGAGGGCGTAGATGATGGTGAGGATCCAGATGTATTTCCAGCCGCCTTGTGTGGGGTGGTGCCATAGTGGGGTGGGGTTTGGGATGCCTTGGGGGTTTAGGGCCCAGCCGATGTTGGGTTGGTTGGGGTTTAGGCCGGGGGCTAGTAGCTGTGGGAGGTTTGGGTTTTGTGGTCGTGGGGTTTGCCAGCCGAGGTCGTAGGTGATGGGGAGGAGCATGACTGCGGTGAGGGTGATGAGTGTTCGGGCTGGGAGGTCGCGGTCTTTTTTGATGAGTGCTTGTTGGATGGGGACGACTAGTAGGAGGGCGATGGGTGTCCACCAGATTAGGGCTGGTTGGGTGATGGCGGCTGCTAGTAGTCCGAGGATGGTGATGGTGGTGTAGGTGCCTAGTGGTTGTTTGATTGGTTGTGGGTTGCGGGAGCGAACGTAGACGGTGAGGGTGTGGTACGCACCGAGGCCGGAGAGGGAGGCGAGGAGGAGCCATCCTTGGGCGAGGGTCCAGTGGGAGAGGGTGAGTCCGGTGAGCCAGGGGGTGATGATCATGGCCCAGGCGCCGTGTTCGTTGGGCACCCAGTGGTTTTTGTTCTTTTTGGTTTTTGTTACGTTTTGGCTCATTTGTTCAGGATAACAAAAGTGGAGGGACAGTTTAAGTACTGTCCCTCCACTTAGCGTTTAGCTAATGGCGTTTAGGCCATTTTGTTGCGTCGGCGTACGGCTTGGGTCATGCCTAGGGTGGAGATTAGTAGTAGGAGGGTGCCTCCGACTGCTAGTGGCATGTGTCCGTTGCCGCCGGCTTTTGGTAGTTCGCCGGCGCGTGGGTCGTGGACTGTTACCTTTGGGCCGGCGACGGCGAAGGTGCCGTCGGTGGCTTGTCCGGTGGGTTCACCGGTCTTAAGGTTTAGTGGCACGATGTTGCCGCTACCGTCGACTTTGAACACGAGTGGTTCTGGTAGTAGTGAGTAGTCCTTGGTGGGGGACTTGGTTTCTACTAGGAAGTAGACGGTGCCGGCGTTTAGGGTTGGGGTGACGAAGCGTCCCATGTATTTGTTGTCGCCGTCGTTGGAGGCGAGTGCATCTTGTGGGAAGCGGTTTTCGTTGTCCGCGGTTAGTTCGTCTAGTTCGGCTTTGACCAGCTCGCCCATGGTGTAGGGTTTGGTGGTTGAGTTGGCTGCCTTGTAGAGGGCGAACTTGGCGCCGCTTAGGCGGGTGCCGTTAGCGTCGGTCTTTTCAACTAGGGCGATTCCAAGTTGTGGTTTGACTGGGGTGCAGGCGTCGTTGTTGCCGTCTGTACCTGGGTCGTCTTGGGTGCTGACCTTGTTGAAGAAGCCGGTGCCTGGTTTGCCTGCGCCTTCGTTTTCACATTCGCCTGCGCCCTTGGCTGCCGAGTCGGTTGCGCTCCAGTTGAGTTTGGCTGCTGCTTCGGCGCTGATCTTGCCGGTAACTTCGATGTAGTAGTTGACACTTTCGCCGCCGTTGATAGCCTCGGTGCCTGCTGGGATTTCGAAGGTTACGGTGTTGCCTTGGACGTTGCTTACCGGGGCGAGGGCGTTTTCGTCCTTGCCGTACTTGGCGGAGGTGATTTCAAAGCCTTGTGGCAGTGTGATCACATCGGTGATGGCCGGTTGGGCAGAAGCGTTCTTGCCGGCGTTGGTGGCAACCACCTTGTACTTAACGGTAGCGCTTAGCGAACCGTCTTGAGCGCTAGTTAGGGTGACTGAGGTTCCGGTAGAACCTGGGGTCTTAACATACCCGTCGCCACCATTGTTAGCCTCATCAGCCCCGTCAGCTGCCGGATCAAACTGCGAGAACTTAGCAACCGTCCACTTATTTTCCACCACCGGAATACAAGCAAAGTTATCCCGATACCAAACAGCGTTATCTTCAGCGTAGTTCGGGCTTTCGAATGCGAGTGCTACGTTGTTGAGTGCTGCCTTGTCGGTGAGGTTAGCGAGTTTAACTGCTTTACCGTTGGTGTTTGCGGTTTCGCTGTTACATACGGCGAGGCCAGCTTGTGCTTGCTCGAACTTGGTAACCTCACTACCTTCCACCTTCGAGGTGTCAGCCTTAACTGGGATGGTGATAGTAAAGGTGCCGCTTTCCTGTGGGCCGAGGTTGTTGATGGAGGTTGCGAGTACCGCGTTTTCCTTCAACTCTTGTTCGGTGTAGGTGTCCTTGCCACCAACGCGTGAGCCTTGGCCATCGTAGGTGACGGTGGCGGTCTTGTCGGTGTCGAATACCAAACCTGCAGGAGCGGTGAAGAAGTCCTTGATTTCACCGGTGTTACCAGCAAATGCGGAGTCGTTGGTGACCTTCATCTTGTACACGAGGTCTCCCTTGCCGCCCTTGAGGACGACTGCTTCACCAACGTGTTCGTTGCCGAGCTTCTTGTCTGGGGTGCCAGCAAGTTTCTCGATGTGGAAACGCGGGATGCGGGTGTTCTTGATGGTACAAGTTGCCGAACCGTTCTTTGGAACGTTTACGGTCTGCTTGTCAACCATGGTGCCGCCTTCACAGGTCCATTCACCGGACTTGTAATAGCCTGGGATAGCTTCTGGCTGGTTGATAAGTTCGGCTAGTTTGTAGTTACCTGCGACTACGTCCTGGTCAACAGCTACACCTTCAGTTGGCTTAGCCTGGCCGTTAGCGCCTGCGAGTGGGCTACCGGTTTCAGGGTTGGTACCAGTGGCGGCTAGAACGAAGTGACCTAGGTCGTCAGGAACCTGCGAGTTAATGACACGACCATTCTGGTCAACAATCTGCTTAACCAACTTGAGGTGAGCAGTAGGTTGACCGGTGAATGGAATACACGAGTCGTTGTTGTCTTTGCCGTCCTTGTCACCCTCTAGGGCTACCTGGTTGAAGAAACCAGTACCTGGCTTGCCAGGACCTTCGTTTTCACACTTTTGTGCGGCAACGTTGTTTGCGGCTTCAAGGTTTTCAGCCTTTACCTTGATCTTGATCGCGTAGATCTTGGATTCACCGGACGCGACCTTTCCACCAGGCAAAGTGATTGGGAACGGATTACTGCCATCGGAGTAGTCTTCGTTCATTAGGACTTTGTCGGTCTTGAGGTCAAGTACACCAACGTGGGTAATCTTGAATCCTGCTGGTGGGGTAAAGGTGTCCTGAATATCGGCTAAGACAGCTTCGGCATTACCAACGTTCGTTGCAGTGACAACGTAACGCAAGGTGGCAGTGCCGTCAGCACCAATCATGACAGGATTACGAGTATGTTCGCCAGCTGGTGCAAGGGTGCCGGTTACAGGATCAACTGCAGATTTACGAACCTTGAAGCCTTCTGGACCAGGTGTTGGATGACCGTATTGGCAAGAAGTCAGGTCAAGGATTCCTTTCGCAACTGCAGGCTCGAAGTCAACCTGAGGTGCTACTTCAGTTTTATTTCCAATTTCAGGTTGCTGATAAAGGTTCTTGAAGCCCTTCGTTAGATCGCCGGAACCGGAATACAGGTTTCCATCCTTACCAAATGCAGAACCATACACGACCTTGATATTGCTGTAGGTGCCCCATGGCTTCATCTTACTGGTGTCAATTAGGTTGAATGAGTACGGGTTGGTGCCGCGTGGCTTGTTCACTTCTTCCTTAGGAATGTAGAACGTCTTTGCTGGTCCGGCCTTGGTTCCCATTGTGAATAACATTGAACCATCTTCAAAGAAAGCCAAGTCATTCAACTGGTAACCGGATGGAATAGGAATTCCGGCCTTTTTCTCTAAGGTAGCAGCCTTTCCAGCTTCAGGATCAGGGGAACCATCAGGTAGCTTTAGGTCCTTATCTGTGAAGGTGAATTTCATTGGCAAGGCGGTGCCTCTCGTCTGGGAAACTACCCACAGATTACCTTCGGGATCGAATGCACTCGCCTGGTTGGCGATAGAAACAAGTGTCTCTCCAGAAAGTGTTACATTCTCAATAGTGCCGATTTTTATGGCCTCTGGATCTGTTGAGCCTGGCAAAGGCACACGCATACGTTTCAAGGTGTTAGCTTGTCCCCCAATCTTCGGGATGAAGTAGATCCATTGTGGGAATTGCCTTGCAATTGCGATACCGCCGTTTTTAGACTCAAAAGGAATCGAGAATCCATCTGGACTGTGAAGAGGATCGTCAATATTGATCAGCTTAATATTTGTTGGGTTCGTAGTTGAATCGCCTGCATCTGTAACATAAATGTTGTCACACCAGTTGTTCTTTTCTTGAACAGGTCCACCAGGAAGGCGGAAGGTATCAACGTCACCTCGTGACGATGGGATCAATTTACGGCCCATGTCTACCTGGAAGCCCATGGTGTCAAGGCGATCAGGGTTTAGGTCCTTCGGGATGGCAGGATCTAGACAGTTGGAGTACTGGAAGCCGCGGCGCATTTCGAAAACGGTGCCAGGCTGGATCCACTGGGTACCGGTCCAAGAATCTGGGTTGTAGCGCCAGTTAATCGAATCCAAGAAGGTTGGATTAGTTAGCTGAGGGTCAACCCCAAACAATGGCTTTGTGGAATCGTTGTTTCGAAGCACTGCACCTTCGAGGAACTGGTTGGTGAGGTCACCAGGGGTACCACCAGGGCTGGTAATGCGAATACCGTTACGCTTGGTGAGGTTAGGATCAGCAAGATCCATAGCACTAGCCGGAAGCGGGTCAATAGTTGCTTGGTTCTTGCTCTTTGGATCGACGAACTTAATGTCAGCCAACCAAGCACCAATATTTCCCTCAGGAACCGTCCACTTGTAAACGGCAACACCGGAGCAACGAGTACCCGGATCGTTTTCAATGTTCTTTGAAATCGGCGCGAAGCCAGTAGTGCCCTTTATGTCAGTAGTCATATTCATGGACGCGGTGAAAATATCACCCGGCTGTGCATTTTCGCTAATCTTCGCAGGCGCCGAGAATGTCGCGGTGCCATCTGCGTTAATGCCCGAAACCTCGTAAATCCAGGTATTTGGATCATCTGGGGACTTCCGAGCCGAATCTACCGTACCTGAAGTAAGGGTTAGGTCACTAGTCTGAGGATCTTTTTGTGTGAACGGAGCCTCTGGATCTTGAGTAACCGTAATGGTGGCAGTGTTTGTGACACCCTTTGGTACTTCGTATTTGAAGCTGCCATTATAGTTGAATTCGACACCAGGAGCAGGTTCTTTACCTTTGAAATCATGTTCCAAGGTGCTGGTAATAGTAGTGGCGTCACCCACTGCTTCTTCGATTGAAGGGTCGTTTACCCATGCACCTGCCTGTTCAGCGGTTCCCATAGTCAGGGCGGACGTACCAATCAGTGCAGCAGTCGCGGCGATGGCTGCGAAGCCGTAGTGACGGTAGTGGCGCTTACGCGCTTTTTCCGCTGAAAAATCACCATTTTCTGGCGCTTGACGGCCGGTGCGGCGGTCATCAAATATGTAGTTAGGCACGGAAATTGCTCCTATTTCAAAATACAGTCTTGTTGGTCATGTTACTACACGCCAGAAATGCTTGCAGAAACAAAAACAATGAACTGTAAATTATTGGAGCTCTGAATTAATTTTTTGAGAAGGAAGACTGTAAATTTCCGTGCTTTCTCAATAAATCTCGGTATTTGAGTAGTGCCTAAGTATTAAGTTTTAGTATTAGTCACATTTTTTCTTATAGTCACCTAAGAAAATGATCCAAAATGGTTGATGGTGTCAGCCCAGAAAGTGTCGAAAACTGGGCTGACACCATCAAGTTTTATTCGGACTAACCCTGCAACCGAGCTCTACCTTGGAGGAAGCCGAACCCGATTGCAGGAGTCCTTGGCGTCAGGATCGACGTACTGTGCGGAACATGCCTGCTGCTGACAACAGAACAATCAAAGCGCCGCCGATTGCCAGAGGCATGCGACCATTGCCGCCAGCCTTTGGAAGCTCACCGGTACGAGGATCTCGTACAGTAACCTTTGCAGCTGCGGTGAGGAAGGTGCCATCGTCAGCCTTGCCTAGTGCTTCACCGGTCTTGGCGTCAAGGGCAATCAAGTTGCCTGCGCCGTCAACCTTGAACACGTAAGGTTCAGGTAGCAAGGAGAAGTCCTTGGTTGGGGACTTGGTTTCCACTAGGAAGTAGACGGTACCAGCCGACAAGGTTGGGGTCACGAAGCGACCCATGTACTTGCCATCACCATCGGTGTCGGTCAAAGCATCTGCTGGAATCTGGCCTGCATTAGCTTCAGTCAACTCGTCAAGTTCTGCCTTAACCACTTCACCCATGGCCAATGGCTTGGCGTTGGAATCAGCAGCCTTGTACAAAGCGAACTTGGCACCCGAGAGGCGAGAACCGCCAGCGTCAGTCTTTTCAACCAACGCGATACCTAGCTGAGGCTTGACCGGGGTACAAGCATCGTTGTTACCATCAGTACCTTCGTCGCCTTCCATGCTGACATGGTTAAAGAAACCAGTTCCTGGGGTGCCACCATTTTCGGTACGGCATTCGCCCACACCCACAGCTTCAGAATCGGAAGCAGTCCAAGCCAACTTGGCAGCGTCCTCGGCAGTAATCTTGCCGGAAACCTCAACCAAGTAATCCATGTGCTCGCCACCGTTAACCTTGTCGGAACCCGCAGGAATCTCGAAAGTAACAGTGTTGCCAGCAATCCCGGAAACTGGAGCCAAAGCACCATCGGCAGGGCCGAACTTCGCATCAGTAATCACAAAGCCCTGAGGCAAAGTGATGGTATCGGAAATAGCAGGCTGGACTGAAGCGTTCTTGCCGCGGTTAGTGGCGCGAACACGGTACTTAACGGTTGCAGTCAAATCGCCATTATCAGCCGGAGTCAAAGTGACACCAGTACCAGTGGTGCCAGGGGTCTTCACGAACCCGTCGCCACCATTGTTGGCCTCGTCAGCACCTTCAGCCGAAGGATCGAACTGCGAGTACTTTTCCACGCTCCACTTGTTCTCCACAACTGGGATACAAGCGAAGTTGTCACGGTACCAAACGGCGTCATTCTCAGCGTACTGAGTGTTTTCCAAATCGATGTTGGCATTGTTAACCGCAGCCTTATCGTTCGGGTTCGCCAGCTTCACTTCTTCGCGGTTAACGGTAGCGGTCTGAGTTTCACACTGGCCGAGGGCGTCCTGCGCCTGCTCGAACTTCGTCAAATCAGAACCCTCAACCTTAGAGGTGTCAGCTTTAACTGGAATAGTGATGGTGAAGGTAGCCTTAGCCTGTGGGCCAAGATTCTTAACCGAATCAGCTAGCACAGCGCCAGCCTTAAGCTCTTCAGCGGTGTAGGTGTCCTTGCCGCCCACACGGGAACCTTCGCCCGAGAAGACAACCTTGACAGCCTTCGCATCATCCATGACCAAACCGGCAGGAACTTCGAAGTTATCGCGGACTACGCCAGTGTTACCAGCAAAGTTCGAATCATTAACCACGTTCATGCGGTAAACGAGTTCGCCAGCTCCATTCTTCAACACCACTGGTTCACCTACGTGGGGGTTACCCAAAGCAGGATCCGGGGTGCCGGCAAGCTTCTCAATGTGGAAGCGAGGAAGGCGAGTGTTCTGGATAGTACAGGTGACGCTGCCATTTTCAGGCACATCAACAGTATTGGCGTTAACCATCTTGCCGTTGCCACCTTCACAGGTCCAGTTGCCGGACTGGTAGTAGCCAGCCACGCCACCTGGTTCGGTGATGGTTTCCGACAAGGCGTAACGACCGGCGAAAACATCCTGATCCACAGCTACGCCCTCGTTAGGCTTAGCCTGGCCAGTAGCGCCACCAAGTGGGTTCATGTTTTCCGCAGTGTAGCCGGAGGCAGCCAAAGAGAAGTGGCCGAGGTCGTTAGGTACCTGCGAGTTAATCACGCGACCGTCCTGGTCCACAATCTGCTTAACCAACTTCAAGTGAGCCACTGGACGAGGCTTCACTGGAATACAAGCATCATTGTTATCAGGACCATCGGAGTCATTTTCCATGGCAACACGGTTGAAGAAACCACCACCAGGGGTGCCCTCACCTTGGGTGTTGCACTCGCCAGCAATATTCTTAACAGCTTCCAAGCTATCAGCCTGCAAAGAAACAGTGACCTGGTAAGACTTCAGAGCGCCAGAAGCCAATTCCCCCGGAGCAAGGGTGAAAGTAGCGTTCTTGCCCTGAGACTTGCCGTCCACAGCAACATCGGTAATCGTGAAGCCCGCAGGGGCAGAGACTGTATCGGTCACGTTACCGGGGTTGCCAGCAGCAGTACCAGAGTTAGCCACAGTTACCAAGTAGCTAACCTTGACAGAGCCGTCATCGTTAATCTTTGCATTGTTGATAGTGGTGCCGCCGGCAGTAGCTGGAGCGCCAGTTACTGGATCAATCGCACGCTTCTGCACCAAGAACTTAGGAGCATCAGGAGCAGGCTGTTCGCCGGCAGGAATATAGCTACACGAACCCATATCGGCAATACCAGGAGAAACAGTTACGTTAGGAACGCGGGTAATCTTGCCGCCATCAGGCGAAGCAGTGTACAAGTAGCCTTGATCTCGGGTACCGAGGTAAAGATTACCGTCAGCACCAACCGCTACGCCGTTAAATTCCTTGATCGAATCTGAACTTGTCAAAATTGCCTGTTTGATTGGCTGGATCACGGTCTGGCCGGTGGTGTTAATCAAGTCGTCATGAGAGTAGGTCAAAACAACTTTCTGCTTAAGAGCGTTGCTACCAGTGGTTGAGTTTGCAACCGTTACCAAGTCACCATTTGCATTGAAAGTAATGTCAAGCGGCAAATTGGTGGTAACAAGCGGATTACCTAGAGTGCCATGGCGTTCCCACTGAGCTGCTGGGTTCGAAACGTCCAAGGAATACAAATAACCTGAACCATGGAAAGCCCACAAGATACCATCCGGATCAAAGCCCAAGGAGATAATTCGAGCAGTCGACGAAGGGTATGGAGGGAAGTTGGTCAAAACACCCTTGCCGCCATTTTCACTGGAAGCAGTGTACAAACGTGCTGGCTGACCCTTTGGAGCGGTCGCGTACCAAATGGTGTTTTCGACCTTAGGGGAGATAGCAATGGTGCCCGAGTAAGGAGGAATGCTTAGACCATCACGCAAGGTGGTCATTTCCTGCTTCTTCGAATCCCAAAGATCGATACGCTTCGAGACATCAACAGCGTTAGAAGCGTTGATGTAAATATCCGAACACCATGGTGGAGGTGGGGGTAGTTCACCGTTCTTATCGCGGATCACGAAGGAATCGTTAGCGTTCTCCTGTGCTGGAGGAAGCTTACGAGCCTGAGAAATCTGGACACCAATGATGTCACGCTTCGCGCTCAAGTTAGTCGAAGTACGAATCGGAACACAGTTAGCCAACTTAAAGCCGCGGCGAAGTTCGAAAACGGTGCCGGACTTTACCCACTGGGTGCCAGTCCAAGTCTCTGGGTTGTAAGGCCAGTTGATCGAATCCAAGAAACGACCATTAGCCAACTTCGGATCAGTCCCGAAAAGTGGCTTAGTCGAGTCGTCATTACGGGTAACCGCATCGGTCAAGAACTCGTTGGTCAAAGCGCCATCAGTAGTGCCCGGGTTAGAAACACGGAAACCATTGCGCTTTTCCAAGTTCACGTCAGCCAAAGCGGCAGCGTCGGCCGGCAAAGGATCCAAAACAGCGTCCTTGGAATCCGAGTAGTCGGCAAACTTGATGTCGGCGAGCCAAGCACCGAGGTCGCCCTCGGGAATCTTGTACTTAAAGTAAGCCACACCAGAACACTGACCGGCATCCCAAATCAACTTCTGATCCATCTGCTCAAGGGCGGTGTCGCCAGAAGGGGTCATGTTCATCGAAGCGGAAGCAACGATCACCATGCCAGGCTTGACATCAGCATTCAAAGTAGCCTGCTTAGTGAAGGTCGCAGTCCCACCCTTGGTAACGTTCTCAATGGTGTAAACCCAAGTGTTTGAATCCTTAGGATCCTGGGTAACACCAGTGACATTGCCACCAGGGAACTGGAGATCACTCAAAGCCGGGGCAGTCTTGAACGGAGCCTTTTCGTCCTGAGTAACGCTGAGGGTCACCTTGTTTGGGGTGCCTTCAGGTACGGTGAAATCGATCTTGCCAGTGTAGGTGAAATCTTCACCTGGCTGTGGCTGCTTCCCCTCGGCACCCAACGAGTGCTCAAGGTTAACGGTGATAGTTGGCTTATCACCAACCGCCTCCGCAATCGACGAATCGTTGACATAAGCGTACGAATCGTTGGTAGGGGCCATGGACAAAGCCACGCCCGCCACCAAAGCGGAAGTTAACGCCACACCAGCTACCCCGAAACGGGCGTAGTGGCTGGCAGTACGACGCGACTGCTCATTGCGAAGTCGCTTGGGACTGTGCTCAGCCCCCTCAATAGAGGACTGAGGACGGCCGACGGTGCGGTCATCGGTCATTTTCTCAGGCACGAATTGCTCCTATTCAAAACTGTACATAGTACGTAGAAGCTGGAATCGTACGTGCAAAAAAACATTCACGCAAACAACTAATTTTCACGTTCTCAACAAGGTCTATTTGTTTCCTAATGGCAATATTTGTAAACCTGCTGTTTGACAAAAATATGATGATTTATGTCGGTTAAATATGAGCCAGCAAACTTTTCTTTGTGACAGATTTATTAAAGCTGCCATTTTCTTTTATTTTCTTGCGCAAGCAAGTTTCTGACACTGTGTTGTAATCGTCATTTATAATTTTCAGCAGAATTGTGGGCGAAAGTGAAATAAGTGTGACCTCTTAGGCAAGCAGTGATTTAGATTTTCTTTCTCACGCCGTTTGTTTGTCAGAAAAAATGTAACGTTTTCGAGAATTTGTTATCGCATAAATATGCGCTTATTATGCATGAATATTTTCGTGCATAATAAGCGGGTTTTTGGCAGTAGATAAAGAAGTGGTGCCAACCGGAAAAGTGTCGAAAAATCCGGTCGGCACCACAAACCTTATTGGTGGAACCGCTTAGCTGCGACGCACCCGCAAAATTCGGGTCATGCCTAGGGCAGAAACCAGAACCAGTAGAGTGCCACCCACAGCCAGGGGCATTCGTCCATTACCGCCTGCCTTTGGCAGTTCGCCAGTGCGGGGGTCATGGACAGAAACCTTCGCTCCGGCAGTGAAGAACGTGCCATCATCTGCCGATCCAATCGGTTGTGCCGTCTTTGCGTTCAAGGCAACCACGTTGCCCGAAGCATCAACTTGGAACACGAATGGTTCAGGCAGGAGCGAGAAGTCCTTAGTTGGCGACTTAGTCTCAACCAAGAAGTAGACCGTACCCACATTCAAATCCGGGGTCACGAAACGACCATGGTAGGTGTCGTCGCCGTCCTCGGTAGATAGGCTGTCAGGGGCGAAACGGCCCGCATTCTTAGCAGTCAACGGATCCAAATCAGCTTTCACTAAATCACCCATAGTTAGCGGTTTCGAGGACGCATCCGCAGCCTGGTACAAGGCGAACTTGGCACCACTCAAACGAGCACCTGCCGCATCCGTCTTTTCTACCAGCAAGATGCCGGTGCGAGGCTTGATCGGAGTGCAAGCATCGTTATTGCCATCAGTGCCGTCATCACCGTCAATCGAGACGCGGTTAAAGAAGCCGGTGCCCGGACGACCAGCGCCCTCGGTGAGACACTCACCAGCAGCGGTTGCGGCCGAATCGGATTCAGTCCAGTTCAACTTGGCGGCCTCGGTGGCCGAAATCTGGCCAGTCACTTCCACCAAGTAATCGCGGTGGGCACCACCAGCTACCTTGTCGGTACTAGCCGGAATCGTGAACGTAACCGTATTACCGCCAGCCTTTACCGGTGCTAGCGAATCGAGGTCGCGGCCAAACTTCGCTGCAGTAATCTCGAATCCCTGGGGGAGAGTGATGGTATCCGTTACCTCGGGAACCACCGCTTCCAGCTTCCCTCGGTTGACCACCCGAACTCGGTACTTCACAGTGGCGCTGAGCTGGCCCTCACCACTAGGTTCGAGGACGACACCAGTACCAGTGCTACCTGGAGTCTTCACAAAGCCATCACCGCCATTATTGGCCGGATCGGCGCCCTCGACTGCTGGGTCGTACTGCGCGAACTTTTCTACCTTCCACTTGTTTTCCACGACTGGAATACAAGCGAAGTTGTCGCGATACCAAACGTTGTCATTCTCGGCGTACAACGTGTTCTCGTGATCGAGGCTGGCGTTGTTGACTGCCGCATCGTCATTTGGCTTAGCTAAATTGACCTTTTGGCGATTAACTGTGGCACTTTCCGTGGCGCACTGGCTCAAAGCGTCCTCGTGCTGCTGGAAACGCGTGACCGGCTTACCCAAAACCTGGCGGCTATCAGCCATCACCGGAATGGTAATGGTGAAAGTAGCCTTGGCGTTCGGGGCCATGCCACGAATCGATTCGGCCAAAACGGCTCCCTGATCGAGCTCAGCCTTGGTGTAAGTGTCCTTACCGCCAAAGCGTTGACCATCGCCCGAGAAAGTCACCTTCGCAACACTAGACTCGTCAAACAGTAGGCCATTGGGTGCCTGGAATCGATCGCGAACAATGCCGGTGCGGCCAGTAAAGTTCGAATCGTTTACCACTTCGAGGCGGTAAACCAGCTCGCCCTTACCATTCTTCAGAACCACAGGTTCACCAACGTGCGGGTTGTTCAGACCTTCGGCTGGCGTATTAGCCAACTTCTGGATATGGAACTTAGGGGTACGAGTGTTCTTGATGGTACAAGTGACACTACCGTTCTTTGGCACATTAACCGTGTTGCCATCGAGCATACGCCCGCCAACACAATCCCAGTTACCAGACTGGTAGTAGCCGTTCAGAGCACCGGGCTCAGCAATGGTCTCAACCAGCTTGTAATTACCGGGCACTACGTCTTCATCCGCAGCGACACCAGCATTACCCTTCGCCTGGCCAGAAACACCAGCAAGCGGGCTACCAGTTTCTGGGTTGAAGCCAGAAGCACCCAACATAAAGTGGCCGAGGTCGTCAAGCACGGGTGAATTAATCACGTCGCCGTTTTGATTGACGATCTGCTTAACCAGTTTCAAGTGGGCAGTTGGCTGTCCGGTGAAAGGAATGCAAGCATCGTTATTCTCGGTGCCGTCGGCGTCCTCGGGCATGGCAACTTGGTTAAAGAAACCAGTGCCCGGGGTGCCATTGCCGTCATTCTTACAAACCTGTGCGGTGGCATTATTAGCAGCTTGGAGACTATCAGCCTTTACTCGGATAGTAATGGCAAAAGCTTTCGTCCCACCCGGGGCTAATTCGCCCACCGGCAAGGTGAAGGGCGAACCACTAACGTTAGGCAAGCGGTCGCCACCCAAGACTGTCGCAGAAACACTCTTGACTGTAAAACCTTTAGGAGCAGTAAAGGTATCGGTGATGTTCTGCGGGGTGATCGGTTCGTCGCCAACGTTAGTTGCGGTAACGACATACTTCAGAGTTGCCGTGCCATCAGCTCCAATCATTACCGGGTTCTTAGCCGCTTCACCGGCCGGGGCCAGGGTTCCCGTAACGGGATCCACTGCTGACTTCTGCACCTTCACACCAGTAGGGCCAGGTTGCTGGCCGCCGAAGGAACAAGAAGTCAAGTCCAAGATGCCTGTTGCCGCAGCAGGACTGTAACTGAAAGGCTTCATGTAGGTTTCGCGGTTACCCGACTCTGGCTCAATGTAAACGTTAGGACGCGTCGCGGTCGAAGTGCCCTTCGAAACATAGAGCTGGCCATCTGAACCGAAGGCGGAACCATAAATGTAGCCACCATTGGTGTAAGTGCCGTACTTCTTCCCCTGCGAGGGGTAGAGACGTTCATTCTTCTTCACCTGTTCGGCAGTGAAGACATAAGTGATTGCCTTCGAAGAAGAGCCGAAAGTAGCTAGGAAATCACCATTAGACATAAATGCAAAGTCATTAACGTAGGCTCCGCGAATGTCCGTCTGGTTCATGATGATGGCACCTGGGTAGACGGTTGCCACGGTACCGTCCTCGTTAAATTCATAACGGTATAGACGGGTTTCGGTATCATTGGTGCGAGCCAACCAGAAGCTGCCATCTGGGGAGAAAGCGCTCGGCTGGGTGGTGACGTCATAACCGAGGGCGCGCGGGTTAGTCACCCGCACCGTTTCAGTCCTACCAGTCTGCACGTTAAAACGCTTCAAACCGCGCATGTTTGACTGCGGCACATAGTAGAGCCAACCAGGGTACTGGCGGCCCATCGCGATACCACCCTGGACTGTGCGGTCAGGGAAAGCCACAGTCTTCATCCCGTGCTGTGGGTCCTTAATATTGATGGAACCAATTCGAGGGCTGCCGTAAATGAAGGTGCCCGGAGGCTGCATATCCATGAAATAGATATCGTCACACCATGAGTTCTCATCAATATTCTTTCCACCCGGCAGGCGGAAAACATCGATCGCAGTCTGATCGTTGGTTGGGAGTTTGCGACCTTGTGAAATCTGCACGCCAATAATGTCGCGCTTAGGATTCGGGGAGGTCGAAACTCGTACCGGCAAACAGTTTGCCAGCTTAAAACCACGTCTGATTTCAAACACGGTCCCGGACTTAATCCACTGTTTACCAGTCCAAGTTTCCGGATTGTAAGGCCAGTTGATTGAATCCAAGAAGCGGCCATTGGCCAGCTTAGGGTCAGTACCGAACAAAGGCTTGGTTGAGTCGTCATTGCGGGTGACGGCCTCGGTCAAGTACTCGTTGGTGAACGCCCCATCAGTGGTGCCCGGAGAAGAAACTCGGAAACCGTTTCGCTTCTCCATTTTAGGGTCGGCGAGGGCGGCAGCATTGGCCGGTAGAGGATCCAAAACTGCATCTTGGGAGTCTGAGTAATCTGCGAACTTGATATCGGTTAACCAAGCACCAAGTTTGCCTTCAGGCACCCGGTACTTGAAATAAGCAACACCAGAACACTGGCCAGCATCCCAAATTAGCTTCTGATCAAGATTTTGTAGTTGGGTATCGCCCGTTGGGGTCATCGCAAAATTGGCAGAACCACTGATAATGGTGCCAGGGCCGGCCTCGGCAGATAGGGTGGCCTGCTTAACGAATGTGGCCGTGCCACCCTGAGTAACATTTTCAATGGTGTAGACCCAAGTGTTCGGGTCATTATTGTCCTGCTTTACGCCAACTACATTTCCACTGGGGAATTTTAGATCAGCTAGTTGCGGCGCAGACTTAAAAGGAGCCTGCGAATCTTGGGTGACAGAGAAGCGAATCCGGTTTGGAGCACCTTCAGGCACGTTGAAGGTGAACTTCCCAGTGTAGGTGAAGTCCTCGCCCGGTTTCGGTTCGCTGCCATCACTGCTCTTGGAATGTTCCAAGGTGCCCTTGATGACTGGGGTATCGCCGACCGCTTCCTCGATGGAATTATCGTTAACGAAAGCAAAAGACTGTGTGGCCGGCGCACCCGAGAAAGCGAAGCTGCTGACTAGGGCGGCGGTTAGTACGGTTGCGCCAACGCCTAAGCCAATACGAGCTCCATAAGGGACACGCTTAGAACCATTCTTATGAGCTTGGGAATGGTTACACCGCAAATTAGTATCACTAATATGCGCATAATTATGCAGAGTTTCTGGGGTTGCTGTGTTTGGGTCTCCATTCGTTGAGGCTACCCGACTCTGATTAGAGGCACGATCGCCGGAAAAGAACTTAAACACTAACAACGCTCCTAAACTAAATTTAACTTGAGCTTTCAAGCATAGGATTCTTAATTCTGGAAATCAAGCGTTGAAATTTAGGGAAAAACTTTTTGTTGAGACGATTCTAATTATCAAATTAATTATTTGTCTGCCGGGTTGACTTAAGGGGTAATTTTATAATTTATTGTGATACAAGATGACACCTAATTGACGTTTTCTGACAAAACGTCACAACAATGTAAAAAAGAGTTAAGACGTTTAAGCTTTGATGTGTCAGCAAAGTATCATCGATAATCGTAAAAACTTCTGATTTTCTTAAGTTTTGTAAGTGAGTTAGAGCAAGTTAAATAAGAATGTGAGTGTTAGTTGAATAATTATTAGTCGACTTTTGTATAAAAGTACAGGTATGTATATTTTGGTTTGGGGTAAAGAAAAGCGGTTGGGGTGAACAAGGTTTCACCCCAACCGCTTAAGTTGGTTTACTTATCGGTTTTGGCGTTGCCGCCGGATTGCTTGGGTCATGCCTAGGGTGGAGATTAGTAGTAGGAGGGTGCCTCCGACTGCTAGTGGCATGTGTCCGTTGCCGCCGGCTTTTGGTAGTTCGCCGGCGCGTGGGTCGTGGACTGTTACCTTGGGGCCGGCGACGGCGAAGGTGCCGTCGGTGGCTTGTCCGGTGGGTTCACCGGTCTTAAGGTTTAGTGGCACGATGTTGTTGCTGCCGTCGACTTTGAACACGAGTGGTTCTGGTAGTAGTGAGTAGTCCTTGGTGGGGGACTTGGTTTCTACTAGGAAGTAGACGGTTCCGGCGTTTAGGGTTGGGGTGACGAAGCGTCCCATGTATTTGTTGTCGCCGTCGTTGGAGGCGAGTGCATCTTGTGGGAAGCGGTTTTCGTTGTCCGCGGTTAGTTCGTCTAGTTCGGCTTTGACCAGTTCGCCCATGGTGTAGGGTTTGGTGGTTGAGTTGGCTGCCTTGTAGAGGGCGAACTTGGCGCCGCTTAGGCGGGTGCCGTTAGCGTCGGTCTTTTCAACTAGGGCGATTCCAAGTTGTGGTTTGACTGGGGTGCAGGCGTCGTTGTTGCCGTCTGTACCTGGGTCATCTTGGGTGCTGACCTTGTTGAAGAAGCCGGTGCCTGGTTTGCCTGCGCCTTCGTTTTCACATTCGCCTGCGCCCTTGGCTGCCGAGTCGGTTGCGCTCCAGTTGAGTTTGGCTGCTGCTTCGGCGCTGATCTTGCCGGTAACTTCGATGTAGTAGTTGACACTTTCGCCGCCGTTGACGGCCTCGGTGCCTGCTGGGATTTCGAAGGTTACGGTGTTGCCTTGGACGTTGCTTACCGGGGCGAGGGCGTTTTCGTCCTTGCCGTACTTGGCGGAGGTGATTTCAAAGCCTTGTGGCAGTGTGATCACATCGGTGATGGCCGGTTGGGCAGAAGCGTTCTTGCCGGCGTTGGTTGCAACCACCTTGTACTTAACGGTAGCGCTTAGCGAACCGTCTTGAGCGCTGGCTAGGGTTACTGAGGTACCGGTAGAACCTGGGGTCTTAACATACCCGTCGCCACCATTGTTAGCCTCATCAGCCCCGTCAGCTGCCGGATCAAACTGCGAGAACTTAGCAACCGTCCACTTATTTTCCACCACCGGAATACAAGCAAAGTTATCCCGATACCAAACGTTGTCGTTTTCGGCGTATTGGGTGTTTTCCAAGTTCATGTTCACGTTGTTAATCGCGGCTTTATCGTTGGGGTTAGCCAACTTAACTTCCTGGCGGTTAACAGTTGCACTTTCGCTGTTACAAACAGCGAGCTTGGCTTGTGCTTGTTCGAACTTGGTAACCTCACTACCTTCCACCTTCGAGGTATCAGCCATCACTGGGATGGTGATAGTAAAGGTGGCCTTTTCTTGCGGGCCGAGGTTAGTGATCGAGTCGGCCAAAATGGCGCCAGCCTTTAGCTCTTCGACACTGTAAGTATCCTTACCGCCAACGCGCGAGCCTTGACCATCGAAGGTTACCTTCACGCTCTTATTAGGGTCGATAAGCAAGCCGGCAGGAGCTTCGAACTTATCTCGAATCACTCCAGTGTTACCAGCAAAAGCAGAATCGTTGACCACTTCCATGCGGTAAACCAAATCGCCCTTACCACCCTTAAGAACTACCGGCTCACCCACATGGGCATTACCAAGCTTCTTATCAGGCGTACCAGCAAACTTCACCGTGTGGAAACGCGGCACCCGAGTATTCTGAATCGTACAAGTAACACTACCATTAGCAGGAACATCAACCGTTGTTCCGTTTGGCATTACTCCGCCGTCACATTTCCAAGCGCCAGATTGGTAATAACCTGAAAGAGCGCCGGTTTCAGTGATTGTTTCAGACAGGGCGTAACGACCAGCGAATACATCTTGATCAACGGCGGTGCCTTCGCCGGGTTTAGCCTGACCAGAAACGCCACCAAGAGGATTGTTGTTTTCGACTGTGTATCCTGAAGCTGCCAAGGTGAAATGACCGAGGTCGTCAGGCAACTGGGTGTTCAACACCTTGCCATTTTGATCCACAATCTGCTTAACCAACTTCAAATGTGCTACTGGGCGAGGTTTCACTGGGATGCAGGCGTCATTGTTGTCTGAGCCATCTGCGTCATTTTCCATCTTCACTTGGTTGAAGAAACCACCGCCAGGGCTGCCAGCTTTTTCAGTATTGCATTCCCCAGAAATATTCTTAATGGCTTCCAAGTTGTCAGCTTGGTACTTGACAGTTAAACGGAAGGTTTTAACTGAATATGCCGCCATTTCTTCAGCGGGAATTTGGAAGTTGTCGACTTTTCCTAACGACTTGCCATCGAGGAGAACGTCCTCGACGCTAAAACCAGTTGGAGGGGTGATTGGGTCGGTAATCGCAGCTGGAGTGCCTGCCTTACCGCCAATATTGGCGAGTTTAATCAGATAATCAATACTGACCTTGCCATCGTCAGTAATCTGCGCACTATTTACTGTAGTGGTGCCGGCTTGAGCGGCGGTGCCAGTGAGTGGATCAATTGCAGCTTTTTGGATTTCGAACTTAGGCTCAAGTGGTTGAGGGGTGATATAGGAACAGGAACCCATATCTGTAATTGAGCTACGAGTAGACGTTATTGCAATCGCTGTTCCACCTGCATACGGTACCTTGTAAATAGTATTATTTCCGGCTCCACCAAAGTACATCATTCCATCCCCACCGATGGCAAAACCATTTACCCCGATCAATCTTGGAGTAATAATCGTTGAGACGGTGGTTGGTGAGATAGTTACTCCGCCTGTGGGATTAGGCTTCGTTATGTCCTTACGCGAGTAGGTGTAAACACCTTTAATCTGTTTGGCTCTATCACCATTTTCCGCTTCAGACATGAGCACCATGTCGCCCGAATCGGTAAAAGTAAGATCCATTGGAGGTGCTCCGGATACCCTGGGGTTAGGAAGTGCAGGATGAGTTTCCCAAGTCGCCTTAGGGTTAGTCAGATCTAATGAATACAGGATTGGACTTGCATTATAAGGATATGCCCAAAGAATTCCATAGGGATCTACGCCGGCTGGAACGGCAACTTTGGTAGAACCTGGGAAGTCTGGGAAAGCTTGTGCGATTCCCATTCCTTTCAAGCCATCTGTGAAGTAGACTTTGTTGTCTTTGCCAATGTAGATGAACTTATTTGGTAGTTTTGGAGAGACGGCGATGGTACCGCCTGAAGGGGTTGGTGATAATCCTGCCCTGACTCCAGAGATCTCTTGCGATGCGGTATTAAACTTTTCTACTTTATTTGAAACGGAAAGGCTGTTCCCCTCGTCGATATAAATATCTTGACACCATGGGGTTTTTATTATTTCAGTTTTGCCGCCAATCATAAAAGCGTCATCAGCGAAGTCTTGAACGGGAATTAGCCTACGACCTTGATCTATTTGTACACCAATGATGTCGCGATATGCATCGAAAGTGGTTGATGCGTGCACAGGGGTACAGTTGTTGAGAGTGAATCCGCGACGTATTTCAAACACAGTGCCTGGTTTTACCCACCTAGTACCGGTCCAAGTTGCCGGATTATATGGCCAGTTGATCGAGTCGAGGAAAGTGCCATTGGCAAGTAGCGGGTCTACTCCGAATAAGGGGAGCGTGGAATCATCATTGCGGACTACCGCAGTTTCAAGAAATTCGTTTGTTAGTGCCCCGTCTTCAGTCCCTGGAGTTGAGACTTTCATGCCAACACGCTTAGTCATATTTGGGTCGGCTAGATCGCTGGCATTTGCGGGAAGCGGATCTAAAATTGCGTCTTTAGAATTGGCATAGTTCGAGAACTTTATATCTGCTAACCAAGACCCTAGCTTGTCAGTAGGAATTCGGTATTTAAAATAGGCAACTCCGGAACATGCTCCTGGCTCCCATGAGACGATTTTCTTGTCTAGTTCTTCGAGGCCTGTATTGCCTGTGGGGTGAACATCAAGTGAGGCAGTGGTGTCAATGATAGTTCCTGGAGTGACATCTTTTTTCACTGTTGCTTGTTTAGTGAAGGTAATGGTGCCATTTTGGGTGACGTTATCGATAGTAAAGACCCAAGTGTCAGGAGTGGAATTACTTTCTCGACTCTCAACTACCGTGCCTGAAGGAATCTTAAAATCGTCGGCAGTAGGTGCAGAAATGAATGGGGCGTCAGGATTCTGGGCAACTCTTACAATCAGTCGAGATGGGCTACCTGGGGCCACGGTATATTTGAAATTTCCAGTATAGGTAAACGTTTCACCGGGCTTAGGATCTGCGTTTTCTGGACCTTTGGAATGTTCAAGTGAAATATTAATGGTAGGTAAATCATTAACTTTCATCGGAATACTTGAATCATCAACGTAAGCAAACGTCGGTGAAGAAGCGTGCATCCCAACGATTCCGGCTGCCACTATGGATACTGCAGAGATCGCTGCAATTAAACCTTTTGAGCGCTGGATCTTTGTTGTCGAAATGCGCTTATGAGCAGTAGCGAATTTGTTGCTTTCTGACCTCAAAAACCTAGACATAAAACACTCCTATTGAGAAGAAAATTGCCCATTTCCATCCTATCGAGAAACTTTAGTTTTTGTTCTAAATAAAAGGAATTGTGACATTTTGACACAGTAGTGTAAGCGAGTCGTTCACAGGCGAGTGAAAAAATGGTCAAGCAGCTGGAAGGCCGTCCTAAATAAAAGTTCACCCCCACGATTTGTGGGGGTGAACTTAGGTCAGAAAACTATCTAATTTTCATCGTTGTGTTTAGCTCATGCTTTGCGGCGTCTAGCAGTTGCAACTAAAGCAATGCCGGCTAGCAAGATGGTTAGAGAAGTTCCAACCAACCAAGGAGTGTCAGCGCCAGTTTCTGCCAAAGATGCACTCCCTGGGTTGACTGGATTGGCTGGGTTTACCTGTGGAGCGGGCTTAACAGGATCAGTGTTTCCTAGAGCTGGCTTAGCAGGGATCACTGGAGTGACCTCAGGAGTTGGTGTAACCGGAGTCGGTTCTGCGGTGACCACAGGAGTTGGCTCAGCGGTTGCTTCCGGAGTTGGTGCTACTGGGGTCGGTTCTGCAGTGGCCTCTGGGGTTGGGACTACTGGTAGTTCCGGAGTTGGTTCCGCGGTGACCTCTGGGGTTGGGACTACTGGTAGTTCCGGGGTCGGTTCTGCAGTGGCCTCTGGGGTTGGGACTACTGGTAGTTCTGGGGTCGGTTCTGCAGTGGCCTCTGGGGTTGGGACTACTGGTAGTTCTGGGGTCGGTTCTGCGGTGACCTCTGGGGTTGGTACCACTGGAGTTGGTACCACTGGTAGTTCCGGGGTTGGTTCAGTGGTGACCTCAGGGGTTGGTACTACTGGGGTTGGGACTACTGGTAGTTCCGGGGTTGGTTCAGTGGTGACCTCAGGGGTTGGTACTACTGGTTGTTCCGGGGTTGGTTCTGCGGTGACCTCTGGGGTTGGAACTACTGGTAGTTCTGGGGTTGGTTCAGTGGTGACCTCAGGGGTTGGTACTACTGGTTGTTCCGGGGTAGGTTCGGTGGTTTCCTCTGGGGTTGGTTCGACGCTGGCTTCTGGGGTTGGTTCGACGCTGGCTTCTGGGGTCGGTTCAACGGTGGCCTCAGGGGTCGGTTCATCAGTAGCCTCTGGGGTTGGTTCGACGCTTGCCTCAGGGGTCGGTTCAACGGTAGCCTCTGGGGTTGGCTCGACGCTGGCCTCTGGGGTCGGTTCGACGCTGGCCTCAGGGGTTGGCTCGACGGTGGCCTCTGGGGTCGGTTCAACGGTAGCCTCAGGGGTTGGCTCCGCTGGAGCTTCTGGAGTTTCCTTAATAGGAAGTTCTGGAGTAGGTTCGTCACTTACTTCAGGGGTTGGTTCCGGAGTAGGAATTGGCTTGCAGCGGTCGCTGCCATCAAGAGCCTTAGGGGCTTGACCAGGTTCGCTGGTGTAAGAGAAGGTTGCAGAAGAAAGCGCCTGGAACTTCTCGTTAACAACTACCTTGCCCTTATTGTCTAGGGACCAATCGCCAAGGTTGGTGTTTGGAGCGATCTTGGCGGTAAAGCCAAAAACGGTTCCCTTGCCTGGTTCGAGATCCTTATTAAGGGTAACTTCCCACTTGCCGCCCTCGATCTGCTTGGCCGAGGTCAAGTCTGGTTCCCAAGTGTAGTTGCTGTATGGCTTGCCCCAAATCTGCATGTAATCGTTCATGGTTTCGAACTTAGGGTGCTTAGCCATAGCGGAATCGAAAGTGTAATCCGAGAAAAGGTCTGGATTCTGGTTATTGTTCAGCGAAATAGTGATAACAGTACCGGCAGGGATCTTGTAGTTGGTTGCCAGTGGAATACGCCAGAACTGGGTAGTCTTTTCGGTAGCAACAGCCGACTCGCCAATTAGTTTCTTGTTGGCTGCCTTAGGGTCGTCGTAGGTCTTAGTGGTTTTTGCACCGATGGTCCAGTGAGTGATTTCAAACATGCCCGGGCCAGAAGGGTTCAATCCGTAACCGTGTTCTGGGCGAACTTCCTTAATGTAACCACCGTTCGAGTAATCGACAGTGTTGCCGTTATCGTCAACCATCAGGTTGGGGAAGTTCTCATCATTGTTCTGTAGGAACAAATCCATAACCGTTTCAGCGGTCCACTGGTTGCCGCACTGGCCAACCGGCTCATAGCCTGGCTTGGAACCAGCGTTAGTCGCGAATGCGAGGGGGGAAAGAACAGTAGCAGCAAGTGCTAGTGCGGCAGCACCAACTGCAAACTTCTTCTTGGACATTTACTCTCCTATATGTTTTACGAAAGACCTACGTTTCGAAAATTGCGTAGAGTTCCAGCCTAACTAATAAAAATAAGTATTGATAGGAAAGAAAAAGGTTCTGCGGGCAAAGTCATATTTACTTGTTTCAAATTTATTAAATCGAAAGAAATAATGTGACCTGCCTTTTGTTGGCGAGATGTAGGGCAATAAATCAGTTGGTTTTTATTGAAAAAGAAAACCGGCCACTTACGTGACCGGTCATTTGTCGGGGTAGCGGGATTTGAACCCACGGCCTCTTCGTCCCGAACGAAGCGCGCTACCAAGCTGCGCCATACCCCGAGGCCGTCCAAAACTGGACTGGATTAGTATAGCTAAAAGATTGCCCCTTGCCAACTTTTTCCCATGAAAAAAGGCGTAAATGATAAGGCTATACCCAGTTAATAGTGATTAGCGAAGCCCTTGGGCGACAAGCAAAACGGAAGGGAGCAAAACGACTTGTGCCCAATCCAGCAGAAACAAAAAGTTTCAAATCTTGCCAATGACTTAAACCCGAGGCCGCCGGCCTAGGCAAATCACAGTTCGTAACCAAAGCCCCATAACCTGGAACACAAAGTTGTCCACCATGAGTATGGCCAGCCAAAAGCAGATCAATATTAGTTTGGGCAAAGGCCTCAACCACTCGCAAATAGGGTGCATGAGTGACACCTAGACGTAACCAAGGAAGCTCAGTGGCAGGGGTATTGGTAGCTTCAGATTTGTAAGGCAAATGATCCAAACTGTCATTTTCCATGTGAGCATCAGCAGTACCCCAAACCTGAACCTTGCCATCAAGCATTTCAGCTTGGGTATTCTCTACATTCACCCAGCCAGCATTCTCAAAAAAATCTACCAGCTCTCTTGTCGGAAGATCCGGTCGATGATCTTCATTAGGATCGTCGGCTGTGCGAGGATCCCGGCGTAAATACCGGGTCCACGACTTAGGCTTGGGGGAAAAATAGTCATTAGAACCGAGGACGAAAACCCCGGGGAAGCGCAATAGCGGGTGCAGAGCTTCCTGTAGGCTAGGCAGAGCCTCCAATGCTCCAAAATTATCCCCAGTAGCAACCACCAAATCTGGTTCTAAACGTTCTAAATCGCGCACGAAATCAATCAGCCACTGATCCTTGGGGCGCAAATGTAAATCAGCGACCTGCAAAATCTTCAATGGCGGGCGGGCGTCAACAGTAGCCTCGCCCTCGGCAGGCAAGGTTAACGTCACTTGTTCCAAATAAGGCCAACGTCGTTCGAAAGCACCCCAAGCAAACCCCGCGATGGGGGCTAAAAGGGCTGCTCCCGCCAAGAACTTAGAAGTGCGCATAAAAGTCAGTTCAACCTACCAATTACGGTTTAGGAGCCGGCTTAGGAGCTGGCGCAGCAGGCTTTGACTTACTCTTGGACTTCTTCGAAGACTTAGACTTTCTTGGGGTTGCCTTTGGACGATCACCCAGAGAAACCTGTTCAAATCCTTCGACAGGCTTACCTTCCATTGCAATCGACATGAAACGTGCCCAAGCGGTAGCTGGCTGATCCGCACCGAAGACTTCACGCCACCAGCGGCCGTTAATGTTGACGTCTCGCATCGGAACCAAACCTTGCGAGTTACCCATCCAAACTGCGGTAGAAAGCTGCGGGGTGTAACCCACTAACCAACCGTCGGTGTTGTTGTTCGTAGTACCAGTCTTGGAAGCCGCTGGGCGACCAATATCGGCATAACCATAGCGTCGGTAAGAATCATTGGTCTTGTTAAGAACCAACGTGACTTGCTTGGCTACCTTTTCCGGAATGACCTGTTCACATTCGGGCTTCGCCGTGAACAAGACCTTGCCCTGGGCATCCTTAACTTCCAAAACCGACTGCAACTTACACTGCTTGCCGTTGTCAGCCAAGGTGGCATAAGCACGAGCCATGTAAAGCGGTGGCACAGAGTTAGCGCCAATAACCGCAGACGGACCAAAAGTTGGAATATTGCCTTGGCCGTCGTAAGCGCCTACCTTCATAGCAAAATCACGAATCTTACAAAGATCGCCAAGCTTAGAAGCCATGCCCGCAAAGGTAGTGTTAATCGACTGTTCAGTACCACGAATAATGTTCGTAGCGCTGGCGCTCATACCGTGCGCGTTCGCCACTTCCCAGTCGTCCGTGCTGGCTTCTGGACAGTGAGCCTGGAAGTCGCGGCGACTCCACTTAAACTTACCGCCAGCAGATTCGTAGGCCGAACGGTTATCCATAAACCAAGCACCCACAGTCATCGTCTTAAAAGACGAACCAGGGGCACGGCCCAAACCACCACCGTGGGCGTTATCCGCATTGTAGGAAACGAAGTCGCGGGTCTTATCAGTCTCGTTCGGGGTGCCGTACTGAGTATTTTGAGCCATTGCGCGAATATAACCGGTACGAGGTTCAACCGCAGAAAGCGCAATCTTAAAGTTTGAAGGATCGCCCAGTGGAACCTGCTCGGTAATCGAGGTGAAAGCGGCATTTTGCATGCGGCGATCGAGTGAAGACTTAATGGTCAAACCGCCACGCATCAGCAGATTACGACGCTCGCCACGAGTCTTACCGAAAGCGTCATTATTCATGATGTCAGCCAAAACATACTGGCAGAAGTAGGCCGCGTTTCCAGCAGCCGCACAACCGGCTGTACGCTCGGTGATCTTCAACTGATCCTTGACCGGAGTATTAACGATCGATTCGTACTCGTCTTTTTTAATAAAGCCCGCCTTGTACATCGACGCGGCCACTACGTTACGTCGATTTTGTGCGTTTTCTGGATGACGAGTCGGATCATAGTTGTAAGGAGACTGCACAATACCAGCCAGCAAAGCTGCCTGGGCATTGGTCAAATCTTTGGCGTGAGTAGAGAAGTAATGCAAAGAGGCAGACTCCACACCGTAAACTGAGGTCCCGAACGGTGCAATATTCAAATAGCGAGTCAAAATCTGGTCCTTGGACCACTTCTTCTCCAAAGCGAGCGCGTAATTGGCTTCACGTAGCTTACGACCAACGGTCTGCACTTTCGCCTGATTAATCGCCGCCTGATCCCCACGTTGGATGCCGTTCTCAATCAGCGTATTCTTCACCAACTGCTGAGTAAGAGTCGAAGCGCCCTGAGTCGAAGACTTAGCGACATTCGACAAAGCGGCACGAATCATGCCCTGGCCATCAACCCCATGGTGCTGATAAAAACGACGGTCTTCAATCGCCACGATTGCGTGACGCATATTGTCAGAAATCTGATCGGCCGGAACAATAATGCGGTCTTCGGCGTAGAAACGAGCCAAAACCGAATCATCATCAGCCAAAATCACAGACTGCTGCGAGGGCGGCAAAATCTCAAACTCGTCCGGCAAAGTCTCAAAAGAACTAATACCAGCACGGGCGGTTAGACCGAGGGCGCCAGTGGCTGGCAACAATAAACCAGCACCAACCACGCCCAAAAGCACCGACAAACCCAAAAACGCCAAGAAGTAGGCAACTAGCTTGTCTAATGCTGCTTTTCCAGTGGGACCATTACTCATAGGTATAGATTACCCTCTATGATTCTTATATGACTAAATGGGAGTACGTAACAGTTCCGCTTTTGATCCATGCCACTAAACAGATTCTTGACCAATGGGGTTCCCAAGGTTGGGAATTAGTGCAGGTTATCCCAGGGCCTTCGGGCACTGAAAACCTAGTGGCCTACATGAAACGCCCTCTGGAGGACTAATGAAAATCTCTGAAAAACTAGCCGAACTTGGCCTAGAACTACCTGCAGTTGCCGCCCCGGTCGCTGCCTATTTGCCCGCTTTGAAAGATGGCGAACTCGTCATGACCTCCGGTCAGCTCCCCCTAAAGGATGGGGAACTTGTTGCCACCGGTGTCATGGGAACCGCCGACGCTCCAAGCGTTGAGGAAGCCGCTCAGGCCGCTCGCCAGTGTGCGCTTAACGCCATCGCTGCTGCCGCTGAAGTTGCTGGGGGAGTTGATAACCTCGCTGCCGCCATCAAAGTCACCGGCTTTGTTGCTTCTGCCCCAGACTTCAACGGCCAGCCACAGGTCATCAACGGAGCCAGCGAACTCCTTGCCGAAGTCTTCGGCTCGGGTCACGCCCGTTCCGCAGTTGGCGTTGCTGCTCTGCCGCTAAACGCCTCGTGCGAGGTCGAAGTAACTTTCCGACTCGCCTGATTCTTTCTGGCCGAGGACGAAACCCGTGTTCCGTCCTCGGCTGGCAATAAACAAAACTAGATAAAAGTTTTCCCCGCTAGGACCAAGTCACTAGCGGGGAAAACTTTTATCTAAGCTGAAATCTCAGCTGCTTCGCACCAAGGCGAAATCAGCGAGCGCGACGCTTCAAACGCTCCACATCCAACAAGGTCACAGCGCGACCTTCGAGGCGGATCCAGTTACGGGAAACGAACTCGGCCAACGACTTGTTGACGGTTTCACGAGAAGCGCCAACCAACTTGGCTAGTTCTTCCTGGGTCAAATCGTGTGGGACGTGAATGCCGTCTTCCACGCGAGCGCCGAAACGTTCTGCCAAATCGAGCAGAGCCTTTGCTACACGACCAGGAACGTCTGAGAAGACCAAGTCGGCAAGGGTTTCGTTGGTGCGACGCAAACGAATCGCCAAGGCGCGCAACATGTGCATGGCCATGCCGGGGTGTTCTTCCAAGAAATTCACCATGTCAGCGTGCTCCAAGTACAACAACTTGGAAGGCGAAATGGCGGTGGCTGTGGTGGAACGGGCACCCAAGTCGAACAACGACAATTCACCCAAAACTTCACCAGGGCCAATGATGGCAAGCAGGTTCTCGCGGCCGTCAGCCGAGGAGTGACCCAACTTCAACTTGCCTTCCATTAGGATGTAAAAGCGCTTGCCTTCATCACCCTCATGGAACAACACTTCACCACGACGAAGGGCCACAACGCCCATCATGGAACGAAGTGCAATCTGATCTTCTTCGCTCAGCCCCGCAAAGAGCGGCACCTGCGCAATAACATTGACTTCCACTATTTTCCTCTCTGCCACAGATGGTGGCTAAATCCACATACACTTCTATATTGCCCAATTGTGACTAGATGCACCACTCATAAACGCAGTTTTTTCCAAATTGCTTCCGATTTTGGCCTGAAGGCATAATTAGAGTTTGACGAAAGGACGATTCGATGAGCCCCGCGAAGCGACGAAAAAAGACTCCAAGCGCTCCGGTAGAACCGGTTTTAGATGCCTTAGCGCAGCGTTATCCGCACCCAGAATGCGCCTTGATTCATCGCAATCCTTTCGAACTTTTGGTAGCCACAATCCTTTCAGCGCAGACTACTGACGAGCGAGTAAATACGGTTACGCCCGGTTTGTTTGCGGCCTATCCAGATGCAGCCACACTGGCGAAAGCTAACTTGGTGGACTTGCAAGAAATTGTGCGTCCGCTCGGATTTTGGCGCCGTCGAGCCTCGCAACTGTTGGAACTAGGCCAAATTTTGGATGCCGAGTACGGGGGAGAGGTGCCGCAAGAGTCTGAATTGTTGGAGCAATTGCCTGGGGTTGGTCGTAAGACTGCGAACGTTGTCCGAGGCAATTGTTTCAACCAGCCGGCAATCACAGTTGATACGCATGTTGGTAGATTGGCTCGCCGCTGGGGATGGACGGAAAGTAAAAATCCGGTTGTTGCCGAAAAGGATCTGGCGAAGATTTGGCCGGCCCCTGAACTCACCGACATTTGTCATCGAGTAATTTTGTTCGGACGCGAGGTTTGCCATTCCCGCGGACCTGAATGTGAAGTTTGTCCCATTTTGCAGTTTTGTCCGCAGATCGGTGTGGCGAATAGTTAGTTTCGCCCACTTTTGGGACTTTCGGCGCGTACCAAGCTTACTGTTAGGCAATGTTCGGTATGTTTTAGACAGAACTATCGCCACCCCTTGGAGGAAAGCATGAGCGAGCGTAATTTCGACGCAGCTGAAGAAAACGTGTCCCTACCTGCTGAAGGTACCCAGACTGACCCGCAAGACGTTTACGGTGACACCAGCACTGCCTTGCCAGTAGTAGAGGATGCGAACTATGTTGGCACTCCTTCTGACTTGTCCAAGCCGTTGGACGAGGACGGGGATAGTGACCTCTTCCAAGAAACCCCGGCAGATACTGCTGATTCCACTCAAGATGTCAACGTGTTGGCTGAAGGTGCAGAATCTGGTGCTTCGGTAGCTGCCGAAACAGAAACGGAAACTGTTGCCGCTGCCGGAACTGAACCGGTGGAAGATGAACTACAAACCACGATGATTACTCGCCGTTCTTTGCTTGGCGGGATGAACTCGACTATTCCTGCTTCCGGGCCTGGTGGCGAGATTCTGCAGCCTGGTCCAAGTGGTGCTGATGTGGCCGGACCGGTAGTTTCCCAAACTCCAGTGGAGGCAGAAACTGTTCCTTCTTTCGCCCCAGGGAGCGCTGCTTCAACCGCAGCCCCTGAATCGATGGACAAAACCGCTGGGGAAGAGGCCGGTTTTAAGGCTGGTTTCCCCAGTGAAACTGAAAGCTTGAGCACTGGCGAAATGCTCGCCGCCGCCCAAAACGAAGAAGCTGGCTTGGACGAGGCTGAACTATTCGCCGCTGCTTCCATCCCGGCAACCTTGCCTTCGCGGGCTGGCGCTCATGCCTGGTCTTTGCTTTACGCCATCTTGGCTACCGTGATTTCTTGGTTCTTGATCTCGGACGGTATCGCTCACCTATCCTTGGTAGAAAACGCGCCCTCGATCACCGGAGAAATGGCCATTGGCGCGTGGATTGAACTCGGTGCCGGTCTAATCATCGCGGGCTTGATTGCTTTGAGTGCCCGTTGGTCCACTTTGGGTCAACTCGTCTCGGCTCTACTGCTTTTGATCGTTGGTACACCTTTCATTGCCGTGCCGTTGTGGACCGCAAACTTGTTGTCCGAACCGTTGGCCGCTTTGCGTAACTGGAACGATTGGGGCAAGGCCATCGCTCACCACTTGGAATGGACTGGCTACCACGGTCTGCTCTTTAGCCTCGGTGTGATTGCTCTCTTCGCTTGGTTCGGTATGCACGGTGCTCGCAAGAATGGCGCTAAGCGCGAGGTGCAGCGTCAGGCGCTAGAAGAGCAGAATGAAAACAGCGAAAAGCTTCGCGCCGCCGCTGCCAACTGATTCCTCTTCTACTTTTAAGCTTTAACTTTGCTGGCTAGAGCTTTAGCCCTTTGGGCTTCCGATCCTGACTTGTCGGCAACCTGGCAAGAGATACAGCCTGATTTTGCGCGCCTGCGCTTCTCGCGTGGCTTGCGTAATGGGTGGGAAGAAGCGCGGGCCGAGGCCGCAATCTGGAATGCGGTACACGCCAGCAAGCTACTTGGTTCTCGGGTTTTAGCTTCTGAACTGCGACGGCAATTGGCTGACTTGGAAGGCGCGCCCTCGGCCAACAAAATTGCGGTGGCAGCCTGGCGCATGCAAAGTCGAATCCAAGGAACCTTACCCCCACTTAATGAGCGTCGCGATCTTGCGACCACTCGACACAGCACTATGCCGGCACCGCAGCTCCTTTCGGGTCTGTTATTGGATTGGCAAGCAACCTGGGAGACTCCTGAAGTGCCCCCTAGGCAAGAGGCTTTTTCAGTGGCTTTAGCTTTAGCCGAGGCAGACGCACCGGCATGGCTTTGCAGCGGTCTGGCTTTGGCGGAACTTTGGGGAGCTGCGAACCCTGTTTTGGGTTGGGCTTTTGCACGATGGATTCTTTGTGCGCGTGGAGTAGAGCCAACTGGCGTTTGGGCTCTGCCTGATTTAGGCGATGCGCGAGGTAACCAACTCTCGTGCGGTATCGTCCCCGAAAAAACCGGTCCGCTAGGAAACGCAGATTGGGCACAAGCTTTAGCTGCGTACCAAAGTGGAACACCCGAGGGCGTAAAAACTTATTTGGCGTGGTATCTGCAGGTGCTAGCTGCCGGGGTGGCCGAGGGCGAAGCAATTTCTCAATCAATTCTGGCCGCAATTCCGCGGCAGGATAACTAAACACCCCCCCAACGCTTTGGCTAAGACGCAAAATCGTGCAGGCTTGGTTTAGGCGTTCTAGGAATCGGTTAACCCAGTTTAGATTTTGGGCTCTTCTCTTGTTTGGCTAGGCGAATTGAGGAAAATCTTGGTCAAGTTGCTGACACAAGCGGATGGCCAAAGTCATTTGTTCGGCGAAAAACTGGTCTAGTACCTCGTCGCTGACGGCTTCGGCTGACAGAGCACCATTGGTACACACGAGGAGTCCATCGCCCTCGGGATCTGCTTGGAGACTGATTTGGTCTGTGCTATTGTCAGCATTCCATTTTTCGATGAAAGTTTCAGCAGTTTTGCGCTCAGACGACGGAAAAATACCCTGCCAGCTGCTGGCGAATTCAAGCTGGTTTTCAACGAAAGCCATCCAAACAATGAAGCTGCCATAGGGAAAAACGATAACGCCGTCTTCTTCGACTTCATAATTTAGTTCTTCTTGGTCGAGGTACTGCTGCACTCTTTCGAGTGTTAGGGGAGCAAGTTTTGAAGACATTCGTTTTCCTCCGTAAGTATTTGCCAAACAAGTTATCTATCCACAAGCATAAGGCAAACGAATTTATGTGGATAAAAACTCCCGCTTTGATTCAAGAGGACCTCCGGTTTGTCACAATCGCTCTAACGGTTTTTTAGTTGGAGGGAAAATGCGGAAGTTACTTAGTAGAAATCGTGGTACTGATACCTGGATTGATTTGCTTGCCGAGGACGCCCGCTTGGGATTCTCGGCCGCTAAAGAGCCGAACTTGGTGGTGGCAGCAAGCCTGGGAAGCAGAACAAACGTGACGCATACGCAGACAATGCCCCCGCCTCCGCCACCAAATATCCCCAGTTCACCAATAATCTCGACTGGGGACCGACAAATTACTTTTGGCAGGATCGCTACTTCTGGAAATACGTTAAATCTTGATCCTGTTGCATTAACGCCAATCGTTTCTTTGCCATCTCAGCTTGTTTCCCAAACGGAATCTCAGAAGATTTTGCGGAACAATACTCAAAAAGTCGTGAAGTATTCGCGCCAAAGTATTGTTCCCAAGGAAATACCTGGAAATCAAGTAGGGGAAGATAGTTCTGCTGCCATGAGGGAACATGTGCCGATTGTAGGGGACTACCTTCCTACTGAAAAGGAAGAACAACCAATCGGTAGCGGGTGTATTTCCAACGAAGTTGGAGTTAGCGATTTACTACCGAAAAACAATGAGGTAGCCAGAGTAGAGCGTATTTTGGGGCGACAGGTCAACTTTGCGGCACTGCCAAATGATGTGGCCTCTAGTTTGCAGTTTTTGACTCAACTGTTGACAGATAACCCTCAGATTACGGATATTATGTTCGGTCCCCAGGGACTATGGGTTGATGGCCCTGCGGGACTTACGCAAATCAGTAAGAGTTTTCTTACAGAGTCTTTGCGTTTAGCGCTTGGGCGACGGTTAGCGCTTCTAGCCCAAGCTCGTTTTGATCAGGCGGTCCCTATCTGTGATGGATCCTTAACTTTGGGTCAATTTCCTTTGCGGCTTCATGCAGTTTTACCGCCGGTAGCGGCGAAAGGCATTTTGGTCAGTTTAAGAACTGCACAGCCGGCCACTTGGGGGTGGAGCGAATTGTTAAAGTCAGAAACTGTTCCCTCTGCGATCACCCCCATGCTGACGATGCTCGTGAAGAAACGAGCTAATGTGTTTATTTCCGGTGGCACGGGGAGTGGAAAAACCACATTTTTAGGTGCCTGGTTAGGGCAGGTTCCCGCCACACAAAGAATCGTGATTGTCGAACAGGTTCCAGAAATTCAAACTATTCATCCGCATGCACTACGTTTGCAGGAAAGAGAGAAGAACTTGGCAGGGGCCGGTGAAGTTAGTTTGAGTGATTTGGTGAGGGCGGCAATGCGGATGCGGCCAGATCGGATTGTCTTAGGTGAATGCCGTGGAGCAGAAGTAAGGGAGGTGCTTTCGGCTATGAATACCGGTCACGATGGCTCTGCCGCCACGATCCACGCTAATAGCGCTCAGGGGGTACCAGCACGATTACAGGCACTGGGAGCTATGGCCGGATTGCCCAGCGAGGCAATGGCAGTGCAGGTGCTAGCTGGGGTCGATGCCATTATTCACTTAGCTAGAGATCCCAAAACTGGAGCACGGCGGGTGAGCGAACTGGCAGTTCCTAAACTGGAGGACGGTCGCTTAGTGGCGCAGTTAGCCTGGCAGACGAAAGCTGGAGTTAGCGGTGGGGTACAAGGCCCTGGGTGGCACCAACTAGCCAGAACCTATTTGGTTTAGCAGCAAAATGAGAAGTTATTGGTTTATGCCTAGTTAGGGTTGGCAATGCAAAGGATGAAGCTAACTAAGACTAAAAGAGGAGAGAAAAAGACGGGCGGTTTATCGCCGGATTTGTTGGCTTGGGCCTCGCTATTACGTGAGGTTTCGGCAGGAGTAGCCAGTGGCCAGAATTTGGAAGAACAATGGTGTCAATCCATGCAAAATCGAGGGATCCAAACTAGTGACCTAGCTATTGTCGATCTAACCGATTTTGCGCCAACGCTGCAGCAATGGTTGCAGTCTTGGGATCCAAAAGCGGGCGAAAAAGCGGCATTTCGAGCCACTATTGCTACCCAAAAACTGGCAAGCCTTTGGGGAATGGATCCGACTAAAAGCTTCGCATTGGTGGCCACGGCACTGGAGCGTGCTCAAGCAATTCAAAATGCTCGAGATGCTGCCTTGGCGGGACCTAAAGCAACCGTGCAACTGCTTGGGTTTTTACCGTTTGCGGGTCTGATTGCGGGTGAGGTGGTCGGCTTATCACCGCTTACGGTTTTATTCGGCTCTTTCCTTGGCTGGGTTGCACTAGTTCTGGGCACGATCGCTTGGCTCTTAGGGTGGGGGTGGAGTCGGTTATTGTGGCATCGTGCGATAGCGGTAGGGGATTCAGCGTTAGCGGTCCCTTGGCCAGTTCAGTGTGTGCTGTTGGCACAAGGATTACAAACTGCGGGTTCTTTGCCACAGGTATTGGTCGAGGTCGCTTCAGCTTGCGAACATGACGATCTGGTTAGTTTTGGGCAAAAGCTTGTTTTGGAGTCCTTTTGGCAAGTGGATACTCCCAGTCGTTACAAGACTAAGCCAACAAGCGCTAAAGGTGCTGGGCGATGGCGATTATTTCCACGGAAAGAATCCCAGATATTTGACTTCCAAGTGCGGGAAGAGCTATTTGGCGTGCTAGAAAAAACTTGGCTAATAGGTGCTGATCCAAGCGAGCAGTTGATACATTTTGGTTCGTCAGTGGCCTTAAAGCAAGAACAATATGCACGAAAGGCTGCTGAAGAGTTAGCGATAAAATTGACTCTTCCTTTGGGACTTTGCTTTCTTCCCGCGTTTATTGCCTGGAGTATTTTCCCGGCTATTTTAACCCTCTTTCACAGTTGATCTGCGACTCTATTCCAGTTAATTCCCCGCTCTTTTCCACAGCTAACCTTTCCCCAACCCACTTGTGTTCTTAGGAGTGAAAGCGTCGATTTTTTAGATGATGAAAGAGCCAAAGTGAAAGGAGCAAACATGAAAAAATTTGAAGAAAAACTAACTGGTCTTTGGACCTCAGCCTACTGTCAGCTACACAGCTGGGAGAATCTCAATCTTCACCACACTGGTAGGAGGTTAAAAAATGCCACAGCAGAAGTAGTTGATGGTCAGGGTGGTCGGCGCGAACTGTTATGTCAAGAAGACGGGATGAGTACCGCAGAATATGCCATCGGTACTTTGGCCGCAGCTGCCATCGCTGGGGTGCTACTAGCTATTGCTAAATCTGCGCCCTTTAAAGCTATGCTGACCAAAATGATCAACTCTGCCTTTACCGTTTAATCGCAGTTTCTCAAAGCTAGTTATCACTTTAGGGAGGGACAATGAGACGAAAAACTGGTGGGTGGTCTCTCAAACAAGGTTCCATATTTCGAGGGAACAGTGCCGGGATGGTAACCGCAGAAACAGCCGTGACTGCGCCAATTGTGGTGCTGGCATTGAGCCTACTTTTTGCTGGTGGACGAGTGTCAGTTGACTATTTACAAGCTTGTGAACTTGCTCGGAATGCTGCACGACAAGCAGCCGTTTCGGGCACGACCGAGGCAGGTAAAGTCGATCTGCCAAATGTGTCTTTACAAGTTACCGGTTCGCAAGTAACAGTAAGCGTCGTTAAACAGTCGAAAATGCTTGGCAACTGGCACTTACCAGCGGTAACTTGTCAAGCCACTATCTGGCAGGAACAAGATAGCTGGCAACAAACTGAGCCCTAAGCGTTAACGTTCAGATGCCAAAATGCAGGCTGAGGGGGCAAGAGCAATAACGATTTCTAAGGTGGTTAAGCAAAATGTCTGGAACAATGCGGGCGGTTGGTCTCTTGGGAACAGGAGTCGTATTAACTGCTGGAATATTGGCGGTAGGACAAGTTGCTTGGATGACTCAGAGAGCACAACAAGCGGCAGACTTAACAGCCATTAGCGTTAGTGAACTAGGTGCTAAGAATCTTTTGAAAACAGATTACGAACCTTGTTTGCTGGCCAAAGAAATAGCCCTAGCTAACGGCGCTCAGCTAGTTGCTTGTCAAAGTGAGAAGCAAATCCCCGTAGGGCATGAAGACGCTCAGGTTTTACGGTTTTTGCGGCAAACGGTCACTAAAGCACAAATTAAGGTTGAAATTGAGCGGACGATCCCTTGGCTGGGGACTTTTCGACGAGTTGCTCAGGCAAAAGCAATTACTGAATTGGGAGAGTAAAACCACGCAGTTAGGCGGTTAAATGCTAAGGTGTAAAAGCTGGAAAGGTGAGGCATTAGCAGCAAAATAGCTGGTTGGGAAACTAGCGTTGATGCGTTTATGGCCTTGACCTTCTAACGAGGAAAAGGAGCTAGAAAATGAAAGCTAGCAAAGCAGATATTGCTAAAGAAGAAACTACTCGGGCAAAGTCATTTTGTACGGTGCTCCTATTGATCGGTGTAGTTACTTTGGCCGTGTCCTACACCTCGTTTGCTGAGCGCTTTAGCACCAACTTTTTACTTGGAATCACGATTGTCACCGGTTTGATTGCAGCCTTCACTGCCTTTGCTGCTTTCGTAGTCGGCGCGAAAAATAAGCACTACGATTACTACCTAATCCCGTTCATTGTTGCTGGTCTGATTTGGGTTTCTAGCCCAGCATTATTGGCGCTACTGGGTTTAACGCACGGGGGCGCACACTAAATGGATCCAGCCCTTGAAAGCTTAAAAGCTAGGGGGCAAAAGGATGGACGGCTAGTAAAAGTCCAGACAATTCCTGCCCGTACGGCCAGCTATGCCCCTTGGCCGAACTGGGTAGCTCCAGAAGTAATCGCTACCGCCAATGCCCAAGGAATCGATGAGCTTTGGGAACACCAACTAGCCTGTGCCCAAAGTGCCCACGAGGGCACCCACACCGTGTTAGCTACCGGGACTGGTTCAGGTAAATCTTGGGCAGCTTGGTTGCCAATTCTTTCGGATCTAGCTATTGACGCAACTAGTGCGACTACTCGTATTTCACAGCTAGGTCGTAGACCAACCGCGCTATACCTTTGCCCCACCAAGGCTCTAGCTGCGGATCAGTTGCAAACTTTGCAAAAGCTGATACACAGTACCCAGCCACCACTGCCCGTACAAGCCTTCACTGCCGACGGGGATACTGCCAGTGAACTAAAACGACTGGCTCGGGGTAGTGCAGACATTATCATTTCGAATCCAGACTATATCCACCACGTGATGGCACCGGGCCACGCCCAATGGACTCGCTTCCTCCGC
The DNA here is from genome assembly GCF_001856685.1 of Boudabousia tangfeifanii. Lineage (GTDB taxonomy): Bacteria > Actinomycetota > Actinomycetes > Actinomycetales > Actinomycetaceae > Boudabousia > Boudabousia tangfeifanii. Next base: position 192,089 of record NZ_CP017812.1, read on the forward strand.
TCGCTCAAATACCTCATCATTGATGAGATTCACGCCCAAAGGGGAGTGGCCGGAGCCCATACCGCCCTCGTTATTCGTAGACTTCTCAGACTGGCTAGGCACTACGGGGCGAACCCCACAGTAATTGGGCTATCTGCTACCTTGGCAGAACCGGCAGCCTGCCTCGCCCAAATCTTGGGGTGCGAAAATGACGAAGTTAAGGCCATCACCGAAGATGCTTCCCCGGCAGCCGCCAAAGAACTCTGGTACTGGCAACCAGCCCTCAGAGACCCGCTGGCACAACTAAGCGACACTGCAAACAGCGCAGAGGAAAATACTCTCGAGGAAGCCGCCGAACTAGTAGCAGGCCTGCATCACGAACGGCGTTCAGTTAGTACCGAAACTGCGCATCTTTTAGCTTACCTTGCCAACCAGCAAATCCGGACGCTGGCTTTCGTCCGATCCCGTTATGGAGCTGAACAAGTCGCCCAAATCGCCCAAAAGCTACTCACAGTTGAAAAACTCAGCACCAAAACTGGAAACTTTGGGGTAAAACATCAGATTGCCGCCTACCGCGGTGGCTACCTGCCTGATGAACGCCGAGCCCTTGAAAAAGCCCTCAGAGAAGGCGAACTAGTCGGTCTGGCCACCACCAATGCGCTCGAACTAGGGATCGATATTGCTGGGCTCGAAGTTGCCATCACTGCCGGCTGGCCCGGCTCAATCGCTTCCATCTGGCAACAGGCAGGCCGCTCCGGACGTGCTGGAAAAGCTGGGGTAGCCATTTTCGTGGCCTCCGAAAATCCACTCGATGACTATTTGATTCACCATCCAGAAATGCTGGCTGACCCACCTGAACACTCGGTATTCGATACCTCTAACCCCTTTGTGTTGGGTCCGCATCTATGTGCTGCCGCCGCCGAGCTACCCCTGGGGCCAGCAGACTGGAAACTTTTCGACCTAACCGTGTCAAGCGAAGGGGCTCAAAGCGTTCAAGACACCGCTACAGATTCGCAGCTAGTGCCCGGCCCAATCGCCACCCTAGCCGCCAATCGTCTCCTAGTGAAACGCCCTGGCGGCTGGTTCTGGAACGCCACCCTACCTCGCTCTGCCCACGACCTAGCGGACTTGCGGGGCACCGGCGGAGATCCCATCCAAGTAGTGCGCCGAGACAGCGGGGAAGTGATCGGTACCGTAGATGCGGCCTCGGCCCATAACCTAGTGCACCCCGGAGCCATCTACATTCACCAAGGCCAGCTATACACTGTCACCCAGCTTGATGACCTGACTGCTACCGTGATTGATTACCGAGGCGATCTGCGTACTCGCCCCACCGAACAACTTACTGTCCAAATCACCAGTCCGGGCCCTGCCTTCGCCCAGCCAGAAAGCGGAATTGTTTGGCAACACGGCAACACCAATGTCATCACTCAAATCACCGACTATGACGTGCTGCGTCAGCCGGGAATGCACTTTGTGACCAACCGGAATCTTGACCTGCCTCCGCGCACTCTACAAACCAAATCCACTTGGATCACCTTCACCATGCGCGACATCGATCGGATTGGGATTGCCGAGGGCGACCTCCCCGGCGCCCTCCACGGGGCCGAGCACGCGCTGATTGGCATGCTGCCACTGTTGGCCACCTGTGACCGCTCCGACCTCGGCGGATTATCCACTGTCCTACACCCGCAAACCGGCACCGCCACCATTTTTGTCCACGATGCCGTGCCTGGGGGAGCTGGGTTTAGCTACCATGGTTTCCAAAATGCGGCCGAATGGGTTGAACTGACCTATCAACAACTCAAAAAGTGCCCTTGCCAAAGCGGTTGTCCGCGCTGCGTGCAATCACCAAAGTGTGGAAACGGCAACGAGCCGCTCAACAAGACAGGGGCGCTAAAACTACTAGCCGCCCTCAGAACCCCTTAGGAGAGAACCCCTAGGGAGAGGACGGCTAGAAAAGCTAAAAGCAGCGAAAGATTAATCGTCAGCGCGTAGAACGAAACGATCGTAAATGCAGCTGATGGCCTTTTCGAAATCGGTGTTATCCACCCCGACAATAATGTCGACTTCATCCGCAGACTGGTTAATAATGCGAATGTTAATGTCGTGGGCACCGAACTCGGCAAAGAACTTGCCAGAAATACCTGGCTTTTGGCTCATGCCGCGACCAACAATAGCAATCAGTGCCACGTTGTCCATTACGCGAATACTGTCGAGGCGCAGTTCTTCCTTCAGTTCGGCAATGATCTCGTAACGATGGTCCTCGATCTGCTTGGTCTCAACCACCACGGTGATATTGTCAACGCCCGCAGGAACCAGCTCAATGGACACCCCGTAGCGTTCAAAAACAGTCAGCACCTTACGAACGGCACCAACCTCACTAGACATGTGCACCTTGGCGCAGGTAATCAGTGAGAAACCCTTCTTACCGCTAATACCAGTGATGTAGTCTGGGGCGTTCTTCTCATCCTGCTCCGAGCAATCCTTCATAATCATGGTGCCCGGATTGTCCGGATCATTAGTGTTACGAATATTGATCGGAATCTGCTGGTCAGCCAAAGGCAAGATTGTCTCATCGTGCAAAACGTTGGCGCCCATGTAAGAGAGCTCGCGAAGTTCTGCGTACGTAATGTAATCGACTCGCTTTGGATTATCTACAATCCGAGGATCGGTGACCAAAATACCCGAAACATCAGTCCAGTTTTCATACACATCAGCGCCGGAAAGTGCCGCTAAAATAGCGCCCGAAACATCCGAACCGCCACGAGTCATAATGCGAATCGAACCGTTTGGCAAAGCCCCATAGAAACCAGGGATAACCACGCGCTTACCCTTTGGCACGCGAGCAGCAAACTGGGTGGCTGACTTTTCCATATTCACTTCGCCGGAATAATCAAAAGCGATGACCTCGCGGGCGTCCACGAACTCGGCCCCCAAATACTCGGCCAAAAGCATTGAAGTCAAGTATTCGCCACGAGAAACCAAGTAATCCACCGTGCAACCAGCAGCCATCTGTGCTTGGATTTGCGCAAACTGATCGGTTAAGTCCAAATCCAAACCAAGGTTAGTCTTAATCCGCTCATACTTAGCCACAATCTGATCAAAAATATGATCAGCCGGCACCCCATACTGCAAGTGAGCATGGGTCAAATAAAGCAAGTCGGTAACCTTATGATCTTCCTTCGCCGTCTTACCGCAAGCAGAAGAAACAATTAGCTGACGAGTCGGGTCAGCCTCAATAATGCCCTTGATCTTTTCGAACTGTTTAGCGCTCGCCACCGACGAGCCGCCAAACTTCACAACCTTAATCATTCGTTTAGTCCAGAATCTACTAGTGCTAGGAACAAGCCCCTATCGGCCACCATCTTAGCGGAGGAATCCTCCACCTCGCATACCAATGTACTAATGTCGCCAACCACACCAGTAGTGAAACCTGCCCGACGCAAAGAGTTCATTAAGAGTGGCAAATGAACTCCGCCAGTCAAAATTGCCCCGTTTTCCAGTTTTTCCGGTCGGGTGAACTCAACCAAGTCCCACAAAAGGTCAAAGTCTTCAGAATTTTCGGGCCGCAAATAGTACTTTCCTTGCAGCGCCGACTGATCCATTGGAGCTACTTCCAAAGACTGGGCTGGAGACGAAACTAATTGATCAACGCTGGCTACTTCGCGAGACAGCGGGGAGGCATTCTGCCCCCAAGCCTCTTGCCACATGGGGGCAACCACAGTGCGCCCCGGAGCAGCTAAAGCAAAAGAGTCTTGGACCATCAAAGCTTGCACGGAAACCAAATCCGAAACCACGGCAAAAGCGGTTGGAAGCATTCCCGCCCCTTGACCATAGTAGGCAGCCTCGCCAAAGTTATTCGAGTTCACCATGGCGCAATTAAAGTTCTGGTGAATCCCAGCAAGCAAGTGGTTTGCCGGCAACATTACTGGCATCGCGCCAGCCATCACACCCTGATTCGTGGCTCGAGCCATGCCCAACAACTTAATGGTCTTACCGTGAGCGGCTGCCCACTTAGCGTCGCGCCCATCAACATGGCGTAAACCCAAAGCCGGCACTTGCTCTAAAGGCACCGAAACGCCCCAGATTCGGTTGGCAGTCAACACAGTTTTGTACTTGACGTCGTGGCCGTCGATGTCGTCGGATGGGTCGGCCTCGGCATAGCCACGTTCTTGGGCGCCACGCAACGCGTCGTCGAAGTTCTGACCATGCGTGAACATTTCATCCAAAATGTAGTTGGTGGTGCCATTGAAAATGCCGCGGAAAGACTCCACCTCATCAACCTGCGCCGTCAAAGCCAGATTGTGTAGCCACGGAATACCGCCGCCAATGGCCGCCTCAAAAGCCAAAGGTACCTGGCGCTGTGTGGCTAAAGCCTGAAGCTCGTCGTACTTGTGTGCTAACAACTTCTTATTGGAGGAAACCACCCCCATGCCCGCCGACAATGCGCGTGAAACAAACTCAAAAGGCTTATCAACCCCGCCCATGCATTCGACCACGACGTCCATGTCGGTGGTGAAAAATTCCTCAGGGTCAGTGGTGATGCGTTCGTCAGTAATCTCGGACTGGTCGCGAACCAAAATACGAACCACTGACATTGCGGCAGTGGCAGAAGTCTGATGGGCGTCAATAATTTTACGTACCCCTTGGCCGACCACACCGTGTCCTAGTAGACCGATTCTCATGACAGCTCCTGTCCGTGATTGGTGAACACTTGTTTATTCCTGAGAGACAAGGTAACATTTTTTTGCAATAAGTTCAAGGAGTAATCATGATAGCTGAAAACTTTGTTAGTACACGAGGACAAGCGCCTGCGGTGACTGCAAAAACCGCCATTGTGCAAGGCCTAGCAGCCGACGGGGGACTTTTTGTTCCCGCCCAGCTACCCACCAACCAGTTTTCACCCGATCAGTTTGTCGGCCAAAGCTATCAAGATATTGCTCGCACCATTTTGGGAACCGTTTTTCCTGATTTCACCGAGGCCGAGCTTGCTGCAGCAGTGACCGGCGCGTACGGCCCCAAATGGGACACCGACGAGATTACCCCGCTGACCGCCCTCGGCCAGCAACATTTGCTAGAGCTGTACCACGGTCCCACTTCCGCCTTTAAAGACGTGGCCTTGACGATTTTGCCGCACCTGCTAAAAACGGCGTACGCGTCCTCGGGCAGCCAAAAAACCGTGTACATTTTGACGGCCACCAGCGGTGACACCGGCAAGGCCGCCCTAGAAGGTTTCAAGGACGTGCCCGACACTTTCGTTACCGTTTTCTACCCCTCCGAGGGCGTTTCGGCAGTCCAACAACGACAAATGCAAACCACCACCGGCAATAACGTGGAAGTGGTGGGGTTGCAGGGCAACTTCGATGACTGCCAGCGACTCGTGAAGGATTGCTACGAGGACGCCGAACTGATTGGTGCTTTCCCTGGCGTGCAGTTCTCTTCGGCAAACTCGATCAATGTCGGACGACTCTTCCCGCAGGTGGTTTACTACTTCAAGGCCTATGCGGATCTGGTGGTTCGCGAAGTAGTGCGCGCCGGCGAAGCAGTCAATTTTGCCGTGCCTACCGGCAACTTCGGCAATATTTTGGCCGGATACTTTGCCAAGCAACTCGGCTGTCCGATTGGCCAGTTGATTTGCGCCTCGAACCAAAACAATGTGCTCACCGAGTTCTTGCGCACCGGCCGCTACGACGCCAACCGCCCTTTCTACACCACCATGTCGCCTTCCATGGACATTTTGGTTTCTTCCAATTTGGAGCGTTTGCTTTACCTCGCCTCCGATGGGGACGCCGAACTAGTTGCCGGCTTAATGAAGCAGTTGGCCGAGGACGGTACCTACCAGATCAGTCCCGAACTGCTCGCGAAATTGCAAGAAACTTTTGTGGCTTATGACTGCAGTGAGGCCCAGTGTGCTGACGCGATTAAACAGGCGTGGGAGGAACATGGTCGCTTGATTGACCCGCACACCGCGGTAGGCTGGCACGCCGCTTTGGCTCACGAGGCCGAAGGAGGGCGGGCCGCCCAAGAAGCCCAAACCGGCAAGGGGGTGCGAAGTGCTAATGTGACCCAGGGGGATGAAACCCGTGACGCCCAAGCTGCGCCGCAAGCCCGTCCGGCTACACCACCGACGGTAGTGCTTTCTACCGCCTCGCCATACAAGTTTGCCGCCGACGTACTGGCCGCGATCGCACCAGCCGGGGAACCGGCCAATACGGAAATCCCCGCGGCAGATCTTCCGGCCGCGCAGGCTTTCGCCGCGCTATCCGCCCTCGAAAAGCTGACCGGCGAAGCCATTCCACCGAACCTAGCCGAAACTGAAAAACTGCCGATTTTGCACCAGCGACAATTACCGAAGGACGCCGGTCGCCAGGTGGTCACCGAACGCTTGGAGGTGCTCAATGCTGCGCATTAAAGTTCCCGCCACATCAGCGAACCTCGGCCCCGGTTTTGACACTCTGGGTCTGGCCCTCGCCTGCTACAACACTTTCGACGTTGCCCTTTCTAACGAGCTGGAACTGACCGGAATCCCCTGCGAGTTTTCCGGGCCCGACAACCTTTTCGCCCAAGCCTACGCGGCCACCCGCGAACTGATCCCCGCAGAGAAGCGCCCCCGGCAGGCCAGCGTTAAAGCCCACTTCCAGGCCGATATCCCTATTTCGCGAGGGCTTGGCTCTTCGGCCGCCCTGCTAGTTGGGGGAGCCGTGGCCGCCAATGAACTTGCCGGTTCGCCCCTCAGCGACGATGACATTTTCCAAATCTGCACCCGCTTCGAAGGCCACCCCGACAATGTGGCTCCAGCCGTTTTCGGGGGCATGACTGCCAGTTTTGTGGCCGAGGACGGGGTCGCCATTACCAGCCAAATCCCCATGTCGGACCAGTTGTACTTCACCGCTTTCATCCCCGATTTTGCGGTCCCGACCGCGCAGGCACGCGCTGTCATGCCGCGACAACTCCCCGTCCAAGATGCGGTCTTTTCCATGTCGCGGGCTATCTCACTGATTGCCGCCCTCGGCCCGGGCGGGCTACCCGCCGAACCCACCCAAGCGGCACAACGTCTACGTGAACTAACCAAGGACAAGATTCACCAGCCATACCGTCAGCGGCTCATCCCAGACTGGCCCGAACTACTCAAGCGCGTCCACCAAGCCGGTGGGGCCTTGGCTGTATCTGGTTCGGGCTCGACCTGCCTGGGTATTAGTGTCGGTCAGCCCCTCGGCCCACAAGTCGACCTTGCGGGACTGGAAGCCAACTGGCGCGCCCTCGATCTGCCTCTCCACCTTGGCGGGCCGATCGTAGAAGACCTAGCCGGTGAAAACGAGGCGAAGTAATGAACAGTGAATACCTGATTGTCCACCACTCCCTGCTGCCCGAGTTCTGCCACAAAATCGTGGAAATCAACCAAAAACTGCACTCGGGCGAGTTCGAAAATATTAGCGCTGCCACCAAAGCGACCGGCATTTCCCGCTCCACCTACTACAAGTACAAGGACCGTATTTTCACCCCCGCCAAAGGGCAGACCGAACGCAAAGCTGCACTTTCGCTCAATGTGCGCCACCAGCCCGGCAACCTCTCGAGAGTGCTCAACCTATTAGGGGAACACCAGATTAGTGTGCTCACCATCAGCCAATCCCTGCCGATTGCCGAGGTCGCCGCGGTACTCATGACCGTTGACGTTAGTAGTGCCGACGCCCCACTCGAAACTGTGCTGGCCGACCTGGCACAGCAACCCGGGGTGCACCAGCCGCAACTACTGTCAGTGGAATAAAACCGCTAAATTGCCGCCAAATCGTGACCTATTGGGCGGTTGGTACTAAAGCTAGGGTGAAAACATGCCGGTATACTAGGCGGCGAGGTTAATGACATGCAGTGACGTGCCACCCTCGGATTTAGCCCTGCGGGGTTTTCCGGTTGTGCATGCCCTGCGACTACCGGAAAGGTACCGCAATGAGCACCCCCTTTAAATGGAATCTACACGGCGACGGCAAGTCGATTGAGCCGGGCGCTGTAGTTCTTCCCAGTGAACGTTTGAGCTGGCCACGCACCATCGGCATCGGTGCCCAGCACGTAATCGCCATGTTCGGCGCTACGTTCCTCGTTCCACTTTTGACTGGTTTCGACCCGTCCACCACCCTTTTCTTCACCGGCATTGGCACCCTTTTGTTCTTGGCTATCACCGCCGGTCGTCTTCCTTCCTACCTTGGTTCCTCCTTCGCCTTGATTGCCCCAATCGGCGCTGTCACCGGCTACGTTGCTGGTGGGGGCGCCCCGATCGATCCAGCCAAGCAGTCGCTCGCCCAGGGTGGCATCGTGGCCGTTGGTTTGACCCTAGCCATCATTGGTCTGATTGTGCATTTTGCTGGCACCAAGTGGATCGACATTCTCATGCCGCCAGTAGTAACCGGTGCGATTGTTTCCTTGATTGGTTTCAACCTAGCCCCAGCCGCTTGGAACAACGTCAAGCAGGCTCCGCTAACCGCCACCGTAACTATCGTGTCCATTCTGCTAATCACCGTGCTCTTTAAGGGCATCATTGGCCGCCTCTCCATCCTCTTTGGTGTGTTGATTGGCTACGTGGTGGCGGTCATTTCGGGGGAAGTTTCTTTCGAAGCGATTGAAAATGCCTCTTGGGTGGGGGCCCCATCGTTCCAGGCACCAACTTTCGACCCCACCTTGCTGGGTTTGTTCGTGCCGGTAGTTTTGGTACTAGTGGCCGAAAACGTGGGTCACGTAAAGTCTGTGGCCGCCATGACCGGGGAAAACCTTGACGACGTTACCGGTCGTGCCCTCTTTGCCGACGGTATCTCCACCGTATTCGCCGGTTCCGGCGGTGGTTCTGGTACCACCACTTACGCCGAAAACATTGGCGTTATGGCCGCAACCCGCGTTTACTCCACCGCCGCTTATGTGGTTGCCGCCCTCTTCGCCCTCGGCCTGTCCATGCTGCCGAAGTTCGGTGCGGTCATCAACACCATCCCAGCCGGCGTACTTGGTGGGGCTGCTACCGTCCTCTACGGCATGATCGGCATGCTCGGGGTGCGTATTTGGGTACAGAACCGCGTTGACTTCGCTGACCCGGTAAACCTCAACACCGCCGCAGTTGCCATGGTCATCGCCATTGCTAACTTCACCGCCAATCTCGGTGGCGCCACCTTCGAAGGGATCGCCCTTGGTTCGGGTGCCGCCATCGTCATCTACCACCTGATGCGTGGCATCTCCAAGTGGCGCGGCACCAACCTCGAAGCTGCTTCGCCGGCCTCGGCCCCAGCTGGTGCCGACCTCGAATCGCCCTCGTACCGTAGCCGTCACCGCGAAAAGTGAGAAATGGAAACTAGTGTCTAACCCACTTGGGAAAATTTGGGCGCTAACGTAAACAAAGTAAGTTACCCCCTGCCGTGCCGCCAAAACGGAGCACGTGCAGGGGGTAACTTTATTTTCAATAGTGTGGCAAGGCACATTTAGAAGTTTGGGGATAAAATACTATCTATGACAAGCAATGACAATGAAAAAACCGCGATCCTTTTCGTTTCGCGCGGCGGCGGGATCGCTTCTTGCGCGGCCTTGCTCGCTCGGCATGCAGCCCATTTGAAAGAAATCGAGGCGTTTGCTGCCTACACCAACACCCAGATGCAGGAACCTGACGAACTGCTCGAACAGGTAATGTCCGAGGACGGACTCGACCTCGCCACCATCGTGCCTCTCGCACTGGGCAAAGATCTATTGGATTACTGCCAGGTAGTAGTCACTCTTGGTGGAGTCAAGGCCGAGGACGTCGGTGAACACCCCAAGGTGCTCCACTGGGATCTTCCCTCCACCGACGGACAAGACATTGTCACCATTAGAAAGATTTTCGAAGACCTTCGCTGGAAGGTCAAAGAACTAGTAGACGGCATTTAATACCCGCACGATAAAAGTTATGCCCGGATGGCTTCAAAATGGAAGCATCCGGGCATAACTTCGTTTGCTTAACGAACAGCTTACTTAGCCGCGCTTGGGAAGAAAACGCTTGCCAATTCGCAAAAGCTGATTGACTGCCTGGCGATCGCCTAGCACCCACAAGCTGGTGAGGTAAACCAACAGGCACAACACGCCACCGACCGCGCATTTTAGCAACGAAGCAAGCAGTACATGGGCGGTGCCACCGACCGCGAACTCACCCACCAGAGTGAGGAAAGTCCAGCCCACCAGCCAAGTTGGCACTGCCGCAATCAAAGAACTAAGCAGCGCACGAACCACCAGCTCACTAGTGTGGCCCGGCAGCAGTTTATCCACCTGGTAGAACAGCACTAGTGAACCGATCACGAAGGAAGCGACCTCGGCCATGGCCCCGGCCTCGACCCAGAAAGTGGGCGGGAAAGTTAGCCAAGCAAAACCGGCCAAACCAACGAGGGCCACACCTTTAGCCAAATAGCCGTAGAAAGCCGTTTTTGCCAAGTTGTAGGACAGCAGAATATCCACCTCAACGATGAACAAGCCCATCACGATCAGGCCTGGCGCGTAGGCTCTAAGCACACCCGCATAAGCGTTGATTTCGGCGGCCGAACGCGAGGCTCCATAAGCCTGCATAATCGGTACCGCAAACACCAGCAGGGAAACCACAAAGAACATGGCTACCGACGAAACCTGGTGGACATAAGATTCGAGGGCGTTGCGCACTGCCTTATCGTCACCGTTTGCGGCATAACGCGAAACTTTGGCAAACAAGGCCGTGGCCACCGAAGCGGTAATCACCGAGTGGGGGAGCATGTAAATGGTGAAAGCATTAGCGCGAGCCGCCGGACCAGCCACCACCAGATTATTGGCTACCGCGTAACCTTCCGCAGCCGAAGCCAACATTTGCACCGAAATGATCGACACCATGTAAATGGCGGCAGAAGCCATGGTCCAGGCAGCCACTCTAAAGGCCTCACCCAAACCATAGCCGCGGAAACCCCAGGTGAACTTGTACTGGTAGCCACTGGCCTTGAGCGGCCAAATCAAAGCCACCGCCTGCAAGACGATCCCCAAAGTCGTCGGGATCGCAATCACCAAAATCTGGTTAGCAGTCAAAGAGGCAGGATCGAAATAACCCTTGGGAGCCCAACCATAAAGCGCCACAAAATAGAACAGACCGGCAATGGACACCACATTGTTGATCACAGGGGACCAGGCAGCCTCCCAGAAATGCCCGCGGGCATTAAGTACCTGGCCGAGGACGGACTGCATCCCGTAGAAGAAAATCTGGGGCATGAACCAGTACGCCCAAGTGACCGCCAAAAGCCTGGTAGCTGGGGCCAAACCCGGATAGGTAATCGTGACCACCACCGAAGCCCCGAGGGTCATCACCACGGTCATCACAAACAGGGCCACCCCAGTTAAAGTCAAGAGGCGATGCACATAGTCATGGCCGCCATCTGGGCGGGCAAAAGCGCGCACAATCTGGGGCAAAAGGACAGCCGAAATCACCGAACCGGCCAACAGACCATACATTTGGTTCGGCAGGTTATTAGCCACCGAGAAAGAGTCCTGCACACCGGCAGCGCCAAGCACGGCCAGCAATAAGGCACCGCGGACGAAACCAAGAATACGGGAGGTCATCGTGCCGGCGGCAATTGTCATCGACGACTTCACCACGTTAATGGCTTGGCCACCCTCTTTGCCTTCAGATTCGGCTCCGGCAGCTTGGGCACCACCCTCGGCTAGGGACTGGGCAGCAAAATCGCCATCTACCCCGTTACCTTCGGTTTCCAGCAGGGCTTCGAACTCGCCGGTAGCACTTAGGTCAGCGACGTCTGGTCCGGCCTGTAAACCCTGATCCATCAAAATGGCACCAGTTTGCGGGCCGCGCGTGGCACGAGACTCGTTTTCCATATCGTCCTTAACTTCCAAAACCAGCCATTTTTCGGGCGAAAAATCGGCAGAAAAATGACAATTACTACCACCACTTTAACCGTTAGGGCCGGCCAAGCTTGGTAAATGTGGCAAAAAACTACATTTTTCCACAAATTTAGCCCCAAATTTTTGCCCGTAACCAGCCCACCTGCGCTAATCTTATGGCTATGGGAAAAGCAAGTCGTAAATATGATCCGTCCAAAGCCGCCAAAGTTAAGCGCGCTCCGATTCCATTCGTGGCCCGTCCCTTTGAAGGCCTCAGCTACGAAACCCAGTTGGTCGCCCTGCGCGATTTCATCCCCTCGGGTTTCCTCAAAGTAAAGACCAATGCCGAACACGGCAACGAAGAAATTCTGTTGGTTTCCTACCTGCCAGAAGGTATCCCCGCCATGAAGCGGACCGATGGCCAGGTACTGGTTGCCTTGCGCACCAACGCCAACACCCAAGACTACTCGCACGACCTCGGCCTAGCGCTCACTAGCGCACAGAAGCTCGAGGAAGGCAAGGCACTCGAAGGTTTCGACCCACGCGATGCCGGCCCACGTTTGCAGGACGTCCTTGAGGGTGACGCCCTTGACTTCCAGGTAACTGAAAGCTTCGACTTCTGGGTAGACCCAGCCAAGTTGGAAGAAGAAGATGTCCAGACCGCTTTGCGTCAGGCCGCGGAAGAAGCTGTCCCCTCGGCTCTAGTGCCAGGCACTGACTCCGCTTTCTGGTGCCGCATGAACCATGACTTCGTGCGTTGGGTTCGCTCCGAATCCGAAAGCCGCCTATTTGACGCTTTGGCCCGCTTGAAGGACCGCGGTGAAGCCAACCTCGGTGAAGGCACCCGTTTCATTGGTGCTTTCCGTACCTGTGGTTTGCTGGTGCCGGTCTTCGAAATGGAAGAGCGCACCGAAGCTGCCGACCTCGAAAAGGCTGCCGCCGAACTCGATAAGAAGCTAACCGCTGCGATTGCTGACGACACCCCGTTGACCCCAGCTCAGCGTGGCGCTCGTGCCGGCCTAGTTTCGCGTCAAATCTCATTGCGCTGATGACCCAGCAAGGCGACCTCGGTGATCAAGTGGCGGTGGTGATCCCCGCCTACAACGAGTCCACCGTTATCGCCGCAACCGTCCGTACTTGCCATGCCATTCCTGGAGTGGACTTGGTGGTGGTCGTCGATGATGGCTCCACTGACGACACCCAGGAGGTGGCGCGGGCGGCCGGCGCGGTGGTGGTTCGCCATTCCATGAACCGAGGCAAACACTCGGCGATGGAAACCGGCCTCAAGGTCGTGGCCATGCGTAACCCGGCTAATGGCCGAGGACGTATGCTCCTGTACTTGGATGCCGACCTTGGTGAATCCGCCATTTCCTGCTTGATGCTGGTTGAGGCTGTGCGCCAAGGCGCCGACCTGGCCGTGGCCGACAATGAAGGCGAGGCTACCAGTGGTGGCCGCGGTTTCGTCACCCGCCTAGCTCGCTGGGCGGTTTCGCGGGCCACCGGTTGGCGTTGCCATCAGCCACTTTCCGGGCAGCGCTGTCTTTCGCCCGAGGCCGCCGAAAACGTTCTCCCGTTCAGCTACGGTTGGGGAGTCGAAGTCGGCATGATTATCGACCTAGTCACGGCCGGCTACGCGGTGATTGAGGTGCCCACCAAAATGACTCACCTGAAGAGCAATTTCCCCGGGTGGGGGCACCGTCTGTCGCAGTACAAGGATGTGGCCCTAGCGGTGGGGCAACATTTCTTTAAACGAAACCGCTTAAAACCATCCCAATATCGGGAAGCTGCCAGCCGGCAGCAGAAACACGAAATCTATCAAGTCCTAGGACTGCTCGAAGGAAAACATGACTGAGACGCCAGCGGCTCAACTTAGCGCCGCCCAGACATCCGTGAAAACTGCCGCCACTCGCTACGCCTTCCTCGGCCCCTTTGGGACTTTTACGGAACTAGCTTTGCGCCAGTTTTTGCAGGCCGAGGGCGTTACCATCACTTCCAACCAGCCCGAAGAAATCGAGGCCGCTACCGGCTTGAAGCTTTTGCCTTGTCGGGATGTGGGCCAGGCGCTGAAGATGGTGCGTGAGGGCGAAGCTGATCGGGCCGTGATCCCCTTGGAGAATTCGGTCGAAGGTGGCGTTAATGCCTCCTTGGATGCTTTGGTCCACGGTGAACCTTTGCAGATTGTGGGCGAGACTGCCATCCCGATCGACTTCTGCCTGGTGGTGCGAGAAGGCATTAAGCCAGAGCAGGTGCGTCGCGTGGGCACCCACCCACACGCTTGGGCCCAGTGCCGTAACTGGATCGAGGATCATTTCCCTGGGACTACCCATGTGCCCGCTACCTCTACTGCGGCTGCCGCCAATTTGCTGACCGAGGATCGTTACCCCGGCTTCGAAGCCGCCCTTTGTAATGCGGTAGCTGCTCAAACTCCCGGTTTGGTGACTTTAGCGGACGGCATCGCGGATAATCCCAATGCGGTGACTCGTTTCGTTCTAGTTTCCCGTCCAGGTCGCACCCCGGCTCCCACCGGGGCAGATAAAACCACCGTTCAGGTTCGTCTGCCCGACAACGAGGCTGGCGCCTTGTTGAATATGCTCGAGCAGTTCAGCGCGCGCGGAGTGAACCTCTCGCGCATTGAATCGCGTCCTGGCGGTGGTCGCCTAGGGACCTACGAGTTTAGCGTCGACATTGAGGGACATATTGCCGAGCGTCGGGTTCAAGCCGCTCTGACCGGTTTGCACCGCACGTGCCCCCAGGTGCGTTTTGTCGGTTCCTACCCCCGGTTCGACGCCAAGCCTAATACGGTTGAAACCGGGACAGAAGACAGCGCCTTTGAAGCTGCCACCGCCTGGGTCGAAAGCCTGCTAACCCAAGACTGAAAGCAGCGGGCGTCCTCGGCCAGCAAACGATAGGAGAGCGTGAAGTCATGAGCAAGCAACCAGCCAAGAAATCCAAGGCTCCTAAAGTTTCCCTGCCTGGACGTCTGCTGTTCAACGTCACCCGTGCTTATGTGCCCAAAAAATGGGAGGGGCGGGACCGCATGGCCGCCACGCTCAACAATAAGGCGGCGGAGAAAGCCTGGACTCACTCCCAATTTAAAGCGAAGGTGGGTTACCAGGTTGAAACTGTCACTTTGCCCCAAAGCGTGGCCTATTGGCTACAACCAGAGCGCTTAGCCGTACAATATGACCTCCTCGATGTGACCACGCACCAGGTGGGCCAAAAATTTCCAAGGCAGATTCGGGCGATTTTGCACCTGCATGGTGGAAGTTATGTCTTCGGTCTGTCTTGGCAATATGTCCAGGCAGCTTACGATTATTCGGCGGCTGCTGGTGGGGTGCCGGTTCTGACTTTGGACTATCGCACCGCTCCACAGTTCCCCTACCCGGCAGCGCTCAATGACGCGGTGGATGCGTTTAACTGGCTGGTAGCGCAAGGTTTTGCCCCCAGTCAGATTGCGGTGACCGGCGATAGCGCGGGTGGCGGCTTAGCCTTGGCTTTAGCTCTAAAGTTGCGGGACGAGGGCGCGGATTTGCCGGGGGCGCTAGTATTGCTGTCACCTTGGACTGATTTGCTGGCCGAGGGCGCCTCGTACCAGGTGAATGCGGGGATTGACCCGATTTTTGGTACGGCAGATGGGCAGCCGGGCCATTTCCCAGTGGGGGAGTTTTATGTCGGGAAGGCCAACCCTGCCGACCCTTATATTTCCCCGGTGAATGCAGACTTTACCGGTCTGCCACGCACCATGATTTTGGCGAGCCGACACGAACTGCTTTTCTCGGATGCGGTACAAGTAGCTAGGGCAATGCGTTCTGAAGGAGTGGACGTAACGTTCCACAGTGCCCAAATGATGATCCACGTGTGGCCGGTGTTCTTCCGTTTCTTGCCTGAATCGAAAGTGGCTTGGCGTAAAATTGGCGATTTTTTTTAGTTAAACTATAATTTAATTTAGTTTTATTAACCTTTTACTTAGGGATTCTATTTAGCTAGGGGTTCTGCCCTGCTCACTGGAGAGAACCGGATCTGCTCAGTTATCTATCCCAGGCTGGTAGCGCTGGTATTTACTTAGTCTCGCTAGCTAGTAGAAGATCAGGTTAGGAGTGAATTCGTGGAAGAAATCGCGGCAACGGTTGCAGAGTTTCCTAGTTTGGCAGCACGCTTATGCCTGAATGCTTATTATCCGCAGTTCCATTTTGAGCGCTGTTTGCGGGTGAATATTGCGGATTTTTCCGTTGATAATCCGGTTTTGGCCTTTGGTGATGCCACTTTGCGGTTCAAAGTTGCTTCGGATTCGGATGGTTTAGTCTATTGGACTTTGACGCAACCTGATGGGATGGATGTGCGTCGTGATTCCTTGAGCTTACTGCTAAGGAAACTGCGCGAAGAGTCCATTCCAGAAGAAGATTTTCCAAAAGCGCTGAAAGAACTTAGCTGGTTAGAACAGGAAGGCTCCCGGGCATCAAAAGTTAAACTCTCAGATAGCTTTCCGCTAACTGACTCCACCCCGATTGCAGCCGGATATTTCTATCGAACTGCCGCAGGCTATGTCGAGGACGGAGACACCCTGCTAGAAGTTTTATCTTTAGCCTGCCCCAGAGGAGAAAACTTCTGGTTCGGGCAGCATAAGCTCACAGAGCTTAGAAACGAGATGATTAACTACCCTGAAAATGACGAAAAGAAAGCAAAGGTGCGGAAGAAATACCGTGATCTTTTGTTCAGCCAGCAAGGTTTCCGTCGCATCTCAGATTTTGATCCCGACGGCTTTTTAGCAGACCTTGACGAGCGTCATTGGGGATTCCTCTTTCTTGACCAGACTGGTGGCAGCATTGAGCAAGAAGCGATGTTTGATGACACCTTGCACCCTGTTTATCTTGAGTTTCCCGGGACCAAATTCAACCCGGCTGAAGACGAAGTACTGCTTCTTTTAGTTGATCGGCAAGCTTCCACTCTACTGCGGGCCTTACCCCTTCTGCTTACTTGGGCTAGTCGTCAACTATTGGGTGAAAAGGTAGAGTTCTATCCTTTGAAGCCCAGTAAGAAGCAGAAAATTTCCTTACCAACTGAACACCTTAAGTTTTATCGCAAGATCAGTGATGCGGGCTTTAACCAGTTATCTTTGACGGTCAAAACCGACAAAGACGGCCTGATGAAAGAGGTCTGCCCGAAACTGAAATGGCGTTAGGAGGCTTCCGTAGGTGCATAGGTGGCAGCCGCTTCCTGAGGGGAAAGCCGCTTTCTGAACTCGCGTTAAGCCGCGTCCTGAGGGGAAAGCCGCTTTCTGAAGGGGTGTTAAGCCGCGTCCTTAAGAGGCGTTAAGCTGCCCTACCGACCTTACGCCCGGCGAACAGAATCCCGTGCTTAGGAGCGAACAACCAGGTCAGTAAGAAAATCGTGGTAGCGGTGAGCACGATGGTGGCACCGGTGGGAATGTTAATCGCCCACGAAAGATACATGCCAACTAGCGCACTGATTGCTCCCACTCCAGCGCCCAAGGCCATCATGGTGGGCAGCTTATCGGTTAACAAGCGTGCCGTTGCTGCAGGAGTCACCAGTAGTGCCAGCACCAGAATGTTGCCGATGGTGTGGATCGAAATCACGACTGCCACGGTCACCAAGAAATAGAGCACAATGTCCAGAGCCAGCACAGGTAAACGCTGTACTTTCGCCATTTCGCGGTCCAAAGAAACCGCTACCAGTTCCTTATTCAAAAGCAAGGTAATCCCAATGACGAGGACGCCCGCCACTGCCACATTCACAATGTCTTGGCGGGAAACACCGGTGATGGAACCGAACAGGAAGGACTGCAAGGAACCCGAATAGCCGGGGGCAAAAGACATCACCACAAGACCGAGGGCGAAAGCCGCGGCAAAGAAAATGCCGATCACAGAGTCTTCTTTAATCCGTCGATTCTGAGAAAAGAAGGCCACCAGCAAGGCAGTAATTGCCCCAGCCACCAAACCGCCAACCAAAAGCGAGCCCTGCAAAACGAAAGCAACTGCCAAGCCAGGGAAAACACTGTGCGCTACTGCGTCACCAATAAAGGCCATGCCACGCAAAACCACATGCGTGCCAATGACTCCGCAGATCACCGCGGCCATCACCGCCACTACAAGCGCCCTCGGCAAGAAAGAAAGCAGTGGATTGAACAGGTCTTGAATGAAATCAATCGGAGTTAACACTTCACGGCTCCTAACTGGGCCAATAGGGGCGACTTTTCACTAACTTGGAAGGTATCCATCCACACCTGCGGGTCCTTCAGCTGGGCAGGGGTGCCGGTGGCAGTAATCTGCCCTCTAAGCAAAGCCACCTGGTCGCAAGTGACTAACGCGTGTGTCAGATCATGGGTGGTCATCAGCAAACTTGTCCCCTCGCTAGCTAGCTTTTGGAACAATAAGGTAAGCAGTTCCTGGGTGGGCATGTCCAAGCCGGTAAAGGGCTCGTCCAACACCAAAATCGCCGGGTCAGTGACCAGCGCCCGCGCAATCAGAATGCGCTGCCGTTGACCACCTGAAAGTTCTTGGATCGGGCGATCAGCAAATTCACGCATCTGCACTCGTTCCAACGCCTGATAAACCGCCTGCCAGTGCGGCAAACGCGGGTGGCGAAAGTAGCCAAGGCGACGAGTCAAACCCGAAACCACTAGCTGAGCCACACTGATCGGAAAATCCCATGCCACGTCCTGACGCTGCGGCACATAACCAAGCAGATCGGCTGCCTTGGCACCACTTTGCCCCTGCACACTGATAGTGCCAGCCACCGGCTTAATCAAACCCATCATGGTGCGCAACAGGGTGGTTTTACCAGCCCCGTTCGGTCCGAGCAGCCCAAAAAGCTGCCCCTTTTCCACCTGCAGGTTCACGTCGGTGAGGATCTGCCGGCCCGAAAGCACCACCTTCAGGTCACGAATATCGAGAACGACTTCGCTCATGCTTGCCCGTTCTCGAAGGAAGCTGCCGCCGCGGCCTGTTCAGCCTTGCGGGCTTTTGCCCGGCTCACCCCGAAAACAATCAGAGCCAAAGCCAAAACTGCCATGCCGATGCCGAAAATAATCTGGCTGATCGGCCAGCCTGCTTGCGCTGGCGCCTGCGCAGCTTGCGCCCCACCCAAGGTCTGGTCCTTTTCCGCGCTCATAGGTTCCGCGGTCTTGGCCACCCCAGTGCCAGGCTCGGTAGTGGCAACGGGAGCCTGGGCATCAGGCGCTGGGGTCGCTGCTGGGGCGCCCTCGGTGCTTTGTGCTGGAGAGTTGGCTTGTGGCCCACCCTTACCAGCCAATGAGGCAGACAAATCGGCGGGCATGGCTGGAACCTCACCAGGCCACTTTTCGGCCATCGCTTGCTGGGTCGAAACCTGTTCCGGGTTACCAACGGCAAAACGCAAAACCTTGGTTTGGGCAAAATGCTGGCCATCTTTACCCTGTGCCGAAGCGTTAATCGCCATCAGGTAGACACCCGGCTGATTAAACACCCAGGTGGCGTGAGTATGAGTATTCAAATCAACCCAGATCGGCTGCGGCCCAGTCGTAGCCTTGTTCCACAAGACGATCGGCTTTGAGAAGTTGCCAGATTCAAGGTAAACACTGACATTTGCCGGGCCCTGTGCCCCTAGGAAAGTCAGGTTCACCCCAAGATTAACTGCCGCGACGACCTCGGGAGACTGAGTATTCCAGCCCAGCCAAGGCACGTTCGGAATCTGAGACTGAGGAATGACGTGGACCGGAGCTCCTGCCTTCGCGCCGGTAAACGAGTATGCTCCGTCCTCGGGCACGTTCATCATGGCGGCCTGACCGACCCGGAAAACTACCTTGTCGAGGTTACGCCACACCGGCTTATCGCCCGAATCGTCACGCACCAACATTTCCCACTTGCCGTTAATCAAACGAGGGCCAATGTCCATGTGGCCGGCAGCAATCTCTACCGGTTCATCCGAAACCTGCTCGTCGCTATTGACCGTCTGGTCCAATTCATCGGCGCTAGCCGCCGGGGCGGGAAGCAAAGTCAGTGGAGCCAGCACCAAGGCAAAAAGGGTCAAGACCCAGGCGAGCGCGTGCCGGCCTCGGCCAGCTTGCGGGGGAGTGGAAGAGAATCGAGCCATGGTTTGCATTACTTGCCTCCTAGACATTTGCGTAGCGAATCGGCGTTAAACCGCATTAAGTCAATGTATGTGGGCACCTGGTTATCCAGCGTGTCCGAATAGAGCGGGCAAACCTTGGCGCCCGCATCGGCTGCCACCTGCGTCAGTTCGGTATTGCGGGTGGCCAAATATGGTTCGAGGAAAACTGCCTGAACACCGAGGTCGCGCATGGTCCGAGCCAAACGAATTCGGTCCGCCACGCTCGGCTCCTGCCCCGGGTTAGGCGAAACGAAACCAGCCACTTTCAAACCATATGCGTGTGCCAAATAGCCATAAGCATCGTGGGTGGTCACCAGCGTGCGACGTTCGCGTGGAATCTGGTCAATCTGCGCCCGCACGTACTTGTCGACCCCATCGAGGCGACGAATGTACTCCTCAGTATTACGCGCATACTGGCTGGCCCCAGCCGGATCCACTTGCATCATGGTGTCGCGAATCGAAAGGGCAAAAGCCTTCACGTTCTTCACGTCATGCCACAAGTGCGGGTCAATTTCACCGTGCACATGCTTGCCGAGGACGGCCTGCGCCAACAGGTACACCTGCGCGCCAGCATGCCCCAAGAAACGGTATTGGCTACCCGCGGGAATCAACTGCAAAGCCTTCGGGGGCACCACAATCACAATCTGGTTAGGATCCAAATCCTTCTGGGTGTACTCGCCGCCGCCCTTCGGGTCAGTAAACAACGTGATCTTTTTCGTGTTCGTATCGGCAGTAATATCAACGTGCCCGGCGTCGACAATCTGGCGGTCCTTAGTGCGCGGGTCCGAGGACGGATCCACCCCCACCGCAAAAGTGATGGTCGCTTGACCCACCTCAGACTGGGTAAAACCCTTGCCAGCCTTCTGGGTGGCCACCAAGTCCAACTGGTAGATACCTGGCTGGTCGAAAGCCCAAGAAACGTGAGTGTGAGCCCCAATCGGTAAATGCGCAGACGGGCTATTTTCGCCCGTGGCCGGCGGGTTCTTTTCGCTTCCCTGGAAGTAGATTTCGGGCTGACCAAAAGCCCCGGTGAGGAACCCGGCGAGTTGGCCCGGGCCGCGAACTGCCCGGGCCCGCATGGTCAACTCGCTACTGCGATCTTTCGCTTCGCCGCGGGCTCGCAGGCCCAACCAAACCGTATCGAGGGAAGCGTCCTCGATCAGCGGAATGACTTCGGCGAAGTGGCGGGTAGCGTCCTCGGCCAGCGCCACATTCGGGACGCCTGGACGCAAGTTGGTGTCGATCGCTTTAATCAGCGAATGTTCCTCGAGCATCATGTAGTTGGTGAATGCCGCGTCGGCGTACACCACGGAACGGATTGTGTGCAAAGTTGGTTCGTAGGAGTGCGGGTCTGCTCCTGGGGGGACGAGGGCGGTAACATCCGCCCGGTTGCCAGCTACATTGCGGGCAATATCAGCCAAAATGGCGGTAGAAGTAACTACTTGGGGGCGTTTAGCGGTGCTTTGTTCGCTAGATTCTGGTGCGCTTACTCCCGCCGAAGCGGTAACCCCATTCTGGTCTGTGGTGGCCGTTTGGGTGGAGGCAGTTGATTTAAAAGCTTGCGGTAGCACTAGGGCAACACAGATAACGGCGGCTAAACCCGCCCAAAGCCACCAGTGTCGCCAAATGCTTCGCATAAACTTCCTACTTAGCTGAAAAGGAACAAAAAGGTTTGCTTCCCTTGTTGAGAAGGCGATGACATTAGCCGAAAAAGGCAAAGTCACCACCCATTACCGCTAATAGTATAAATAATCATTCTTATTTAGCAAAGTGCGAGCCACCCTAAGTGGACGCGATTACACTTACAAATAAGGTGTGAGCAAAGCAATAATTAAAGTGGAAAATCAATTTTCACACGATTTTCCACAGGTTTTTGCTTAGGTTGTGGACGTGTTAACAACCCTGTGGATAGAATCTGTGGATAACTTGATTAATTTTCAGGTTTACATGGTTGTCTATCTCGGGTTTTCAATTTGCCAAGATTCGGAGAGGTTGTCCTTCAAGTTAAAGTTCGGCTTTAAGTATTGTTGGTAGTGGCTTAATTTCAAGGAAAAGTCGAAGTTTGGGTCAGAAGTGAAACTTTAAAGTGTGAATAGTTTGCAAGATAGTTGCGCGTTAGTCGGCGTTTTGCGCAATCGCTCTGCAACTATCCACAATCAAGCAGAAAAACTGTGGATAACTACGGTTTTTGGCTTTTAGCTGTGGATTCTTGGGGAAAGCTGTGGAAGTTAGTTGGATCTTGTGGATTGTTGCTAAGCCCAAGTGGAAAATGGATATTGAATCGTACCTTAGAGCCCGGCGAGTGGCCGAGGTGGTTCCATTGTGGCGAGTCCAGGTCGGCAGGTGACCGATAATCCTTTTTCAGCCACGAACTTCGCAGCCTGTTCACAAATTGGTTTAATTTCTTCCTGAGTGGGCAAAGGACGATTATTTTCGGGAGTGCCGGTGAGCTCACTGTACGGCTGTTTATCGTCGTTCTCGTGCTCTTTTAATACTTCTTCAAGTTTCGGGTCGATCGTTAGATCAAGACCTTCAATAATCATGTCAGGTGCTGCTTCCATGATTTGCGGGTGCTTTTCTTTCAAAGCCGCAGCCACTTGTTGCATGGTTTCCATAGAAACTTTACGTGGGACTAACCGAATTCGAGCAGATGGGTTTTGTGCCAAAAACTGCTTGAGTTCCTTTACCGCTGGAGCATCTGGGTGTACCACGTACATGTCGAAGTAACTGTAGTCTTCAGCGAAAGCCATGCCAGCAAAGTCTTGATCGTTGTAGAAATCAGTAGCTTTTTCAATCAGTACTTCTTGGGCTTCATTATTAGCCATCCCGGTGGTGTTCTTGTAGGTGCGACCAAGTAACCCTTCGGTCGGGTCAATAATGGTTGGTTCACCGGCTTTAAAAGGAACGGGTAGACCAGTCCCTTTCAATGAGGGCTCAGGCTGTAATCCGTCGCTACCCTCGCTAGTAGCATTGCTACTGACGGTAGGGGCTTGGCTGAAAAGCTGTTCCGCGGTGCTTCCTTCTGGAGAAGAGGCATTGGTTGAATCGGGCGAAGTTGAGCAGCCGGCTAACGCCCCTAATGCGATGGCAACTAGGGAAGCGGTAACTAAATATTGACGCGACAAAACGATTCCTCAATCTCTCAGATGCGGAAAGAACACGCTATATCCTAACAGTTTTAATCGCTGTGTCGGCCAAAAAGAGGGTGAACCCACAACAATTTTCCCCAGAAAACTGAATGTATCCTCGGCCTCGATAAAAGCCGACGTAAGCTACAAATTAAGTAAGTTGAAACTGCCAACCGATCGGCACGGTCTTTCTACCCAATTTCCCTGCCAAACTAGCGATTAGTTGCAGGTTGTGAAAAGATATCCACATGCTCAGACCCGATGGTAACTTGACCCTCGATTTGGACCCGGTAGAAAAGCGTCCTCAGGATGCCTGCGGGGTATTCGGTATTTTTAGTCCCGGCGAAGAAGTCGCCCGTCTTACCTACTTTGGTTTGTATGCGCTACAGCATCGTGGCCAGCAGTCTGCAGGTATTGCCTCATCTGATGGGCAAACTATGCTGGTGTACAAAGATATGGGTCTGGTGTCGCAAGTTTTTGACGACCAGGCCCTTTCTGCACTCGCTGGCCGGCAAGCGATCGGTCACGTTCGCTATGCCACCACTGGTGCTTCGGTTTGGCAAAATGCCCAGCCGACCTTGGGACCCACCCCAACCGGTACTCTCGCCCTCGCCCATAATGGCAACCTGGTCAATACTGCGGAACTTAAAGAGCTGCTAGCCGATAAGCCTAATCTTGGTGGCGAGTTCTGGAAGGGTGGCACCTCAGATACCGCAGTGATTACCGCACTTTTAGGTTCAGCTGACAACATTTCGGAAGAAGAGTTGGCGCCTTTGCGTTACGTGCCCACTCCTAAACTGCCTGCCGAGGACGAGGCGGGCTCGCAAAATGCCCCGCTAATTGCGGCCGCCTTGAAAATTCTGCCGATCTTACGTGGAGCTTTCAGCCTCGTCTTTATGGATGAAGGCACTTTGTATGCTGCCCGTGATACTCACGGTTTGCGCCCACTAGTTTTGGGTCGGACCGAATCAGGTTGGGCAGTGGCCTCTGAAACGGCCGCCCTCGACATTATCGCGGCCACCTTCGTGCGCGAAATTGAACCAGGCGAGCTTATTGCCATCAATGAGCAGGGCGTCAAGACCTACCGTTGGGGCGAAAGCAAGCCTCGCGGTTGCGTCTTCGAATACGTGTATTTGGCGCGTCCCGACACCGAAATCTCGGGGAAGTCGATCATTGTTTCGCGTACCGAAATGGGTGCCACACTGGCACGAGAACATCCAGTCGAAGCCGACCTCGTCATGCCCACTCCAGAATCGGGAACGCCCGCAGCGATCGGTTACGCCCAAGAGTCCGGCATTCCGTTCGGTCATGGGGTGGTGAAGAACTCCTATGTGGGACGTACCTTTATTCAGCCTACCCAGACAATCCGTCAGCTAGGTATTCGCCTCAAACTCAACCCTCTGCGTGAAATCATTGAAGGTAAGCGCCTAGTAGTTATTGACGATTCCATTGTGCGCGGTAATACCCAGCGCGCTCTCGTCCGCATGCTGCGTGAAGCGGGAGCCAAGGAAGTGCATGTGCGAATTTCCTCGCCACCGGTGCTTTGGCCATGCTTCTTCGGCATCGACTTTGCCACCCGGGCGGAACTAATCGCCGCCTCGATGGACACTGAAGAGATTTGTCGCTCCATTGGGGCCGATTCGCTCGGCTATCTCAGCCTTGAAGGCATGATTGCGGCCAGTGGACAAAGTGAAGATCGCCTCTGCACAGCCTGTTTCAGCGGAGATTACCCAATGGCTCCGCCCAAAGATGCCGCTAGCCTCGGCACCTGCTAAAACCAAAAGAAAATTATTTGGGGGCCGACCCGATCGGGGAACCGCCCTCGGCCAATAACTTAATATCAAACCAACCCGCCACTCATTCCAAGGAGAAGTCATGGCCCCCGAAAAGAACAGCTACGCGGCTGCCGGTGTCGATACCGAAGCTGGCGATCTAGCCGTCGAACTAATGAAAGGTGCGGTCGCTCGTACCCACAACGAAAATGTTTTTGGGGGACAGGGTGGCTTTGCTGGCATGATCGATGCCAGTGAATTGCGTAACTACAAGCGTCCTTTGTTGGCTACTTCGACCGATGGGGTGGGTACCAAAGTGGCAATCGCCCAAGCCATGGATGTACACGACACGATTGGTCAAGACCTAGTCGGCATGGTGGTTGACGATATTGTGGTGGTTGGGGCGAAGCCGCTTTTGATGACCGACTACATTGCCTGTGGTCAGGTAAATCCACAGAAGATCGCTGACATTGTCCGTGGTGTGGCTGAAGCTTGTGCGCTGATTGATACCCCATTGTTGGGCGGCGAAACTGCGGAACATCCCGGTTTGATGGGCCCGGACGACTATGACGTGGCAGGTGCTGCAACCGGTGTGGTCGAGGCCGATCAGGTCCTGGGTGCTGGTCGCGTCCAGGTGGGGGACCGTTTGGTTGCTCTTGCTGCATCCGGCTTGCACTCGAACGGTTACTCTTTGGTGCGCCATATCGTGAAGCAACAGGGTTGGGATTGGGATCAGGAAATCCCCGAGTTCGGTCGCGCCTTGGGGATGGAACTCCTGGAACCAACCAGGCTTTACACCAAGGTCTGCCTTGAAATGCTACAAAAATTTGGTGCCACCCAGTTCCATGCTCTCTCCCACATCACCGGAGGGGGCCTGGGAGCTAACATCTCCCGTGTGCTTCCTGCTGGGGTGGCAGCCATGGTTAACCGTGGCAGCTGGGAAGTACCCGCAGTCTTTAGTGTGCTTGCCGAGGCCGGTGGCCATGACTGCGTAGATCTAGAAGATACTTGGAACCTCGGAGTGGGCATGGTCGCGGTTGTCTCCCCAACGATTGCTGACGAAGTTATTTCCATGTCACAGGATGCCGGAATCCCAGCCTGGGATCTGGGCGAAGTGGTACCTGATGCTGAGCCAGCTGCCGAGGAAGGTGCCCGTCGAGTGCAGGGAGCAAAGGGCGTCAATGCTGGTGCTGCCGTTCTTCATGGAGCCTATCGGCTGAGCTGATTTTTGTTAAGTCATAAAAGACTAAATACCTAGAAATAGTTCGTAAACGACTTTTCCCTAGTGTCTACTAGCTTTCGTTTACGAACTTTTCTTTTTCTCACCCAGCGCAAACAACCACAATTTTGTTACTATTGGACGCGAATGTTGGTTATTCAAAGGAGAGCCAAGTGACAAAGTTGTCTCAAGGGCGCAGTTTTTTTAGAACTTGTGCGACTACATTTAGTGCTGCTGCAGTCGCAGTGGCGGGTTTAACCGTAGTGCCGGGATTCCTTCCGACACCATCGGCGCATGCCCTCGATAATGGTCTGGCGTTAACCCCTCCCATGGGTTGGAACTCATGGAACCAGGTGCGCTGTAATGACCTTACCGAGAAGGTTGTTAAAGATACGATTGATGCTTTTGTAGATCGCAATCTGGCTGCCAAAGGCTACCAGTATGTGGTGATCGATGACTGCTACCAGGGCGGTCGCGATCCAGAAACACAAGAGCTTTTTACCGATCGTACTCGTTTCCCCAACGGCATTAAATCGATCGCCGACTACGCTCACGAAAAGGGCGTTAAGCTCGGTATTTACTCCGTTCCAGGTAATGAAACCTGTGCTAACCACTGGGATCACTACCCAGTTCGTGGCATTGGTTCTGCCGGACACGAAGAACTGGATGCAAAGACTTTTGAAAAGTGGGGGATTGACTACCTTAAGTACGACTGGTGTCGTGCAGATGTCACTAACGGAATGAACCAAAAAGAGGGCTTCCGTAAGATGCGTGACGTCCTCAAAACACTAGATCGTCCGATGGTTTACGGTATCAGTGAATACGGTGTCACCCGTCCTTGGGAATGGGCAGCCGATACTGCTAACCTTTGGCGTACCACCCATGACATCAACCCTTCGTGGTCCTCGGTTACCCACATTATTAACTCGCAGGTTGGTTTGGCCAGCCACGCTGGTCCGGGCCACTGGAACGACCCTGACATGTTGCAGGTCGGCAACGGTGAGTTCGCATCCGGTCGTCCAAACTACCTAGAAAAGAATCGTTCGCACTTCGCTATGTGGTCCATGTTGGCCGCACCTCTTTTCCTTGGAACCAACGTTAAGACTTTGTCGAACGACATTATCGACATTGTTTCAAACCCGCAGATCATTGCGATTGACCAAGATTCTGCAGGTAAACAGGGTGATCGCGTTAGCAATAATGGCGGTGGCCAGGTTTGGAAGAAGACTCTAGCCAATGGTGATGTGGCAGTTGCCTTCTTCAATAGCACCGGTCAGCCTAAGACTATTTCCACCACTCTTACTGAGCTTGGTCTAACCGAACAGTCCTACATTGCCACCGATTCTTGGGCTAACCAAGAAGCCTTCAACGTAACTTCCAACATGAAGGTCCCGGTTAAGGCTTACGACACCATGGTCTACCGTTTGAAGCCAGGTCTTTCCGCAGACCTACCTGGTGGCCGCATGGTTACCGACGGCCAGACTTACGCCAAGCCTGGCGGTCAGGTAGAAATGACTGTTCGTGTCACTAACCGCACCAGCACCACCGTGCCAGACGCAGTTTTGCGTGTTGGCAAGGCTACGGGTGCAACTCCAACTCGTAAGTTGGTAGCACTTCCAAGCATGGCACCGAATGCCACGGTTGAAGCCAAGGTCCGTTTCGATGTTGCCGACACAACCCCAGTTGGCAACCTTGATGTGCCAGCCGAGGTTGTTTGGAATAACAACTCGGAAGAAGGAAACCTCCGGATTTCCGTTTTGGCAGATTTGCCTGAGGGCACCGGCGATCTCGCCCGGGTTGCTCCGTCCTCGGCCACTGGTGGCTGGGAAAACAAGGTGACCTACAATGAGAGCCTTGACGGACATAAACTAACCTTGAAGGGCCAGACCTACGAAACTGGTTTTGCCTCGAACGCTAACTCGGTAGTTAAGTTCAACCTTGCCGGCAAGTGCACCCGCTTGAGCGGTAAGTTTGGTGTCGATGACGAAGTCCACGGTTGGGATTCCAAGTGGGGTAACCCCTCGATCACCGGTAAGGTGCTTGGTGACAACCGTCAGCTTTGGGCCACTTCCAAGACTTTGGGTTACCAAGAAGCTGAAGACTTCTCCAATTTGGATGTCACCGGCGTTCAGGAATTGACTTTCAAGCTCGAGGACGGCGGCAACGGTAATGCCTTCGACCACGGCGACTGGGTCAACCTCCAGATCACCTGTGAAAACACCGATAACCCTGTACTCGAACCAGAGCCTGAGACTGCTCCGGTTTACCTCCCAACTTTGAGCTTGCTCGGTGAACGTGCAGTGCTACAGGGACAGACCGTGCATTTGCGAGTCGAGGACGCTTACCCTCGCGCTAATGGACGCTTTGAGTTCAGCTGTGGCATTGACCCGATCACTGCTCGCACCGATGAACGAGGTCGCATTAACGATCAGGCCGTGAATGTTCCATTCACTGCTACCCAGGGCGAATGCGATGCCACTTTCGTACAGGACAAGTTCCGTAGCACCGCATCCTTTGTGGTTCGTGGCGCTTTGCCTCACCCAGTAATGTCGAGCCAGTTGACTGAAAAGACTGCCCGTACTGCCCACTCCGGTAATGAAGCAGGTAAGGCTTTTGATGGTCGTTCCGATACTATCTGGCACTCCGATTGGGATTCGGATAACGGACGTTCCGGCGACAACTGGATTCAAGCTAAGTTGCCTCAGCCAATGTTGCTCGAAGGCTTCAGCTACTTGCCACGTCAGGATGACAACTTGAATGGTAGTGCCGCCGAGTACGAACTTCAGGTTGCTGAAAGTGCTGATGGCCCATTCACCACCGTTACTTCTGGTAGCTTCAGTGGCGGCAAGGACGAGAAGATTGTTCTTGCTGATACTCCAGTTAAGGGACAGTACGCTCGTTTGGTAATCAAGACCGATCACGGTACTGATTTGGCCAACGGCGGTCACAAGAAGAACTACGGTTCTGCTGCTGAGATTCGTTTCTCTGCTGTTGTTCCACCTGAGGAAGAAGTGCTAACCAATCCAGCAATGGAAGTTAGCGGAAACAAGAATGTTGATCAGGGTGCGAAGGTAGCCTTCAACCTTGCTGGTTTTAAGCCATCGACAGCTGGTCAGCTCACTTTCAATTGTGGTATTCCAGCACAGGAAGTGACCACTGATGATCAGGGTCGCGTTACCGCTCACGAAGTTAAGGTACCACGTCGTACCGAGGCCGCTGCTTGCCAAGCTACCTACACTCAAGGTGAGCTAACCTCTTCGGTTACTTTCAACGTTAATGGCAAGTTGCCGCACCCTGTTGCTAATAACCGTTTGACTGAAATCAGTGCTCGTAACGCTGCTAGCGATGCTCCTGCCGCGAAGGCATTTGATGGCAACTCTCGTTCTATCTGGCACTCGAACTGGCGCAGTAACGATGGTAAGAAGGGCAACAACTGGATTCAGGCCAAGCTTCCCCAGAAGATGATGCTTGATGGTCTGATGTACCAGCCACGTCAGTCTGATGGTTCTAACGGTACTGCCAAGAACTACCAGATCCTAGTTTCGGATACCGCTAATGGTGACTTCCGAGTTGTTAAGTCTGGTTTGATGCCAAACAACACTGCCAAGAAGTTTGTGCTTCTTGATCAGCCTGTGGAAGCAACCTACGTCCGTTTTAATATCGTTGATGACTACTCGACTGAAGCTGGAAACAACTTCGGTGCTGCGGCTGAAATGCAGTTCTCTGCATTGCCATTGCCTGATCCACAGCTTGCCGTATTCGATATGACCGAGGTCCAGCAGGGCCAGCAAGTCGCCTTCGATATCACTCGGGCAGTTCCTAACACTGCTGGTCGTTTGACCTTCAACTGTGGCATTAACCCAGTTGAAAATGTCACCCCGGACGAAAACGGTAACTTGAACAATGTTCGAGTAGCAGTTCCAGAAGACGCAACTACTGGTGCTTGCGAAGCTACCTTCACCCAAGGTACTCGGAGTGCTAACGCAACTTTCCAAGTAGTTGAAAAGCGACTCACTTTGAACGTCACTGGTTCCACTTTGGTAAACCCAGGTGAAGCTCTTGAAGTTGAAGTTTTCGGTGGCGCTCCAACTACCGATGGTGCCTTCACAATGACTTGTGCCAACGGCGTGAACGAAAGCGTTCAGACCGACGGAAATGGCGAAATCTCTGCTAAGTCTTTGACTGTTCCTGCTGATACTGCTGCTGGTGAATGCACCGTGAAGTACACTCAGGGAGCAAAGACTGCAGAAGCAACTTTCCGGGTAGCTGCTCCACCGGTAGCGCCAGA
Source organism: Boudabousia tangfeifanii (assembly GCF_001856685.1). Lineage (GTDB taxonomy): Bacteria > Actinomycetota > Actinomycetes > Actinomycetales > Actinomycetaceae > Boudabousia > Boudabousia tangfeifanii. The sequence continues at coordinate 222,437 of NZ_CP017812.1, forward strand.
GCCAACTCCGGAACCGACCAAGGAACCTACTGCTGAGCCGACCCCGGCTCCGGCTCCTACTCCGGCTCCAACTAAGGAACCTACTGCTGAGCCAACCCCGGCTCCTACTCCGGCTCCAACCAAGGAACCTACTGCTGAGCCGACCCCTGCTCCGACCCCGTCTGAACCAGCACCATTGCCAGTTCCGGTTGAAAAACCAGAATTGTTGCAGCCTTCGCTTGCTCCAACTGTTGTTGCTCCGGCGAGCGAGAATGCTAACAAGGGCGCCTTGCTCTACGAGGGTGAGAATGGTCGTTATGCAAAGAAGGGGAAGACTGAGAATAAGTCCGAAGCTTCTAACGGAAAGGTCGCAGGTTACATTGGTGGCGGAAATGGTTCGGTAACTGTTCCCGTTTACTCCGAGGTTGATGGCAATCGTGAACTTGAGTTGCGTTACATTAAGGGTGATAGCGGTCGTAAGATCGTGATCGAATGTGGCGGAACCAAGCATGAGTACAACCCACCGGAGACTGGTAGCTACGAAACCGTTGGTGGTTACAAGTTCAACTGTCCAATGTCTAAGGGTGTTAATGACATCAAGCTCTACGCTAACGGCCCTGCAGTTAACGTTGATGCTTTAATCCTCCCAGTGTATGACGGACCAGAAAAGCCACGTCAAGAGGCAACTACCGTCGACAATTGGCGCCAGGTTGATGTCACCCTAGAAAAGGCAGGGGATCGTCCATTTGAACTTGAATACGAAGCTAGTGAAGATGGTTCGACTGAGGTAACTTGCCCAGATGGATCTACTAAGCAGGTTGCCCTCCCAGCAAGTAAGACAACAGTTGAATTCAACTGTCCAGCTCACTTTGGCGAAAACCGATTCTTGTTCGGTGATTTTGGTTCAACAACCATCAAGGCTATCAACCTTGCATACCCACAGCCTGAACCAACTCCTGAGCCGACCAAGGAACCTACCGTTGAGCCGACTCCGGCCCCAACCCCGGCTCCTACTCCGGCACCTGAGCCGACCAAGGAACCAACTGTTGAGCCGACTCCGGCCCCAACCCCGGCTCCTACTCCGGCACCTGAGCCGACCAAGGAACCAACTGTTGAGCCGACTCCGGCCCCAACCCCGGCTCCTACTCCGGCACCTGAGCCGACCAAGGAACCAACTGTTGAGCCGACTCCGGCCCCAACCCCGGCTCCTACTCCGGCACCTGAGCCGACCAAGGAACCAACTGTTGAGCCGACTCCGGCCCCAACCCCGGCTCCTACTCCGGCACCTGAGCCGACCAAGGAACCAACTGTTGAGCCGACTCCGGCCCCAACCCCGGCTCCTACTCCGGCACCTGAGCCGACCAAGGAACCAACTGTTGAGCCCACTCCGGCCCCAACCCCAGTTCCTCCGGTAAAGCCTGCTCCGACTCCGGAAAAGCCAAAGCCACCGGTTAAGCCTGCTCCGACTCCGGAAAAGCCAAAGCCACCGGTTAAGCCTGCTCCGACCCCGGAAAAGCCGAAGCCACCGGTTAAGCCTGCTCCGACCCCGGAAAAGCCAAAGCCACCGGTAAAGCCTGCTCCGACTCCGGAAAAGCCAAAGCCACCGGTAAAGCCTGTACCGACTCCGGAAATGCCAAAGCCTCCGGTAAAGCCAGAACCGACCCCGGTTTTGCCTGATCCGAAGCCTGAGCCGAAGCCGCTTCCTCCGGTTAAGCCGAAGCCTCCGGTAAAGCCTGAGCCGACCCCGGCCCCGGTTAAGCCTGCTCCTAAGCCGCAGCCGAAGCCTGAGCCTAAGCCGACCCCGGTTAAGCCTGCTCCTAAGCCGCAGCCGAAGCCTGAGCCTAAGCCGACCCCGGTTAAGCCTGCTCCTAAGCCGCAGCCGAAGCCTGAGCCTAAGCCGACCCCGGTTAAGCCTGCTCCTAAGCCGCAGCCGAAGCCTGAGCCTAAGCCGACCCCGGTTAAGCCTGCTCCTAAGCCGCAGCCGAAGCCAGAGCCTAAGCCGACCCCGGTTAAGCCTGAGCCCAAGCCGACCCCGGTCAAGCCTGAGCCAAAGCCGCAGCCAAAGCCAGAGCCTAAGCCGACCCCGGTCAAGCCTGAGCCAAAGCCGCAGCCAAAGCCTGCTCCGGCACCGGTCAAGCCTGCTCCGAAGCCTCCGGTAAAGCCGGCTCCAGTTCCGGTCAAGCCTGCTCCGAAGCCACAGCCAGTACGTCAGTGCTTCCCATTCGATGCCACTCGTGCTCCTAAGTACAACGCTCGTTTGTTCAAGGATGTGCCTTTGTCTGAATGGTTCTCGCCTGAAATCTACTGGGCTCGTGCAGTTGGTGTCACCACCGGTTGGAGTGATAACACCTTCCGTCCATTAAGTGGTACGAAGCGTGAAGATATGGCTGCGTTCTTGTACCGCTTGGCTGGTTCCCCAGCTTTCCGGGCAGATCGCGTTGGCTTCAAGGACGTACCGCGTCAGAACCCATTCGCCCTTCAAATTGAGTGGATGCGGGTAAGCGGTATCTCCACTGGTTGGGCTGATAACACCTTCCGTCCAAAGCAGTATGTAACTCGTGATGCTATGGCCGCATTCTTGATGCGCTTTGCTAACAAGTTCCCACATATCGTTTCTCCTGATGTCCGTCCAGCTAACTTGGATCTACACAAGGCTAAGATGGGCTTCAAGGATGTTCGTGTGACTGATTTGCACGGTGAAGCGATGCGTTGGGCTTGGGCTTCTGGTGTTTCCACTGGTTGGCCAGACGGTACCTACCGTCCGCTCAACTACGTCAACCGCGATGCGATGATCGTATTCATCTACCGCATGCTAAACAATAAGGCAAAGACCAAGTGCTGATGGTTTAGCAAACTAGATAGTGATGGCCTAGAGGAAGAATAAGCGCAAGCTTAACCCTCTAGGCCATCATTATTTCTACAAAAATGGATATCATGCGCGTAAAAGTACCCTACCCATCTCTTGGGTAGGGTACTGCTATTTCATCTCATTAGAGGTAGCAATGTGTAGTTAAACAAAGTATGCACAGTTCCAAGCGGAACGAACGCTGCCTGGTAAATACCAAGCGGAATAGACAGCAAGATGCCGGTAGTAGAACTAACTACTACCGGCATCTAACGCAAAGATTAAAACCTAATCAACGACGTCCAGAAGACCAAGTACTCATCGAGTAATCGTCGTCATCGTCATCATCTAACGGTTCCTCGTCGTCATAGGCAGCATTGTAAAGCTTAGCAAGCTCTGCGTATTTATCTTCTTCGCTCTGAGAACTGGATTTTCCACCTGACAACTCACGCTGTAACGCTTCATAGTCGGTTTCAGGTGTGTAGTACTTCAGCTTACGAGCGACTTTTTTCTCTTTAGCCCTTTGACGGCCGCGCCCCATGACGTGACCCCCTTCAAATCGTTAGCGGGGCGTGCGCGTGCAGCCCCTATTTATCAATGGCAATGTTTCGTGGTTACTAAATTACCCTGTTTTGGTAAAGAGTTTCCACTTGTAACGGTAAAAATCACGCAGTTAGCGGAAAATACGCCAAGCAATCAAGCCAACAACAGCGACAGTCGCAGCGCCTGCGATAGCGAGGTTGCGCTGAGCTACCCGATCGCCTGCCTTGGCACCCTCAACCGTAGAATTGACGGTGGCCTTAACATTGGCAACCTTCTCATTGGCGGCAGCCTTAGCGCCCTCGGCAAGAGCAGCAGGCTTGACGCGGTCACTCAAATCGTTGACGGTCTGAGCCATTTCCTGACGGATAGCCTCAAGCTGCTTTTCGATCTCAGCGGGGGAACCCGAAACTTCGTACAATTCTTTGCTCATTTGTTCAAGCCCTTCTTTACTGCTTCCACATCCATGGAAATACCCTGGCCCGGGTTAGGAGTCTGAGTCTTACCCTTCTTGAAAGAAGCAAGAGCTACAAACAACAAGATCAAAATGATCAAAAGCAAAATGCCGGCCACAATCAACGCTGCCGCCCACATTGGCACCAGCAACCCGAAAGCATACTCAGCCGCACGGAACAAGCGCTCCAAGAAGTAGAACACTAGCACTAGAGCTACAACTACTAGTCCAGCGCCAACCCCAAACTGCTTACCAGCAGCGGCAGCCTTTGCCTTGGCCAAAGTGATTTCGCCACGAATCAGTGCCGAAGTCTGCTTAGAGACCAAACCAACCAACTCACCCAACGAAGGGCGGCTGTTTCCTGAGTTTAAAGATTCCTTTGCGTCCTCAACGCTCATGAAAAACTCCTCTAGTTAAATAAACCTACCTCTAATGTTTCCATGAATAGCAGGGTAAAGTCCACAGCACTAGGTAAAAATAAAGGTAAAAACCAAGAAAAAACCACAATATGTGGCGGAAATCATAATGGGTTTTTAGGGTGGTTTCGTAAAACTGCAAGAAAATGGGTTGGCTCCACAAAAAGTGAAGCCAACCCAAATTTGCTTAGCAAAGAAAAATGCGAAGCTTTAAGTTGTTCAGTTGCCTAGCGCGGCAGCCACAACTTCCTTTGCTGCGGCCTGAACTTCAGTCAAGTGTTCTTCACCGAGGAAGGACTCGGCGTAAATCTTGTAAACGTCCTCGGTGCCAGATGGGCGAGCGGCGAACCAAGCATTCTTGGTGGTGACCTTCAAGCCGCCGATCGGAGCATCGTTACCTGGAGCGTTCACCAAGCGTTCCAAAATCGGTTCACCGGCCAACTCGGTGGCGGTGACGTCCTCGGGAGATAAAGCAGCCAACTTGGCCTTTTCTTCCTTGGTGGCTGGGGCATCGATGCGGGCGTAAGCCGACTTGCCGTAGCGTGCCACCTGTTCTGCATGGAGCTGCGACGGGCTCTTGCCGGTGACAGCCATGATTTCAGCAGCTAGCAAGCAGAGTAGAATGCCATCCTTGTCGGTGGTCCACACGGTGCCGTCCTTGCGGAGGAAGGAAGCTCCGGCAGATTCTTCACCACCGAAACCGAGGGTGCCGCCCACCAAGCCGGGAACGAAGTACTTGAAGCCAACTGGAACTTCCACCAGTTTCCGGCCGAGGTCGCCCACTACCCGGTCAATCAGAGCCGAGGAGACGAGGGTCTTACCAACACCGGTGCTTTCAGCCCAGCCTGGACGGTGAGTGAACAAGTATTCGATGGCCACAGCCAAGAAGTGGTTCGGGTTCATCAAACCATCAGCGGTGACAATACCGTGACGGTCCGAGTCAGCGTCGTTACCGGTAGCAATGTCGTAAGGGGTGTTGCCGTTTTCGTCTGGGGTCATGGCTTCACGCAAGGAGGCCATAGCGTATGGGCTGGAGCAGTCCATACGGATCTTGCCGTCCCAGTCGAGGGTCATGAAGGACCATGCTGGGTCTACCTCTGGGTTCACCACGGTGAGGTTCAAGCCGTAACGTTCAGCGATGAAGCCCCAGTATTCGACCGAGGCGCCACCTAGTGGGTCGGCGCCAATGCGGATGCCGGCTTCCCGGATCGCATCCATGTCGATGACATCAGCGAGGTCGTCAACGTAGGCGGACATGTAGTCGGTGCGGGAAACACATTCGGCGTTTAACGGGTCGGGGTGACGGGCAATGTCCTGCCAGCCCTGTTCGAGTAGTTCATTGGCGCGGTTGGCGATCCAAGTGGTGGCTTCCGAGCCTGCAGGGCCACCGGTTGGTGGGTTGTACTTGAAACCGCCATCGCGTGGTGGGTTGTGTGAGGGGGTGACGACGATGCCGTCAGCTCGGCCGGGGCCTTCGATCCTAACGCCACCGGAAGTACCAGCACCGTTGGCACGCAAAATGGCGTGTGAAACGGCTGGGGTGGGGGTGTAGGAGTCGCGGGCATCAATTCGGGTTTCTACCCCAGCGGCTGCCAAAACTTCGAGGGCGGTCTTCCAAGCTGGTTCGGATAGGGCGTGTGTGTCACGACCGATGAACAGGGGACCGTCAGTGCCTTGCTGGGCACGGTACTCGATGATGGCGGCGGTGGTGGCCGCAATGTGGGCTTCGTTGAAAGCTCCATCGAGGGCGGAACCGCGGTGACCTGAAGTACCGAAAACTACCCGCTGGGCAGGATTCGAAGGATCAGGTTCAATGTCGTAGTATGCGGCAGTTAGGGCCGCAATATCTGTCAAATCTTCTGGTAGGGCTCGTTGGCCAGCGCGTTCATGCATGCTCTCATTTTGTCACGCTTATCTAGGTGATAACAACCACACCACAACAGTTTCACTGTTGGCGACTATAAAAAGTCCCAAAACTTCCCGTGGATTGGAAAGTTTTGGGACTTTTGTTGCTTAACTGTTTATGGCGCTTACTGGCGGAACTTTCGCGGCGCGACGTGCCGGGAAGTAGGCAGCCAGCAGAGTACCGAGGATAACGATCGCGCCGGCGGCCAATAGTAATGGCCAGTTTGGCGAGAAGATGACGGAGGTACCGACTTCTTTTTCCAAGTCCATAGCGATCAGTCCCAGGTAAGCGGCAGAGAGGCCCAGGCCAATGCCGATCACGCTCGAGAGCAGGGCCGTGCCGAGTGCTTCCCACAGCACCACCCGACGGCTTTGCTTGCGACTCAAACCGAGGGCGCGCAGCAGACCCGTTTCGCGTTTGCGGGACGCGACCGAGAGGGTCATGGTGTTACCCACCCCGATGATGGCCACGAGGGCGGAAACCCCTAGCAGGGCTGAAACCGCCATAGTTAGACGATTTAGCTGCTTTTGGATTTCGGTGCGAGCCTGGACGATCGTATTGATGTTCAGGTCCGGGTAGTCGTTCGTCATTTTGGTGACGGTGACATTCGCCTGGGCGCTATCTGCCTGCGGCTTGAGCATGAAGTAGGCTTCTTGTGGCATATTTAGCGGCCCAAGTTTGGCGAAAGTTTCGGCTGATAGTGCCTTGGTGGGGATGAGCGATTTCTGCTCCGGCACCTGCAAGTTGAGGATAAAGGTATCGGCCTTTTCCCCGTTGTTTCGCAGCACCTCGATCTTGACCTTGTCACCAAGCTTTAACGACTTTTTGGTGGCGGCATCCAGGTAAAGAGTATCGTTTTCGAGTTTGTCGTTAATGGCTCCTGCCGGGGCCGCTTTGGCTAGGTCGGAAGCGTCCAATAGTTTCATGGAAAGACTGTCAATCGTGCGGCCTTCTGCCTCAGCTCCTTCTGCCGTTTGGTTGGTGGCCGAGGACGAATCCGTGGTGTCATCCGTGGGCATGACATGAACCGACATTTGCTTGACGATCGAGAAGGAAGCGATTTGTGGATCTTTCCCAAAAGTTTCAAGCTGCTTGAGCTCACTTTCCTTGAGCGGGGCGTCCAAGCTAGCTTTAACGCTTTCTGCGTAGCCGTCGACCGGGTAGCGCTGGTTCAATCCCTGCATCGCGGTGGCACCGGCCGAACCGCCCCCGGCAATAGTCATGGTAACTAGCGAGATGGCCAGCATGATGGCTCCGGCAGTGGCGGCGGTACGCCCGCGGAACTGATCCGCATGCTTCGCAGCCAGGCGCAAGGTGGTGCGCTTAGTGAGGGAGCCAAAACCACGCAGGATAATCGGCACTAGTCGGGCGAAAATCAGTAGGGCACCGACCTCGGCCATGGCCACCCCAATTACCGAGAAACCAAACTTTTGGATTCCACCGTGGATGCCGTACCAGCCAACGGGAATGCCGATAGCGAGAAGCAAAATGGCGCTCACCCATAGTTTCCAGGCGGCCTGGTTTTCGTCCTCGCTGGTAGAACTTTCGGTCAGCGCGGTGATGGGGGATACCTTGCCGAGGGCGCGAATCGGGCCAATCCCGGAGAACAAGGTGATTAGGACCGACAAGATGAGGATGCTTGCGATCATCCACGGATGCAAGGTGGTGAGCGTATCGGCAGCGTCCCTAGTGAGGGTGAGGTAAGGCAGCCCCCACAGGGCAATGAGCACACCAAGGATGAGACCAAGGAGGCCCGAAACGAAGCCGATAATGATTTGCTCGCCCACTAGCAGGCGGCGTAGTTGCTTCTTCGAGGCGCCGATACAACGCATCAGGGCCAGTTCGCGACGACGATCGTAAATCACCACGCGGAAGGTGGAGCTGACGATGATGGTCGAAACGATTAGTGCAATGGCCGGGAAGATCGAGGTGGTGGAGGTGACGATCAACTGGATGCTGGCGCTGTCTTTGACGCGCTGGTCGATGAGGCTCTGAGCGGTTTCGAACTTCGCCTGAGGGAACATGGCTTTGACGTCTGCTTGGGCCTGCTCGGGGTTGTCAGTGTTGATGGCGAACTCGCCTTGTGGGGCGCTGAGGTACCAGAAAGCTTCCTTAGTTACATAGTCTTCAGGGCCACGAGCTTCTGGGCCTTCGACGATGCCGACGATTTTCGCGTTCTGGTATTGGGACTGCAGCGGGTCTGGGGAACTTGCGAACTCTTTTTCCACCAGGGAGTTGATTTCTTCGGCGCTAGCCTCGGGATGTTTTGCCTTAATTTGTTCGGCCAGCTTTTGTGTATTTAGCTTGAAAAGCAGTGTCGAGTATTCAATCTGGTCACCGATTTTTAGTTTGAGCGCATTCATGTCGCTCTTTGCCATGGTGATTTCGCCAACCTGGGTGGGCCAAGCACCTTCTACAAGTTTGGTGCCATTGGTTTTGGCCGCTTCTACTGGCAGGATTTGCAGGTAAATATCAGTGTTTTCACTGCCGGCCATCCGGGCTTTGGAAGCGATGCGGCTATTGTCATAAATCAGGTTGATGCCAGGTTTGGCGTTGAGCTCCTCAAGCTTTTTCCCGAAGGCTTCCTTTACGGCTTTTTGTTCATCAATGGTGCCGATTTGCTCATTGTTTTCGCCGGCTGCCCCGTCCTTGCCATCAAGGTTGCTGGCCACGAGTTGGATGCCTGCGTAGGTCTCTTGGGCATCGCGTTCGACTTGGTGCGAGAAAGTCTGCCCAAACATGAGGGTGATGGTGGCGAAAGCGGTTGCCAAAATAATGGTGACCATGCTGGCGACATAACGTCCCCAGTGTTCGCGCAGATTAGCAAAAATTACGGGTGTCATCTCAGATCAGCCCCTGTAGCTGGGTTTCTGCCGGGTGGGCAAGATCGGCGACGATCTGACCGTCACGCAGGACGAGGGCGCGATCCGCGAGTGCCGCCGCATGCAAATCGTGGGTAACCATCAGCACGGTTTGGCCAAGTTCATCAACACAGGAGCGCAGAACTTTCAGCACTTCGGCACTGGTTTTGGTATCGAGGTTACCGGTGGGCTCGTCCGCCACAATCAGCGCCGGCTTGGAGGCTAGGGCGCGGGCGAGAGCGACTCGCTGCTGTTGGCCGCCCGACATTTGGGCGGGACGGTGGCTGAGGCGATCACGCAAACCAAGTAGGTCAATGATGCCATCAACCCAAGCCTGATCTGGGCTTTGCTTGGCCAGCTGGAGGGGGAGCAGAATGTTTTGTTCGGCGCTCAAAGTGGGGACCAAGTTGAATGCCTGGAAAACGAAACCAATCTTTTCGGCGCGTAGCCGAGTCAACTGGTCGTCTTTCAACGCGGTTAGTTCGGTTCCAGCAAGTTGGATGGACCCGGAGTCGATGGTGTCGAGGCCGGCGAGGGCGTGCATCAAAGTTGATTTGCCGGAGCCAGATGGGCCAAGAATGGCCGTAAATTGGCCGACGGGGATGCTCACGCTGACACCTTTGAGGGCTTCCACCTTGGCTTCGCCCTTGCCGTAAGTTTTGTGCAGATTGGTGGCGTGCAAAGCAAGCGGACGCTGATCGGTTGGCCTTGCCGAGGTCGGATCCTGTGGGTTTCCTGGCTGCTTTGCCGAGGTCGGGGCAGTTGGGGATGGGACCGGGGCGTTGGCCTGCTGGACGGTCGGCTGGCTGGCCGAGGTCGGGGCGGCCGCTACTTGAGCGGCATTGGCCTGCTGACCCGCTGCTGGGGCTGGGGCGGTGGTCTGTGGCGCTGCGGCGGCGGCCGGCTCGGCGCGGTGTGACTGACGATTTGAGCTACGAGATGGAATGTTCATGTTTCTATTCTTTCAAGCTAATGGTGGTTTAGTTGCTCAGCCAGCTACCGAATTTTTGGTAGAGCTAGCTCTACCATCGAGCGGTTTTTGGTTGAAAATACGGCGTTTTGAGTTGGTGGGGTAGAGGTTACTTGAGATAGACGTGGCCGGCCGCGGGCAGCGTTTCCGCCCTCGGCCGGCCAATAACTCTTTTTAGTCGTTGTTGCGAATTTGTTTAGCCAGCAGGTTCTTTTGCAGTTGGTTGAGGAGTAGCAGGATTCCTCCGGCAAGGGCAAAGGCAACTAGCATGACGCTCAGAACGGGTAGGTGACTGACTTGGAAGGCGGCACTGCCCAGTGGGCTGGAGAGGAAAATGCCGAGTAGGTAGCCACTTCCGAGGCTGAAAGCGAGGGGCAGGAGCAATTCGATGGCTCGCACCTGGTTTAGCTGTTTGGGCAGCATCCCCATTTTGGTGAGGGCGCGAGTTTGCGGGGCGGCGCTAAGCACGTTCATTACTTGGCTCAGGGCGGTCAGCGTCAAACTGAGGACGATGGCGAAAGCCAAGGTAATTAACGCCCCGGTTTTGAGGTCTTCGCCGATCAGGATGGCCATTGGTTCTTGGGTTTCACCGCTGAAAGCAGTTACACCGATGGTCAGGACCATGGCAATAGTGACTAGCAGCGAGAGGCTGGAGATTTGGTACCAGGCGGCTTTTGGGTTGTCCATAATTCGACGGCAGGCAATCAGCCCCTTGGGGCCAGAAAAAGATTTTCCCAAGAAAGCTAAAATCTGTAGGGCGTAGGGGCCCACGAGGTTATAGGCGCCGATCATTAGAGCCACAATCCCAATCATCCCGAGGGCAATCACAATTGGGGTATTGGCATTGTCCATCAAATGCCTAGAAATTAGCGGGAAAGCTACCAACATGGCAACGAAGACGAAGAGTCGCCAGATTGCCACCGATTTGGGGGCGCTGCGTTTGGTCACCCCTAAGGGGCTGATGTGTACGCGCAACAGACCGGTGACTGTGGCCGAGGTGGTGATAGCCAACTGTGCCAGCCAAACGACGGCAACGAGTCGCCACGGCAGCATCATTTCACCGGTGGCAATCTGTTTGCCTTGGAAGCTGATCGCTTGCCAAAGGGGCAAACTCACTAGCCAAGCTCCGGTAGCTACTGCGAGACAAATCAGAGTTTGCACTAGCGCCAAAAACAGGGCGAGGCTGGTGACATTCACTGCCGGCAACCCAAGTAGTCTGAGGGTAGCAAGGGTGCGTTCGCGGGCGCTCGCGCCCACTTTGGCGGCCGAGGACGCCAAACCGGTTAGCGGCAACAGCAATAGGGTGCAAGCCACCAGCGCCAAAACCACATAAACTTGTGAAATTTCTTGGGTATTAGCGGCGAGTAGTTCCTCGTTTGAGCCACTGATTGAATCTTTAATTACTTGAACTAATGGCGTTGGCACGTTGTGGGAACGCTGCACGAACATGTAGGTGCCGCTCGCCACGGTGAGGGCACAAAAAGCGGAAATGGTGTACGCCAAGGTGGTTAGGAAACCAATCAGTCCATGACGTTCATGCACTCCACCGCTTTCTAGGCGAAGAAAGATTTTTAGCGTGGTTCCGAAGTTATGCACGGGGAGCCTCCAGCGGGAAGTTTCCTGCGGGGTGTGCTCCCGGCATGGGGGTTTGTGCCCATGGTGCTTGGCCGGCAGGCGGGTATTGTCCGGAAAGTGGAGTTTGACCCGTAAAGTTTGGCTGCCCAGTAGTGGGACTTTGGCCGACAGGAAGAGTTTGCCCCGCAAATGCTTCGTGAGCTTCCGCGGTGGGACGTGCTTGTGGACGGTTCGAATCAGCGTGGATCATGCCGTCACGAATTTCGATGACGCGATCGCACCAGGCAGCCACGGCACTATCGTGGGTGACTACAACCAGAGTGGTGCCGTGCAAGCGAGCCATCGAGGTTAGTACCTGCATCACTTCCTGCCCGGTAGCTTGGTCGAGGGCGCCCGTGGGTTCGTCGGCAAAGATTACCGCCGGACGGCAAATCAGGGCACGGGCGAGGGCGACTCGCTGTGCCTGACCACCGGAGAGGGTGCCCAATCGTCGGGTCCCTAAACCGCCAAGCCCCAACTGGCCTAAGAGCTCATTTGCTGCCCGGTAGGCGCTTTCACGATTTTCGCCGGCAAGCAGGGCCGGAAGAGCCACATTTTCTTCCAAACTAAGTTCGGGAAGGAGCTGGCCATCTTGAAAAACGAAACCGATTTGCTTCATGCGTAGCAGGCTGCGCTGGCGATCGGAAAGATTACTAACCTCTTGTTTGCCCAGGAAAATGCGACCGCCCTCGGGAAGCAGGATCCCAGAAAGGCAATGCAACAGGGTGCTTTTACCGGAGGCGGACGGACCCATAATGGCGAGTCTCTGGCCGGCGGGAATCTCCAAGGTGATAGAGCGCAGGACCTGCATTTGACCGTAGAACTTGTCCACATTCTCGGCGAAGATGGGCTGTGCATTCACAGGGCTAAGGTTACGATTGTTCATATAACTATTGTCCGTGATTATGCGTGGAAAAGGGCTTCAGCCAGCTACCGAATTTAAGGTAGAGCTAGCTCTACCATGCAGTTTTGAAGGAGCAGCTATGACGCCGTCGGCCAAAAAGCCTGAAACTGTGCGGGTTTCGGATGCCCGTCAGGCTGCACAGGTTTCGGATGCCCGCCCTCGGTACGAGCTGCGGGAATGGTGGGGCAGGGCCGGCTGGTTCTCGTGGTTGGTAATGCCGATTTTGGTGACCCTCTGGGCGTGGTGGTTCCTCTTTTGGGGGTTGCTACTTTGGCCGTTATTGCCTTGGGTGGCTCGCCGGGCGCATTTGGCGTGGTTGCGGATTCTTCGTTTGGGTGCGCGTTGGCGCCCCTCACTTACCTCGATGGTTTCACAGTTTTTGCGCGACCTCGATCCTAGCCTTTCGCAGGCTGATCCCACTTTGGCGGTCACTGACACGAAAACTATGACTGCTCAGTTGGGGCGACCCAAAGGGCGCACATTAAGCCAAACTAGGTGGTTTTGGCAGGCGTATTCGGCGGACATTTTGCCGCTCAGCACTTGGATAATGACTCTCCTGGTGGTGGCGGTTCAAGTACTGACGGTGGTTTTGGCCTTGTGGCCGGGCGAGGCGATTGTGCGTTCTCTCGAGCCTTTCTTGGGGGATTGGTTGGGGTTGAGCGACGCCTCGGTGGGACAAACTTTTTGGGCTTTCTACCTGTTGATTATTTGGTGGCTGGTCGAGGTCTTTTTCTTGTCACTGTTGGCGGTGACATGGTTTGGGCTACAGCCAACGACAAACTCGACTTCCGCACTGTTGGAAATTCAGGCTTCCCGTCGCGCAATCGTGGACGCTTTTGAGATCGAGCGTCGCCGGATTGAACGTGATTTACATGATGGGGCGCAACAGTTTTTGGTGGCCTCGGCGATGAAAGTGGGCGAGGCTGAATTGATGCTTCAGATGGCCGGTGCGCAGCCAGAATCCTCGGCCGAGCTCGTGTCGCAGGCCAGTAAACTTTTGCGCGAATCGCAAGACACCACTGAAGAAGCGCTGGTTGCTTTGCGACGTACGGTGCGCGGGGTACATTTGCAGGTGCTGGTGGACCGCGGGTTGGAAGCAGCCGTGCGTGATGTGGCGGCGCGTAGTGCTAACCCAGTGACTGTGCATGTGCCGCACTCGCTACCCAGCTTGCCGCCTGGGGTTGAAGCGGCGGGCTTCTATGTGGTTAGTGAGGCGCTGACTAATGCGCACAAGTATGCGCCAGGAGCACCCGTTTCAATACTTTTGACGGTGGATACTCATCTGCGCATTTCGGTGGTGGATGAGGGTCCAGGTGGGGCTCGCCCAACCAATCATGGTGGCCTGTCAGGGCTGGTGCAGCGTTTGGAAACTTTCGGCGGTCATTTGCGGATTGTTTCCCCGATTGGCGGACCCACTCAGATTTTGGCTGAGATCCCGCTCTTGGTGGATCAAGGGCAAGCCACCATTGCGGCCGACCTGGCTGTTTGGGCAAATCCGGACTTGCATTAACTGTTAGATTCTCGTCCCAATATTTGGCATAGACTTGAGGCGATACGACTTGAAGGAGGCAAGATGCGGCTAATCATTGCGGATGACGCCAGTTTGCTACGCGAAGGACTAGTGGGACTGCTCGAACGTCTGGGAAACGAAGTGATTGCTCAGGTCGAGGACGCTACCGCGTTAGAAGCGGCAGTGGAAGCTGCTGCCAACAGTGAAGCAGGGCTGCCTGATGTGGTGATTACTGATGTTCGCATGCCCCCAAACATGCGCGATGACGGCATCGTGACTGCAGTGAAATTGCGGGAAAAGTACCCGCATCTGTCGTTGATGATTCTTTCGCAATATGTGGCCAGCGAGTATGCTGCTTCCCTCTTTACTGAACGAGATAGCGGTTCTGGCGGCCTCGGCTATCTGCTAAAAGATCGAGTCTCGCGGGTGGCCGACTTTGTCCAGTCCCTACAAGTGGTCGCCGCTGGGGGAGTCGTGGTTGACCCCGAGGTTGCCACCCAACTTATCGCCGGCAAAAACCACCGGTTGGGCGGACTCACCCCGCGGGAAAAAGAAGTGCTAGAAATGATGGCTCAAGGTCTATCAAACACCCAAATCGGCGAGAAACTATTTCTTTCACCGGCCGCAGTTTCTAAACATGTGGCCAATGTGTTCATGAAACTTGGTCTTGGGCCTGGGGAAGATAACCGTCGAGTCCGCGCCGTCCTCGCCTACCTTTCCGCCACCAACGCCCCTTGGTAGGAAGACCATGATGGATAGAGCCAAAGTTGCGGTTTTACTGCTTTTGGGGTTTTGGCTGCTCATGTTTGCCCCGTTGGCAACCGCCGTTTTCGATACTCCCAGCGTGCTAAGAACCATTTTGTTTGTGGTTGCGAATATTGCTTATCTTGGGGTGGTCTGGTTCTTCGCCAAAAAGATGAAAGTATTTGAAAATGAATAATGAGTGTCTACAGATGAAAACGTACTCATATTCGTTAACACTTTAGAATTTAGTTAATAATTAATGTCGCAACAACAATATGTTGTGGTTCTGTGTTTGACACGCGGCAAGATATAGTGGTTTTTGTTGGATGGTGGAGTATAGTAACTCGAGTCAGATTTCTTCAATGAATTTTGAAAGGAGGTGTCTCATGTCAAAAGGAAAGCAAAGCGGAGTTTACCGCTCGGCTATAACAGGTAGGTTTGTGTCAAGCCGATACGGTAAATCCCATCCAAAAACTACTGTAAAGGAATCAAAGTAGTGAGTGATTCATGTAGTTTTTACATTTAGAGAGAGGGGA
The DNA here is from genome assembly GCF_001856685.1 of Boudabousia tangfeifanii. Taxonomy (GTDB): domain Bacteria; phylum Actinomycetota; class Actinomycetes; order Actinomycetales; family Actinomycetaceae; genus Boudabousia; species Boudabousia tangfeifanii. Next base: position 237,716 of record NZ_CP017812.1, read on the forward strand.
GTGGATGCATTTGCTTCCACTCTCTTCTTCTTTAATAAAGAATCGTGCAAGTGAGTAAAAAAGTCAAACTAATGTTGTTATATTAACGATTTTCGGGTGAAAGCTTCCCGCTCGGACTAGGGGTGAAATATTTGAAAGTCCAATTTGATTTGCATGCTTTGGCGGAACCGAAGCATGCGGCTTTTAATGCCAAGCTGGTGCCCACTTTAGATCCTGCGCGATTTTTGGGCATTCGCATGGGTAACCTGCGGCAACTTGTCAAAGATTTGCTGGGTGCCGATCGAGAAAATAGCACCGAGGTGGTGCCCGCTTTCTTGACTACGCTTCCGCACCGGTTTGTGGAAGAAGATATTTTGCACATGCTATTGCTTAACGAGCAGAAAAACTACGACCTTTGGGCCGAACAAATCACCGATTTTCTGCCATTCTTGGATAACTGGATGGTGGTGGACGCCCTCGGCCCAAAAATCCTGAAAATACATTCGGCCGATCTACTGAAATTGGCGCAAACTTGGCTCGATGATGAGCGGACCTATGTGCGACGCCTTGGCGTGGTGGCACACCTGCTAATGCTGCGAAAAGTCGGGGCCGCCACCGCTGAGGTCACCCGAATCGCTCACTTATCTAGCGACGAGTACTACGTTAATATGGCTGCTGGCTGGTACCTACAGGCCGCATTCGAACGCTACCCAGAACTGGTCCGGGAACTGCTGGCCGAGGACGAACAAGTGGGCGTCCCCGTGCGCCAGCTAGCTTTGCGGAAAATCTGTGAAAGCCGCAAAACCCCGCCCGCAGACCTAGCCTGGGCAAAGGAACTACGGCAGAAAACTAAAGCTTAGAATTGCTCAAGCGGCACCAGGCTAGGCAGCTCAAGCAAGCACCTTAGTCCTTTTCTTTGGGATCGTTAGCGCCACTAATGTCGCCGAAATCTTCCCGGAATTCACCAGTGTCTTTCAGCAGTTGCAAGCAGGCATCATAGTTATCCTCACGGCATGCCTCGACCAGTTTCTGGTCCACATTCTTTAGCGGTTCCGCATTGGGATCCTTAACCTTGCTGGCCATCAGGTGTGCTAGCAGACCGTAACCCAGTACGGTTTGGCGCTTACAGGCGGCCTCGTTTCCCTCCGAGCATTGGCGAGTTAGAAGAGCTGACCACCAGTCGTCACCGTGCATCGCCATATTGGTTGAACCCATACAGAGCTTGAATAGGAAATCGTCCGGCTCTAACTTATCGAGCTTTGGTTCGCACAGTTTTGCCAAGTAAGGATTTCGGGCGGCCGCGTCCATCTCAGAAGGAACACCAGCCTCCTTCGCATACGGCAAAACCGCAGTCTTGGGAGTCATAGGTTTAATTCCCCAACGCTTAATGAAGGCATCATCCACCGCTTCCATCGCCCGCAACTGATCCTCGAAGGCGAACGGGGTCGCCCCAATCATCGGCATTTCATGAGTTTCCGCATTACGTTCGGTGGCCTTGCCAGAACGAGGAAGCTGAATCGTATCCGCTGAAGTTCCCTCGTCAGGAGTTGGCTGCTTGCCATCCTCGCCCTCGGAAGTGGGGGCTTCGGCAGTCGGAGTTGTCGGGGGAGCTGGGGTTTCGCTGATCGAGGGCGCTGGTGCTGGTGCAATCGGGGGCGCAGCAACAGAATCCTTGCCAAAAGATTCACCCTGGGAATAGCCGAAACGCCAAGCGCCAAACAAGGCAGCCAAAACCACGGCCGCTAACAACAGATATAACCAAACAAGTTTCGAAGTCGATTTTTCGTTCTGATCCATCGTTGCCTCCTTAAAATTGAACGATCACCAAGAACTAAAAGAACCTCGGTGGAGAGGCATCCACGAGAAGGTTGACGCCTCCTTGGACCTACAATTCTACTCGAAAGTAGCTTTCGTCACAGAAAAGGGGTTATAGCTGGATCAGATTAAGCACGAGCAAATAGCACAAGTAGATGATGAATAAACCGTCCGCACCCAAGGTGACAATGCCCATAACTTTCTGATCATTATTGAACATATTCGCGGCTAAAGGAATCGCAGCCAAAGCGAGCAAAAGCGCCAAAACATAGTAGCCAACCGGCCAAAAACTAGCGTTAGCAGCCAAAGAAATCACCGGGACCGGGATAAACAAAAACGCCACCAAAAGGACAAACCAACCAAGCAAAAAAGGCAAGATTGGAAAATCGCGCTGGCGATCAAAAGCTGAAAACTCGGGCACAAAAGCTCCTTAGGCTACATTCAATCTTCCCCAACAGAGTACCGCAGACAGGCTAAAAGGTACGATTCGCAAAACCTTCGGGGTAATTTCTCTAAATCTAAATGCAATTTTCATACCGGGGATATACCGGGAAACGAGTGCATTTTTCCAAAAGATCGAGAATGGCGGAAAGATTAGAGGAAATAGTGAAGAACAACCTATATTGTCAAAACTATACTGTTTTTGGTATAGTTTGGCCATGGCAACAAAGGTTAAATATCGTGACGTATTGCGTGAGATTGCCCGTGATCAATATGGTTTCGTAACAACCAAAGATGCGGTAGAAGCGGGTGTTCCCGCGGTTGAACTTCCCAAGTTAGCGGCTCGAGGTGGGTTTGAGAACGTCACTTACGGTATTTATCGTCTTACAGATGCCCCGCCTTCTCCTTATGAGCAATTTGCTGAAGCATTATTGAGGGTTGGAGACGGGGCGTACTTACACGGCGAATCTGTCTTGTCCCTGTTCGGCCTAGCTGATGTTAATCCACGCAAAATAAAAGTTGCTGCACCCCGTCGTATTCGCGTGAAGATTCCACCATTTATGGAAATTTTGCAAGTAAAGTCAAAAGCGCGGACTACCTACTACGAAGGGTTGGCGTCTCAACCGGTCGCTGACGCTATTCTTGAGTGCCGTGGTCGGATCGAAACTGTGAGACTTCGTGACGCTGTCAGGCAAGCAAGAAAAGAAGGTCTGTTAACCGCATCTGAGTATCGGCAGGTTCAGAAGGGGTTACGTTCATGAAATATGATGATATTCCGCCGAGCGTGCGCTCACTGGAACAGCGCATACGCAATCTTGAGAAAGACGCCGGTTTAGTGCAACGTCGTCGTATCGCGATGGCTCTGGTTGTTGTTAGCCAAATGCTTCCTGAAGGCGCTGTTAAGGGCGGTAGTGCTATGGCTTTGCGCTATGGCCGTAACACAAGATTTACTCGCGATCTTGACGCTGCCCGAGTGAAATCTATGGAAAAATTTCGAAGCGATTTTGAATCTTCTCTAGCTTACGGGTGGGCTGGCTTTACTGGACGTTTGGTAAAAAAGTCTCCGCCAAAGCCCGCAGGAATTCCTTCAGCGTATGTTATGCAGCCCTTTGAGGTAAAACTAGATTACAAAGGTAGATCTTGGTGTACGGTTAGTTTCGAGCTTGGCCATAACGAAATAGGTGACACTGATGACCCAGAATATCGGATTTCAAAAGAACTGGTTGAGCTATTTGCAGAACTAGGTTTGGAAAATCCTAAGCCGGTCCCTGTGATGAGGAGTGGTCATCAAATCGCCCAAAAACTTCATGCAGTATCAAGCCCTGGAAGTGACCGTGCGAGGGACTTAGTAGACCTCCAATTGCTTGTATCTGCGGAAGAAGATCTTGATTTTTCACAGGTAGCAACAACCTGTTCCCGACTATTCAGGTACCGAAAACAACAGTCCTGGCCACCAACTATTTCTTCTGGCAAAGATTGGCCGCAACTTTATGAGGAAGCCGCGCAAGAACTAGACGTTTTGCCAACCGTTCATGAAGCGCTAGCGTGGACGAACAATCTAATCTCGCAAATAACTTCTGCATCTGAAAATTCACTATAGGAAAGTCTGGTTTGAATGCAGCGAAAAATGCCTCCATTTTGTCCTTTAATCCACTTTTAACTTTCAGCATTAGCCCAAAGGTAGGTCTGAAAGGATGACAAGCCTAAAAAGCAAAAACCCCGCTATCTCAATGAAATAGCGGGGTCAGTAGCGGAGCATGGGGGATTCGAACCCCCGAGGGCTTGCACCCAACACGCTTTCCAAGCGTGCGCCATAGGCCACTAGGCGAATGCTCCTGAACAAGGGAAAATACTACCGGAAAAAGCGCACAGACGCGAAACGGAAAATAGTTAAATTGGCCGCACTTGCGTAAAAGCCGCAAAAGCTGGCGCTTTGTGGTGGGGTAGCGCTAGCTAAAAGGTCGTACTTTAGGCTGCTGTCATATCGCCCATGGTCTGCACTTTTTAGTGATGGCTCGCCCACGAAGATCGCGTCCTCGACCAGGACTTTTTAGTGATGGCTCGCCCACGAAAGATCGCGTCCTCGGCCAGACAAATGGTGATTACGACTTGCGTCACACTTGTATGCTTTGTAATCTATTTTTCGTGAACACTCTACTATTTAACTGATTTTCAGTAGGAAAACGCGTGTGGGGTTGGATTTGGACCCAACCACCGCCGGAACGCTCCAGCCCAGGCTTTTAGCCGCCGATCCATTTGTTTTCGCAAAGGTTCGAAAATTTTTTACTGGTGAACTCTGTGCAAAATTAGCCGCACAAAATCGCCTTCTTTTTCGAGCGCTTTGGTTTTCGGTTCTTTCTTTGCGCCCCTGGGCTACCTTTCTACGACTCATCTAATTCAGTTAAATCGAGGTCTTCATGTCTTCCCAAGAAAACACCTCCTTCCCGCCTGGTAACACTATGCCAAGTGCCGGAAACTCCCAAGAAACTACGGGAGCGACATCTATAGCGCCACCCAAAACGCCACCCGTCTCAGAGGCGCTTGGCCAGAAATCATTTGGCAAGCTGGACTACCTCAGCGTGGCCAAACAAGAGCAGTTGACTCTGGCACCAGTGGCTCGCGAACCTAAGTGGGGCAGCATTTACCAGCCGATTCCTTTCGGTCAAGGGATGCCTATCCCGAAGAGTCGGCCACACCTGTATTGGCTCACTTTCAAACGAAACTGGAAAATGGCCATCCCGCACGTCCTCGTCGTGTTTTTGACCTACAGTGCTGTGAGTTGGCTGCCCATTGCCGGAGGCAACCTGCTAGACGCCTTCATTAATCATGGGCTCTCGTCAGCGCTGCTCTGGCCCGGACTAATCCTGCTGCTTGCCATTTTGATTTCGGCATTCGCGGACGGGGCTGGGCAAGAAGTTGGTTACCTGTTTGCCACCCGCTCCGCCTACGACTCTTGTCAGCTGTCGGCACACCAATCCATTGTCAACGGGCGAGCCGTCAACGCTGAACTGTCCCCCGGGGACGTGATCCGCACAGTGGACGAAGACTCCTTCACCATCGGCTTCTTCCTTGAATCCATTTCTCAAGCAATCGGGGCAGTGGTAATTGCCGCGGTTTTGGCCTGGTACATGCTGGGGGTTTCAATGCTGATGGGCCTAGTTGTCCTTATCAGTGTCCCCTTCTTCACCCTAGCGAAAATCTTGCTCCTCAAACCCATCCAGAAGCGACTCGATGTTTTGCGTGACACCAATGGTGAACTGACCTCGATCGCTAACGATGCCGTGATGGGTTTGCGCATCCTGCGCGGCCTCGGCGGAGAAAAACAGTACCTGCAGCGATACTTGGGGCAATCCCAAAAGGTTTGCGACCAAGGTATCATCCTCGCCCCCTGGAATGCGGCGGCGGAATTAACCTCCATCGCCTCCAATGCGGTAATTACTGCGCTGGTGCTGGCGGTTGGCTCCCAACAGGTGTTCCAAGGAAACCTAGAAGCAGGGCAGCTAGTGGCGTTTTTCGGCCTCACCCGTGCCATCAACCTGGTGGTGGGACGCTTGGATAACATGATTCGTTTCATCCCCATGGCACAGGTTGCCGCCCGTCGCGTGCTCAAGCTCTACCAAGTGCCTCTAACCTGGGAAAACGTGGAATTTATGGCCGAGGACGTCGCCGGCTCGCCCGAACAACTCGGCACCCTGCATGATCCCACCACCGATTCGACCTATCCGGCTGGCCAGTTCACCGTGGTAGTTCCCGCGGCAGAAAAAACTGGCGAAGAACTAGCCTCCCGTCTAGCGGCTCTTACCCCCGAAAGTGACGTCACTTGGCGTCAGGGCAATCCAAACGAAAGTGGCTCCGATTCGGCGCTACGTTTGTCGCGGCTGCCGCTACGTTGGGTGCGTCGCCAAGTCCTGTATTCACATGGCGAGGCCGGACTTTTCGCCGGCACCTTGCGCAGTGCCGTGCTTGGGCCTCAAGCACGGCCGACCAAGCCACTGCCGGTGGAACAAGCGATGGCCTGGGACCAGATCCGTACCGACCTCGATGAGAGCGAATTGCGTCTACCCGATGGTCAAAAAACCGACCGTGATCCGCAACTATTGGCGGCACTCGACCATGCCGCCTGTGGTGACGTCCTCGGTTCACTAAAACACGGTTTGGACGGCCAGATCGCCGAAAAGGGACGCAACCTTTCCGGTGGCCAGCGCCAGCGAGTTTCACTGGCCCGCGCTCTAGCTCAGGACGCGCCCACGCTGCTGTTGGTCAACCCGACCTCGGCCCTGGACGCCAACACTGAGGCCCGAGTAGCCAGCTCCTTGCAGCAAGTGCGCCAAGGCAAAACCACCATTGTGGTCAGTGCCAGCCCCGTCCTCGCGCACCTAGCCGACCAAGTTGTATTCGTGTCCGAGGACGGTAACTCCACCACTGGCACCCACCAAGAACTATGGGAAACCAGTGAAGCCTACCGACAGGTCCTACGCCGGATTGGAGGGAACGCATGAAACTCCCAGTCGCCAGCGACAAACAAGTTCGCCAAGAAGTTCTTAAACTCGCCAAAGTCCATAAAGGACTGCTGACTCTGACCACCCTCACCCAGCTAGGAGCCGCCCTCGCCGCAGTGGCCATGCCCTGGCTCGTCGGGAAACTGATCGACCAAGTCAAAGCCGGCACCACCTCCGAGGTGGTTATGCGCTACCTGTGGCTTTTTGCCGCGATGGCAATCACCATGATTGTCCTTTCGTATATTGCCGAATACTCCAGCCGCATCATGTCCGAACGAGTATTCATGGGACTGCGAAACCAGCTGGTCACCAGCCTGCTTTCCATGCCGTTAGGGCTGGTGGAAAGCGCGGGCACCGGCGATCTGTTGGGGCGCGTCAGCCACGACGTAGACAAGATCAGCTTCTTCTTGCGCCGCGGCCTTTCCGAAGTATTGGCCATTGTGGCGGTGGTTTTGGCAACCTACACGGTGGCTTTTACCACCTCGTGGAAACTTGCTCCGGTTCTACTGCTGAACCTAGTGTTCATGTACTTTTTGGGACGCTGGTACTTCCCGCGGGCCGTCCCAGCCTACCGGACCGAAAGTTCAGTTTTCGCCACCCAAAATGGCCACATTTCCGAGAACGTGGAACAGATTGACACGATTGAAGCACTGGGCATGGTGCCTTTGCGTCGCGCTCAACTGCGCACCCTGATTGAAAACAACCTGAACAACGAACGCTACACTGCCTGGTTGCGCGTGGGCTTACTTGGCGGCATTATGCTGCTTTTGCTCTCGCCGCTACTGTTGGTGATCGCCTGGGGTGGCTTCCTTTACTCCTACGGGGTGGTCACAATCGGGGAAATCTCCACAATTTTCTTGTACGTGTTCACGTTGAAAGGACCGATTAGCGAGTTCACGTTCTGGATTGACGTGGTAGAAAGCGCGAAAGTTTCTTTCGCCCGTATCTTCGGGGTGGGATTGGTGCCGCCAGCCGAGTATGACCACGACTTGGCCCCCGCGGGTCGAGAGTGGGAACTAGATCGGGTGTCCTTCGCCTACGGCAACGGTCCCGAAGTGCTGCACCAAGTTTCGCTTAATTTGGCGCCGGGGGAGCGCCTCGCCATTGTTGGCACCTCGGGTGCTGGCAAGTCTACTCTGGCGCGCCTGTTGGCTGGTATCGACGAACCTTCGGGCGGTCAGGTGCTAGTTGGTGGGGCGCCGATTGCTGCGCTGGCCGAGGACGCCCGCCGTGCCCAGGTCGCCCTCGTCACGCAAGAACACCACATTTTCTCGGACACGCTCGCCGCTAACTTGCGGTTGGTGAAGCCCGAGGCCACAGACGAGGAACTGTGGGAGGCCCTTGACGTGGTCGGGGCCAAGTGGGCTCGGGAACTCGTGACCACCCATGAGGGCTTGGAAACCAAGTTGGGTTCGGGGGAACTGACCTTGAATGCCGCCCGTGCCCAGCAGGTGGCACTGGCCCGACTAGTATTGATGGACCCGCACACGCTGATTCTGGATGAGGCGACCAGCATGCTGGACCCGACCTCGGCCCGTGAAATCGAGCAGGGGCTAGAACGAGTCCTGGCGGGACGTACCGTCATTATGATTGCGCACCGTCTGTTCACCGCCCAAGATGCCGACCGCATTTGCGTGATGGAAAACGGGCAAATCGCGGAGTTGGGCAGTCATGATGAGCTCGTCGCACAAGGTGGGCATTACGCCAAACTCTGGCAGGCGTGGGCTAATGAATAGTCCCAACGACTAGACGACTAGCCCGATGGCGAGTTAAACTAATACTGGATCCTCGCGTGACGTTATCGTCCGAACCTCCCCAGGGCCGGAAGGCAGCAAGGATAAGGGCGCTCTGATGGGTACGCGGGGATTCTTTATGTCCACTTTTTCCACTGTTCGCTAATTGGGTCGGCGTGGCGTTTCGATACCGGTTAAGGTATTGGCTATGAGCACTGCGTTGTACCGTCGTTATCGCCCCCAGACATTTGCGGAAGTGATTGGCCAAGAGCACGTCACCGACCCTTTGCAAGCTGCCTTGCGCTCGGGGCGCATCAACCACGCCTACCTGTTCTCAGGCCCGCGCGGTTGCGGTAAAACCACCTCTGCTCGTATTCTGGCGCGCTGCCTAAACTGTGCCAAGGGACCCACTGACGTTCCCTGTGGCGAGTGCGATTCCTGCCGTGAGCTAGCCACTGGCGGTCCCGGCTCCATCGACGTGGTAGAAATCGACGCAGCCAGCCACAACGGTGTTGACGACGCCCGCGAATTGCGCGAACGTGCCGCTTTCGCCCCTGCTCGCGACCGCTACAAGATTTTCATTCTGGACGAGGCCCACATGGTCACCCAGCAGGGCTTCAATGCTTTGCTGAAACTGGTGGAAGAACCGCCAGAACACGTGAAATTTGTTTTCGCGACCACTGAACCAGACAAGGTGCTCGGCACGATCAAGTCCCGCACCCACCACTACCCGTTCCGTCTGGTACCACCACCAGTGTTGCAGGAATACTTGGAACAGCTTTGCACCTCGGAAGGGATTTCCGTGGGCGAGGGCGTCCTCGGCCTAGTGGTTCGCGCCGGTGGCGGTTCGGTTCGTGACAGCTTGTCGGTCCTTGACCAGCTAATGGCTGGGGCCGAGGACGGTCACGTGTCCTACGAGCGGGCAGTAGCACTTTTGGGCTACACCGACTCGGCACTCCTTGACGACACTGTCATGGCCCTTGGCGAAGGTAATGGGGCCATGGTGTTCAACCTAGTGGAACGCCTGGTTGACTCGGGCCACGACCCACGTCGCTTTGTGGAAGATTTCTTGCAACGTTTGCGCGACCTAGTGATCATGGCGGTGGCACCTCAAGCCAGTGAAGGCATTTTTGCTACTTTGCCGCAGGACGCAATCGAGCGGATGCGTGCTCAGGCAGCCCTTTGGGGACCAGGTCCTCTTTCCGCGGCGGCCGACCTAACTGCGGAAGCGTACACCAACATGACTGGGGCTACCTCGCCTCGCTTGCTGCTGGAGCTCTTGCTGGCTCGCATCATGGTGGCCAAACAACAATTCCCGGCCGCCCCCGCTGCTTCTGCCGTGCCCGCCGGTAATGCTGGCGGAGCCCCGTCGGCCCAATCGGGGCAGGTTACGCCCTCGGCCAGCAACGCTAACGTGGGTGGTGCTGGTACGGTAACCGCCGCTTCGGTTAGTGGTGCTGAGGATGACGATCTTTCCGATCCTTTGGCCAGTATTAAGGCCTCTTTCCAGCGAAACCAAGAGGAAAAGACGGCATCGGCTGAACCTGAGTTCCCCGAGCCGATTGCGGCCGCGCAGGAACCTGCGGTTGCCCCGCAATCGACGCCAAGCCAAAACACGGCCGGATCAACTCCCGCACCTAGCCCGGCCATGCCAGTACCCGCAGTTACCAGTGAATCAGTGACTGATGCGCCGGTTGGTCAGTCGTCAGGACCTGTTGCTCCGCAACCCGCTCAGGACAATCCGCCTGCTCAGCCAGCTCAGCCGGCGGCGCAGGCGCCCGAAAACCAGACGGTGGTGCCAGAAAGCCAGTCCTTCCAGAGTCCGGCCGCAATGCCAGAAAGTACTTCACCTGAGGCCGAAAGCCAGCGAGGGGAGTCTGATTCTGCGGCAAAGCCGGTTGAAACTCAGCCTGCTGAAAGTCGGTCAGTTGAGCGTGAGGTAAGCGAGTCCGTTTCTTCGGCTGTGGTTCCACCGGCACCAGTTGAGGCGGTGTTTTCGCCAGCTTCTGAGATGCCTACGCAGACTGCTCCGGCAAATGCGCCGACTGAGGCTACGTCAACGCCGGCGGCTACGTCAACGCCGGTGGTCGCAGAGTCTGCAAAGACTGACACACCAGCTCCCGCAACCTCTGAGCAGGCCTCTGCTACGGCAGGTGCTGCTGGCACAGCACAAGGTGGGGATGCTGATTTACTGCGTTCCTTGAAGGCTCGTTGGCCAGAGATTATCGAAGCCACTCGCGAGTTCTCGATTGTGGCTGGCACGCTTTTGCAGCAGAATGCTCGTCCATACGAGGTAGTTGACGGCTTGGTTTACATTGAGATGGCGAACCCAATGATTGTGGCTCAGCTTGAGCGACACCAAGCAGCCGTACTGCAGGGGCTGGCCAAGGTACTCGGTCGCCAAGTTGAAATTAAGGGTGGGGCAGAACAACAACTGCACGCCATGATTTCGGAAGCAAAGGCGGCCTCGCCAAACCCTACTGAACCCGCTTCCTCAAACAATGAAGAAGCGGGAAACACCCCAGATAGCGCCCCAGTCCTAGCCTCGGCACACGTCACTCCAACTGCCGCCGACCAGGATGACACAGACCAAGATGACAGCGATCAGTCGCAGGTGGAAGCAAGCACTGAGAGTGTGACCGAGGACGATAGTGCTGACGACCTCGCCCAGAATATTGCGCCACAGGCTCCTGTTGATCCACAGGCACAGGTGGAACTGCATCCAGAATCCGCCTTGGACACTGATGAATCTTTGGCAGAACGCTCAGCCGATTTCGGGGCAGAAGAACAGCCTGCTGGTCAAAGCGGTGAAACTGAGGAAGGCCAGTCGCCCGCTCAAGTAATGGCCGCGGAAACTGAAATTCCAGCAGACACCCCGTTGGCAGAGACTACTCCACAGGCTTTTGCCGCCTCGGCAGAAAACCTAGTCGAGTTGCCCGAAACGGGAGTCGAATTCGAAAACGGTTGCCAAGCAAAAACCGAACCCGAACCAGACCCCTTTGCCAACTACGACCAAAACCACCAGGCCGAGTTCGCGGCGGTCTCCAATGAACCATCGGCAGAGTACTCAGCCGAATCCGCAGAGACGACTAACTCGCAAGTAACTGCCGAAACAGTAGTAGCTCCTGCAGTTCAGCCTGAACCGGTAAGAGAAGAGGCTGCAGCACCTTCCGCGCCTAAGCCTCAGCCTGAACCTGTGTTCGAAGCTCAGCCTAAACCAGAAACTCAGCAGGAACCGGTCACGGCCGTCCAACCTGAACCTGTCGTTGTAGTTGAACCTGAAGTCGGTGTGGCACCAGAACCCGAGCCTCAGCCCGAACCTGCACTGGCTTCTCAGTCTGAACCTGAGCCCGCACCGGAGCCGACTGCTGAGCCCGCACCAGCACCCGAGCCTGTAGTTGCGTCTGAACCTGATGCTCAGACCCAGCCCGAGTCCGGACCGACTGTTCAGCCCGCACCCGAACCGGGACCAGAACCAGAACCAGAACCGGTTTTGTCGGAGGCGGATGCTTGGGGACAGGCATTGGCACAGGCTCGCCAGAACCAGCTGAATGCTGATCGAACCGATAACCAGTTGGGCAATAGTGGCGTATCAGCTTTCGCCTCAGCTAATCCTTTCGGGGATGACGCAGCCGGCTCGTCCTCGGCCAGCAACGGAAACGGGAAGCCGCAAAGTGCTCAGAGCGACGAAGACCTGCCCATGTGGCAGCGACTTTTGGCGGAAACTGAAGCCGAAAAGGCTGATGAGGGTTCAAATCTCTCCGCTGCCAACACGAACCTAGGAATGGCCGGTGCCGCTGCTCCGCAAACTAACGCGGGTGCGCCAGCCGGTGGGGCCTTCTCCTTTGACGATGAAGTGTACTTAATCTCGGAAGAGGACGAAGAATACACAGGCGACTCGGAGGTTGCGGGCGTTGCCATTGCGGCAGAAGTCCTTGGCGCAAGTATCATCGAGGAAGTAATCGAATCCTGACGGCCACCAAACCGTCTCTTGGCGGAACTCTGCCCGCCTGAGCAAACTAAAGGAAGCTAAATGTACGACGGCGCCTTGCAAGACCTAATCGACGAATTGGGAATGCTACCCGGGGTGGGCCCCAAATCGGCCCAGCGGATCGCTTTCCACATTCTCGACCAAGATCAGACCGAGGTCGACCGGCTCATTGCCGCCCTCAAAGCCGTCAAAGTTAAAGTGCACCACTGTGAAACCTGCGGCAACCTGTCCGAAAACGACCAGTGCCGCATCTGTGCCGATCCGCGGCGCGACAACAGCATCATCTGCGTGGTCGAACAAGCCCAAGACGTGCAAGCGATCGAACGCACCCACGCATTCCGCGGACTCTACCATGTACTCGGCGGGGCCATCGACCCGATCCGTGGCATCGGCCCCGACCAGCTACGCGTCAAAGGCCTGCTGCAGCGTTTAGCTGATGGCACCGTTAAGGAAGTTGTGATCGCCACCGACCCCAATATCGAGGGCGAAGCAACCGCTACCTATCTGGCCCGAATGCTAGAAACCATGGCCGTGCCAGCGTCTCGACTCGCCCTCGGCCTGCCAGTCGGCGGCGACCTCGAATATGCCGACGAAATTACCCTAGGACGCGCCTTCGAAGGACGCCGACTACTCTAGTCCAGCTGCAAAACAGCAGCCCAAAAAGGTCGAAAAATTCAGCCCAAAGGCCGTAATTTAACCGAAAATAACCCGGAATCTCAGGCGAAAATAGGCCGGAAGTTTAGGCGACAAAAACCCGAAAACCCAGGCGACAAAAACCCAGAAGTACAGGCGACGAAAACCCGGAAGCTCAGGCGACGCGAGTATTGCGCGGCAGCTTCCGCATCGGCAATTCCAGCCGTTTTGCCGCCTTAGTGTAAGTCAAATATCCGCCCACAAAGTAAAGCAGTAGGGCCAAGACCCACTCCAAATCCTGCAGGCCAGTTTCGCCGGTGTGCACGGTAAAGGCACGGAATTCAGGGCCTTGCGGAATCTCGTTGAAGACGATCTTCCCTTCCACACAAGCATCCTCATAAGCCTCGTGACCCGGACGGGACGACATTTGCTTCAAGGAGGAAACCCCAGAAATCAGGGGAGAAATTTCTTCCGGGGGAGTGCGGTCATTCATGCCGCGATTAAACACCTGGTTTTCCAGACGCCCCAAAGGCATGGCTGTTAACACGAAGGGATTAGCTAGGTTAACCCACCAAATGTACTGGTAGTTTTCCTGCTTCTCGGTCACCTTAATGGCCTGGCAGCGCCAACGATTACGTGGATTATCCTCGCTTGGACCACCCTGATCTACCCGATCATTCATCGGTTTCTTGCCGGGCACGTCCTCGATCAAACGGTGCGTTTCGTAGGTGTAAGTGATAGCCGAGGCCTTGCCGCCCAAGGTAGTGAGCACGACTGGAGCAAGCACAAGGCTGAGCACCACCAAGAAAGTAATCGAAGTGGAACTGGCCTGACGCGGCGTCACCGTTGAAAAGTAGACGCCCAGACAGCAAACCACCCACAACACCACCGAGGCCGTCAGAACCGCCAGAATGTGCGTGAAAAAGCCTAAACCGGACCACCAAGTAGCCACCAGCATGAACGGCAACGCCACCAGGTAGAAGCACATTGCCGCCACCCAGGCTGCCATAATCTTGCCGAGGACGATCTCCTTCGAAGACAACGGGGTCACCTGCAACACCGCCAAATTCTGGCTCCGCCGATCCCCATTAATCGCGGTGGCCGACAAAGTCGCCGTCACCAACAAAGTAATCGCCAAAGAGAAAACAAACAGGGCGTCGAAAACAACCACCCAATGCAAAGCATTCTGCTCGGAGACCCCAAAAAGCGGTTCAATGAAATACCGCAAAGTCATCAGCACCACGAACATAGCTAGTGCCCACAAACCCAGCGACAAACGCCAATTCGTGGCCCGGACACGCTGACGCAAATCCAGCTTAGCCACCAAGGCCACATTACTAAACTGCATCATTCACCTCCGGGATAGCTCGTTCTTCTTCTTTGGTTTTTGCTTGAAAGTCTTGTTCGCGACCGGGCTGTGCCGACATCTCGCTTTGCACAGGTTTTTCCGGCCCCAGATCGCCGGCTACCAGAGTTTCGCCCGTCGCTTCGGTTCGTGCCGGCAACTCGCCCTCGGCGATCGCCGCACTTTCGATGCGCGAAACAGCACTGTCGCGTTCCGAGCGTAGCGGCAAGGGGTCTTCGGGCTCAAGGCTGAGGAACTTGCGTTCCAGGCTTGACCCGTCATTAAACAGTTCTGAAATGTTGGCGCCCAACATTTCCATGGTCTGCCGCAACAAAGTGGCATCGTCATCGGTGGCCAGCATAATCTCGAAGTAGTCGCGTCCACGCTGTTTGCGCACCTGGTAGGGGAGTTCGAACTCCTCGGCCCAGTTGGTGAAAATCTCCGGCTTATCAAGGCGCAAAAGCCAAGGGAACAGTTCAGCCTGATCTTCCTCGGGCACAACCACTTGGCCGTGGTTCATAAAAATCGTGTCGTCGCACATTTCCTCAAGTTCGGAAAGCACATGCGAACTGATCAAAATCGTGATGCCCTCGGCCGCCAGATCCTGCAGGATCCGCTTAAGTTCTAGCCGAGCAATCGGGTCGAGGCCGTTGGCCGGCTCGTCCAACAACAGCACTCGCGGCTTGCCCATCAGGGAGCGAGCCAAACCAAGGCGCTGCTTCTGCCCGCGCGAAAGCGTTTGGGCGCTAACTCGCCGATAGTCTTCCATTTCCACCAGCGCGAGCACATGCGCAATCTGGTGCAAAAGTTCCGAGCCGCGCAAACCATAGGCCTGCCCAAAAGCTTCCAAGATCTCAAAAACGGTCAGAGATTCCCACACACCGAAGTCGTCAGGCATCCACCCCAACAATTTGCGGGCCGAGGACGGATTCGCCGACATGCTCACGCCCTCGATCTCAATTTCGCCCTCGTCAGGTGCTAACAAGCCCGACAGTAGTAGCAATAGGGTGGTTTTGCCGGCTCCGTTTGGGCCAACTAGGCCAGTAATTTGCCCGGAAGAAAGATTTAAGGAGACGCCAGAAACCACGGTTTTGTCCCCGAATGTGCGGGTCAGATTTCTGGCTTTGATACTCATGGGGCTTACTCTAGCACAGCGCTGTGATGTCTTAGGTTAATGTCGCCCTCGGCAATAAAAATAGCGGGTGGCAGCCCTGAGAGATCGGCTGCCACCCGCTAAGACTGGGTAGGATCACTTGTCCTTGGTTAGTACCCCGTCCTCCATGCGGTAGACGGAGTCGACGTGTTCGATCAGGCGCTCGTCGTGAGTCACCATAATGATGCAGGTGCCGCGGGTCTTCGCCTGGTCGTGCAAAAGCTCGGCAACCTCGAAGGCGCGCTTGGAGTCCAAAGCGGCGGTTGGTTCGTCAGCCAAAATCACGTCAGGCTTGGCGTAAAGGGCGCGAGCAATGGCTGCGCGCTGCTTTTCACCGCCGGAAAGGTCCGACTTGTACTTGTTCTTGAGCTTCAAAATGCCCAAAGAATCAAAGAGTTCGTCGCGATCCTTTTGGGTGTGGCCTTCCTTGCCCTTGGTTTTAGCTACCCGGTCGAACAATTCGAGCTGGTCGTTAACGGTCAAGTAGGGGACCAAGTTGGCGGACTGCAAGATGAAACCAATGGTGGTCAAACGGGTCTTGGCGCGCTGACGATCGGACAGGTTGGTTAGGTCCTTGTCACCAATGCGGACCGTGCCGCCGGTTGGTGCCTGCAAACCACCAAGGATGGTGAGCATGGTGGACTTACCCGAGCCCGAAGGGCCAATCAGAGCGATGAACTCGCCGGCCTCGGCAGTGAAGTTAGTTTTGCGTAGTGCGTGAATGGTTTCCTCACCCTGAGTGAAGTCCTTGTAAACGTCTTTCATTTCAATAATCGGCATGATGTTAACCTTTCTGGCTCACTTGAGGGCGATGAGCGGGTCAATGCGGGTAGCGGAGCGAACCGAGAAGAGGGCGCCCAGCAAGCTGAACAGCACCATGACGGCTCCGATGATGCCGAAGAGTAGCCACGGCACGGTGAAGGGAACGGCCTCAGGCATGGCTGCGGCGGTGGCCAAAGTGATCGCGACGGCGAAAATCGAACCGAAGATTGACAAGAAAGCGGTCTGCCAAATCACCGACCAGCCCAAAGTGGCATTGTCGATACCTTGTGCTTTCATCACGCCAAAGACACGACGCTTCTGCAAGGTAAGGACGAAGATGAACACCCCGAGGATGACAGCGGAAACCACAATCAAGGCCCCAACCATCAAGGCGAAGGTCAAGTTCTGGGCGGAAACACCAGGAATGTTGTTGTTGAAATCCTTCACGGACTGTAGCTTCAAGTTAGCATCGCTGACCGAATCCTGGTCGACAGAACCCTTGGTGGCAACAGCAGAAACGGCGTCCTTGAACTGGATGCCAGTTTCACGCCAATCCTTCAAGTTCATGAACACGATTGGGTAGGAAGAGTAGGTGGCGTTCTTGGTGAAACCAACAATCTTGAAAGTTTCATCGCCCTGGGTGACCTTGATTTCGTCGCCCAACTTGTAGCCGTCAGTCTTGAACTTCGAGTCGACGACAACTTCCTTGTCAGCAAGGTACATTTTGCCTTCGCTGACCTCAGGGGCAGTGAACGAGTTCGGTTCCATCCCGAAAGCGAAAGCGGTGAGCTGCGTGTCTGCATCCTTCTTAATGGTCAAAGCGGAAAGACCCAGCAAAGAAACCTCGTCAGCCTTCAACTTTTCGGCATTCTTGGTGGGGATGATGGATGCCTGCACCGAATCATTAGCAGAGTCTGACAGGGCAATATCGTCAGCGCCAAGGTTGGTGATCCCTTGGGTCATGATGGTCATGAGACCCACAGCCAAACCGGTCAAAAAGAAAACTAAGATACCAACGAGGGAAATCACGGCAGTGATTAGCCCGAAGTGGCGCTTGTCGTGCTTGATTTCTCGCCAAGCCAGAAACATTTATAAACCTCCAGATAATTCAATAATTCGATTATGACAGAGTGTCATTAAAGTTGGGAGAATGAAAATCGTTTTTGTGGCTAAACTCAAGCAGGTGTGTTTTCGCCGAAATTTTTAGTTATTGTCTGGTTTTTAGGGGAGTTTGCTGGGCTGGGCCGAGGTCGACCTCGGCCGGTTTGGTCGGCGGTCGGAAGATGGAACTAGGGCTGGCGAATGGTGGCCAACCTTAAAAATTGGGTGCTTTTTGAGCAGGTCGTAAAGCGCGGAAAACTGGTAAAGTTTGAGCGTAAAGTGGCTTACTCTGGCCAACCGTTTTGGCTGGTTAGAATTTGCCGCATTTTCACCAGGTATCTCACGCTTGAAACGGGGTCATAAATGACTGCTAGCAACCCAACTGGGGCTACAGAAGAAAAGTACGACACGATTGCTGATGCGGCAGCCACGGCTGACCAGCCGATGCCTTATCGCGAACTTGGTTTGAAGGATGACGAATACCAGGCAATCAAGGATTTGCTGGGCCGCCGTCCTACTAACGCAGAATTGGCTATGTATTCCGTAATGTGGTCGGAGCACTGCTCGTACAAGTCTTCGAAGAAGCACTTGCGTCAGTTCGGCGAGAAGACGAATGAGAACATGCGCAAGCACTTGCTGGTCGGCATGGGTGAAAATGCTGGCGTGGTAGACATTGGGGATGGTTACGCGGTTACCTTTAAGGTGGAATCGCACAACCATCCCTCTTTTGTTGAGCCCTATCAGGGTGCAGCAACTGGTGTGGGCGGCATTGTTCGCGACATTATTTCGATGGGTGCGCGCCCAGTAGCGGTAATGGATCAGCTACGTTTTGGTGCGGTTGATCATCCTGATACTGCCCGCGTAGTGCACGGCGTGGTTGCCGGCGTGGGCGGCTACGGTAACTGCTTGGGCCTGCCAAACATTGGCGGCGAAACCGAGTTTGATCCTTCCTACCAAGGCAACCCGCTGGTTAACGCCTTGTGCATTGGCGTGCTCAAGCACGAGGATATCCACTTGGCTTCCGCCACCGGCGTGGGCAACAAGGTGGTTTTGTTCGGTGCTCGCACCGGTGGTGACGGCATTGGCGGTGCCTCCATCTTGGCTTCGGAAACTTTCGAGGACGGCATGCCAGCCAAGCGTCCTTCCGTGCAGGTGGGCGACCCCTTCATGGAGAAGGTACTGATTGAATGCTGCCTTGAATTGTTTGCCGAGGGCGTGGTTGACGGTATCCAGGACTTGGGTGCTGCCGGTATTTCTTGTGCTACCTCAGAACTTGCTTCTAACGGTGGTTCGGGCATGCACGTCGATTTGGAAACCGTACTGTTGCGTGACCCCACTTTGACCGCCGGCGAAATCTTGATGTCGGAATCCCAAGAACGCATGATGTGCGTGGTCACCCCAGAAAAGCTCGACCAGTTCAAGCAGATTGTGGACAAGTGGGATGTGGAATACTCGGTAATCGGTGAGGTTACCGGCGATGGCCGTTTGACCATTGACCACCACGGCCAGCGCATTGTGGATGTGGATCCTAAGACGGTGGCCCACGAGGGCCCAGAATATGATCGTCCTTATGCTCGTCCAGCTTGGTTGGACGAGTTGCAAGCCAATACTTCTGAAAACCTAGAGCGCTCGAATGATCCGGGCGTCCTCGGCCAGCAAATTTTGGACCTGGTGGGCAGCGCTAACCAGGCCGGCAAGAACTGGGTGACTGACCAGTATGACCGTTACGTGCAGGGCAATACCGCTTTGGCACAGCCGGATGATGCCGGCGTGATTCGCGTGGTGGAAGATACGAACCGTGGCGTGGCCTTGGCAACCGATGCGAATGGCTGGTTCACGAAGCTCGATCCTTACACTGGCGCGCAGCAGGCTTTGGCCGAGTCGTACCGCAACGTGTGCACGGTGGGTGCGCGCCCGCTGGCCGTCACTGACTGCTTGAACTTTGGTAACCCTGAGGATTCGGATGCCATGTGGCAGCTCGTGCAGGCAATCACCGGTTTGGCTGATGCTTGTAAGGAACTTGAGGTGCCGGTAACCGGCGGTAACGTTTCGCTTTACAACTCTTCTGGCACGGTCAAGGGCCAGCCAAACTCGTCGATTAACCCGACCCCTGTGGTGGGCGTTTTGGGTGTGATGGACGATGTGACTCGGGCGAACCCTTCGGGCTGGCGTGAGGAAGGCCTGGCCGTTTACTTGTTGGGTGACACTCAGGCCGAGTTGGATGGTTCCGCTTGGGCACGCGAACTTCATGATCACTTTGGTGGTTTGCCACCGAAGGTTGATTTGGCTGCCGAGGCCGCTTTGGGTCGCGTCTTGTTGGCTTTGAGTGAAGCTCAGGCCGAGGACGGGGGCCGCGTTTTGGAGGCCGCCCACGACTGCTCGACCGGTGGTTTGGCCCAGACTTTGGCCGACTGCGTGATGCGTTTCGGGGTGGGTGCATCCATCAACCTCGAGGGTGTTTGCGGTGGCTTTAAGTTGGATACCACCCAGGCTTTGTTCTCCGAGTCGGGTGCCCGTTGCGTGGTGGCTGTACGTGAGGGCTTGGCTCCTGTGGTTGAGGCTGCCGCCCAGGCCGAGGGCGTTAATGCGCTGCGGATCGGTACCACTGGTGGCGACTTGTTGACCATTACCGGTCAGGCTCAGGCTAAGGGCTCGGATGAGGGCTTTGATGCCGGCGAACCAACCGAAGGCCCACTGATTGTTCTTGATGTGGAAGCACTAAAGTACGCTTCCGCAGCCACCTTGCCAAAGTACTTCTAAGCGGGGACCATTTTGGCGAATCGTAAGGTACCGGTGGCAGCTGGGAGCGCAGCGCTAAAAGCCTGCCAGGATGCTCTGAGCCAGTCTTTGGCGCAGCTGCCACCGGAAACCCGTCAAGCTTTGCCTGCCGACGAGGTGGCTACTGCTTTGCGTGAAGGGGGACGTCAGGTTCCCCGCATGCAGTTGTTTACGGCGGTGCGCTACACCTTGGAGGAATTGGCCGCGTCCTACCCAGGACGTGCCGTGGAAGTACGAGTGCCACCTGCAGGTGCCGTGCAAATCTTGGAAGGAACCGTGCATCGTCGCGGAACCCCACCTGCGGTGGTAGAAATGGATCCAGCCATTTGGTTGGCCTTGACTGTGGGCTTGGTTTCGTGGGATCTGATGCTTTCCGAGGGCGTGGTATCGGCCTCGGGCAACCGCTGCGACCTCGGCCCAATCCTGCCACTGTTTTAGGGGCAAGTGGGGCCTGAGGCGGCCGTGCTTTTAAGAAGAATCCATTTGCCACTAGGTGGGGGAGTGTATTAGACTCTTACCCGTTCACCTTGGTGAATAAAACTGCGGACGTAGTTTAATGGTAAAACTGCAGCTTCCCAAGCTGCTGTCGCGGGTTCGATTCCCGTCGTCCGCTCCACTTGTTGACTAATTTGGATACAACGGGGCGCTTTCCCGGGGTTAGGCCAAAAATGGGTCGTTTTTATTTAGGGCGTGTTACCCCCGCTTTTCTTCCTTGTTGTGCAACGAAAAATCCCACCCTGCCACCGGTCGTGTTGCGGTGTTGGGTGGGAGCCTTGATTGCCTGTCCGGCTAGGTGCCTGGCCTGTGTGTTGTGGCTGTCTGTTGGCTAGTTTTTGGTGGGTGTTGGCATGCTGATTGTCTGCCCATCGTTGAGCGCGAAGACGATGGTGCCATTGTGGTTGATGGTGGCGTGGTCGATCAGGGTGCGCCACAGTACCGGCGTGAATTGCGTGGCGTCTTGCCCTTGGAGTTGTGTGAGGGTTTGTTGATAGCGGCGGTATTTCGCTGCGCGTTCTCGTAAATCGGTGAGGGCGGCCTCGGCCTGATGGTAGTCGGCAAGTGCCTGGTCATAGTCAGCCTCTAATCGTGCGGCCCTCGCTTCATAGTCCTTGCTGGTGAGGGCGGCCCTAGCGTTTTGGTAGGCCAGCGCGGTAAACGCTTCCCTAGCGCGCTCAAGGCGAGCAGCACACTGGGCAAGGTGGGTTTCCGCCTGGGTGGTGTTGAAGGTGTCTGCGATGAGCTGGTCGAGCTGGGTGGCGACTTGTGTGGTGGTTACGAGTTGAGCGACTAGGTGGGTGAAGGTGGTGTGGATTTGTGCTTCGGTTAGGTGTGTGGTGGTGCAGTGGGTGTGGTTTTCGTATTTGTTGTTGCACCGCCAGATGGTGCGCTGGTATTTGGTGCCTGCGTGCCAGGTTTTTGACCCGTACCATCCCCCGCATTGTCCGCATTTGATGGTGCCCGACAGGGCATGCTTACGTGACTTCTTACCCCCAATTGTGCCTCGCTGGGTGGGTGGGTTGATAAGGGTTTGGGCGTAGTCCCACACGGCGGGTTCGATGATGGGCTCGTGGGAGCCGGTCACGTAGTATTGGGCGACCTCCCCTTGATTGGTGATGCGCTCTTTGGTGAGGAAGTCGCGGGTGTAGGTTTTTTGCAGCAGCGCATCACCTTTGTATTTCTCGTTGGTCAAGATGGAGCGGATGGTTGCTGCATGCCAGCGTTTCTTCCCCCTCGCGGTTGGCACACCAAGGTTTTGGAGGGTGGTGGCGATAGCACGGGGTGTTTTGCCTTCTAGACACAGAGCGTAAATCAGCCTGACTACTTTGGCTTGCTCAGGGTTGATTACAAGCCCTCCGTCTTGGCCTTTTTCGTAGCCGAGGAAAGAACCGTAAGGGATGGTCACCTTCCCATCGGCAAAGCGTTTCCTATGCCCCCAAGTCACGTTCTCGCTAATGGAGCGGGCTTCTTCTTGGGCCAGGGATGACATGATGGTGATGAGTAGTTCACCCTTGGAATCCAGAGTCCAAATATTCTCACGCTGAAAGTAGACCTCAACCCCGGCATCTTTGAGCTTACGCACGGTGGTCAGGGAGTCGACGGTGTTACGGGCGAAGCGTGACACTGATTTGGTGACAATCAGGTCGATCTTGCCCGCCAGGGCGTCAGCAACCATGGTTCGGAAGCCTGCACGTTTCGCTGTGGAGGTGCCGGTGATGCCCTCATCGGTGTAGACCTTGACCAGTTCCCAACCCGGATGGTCGGTGATGAAAGTGGTGTAGTAATCCACCTGCGCCTGATAACTCGAGGCCTGGTCTTCATTATCGGTTGACACTCGCGCATACCCCGCCACCCGCTTCGTTGTGGTGGCGGCGAGGGGTTTGCCGGTGTGTAAGGCGCGTGTGGCAGGAATCTTGGTAACAGTCGGACTCACGACTGGCTCCTTCCAGGAAGTGTTTGAGTTTCTGGTGTTTTCGCCGCGTTCTCAGCTAGGTTGGCGGTCTCAAGCAGCGTTACGTGCCGCCTGGTGCCATCCTTCAGGTGGAAGTCCAGCTCATCAGACGAGATAAGAATTGTTTTGACCTGCTCCCACACAGCCCTTTCATCGAATTCATCTAACTTGAGGACTGCCATGGTGGCGGTTTTCAGGTGGGCCTCACGGATGTTTGGGGCTTTACAGGGGTTACCTTTACCTTGGCAGGCAGTGTGGCAACGCCAGTACTTATAGTCAGGTAGCCGGAAGCGCTGCTTGGTTTTACGGTGAAACGCTTTGCCACACGCACCACAAATCACCCGCCCCGTAAAACATCCGGTGTTCAGGGATGGGACCGCGCCTTTCCCCAGGGTGCGTCGACGCTGAATCTCAGCCTGCACTGCCTTGAAAGTATCCCGGTCGATGATGGGCGGGTGCGTGTCTTTAGCGTAATATTTAGGAAGTTCACCTTTGTTCACGCGCTGTGGGCCACGGATACCATCAAGGTAGTGTTTTTGCATGAGCGTATCGCCCATGTAGCGTTCGTTTTCGAGCATCCGGCGGATAACCATCGCATCAATCTTTTTCCCCCGTTTGCCCCGTATCCCCTCACGGTAGAGTTGGTCGGCTAGTTTGTCTGGGGAAATACCCTCTAGGTAGGAGGCGAAAATGCGCCGCACGATGGGTGCCTCGACGGGGTTGATATGGAACTGGGTGCCATCCCAGTCATACCCGTACAAGTAGTGGCTATTGGGTTTACCCTGTTCATAGTTACGACGGATCGACCACTTGACCGCCTCACTATTAGCCTCAGACTCACCTTGGGCGAAAGACGCCAGGAGGGTTAGGAGTAGTTCGCCGTCGGTGGTGGCCGTGGAAATGTTTTCGCGTTCGAACCGCAGTTCCACCCCCAAAGCGGTCAGTTCACGGCAGGTCGCCAGCACGTCCACCGTGTTACGCCCCAGACGACTAATCGACTTGGTGAGCACTAGGTCCACTTCACCTGCCCTACAGGCGGCCATGAGTTGTTTAAAGCCCTCGCGGTTTTGGTTGGTACCACTTTTACCGTTATCGATGAATACTCCGATGTAGCGCCATCCGGGGGTGTTTTGGATGAGGGTGGAGTAGTGGTGGATTTGGGCAGCCAAGGACTTTGGGGAGCGCTCGTTGACCGCGCTGATGCGCGCATAAGCTGCCACCCGCACCAGTGGTGGTTTTTCTTGTGGTGGCGGGGTAATACGCTTAATCTGCCTAGTCATAGCCGGTTGTCTCCTTTTAGTCGTTCGGGTTTGTATCCGTCTGGTTCAATAACTCACTTGAAAGGGCTGGAAAATCCAGTCGAACCTGCGCAAGCAAGCCCACTAAAGACCCCGGCACGCTCGAAGTTAGGCGCTCAACGCACTTGGCTAGTTCATCCCTGGTGAGCACACCTTGATCGTTAAGGTGAAAGAGGTGCTCGAGGGCAAGCAATGAGCGGGCTTCACAGGGCAGGTCCAGTTCCATCACTGGCCCCACCGGGTTTTTGTGTAGCAGGCGTGGCAGCAGTACTTCCGGCGCGCATCCCCATACACGCTTACCCGTATCCCGCAGCCTTTGCAGGTAAAAACCCGTTCTGGGCTACGATCGCCTGCCTCGGGATGCAGGTGCCACCAGGTGCGCCGGTGTGTTGGTGAGCAAAAACGTTGGGTTGAACGTGAAGGGTTAAAGTCGGCTCCGCAATACCTGCATACCCCCACGCCTAAAGGCTGGGCGGGTTTAGTACCTTCGGGTGTGATGTGTTGGCGGGATAGATACCCTTTGGCGGCATCACGCGATATACCAAGATGCGCGCTAATCTCGCTAAGCCCATAACCAGCCCGGCGCAGCCTAGTAAGTGCCTGTTTTTCTACCTGTGACAAGGCCACCTGTTAGCACCCCCTGTGTGCTAATTGGTGCCCCACCTCTTGGGGCTCTCACAAGCAGGTCAAAACCACCCCAAGAATTAACCACCTCTAGGCACGCAAAAAGCGCCCCCACCCAACCCACTGAAGGGTCAGGTGAGGGCGCATGAAAAGGCTTGAAGCCAGGCTGTTTTAGTAGCCTAGCTTCTTGTTCACCAGGGCTTGGACCGCCTTGTAGTTGGCTCCCAGGCGGCGTCGGCGTTCGTCTCCGTTTCCGTACTCGCCTCGAATGACCGCATCAGCCAAAGCATTCAGGTCAGGACCTGAGGAGACGGGTGTGGAACCGTAACCCAGGCGCTGGTTCACAATCGCCTGCACCGCCGAATACTTCGAACCCAGCCGGCGCTTGCGTTCGTCACCGTTGCCATAGTCGCCGCGTAGTACCGCGTCTGCCAGGGCATTCAGGTCACCAGATGGAGAATCAACACCAGATGCCGAGCGCCCGTTGCCGCCTCCCCCTCCTAGCCATGGTGCGAGCACAGTGGTGGGTGGGTAGTAGCGTCCTGGGCAGTCCGTAGAGGAGCAATCCTTATGCCCCAGGATGGTCAGTGGCCCATGCTTAGCTTGCAGGTCTCGGATTAGTTCAGCCACGGTGGCTTTATCCGCGTCAGAGCAGCGGGGGTTGCACTCGATCCCGATGGACTCCAAATTCTTGACCCAGTTGCCGGCGTGGTAGGCGGTGTTTCCATCTGCGACGAGTTGGGCGACGCGTCCGGCCTCTGCCACGTAGTGGGCGGATGTGTTGTTGCCGCCGCGTTCGAACCAGCGGATAGTGCCCTCAAAGGTGGGGTGTTTGGCGGGGTCATCCCAGTGATGCACCACAATGTATTTAATGCGGTGGCCTTGGCGGCCTGTCGTGAAAGCGGTGGCGTCGTGGGAATGGTCAATCGTGTAAGACATGAGAATCTCCATGATGTAGTGGATGGGTTTTTAGGGTTGGACGATCACGTGCAACCAAATCAGCGCGGTCAGGAGCGGGGTGATGGCCTGCTCCCACACCCACCAGGACAGAACGACCAGGCCAGCAACCATGAAGATGCTGGCCAAAGCAGTGAGGGTGGCTGGCAGGTGGGAGGCGGGTTTAGTCACCACCACCACCTGTCTCGACTTCGGGCGCGGGTTTGGTGGTGTGGGCTAGAGGCTTACGCACTTCTGCGATGTTGACTTCAGGGACATGTGGACGCGGCACCGCCACCGGCTCACTCGTGTTTGTTGCGGCGTGGCGGCCGTGGGCCGAGTTCAAAAGACCATCCGCCATGGTGCTTTCACGCTCGGTGAGGGTGGCTAAGGCCTGGCTGAACTTGGGTGGTACTGGCAGGCCTAGGACGGTGGCGTTTTCAATCAAGCTGATGCCTTCGTTGGCGATGTAGAAGAAGATCACCGCACCGCGAAGCACCCCCACCCCGCCGAGCACGTGGGTGTCCATCAACTGGGCCAGAGCAACAAAGGCGAGGATAAGCATTTTCCCGAACAGCCCCTTAAACCCAACAGCCGAGCTGAGGCGTCGGGTGGTGATGGCTGCCATCACCCCGGAGATGTAGTCGGCGGTGATGAAGGCGAGCAGGGTGTAGAGCAGGGCATCGGGGGTGCCAAACACCCAACCAGCAGCTCCGCCAATGATTCCGGCGATGGTGCGTAGATAGTGGTCTAGTGGCATGAGAAATCAGATCCTTCCAAGAAATGGGTAAGCGAAAGCCCCGAGGCTTTATTGGCCGTCGGGGCTTGGTGGGATTGTGAAGATGTGGGTTTCAGGTTCCACCAGGGGCGGTGGTTCTGCTTCTTTTGGTGGCGTTAGTGGTTGAGCAACCACGCCTTCTGGCGGGGTGGGGTCAATCTCCATCAGGGCACCTCCATCACGGTGGCTTCCTCCAACGCGTCGGATAGCAGGTCGTAGGCAGTAGCGTCGCTGCCGGAAAAGGTACCCGGATAATCCACTAAGGCTTTGGTGAGGATGGCGTATTGATTCTCGTAGGTTTCGGGAACCAATACAGCCTCACCCATGAGGGCCTGGTGTTCGGCCTTGAACTCACTAGCTTGAACTGGATCCTTGAGTGTGAACCCGCCGGCCTCATCAAGGACAATCTCGCCAGTTTCGTCGAGGGTGGCGTACTGGCGAGCCAACTCCACCTCAGATACTCCCAAGGCTTCAAGGTGAACAAGGAGCGAGGCGTGAAGTTTGGTTCTGGCCCTCGAGGTTGCCCCGGCCAGTTCTAGCCCCTCGAGCAACTGGCAGACACTGGGTATGTTGCGGTTTTCGATTTTCATCGTCGGCATGGATTCTCCTTGGGGATTGGTTAGCTGAGGTTGGTGGACATGGTCGATAGGCCGGTGTTCTTGTAGCTTGACCAGGAGACTCTGCCGCCTCCGATGTCGTGGACTTCTTGGACCCAGCCCTTGTTCAGATAGGTGATGAGGTGGTTGACCCGCATAATCACCTCACTAAGGCGCTTGGTGATCTGGGTGACCGAGTACAGGTTGTTATCTGTCACTAGGAACAGTGCGCCGTTGGAGAAGGCGACCTGGGAATGAGTGTTCTCGCTACACCAAGCCGGCAGCATCGTGCGGTTAACGGTCGAATCAAGTAGTTTGATCCCACGCTTACCCGTTGTCATCACCTTGTTGCCACCCAGGTGCAGATCCACGCCCAGGTGCAAACCCCTAGCGCCCATCACTGAGCCCTTCGGGTCAAGAGTGAGGAGCACGAAGTGGTCATCAGACCCGGCCCCATACGTCCACGCCGCATAAGAAGCATCCTTGGACAGCATGGTGTTGAGGCCCTTGACGCTCTCAGGCTTGTTCTTAAAACCAGCCTCACCGATTTGTCCGATGAACTTTGTCCCGTAATAAAACTGCAAGCCCATCGAAGAGACTTTGCCCGTCAGGGTGTTGCCGTTGTACCAACGAATCTCGGTAGGACTAATACGGATTGAAGATGACCACCCCGATAAGCCAACTTGGATAGCATTCGTTGCGAGCTTATCGGCCGTAATAGTCCTAGCAGCGATACGCGAAGCAGACAGCGTGCCGGTGGTGATCTTGCCAGCATCCAAGGAAGCAATTTTCGCGGAAGTAATCGCGGCATCCTTGATCATCGCACTGGTGATAAACCCATTGCGGATGGTGAGCTTCTCCGAAGTAATGCTTCCTGCCCGGATACGACCGGCATCGAGGTAGCCTGTCCTGATTTTGCCCGCATCCAGGGACGCGATTTTCGCGTTGTCGATCGAAGCGTCTTTGATCATCGCCCCCGTGATTACTGCCTGGTCAATGGTGGTTTGACCGGTGATGTGAACCTTGGCCCCATCAATCAAAATCCCCTCGGTGGAGATGTTGATTTGGTTGATGACCTTCTCTTTTTCCACCCTTAGGTTCACAGCATCAGAAAGTTGGGTGATAGAAGATCTGGCCCCTTGGATGAGGCTGCCGACTACTACCTGGTAGTCCTCTAAGTGCTGGGCGTTCTCGGCTGCTTTATCAACTGCTTCTTGAGCTTTGACAGTAGCGAGTTTTGTTTCTCTTGCTACTTGACGCACACGAGCTTTAGCTTCACTACCAGACTTAGCTGCCTCATCAGCCACCCCCTTTACCTGGGAAACCACTACTTCAGCATTATCTAGACGCCACTTAGCTTCCTCCCACGTCAAATCCGTCGAGATGGGATACCAGTCGTAACGGTTATTGACCTGCTTGTAGATCCAAATCTCCTGCTTCTCACCATTCGTTTTGAACCACACGTCACCCGGCTGCGGATCCTTAGGGGTATCGGTGCCGTAGTGGTTGCGGTTTTTACCATTCGCCGCCACCAACGCCTCATCCACACGCCCCGACAAACCCGAAACGCTACTGAATGCTTGGTCAGCCCTCGCCATAGCATTACCAGCCACGGTAGTGACCGCTCCGGCTTGGGCAGAGGCATCTAGGGCAGCGCCCATCGCGTTTCCTGCTACCGCCATGGCCCTAGTAGCTTGGTTGGTAATCTTTGGGGCGAAGGAACCCAGCGTCACCTGCAGGTACCCTTCAGTGAGGGGGTTGTATTGGTAGGCCACCACCCGCGCCGACACATCCACCCCAGCGTCCAGGTCTTTGACCGTGACCACGTCACCGATTGCCACGGTCTCTAAGGCACGCAGATGGGCATACTCCTTAGTTATGGCGAGGTCGACTAGGTTCACGCTCCAGGTTCGAGTTGGCTCATCAATGCGACGGAGCGTGAACTGTTCCTTGGCTGCCCGTCGTAGTGCTGCTTCGGCCTGTTTGGGTGGTAGTGCATCCTCAGCGCTGGCTCCGTTTGGGGTGGCGGTGGATTTGATGTGATCAAACTTCACCACCGCAATACGGGGGTGAGGGTATTGGCCAAGTTTTCTCGAGTCGACCCATTTCTCCGGAAGCATCAGCCCATCAAACCCGACCGGCACGATGCGGGTGACCACTGTTGAGTAGTCCACTGACGCGGTCATGGACAGCAGGTTCTTACCTGCCCGGATTTGCACCCCGTTATCGCTACCGCGCCTGGCAACTAAAGAGAGGTGGGTGTTGTTGCGGATTAGCTCCCCACCCCAGCGGTTCACGATCCCGTTATCAAGGTCGGGGTCCATCAGGACTGATGCCACAGACACCCTAACGAGGCGGGCTGAGGCACGAGCACTCAGGTTGCTGGTTGCGGTGAACGGGTGCTTAAACTGCGCCCCAGCAAGGACGCGCCTTAGTGCGCCGTTTGCGTCTTCGCCCACAAGGTTGGTATCCATCAAAAGGTTTGCAGCCAAGTCATAAAACACATGCTGCGCCGTCACATGCACCTGGTGGTGTTCGTTGGTCTGAAGGTGGTGGATGCGGAAAAACTGGCCCCCAAATACTGGTGCTGGGCAGCGCACCAGGTTCCCCACCCGCAACGATGACGCTCCTCGTGCGGTGAGTGGGTAGTCAAACTCCAAGCAGAAAGCGCCACCGAGCTCTTCAGTCACCACCGGGTTGATGATCTGGGCATCAAGGACGGCTAAGCCGTTGTCTGTCGTGACGTCCGTTTTGGGAACAGCGTTTGCGGGGTGTGTGGTGATCATTGGTTTCTCCACCTAGGTTCAATGACAAGCTGGCTAATTCCAGGTCCGAGCTGCACATACGATTTCCCTGGACGGATGGTCGGGAATGGGCCTGTCATGTTTTGGTTTTGCGCCACATTGCCCTTCCGGCACTCCATCAGCGCGGAGTCGATGGTGAGTTGGTCGGAGTCGATTTTCAGATCCACCCGGTATCCGTTGGTCTCAAAAAACACCCTGCCACTGCCGTAGACCGTGAAGACCGGACGAGCAACAGCATTACCGGGGTTAGTGATGTTCCCGCTCTTGGTCAGCACGATGCGGTCGGCTTTGGTGAGGTAGGCGAAGGGATCGCAAAGGAGGGTGGCTTGGAACTGACCCATCATCGGAGACACCCTCACCAACTCAGTAAGGGTGGTGCTTTTGACCTGGTAGAACACGCCTGTGTCATGGCGGAAAGCAATCCGCTTCGCGTTTGACAACGCGGTGATGGCTATGCGCCATGACCCCATCACATCACGGCTCCGGATGATCAGGTCGAGGGTGATGACCCGGTCATTCCACCCTTGCTCGCGCGTCAACGTGCCTTCACGTCCGGGAACCACGATCTGCTCCACCACCCGTCCCGCTGGACTCAGTTTCACTGGAGAAGCCAGGTGCAGGTTCAGGTCCCGACGCGCCTGAATGGTTCCATCCAACGTAAACACTGGAAATCACCTTCTTTCAGATAGAACGCAGTAACCACTAACTGATGGCAAGTAGCGGGTTGCGCCGGGCTAGTCCCGCCAGACTGGTATCGATGCGGGGTGCGAGGCGGCCGACCAGGGTGCCGTCATCAAGCACCACCCGAATATCCATACCCTTGAGCATCGAAGGCACAACCGCCTCCACCACAGAGCGCACACCATCACTCGAAAGGCCAGCATTGGTACTGGCTGATGTTGTTGGAGCAGCCAACTCCTTGCTTACCTGGTCGAGGTGAGCGAATTGCGCCTGGGTCTTGACATCGATTGGCACGTCCAGGCCTTCGGTGAGGTCGGCGAACGCGGCGTCGATATCAGAGGCCATTTCGTTGGCGGCTTTGGTGGCGCGCGCTGCGTTGTCGTCGATGCCGGAGGCGAGGCCTCGGGCGAGCATTTCACCGGCCCACGCCATCTTCCGGCTGGGTGAGTGGATACCGAAGAAGCTGGTGATTCCATCCCAAATGGATGATGCCCAAGATGAGACTTGGTTCCATAGCCATCCGGCTAGGCCTTGGATGCCGTTCCACAAGCCCCGCACCAGATTCCCACCCACACTCACCATCTGGGACACGCCCTGCCCAAACGCCGATACGATCCCAGAAACAATCTGCGGAATCGCGGAGACGATCGTGGAAATGATCGTTGGCAGATTGCGGATGAGGGAGGTCAGTAGGGTGACGCCCATCATCATCAGCTGCGGAATATGGCTACTGATCGCGTTCAGCACCGAGCTGATGATTCTAGGGACGGCGGAGATGATGGTGGTGATGATCGTCGGCAACGCCTGGATCAATGCAACGAACAGTTTGATGCCAGCGTCAATGAGCAGAGGCAGTGCTCCGAGGACGGCGTTGATGATCGCATCGATAATCTGCGGCAACGCCGCCACAATCGTCTCAATGATCGTCGGCAGGGCCTCCACTAAGGAGGTGAGTAGGGTGATTCCGGCTTCGATGAGCTGCGGAATCGCACCCACCAAAAACTCCAACAGTGACTCAATGAGCGTTGGTAGTGCTTCGATAAGGACCGGGATTGCTTCGATAATGCCCTGGGCCAAACCCGTCACCAACTGCAGTGCCGCATCAAGCAGCAACGGCAGATTGTCAATCAAGGCCTGGACGATCCCGACGATTGCTGCAATAGCAGCCGGAATCAACTCGGGTAGTGCCTCACCAATACCGGAGGCCAACGTGGCGACCATGGTCGCGGCCGCCGTCGTGAGCTCGGGCAGCAACTGCAGGATCCCTTGGATGAGGGCGATGAGTAGTCCGGTTGCGGCCTCGGTAATCGCAGGCAAAGCCTGAATCAAACCATCAGCCAAACTGGTGACAATCCGCAACGCCGCATCCAAGAAGGCAGGCAACTGTTCGCTGATGAAGGCGAGGGCTTCTTGGATGACCTGACCCAAAGCGGTGATCAGCCCATCCACACCATCCTTCTCAAACGCCTCCGAGAGAGCGCTTACCCAGCCGTTGACCATTGGCATCACCGAGCCCGAGAGCATTTCGGTCAGCCCACCGGCCAACTGGCCTTTGAGGTTGGCGACGCCATCTTGAAGTGTGGAGAGTTGCCCGTTGAAGGTTTTGGACTGATTCTCCATCGCCCCATAAAAACGCCCACCCTCAGCCGTAGCACTCTCAAAAGCCTGGGCGACCATCTCCGCTGAGATAGCGCCCTTACTCATCTCCTCCTTGAGCTCACCAATACTCTTGCCGGTCTTACGGGAGATTTCCTCCAAAGGGTTGAAGCCAGCATTGATCATCTGCATCAAATCCTGGCCCGTGAGCTTGCCAGCAGAGGAGACCTGAGCAAACGCCAAAGACAGCGAAGAAAACTTCTCCTTATCGCCCTGGGCCACATCCCCAAGCATCCCCATGTACTTTTGCGCGTCCTGGGCGCTGATACCAAAAGACATGAGGGTGCGGGTCGCATCAGCCAAATCCTGCATGCCATAAGGCGTGGAGGCGGCTTTGGCTTTGAGGTCGGCGACGAGTTGGTGGGCTTTGGCCTCATCACCGAGCATCGTAGTGAACGAGGCGGTGTAGGACTCCATCGTCGCGTTGTACTGGATGCCATCTTTCATTGCGTCAACGAACCCGCGCCCTACGGCTTTGATCGCGCTGCCGATGGCGTTAACACTCGCAACGATTGCCTCACTAGCAAGGTTGGCTTTGAGCACGTCACCGAAGGAGAGGGCTTTCTTGCCGCTTGAGTCCATCTCGTCACCGAGATCATCAACTGCCGTCTCTAGGCGGCCGGTGTCTTTGGCTGCGTCCCGTGCGTCATCTCCAGCATCATCAGCATTGTCGCCGAAGGTGTTGAGGGCTTTGTTGTTGTCCTCCAACTCGCCCTCAAGGTCAGCCAACGCCGCCTTCGCATTATTCAACTGGGTTTGCCAGGCCAGGGTGCGCCGGTCAGTCTCCCCGAAGTTCGTGGCCGCGTTTTTCAGGGCGGCTTCGAGGGTGTTGATCTTGTCCCGCTGAGCGCTGATTTGCTCTGCCAACACTTTGCCTTTAGCAGCGTACTTGGCCTGAGCATCATCAGAGCGTTTGAACTGGGCATCCACCAGTTTCATCTCAGAGCCGAGCACGCGGAAGGACGCGTTGATCTCGGTGATAGCGCGTTTGAACTCCCGCTCACCCTGGAGTGCGATTTTTAGTCCGAAATCTTCAGCCATCAGGGTGTGCCTTTCTCTATTGAGTTTTCGCTGCGACTAGTACACGCGTTGTCGGTAGACTTGGTGAATGAGCGAACCAAAGTATCTTTTGCACGTCACCGAGGCAGATAAATGGCCTAGGGTGCTGAGCAATCTGGGAAATCTAACTGCCTTAGGGCTTGCAAGCCGCATCCGGGTAATGATTAACGGGACTGCTATCTATGTAATCCAAGGAGATAACGACTGGACTCAGGCTATGCAGCAAGCATCTGAGGCAGGAGCAATCTTCGAGGTTTGCGAGAAGTCACTGATCAACCACGGAATCGATTTCAACTCAATTCCTAACTGGATTACTCCGATTTGGGCTGCAGTACCAGTCATCGCCGAACACGTTGCTGAGGGATACACCTACATAAAGCCCTGACAAACTAAAGGTGCCATTAGTACAAACGCCTTCTATGGATCAAACACCGTATGGGATGACGTCATCAATGAATGTCTCCCGCAAAGGGGTTGCGGTGCCGTTCATTTGGCGGTGACATTCGATGAGGTCGAGTAGGAGGCCGAGGGGCATGTGCCAGGTTTCCGCCTGCCCCAACCCGAGAACCGTGGTTCCCCAGTGGAGCAGGCGGATGAACGTGGCCTCATCACTGTCAGTTACTCGGCCTGCTGGTCTTTTCCCACCGGAGCCTCAGAGACAACCTCGCGCCGCGTGCCGTTGACCAGTGCCTGGGTGATGGCCTCACGGTAGTCCGCCAGGTCGGCAGGACAGGTTAAGAGCTCCACCAGGTCTTCGGTGAGCAGCTCCTGCTTGTCATCAGGATGAGCAAAGTTGTGGATCTGGACGCCCTGGTTAGCCAGCAGGGTGACGATCCAGATGATCTCACCCAAGGCTTGGTCCATGTCTTCACCCGTGAGGAGTTTTTCACCAAGCTGGTCTAGGCCGCCATAGCGGGCGGCAATCTTACGTGTTGCTCCCGTCGAGAGGACGAGGGTGTACTCACGCCCTGCGATGGTGACGGTGGCGGTGCGGCCTTCTAGTGAAGGGTTTTCTAAGACGATGTTTTCAGTGCTCATTGGTTCAGGTTCTCCTTCTCATTCAGGCTTTGGACGGTAGAGAAGGCTCGTAAACCTTCGTGTACCACTCTTTGATAGTGGCCGGTTTCGCCCCGGCAGTGTCTTCGGTGGCTTCGGCTTTCCACGGGTGTAGGCCGTTCTTCTCGGCCTTATTACGTCGCATGATCGTCCCCTCAATCGAAGGGGTCGCAAAGCTAATCGAATCGCCCTTGGTATTGAGGGATGTGGCTGGTGGTGCGAACTTGACGCGGTAGAGCCAGAAATACGTGTATTTGCCGTTTGAGCGGCGGGCGCGGAATGCGATCGCGACTGGCTTGGCCCCATCCTCACTTGTGGCGACTAGGACCTTGTTGTCATCGAGGGTGCAGCCGGTTAGTTCAGCTGCGACCTCGGGCTTGAGATCATCAATGCCCAGGGTGAGGGTGCCGGATTTGAACTCCTTGACCACCTCACTAGCCCCGTCGTCGGCATAGAGGATGGCTTCTGCCAGTTCGACAGATAACTCTGCGGAGATGGCTTTAGCTAGGGGTTTGGGGGTGGCGTAGGTTTCTTCCCCTTCGGGGTTTTCGGTGATGGTTGCGTAGTAGAGCTTGTCAAGACCAATCGTGGCCATGGGAATGCCTCCTAAAAAGGTTTTTGAGTGGATATGGGAAGACCCCCGTACTAGTGGGGGTCAGTGGTGAGTGCGACTTCAACGGCGTAGTGGTGGTAACCAGTCTCGGGGTCGTGGCCGATGTAGCGGCGCTCAGTAATCGTCAGGTCTTTTTGGCGTAAGAGCGGTAGGAGCCGGTGGACTAGGGGCAGGTAGTTTTCTTGGCTGAACAGGTTGATTCTGACGTATTGGATTTCGACGCTGGGAGTGTTATCTGCGTGTAGGTCGTAGATGTCCACTAGGGGTAGTAGGACGGCGTAGTCGCTTGCCGGTAGTGCTGGCCAGGTGCCGGTGAACACTTGGAGTCCCAGGCGCTGAAAGACACCAACGAGGATTTCAAGGCACTCCACCACTATCACCTGCCCTTCATCCGGTTTTGCAGGACATGTTTCATTGCCTCAAGGCACGCCCGCCGACTCGAGGCACGCGCGGGGCGCAGGAACGGGCGGGGCGTTTGCCCGGCCTTGCCGTATTCGAGGACGTTGGCGATCAGTGCGTTGGGTCTGCCGTCGCGTCGGTTTTCGGTGAACCCGACTTTTACGTTGTGATCCCCCTTGCGGTCCACTTTCGCAGGAGACAAACCCAAAGCGCCCAGCAACTGCCCCGTAGAGCGGGACTTACCCTTCGTGCCAGAACCGATTGCGCCGCTCAGGTTGGCCCGGACCCGTTCTTCTACGACCCGTCCGCCGGCTGTGACGGCCTCGTCGGCAATCTCGGGCATGGCTGTGGTCAGGTGAGCGAATTGTTCAAGGGTTTTGGTAGGCATCTTGATTTGCGTTCTAGCCACGATGCACCTCCCTCTTAAGGAACAAGACCAGGTAGCGGCCCCTGCCTTTGACGTTTTCAATGCCCGTAATCGTGAATGGCTTGTCATCGACAATGACTTTTTGGCCTGTGACCGGGACGTGGTGTGGTTGGGTGCGGATCCGTGCGATTGCGTCTACTTGTTCGAATCCGGCCAGGTGTGCCCAGCGGGTGGTGGCAGAACGCTCCTCGAATACCCCACGACAGGTAAAACCCGCTAGGGCAGGTTTCGTGTGGAAGCCCTGGCGGTCACTGTTCACCATGTCGTCAACAAACAACAGTTCAGTTCGAAGTAGCCCAAGTCCCATCACTCATACCTTCCAGTCCCTGTCGAGAATTAGTAGTCGGTTGACGGCTTCCCATACGCGGGCGGCTGCGTGCGTGTTATCAGCGAAAAACCCGCCGGTTGACCCGTCCCTGGATTCGTAGAAGTGGGTGGCCAGCATGATCACCGCACGGTATGTGGACTCCGACAACGGGTGATTCTCATAGTGGCCTGGGACCAGGTGTTGGTAGGAGGTGGCGTAGTCCAGTCCCGCCTGAATCAACTCACCCAAAAGTTCATCATCTTGGCTGTGCTCAAGCACCAGGTTCGCCTTGAGGGCCTCGATGAACTGGGCTTGGTTAAACGCGCGTGCCATGGCTTTACGCCACCCCCTTCTCCAACACTTGGCAGTGGATTACTGCTTCTGAACAAGAACCTTGACTGCCTCGGGCAAGATGAGTTTGCCGTCGACGCGCTGGGTTGCCATGAACCCCACCTGACCAGTGGTCGCAAACAACTCATTCAAACGCTTGAAAGAGCGTCCAGCACGGTCAGCAATCCAGTAATAAGACAAATCCCCAAACGCCACGGTCTTTGCCCCGGCCTTAATCTCCGGCACAAAGCTGGAGGTATAAATGGGGCGGCCTAGGATCATGTCCGGGGAACCTGCTGTGAGGGCGGGCTGCCACAAGTACTGGCCCTGATTATCCTTAAGCTTCCGAATTGCTTTGACCGTGGAGTCGTTGGTCAGCCACACGGCGTTCTTGCGATACGGGCTACGGAGCGCATAGAACAAATCGATGAGTTCATCTGCGGTGATAGCGGTCTGGCCGGCAGCCTTGAGGCCTTCTTCAGCTCCGCCGGTCTTGTAGAAGATACCGGTGGGCTTATTAGACCCATCCCCAACAAGGAACGCTTCTTCTTCAGCAGCACCGATACGACGGCCGAACTCGTTTGCCAGATAGGCCTCGATGTTGAACGCAGAGTCAGCCAAGAGTTCTTCACTGACCTTGATGAAGGTGGAGAGTTTATAAGCCCCCAGCGTGACTTGCTTGAACGCTTCGTCAGACTCTTGGACTGCTGCCCCTTCATCGAGCCAGTTAGCCTTACCGTGGGTCGCCACGACGGGGATCTTGCGATCACCCGATGTGGTGGTAATCCGCTTAGCCAGAGAACGAATAATGTTCTCCTCGTTGAGCGCTTCGACCAAAGTGCGTTCGAACTCGTCCGGTACTAGGTAGCCGCCTTCAGTGTCAGCACCTTCCTTCAAGGCGTTGCGTACTTCGAAGGGGTTGGTGGCCATGCGCATGGCGTTCCAAAAGTTCTCGCGGTATTCATCCGTAGCCCTGAAAGGAACAGGCTTACCAGCCGGTTCTGGGGTGACGGTGCCGGGCATGGCAGCAATCGGAGAAGCGACCGGCTTAGACAACTGTGCGTCAAGTTCGGCGGCGCGTTCTGCTCGGGCAATTTCACGACCGAAGGCTTCGATTTCGGCTTCCATACGAGCGTAAGCCTCATCATCCTCAGCCGTCAGGATCCCGTTGTTCGCGCTTTGGCGTTCAGTGAGGAAGGCCTTGGCCTTCTCCCAGGTCTCAGCACGCCGGGTTCGCAGGTCATTAATCATCGTTGTAGTCATGGTTGTGTGTGTCCTTTCAAAACACAAAGGAGTGGATTGGGTATGAGAAAAGCCCCGGCGCATCGGGCGCTAGGGCTTCAAGGAATCGAGAGCGGATAACAGGTCGCTGACCGCGCGGCCAGCAGGCGGCGGATCAGGAGGCTGAGACTTACGTTCTGGCGTCTCAGCGTTGATGGCGTTCAGCAGACTGTTGGTGACGGCGCGGCGGGAGAACACCATCGCCGCCACGGGTTTCTCAGGCTGTGCGGCTGGGAAAGGGCTGACGGGGCTGATCAGGCCGTCTGCGAAACCCAGCTCAATGGCTTTTTTCGCGTCCATCCAGGTCTCCGCATCCATCAACTCACTGAGCTCCGCACGGTCCATGTCCGTTTTGAGCTCGTAGGCGTTGAGGATGGATTCTTTGACTTCAGCCAGCATGGATACAGCGCGGAGCATCTCGTCTGAGTCGCCGATAGCGGCGGTCATGGGGTTGTGAATCATCAACATCGCCACCGGGCTCATCAACACTTCTGTCCCAGCCATCGCGATGACGGATGCTGCGCTGGCTGCGAGGCCGTCGATTTTGACGGTGACGTGTCCTGGGTAGCCCATGAGCATCGAATAAATCTCTGCAGCCGCAATCACATCCCCGCCAGGGCTATTGATCCACACAACAATGTCGCCACTGCCGGAGAACAGCTCGTCCCGGAAGGCGGCGGGTGTGGTTTCGTCTCCGAACCAGGACTCCGGCGCGATCGGGCCACGCAGTTCTAGCACGCGCTTACCATCCGGGCTGGTGGCATAGTCCCAAAAACGCCTGGCACTACTGGGTGTTTTCTGTGCTGTGGGGTCGGCTCTCATTGTCGCCGTCATCTGCATCCTCCTCGTTTTCACTATTGATGTCGTTTTCTTGTGCTGGTTGGGTATCCCGCATCTGGCGGTGGGTGTAGTAGCTACCAGCCTGGTTGAGCGGGAGCATGTTGCCGTTGACCAGGTAGAGGTCCCCACCATCCTCAGTTGGGATGAGGTCGAGGTTTTCGAGTTGGCGGATGTCGTTGGCACTCATCCACCCGTTCTGCCGAGCAACCGCATACCCCTGCATCCGCGACGCGTAATCCCCACGCAACAGGCCCTCAAGGTTGAACGCGATCGAATACTTCTCCCGGTCAGCCCCGGTGAGCAGGGTTTTAGTGAGGGCTTGTTCCCACCTGATCACCCACGGGTCAAGCGTGTACTTCACAAACTCGAGCGACTGCTGCTCAATGTTGCTGAAACTCGATTTTTCGAGGTCGCCGACCATGTGCGGTGGAATGCGGAAAATACGGGCAATCTCGTTGATCTGGAACTTGCGGGTCTCCAAGAACTGCGCCTGCTCCGGCGAAATGCCGATAGGCGTGTACTTCATCCCCTCCTCGAGCACCGCGATCTTGCCGGCGTTCTCGGAGCCGCCAAAGGTCGACTGCCACGACTCCCTTACCCGCGCTGGGTCACGAATCGTCCCCGGATGCTCCAACACCCCACCAGGGGCGGCCCCGTTAGCAAAGAACCGTGCCCCGTATTCCTCACAGGCCAGTCCCATGCCAATCGCGTTCCTCGCCATCTGAATCGGGTTGTAACCGACTAGACCGTCAAA
Source organism: Boudabousia tangfeifanii (assembly GCF_001856685.1). GTDB lineage: Bacteria > Actinomycetota > Actinomycetes > Actinomycetales > Actinomycetaceae > Boudabousia > Boudabousia tangfeifanii. The sequence continues at coordinate 276,834 of NZ_CP017812.1, forward strand.
CCCGAGCCCGGGGATGTGGAGGACGTCGGCTGGGGATAAAACAACCACCGGCGGCTTACCGGTGGTCTGAGGGCGGTAGGTATACCTAAGTAGCCCAGTGTCGGGGTCGCGGTCTACCACCATTTGGGAGGGCAGCAACGGGTAGAGACCGATGACCTCACCCCGCCCGTTACGGATAACCTGCGCATAAGCATTACCCCACAACAGCAGGTGCGTCATGAGGGTCTCGCGGAACACAAACGACGTCATCTCCGCATTCGGCTCATCATGCAACACCCGATACAACGAATGACCCACCGCCCGCTCAGATCCACCAGTGCTGCCTTCACGCTGCTGATACAAATGCAACGGCAACGAAGCGATGGCCTCAGCCAGAATGCGGACACACGCGTAGACGGCGGTCATCTGCATAGCCGAGCGCTCCGTCACCGACTTACCCGAAGACGTGGGGCTGGCGAAGAACTCGGTGTTCGTTAGCGACCAGTTGTTCTGTGGTGATGGCGAGTCGGGTTTGAGGCCGAGCCAAGATAGAAAACCCATTGCGCTTACCTTTCTGGGATAATTGACTAAACAAAGATGGAGGTGTTGCCATGGCCAGTGACGAGTCGTACTTGGAGTACGTCCTTGACTTGCTCTCCGAGGTTGAGCAGGTGTCGAGTCGAAAGATGATGGGCGAATACCTGCTCTACACAGGCGGCATCCTTTTCGGCGGGATTTATGACAACCGCTTCATGTTGAAAGACACGCCCTCCGCTCGAGCCCTTCTCGAACAGCCCGTACTGGAATCCCCGTATCCTGGCGCGAAGGACATGGTTGTCGTTGATACCGATGATCCTGAGCAGATTGCGGCAACCATCGCAGCTATGCTGCCCGAACTACCCAAACCCAAGTCCCGAGCTAAGAAGCGCTAGAGGAGGAGAAGTCCTCGCTGGTCGTACACCGACTCAGAGGCTGGCCCTGCGCCGCATCTAATCGCTCGGTCTAGGCCCATGATGGTGGCAACGACCCCGTCGATCTTCTCGGTGGATTTTTCTTTGTCGGGTTTGATGTTCCCGGCAGGGTCTTGGCGGATGAAGATGTTGTCCATCATCCACCGCAAAACCGGATGACCATCATGGGCCAACTTGCCCTCCAACACGAGCTTCATCAGCTCCTTGGTTGGTGGACTCATGTCTTTAAAGCCTTGGCCGAACGGGACGACGGTAAGGCCCATGGCATCGAGGTTTTGGGTCATTTGGACAGCACCCCACCGATCGAACGCCACCTCCCGAAGGTCGTACTCCTCCGAGATTTGCTCGATGGCCTGTTCGATGGCGGCGTAGTGGACCACGTTCCCCTCGGTGAGGTTCAAGTGGCCTTGGCGTGCCCAGAGGTCGTATGGGACCCGGTCGCGCAGGACGCGGCGGTCAATGTTGTCCTCGGGAATCCAAAAGTGCGGGAGGACAAAGTAGGGCTCATCAACGTCTTCTGGTGGGAAGACTTGGACGAACGCCGTGATGTCCGTGGTGGATGAGAGGTCGAGGCCGCCGTAGCAGACCCGGCCCCGCAGTTGCTCCGGCCGGAAGTCGCGCTTGCATGCGTCCCAGGCTGCCATGGGCATCCACCGAACACTTTGTTTCACCCACTGATTCAACCGCAACTGGCGGAAGGAGTTTTCCTCTGCCGGGTTCTGCTTCGCACTCTCACACGCCGCCCGGACTTTATCTATCCCTACGGTGATGCCTAGGGATGGGTTGGCTTTCGCCCACACAGCCTCATCGGTCCAGTCGTCCTCGGTGTCTGCGCCGTAGATGACTGGGTAGAAGGTCGGGTCGATCTTCCTACCCTCCAAAATGTCCTGAGCCTTCTGATGCGTCTCATAGCAAATGCTGTTCGTATCGCTGCCGGCTGTGGTGATCAGGAAATACAGGGGCTGGGTGCGTGCATCCCCACTGCCTTTGGTCATGACGTCGAATAGGCGGCGGTCGGGCTGGGTGTGCAGTTCGTCAAAGACCACGCCGTGGATATTGAACCCATGCTTGGAATACGCCTCGGCAGAGAGCACTTGGTAGAAGCTGTTGGTGGGCTGGAAAACGATCCGCTTCTGGCTGGCGAGGATTTTGACGCGGCGGGATAAGGCGGGTGAGTTGCGGACCATGTCGGCTGCGACCTCGAACACGATGGAGGCTTGCTGTCGGTCTGCAGCGCAACCGTAGACCTCAGCCCGCTCCTCACTATCCCCACACGTCAGCAACAAGGCCACTGCTGCGGCGAGCTCGCTCTTGCCCATCTTTTTGGGGATTTCAACGTAGGCGGTGTTGAACTGACGGTAGCCATCCGCCTTGAGGGTGCCGAACAGGTCACGAATGATGCGCTCTTGCCAGTCGATCAGTTCGAAGGGTTTGCCTGCCCAGCGGCCCTTGGTGTGGGTTAGGGCCTGGATGAACGCAACCGCGTAATCAGCAGCCCTTTTGTCGTAGTGGGAGCCGTCTGCCATGAAACGAGTTGGCTCATAGCTGCTAAGGCGACGCATCATGGTTAGCTCCCTTCAAGGTTGGTGGCGGCAAGTTCTCCGTGCGGGAACCGGCTGGACTTCCTGGCGTGTTTAAGTGATTGCGGGGTATAGAAAAGGCCCCACCAACTTGGTGGAGCGTCAGTGTTGTGAAAAGAGGGCCAGCCCGCCCGTTATCGGGGTGGGTCTGGCTAGTGGGCCGCTTAGGCGTTCTTGATTGCCCAGGTCAGGGCTTCTGGGTAGCCTTCGGCGCGCATCCGGTTGAAGTCGAAGCCTTCTTCGTTCCAGGTGGCTAGCTGGTAGGTGCCACCGGGTTGTTTGGTGTAGATGGCGGGGACTTTGCGCCACCCGGTCGCATTGGCCCAGGTGGTGTAGATCAGCGCGTACTTGTCGGTACCAACCGGGATCCAGACGTTGTCGATGCCGTGGGTTCCCACCCGGGCTGCCTCGTCTTCATCGTTGATGGTTTGTGGGGCGGGGTCGATGACGTGGTAGTCGGCTTCGGTGTAGACCTCTTCGCTTGGCACCACCGTGGTGATGCCCCGTTTGTGTGCAGCATCCAGGCCGGCTTCGAAGGAGTTCTTCATCAACCGCAGCAGCGTGGTGACGCTCATTTCCGCCCAGTCGAAGCCGTCCGAGCCCCGGCTCAGGAGGGTGTCGATGCCGGCGTATTCGTCAGCGATCGCGATGTCTTCGAGCAGGCGGCGCAGCTCCCCGGTGCTGATGACCTCACTCTTAGCTGCCTCACCGGTGGTCTTGGAGGTGTTCTTGGTGTTCATCGTGGTTACCCTTTCGTTCTCTCAGGGGCTTGTGCCCCTGTGCTCTTCGTTGTGTAACCATTACCCCTTAGAAACACAGTTATATCCAGTCGAAAACCGCTTATTCATAACGAAAAGTAGCGGTGTACATCTCTAACCCAGCACCCCGGTTTTGGGTGTAAAAAGACCGCAGCCACCATCATTTGGCGGGTGCGGTGCACTGGCCGGGGCGCGGCTTTTAGTTGTTCATGGCCCAGGCGATCGCGCTGCCGTTGTCAGCGAAGTACTCCTCGCTAGCGGCCAGTAGTTCGAGGGCGCATTCGCTCGCACTACGGGCGTCCTTGCCCCAGCCGGGGATCGGTGCCTCAGCCAGGCGGTAGGTTTCGGCCTGCCAGCCGTTGTCCTTGCCGCTCAGGTAGCGGTAGGTGGCGACCAGGACACGCTCCCCATATTGGAGGATGATGCGCTGGGCGGTGGTATCAGCCAGGGTCTCCATCGTGGTCTTCGTGGTGTTCATTGTCCTTGCCTTTCGGTGTAGGTGCTTTGTTCTTGTGTAACTATTAGTCACTTACACCGGCGGTTTTATCCAGTCGTTTCCCGCTTTATAACAAGGTTTTTCTAGAGGTGTGCATCTCTAGTTCACGGCCTGTGCGTGGGCGAAGCCGATGCGGTAGGCGTCAATGAGCATGGCACGCAACTCAACCGTGTCGATTTCGAACGGCCCGAGCTCCTCACACCTAGTTGGGGTCAGGGTGATGAAGTCGGGTTCGTAGTCCTCGCAAACCACTTCGAGGGCGCGAATCACTTCAGCGGGCGCTTGGCCCTGCTCAGCGGCGTACCAGGCGGTGGCCCACTCGGGCAGTCCCAGGCGGGCCAGACCCTCAGGCAGCTCGCTGGCGGCCGAAGGTGCGGCGTAGTTGGCGCTCAAGGTGGGTGCGGGGATGGTTGCGGTCGTCATTGTTGCCTCCAGTTTTCTCGGTGGTCAGCGGGTGCTGGCCGTTGGTTGTGTCAACAACAATCAACGCTTACTTCCACAGTTATATCCAGCCTAAAAGCCGCTTATTCACCGGTTAAAAGTAGCGGTGTGAATCTCTTGCAAAACACCAACCAGCACCCCGGGGGTGGGCGCTGGTCAGCGGTGCTTTAGAGGAGCGTGTAGGAGTCCTCCCCAGGAACTAGCCCCAGGGTGGAACCGTTATCCCAAGTCACGTGGATGGTCCCAAGGTCATCAACATGGTTGATAGTGCCCTCCGCTCCTGGGGTGAGGCTGGTGTAAGGGTCACTCGTGTCCTCGAGGCGGATCCTGCGCCCCACCAGTGAGCATTCTTTGGTGTCCGCTTCTTTTGGTGGGGTGCGCCAGGCAGCCGACCCAGGAAGCCCACCCATCAACGTCTTGCGTAGCCCTTTGTGTTCGGGGCCGATGAAGCCCAGGCGGAGCAGGAAGCAGCGCATCACATAGCGAGGATTGCTTTCCTCCTTGGGTTTGGCGGTCACGCGTTTGGCATCCCTCGCCATGGTGAGCATCGCCCCAATCAACTCGGTGAGGGCATGAGCCTGGGCTGGAGTGCAGGGGCGAGCGATCCAAGGCATCGAAACCGTCTCGTCGGTGACCTCGATGGGCAGGTCCTCAAGGTTCAGAGCAGCCTGAATCAGCGGACCCTTGGCCGTAACCAGGGCCTTGAACCGCTCCAAGGCGGCGTCGGTGAGGGTGGCGCGTGGGATGGTGACAGTCACGCCGTCAGCTACCAATTCTTCTGGCTCTACTTCGGCGGGTGTGGTGGTTCGGGGTTGTTTGGTTTCGAGCCAGTGGCGTAGGTCGAAGAGGTTGTCTGGGTAGAAGTCATCCTCCCCAAGCAGCCCCAGCAGGTCTCGCACATCCTTCCTTGACGGCTGCTTACCCTCCCACCTGATCGTGCCGTTACGGGCGACGATTGCAGGTCCGACCTGGTACTCATAACTGGGCGCTCCCAGGTACTGAGCCTTAGTGTCGTAGAGAGCTTGGAGATTAGTGACGATTGTGCCGCGTTTACCAGCCGGCAGGTCGTACTCGAAGGTGACGTTCATGGTTGTTCTCCCTTGTGGCTTGTCGGGTTTTTCTGTCAACAACATGAACCCTTAGAAACACAGGTTTATCCAGTCCAAAACCGGCTTAAACGCCAGGAAATGTAGCGGTCTCAAGCACACCCCAACATGAGGCTGCTTGGCTGCCCCGGATAAGTGGTGGCTTCACTTATCCGGGGCCAAAATGCCAGCCAGTTCCCACACAGAGAACTACCCCTCACCCTCATCGACATCATCATCTTCGGCGTCACCCTCACTGTCGGCGTCGGGTTGTGCCTGCTCGAACGAGAGTTCCTGCCCATCACGGATGACCTTGATGCCGCTGGTGGCTCCGGCGAGCTCGCGGTAGCGGTTGATGATGACATCGGCGTACTTCGGGTCAAGTTCAACCAACCTGGCTACGCGCCCGGTCTGCTCAGCTGCAATTAGAGTCGAACCGCTGCCGCCGAAAGCATCAAGCACCACCTGATTGCTCAGAGAAGAGTTGAGGATTGGGTATGCGATCAGCTCGACCGGCTTCATCGTGGGATGATCCGTGTTCTTACGGGGCTTATCGAAACGCCAGATGGTGGATTCCTTGCGCCCGGTGTACCACTGGTGGCGACCCTTTTTCTTCCACCCAAAAAGCACCGGCTCATGCTGCCACTGATAAGGCGAACGCCCCAACACAATGGACTGCTTGACCCAAATACAGCAGCCTGAGAGGTAGAACCCGGCGTCGTCGAAGGCCTTACGGAACGCATAACCCCCGGTATCGGAGTGGAAGACGTAAATGCTGGCGTCATCAGCCATCACCGTCTCAAGGGCAGTGAAGGCTTTGGTGAGGAAAGCGACGAAGGAGTCGTTGTCCATATGATCGTTGGCGATTTTGCCCGCGCTGCCCTCATAGTTGACGTTGTAGGGCGGGTCAGTGACCACCAAATTCGCCTTCTCACCTGCCATCAACGTTGCGAAGGTGTCTGGGTCGGTGGAGTCCCCAACAATGAGGCGATGCCTGCCGAGCTGCCAGATGTCCCCGGTGCGGGACATGGCGGGTTTGGCCAGTTCTGCCTCGACATCAAAATCATCTTCCTCAATCCCACCGGCTAACTGGTCGCGGAACAGGGCGTCGACTTCAGCGGGGTCGAAACCCGTCAAGGTCACATCGAAGTCCTCAGCCGTAAGGTCAGCAATCAACAAGGCCAACTTGGATTCATCCCACTCACCCTTAACCTTATTCAAGGCAACGTTGAGCGCCTTCTCCTTCGATTCCTCCAGGTCAACGACCACACATTCGATTACCTCATGGCCAAGTGCGGTGAGGACTTTCAATCGCTGGTGACCACCAACCACACGGCCGGTCGCCTCATTGAAAATGACCGGCTCGACGTAACCAAACTCCTCAACCGACCTCTTCAACTTTTCGAACTCAGGGTCACCAGGCTGGAGGTCTTTGCGTGGGTTGTAATCCGCAGCCTGCAACTGCTCGACAGGGATGGTTTTGATGTTCATGCTCATCACTGCGCCTCCTCGTTGCTTTCGCCGTGGCGGGCCTTAGCGTGATCGATAACGTGGGCTTTGAGGTTCCACGAACCGGTGGTGCTTTCCCACCCGGGGTACGCACCGTTTACATACCCGAAGTGTCCATAGGCTGAGTAGCGGGCGAAGCCATGACGGCGCAGGTGGAAGCGGTCAATGATCGCTCCCGGCCGCAACGAATAGAACTCCATCAATGCCAGGCGAATATCCTCATCAGTGACCTCTGGGATGTGGGTGCCATGGGTGTCGATATCGAAGGCAACCGGGTCGGCCTTGCCAATCGCGTAGGAAATGCTGACCGTGCACCGCTTAGCAAGACGGCCCGCCACCACCTGCTTAGCCAGAAACCTGGCCATGTAAGCACCCGTGCGGTCGACCTTCGTCGCATCCTTACCACTAAACGCTCCACCACCATGGGGTGCATGACCACCATAGGTGTCAACCATCAACTTGCGACCCGTCAGGCCCGTGTCTGCTCTAGGTCCGCCCTTGACGAAGCGGCCCGAAGGGTTCACCAGCACGGTGGTGTAAGTCAGCGTCGGAATGCCGATGGCCTCAAGGGACGGGGCAACAATCTTGCTCACGACTTCACGGCGCAACTCCTCCAGGTCCTTGGCCGCATCATGCTGGATGGATACCACGACGGTCGGGGCGGTGATTGGTGTGCCATTCTCATCGACTGTGAGGGTGACTTGGGCTTTTCCATCCGGGCCGATACCAGCAATGGTTCCTTGCTCACGCGCCTGATCTAAGCGGGCGCAAATCTCATGCGCAGCCACCAGTGAAGCAGGCAGGAAATCCTTGGTGGCAGCGGTCGCGTAACCATAGACGGTGCCTTGGTCACCCGCGCCAAGGTCAGAGAAGGCCCCAGCCTGTTCCGCGCCACCATCTCGGGTCTCCAACGCCGTGTCCACACCGCCGGCAATGTCGGTGGACTGCTTCGTGACGTTGACACTGACGAGGTATTTCCAGGGCTGGTAGCCAAGCCTAGCTAGGGTCGAGCGCACCACCTGACGAATCCGCACCCGCCCGTTGCAGGTGATCTGCCCGGCAACGGTGATGAGGTGGTTGGAGGCCATGACCTCCACCGCACACCGAGCCGCCGGATCCTCCCAAAGACAAGCATCGAGAATCTCATCGCTAATCCGGTCACAAAGTTTGTCTGGGTGACCGGCACAAACAGACTCGGATGTCTCTAAGCGGATGGCGGGTGGGCTGTATGGGGTGAGAGCGCTTGAAGGCATGGCGTGTAATCCTTTGAATCGTCTAGTTGGTGAAAACAGGTAGGCCCCCACCAGCACGGGTGGAGGCCAAACAAAGAAAAAGATGAAAGCGGAGCCGGATTGGTTAGCGGCCCTGCAAGAGCCGCTCCATCGGGTCGGATGGGAGGGGCGTGTAGTCGGTGGTGCAGTTGGCTTTGACAATGTCGAAAATCTCGTACCACAACACATTCGCCTGCTTCTGAAACGACTGCGACATGGCCACAAACGGGCTGGCGATCGCAGCCCCAGTTGTCGGGTGTTTGCCGAGCAGACCGAAATCACTGATGGCTTTTTCGCATTGGATGAAGCGGGCGAACGACTGCGCATACGCCTCAAGCAAGCGTTTGGAAACAAACTGGGTACAGCCCTTATCGGCCAGCCACTCCCACGTCTCACGGTAAATCTCATCAGCCCCAAGCGGAGTACCGTCACGCTGCTGTGCCGCCAAATACGCGCTCGGCTCGGGCATATCCACACCAGACAGGAGTGCGCCCTCGTCCGTGTCGATCCCGGTGAAGTCATACGGCTCAGGCGGACCATCAACGCTCAGCACCCGCCCGGTGCGTCCATCGGCCAGACGGTCTACGAGGGGTTCGGGTTTGGATCCTGCGCGGACGCGGCGTCCGCCCCTGTTCGTGCCATCACGAGCCATACGATCATTCACCTCCAAACAGGCCAGATAAACGCGAAATAACGGGCAAAAACCCGCACGTTGGCGGGCCAGAAGCGTGCGGGTGGGAAAAGCGAGGGGGTTAATACCCTGTTTGATTCGGGGAGTTTGTGCGCGAGGGGCCACGCCCGCTGAAACGCTGAACGCCTCCAGAGATCTTGACCGCCCCTCCCCAGCAAGGGGCCAGGGTCAGGCAAGTGCACGCGAGTTATTTGGGGTCTAACGGTTCGGGGGTTGGCGCATTGATGTCAATAAATGACACATGCCCGCCATTGATAATCTGGAGTGTGCCAGGGGTAACTTCACCCCAAATATCCCAGTCAGCACCAACTACACCAGGATCATCTCGATCAACATTTTCCCAGTTCTTATTAGTCCAGGTTAAATAAATATTGTCAGCAATTAGTTGTCCAGGGTAGTCCAAGCACTCATAGACTGGTCTGTCCTTAGGATTTGCTGAGTAAGTATCCATACAGACTTGCTTGCCGTTTTGGTAGAAGTCGACGTGATCATCATGAGTGGTGGAGAATGTCGCTACAAGACGGCCTTCGCGAGGAGGGTGCGTAGCGGGGGTGCGTTTGAATTGTGTGAACCAGACGGCTGCAAGGATCAGGCAGAAGGCGAGTAGTGCTAACACACCCACAACGAGAGAATGTTTTTTATCCCCGAGTGCATGCATTGCCGTATCCTCACCTTCTGCCTGTATCTCCTTCTAGTTTAGCCGAATGGGACGGTTACAGGACGGCAAGCCCAGCCAATCCTTCAAGTAGTGCTCCTTCTGCTGGGATCGCCGTACCACCACTAGCCACAGCACCGGCAACGAACAGTACGGCCAAAGCAACCACAGCAACGCCTACGAGCGCCCCGTCAACACTGACTTCCGGCAGATGAAAATCAGGAGAAGTATGGGGATGGAACGTAACCTCGTAACTAAGTGTCACTGTTACATGTTCACTCAACCCTGATCCTTTCGGCGCAAGCTCAGGGGAAGTCACAGTAATACTCCCGGTGAAATTAGTCGGACCGCTAGAGGTTAACGAAGTGGAGATATTCCCACCCTTGATAGAGGCAGCAATCGATGTGATGCGCTGCGAGAAGTCAAGATTTGTTCCCAAATCCTTGACCTTGAATTTCGCGCTTGCTGAACTAATCGCACTACGTGTACCAGCGGTCAGCGTGCCATCGTTGTTGACTTTGATATCGATTGCATTCGGGTTCGAAGACGTCGTACCGATACCGACGGAAGCAACCATGGATGTCACGATCGTTACATCCCGGCCATTGAAAGTATTTAAGGGAATCTTTTGATCAAACCTCCAATGGATAGTGCTGAGCTGCTCGAAGAGATTTAGTGGTTCCAAGACCGCTTGAACGAATGCCTTCTTGGCCGCATCGATTAGCCGAAATGCGTTGTCATACTCAAGTGAGTGAGCTGACTTATAGGGAACCTTGTCAAAGGTTTTCGTTGCCTTGTCCCTTCCCGAATAAGCGTCCTTATCCAGCGGGAAAGCGGGCGATGAGTGGAAAGTGAACTCGTGGAACTGGTCGAAGGCCCAGTTGCGTGGGATCGGGTAGCCAAGATTGCCAGAAAATCCCGTAGACATGTCAGCAACGAACGAGTACGAGGCGTACCCTGCTTCAGTAACCTTCGAACACACCAGTCGAGGCCCATAAATACCAACCTTGTACGCTTTACTGTTTTCAGCTGAATTGAAAGCAGCTTTAATGCGTTTAAAGTAAGGCAGAATCAACTTGTCGATCTGGAATTCGTAAGCATCGAAATCCACCGCGAAATAGATCGTAGTTCCACGTGGGAAGCCCAATGCCTTTGCCGCTCCGATCGCCGTTAGTCCATCGATGTTGCCTTGCCCCGCGTAACTGAAATAGTCCGAGTAGTAGCCGCCATCTTGGTAGATAGGGAACACCGATAAGCCAGTGGCAGTGATGTTCTTAATCTCATCAATGTTTAGTGCCTTGGAGCGGCGCTCTTTACCCACCGTACCGGTGAGGTAACGCCCGACGTGTGTATATCCAGCGTTTTTCAGGTCTTTAGCCTGGCGAGCACTTAAAACAGTGGCACAGTCACAAGCTTTCGCCACGCGATCAGGGTTACCTTTAGAAGTCAGCAAACTCATCCATGTGGTGGTGTCTACTACACCTGTTACCGGCAGAGCGTAATCTTTCTGGAAAGATTTGACAGCATTTGCCATCGAGTTATCCCAGGTGCTGGTTACTTGGACAGCTTTACGGTTGCAAACCAAGGCAGCGCTAGCCAGCCACACCCATTCACCAGAAGATGATGAGGATACGGTTTTAAGATTCTTACGAGTCCCAGCACCAAAATTACCCGTGGCCTGGGAAGGACTGTATCCCTCCAATTTCTGCAGCACCTGGATAAGGGCGGTGTTCATCTGCCGCCCATACAGACCATCAGCAGGAATGATTCCCGTGTAGGTACGATATTTACCGTTCAGGGTTTGCTGAATGTTACGCACAGATGAGTTTGCTCCATGTCGGACCAGGAGTTTGAACTGATCCATTGACAACAGACTCTTCATGGTCAAAACATCAACATGAGAATCTCCACCGATGCCCATGTCAGCTTTCATCTTCTTAATCGCTGCGCCGGTGCCGCCATAGAAATGCGTGGTGATCTCGGCTGATCCCACTGAATATCCCTTGCACCATAAAGCGCCTTGGATAATCGCATACACATTGCTTGTATCTTTTGCACCAGCAGCTTGCTGGGCGATTCCTGAAGGCCACCGTGATTTGAACCGGCTCGTAGTACCTGGTCCAAAATTATTCACTGTCTGGGTAATACCCAGCTCAATTTGCAGCGCTCGAATCAGAGCGTTAATCGTCTCCCAGCCTGTGGCCCCATCTTCAGTAACGCTGCCAAAGTTGTAGCGTCCCTTATAGGTCTTGTTCAGCCACTGCTGTGTTTTCAGCACCATCATGTCAGTCATGAAAAACTCCTCAAAATAGATGTGGGCCACCTGATGTGTGTCTACTGGTGCCCTCTGGTTAAAGGGCAAGAAAAAATCCCCAAGCCGTATCTACGGCTCGAGGATCAGGACAAGGCCAAGAAAACTCGCTTCTCTTGGTTATTTACAACATTAAACGTCCAATGCAACATACGCATCCGCGTTTTTACTCACCGGCCACGGCGCCTCCACCGATCACCATCAAGAGCTGTCTGCCTCGAGTGGCAGGGCTTGCACAGGCTCATGAGGTTGTCTTCGTCGTGGGTGCCGCCGTGTGCGAGGGGGCGGATGTGGTGGACCTCAGCCACCGGCGTCAACCTGCCCTCAGCCTCGCACTGTTCACACAGTGGGTGCTTGGCAACGTACTGCGCGCGGATCTTGCGCCACGCACTGCCGTAGCGTTTGTTGATCTCGGGGTCGCGCTCGTAGCGTCGGTAGTTGGTGTCGGCTTCCTTGGCGTGGGCTTCACAGTAGCGTTTGTCGGTGAGGGCTGGGCAGCCAGGCCAACGGCACGGAGTCTTAGGTCGACGAGGCACTGGTGCTCACCACCTTCCACACGGGAACGCCCGAGCCCCAGCAACCAAACTGGCTACTGGGGCTCCGGATATATTTTCAACTGCTTACAGTATAGCGGGCCTGCAAGCGCAAACGCGTCCGCGATTCTACTCACCAAGCATCGGCATTCACCTCCCGTAGAGCAGGGTCGCAAAGTGACTGAGCGCCCGGTTCTTCTTGTTGTAAGCCGAGCTGCGTTCGATGTGGAAACGGTCGCAAATGGCGATGATGGCATCGGTTTGCATGGTGTCCTCACCTAGATAACAGGATTCAAGCATCCACCTCTCGTCATCAGACAGGGCTGCCCAGGCTGGGAGGAACCAGTCCATGTAATCCTTGGCTTGGAGGTAGCGACGCTGGCGGTTATCAATCCGCTCTAGGTGCGCCATGATCCGGTCCTCGCTGCCGTGGGGGTTGAATCCACCACCGGGCATCCCATCCAACTTCGGGCTGGAGATGGTTGAAATATCCTCCGACAGTGCCTTCAGGTCGTCGTCGGTGGTGTCGATGATGGTTTGCATGGTCGAAAAGTCCCGCAGTGCGTTAATGGCTGCCGCGCGGCGGTCGACGTATTTCCAGGTGATGTCAGTACCGAGAACAGCAGTCATCGGCCTACTCCTTCCATAGTGATGGTTGCTTTGACCGCGTCAATCAACGCGGCCTGTGTGGTGTCCTTGACCGCCAGGGCGGAAAGGATTTTCTGGTCAATCGAGTCCTTGGCAGCAAGGTGGTGGATAACCACCGGCTCTTGCTGGCCTTGGCGGTGCAATCTCGCGTTGGTCTGCTGGTAGAGCTCCAAGGACCAGGTCAGCGTGAACCAGATGAGCGTTGACCCTCCTGCCTGGAGGTTCAGGCCATGACCTGCCGATGCGGGGTGAATCAGCGCCAACGGCAATTCGCCGTTGTTCCACGCCTCCATGTCCGCCCCTGTTTTGAGCAGCCTCGCTTCAGGGAAACGGGCTAGTATGCGTTCGAGGTCGTGCGCGTACCAGTAGGCCACCAGCACTGGCTTCCCATTCGCGCCTTCGATGAGGTCTTCGAGTGCGTCGAGTTTGGCGTCATGGATGAGGTGCCAGTTGCCGTCTTCGTCATAGAGCGCACCGGATGCCATCTGGGTGAGCTTGCCCGATAGTGCTGCCGCGTTAGCAGCCGTCACCTCAGTGCCCTCCAGCTCCAACACCAAGTCCTTGAGCATCCGCTCGTAAGCCCGCCGCCCCTTCTCACCCATAGGGATTTCAACCGTGTTGTAGGTGACCTCAGGCAGAGTGAGGTGGTCGCAGGTCCGCATCGAAATGGTGACGTCACTGATGCGCTGGTAGATCTCGTCTTCCGCACCCGGCTTGGGTTTGTAGGAGAAGACCTGCATACCGTTTCGTTTGTCGGGGTCGAAGAACTCGCGGCGGTAATGCGTGATATAACGCCCGAGCCGTTCACCCATGTCTAGGAGCCGGAATTGTGCCCAAAGATCCTCTAGACCGTTGGCTGCCGGCGTCCCCGTCAGCCCGACGATCCTGCGAACTAGTGGGCGGGCTTTGAGTAGTGAGCGGAAGCGCTTGGCCTGGTGATTCTTGAAGCTGGAGAGCTCGTCGATGACCACCATGTCCCACTGCCACTGGACACCGGAGCGCTCAATGAGCCAGGTGACGTTTTCACGGTTAATCACCGTCACATCAGCCCCAGCGTTCAGGGCCTGGAGGCGTTTGGCCTCAGGGCCGACGGCTATTGCCATGGTGAGGGCTGCTAGGTGGTCCCATTTCTGTTGTTCTGCTGGCCAGGTATCCCGAGCCACCCGCAGAGGAGCCACCACCAGCACGCGCTGGACTTCGAAGTAGTCGTACATGAGGTTCCAGATTGCCGTTAGGGCGATCGAACTCTTGCCAAGTCCCATCTCTAGTAGGAGGGCTGCGATGGGGTGGGTTTCGACGAAGTTGATGGCGGTGGTCTGGTAGTTATGCGGCTTGTAGAGCATCGCACACCTCCTGGATCCCATCTGGGTGGTCGAGGACGATGCAGGTGAAGCCCTGACGCTCGAGCTCCCTCATCCGGGCGACTTGTAGTGGGCGGGGGTGTTTGCCGGTGGTTTTGACTTCCACAAACACGCATTTACCGTCCATCATGCAGATGCGGTCTGGGACGCCCGTCAGGCCGGGGGATGTGAATTTCCAGCAGATGCCGCCGATGCGGCGAATAGCCCGACATAGGCGGGTTTCGAGTTGTTGTTCTTTCATTGAGACTTTTCCTTGGAATCAGGGCTGTCCAAGGGGGTGTGTCAGGTCCGCTAGATGGTGTTCTACCTTCTATATAGACATTGTTAAATTCTTCTTTTCCTATATAAAGGGTTAGAAAGACTTGACGGACCTGACACACACCAGATCTAGGTGGGGGCTAGGAACGTTGATTTCTCAGGCGAAACTAGCCCCCAGCATGGATGGTTTTTCACCCCTTTGGGTGACAGCCCTATAGCGGGTTTTTTATCGGCGCTCTGGGTTGAATGCGGGCGAGAGCGGGTGCAGCCGGTAGCAGTGGTTCAACGCTTTGATGTTCTTTGGCTGGTAGCCGGCGATGATCATGGCGTCCTTGAACTGGGCGTTAGTCACGTAATGACCGGTGTCTCGCTCGAAGAGGTGCTTGAGCCCGTAACTGGTCTTGGAACACCAGTCCCGACCGTGGGTCAGGTCGGTGCGAATCCACTCCATGAGGGCTTGCTGACGCTCCTTATCGAGGGTGAGGAAGGTTCCTTGGTTGGAGTCTTCCCACCTGCCAATCAACGGCCTCGGCGCTTTCAATGGGCGGCGTTTGGAGCGTCGATTCCGGGTGGGGCTGGTGAGGTATTCGCGCCAGCATTCCTCGAAGGTCTCGATGCACGCATCGATTGCTCCGCACTCGTGGAGGTGAGCCAGGATGGCTTGGTGGGTGTAGGGGCCGGTGTAGAAATCGGCCTCCATGTCGGCGGCCAGGTGGCTGGCCGGTCCGGTGCCATCATGGTGGGTTTGGATCATCCAGTCGTAGAAGTTCACCGTTGCGCCTCCCCAACAAACACTTCCGCTTCGAGGGTGGGGGCATCATCGAAGTCGTTTTTTAGGCGCAGCCCGGTAATCAGGCGCATGGTGCGGGTGCGTTTCTTCTCGAAGCCTGCCCTGTCGAGGGCTGCGTAGAAGTCGGCAGCGTTTTTGACCCACTCGCGCCTGGATTCAGCCCATACCCGATAGGTGTCATAGAGGGCCTTGGAGCTTTCGGTGAATTCCTCACCGACTTGGCAGCATCCTTCGAGGAAGTGCCCGAACCAGTCGTTTTGCCGACGGTAGTCAGCACACGCTTGTTGCACACACGGCGGTGGCACCAGTTTGTAGTCCTCGGCGTGTATGAGCCTTGCGCCTTCCATGATCCAGGCTAGGACCGCGCCGCCAGCGTTCTCGAAGAGGTAGTCGGCGTAGTTCTTCACATCATCGCTACCGGTGATGGTTGCGTTGAACGGGATCACGATCAAGCGTCGCCAGATGCCGGTGTCTAGCCCAGTGACCTTTGGCAGGTGGTTGGTGTAGAGGATCAGCATGTGGGAGGGGGTGAAGGAGAAGGGATCTTTGTACTTCTTCTCCGCCGCGATCTTGTCTGTTGACGCCAGCTGCTTGGCTGACGAGCTCGATAGCCTTACGCCTTCGTCGTTTTCACCCGCAATCAACAACCGGCGGCCTCTGGTTTGGGCCATGTCGTTCTTCGCGTTGTTTTTCTTTCCCGCGATCAGCACCTCAGCCGATATGGTTTCGGCGTAGGAGCCAAGGACGCGGGCGATGGTGTTCCAGAACGTGGACTTGCCGTTGCTGCCATCCCCGTAGGCGATTACCAGGCTTTCGACCATGACCTTGCCGATTGCTGCCAGCCCGCAGATGCGCTGGACGTAGTCGATGAGTTCGGTGTCGCCTTGGAAGATGGTGTTGAGGCAGTCAACCCAAATGTCCATCCCCTCATTGCTGGGGGTGACGGTGGTCTTTTTGGTGAGCAGGTCGAACGGGTCATGAGGGCGCAGGCTGGACAGGCCGATCCTTAGGTCGTAGGTGCCGCCGGGGGTGTTGAACATGTAGGGGTCTTTGTCCAAATCCTCCGGGTCGATCAGCACCAGGGAGCGGGCTTGGCGCATGGCGGCTTGGATACCACGATCCGAGCGGGCCTTATAAGCAAACTTCACCCATGCTTCTTCGGCAAGAACTTGCTCGTAAGCACTATGTTGTTCTGGGCTGAAGGCAGAGAGAGCTTTGGCTTTGCTCATCACGCTCATCATCCCTAACGCACCAGTTTCACTGGCATGTTGTTTAGCTATCTCCAGTGCTTTCTCAGCCTGTGCGAGCTGGCGGGTAGTGAAATCCTGGAACACCCGCTGGGCCTTGGGCTCGGATTCATCCCACACACCTTTGCCATACGCCGCCCACCCAGTTGAGGGTGAGAAGCACACCTTGTCCGCGCATTCCCCGGCGATTAGGGTGGCTTGGCCGACGTCGGTGAAATCCTCCGGCTTAAGGCTGGTCAGCTGGGCATAGGCCTCAGGAGACACATAGTTCGGATCTTCGGCTACCTTTTCCGCGAACCTGGTGGCTGAGGCCCAAATCTGCTCCACCTCCGCCGATGGCAGGGGCGGGTCGCACAATGCGGCCTTTTGCTCAAACAGTTCACGGGCGCGCTCGGTGTTGCCGTAGCGGATGAGCACCCGCCCAGCGAAACGAGACAAAGTTGCGTTCCTACTGCCTTCACCAATCAGGGTGGAGGCTTGGTCGAACTCGGCAAACAAGTCCCTAGCCAGCCACTCATCCACCAGGCTCTCACCCTCGATGGCGGTGGTTTTCGCCTCGGGGTTGCCGTAGATAAACCGCCCAGCATCCAACGCGTTTTGATCGAACACTGGCACCTTGGCTGCGAGCTGACGTTTGAGCGCCTGGTAGGCTTCTGCGTCCGTTATCGGGTTGATGGGTAGGTAGACGTGGAACCTCGGCCGCGCAGAACTGGCACCTTTGGGTTTCATGTGGTTGCGTGACGTTGCCGCCATGAATGGCACGCCGGGCATCAGCTCGGCAAGGCGTTGCGGGGTTACCCACTCCGTCTCGATCTCGGAGTGATCGTTATCGACGTCCATTACCAGACAGTCCGAGGTTAGGAAGCGGGAGTTGCCGCGCTGTCCACCCTCATACTTAGCAACCACGTGGTCGAAGGCTACGACGTTCTTGAGGTCATCAAGGCTGGCCACAACATGTTGGTGTGGGTAGTGGGTGTTTTGTGCCTGCCCGGTTACCTGGGAGGCGTACATGGTCATGGGGTTCATTTGGCCTCACCACCCTGGCATTCCTCGCAACCCTCACAAGGCACAAAGCCATTAGCTGGTGGGGTGGTTTCTTGGATACCCACGATTTCGTGACCATCAGGGGCAACTGTGTTGAAGGTGGCGAAGGTGCGCACTTCGATACCTAAGGCGAGGGCGGCCTTCCACTCAGCGACCATCCCTTCGGTGAGGTGGCCAAAGATCCAGATCTCATCACACAGGCTGAGCAAGATGGTGGCTTGGGTCAGTGCCTTCTCGCGTTCAGTTTCCTCATCCATGAACTGCGGCAGCAGGAGGTGGGAGGCGATTGGCGTGTAGCCTTCTTCGAGGGCGTGGCGGGCATAGCAGGATGCCAAATGCGTGTTGCGCCTAGTGTCACCACTGTAGGGCGAGCAGATGTAGACCACGCGGGCGCGCTCGGTGGCGTCCAGGCGGGCTTGGATGTCGGGTTCAAACCACTGGGGTTTGCGTGTTTTCATGGTGGCTTCTCCTTGTGAAGCTCAAAACTCTGCAACCACCACAATCTGGTGAAGACTGTGTGGTTGGAGGCCACCCAAGACGGGGGCTTCACAGGTAGGTCAAAGCCACCCAAAAAATTAACCACCCTTGGGATGGGGAAGCGTATATGCAAATTGGAGAGTGTTGGAAGAAGCGTTTGCGCCAAATGCGCTTTAATCTTTGTAGTAACTCACTCACATCTGCTGTTTGGTTTGCGTCTACAGGTAATTTGAGCACTCAACTGCTGAGCAAGAATGACGTTGGCGCCTCAAATTGACATGTGCGTTAAGATTGAATTAACTGACAACTCGGGAAGGAGGAGAATCCTATGCAAACTGCAACTAGCGCGCACAACGTTGCTGCATACATCGTTAAAAAACTTGGATCAGTTACAACGATGAAACTTCAAAAGCTCCTCTACTACTCCCAAGGGTGGTCCTTGGCCTGGGACGAGCAGCCGCTATTTACAGAAGAGATTCAGGCTTGGGCGAACGGCCCTGTCGTCTACGACGTGTTCAAGAAGCACCGTGGAGAGTTTAAAGTTTCCAGTTGGCCATCTGGCAATCCTGAAGAACTCTCCAGCGAACAGCGAGACACTGTTGATGCTGTTCTTGAAGCATACGGCGCTCTGAGTGGGCAGCAGCTTAGCGACAAAACGCATCATGAACCCCCTTGGCTCGAAGCGCGAAAGGGTACTCCTATTGGGGCATACTCAGATAATGCATTGAGTTTGGACACCATGCAGGAGTACTTTGGGTCACTCGACCAGTTAGTCAATAAGTAACTCTTGGCTAAGAAAAAGCGACTGCCCAAGCAGTCAGGTAACGTTAATGCGTCCAAAAAAGCAGAGATTAAGGCCCACGCTGCTAATGTTGGCCGTCGTGGAAAACATGTTTCTGCAGATGCTCGTAAACCAGTATCCTCCTTGGAAGATACCTTCAAATGGTCTGCAAAAATGTTGGATCACGCACATGATGGCAGCTGGAATTGGAAGCTGGCTCCCACGGAACTCCGAGAACTATTTTGCTTCATTGAAGAAATGTCCTGCCTTGCTTGGAAAGATATTCTTCAACAGACATCTGGAGGGCATAATAAGCATCATACTCAGAAGACCGACTCCCTTGAAAAGGAAGCACAAGATCGTCTCTACGAGGTAATGTCCAAAGAAAATGAAGACTTCCCTGAGGAAGTATTCAGATTTAGACTCAACGCAAAAACAAGATTATGGGGAATCCGAACCGGGTCTATCTTCCGTATCTTGTGGTATGACAGGGACCACGCAGTCTATCGAGTGAAAAAACGACATACCTAATCCTTCCGATAGTAGTCACACCCGTAACCATCCGCGTCTAACGGCAACCCCTCTGCCCAGGAGGGTGCTTGGCACATGGCTGCCGCTACTTCCTCGACCGTCACAGTGTCTTTGGGAATCTCGATGACGATTTCATCGTGGACATGCATGACCACTGGCCACCCTTTGGCTTCCACCGTGTGGATCGCGTGGACCAATAAATCTCGGGCGGTGGCTTGGACAATGTTCTCCACAAGCTTGGGTCCGTAGGTCTCAATCCAGTCCCAACGCTTCGCCGTGTTCTGCCCTTGATACGTGATGACGTCGCGACCGAACCTGCCGGTAGTGATGGTCGCTCCTGGGTATGCCAAGCGACGCCCTGAGGGTAAACAGCAGAAGAGGATTCCGGCCTTGCGGGTGAAAGTGATGCCATGTGTGCTGGCAGGGCGACCTGTGGTAAGGCAGCGCTGGGCAGCAGCATCGATGGCCCACCAAAACTCCACGATGGCTGGGTTGGCTTCCCTCCACGCACTCACCAGCCCCGGTAGTTCGTCGGCCTGTAAACCCATGCGGAGGGCTCCCATGTTTTCTAGCGCGCCGACGGAGCCGCCGTATCCGCAGTTGTGGACGAGGTGTCCCGATACGGTGTAACGGTGATGCTTTCCGGCATTTCGTATGTCATAAAGTCGAGCCGTGCGCTGATGGTTGGCCAGGCTTTGCGTCGCTCGATCATTGCTTTGCGTGCTTGTTCGATGATTTGCTCGCGACTGTAACCTTGGGAGAGTTTTCTCGTGACAACTGGCCGGCTGTAGGGCCAGTAGCGGGGTTCGTAACGGGAGAGCACGGTGTTCCTGCGGTTGGCCAGGTTTTCTTTCCTGGTGACCATGCGTAGGTTTCCCGGCTCGTAATGTCCATTGGTGTCGATCCGATCCAACTCTAACGCTGGGTTGAGCGGCTGAAGATTGTCCATCACCCACAAGCCGGCTGCTTGGATGGAGGGGAAACGGAACTCGATGCCCCGTCCGCCATACCTGGCGTAGTTCGGGTCGTTGGGGTTCGTGCACCGTTGTTTGGCAGCAGTCAAACGTTGATCCAACCACTTGGGCACAATCCTGGGTTTCGAACAAGATTGGCAGCCCTTGGACACGCCACGTTGCAGGTTGTTGAGTTCGATCCAAGAGATTTTCCCGCACCCCACACACTGGGTGAGTACTCGGCAGTGGTTCCAGTTCTTGGACCAGCGTTTTTCTGGGCTGATGATTTTCACCCACCCGTATTGGGTGCCTACCATCTGCGGAGATTGTGAGATGTGCGCCGCTGGTGGCAGCTTGCCCGAATGGTACGGGCTCAGATTGCCCTTCAACCCATACGAGGTGGTCCGGGGTGGCTGTGAGCCCTTGATAGGTGATGACATGACGTTCTCCTTTGTAAATAACTCCTTCATGGCTAACCCACGCGGTTCCATCCCAGACTTTCTGGGCGCGCGTGACTTCTTCGATAGGCACCAGCCCGTGATCAGTAAGCACCAGCTCGCCCTGGGCAATGCAGGCGAGTTCTGCGATCTTCCCCTTCTGTCGCAAATGAGCGTTGGCCCCGTGTTTCTCGACAGGGATGCCGAACATTTGGGAGGCTGACTGGCAGTAAATATCCCCACCCCGCCCAAACAGGTCGAGCCGCCAGTTTTCTCCGGCCAGCCAGGCAATCACGCGGGCTTCGATAGCCGAGTAATCGGCAACAATGAACTCACACCCCTCCCGTGGGATAAACGCGGTCCGGATGAGTTGGCTGAGGACATCTGGTACGGAGTCGTACAGCATTTCCAGTGCGGTCAGGTTGCGGTCTTTGACGAGGGCTCTGGCGGCGTCGAGGTCGGGTAGGTAGTTGCGCGGCAGGTTTTGCACTTGGATCAACCTGCCTGCCCAGCGTCCGGTTCTGGCGGCCCCGTGGAACTGCATCAACCCCCGCGCCCGTTGGTCGGTCGGGTTGGCGCTGGTGGTCATAGCCTCGTACTTGCGCACCGAAGACTTTGAGAGCTCAAGCCGCAAGGCAAGTACTTCTTTGACTACCGGGTCGCTGGTGGAGGTGAGGGTGTCTTGGACTTCTTGTTTACCCATGGTGGCCATGGTGATGCCGCGTTGGTTGGCCCAGTCTTTGAGCTGTAACGGGCTGTTGGGGTTATCCAAGCCGGTGAGCTGGCTGGAGCGGGCGAGGTTCTTCTCCCGCACCTGCTTATCCAACTCAATCGCCGCACTGGCCAGGTCGAGGTCAAGGTGGATGCCTCGGTCGTTGATGGTCTGGTCATCCCAGTACTCGCGCCACAACTGCTCAGGCAACGGAAACGGCGAAAGCTTCGCGTGCAGTTCTAGTTCTGCCTCCACGTCCCTGGCGTTGTAGGTCTTGAACTGCTCCCACTTGTCTGGCGCATGGCCGGGCAGGTTTCTGTTCAGACCGTTGTTGAGAAGGGAGGGATTGGCTGGAACGGAGAAGAAGCGGATGAGGTCCTTGCCGGTAGCCAGCTTCCCAGACTCTAGTTTGAGTGCTTTGGATACGCCGTCTAGGGAGAGTGGGAGTCCGAGGGCTGCGGCCCAGACCATGTGACACCGCCAACCCACAGGCTGCAACTGACGCCCCAAATGAGCGGAAAGGCAGGTGCGTTCGAAAGCAGCGTTAAACGCCCACTTCGTGATTTCCGGGTCATCAAGTGCGGCCAACACGTCAGCCGGGATGGCCTCGCCTGAGGCGATGTCGATGTTTTGTACTGGTCCTGTGTCCCAGGAGTAGGACAAGAGCAGGACTTCGAAGGTGGGGTCTTGGGCGTAGCGGTACATGCCCGCCTTACCGAGGTTCACCGTGGAAAATGTTTCGATATCGAGTATCAAGGAAGTGTGGTTTGTGGTCATTATTTGGCTCCAAATTTAGAGGCGAAAAAGGAATGTCATGACAGGGCTGGTTTGTATGTGGGAATCTGCATGCAATATCCGAGCCCTAACAGCACAGGGCCGACATAAGGATTCCTCTATGTCGATAGATGCCGACATACGGTTTTTCGCATGTCGGCCTATCTGCACATCTATCGACAGGCCGAAACAGCCCAGAAAGTAGAGCGGATGAGGGCTAAAAGGGGTGGAAATATACGGAATATGGCCGGTTTTGAGGGCTTTGGATGCTTGGTGTGTATGTCGAAATCTGTATGCAATTTGGATGCTGAAAAACATGCGACCCGAAAGAGTGTCGACATATCCCGACAGATACCTACATACGATTTTCCGTATGTCGACAGGAGGCGCATACAGATTTTTCGTATGTCGACAGAACCCGCATACTGTCTTTCGACTCTCGCCCTATCTGCCCGCATGTCGATAGCCCCAAAGCAGGGAAACCCGCATATGTTCAGCCCAGTTTGACCCCGAAACCCCTAGTTTCTTAGGTGTTTTGTGCCTGCCCGGACTGTCGCGGCAGGGCAACATGCGAAACGGCGTATGTGAATAGGAGCGACATACAGATTGGCGTATGTACCCCCAGGGCACACACTATTTTTCGTATGTCCCTAAAGGGTGCATACGTTTTTCTGTATGTAGCCAGAGGCGACATATGGTTTTTCGACTGTTGCCCCAGCCGGGATATGCCGTTGGGGTGTGGAGCGCGAGAGAGGAATGATTCTCACAACGCCCCACACCACCACAAGCACCGCTACCGATTAGGACAGGAAGTCATCCCCACCAGCAGGTGTGGCGAATGGGTCGGTGAACGGGGTGAACTCCGTCTCCGCCGATACGCGGCCGCCCAGGGGTTCGCCATCGCGAATCTTTTGGATGTTGCGTAGTCCGCAGGCCACGCCCTTGTTCCCGTTGGTGTTGAAGGCGTAGAAGCCGAGTGTTACGCGGGCGTAGACACCGGAGTACATCTCAGAGCGCTCAATGATGGGCTGCACGTTGGCGTCCACGATGCCGGGCTGGATGGTGGAGTTGGCGTTCACAAACATCGCACCTTGGTAGGCTTCGTCGTCGCGTTCAATATCCCCATCACGCAATGGAAGTTTGAGGGCTCCCTTGGGTGGGATTTTGCCGCCGAACTTACCCACACCCTCCTTGATCGCGGCATCGATAGCCGCCTGAATCTTGTTCAGGGTGTCGGTGTCGGTTTTGGGGATGATGATCGAGGCCGAATACTTCGGCTTACTTCCCTGGATGCTCTTGGGTTCGAAGCAGTTCAAGTACGAAAGACGCACGATGCCGGTCATCACGATCTTGGGGTCGTTGGTTGTCATTTGTTGTCTCCTTGTTTTGAAATGGATCCTGTGGCAGCGGTGTTGCTGTCATCAGGTTGGATTGGTGTGAACTCTTCAGCCGCCGTAGCAACAGTGAGTTCGGGTCTTGGGTCAGTAGCCGGGACCAGGGTTGGTTTGCCGGTGGGTTTGGTGATGAGGTTGGCGAGGATGTTGTTGAAGGTTTTCTTGCCCATGAGTTTTTCCATGGCGGTTACCGGCAACAGGCTCTGCTTGTAGATCTCGGTGTATCCGGCATCCTGGGCGGCTTTGGCTACTGCGTCCTCGTCGGTGTATTTGCGTACCGAGCGGCCAGCAACCACCTTGAACCCTGGATAGTGTTTGCCGTGATCCAGAGCCTGGCTCAGGGCGTGGGCTTGAACGTCAGACGCCCATTTGGTGAGCTCGGGAATCCTTGTGAGCACGTCAGCGACTTCCGCATCGGTGAGGGTGGCTGCTTGCCTGAACTCATACTTCGCCAACTCCAACTGGTGGTTGGCGCGGGCGCGGCAGGTGGGTGCGAGTTTGCAAAACCTGCACCAACTACCGGGACAAAACTGCCCACCACCTCTAGCTGCCAGTTCGGCCGCAGCTAGGAGGTCGTTCTTCGCCCACCGGTACAACTCTGGGACACTGATGGTCCAGGTGGAGACGTTTTGTCGGCGGGGTTGGAAGATCGTCATCGCCACGCTCTTGATGTCCCACAGATGCGCGAACATATGCAGGGCACCCAGGGCGTAGAGCTTCATCTGCGGGTTATCCCTAGCGTCAACTTGGACGCCTTGACCGTATTTGAAGTCGATAACATGCAGGGTCGGTTCTGCGACGATGACGCAGTCACCGGTGCCGAACCCGCCTGGCACCCAGGTCGAGTAGTCCAGGCGCTGCTCAATCATCACCTTGCTATCTGGACAGGACTGGCGAGCCTGGGCGAGTTGTTCGAGCACGAAACTGACGTAATCGTCCGTATGCTCTTCCATCTGCCCATCAACCAACTCCGAGACCGGCCGGGTGCTCTTGCGACTCAGTGCCTTGCGGAGTTTGTGTTCAGCCAAAGCATGGGCGACCGTACCCTCAGCAGCAGCAGCACTTTCCTGATCTGGCAGGTCTGCTTCCAAAAGTGCTGATGGGGTGCAATGAAGCCACCGGTGCGAAGAAGACGCCGAAAGCAAAGCATGTTTACTTGGGGTCATCGGTCTTCAACCCCCTCGCCGCCTCTAGTAGTGCCCCGAGGTCATGCTCAGCCACCTCAGACAAACGAGACGCGCCAAAAGACTCAATGAGCGCCTTGATCTGTGCGGTGAGCCCCGCGCGGGAGAGCTCGGCCAGAACCGCGCGTACCTCTTCGATCGGCACGTAAGCGGGTGGATCCTCAACCATCGGGGCAGCCTGCTGGTCGGGTGCCGGCTTTGATGCGGTCCCGTTTTCTGCCGGTGATTCGGGGCGGGTGCCAGTGGCTTCTGCGTGGTCTTCGACGCCCTCCCACGCCAAATCACTCATGAGTTGCGCTAACTCGTGGGCGGCCTGGGAAATCTGGTTGAGGGCGTTGATTGCCGTGTTGAACTGACTGGTGCGGTTCATCGAGCCTCACCACCCTGGGCTACGTCGTTACCCTTGTTGGTCGCGGTTGTTGGGGTTTCGCGCATGACGCCGGCGGCTTTAGCCAGGGCGAGCAGGTCATTGTCGTCGCCGGTTTGGGTGACTTTGACGCTGCTAATCCCGGATGCCGGAACACTGATCGATACTGGCACCACACCCAGGCCAAGCCGGTGGGCAAGACGCTTAAACCACGAGGGCTTGGGTTTGGCGTGGCGGGGAGTGTGGATGCGGATGTTGATCTGGTTATCAGCCATCGGATGGGCCTCGTTTCTACTAGTTCGAAAAAGGCCCCCACCTGCCGGGCTGGCTGGTAGTACTTGAAGGCTCTCTTTCACAGGTAGGTCAAGACCGCCCCGAAAATTAACCACCCCATTCATTAGCGCTCTGTCCCTTGTGTGGTGGGCCAGCCTGTAAAGCCCAGTTCGGCCAAAAGACGCTGGACTTCTTCCAAGGATTTGCTGTGCTGTTTCGAGACAGACGCGGGGGTCTTGCCGCGGCGGGCAGCTAGCTCTTTGCTCTTGATCTGCTCGTCATAAAGCGCTTTTAGGAGCTCGCGCCGTTCATCCGATAAGCGGTCGAGTACTTCGTGGAGGGCGTTGATTAGGGCATCGGTGGGATCAAGTTCCTCGAGGGCTTGTTCGCAGGGGTTCACGCCGGTGGTTAGGTGTTTGTCTTCGGGGTCGAGGGCTTCGAAGGAGACGTGGCGTGAGCGCTTGGTTTTCTCATCGAAGCGGGTGCGCTCGGTTTGGTTGTTGTTCGCTTCCTGGCGGTCGAGGTCGATGAGGATTTCGCGCATCTGCTCGCTGACATTGATGGTGACTTGGGAGTCTGCGAAGTTGTAGGTGTAGGAAGTGGTTGGGGCATTGTTGTTGTTGGCGTGTGCCATGGTTGGGTTTCCTTTGCGAATCGAGTTGGGGTTCGATCCGCAAAGGGCCCTTTGGTCTCATCCGAGATAGAAAAAGACGGGCACGAAGAACACGACCCATCTGCCCCTGATGTAGGGGTGGTGGTTTTCGTGTTCATCCATGCCCGTCTTGCGGTTCTGCGGATGAGCCCCAAAAACATGTGTGTTGTTTTTGGTTGCATGTATTGAATTGTGTCGTTGACCCACCTGTTTCTTGGTGGGGGCGGTTTGTTGGGTAGGGGCCTGGCGCAGCTCTGGTCTGTCTCAAACCTCAGCCCATACGCGATCTACCTGCCAGAAGGCACTGACTTCGGCGGTGGCCTGGTGGCACGTGGTGGCGGGCTGGTGATGACTTGATGAGCGTGGCATTGCCCGTGCTCGTCAAACCAAATCTGGGTGACCTGACCGTGAACACAAATCTCAATACGCTGAGTGTGTAGGTTTGCCCGGCAAATAAGTTTGCCTGCCGCGTTTTTAATCGGCACAAACACTCCCGCCTCGCCTTTAGGTTCCATTAGTGTTTCTTCCCTCCCTTCCTGCATCGATCGTCGGGCCTTCATTGCTACCGCCAACGGGCCTTACTGTGTTAACTTCGCTGAGTTGGCAGTAAATGTGAACTTGTGTGGTGTAAAAATAAGCGGTCACCCCTAGTAGTGGGGTGCCACCGTTAGGCCGCCCTTCATTGCTGCGGCCAACATGTAAAACCTTAAGGGCCTGTTATGTGGAGGTCTCTAGGTCTCTGACTAGGCTAACGCCCATGTGTTTGAGTCGTTTCGCCATGGCCTGGTGGGAGACTTCAAAAACATCACACAGTGTGGCTATGCCGTCAAAATCCACAACCGGCCTACCCTGCTTTCGCCTAGCCACCTCCGGTAGTGCTTTCTTGAGTGCTGGGGTTGGCATTAGTAGGTAGGCAGCCATCACGTCTGCTTGCCATTCCATCCACCAGCCCTCACCACGCAGCCCACCATTTTCACGGTTCTCAATTTCTTTCTTTGACAGGCTGTTGACCAGCACCCTCGGCTCGCCAATCTCCCCTGGATGAGGCTTGTGCAAGATCAGGTGTGAGCATTCATGTGCCAAAGTAAAGCGCTTGCGCCCATTGCAAGAGCCTTCTTCGGCGGTCTCGTCTAGGAAGATCATGTCTACTAGGCCTTGGCGAATGATTGGGGTGGTGCGGGTTTCATCCCAAGTCTGCACTTCGGTCTCACCAAGGCACGACAAACCTAGAATGTCACCATCAGGTGAAAGCGGCTCATACTGAAGTGAAGCACCAAGATAGAACTCGGCAAAATGCTCCACATCCAACGCACCAGGATTGAGGAGCAGATCAGGCTGGTAATCGCGTAAGACCGCCTGGGCGCGAGCATCCAAACCCGCCTTGGAGAATCTAGAAACCATCTACACCCCGCCACCATCAACGCCCTGGTCGGGGTATTGCTCGTCGAGCATTTCAATGACCCGCTCCCAGGTGTCATTAGGCACCCCGCGCTTACGGGCTTTACGAAGCGCCACCCGCGCGAGGTCGGTTTTGCGCACATAGCCCACAATGTCAGGTGCTAACTGGTTTTCGCGTGCGCAGGCCGCAAGGTCGATCATGTGCAAACGCCCCGCCTCGTCCAACTGGAGTATCTCGGCTAGGGTGCCGAAATGCTTCTCGGGTGGGTAGCGGCGTCCGTTCTCAATATCTGACATGTACGGGGTGCCAACACCCATCGCGTCAGCCAGCTTCTTAGCCGTGAGCCCAAGCTCCTTACGGCGACTCTCAATGAACCGGCCAAAAGCCCGGTAGTCCTCATCCATGCAACATGCGCCTCCTTCAACAACATCGCAATGTTCGCTTCCTGTGCGAACAATGATAACCCAAGAGAACGTGCTTGTCGAACAGTTGTTCGAGATGGGGAGTGTGTGTCTTGCAATGGGATATGTCCCGCCATCTAGATCTAAGCCACCAATAATTTGGAAAGACATAAAATTGAGGGAAATTAAATTGCATCGCACTGAACGGTACTACTACGATGCCGGTTGTAAAAAGTTTGCTTGACATGTAAATAGATGTTGGCTACCATTTGGAAAGTAAGCACTAGACTTGCGTCAAAGTTGACGGAAAGGAAATGAACCAATGAGGTTAAAGAAAAGATTGCTTCTATAACACTTGCGGCAGCTCTCGCTTTGGGAGGTGCAGGCACTGCTTACGCTGCTACCTTTGGTAATAATCTAAACGGTGCATCTTCGGTTGAAGTGTTGCAAGTTAAGTACAATGGGGCGGCTTGGAACTATGCTGGCTCCGGCTACAAGAACGCGTGGTTTAAATATTCGCGCAACGGAAAGACTCTGATGTACAAAACCGTGAATCGAGGCCGTGTTACCGGTTCTGTTTGGGATAACCTTTGGGACTGGAGCAAAAGCCAAACTACGAAGTTCAATTGGGGACACAGTAAGTAGAATCAGTTGAAGTTCGATTGTCATTGTTTTCGATGTAAGTCTAGTGCTTCTTAAATATCGCTAAAAACTAACATGGATTTGCGCACAGGAGTGTCTTCATGGGAGACATATTCACTAAATCTCCATTGAGGAAGACAACCCTTATAAAACTTGGTTTTTTGTATGCCGGATGTTTTTTGCTGACAGGTGTTTTGCTTTTTGTTGAAAGAGAATCAAATCGTTCCTACGTGATGATGAGGTTTTTGCGATTTTTGATAGATTACCAAGTCGCTATTATTTTAGCGTTTTCGGTAGTTGTCATGATCTTTCATTATCAGCAGGTGAATGAGTCTAAAGATGAGGTGAAATGTCGGATAATCGTAGGGGATAGGTTGTGGCTGATTAGACTGAGGTATGCTTTCGCATGCTCGGCAGTTTTGGCTATTTGTTTTATGCTATCTTGTTCTCTATTTTATCTTTTTTCATACTCTTTGAAGAACTGTTTTTACTTACTGCCTGTTTTGGTGGGTTATATTTTACTTAGCGCATTGCTGTTGAGGGCGAAATGAAAATTTTTAGATTTTTTCTAGTTCGTATATTTTTCAAAAAACCAATCGTTGCAGTTACTATGCTCGTATTGTTGTTGCTGAC
This sequence comes from Boudabousia tangfeifanii, assembly GCF_001856685.1. GTDB lineage: Bacteria > Actinomycetota > Actinomycetes > Actinomycetales > Actinomycetaceae > Boudabousia > Boudabousia tangfeifanii. Next base: position 306,072 of record NZ_CP017812.1, read on the forward strand.
GAACTATATTGCGTTTTCAACGACCCGCACTATTGTTTCTACAAGTGAGGGCTACAGTCAAGTAAGTAGGTTAAATGTTCCTGGCGTTTATATTGCCAATTTGGATCCAAATTCAGACATTGATATAGACAGCATTAAGGTCAAATCTATGCAAGATGTGTACGACCGCCTTAATGACACTTACCGGTATGGGCTGTTTACTGATGGCTATATTGTTGACCTCAAGAATAGCTATGACATCAAAGTCCCACTAGCGTACATGAATGAAAAATATGCGGAACTTAATCCTTTTGAATGTGCAGAAGGTAGTGGACTCACCTATCAATATTCACTAGATAGTGAAACAGTGTTACCGGTTTTAATTGGACGAGGGTTAGCTGACGAATATCCGGTTGGCACCCAGTTTGGTGTTCACGATCCGGTTTTAGATCGTGAAATTCAGTACAAAGTTTCAGGAATACTTAAAGAAAATTCAGCTCATTCTAATCTGTATGCTCTTGATTCCAAGCAGTACTACAATTTTTCTATAGTTGTACCTATTAATGAAACTTTCATCAAAGAAGCCAATATCCCATTTAAAATTAATGGATTAATGGATCTCGTAGTGACGGACACAAACAAGCGGGAAATATCCAAATTAGCTGATGATATTCATAAGACAGTAGGGATTAAACTAAATTTCTATAGTCAACAGGAGAACATCGACTTTTACAACGAGTATTTCGTCTCGTCATTATGGTTTTTGTGTATAGTAACAGCAATTTTGCTTGCAATACTTGTGATCGTATCCGTATGGAGCTCGCTTGTAGCAGTCAAATTGATGATTAAAGACTTCACCATCAATTTGCTGGTTGGCTTAAGCTATAGTGGAGTCCGAAAGGTTTTTTACGGGTTTTATCTCACGCTAACTTCTATTTCTTTAACCGGTATTTGTGCTGTGGCGGCGTACTATCGTTATCAAAGCTGGATTTTTAAAGACCCTTTGTTCATCACATTCGGTTTTGCAGGCGGTTTGGTTATGATGGATTGGCTGGCGTTGTTAGTCGCTTTATTAGTTGATTTGTTTCTTTCTTTGGTTATTGTCCAGGTGCTCATGTGGCGTATTAAGCGCGTGCCGATCTCAGTGGGAGTGTTGCAATGATGAACGAAATTATCGGTCTAGATATTGAACGGAAGATATACAAAAAGCGCGCTTCAACTGTTACGCTACTGCAAAATTTTTCTTTGAATGTGCAAGAGGGAGAAAAAATTGCGATCGTAGGAGAGTCCGGCGTTGGCAAAAGTACTCTACTGAATATCATCGGTTTAATCGACCGTGATTATGCTGGAACATACCATCTTTTTGGTCAGGATGTAGCTGAACTATCTGATCGAGAACTAGCATATTTGAGAAACCAGAAAATAGGCTTTGTGTTGCAAGAATCAGCCCTGATAAACTCGCTTAGTTTAGCCGATAATATCAAACTGCCTTTTCTTTACTCCAAAGACCCTAAACGACATTTAGCTGAACGATTCGATGAGGTAGTAACTACTTTAGGGATTGAGCCAATTCTTAGTAAAAAACCACTAGATTGTTCGGGAGGAGAGAAAGCGAGAGCTGTCTTTGCGCGGGCAATCGTGATGAGCCCAGAAATCGTTCTAGCTGACGAGCCGACCGCTTCTCTCGATATTGATAATCGCGAAAAAATACTCGATTTGATTTTCAAACTTAATGAAGAAAACGGGTCCACCGTTCTTACAGTTACTCATGATCTCTATGTAGCTCAACGTCATGATCGCGTAGTTACACTGCAAAGAAAGGAAATCTGATGGGTTTTGCAGTCATGGTACTTTCAGCCATCCTAGGATTGATCCTAATTATTTTGGGTGCATCAAAGGCTAAAGAAAACAGACTATGGAGTCTTGCTGTTTTAGCTGGTGTTTTAAGTTTTGCGCTTGCTATTTGGCTAGCATGGCCCAAGTAGGGAATAAAACCAATACCAGTTACTAAGGTCTGGCGACGCATGTAAGAAGTGGCACGTTGCCGCCTAAATATCTATCAGCGGTTTACCTCTAGACAATATGCAGCTTATGTATATTCGTAACCCCGAAACGCAAGCAGTGGCCAACCTGTCAAACCGGGTCGCTTATTTTGTATCGACGAACTAAGTGCTACTAGGTGACTGCAGTATAACCATAGCGACCGATTCCCGTCGGACTGAGCAAGTGGCCCTTTCCCGTGATATTAAGCGAAAATGCCCATACGAAAGCGGTTTCGCTAGGGCTTCATCTTGTATCCAAATTGTCTAGAAAGTATCCACTTAATCGCTGGACACTAAAACCGTAAATATTAGTGTGAGAGTATAGATGTTTGCAAGAATTCGCCTGCTCACCAACAAGAGATATGCTGAACAGATTCTATGGGAATATGCGACGCTAGTTAGGGAAGTTGGGAAAAATGACTTTTGGGCTGAAGCAATTGAAAAACAAGCCGTGTCTTTACGTGAGGCTTCAACATTTAGGGAAATTCTTGAAGTCAAAAAGAGAGTCCGAATGATGTGGAGAGGAAGTGGTTCTTTAGCAGATGTGCCTCTTCCGACTGAAGTTATTAGGGAAAGCCCTTCTAAGGAGGCGCTGCTATCGAGAGAGTTCTTCAAATACTTTATCGCTATCTAAAGTGTTGCGCACCAATCGTGTGGCACTATATGACCCTTCTTCTATCTTGACTATCATGTCTTAAATGTGCGTTTGTAAACCCCGAAACGCAAGCAGTGGCCATCCCGCTCAAATGGGTCGTTTGTTTCGTATCACCATGAAAGGTGTCTTCCAGTAACTTTGAAGATATCAGAGTAGCCTACTCGCATCAGTCTAAGCAAGTACTACTTTCTCGTGTTATCAAACGAAAAGCCCAAATAAGAGCGTTCTCGACAAGGCGCTACTCTGTATCGAAATTGTATAGAAAGTATCAAACGTAAAGTCTCACAACATCGTTGATTGATGTTGTGAGACTTTTTTGTTTTTTCGTTTGGGAGCCTTGGGATATGCGGGCATTACGGGGTGTTTATTGCTCAGTATGTCTTGGGGGATTGATTTATTTTTCGCTTCAAACGGATGTGCCACAGGAGCATCTATTCTTTGAGCGCCTCATATCAGCAGAAAAGTGCTTCATTGCTGTGTTCAGTGTGAAGATTACTCAACTCGCGAATGAGTAGTCGATTACTTCAGATAGTTTTCTGCTGCCAATTTTGCGTTATCAGTAGTCAAACTAACCTGTAGCAGGTATAACTTTGGAGAACCCAAGTATCAAAGGAGAATTTGTTTGAGTTTTGACCTTACTGCCCAATCGGGGAATGTCACGATCCGACCGTTGCAAAGTGCAGATTATGAGGAATGGTTCGCTGGTTTTGACAATCGTCTACCATCGCAGAACGCATTCGATGACGGGAAAATGGATATGTCTATTTGTACCCTCGATTGGTTTAACGGCCTGGTTGAAAAGCATCAGGATTTTGCTCGAAACGACAACCAGTACATTTTCGGGGTTTTTAATTCTGAGGGGGAGCATCTGGGCATGTTAGATGTGGTTACGCTGGAGCGTGGCTCATTCCAATGGTGCGAGATCGGGTATTTGATCCACAATTAACATTGGCGTCAGGGATACGCATACAATGCGTTAAAAGCTCTTCTTGAAATTTTGGATAGTCACTTGGGTTACCACCGAGTCGAAGCACACGTTAGTGATGGAAATGAACCTTCTATGGGCTTGCTTAAGAAGCTAGGCTGCGAATACGAAGGCTTAAGAAAGTTCTTTATTTACGAGGGCGATACGTGGGTCGACAAACACATCTATTCACTCGTATTAAATGATCGTGAACCGGCATAGTATTTGCCGCTGCTTTAACCCACCGCGATTCTGCTTAGAAGTAGTAGTTGACTTTTTTCTCGGCTGAGGCATAACGTTCCAACAGATTTTTGTTCCTTGCACTTGGAGCAAAGTCTAAAGGTCCACCATACCCAAGGCTATACAGATGGCTGATTTTGTTTTTAACCCGCTGGGCTTCCACAAACGAAGCGGTTTTCATCTGCTCTGCCAGTTCAAAGAAATACTCTGCTAGGTCAGGTTTGTCGCAGTAGTTTAGTACCTGGGCAAACTCTGACAGGGCCGCAACTGCTTCTTCTCGATGCTTAATCCGGCGGATAGCTTTGAACATTACGCTATTTCCTAGCTTCTTTGAGAATATTTGGAATAATCAGCTTATTACATTAAAGGTGATGGGAGCGAAAGATGTCGACAAATAACACCTCAGACTTAAGCTGGCAGGAGTTAGTGGAGTTGTTAGCTAGCCCAGATCCAAAAATTCGGGATGGGTGGGCACTGGAAACGTTGGCCGAGGGCGTGCTTACCGGTCGTTGGAAGCAGGCTGAAGCTGAAATATTGGATGCTGCCATCAGGATGTTATCGCACCCGCAGATTCAAGGGCGTGCGTTTGCACCCCTATTGCTGTGTTGGCTGATGCAAACCGGAGTAAAAGATCGCAAAATCTTCGATGCTTGCTCGCATTGGTACCTAACAGAAACAGATGAAAGAGGATATGACCAAACCTTAGGGTGGTTGCACTCGATCGCACACGGGGCAGACGCCCTCGGCTATTGTGCTCAGTACCAAATAGCTACAGGCGAGGAAGTGCTGGCCATATTTGCCAGAAAAATAAGCGGAAGTAAAACAGTGTGGCAAGGGGGAGAAAATGAACGAATCGTTGCTGCGATTACTCGCACCCTTCACTTCCAACCGCAAACAGACTCGGATGCTTTCTTCCATGCGCTACCAACGAACCTCCTACCGCAGCTTGACCCACGCGAGCCTAATGCGCCCTTGCAAATCAACCTAAAGACAGTCCTATCAACTTGGTATCTTTGTATAGTCGAGGGCGCAAAAGTCGATGACCAAAAGGTGCACATAGCAAACTCAAAGAATCTTAAGGCGAAGATTATCGCCAGCTTACAAGTAGTTGCTGGATGGCTAATCTGACAAACTCCACATCCAACGTGAGCAATTTTAATCTATTAGCAAGTATGAAATTGCTTCTTTGATAACTTCATGTGCATTTTTTAGGTGAAACGTTTCCGGTGATCCTAGAAGCTGTAGGACTGTTCCGTTAATAATAATAGTTAAGAATTCAGCTCCTTGTTCTGGAGTTCGACTTAGATGGTAGCCTTGATTTTCAATAATTCGTAGCCATCGCATTGTGGCGTTTTGACTGTTTCTGAGAATTTGTGTGAAGTCTTTGGGGCCAATAAACTGCCCGTCTTCGAAGCATGAACTATAGATTGCAACGAATGTTTCAAGTTGTGCCAATGAGTCGTCGCTCGGAGGAAGAAACTGTTCAAGGCATTCAAAGAGTCTAAGTTTTGGGCTAAGCGTGGAATCAGAAATTCTTCTATCGCTTAACATATTTTCGAGAAGTGCCTCAGAGACCGCTGAGAGTAACTCTCGATGTGTTGGAAAATAGTGGCGTAGTGTTGATGCACCAATACCGCTAGATGTAGCAACTTTTCTTACAGTGACTCCTTCCATACCATGTTCTGCCACGATATTTAGAGCTGCAGAAATGATTTCTTTGCGTCTATCTCCCATTGTGTTTCCAGTCTTAGTGTTTTTATAACACACTTTAGTACACTGTGCTGGCACAGTGTACTAAAGTGTGTTAGTCTTGAAAAACATTGTACAAGCCCACAATATCGTTTGAGTTAGATTTGGAGGAGTCATGATTCAGTCTATGTTTGAATCCTTGCATGAATTTGTGCACTCGTTGCCTGTTGGTTTGCAGTGGTTGGGTGTGATGTTGATTGCTGCAATCCCATTTGTTGAATCTTATGGGGCTACAGCAATTGGAATTGCGGTAGGAGTTCATCCTCTTTTGGTTATACCAGCAGCAATTCTTGGGAATGTTTTTTCGATGCTAGTGTTTGTATTCCTCGGGAAAACTGCTCATAATCGACTTTCTAACGACCGGGAGTTGAGCGGACGAAAGGCTAGATTTAAGAATCTTTTTGATAAGTACGGTGTGGCTGTGGTGTCTCTGATTGGACAGACAGTGTTACCCTCTCAGATAACTTCGGGCCTTATGGTGTCATTTGGTGCTCATCGTAAAAAAGTAATTAATTGGCAGGTGATTTCGATTTGCATATGGGCGATTGCTTTTGGGGCAATTGCACTTGGTTTGTTAAACGTTTTTGGTGTTTGAAATTAGCCTTTTTGGCGCTTTTTCAGCCAGCCACCTAAAGCGGATCCGACTACCGCGGGAATCAGCATAAATAGATTAAACATCAGGGCAGACTCGTTTAACAGCACAAATACGATACTGGTAAAACAAACTATCGGGATCAGGAACCAAATCCAGTGAAAACCGTTTTGCCGCCCGTCCCAAAAAGCCAACCCAAAAGACAGTAGGGGGAAAAAGAAAGTCAGCAGATAAAGCTGATACTTTGCGTACGGGTCAACATAATGGCTGTAGGCGTTCGCCAGTAAGGTCAGAAGCCAAAATGCGGCAAGTAGAATAAGCGCCTTTGCCCAAGTATTGCGCGGAATAACTGTGCGTTCCATAGCTAATAAATAGCACAGCAAAAGAAACGATGCAGAAACACTAGGGTATCGAAACAAAAACGAACTCTAAACAGTCATTTCTGAACGGAGTGGCTCAAGCGATCCCAGTTTTTTTGTTAGCATCGTAATATGACGACACCTGATCCCGACTGGATACCATACAAATTTTCCCATGTTTATCAAGGGCACTTGATAACTGGTGGAATCCTCGGTTTTTGCACCGCAGTTCTGGCAAGCATTCTGAACCGACTGCTAGTCGGGCAATTCCAATTCGGAATCATTTTGGGAATCACCATTCTTAGCGTGATTGCGGCCGAGTTTCTAATCGTGACTATTCGGCAGCCGTACACTCGAAAAGTGCGCCATAACGATCCGGGCGGTTGGCTGATGGTCTTTGTCGAGCTGCTAGCCACCCTGCTGGTTTACTCGCTGGTGGCCATCGCGCTAGTCGGGGTCACCAAAACCGCGTGGATCGTCCTCGGTTGTGCCATGGCGGTACGTTTGGCCTCTCAAATCATGACGAAAAGCTGGGAGCCAGGCTGGACGCGAGCCGCCTTCAAAGAAACTTGGGAAGAAACCAAGAAGATGACCCAAGAACTAGCCAACGAAGATTAATCGAGGGAAAGCGAATGTGTCTAATCTGTGAACGCATCGAACAGATCCAATCCGGCAACAACCCCTACTTCGTGAAAGAACTTGAAACCGGCTATGTGGTCATCGGCGACCATCAGCACTTTCGAGGCTACACATTGTTCCTTAGCAAGGTGCACAAAACTGAACTCTTTGAACTAGATCCGACGTTCAAACTAAAGTTTTTAGAAGAAATGTCGCTAGTTGGCGAAGCTGTTGCCAAAGCCTTCCAGTGCGAAAAAATGAACTACGAACTCCTCGGCAATGGTGACACGCACCTACACTGGCACCTGTTCCCGCGAGTGAGCGGAGACCTTGACGGCTATGGCACCAATGGGCGAGGCCCCGTCTGGTGGTATCCCTTCGAAAAAATGATCGACCCAGCTAACGAGCCCACTCCGGACGAGCTTATAGAACTCAAAGATAAGCTAGCCGTCGCGCTAGAAAAAGTGCTCGGCAACTAAGCTCGGCTTAGGGTAGCAGGCCCTTCAAACCTTCCTCCCACCTTTCGGTGGCACCAGACAAAATCGCGCGACCAAAAATGACATTGCCTGGCACTGGCCTCGGGCTAATATTGGCCGGTAACGCCAACTTCAGCTGTACCTGTCCCTGATCAAGCGTGGCACACAGCCACTTATTGCCGGTCAACGCATTCGTTCGCTCTTCCACATCCAAACAAATGCCACCAAGAATCGCGCCGCCGTGCACCTTATCCAAACTATCCTCAATCGTGTCGAGGTACTCGATGCTAGGCGAATCAATCTCGCCGAGGACGCTCAAATAGTCCTTTGGGTCGAGCCGGCTAGTATCCAAAACCTTTTGGGCCCAAGTATCTAAATCCGCATAAACTTCCATCTGGGTGGCCACCGCAGACAATCGATAATCAGCAAAAGTTTGGCCAAAACGGCCATCAATCTCGCCAACCGGCAGTGGGTAAGCCAATGGATCCAAATACTCCAAAAAGAAAGGCGAACTCCCAACCACCGCCTCAGGATCGTTCGGACTATTAGGATCCGGCAGCAGATACTGGCCGGCACCCAAACCTGGTGTCACTTGGAACGTATAAAACCGAGTGCCAGGCTGGCCAAAAATCCCGAAATTCGTGTCGCTAATGCCATTCTTGTGCATGAACACGCAAGCAATTACCCCAGAAGGATCAACATAGTAACAACAAGTCTCCCAATCCTCAGGCTTCTCGGAACGAACCTCCGTCTGAGCCTTGCGCACAATCAAATTAATGAAATCTTCATACTTATCAACTACCCCATAATCAAAACCGAGAGAATCCCAGTAGGTAGTGGTACCAAGTCCTTCACTCATCGTTGAGCTCCTTCATCATCGAACTGTTACCTGCTTCATAATAACATGTTTAGGACCGAGGTCCTAATGTCAGTGTGTGGAGAGGGTGGGTGCTATTCTCTGGTAAAGACATATTTGTTAGGAGGGGAAAATGTGGCGACTTGCTTCAGTTGTTGTCCTTTTTGTCGCCTGGATTTCTCAGCTAGGAGCCCTGTTATGGGTGGCACCAAGTGACCTCTTCTACCTCAGTGCTGGCACTGCCTTTCTTTTTACTGTTGGTGCAGTAGGGCTTAATGAGCAGCCGCGCGCTTTGCGTTGGTTCTTCTTTGATGCGCTCGTAGTGGCGCTATTTATTGCCGGTCGCTTCGATGCAATAATTGCGCGCTTGTTTGCCGCAATTCTCGTAACAGTCCTCCTGTTTATGGTTGCGCGTCAGTGGTATCAAGCCCGGCTTGATTGACCTTCCGTAAAGTAGTTGCGCACGCAAGTATGTGGGTAAGGTCATCAAAAAAGTACTTGCGTACGCAACTATTTAGGTCTATCTTTGAAGCATGGAAAACAAACAGTCTTCAGTTAAGCGTCCACAAGGCAAGTGGGGGACCTGGCAGGATTTTATTTTTGCTGCTTCCCAAGTGTTGGCTGTGGCTGAATCTGACTTGCAGAACCCGCCCGCTGGCGGTCAGGCAATGAGCTTGTCAGATTTCGATATTTTGGCTTCGCTTTATCAAGCGGAAGAAAAGGCGTTGGCACTGAGCTGTTTGAAAGAAACGGTTCTGGTAACCACCTCGGGATTGTCTCGCTCGATTGGGCGTCTGGTGGAACGTGGTTGGATTGAGAAAATCCAATCCGATCAGGATAAACGGCGTTACACCCTCAAGCTCACCAAAGCGGGGGAGGAGGCATTACTTGCCGCCCAAACTCACCATCAAGAGGTGGTCAGTCGCCAGTTCTTTAGCGCTTTTAGTGTCTCGGAAATGAAGACCTTGAGCCCGTTATTGGAAAAACTGGTAGCCCACTTAAAAGAAAACTAATACTTCATTTTTAACTTTCCGGTGTCAGGGCCTTGGCACCGCCTACCCAAAAACCAACAACTTCTAGCATTTTTAAGGAAAAATCATGCAAATCGGTGTCTTTTCAGTTTCAGATATCACCACTAACCCGAAGACCGGCAAAACCCCAACCGAACACGAGCGTATCACTGCCGCCGTTGACTATGCGGTAGCCGCGGAAGAATCCGGCCTCGATGTGTTCGGCATTGGCGAGCACCACAACCCGCCTTTCTTCTCGAGCGCACCCACCACCTTGCTGGCTAACATCGCGGCCAAAACTGAACGAATCAAACTAACTACCGCCACCACGTTGATTACCACCAACGACCCGGTGAGCATTGCCGAACAGTACTCAATGCTGCAACATTTGAGTGGTGGGCGCAGTGACCTAATGCTGGGACGCGGCAATACCGGCCCGGTCTACCCGTGGTTCGGCAAGAAGATCACGGACGGCCTCGAACTTTCCGTTGAGAACTACGAACTCCTGCATCGTTTGTGGACCGAGGACGTGGTGACCTGGGAGGGCAAGTTCCGCACCCCACTGCAGTCTTTTACTGCCACCCCAAGGCCGCTTGACGGGGTAGCCCCGGTAGTGTGGCATGGCGCGATCCGCTCGGCCCAAACTGCCGAGCAGGCCGCCTACTACGGTGATCCATTCTTTGCCAACAACCTATTCTGGCCACAGCGTCACACCAAAACCATGATCGATTTCTACCGCGACCGCTGGGAAGCGAACGGTCAAGGTGGGGCGGCCAGCGCCCTCGTCGGCATTGGGGGACATGCTTTCATGGCCGAAACTGAGGCGAAAGCGAAGGAACTCTACCGCCCATTCTTCAACAATGCGCCGGTCTACGGTCACGGCCCTTCTTTGGAGGACTTCACCCGCTCGACTCCGCTAACTGTTGGCACTCCCGAAATGGTGATTGAACGCTACCAGGAAATGATTGAAAACTATGGTTTCCCGCAGCGTCTGCTCTTCTTGGTGGACCACGGTGGCCTCGAGGTGGAAATGGTGAAGGACCAAATTCGTCAGTTAGGTGAAGTGGTCGCTCCGGCCCTGCGTCAGTTCTGGCAAGACCATCGCGGACCCGAGGTAGCTGAAGTACCAACGCACGAATTAAAGGTGGCGCAACGTGATGCTGCCTTGGCCGAGGCCGGACAAACTCCTTGGGTCGACCGCTATCGCTTCGAAACCGGCGACAACTGGACCGGTTTGCGCGCCGAGGATCGAAAGTAGGGGATAGAGATGAAAGTTATTGCGATAAACGGAGGGCTGGGCACGCCCTCGGCCACCAAAATCTTGGCCACCCAAATCCTAGATTCACTTTCACGCCAAGCAGGTGAAAAGGGAATCGCCCTCGAAACTGAACTGGTGAACCTACGAAACCTAGCCACCGCGGTTACCAACGTGCACCTGACTGGGCTCCCAGACTCCCAGGTGGAGGCGGTACTCTCCCAGCTTGAGGCCGCCGACGGGGTAGTGATGGTTTCGCCAGTTTATGCCGGTTCTTACGCGGGCATGTTCAAAATGTTTATGGACCTAGTGGGGAACGAGCGCCTTGCTGGCACTCCCGTGCTGATCGGGGCCACCGGCGGAAGTGGCCGGCACTCGCTGATGCTGGATCATGCCATGCGACCATTGATGAGCTCGCTGCGCGCTTTCACCATGCCCACCGGGGTGTTCGCTGCCACCAACGATTTTGGCGACACCGAACAGAACGAACTGGGTCGGCGAATCGACGTGGCAGCTGGCCAGCTCCTGCACAACATGCAACTAGCTGCGCCCTCAAACCTGGGAGAAGCTGCCGCTAGCAAGGAGAGTCGAGGACCGGTGGGGCCAATGCCCAGCACCCGACAAATGTGGCAGGGCAGTGGAGTGCCGGTACAGCACCTAGCTGCGCACAGCCCAGAAGAACTACTGGCCCAAACCCAGTCGGATCATCAGCGAAATCGCGGACAAATCCCGTACCTGAACACCAACGGTGCCTCAGGTCGGCTCCGCCCCGAAGTTGATGACTTCGTGCCCATGGGGCAACTGCTCGGGCGCTAAAAATGCTTGGGGCACGCTAGCTAATCCAACTAGCGTGCCCCACTTTTTGGCCATCGCGTTAAACTGGGGAACATGTCAGCTTCAGCCAACCCCATGACCCCAGAGCGCCCAGAACAATTGGCCGGCAGCAGACTAGATCCTGCTGCCACCGCAACCGAGGATTCTTCTGCCCGTTCGATAAATCCCCAGGGGAGCGGGCGTTTTGCCCCTTCACCTACTGGGGACTTGCACTTGGGCAACCTTCGCACCGCGATTCTGGCTTCCGCTTGGGCCCGGGCCACCGGGCGACGCTGCGTCTTGCGGGTAGAGGACCTAGATCGAGTGCGTGCCGGTTCAACTGAACGCCAGCTGGAACAGCTTGCACAGTTGGGTTTGCACTATGACGGCGAAGTGCTCATTCAGACTAGTCGTCACGCTGCCCACTTGGCCGCCCTCGATACTTTGGCGAACAAAGGGCACCTTTTCGAATGCTTCTGTTCCCGCAAAGACATTCGCGAGGCCGCCTCCGCCCCGCACACTCCACCCGGTCATTACCCAGGCACCTGCATTGGGCTGACCGAGGACGAACGCGCGCAAAAGCGCGAAGAGTTCGCCCGCCAGGGGCGCCAGCCTGCGCTGCGCTTCCGCGCCCCTGTAGACACTTGGGAAATCTTCGACGAACTCCACGGCAACTACACCGGCCCAGTTGACCATGTGGTCTTACGTCGCAATGACGGAGCCATCGCCTACAACCTCGCCGTTGTCGTTGATGATGCCTTCCAAGGGGTGGACCAAGTAACTCGAGGAGATGACCTGCTTTCGCAGGCACCCACCCAAGCCTGTTTGGGCTCCGCCCTCGGCCTGCCGCAACCTATCTACGTGCACGTTCCCCTAGCACTCAATGAAAAAGGGGAGCGCTTGGCGAAACGTGATGGGGCGGTCACCTTGCCGCAACTTACCGAACTTGGCGTAGAAATCCCACAAATCATTGGGGCTATCGCCCAATCTTTGGGGCTCGGTGAGCAAGTTGGTGCCGCTCGCTCGCTCGAGGAACTTTTGGACGTCCTAGACTACGAAACTCTCAAACGTATGCCCCTAGAACCCTGGGTCTTTTCGGGGATTTAGCCCCAAATTTACGACCCGAAAACTACCCGTACGAAGAGAATCAAGGCGCATGGGTTGGGGCTGCTACCCATCAGCTACTAAGCCTGTTACGTGTAACGGCAGGCCCAGTATTGGGCGAGTGGCACTAGTCCAGATCTTTAACTGGAATATTCGTCAAGCGCCAGCTTGGTAGATGTCCTCTGGGATCGACTGAATCAACAGTGATGTTATCCGAGCCGGGATCTGGCCACATCAACCAAACATTATCTTTTTCGGATGTAGTGTTGAATGGGGTCATTACGTGGAACTTCTTGCCATTTTTAAACTCTAGGGGGAAGTATCGTAATTCGCCGCTCAGAAGTGCCAATGGGACGTTTCCTACCTTTAATCGATCCCAGTGGTTAAAACCAGGTTTATATGAGGGGTAACTAATAGACCCGATAGCGACAGATGTTGATTTTTTACCAAGCGTATTTAACTTAACCGGTCCAAAAAGATATCCATCTTTTCTCCAAAGCTGAGGGATTTTAACCTCAATGACGTGATCATTGAGCCCCACGATTTTTAGTCCTTCGGGTCCAGTCGCGGTCAACTGCGGAGCTGGGGGCAGGGGAGCCTTGGCTCTTGCATCAATAAATCCAGTCGTTGCCTCATCTGGGGAAACTGGATTGATCCTAATCTCTACTCGTCGATTAAGGGCTCGATTGTTGTCACTATCGTTGGGGACTCGCGGTTCTGATTCCCCCTTACCATCGGTAGCAACCTGCCAGTTTTGGGGCAAGCCGAGGGCGTGTAGTTTATCCCCTACAGCTTTAGCTCGACGTTTCGAAAGATCGAGATTATATGCATCATCTGCAACATCATCGGTATGTCCAACCACAGTGATAGATCCACCAGATTTGAAGATCTTGGCATTGTCGACTGCTGATTGAAGTGTTTGATTCGCTTTATCACTCAAATCCGCAGAATCCACTGCGAAACCAATATCGCTACTAAGATTTAGTGTTAGATTATTTTTGCTAATTTCCACCACATCGTTGCCATCCAGGTCAGCAATCACTGAACCGATAGATGAGGAAACCGCTTTCTTTAAATCGTCAGGTTTAGCGAGCTTAACCCCATCCATGAGTTTGGCGACGGTGGTGCCGGAGGATGCCTCTGCCTTTACTGGAATTCCACTGATGACCCCATAACCATCCAAATAGATGGTGGCTTCATGGATGTCTTTATTGGCTGGGAAAACCAAGACCATTTGTTCACCAACTTTGGTTTTCCTTAGCTGCCACTTATCATTTAATGAGGTTGAGAGTGCTTTGGTTTTCAAATCCATGATAGTGATCCCAACGCCGGAATCGAGTAACCTGAATTTTTTCTTTGGGCCATCAACAATTTTAAGGGGAACTACCAAGTATTGGTCATTACCAACTGCTGAGGTGGCTTCCACCCTTGCTGGAGTGTCGTCAAAGGTTCCACGTCCCGCAATTTCAACTGAGGCAGATACTTCTCCTTCTGCAGTTACCTCTTTTTCTGCAGTTTGCGGGGTGCTTTCAGGGGTTTGTGGGGCTAGATCAATCTCAACTTCTAAAGTTGGTTCGGGAGATTTAGCTGAAGCCACGTTTTGTGGGGGATCCGCCGGGGAACCTGATTGGGCGCTACCACAGGCCGAAAGTGCCGTTAGCGAGAAGAGTAAACCGCCAGCCACAATAGCTTTTTTCAGTCGCAAACCTTTGGATGCAAGCGGAGTGCTGGAAGCCGACTTTTTAGCAGATACGAAGCCTTCAGAAACAGTATCCTGCATGTTTTGTTTAGCTTGCGGATTCATTTAGCTCCCTTTCCTCTGTGTGGCGTTCAAGCACATTATATGTATGAAAGGGAATAAATTCGCTTACATTTCCACCGGATCAGCGGGGGAGCCGAACTTTTCTTGCCACTTGTCGACCACATAGTCGATCAAGAAGACCATGACCAGTACAAAGATGATGGCGAAAGCATTGTCGGCAATGCGAGCCAGAATGGACTCGTTAGGGCCTAACAGCAGCATGGCGACACTCAAAGCACCTAGGGAGTTAAAAATTGTTTCGTACCGGTAGGCAGAAGTTAATCCCACCAAAAAACCACCCGAGAGGCCAACCAAAGTGGGGGTCATGCCAGGAATCAAAGTCATGGCATAGAACAAGGCGGTACCAGCTAAGGTACCCAAGAAGCGTTCAATCATCTTGGTAGCACGCAAATGCTCATAGGGGGAAAGGACCGACATAGCAGCGATACCAATCCACATGACGCGATCTAACCCTAAGAGCGCTCCACAGCCCATTGCCGCCGGCACCAGCACTGCCAGTTTCAGTTTCCACTCATCGCCCTTTTTTCGAGGGTCGAAATCACGAAAAACCTCTCCCAGAGTTCTCTGAGAATCATTGTGCTGGTTATTGCGGTAATAGATCGAGGCCGCCCACACCCCACCAAGCAACAGCCCCACCACACGCGGTAATTGCGCCTGCGGAGAGGCAGGGTAGCCATAAAGTAAAAGGAAACTGAGCACCAAAACAATATGGTTGTGGAACTCAACGCGGTCACAAGCCACAATCAGGATAAGCAACAAAGTCACCATCATTAAAAGGATTGAGAGCACTCCACCTAGATATAAGGCGAGAGGTGGGACCACCGCAAACAACACAAAAATGCCGAACAGGCTGATTGCGCCCTGCGTCGTGTGGTAACCAAAATGAATCTTCTGGAAAGTCAAAACGCTCAGGAGGACCACTACACCCACAATCGCGTTCTCTTGTCCGAGGATCGTAATAAAAGCCACCACAAACAACACACAGAAGAGGAGAGTGACTAGCGCTTTGGCGGCAATCCCAGCAAAGATTGGGGCTTTACCTTTAAAGCCTTGCGCAGCTTTCATGTCGGCCTGCAAATGTGGCAAATCTTCGTTAATAACTCGCCAAAAGCTACGCAACCACTGTGGCATTAGACTTCCCCTTTTCACTTTGGAACAAAACCACTCTATGCCTCGACAAACCTCCAAGCAATCAGATGTCGCCAATCTCTACAAATATGGCTACCAGTCACAGTAGGAAATAAGAGTCGCTCACTTCATAACAAGGCGGATGGTGAAACAAGTTAAAAGTAAAGCAGTTTTTACTATTTAATTTTGCCCAAAAGGTATTGCAGGAAAGTGTGAGCATTACTAAACGTTGCAAATAGTGGATTAATTGCAAATTGGGAAGATTAAGTTTTGGTAACGGTATTTTTGTATCTTAATACTTTCGTAATTAAAAATAATATATTCATTTAGGATTATTTACCTATCCTTTAGATAGATTAATGTAACGACCACAGATTGGATGGATCCGTGCGGAAAAAACTAGTAACTGTTTGCGCTGCTGCGGCGCTGGCGGGGACGGGGCTCGGGTTGCCGGCCTCGGCCAACGCAGTCCCAGTAGTGCCACGTGAAACGGGGGAGGAAGTACAGTCCGCTCCCGTAAACGTGACTGTTTTGCTCAAAGACCAGCCCAAAGACGCCACGCTCTCCTCAGAGCAGGCCGTCAAGGACAGTCAAGCAGAACTGATTAAACGACTAAGTGAAAAATACGACCTTAAAGTAAAGCGACAGTTCGGATACCTGGTTAACGGTTTCTCGGCAACTGTCCCCGCTTTCAACCTAGCAGCAATTGCGGGGGAAGCAGGAGTCGCTTCAGTAGTACGCGAACGCCTCTACTACCCAACCGACACCCACGCTAATGACCTGACCCAGGCCACCCAGATGGCTGCCAAGCGCGGCTACAAGGGTGAAGGCCAGGTTATCGCCATCGTCGACACCGGTATCGACGTCAAGCACCAGGATATGAAACTTGACGGCATGAACGCCGATGGTAGCTGTGGCCCAGAAGCGCTCAAGACCGTCAAGATCAAGAAGATCCAGCCAGGTTTCACCTGTAAGGTACCCGGCGGCTACAACTACGCTGACTCCTCGGACGTAGTTAAAGACACCGCTTCTGAAGATCCTCACGGCCAGCACGTAGCCGGTATCGCTGCCGCTAACGGCGACGAAAAGGGTACCCCAGCAGATGCCGCCTCTAATGGCCGCGTTAACGGTTCAGCCCCGAACGCCCAGCTACTAGCCATGAAGGTGTTCTCTAACGTTCCAGCAATCGCTAAGGGCGCTGCTAACGACAACATCATCGCTGCGTTGGAAGATGCCGGTAAACTTGGCGCCACCGTGGTGAACCTGTCGCTTGGCTCCTCAAACGGCTTCACCGATCCTCGTGACGGTGTGGCCATTGCCGTTAAGAAACTGACCGATCAGGGTATTTCGGTAATCATCTCCGCCGGTAACGCCGGTCTTTCGACCTCGGATGCGGGCGACGAGCGCGAATCATGGGGCATGCTCGACAACGCGGCAGTTGGTGGCCCATCCACCACCCCAACTGCTCTCTCGATTGCCTCCGTGGATAATGCTTACACCATGCAGGTTAAGGCCAGCACTCACGGTGCCGGGGAAGACTTCAATTTCCCATACTTGCACGCTACCGGTCAGATCCCGAGCGAGCCAATCAGCTTGCTAGCTGCCGGCGTGGGCCAGCCAGATGACTTCGCTGGTAAGGACTTCTCCGGCAAGTACGCGCTAATCGAACGTGGTGCCATCTCCTTCGCTGACAAGTTCAAGAACGCCAAGGAAGCCGGTGCAGCCGGTGTCGTCCTCTACAACCACACCAACGGTGGCGAAGAATTCGTCCACATGGCAGGGGTTGAAGGCTTCGAATTCTTCGGCGTCACCCTCCGTCACTCCGACGGTGTCAAACTGGCTGAAGCCCTTAAGGCACACCCAGATATGACCGTGGAATTCTCCGACACCCTAGCTGCCGTCCCGGTAGACAGTGTCGGTGAACCATCCTCCTTCACCTCCTGGGGCCCGAGCCCATCGCTCGACTTCAAGCCACAGCTAGCTGGCATCGGTGGCAACGTTTACTCCACCCTCAATGACAACAAGTATGGCGTTATGTCCGGTACCTCCATGGCCGCACCAAACGTCTCCGGTTTGTCCGCTCAGCTAAACCAGGCATTCGAAAAGCGTTTCCCGGACCTTTCCCCGGCACAGCGCCTAGAACTATCCCAAGTAGCCTTGATGAATACCGCCAAGGTGCTCGAAAAGGACGGCGTGCCATTCTCGGTCCGCCAGATGGGTGCCGGTCTAGCGCAGGTTGACGATGCCACTCGAACCAACGTGTTCGTCACCGCCAACCAAAAGGGTGCTGCCGCTCTGAAGGAAGTCAAGGGCTCCAAGAGCTTCGCGATGACCCTCACCAACCGTGGCACCAAGGACTATACCTTCACCATTCCAGCTGCCAAGGTAGTTAATGAAACCGCAGCAGAAGGCGAAAAATTACACACCGTCTTCTCCAAGACTGACTCCCTAACCCTCGACAAGTCCGAAGTGACTGTTAAGGCTGGCCAGTCCGTCACCGTTAATGCCACCTTGAAGGTCGGTAAGGGTAACCACTGGGCACACGGTTTCGTCGCCTTCAACTCAAAGGACCAAGACCAGCCGAACCTACACCTGCCTTACCTAGCTTTCGCCGGTGACTGGAACGAAGAAAAGATTTTGCAGGAACCAGGCGAAGGCCTCTTGCAGGAGCTCTACCAAGGTCAGGCGGAAAACGGTAAGACCTACCCGAACCCCACCAAGACCCAGCTGGGCATCTATGACACCAAGCCCACCCCGAAGCTTTCGGCTGCTAACGACAACCCATGGTTGAGCCCGAATGACGACGGCTACCACGACCAGATCCTGCCGATCGTAGCGCTGCTACGTAACGCCTCCATGGTCGAAATGAACATCCTCGACGAAAGTGGCAAGCAGCTACTCCGCGTCGGTGAATCCTACGGTCTCTCCCGTCCACTAGCGAGCGACTTCACCAAGCACCCTGTCTCGCACTTCGGTGAGCCCATCCAAGAAGGTATGTTCAACGGTAAACTCTTCGACGCCAACTCCCTTGGCTTCAAGAACTTGCCAGATGGTCAGTACATCTACCAAGTCAAGTCTCGCCTCAGCGATGACCAGCCTTGGCAGGAAACCAAACTACGTTTCCGCGTCGACTCCGACGCCCCAACTGTAGTTGCCCCAGCCCCAGCCATTGGTGCTGACGGCAATGGCACCTTGACCCTGACTGTCACCGACGCAACCTCTGGCGTCAGCCCGAACGATGGCAAGCGCTGCACCGAGGACGGTGTCTGTGGTGTCACCGCCTTCCACCCCAACGGTGAACGCTTGGCAGTCACCCGCGATGGCGACAACTACACCGTCACCATCCCGAAGGCCAACGAAGTTCCCTACATCACCGTAGTGGCACAGGACCAGGCCGGTAACCTCCGTCAGCTTTCCGTGGCTGTCTCCGGTGCCGGTGCAGTTACTGTAGATGGCTACGAAAGCTTCCACAATGCCGACCTCGGCCCCGCTTCCCAGTGGGTAAAGGAAGGCAAGCTAGTCCTCTCCGGTACCGTAGTGGAAAACGGTGGAGTCAAGGTTGAAAAGGTCCGCTTCGGCGGCAACACCTTCCCCGTCCGTCGTGGCGACGGTGACCTCACCTGGCGTGGTTTCGCTGAACTAACCGAGGGCGAAAACACCCTCAAGTTCGAAGGCCTCTCGAAGGAAGGCTACGTGGTCGCTAGCACCACCCTCACCTTCAACTACGATGCCACCGCCCCAGAAGTTGCCATCACCTCCAAGGTCACCTTGGGTGAAGATGGACAGCCAAAGGTTGACGAACAAGGTCGCGTTCACGTTACCGGTACCTACCAGGACAACTCCGGCAAGCCCGGTGAAGTCTACGCCGTTGGCGTTGACCCAGTGAAGACCAAGGACGGTAAGTGGGAACTCGACGTCCCAGTATCGCCTGCGGACTCCAACGTCACTGTCTTGGCTCGCGATGCCGCCGGCAACACTGCCAAGGCCACCAGTAAGGAAACTTGGACGCCCTCGGCCAGTGGAAACGAAGAGAACGAAGAAAACGAAGTTTCGATCTCCTTCCAGCAGGCTTACAAGCAGTCCGAGCAGATCTACGCCTACGACACCTCCTACCCAGGTATCAACTGGAACGATCACACCTTGACCGTTAAGGGTCAGCTCAGCAAGGCCGTCAAGTCACTCACCGTGACCCCAGCAGCCCACGCTGAAACCAAGGAAAAGGGCAAGCCTGGCGAAATGGTCATGGCCGCCCCCATCACCGCCAACCTCGGCAAGGTGAACGAAGATGGTACCCAGAACTACACCGTGACCTTGCCATTGGCTAAGGCCCTCGTCGCCTACCGCTTCGTGGCTGTCAGTGAAGAAAACGCGATCGTCCTCGACCGCTCCTACCGTCTCTACGCAGACCGTGAGCTACCGAAGATCCACTTCACCGAACCAACCATGAAGAACCTGAAGGTTTACACCAACCAGGACAAGGTACGCTTCGCCGGTGCAGTCTCCGACAATGGTGCTGGCTACCAGCTCCAGATCAACGGTGACACCGTTCGCCGCTTCCACAACCTACCCAAGCCAGGCGAAGAAGCTAACGCTCGCGCCTTCGAATGGGACGTGGACGCCAACAGCGGACTCGTCTTCGTGAACTTCGCGGACTACGCCGGCAACGCCTGGCGCACCATCCTCGAAGTAGTCAAGGACACCGACAAGCCGACCCTGACCTCCGCCGGGGTTGACGAACTCCAGGTAGTTCGCGACCCAAGCCAGGTCAAGTTCACCGCTGACAGTGAAGACGCCAACAACGAAAAGTTGACCTTGAGCCTAGATGGCAAGGAAGTTGCCAAGGCCGAAAACAACTACTTCGTAAACGGCATCGACGAAATGATGATGCACCCATCATTGTTCAACCTCATCCTCGGTGTTCCGGACTCGCCAGACGGCCAGGGAGTCAAGGCTCCTAACACGCCAGAAGTGGCCAGCCCAGAAAACCCAGATGCCCCAGTTGACGGCTCCAAGATTGGTTTGGCACACTCGCCGACCTTCCTCCCCGGCGACAAGCTTCCGGAAGTTACCCGCAAGCTCACCGTGGAACACGAACTCGGCAAGGCCAAGTCCGGTGCTCACAAGTACGTCCTCACCGCTACGGATGCCGCTGGCAACCAAAGCACCAAGGAAGTTAACTTCACCGTCGACCTCGCCCCAACCATCACCGGTCCAGAAAAGGTCACCCTTGAGGTGAACCTAGAAGACCTCGGTAATGCCAAGGCACTAGTCGAACGCGTACTCGCTAACTACCAGGCAAAGGACGACTCCGGCAAGCCCACCCTCACCGGTGCCTTCGCTCAGGAAGCGCTCACCGAGGGCGACAACGCCTTCACCTTGACCGCCTCCGACCAGGCTGGCGACCCGACCCTCAAGCAGGTCACCGTCACCCTCAAGGTCAACGAGCGCACCCTCGAAAAGGATGGCTACACCTTCACCGGTAAGTCCCGTTCCGACGACCAGCTCACCGTCAAGGTAGAAAAGGTCACCGAACGACTCAGCCGCGTCAGCCTCAACCACAACCGCAAGTTCGCTCCGCTGAAGGGCACGATCGCAGTTCCAGCACCAGCTGGTTCCAAGCTCTACGCCGTCATTAACGGTGAACGTGGTGAAGTTAAGGCCGAATGGCAAAATGGCAAGCTGGTCTTCGCAGGTCAGGTCCCCATGGTCCTCGAGCTAGAAACCCCAGCACCGCCAAAGCCAGAGCCTAAGCCAGCTCCAGTCCCGGCCCCCAAGCCGGCACCGAAGCCAGCTCCTAAGCCGCAGCCGACCCCGGCTCCGACCCCGGCACCAGCTCCAGCGCCAGCTCCGACTCCGGCACCTAAGCCGCAGCCGAAGCCAGAGCCGAAGCCAACCCCGGCACCAGCTCCAGCGCCAGCTCCGACTCCGGCACCAAAGCCGCAGCCGAAGCCGGAACCAGAGCCTAAGCCTGTGCTACCACCGGTCAAGCCTGACCCGAAGCCGGCCCCCAAGCCGCTACCTCCGGTCAAGCCAGCCCCACAGCCAGCGCCTAAGCCTGAGCCGAAGCCACAGCCGACCCCGGCTCCGAAGCCAGCCCCCAAGCCGGCTCCAGCACCAAAGCCAGCACCGAAGCCTGAGCCTAAGCCAGCACCGAAGCCAACCAACCCCAAGCTCGAACCAATCGTCGCTTGGAAGGTAGCTCCGAAGCCGGTTAAGGATCCGTTCAAGGATGTGGCAGCTGCTAGCTACTTCTCCGGTGAAATCGCCTGGATGAAGGAAAGCGGTCTGTCGACTGGTTGGGCTGATGGCACTTACCGTCCAGACAACAACATCACCCGTGAAGCCATGGCTGCCTTCCTCTACCGCCTAGCCGGTAGCCCAGCAGTCAAGGTCGCTAAGGGTGCCGAGTTCAAGGACGTGCCAGCGAACCACTTGTTCGCTAAGCAGATCGCTTGGATGAAGCAGAGCGGTGTTTCCACCGGTTGGGCAGATGGAACCTACCGCCCATCCGAAGAAATCAGCCGTGAAGCAATGGCCGCCTTCTTGCAGCGCTTCGCTCAGAAGTTCCCGCAAGCAGTCTCGCCAGACGTTGCCCGCGTAGTGGTACCGGAATTCGACGCCAATGAACGCTTGTTCACCGACGTTACCGGCAGCCACATGTTCGCTAAGCAGATCGCGTGGATGAAACTAGCCCACGTTTCCACTGGTTACGAACAGGACGGCACCTACCGTCCAAGCGGCAAGGTCCAGCGTAACGCCATGGCCGCCTTCATCTACCGCCTGACCCACAACCAGGGTTACCTGCGGTGATCGGCTAAAACGCCAGTAAAAAGGGGCTGGTGGGAAGAAACTACTTCTTCCCACCAGCCCCTTTTAGTTTTGCTGGCCGAGGTCGGCCTCGGTGTTTATCCCCCTAACGGAAGTCTTAGAGCCGCTCGAGCACTCTTGCGGCTGCGCGCTCGCCAGATTCAAGTGCCCCGTTGATCGAGGCGTGCGCGGTATCGCCCGCCAACACCAAATGCGGAGAATCAACTGCCAGTTCGCTGCCGGTCACTCGAGGCAGGGCGTTCGCAATATTCTGGTAGGTGAGGAGCTCCCAATCATCGGCCTCGGCTCCCATCATGCTGGCCGCGCGAGCAGCAACTTCCTCGGCCGCCAAGAAACGGTCAGTCGGCTCGGCGCCCACAGCCGTCACCTCAACCAAGTGCCAGCCAGCTGGAGCGTAAGACGGGCAAACATTGGAAACCACCGCCGTATGATTAATCGGCGAATCGTCATCACAATCAAGGTGCAACATACGAGAATCGGTAGGCAAAGTCGGGGTCGCGAACCACCAAGTGCGAAGGCTACCCATCTGCGGAGCTTCCAGGCCCAACAAGTTAGCCGAAGCCTTCGGACCGGCCGCCAAAATCACCTGCTTAGCGCTGACGGTCTGAGTTTCGCCGGCCTGACCGTGCTCATTGACATCCACAAAATCTAGTTCGACGCCCTCGGGGTGCAAACGCAAAGCTTCCACCCGACGACGCGACTTCACTGGTTGAGCCAACTTGGCAGTCAACTGTGCTACCAGCGCACCCATGCCCTGAGCGGGCAAAGAAGGCTTACCGAGGGCGAAAAAGCGAAGCAAGGAAGCCCCAAAAGTAGCGGTGCAACCCAAATCGGGATCAGCCACCACGCCTGAAAGAAAACGGCGAACAATCTGCTCCAAAGCAGGATTGAGCCCAGCTTCCGCTAGTGCCTGCCCCAAAGTTTTGGTCTGTGGGGGCTTGGCCACCAACTTGGCCAAAGCCAAAGCATCCTTCGGGCCAAGCACTTTCATGGCCTGCTTCAATGCCCCGGCATGACCTAGGGGAGTAGCCAAAGTCAACGAGCGCAAGCGCCCATCGGAGCCGGTGTGAGCAGCCACGGTGCCCTGCTCCCAAGCGTGCAAATCCAGCGCCTGATAATCAAAAATGCGCTTCGCCGCTGGGTAAGCTGGATTCAATAGAGCAAAACCCTCATCAAGGAGGAAACCTCGTTCATGTCGATTGGTCCGAATCCGGCCACCAGCCTGATCGGCGCTATCCCAAATCTCAAAATTCTTACCGGCTAAAGACAAAACACCGGCGGCGGAAAGGCCAGCCAAACCTGCGCCGACCACAACTACGTCAAGCATGAAATCTGCTCCTTTTTCATTGCTAACACTGGTTGCGACTTTATCACGCAAAGCAAGAAGGTGAAATCTGCGTAATTGTTCCTCACAAAAATTGCCAATTAGTCACACTTACTTGTCAGGGTTATCCTTTCCACACTAAAGTACCCTACAGCACATCGTGTTAAGCAATTAACTCAATCTATCACTAGTTGTAAAGAAAGAAGCGAACACTATGAGCGAGCGTACCGATCGCTTAGATAACCTTCCCTTCGGACGTCCCCACAAAAAGTTGCTAGTAGGTTCTGGCATCGGCTGGGCTCTTGACGCCATGGATGTAGGACTAATCAGTTACGTTATGGCCGCGCTAGCCAAAGAATGGGGGTTGACCCACGAGCAGACCGGTTGGCTTGGTTCCAGCGGGTTCCTTGGCATGATGCTTGGGGCTAGCCTTGGAGGCTTGCTAGCTGACCGGATCGGTCGGCGGAACGTTTTCGCCTTAACCCTGTTGGTTTACGGTTTGGCTACCGGGGCGGCCGCGTTTTCTACCGGACTGGTCATGCTGCTCATTTTGCGTTTCCTGGTCGGGGTTGGGTTGGGTGCAGAGCTTCCCGTTGCCTCCACCCTTGTTAGCGAGTTTGCCCCACAGCGCATTCGTGGCCGCATGCTAGTCGCGCTTGAAAGTTTTTGGGCAGTCGGCTGGATTGGTGCCGCTTTGTTGGGCTACTTCATCGTGCCAAAAACTTTCGGAGCTTGGGCAGGTTGGCGTGTCTGTTTGCTAGTTGGGATTGTGCCTGCCGCCTATGCTTGGGTGGTTCGTCGGCACTTGCCGGAATCGGTTCGCTTTTTAGAAAGTCAGGGTAGGTTTGCCGAGGCCGAGTCCGTCGTGGCTGAATTCGAAGCTGGAGTCGGAGTTACCTCGCCGGTGCCATCAGCCTCGGTTGCCGTCGACCCGACCCCCTTGGCGTCCTCGGCCAGTGTAGAAACCGCAACCGGGAAAGTTATCGGGGTGGGGAGTGAATCCGCGAACTCGACCATGGAAAATGCCGAAAATACTATGTCCGAGATTGCTGGCAAGCGACCCAACTACCAAACTCTAGAGTTCAAACCGAGCCTCAAGCACCTGTTCGAAAAACGCTACCTCTCACGCACGATTGCCCTGTGGGTCGTGTGGTTCTGCATCAACTTGGCATACTACGGGGCTTTCATTTGGCTCCCAACATTGCTGACCATGCAGGGCTTTACGCTGGTGCGCTCTTTTGAATTTACGTTGATCATGACCTTGGCGCAGCTCCCAGGTTATGCCATGGCGGCATGGCTGATTGAAGTGATTGGCCGCCGCTGGACGCTTGCCATCTTCCTACTCGGTTCGGCGCTTTCTGCTGGACTTTTCGGCACCCAAACTGGGGTGGTGGGAATCATCGTCTTTGGCTGTGCCATGAGCTTCTTCAACCTTGGTGCTTGGGGTGCCTTGTATGCCATCGGACCAGAAATCTACCCGACTTTGCTACGCGGTACCGGCACCGGAGCGGCAGCTGCTGTTGGCCGCCTAGCTGCCATCTTGGCACCACTAGCTGTCCCGAAGCTGCTGGCTGCGGGTGGGGCAAGTTTGGTGTTCCTAGTCTTTGGCTCCGCCTTTGCGATCGCTGCACTAGCCGCTTGGCGACTCCCAGAGCACACCGCTCAGCCGATGGCTGGCGAATAGGGTAGAGCTTGCTTTAAAACCTAAAAAGCTACCGACCAGGAACTCGAGAGAGGACCTGGTCGGTAGCTTTTAGTTTAGGTATTGATCAAAGGGGAAGGCTGCAAGGTGTTTGGCCCGCTCAAAAGTGTTGAGCTAAGCGCAAACGGGCGCAGTTTTGTGTGCTCTGCCCTCTGACCGCTTTGTTTGTCTACTTGCTGAAGTAGGAACGGGCGTTGGTGTAGCAGATATCCTTCACCAGTCCGGAGAGGTGCTCCATATCGGAGGTGATTTCTCCGCGTGCCACCCATTCGCCCATGAGTTCACACAGGATGCGACGGAAGAACTCGTGACGTGGGTAGGACAGGAAGGAACGGGAGTCGGTGGTCATACCAACGAAGTTCCCTAGGAGAGACTGTTCAGCCATCACCTGCAACTGCTGGCGAATACCGGTACGAGTATCGTTGAACCACCATGCGTTACCTAGCTGGAACTTCTGGCGAACTTCACCCTGGAACGAGCCCATGGTGGTGGCAATCGGCAAGTAGTCGGTGGCGTTCAACGAGTAGATGATGGTGCGCGGAATCTTGTTTTCTGCGGTCATGGAATCTAGCAACTGCGCGAGTGGACGGGAAAGAGCTCCATCGCGGATCGCGTCATAACCAGTGTCGGCACCGTGGGCCTTAAAACCGGCGGTGTTGAGGTTGCGGGCCGCGTGCACGTGAAGTTGCATGGTCCAGTCGCGCTGGTGGTACGAGCGCATTAGCGCCTGCATGAGGGCGGTCTGGTACTGGGCGACCTCGGTAGCATCCAAGTCAGCGCCCTTGCCAGCCTTCGCTTGCGCAAAGATGCGATCGAGGTCGGATGCGCTAGCGGTAGCGAAAGGCAGCAAGTCGAAGCCGTGGTCGGATAGGCGCGAACCAATCTGGTGGAAGAACTCGATGCGCTCGTCAATGGCACCGGTCAAATCCTCGAAGGAGTTGAGGTCGCGGCCAAGCACCTGTTCCATTCGTTCCAGCCAAGGCACGAAAGCCGGCTTATTTACGTTTAGGGCGGCGTCTGGGCGCATGGCCGGCAAGACCTGGAAGTCATTGTCTTTCAACTGCTGATGGGCGGCCAGATCGTCGGCTGGGTCATCAGTGGTGCAAACGATCTCTACCCCGAGCTTGCGAAGCAAGTTGCGACGCGAATACTGAGGAGTCTGAATCATTTCATTGGTCTGTTCAAAAATGCGGCGAGCGCTAGCGCGGGTTAGGGGCTCAGTGATGCCGAAGTAGCGCTGCAACTCAAGGTGGGTCCAAAGGTAAACCGGATTGCCTACCGCCCGTTCCAAGGTGCCGGCGAACGCCTCAAACTTGGCCCAGTCATCGCCATTGCCCGTAATCAAGTTTTCGTCAACGCCATTTGCGCGCAACAAACGCCATTTGTAGTGGTCGCCGGCGCCATCCTTGCCCAACCAGGCTTCGATAATGCCGCTGAAAGGCTGATCATCGGCGATTTCTTGCGGGTCGAGGTGGCAGTGATAATCCACAATCGGCAAATCTTTTGCCGTCTGATGGAATAACTCGCGAGCAGTGTCAGTCGTGAGCAAAAAATCGTCGTTTAAGAACATGGCTAGAACTCCTCCAATGCAGTTAAGACATTAGCCTTTAGGAAAGATCATAGACTGCTTCCAGCCACAATGCGAATGTTGTTATGAAACCCTGTTGCATTACGGGGTGTAAAGGAACCCGGCTAGCTGGTAAGGAGAGGTGCCGTGAGGCAAAAGCTAGCCGGGTTACTCTAGGAGTTATCTATGCGCTTGAGAGGTATAAGCGCAACCAAAGTCAACCACGACCGACGGTTAGATGACCCCATGGGCGAGCATCGCGTCAGCGACGCGCTTGAACCCAAGAATATTAGCGCCAAGTACGTAGTTGCCTGGTTCGCCGAACTCTTCGGCGGTACGGGCGCAACTATCGTGAATGTCCTTCATGATGGCAGTAAGTTCCTTTTCTGCCTTTTCGAAGTCCCACTTGGTACGGGCAGCATTCTGTGCCATTTCCAGGGCCGAGGTCGCCACGCCACCGGCATTGGAGGCCTTACCTGGAGCGTAGAGCAGATGAGCGTTCTGGAAGACTTCAATCGCTCCTGGGGTGGAAGGCATGTTGGCACCTTCGGCCACCACCTTGCAGCCGTTGGCTACTAGCTTCTTGGCGTCGTCCTCGTCCAATTCGTTCTGGGTAGCACAGGGGAGTGCCACGTCGACGGCAACTTCCCAAACGCGGCCTTCGGTGTGCAGTTCAGCGCCTTCGCGGCGAGCTACGTAGTCGGCTACACGGCCACGTTCAACTTCCTTAACCTGCTTTAGTAGGTCGAGGTCGACCCCGTTCGGATCGTAAACCCAGCCGGAGGAGTCGGAGAAAGTAACGGGCTTGGCGCCTAGCTGCTGGGCCTTTTCGATGGCGTAAATGGCGACGTTACCGGCACCCGAGACCGAAACGGTCTTGCCTTCGAAGGATTCGCCGGCAGTTTCCATCATGGACTGAGCGAAAAGAACGGTGCCGTAACCGGTAGCTTCCTTACGGACCAAGGAGCCGCCCCAATCGAGGCTCTTACCGGTGAGTACGCCAGCCTCAAAGCGGTTAGTTAGGCGCTTGTACTGGCCAAAGAGGTAACCGATCTCGCGAGCGCCCACGCCAATGTCGCCCGCTGGGACGTCGCGGTCAGCGCCGAGGTGGCGGTAAAGCTCGGTCATGAAGGACTGGCAGAAACGCATGATTTCAGCGTCAGAACGACCGTGTGGGTCGAAGTCGGAGCCGCCCTTGCCACCGCCGATAGCTTGGTCGGTGAGAGCGTTCTTGAAGATTTGTTCGAAGCCGAGGAACTTCAGAATCGAAGCATTGACGGAAGGATGGAAGCGGAGACCGCCCTTGTAGGGGCCAAGTGCCGAGTTGAATTCGATACGGAAGCCGCGATTGACCTGAACTTTACCTTCGTCGTCGACCCATGGAACGCGGAAGAAGATCTGGCGTTCTGGTTCGACCATTCGTTCAAGTAGATTTGCGTCGGCGTATTTTGGTTCGGCGTCAAGCAGTGGGCCCAGCGAGGCTAGGACTTCTTCAACTGCTTGTAAAAATTCGGTTTCGCCGGCATTGCGCTGTTTAACAATTTCAAAAACGCGTTTAGCTTCTTGCTGCACGGTATCCCTCCAGGATTAAAGGCAAAATAGGATCTACGCTCTGTCAAAAGGCTGTAAACCCAAGCGGCAGGCCGCAGAAATACGCACAGTATCTCCCTGTGCAAAACCATGTTAAACCCAAAGAGAGTTAAAAGTCTAATCAAAAGGTAAAATTTTCCCCCAGAAAGTCAAAAGGAAACTTTCTGGGGGAAATGACGCTTTAATCTTAGGGCTTTAGACCCGTAAGCTCAGCTTCCGCTTTCTCAGGAAATAGTGCCGAGGATGGCGCGGGCAGTCTTTTGTGCCTGCTCGTCATCGAAAGCGTTGATGACGGCGCGGGCGGCAGCCTTGCACTGTTCCAAGGTGACTTCCGAAAGGGCGGCACCGACGGCACTGATGGCACCAGCAGCCATGGAGAGGCTGGTCATGCCCATGCCAACGAGGACGCAAGCGAGCAATGGATCAGCGGCAGCTTCACCGCAAACCCCAACTGGCTTGCCCTTGCGTTCGCCAGCCTCGGCTACACGAGCCATCAAGTTGAGGACGGCTGGCTGCCATGGGGTGGTGAACTCGGCGAGGTTTGCGGAGAGGCGGTCAGCGGCCATCACGTACTGGGTGAGGTCGTTGGTGCCAATCGAAACGAAGTCGATTTCGTCCAAGAACTGGTCGATCAAAAGGGCGGTGGAGGGAACTTCCACCATGATGCCGGCCTTCAGACCGCGGTTGCGAATCGCCTTGGCTACTTCGCGGGCTTCTGGCAAGGTCGAAATCATGGGGCACATAACCCATGCTTCACTGTCGAGGCCGTCAAGGGACATCTTGATAGCGTCGAGCTGGTTGCCTAGCAAGCCGTTGTTGATGCGCTGAGTACGAATACCGCGCACACCCAAGGATGGGTTTGGTTCATCAGCCAAGGTGGCGAAAGGAACTGGCTTGTCAGAGCCGGAGTCGAGGGTACGAACTACGACCTTCTTGCCGTTGAAGGCTTCGAAGACGCCACGGTAGGACATGGCCTGGGATTCAACCGAGGGTTCTTCCTTGGTGCCCAAGAAGCAAAGTTCGGTACGGAACAGGCCCACGCCTTCAGCGTTCGATTCGGAAGCGCGCTGAGCAGCAGCAGCGTCCTGAACGTTAGCTAGAAGCTGGACGTGGTGGCCATCGCGGGTCACTGCCGGGCCGGTCCAAGCGTTGATCTTTTCGCGACGT
The DNA here is from genome assembly GCF_001856685.1 of Boudabousia tangfeifanii. Taxonomy (GTDB): domain Bacteria; phylum Actinomycetota; class Actinomycetes; order Actinomycetales; family Actinomycetaceae; genus Boudabousia; species Boudabousia tangfeifanii. Next base: position 335,912 of record NZ_CP017812.1, read on the forward strand.
TCGAGGTCGGAAGCAACGGCTTCACGAGCGTCGTCGGCGTCAACCCCGCGGCGAATAGTACCTTCGGAACCGTCAACGAGAACGAGGTCGCCCTCGGCCAATGCGCCCATCTTGCCCACGGCAACGACACAAGGAATGCCGAGCTGACGAGCAATAATCGCGGTGTGGGAGGTGGGGCCACCAAGTTCGGTAGCAAGGGCAACGAAGATCTTCGGGTCGAGGCCGGCAGTATCAACTGGAGCCAAGTCGTCAGCCAAAAGGATGACTGGTTCGGTGGGGCTGGGCAAACCTGGTTCGGGGCGACCTTCGAGGCGGGCAGCCACACGGTCGCGAATATCGCGAAGGTCGGTGACGCGTTCAGCCATGAGGCCGCCAACCTTCATAAAGAGGGCGACGAACTCTTCGGTAGCTTTTGCTACGGCGTTAACTGGGCGAACGCCGTTCTTAATATGGCGAACAACAGCCTTGCGCCAAGCCTTATCGCGAGCAAGACCAGCAGTCATCTTGAGGACTTCAGCCGCATCGCCTTCGGCCTTTTCGGCGCGGGCTTCGAGGCCTTCGACTACGCCATCGGCTGCGGTGCGGAATGCTTCGATTGCGTCGTCAACTTCAGCAGCTGGCAATTCGAGGCCAGTGAGCGAAGGTGGTTCTGGGCGACGAACCCAAGCGACTGGGGCGTAAGCGAGGCCGGCAACTACGCCGGTACCTTCCAAGGTGAGCTTTGTATTCGAATTTGTGGCGCTATTGTTGTTCTGAACGCCGGTGTTCACGTCTGACACGGGGATCTCCTTCGGGTCGTGCAATTGCCTTTTAGTTTAAGCGTCATACACAAAAATAGCACTCGATAAGTGATATATCTTTCCCCAGCGAGAAATTTATGCTTAGATATAAGGGCATGTTAGGCACAGAGGCCTAGCAAAACAACCCCAAACTGGGCGGTTCGCCGCCTCAAAACTCTTAAGGAGAGTAAACATGGCATCAAAGACTGTAACCGTTGGTTCGAAGGTCGGTTTGCACGCACGTCCTGCCGCATTGGTTGCTGACGCAGCTGGCGAATACGATGACGACATTGTATTGACCCTAGGTGACGAAGAAGTCGACGCCGATTCGGCCATGATGATTATGACCCTCGGCGCTTCCTACGGTGACGAAGTAACCGTTACTTCCGACAACGAAGAAGCCGTGGAAAAGATCGCTGAAATGATCGCTTCCGATCTTGACGCCTGAGGATAAAACCGAAGGTTAATCTTTAAAAAGTGTGGCCAGCACTAAGGTGTTTTGGCCACACTTTTTTTATTTTTCTTCCTGCCGCTGGAAAAGGTGTACTAATACGCTAGGATTGGGGTTGAACGTTAACTACTATTCGGGCAAAAGGAAGAAACATGAGCCTGCAAAATCCAAATATTGCTGTGGTTGGAGCTACCGGTCAGGTCGGTGCAGTAATGCGCACTCTCTTGGCGGAGCGAGGCTTTAAGTACAATTCGATTCGTTTCTTCGCAAGTGCCCGCTCGGCCGGTAAGACCTTGGAATTCCAAGGCGAACAGGTCGTAGTCGAGGACGTTGCCACCGCCGATTTTTCCGGCATTGATATTGCGATCTTTAGTGCCGGTGGTGCTGCTTCGAAGGAATACGCCCCGAAGTTTGCCGAGGCCGGTGCGGTGGTTGTGGACAACTCGTCCGCTTGGCGCCGCGATCCACAGGTGCCACTCGTGGTGGCAGAAGTGAACCCGCAGGATGTTTCGGATCGCCCTCGTGGCATTATCGCTAACCCGAACTGCACCACCATGGCCGCCATGCCAGTTTTGGCTCCGTTGCACCGTGAGTGGGGCTTGACCCGCTTGTTCGTTTCCACCTACCAGGCCGTGTCCGGTTCTGGTTTGGCTGGCGTTAACGCCCTCGCCACCCAGATGAAGGAACTGACCGATAACCCAGAGCTAACCAAGCTAGTGGTTGATGGCTCGCTGGCACAGCCGGCAGACTTGGGTCCTTATGTGGCTCCGATTGCCGCTAACGTGGTGCCTTTTGCTGGCAACTTGGTGGAAGATGGCTCGAACGAAACTGATGAAGAGCAGAAGTTGCGTTTCGAATCCCGCAAGATCCTGCACGCCCCAGAACTTTTGGTTTCGGGCACTTGTGTGCGCGTGCCAGTTTTCACCGGCCACACCTTGACGGTTCACGCCGAGTTCGCGAACCCGGTCGACCTCAAGCGCGCCCAAGAACTCTTGGACGAGTCCGCTGGGGTTGCGCTTGATGAGGTGCCTACTCCTTTGGCTGCCGCTGGGGTTGACCCGTCGTTGGTGGGTCGTTTGCGCCTAGACCAGGCGGTGCCTGATAACCGCGGTTTGGTCATGGTGATTAGCAATGACAACTTGCGTAAGGGTGCCGCTTTGAACGCGGTGCAGTTGGCCGAGTTGGTTGCAGCTCAAGCCTGAGTTTTAGTTTTTGCTGGTCGAGGTCGTCCTCGGCCAGCAAATCTTTACCCGCTGGGAATAAAGCGAGCGCCCAATATGTTAGGGTGAATGTATAAGCTTTCTAACCTCATGGGAGAAAAACATGGCAACCGTAGAAATCACCAAAGACAACATTGATGAAACTTTGAGCAAGAACGACATCGTTCTGCTCGACTTCTGGGCTGCCTGGTGCGGTCCTTGCCGCCAGTTCGGCCCAATCTTCGAAGCTGCTTCGGAAGCACACTCGGAAGCTGTTTTCGGCAAGGTTGACACTGACGCTCAGCAGGAACTTGCTGCTGCCGCCCAGATTTCCTCCATCCCGACCATCATGATTTTCCGTGAAGGCATTCCGGTATTCCGCCAGTCCGGCGTTTTGAACCAGAGCGCTTTGGAAGACGTTTTGGGTCAGGTCGCCGCTTTGAACATGGACGAAGTGCGCGCCCAGATTGCCGCTGGCGAACAGGGCTGATCGCCTCGTGAAACGTTACGCACCCACCCCGCTGCAGGTTTTGAACCCGGCGGGGTGTGCCGTAATTGTGCCCCTGATGGGCCAAACAACGGCAGAGATGATTTCGCAGGCTGGAGCCGCTCGTGGTTTAGCTGACTGCGTGGAAGTTCGCTTGGATCATTTGCCGAACTTGTCGCAGTTGATTACCGAGGGCGACTGGGCCTGGCTGGAGCAAGTCCGCGAAGCCGCAGCCTGCCCAATTTTGGGGACTATCCGCACTGCCAGCCAGGGCGGGGAAGCTGACCTTGAGTTCTTTGACTATGCCGAGGGCATGTCCGAGGTGGCCCAGCACGTTGAGTATGTGGACGTGGAATGGGACCCAGAGATGCCGCCGCCGATTTTGGCGGGGCTGATTGATGCCGGCCGTAACGGGGGAGCGCGAGTGCTGCTTTCATGGCATGACTTTGAGCAAATGCCGCCGATGGCCACGATTGATGGTTTCTTCGCTACCGCCGCTGAGGCTGGGGTGGAGATCGCGAAGATCGCGTGCCAGGTAGAGAACCAACTGCAGGCGGCGCAGCTATTGCAGGTTTTGGCTCGACACTATCAGCAAAACCAGCAGCCACCATCGCCAGCTTTGGGTGCGTTGGCGCGGCCACGCCCAGAACTTTTGGCGATTGGGATGGGACCAGCCGGACAAGTCACCCGCGCAGTAGGGCACTTGTTTGGTAACTGTGCGACTTTCGCTGCTGTTGACGGCCAAGCAAGTGCCCCAGGACAGTTGGGGGCTCAGGCAATGGGAGATTTGCTGGCCAGCATGGCTGGGATGGGCCTCAAACGCTAGATCTTAAGGGGAACTCGGGGTTACCGCGATTGTTCACATGGATTTGCCCCGGGGATCTGCCTAGGGGATCTAGCCCCGGGGTTCTGGTCCCAACGCTTAACGTCCCTTGGGTATTTGCAACCCTTTAGCTTCACTGAGAGGCCGGCTTATCGGCTGGCGTCTTTTGTTTTGGATTTATTAAGCGGGTGGGGCGACCAGATTGGTCGCCCCACCCGCTTAAGTTATATTCGCTCAGTGGTTTACTGGGCAGACGCTCGGGCGGCTGCCGGTGCGCTGGGCACTGAGGTCAGCTTCAGCTAGTTTGACCAGTTCTTGGTATTCGGCTTCGCTGGTTGGTTCGACCTCGGCCCCGAGGGCCCGCAATCCGAATTCTTCGGTCGCAATGATCATGCCCGCGTAACCGTGTGGGTCAGTCTCGCGAATTCCAAGCGAAAGAGTGGCGTGTAGTAGCTGCACTAGGGGTTCGGTGCGCTGTTCGATGATTTTGCCTTGGCGCATGGCTTCTCGCAGGATCGTGCGCAGAATATCTTCGATGATGACCGCGTGGGCGGAGAGTTCCATGGCAGTTTCAGGGGTGACCACATGGCGCAGGTCAATGCCGGCCGAAACGTGAATGGTTGAGTTGAGGCGAAGCTGACGACGAATGTAGCGTCGAATCTTCACAATCGGGTCGTCGATCTGCTGTAGTTCCGCGGCCAAATCCTTGGCATAGGAGCGGGTCTGCTCGGTAATGTAGGCGAGCAAAATTGATTCTTTATCTGGGAAGTGATTGTAAATCGCGGTACGTCCCACCTGGGCGCGCTTGGCGATTTCAGCCAAGGTAATGGATTCGAAGCCCTTTTCGTCAAGTAGGTCGCGCAAAGCTTCAAATAAGCGGGCTCGTTTTTGGGCACGATGTTCAGCTAAGTTTTCCCCAATGATTCTAGGCACAAGCAGATCTTTCTATTTTTCGGACACTTTTGCGGTAATAATATCTTGTTCGCGCCTCAAAAACTAGTCCCCCAAGAAAAATTACCGATAAATCACGGTTTTTAGTGGGTCTGATTGGGCATGAGTTTTTCAGACACCTAACGTTTGCAGGTTTCTCGGATGGCTTCGATGATCGGGTAGTCGGCTGGTAGCCAGTCGAGGTCGAGGACGGTTTCCCAAGGCACCCACTTAAGCGCTTGGTGACCACCATCGGCACTACGCAGTTGTGGCATGGAGGTTTCGTCGGCTAGTTGACAGACCCAGACTCTCATCCGCAGGTCCGCAACGAGTGGCCAATCGCCCTCGTCACTTGGTCGGTTAGCCGAAAAATCACCCTCGACCTGTTGGGCATAGCGGCCACCCTCAGCGTATATCTGATGCCAAGCTTCCCGGGTTTTTTCGTCAATCTGATCCCAAGTTGCTTTGATTTGTGGCCCAAGCTCGATTTCGAGGTCGAGTTCCTCGTGAATCTCGCGACGAAGCGCAACAGCCGGTTCCTCGTTAGGCTCCACCTTCCCGCCGGGAAGTTCCCATTTCCCTTTCAGCTCTAGGGGGTAGGCCCGTTGCGCACACAGCAAATGGGTGGGGCGTTCCAGATCGTTAACAATCGCTGCAGCCACTACAAGTTGAGTCATGCTCCTAACCATACGAAAAGGTAGCTAAGTGGGCAAAAGTAGGTGCGGGGAAAAATTGGGGAATACTTGCTTTTGAGATATTACGTTGCGTCGATTTTCTAGCAGGTTTAAGATTGCTTGAGATTGGCAATTTGTTTTTTGGAGGTTTGTTGTGAGTTTGGTTTTGTCTGTTGGTTTGTTGGTTGGTTCTGTGGTGCCTTTGCAGTTTTCTGATGTGCCGGAGGGGTATTTGTTTGAGCGGCCGATTAATCAGATGGCTGCTGAGGGTGTTGTGAGGGGTTGGGCGGATGGTACTTTTCGTCCTTTGGCTCCGATTAGTCGTGAGGCTGCTGCGGCGTTTTTGTATCGTGCTTTTGGGTCTCCGAAGTTTTATGGGAGTGGGTATTGTTTTCGGGATGTTAATTCGAAGTTGACTGCTTTTTCGAAGGAGATTTGTTGGCTTCGTGCGGTTAATGGTGCTCGTGGTTGGGCGGATGGTTCGTTTCGTCCTGGTGAGCCGATTAGTCGTGAGGCTATGGCGGCGTTTTTGCGTCGTATGTCGGTGACTAAGGGTGGTGGGGATCCGTTTAGTGCTCCGCCGTTTAGGGATACTTTGGCTTCGCCGTTTAAGCGTGATATTCAGTGGTTGCGTTCGATGGAGATTACTACTGGTTGGGCTGATGGTTCGTTTAGGCCTGGTGAGTCGATTAGTCGTGAGGCGTTTATTGCGTTTTTGTATCGGGTGAAGTATCAGAGTCGGTTTGCTGGTTTGAATCCGAGTTTGTTTAAGGGTGTGAGTACTAAGTTTGAGTATCGTCCACCAAAGCCTGCACCGAAGCCTGCGCCAAAGCCGAGAGCTCATAAGCCTGCATCGAAGCCGAAGGTTCATAAGCCAGCTCCGAAACGAAACAATAACGGCGGCGGAGACATCGAACCAGGCGTCTTAGGATATAACATAGCTCCAGAAATTAAGGCTAGCCGTTGTAAAGAGGGGCGAATATTGCAGATGGGTGGCGGAAGCAAAGCTCTTTGTAAGAATGGGAAATATATCAGTATTCCGTGATTTTGGAGGTTTGTTGTGAGTTTGGTTTTGTCTGTTGGTTTGTTGGTTGGTTCTGTGGTGCCTTTGCAGTTTTCTGATGTGCCGGAGGGGTATTTGTTTGAGCGGCCGATTAATCAGATGGCTGCTGAGGGTGTTGTGAGGGGTTGGGCGGATGGTACTTTTCGTCCTTTGGCTCCGATTAGTCGTGAGGCTGCTGCGGCGTTTTTGTATCGTGCTTTTGGGTCTCCGAAGTTTTATGGGAGTGGGTATTGTTTTCGGGATGTTAATTCGAAGTTGACTGCTTTTTCGAAGGAGATTTGTTGGCTTCGTGCGGTTAATGGTGCTCGTGGTTGGGCGGATGGTTCGTTTCGTCCTGGTGAGCCGATTAGTCGTGAGGCTATGGCGGCGTTTTTGCGTCGTATGTCGGTGACTAAGGGTGGTGGGGATCCGTTTAGTGCTCCGCCGTTTAGGGATACTTTGGCTTCGCCGTTTAAGCGTGATATTCAGTGGTTGCGTTCGATGGAGATTACTACTGGTTGGGCTGATGGTTCGTTTAGGCCTGGTGAGTCGATTAGTCGTGAGGCGTTTATTGCGTTTTTGTATCGGGTGAAGTATCAGAGTCGGTTTGCTGGTTTGAATCCGAGTTTGTTTAAGGGTGTGAGTACTAAGTTTGAGTATCGTCCACCAAAGCCTGCACCAAAGCCGAGAGCTCATAAGCCTGCATCGAAGCCGAAGGTTCATAAGCCAGCTCCGAAACGCACCGATGCACCGCGTAAGAGTCGTGGTAACGGCACTGAACCTGGAATTGGCGATAAAAAATTCCAAATCACACCAGGATTTAAGCCTTCCCGATGCAAGGAGGGGCAGATTTTGCAGATGGGTGGCGGAAGCAAAGCTCTTTGTAAGAATGGGAAGTTTATCAGTATTCCGTGATTTTGGAGGTTTGTTGTGAGTTTGGTTTTGTCTGTTGGTTTGTTGGTTGGTTCTGTGGTGCCTTTGCAGTTTTCTGATGTGCCGGAGGGGTATTTGTTTGAGCGGCCGATTAATCAGATGGCTGCTGAGGGTGTTGTGAGGGGTTGGGCGGATGGTACTTTTCGTCCTTTGGCTCCGATTAGTCGTGAGGCTGCTGCGGCGTTTTTGTATCGTGCTTTTGGGTCTCCGAAGTTTTATGGGAGTGGGTATTGTTTTCGGGATGTTAATTCGAAGTTGACTGCTTTTTCGAAGGAGATTTGTTGGCTTCGTGCGGTTAATGGTGCTCGTGGTTGGGCGGATGGTTCGTTTCGTCCTGGTGAGCCGATTAGTCGTGAGGCTATGGCGGCGTTTTTGCGTCGTATGTCGGTGACTAAGGGTGGTGGGGATCCGTTTAGTGCTCCGCCGTTTAGGGATACTTTGGCTTCGCCGTTTAAGCGTGATATTCAGTGGTTGCGTTCGATGGAGATTACTACTGGTTGGGCTGATGGTTCGTTTAGGCCTGGTGAGTCGATTAGTCGTGAGGCGTTTATTGCGTTTTTGTATCGGGTGAAGTATCAGAGTCGGTTTGCTGGTTTGAATCCGAGTTTGTTTAAGGGTGTGAGTACTAAGTTTGAGTATCGTCCACCAAAGCCTGCACCAAAGCCTGCACCAAAGCCTGCACCAAAGCCGAGAGCTCATAAGCCTGCATCGAAGCCGAAGGTTCATAAGCCAGCTCCGAAACGAAACAATAACGGCGGCGAAGGCATCGAACCAGGCACCATAGGATATTCGGTTAATCCGAATCGTAAGCCAGGTCGATGCAAAGAAGGTCATATCCTGCATATGGGAGGTGGCTCTCTATCGGTCTGTAGAGGTAATACGTACCGTAATCCCACATGCAGTGACTTGCCGTTCTTGAAAGGACTCTATGGCAATAAGTTTGTTTGTAGGAATAATAAGGTTGTTTATTTGGGGCGATGATGTCGCTTTGTGATTTGTTTTTTGGAGGTTTGTTGTGAGTTTGGTTTTGTCTGTTGGTTTGTTGGTTGGTTCTGTGGTGCCTTTGCAGTTTTCTGATGTGCCGGAGGGGTATTTGTTTGAGCGGCCGATTAATCAGATGGCTGCTGAGGGTGTTGTGAGGGGTTGGGCGGATGGTACTTTTCGTCCTTTGGCTCCGATTAGTCGTGAGGCTGCTGCGGCGTTTTTGTATCGTGCTTTTGGGTCTCCGAAGTTTTATGGGAGTGGGTATTGTTTTCGGGATGTTAATTCGAAGTTGACTGCTTTTTCGAAGGAGATTTGTTGGCTTCGTGCGGTTAATGGTGCTCGTGGTTGGGCGGATGGTTCGTTTCGTCCTGGTGAGCCGATTAGTCGTGAGGCTATGGCGGCGTTTTTGCGTCGTATGTCGGTGACTAAGGGTGGTGGGGATCCGTTTAGTGCTCCGCCGTTTAGGGATACTTTGGCTTCGCCGTTTAAGCGTGATATTCAGTGGTTGCGTTCGATGGAGATTACTACTGGTTGGGCTGATGGTTCGTTTAGGCCTGGTGAGTCGATTAGTCGTGAGGCGTTTATTGCGTTTTTGTATCGGGTGAAGTATCAGAGTCGGTTTGCTGGTTTGAATCCGAGTTTGTTTAAGGGTGTGAGTACTAAGTTTGAGTATCGTCCACCAAAGCCTGCACCAAAGCCTGCACCAAAGCCGAGAGCTCATAAGCCTGCATCGAAGCCGAAGGTTCATAAGCCAGCTCCGAAACGAAACAATAATGGCGGCGGAGACATCGAACCAGGCATGCTGGGGTATCGGATTGCTCCAGAAATTAAGGCTGTTCGTTGTAGAGAGGGGCAGATTTTGCAGATGGGTGGCGGTAGTAAGTCGCTTTGTAAGAATGGGAAATTTATTACTATTCCGTGATTTTGGAGGTTTGTTGTGAGTTTGGTTTTGTCTGTTGGTTTGTTGGTTGGTTCTGTGGTGCCTTTGCAGTTTTCTGATGTGCCGGAGGGGTATTTGTTTGAGCGGCCGATTAATCAGATGGCTGCTGAGGGTGTTGTGAGGGGTTGGGCGGATGGTACTTTTCGTCCTTTGGCTCCGATTAGTCGTGAGGCTGCTGCGGCGTTTTTGTATCGTGCTTTTGGGTCTCCGAAGTTTTATGGGAGTGGGTATTGTTTTCGGGATGTTAATTCGAAGTTGACTGCTTTTTCGAAGGAGATTTGTTGGCTTCGTGCGGTTAATGGTGCTCGTGGTTGGGCGGATGGTTCGTTTCGTCCTGGTGAGCCGATTAGTCGTGAGGCTATGGCGGCGTTTTTGCGTCGTATGTCGGTGACTAAGGGTGGTGGGGATCCGTTTAGTGCTCCGCCGTTTAGGGATACTTTGGCTTCGCCGTTTAAGCGTGATATTCAGTGGTTGCGTTCGATGGAGATTACTACTGGTTGGGCGGATGGTTCGTTTAGGCCTGGTGAGTCGATTAGTCGTGAGGCGTTTATTGCGTTTTTGTATCGGGTGAAGTATCAGAGTCGGTTTGCTGGTTTGAATCCGAGTTTGTTTAAGGGTGTGAGTACTAAGTTTGAGTATCGTCCACCAAAGCCTGCACCAAAGCCTGCGCCAAAGCCGAGAGCTCATAAGCCAGCTCCGAAACGCACCGATGCACCGCGTAAGAGTCGTGGTAACGGCACTGAACCTGGAATTGGCGATAAAAAATTCCAAATCACACCAGGATTTAAGCATACTCGATGCACGGAAGGGCGAATGCTTCAGATGGGCGGCGGTAGTAAGTCGCTTTGTAAGAATGGGAAATATATTACTATTCCTTGATTTTGGAGGTTTGTTTTAGTGTGGTGCTGGGGCGATGATGTCGCTTTGTGATTTGTTTTTTGGAGGTTTGTTGTGAGTTTGGTTTTGTCTGTTGGTTTGTTGGTTGGTTCTGTGGTGCCTTTGCAGTTTTCTGATGTGCCGGAGGGGTATTTGTTTGAGCGGCCGATTAATCAGATGGCTGCTGAGGGTGTTGTGAGGGGTTGGGCGGATGGTACTTTTCGTCCTTTGGCTCCGATTAGTCGTGAGGCTGCTGCGGCGTTTTTGTATCGTGCTTTTGGGTCTCCGAAGTTTTATGGGAGTGGGTATTGTTTTCGGGATGTTAATTCGAAGTTGACTGCTTTTTCGAAGGAGATTTGTTGGCTTCGTGCGGTTAATGGTGCTCGTGGTTGGGCGGATGGTTCGTTTCGTCCTGGTGAGCCGATTAGTCGTGAGGCTATGGCGGCGTTTTTGCGTCGTATGTCGGTGACTAAGGGTGGTGGGGATCCGTTTAGTGCTCCGCCGTTTAGGGATACTTTGGCTTCGCCGTTTAAGCGTGATATTCAGTGGTTGCGTTCGATGGAGATTACTACTGGTTGGGCTGATGGTTCGTTTAGGCCTGGTGAGTCGATTAGTCGTGAGGCGTTTATTGCGTTTTTGTATCGGGTGAAGTATCAGAGTCGGTTTGCTGGTTTGAATCCGAGTTTGTTTAAGGGTGTGAGTACTAAGTTTGAGTATCGTCCACCAAAGCCTGCACCAAAGCCGAGAGCTCATAAGCCTGCATCGAAGCCGAAGGTTCATAAGCCAGCTCCGAAACGAAACAATAACGGCGGCGAAGGTCTTGAACCAGGCATCCCTACAGACTCAGGCATCACAAGGGGTATGAAGCCTGCTCGTTGTCGAGAGGGCGTCATTCTAGTAATGGGCGGCGGAAGCAAAGCTCTTTGTAAGAATGGGAAATTTATCGATTTTCCCTAGTCCCCTCTTGAATCGGAAAGTCTTGTCTTAGTTAATCTATTGGCAGGGTCTTTAACTACCTTAGATTTATAACCACCAATTTCGCCCCTAGTGGGGCATTTGGCGGGTGAACCTAGTAATCTTTGTAACGTGAATATTCTCTTGCTCGGTTCGGGCGGCCGTGAACACGCCCTCGCACGTTCTTTGAAAGCTGACTCGAAGGTCGAACGACTGCTGATTGTGCCTGGCAACCCGGGCATGGCAGAACTTGGCGAACTAGTTGCGCTAGACCCAATGGACGGACAGGCTATGGTGGACCTAGCCTTGCGCGAGCATGTAGATTTAGCCGTGATCGGTCCTGAAGCCCCACTGGTAGCTGGTGTTGGTCAGGCACTGCGTGAAGCTGGTGTCCCAGTTTTTGGTCCCGATACGGAGGCCGCTCAACTGGAAGGTTCTAAGGCTTTCGCTAAGGACGTGATGGCTGCAGCTGGCGTGCCCACCGCGGAAGCTCGCGTGTGCACCGACCTCGAAGCAGTTAGCGCCGCTCTGAGTGAACTAGGTAGCCCCTACGTGGTTAAAGCTGATGGCCTCGCTGCCGGCAAAGGCGTCGTCGTCACTTCCGACTATGACGAAGCGTTAGAACATGGACGTAAATGCCTTGAACAGCAAGGCGGGCAAGTCCTGATCGAAGAATACCTTGACGGCCCCGAAGTTTCACTCTTCTGTGTTTGTGATGGCTCCACTGTGGTGCCCCTCGAAGCTGCCCAAGATTTTAAGCGTGCCTACGACGGTCAAACCGGCCCCAACACCGGTGGCATGGGCGCATACTCGCCACTGACCTGGGTGCCAGATGGTTTGCCGCAGCGAGTCGTCAAAGTGGTTGCCCAACCCGTCGTTGACGAGATGGCCCGCCGTGGCACCCCCTTCGTTGGTTTGCTCTACTGCGGTTTGGCCCTCACCTCCGGTGGATTGCGCGTCGTCGAATTCAACGTCCGCTTCGGTGATCCCGAAACTCAGGTCGTCCTCGCTCGCCTGCGCTCCTCACTACCAGACCTGCTCCTAGCTGCCGCCACCGGCACCCTAGACCAGCAGCCCCCACTTGAATGGGCCGAGGACGCCGCCGTTACCGTGGTCCTAGCCGCCAACGGTTACCCACTCGATACTCGCACCGGGGGAGTTATCACCGGGATCGACGCCGCCGAATCAGTACCGGACGCCTACCTAATCCACGCCGGCACCAAGCTAAACGAGGACGGCGACCTGGTCGCCTCCGGCGGTCGCGTCTTGTCAGTAACCGCCCTCGGAAAAGATGTTGCTACCGCCCGCGCCCAAGCATACGAGGCCATAAAGGCACTCCACCTTGAAGGCAGTCACTACCGCAGTGATATCGCCGCTAGCATGGACGCCCCAACCGCCTGAAAAAACCCGCCCAAACGGGGTATTATGCTAGGGCTAACACTGTCAACGAAAACCGTTGATGGGTAAGCGAACGCGAGAGGAAGAACCAACATAATGGGTCCAAACGAACCGAACGACACCCAGTCCGGTCAGCCAACCAACAACGCCGCCCAGGCGCCCACTAACCCTGCCCAAACGCAGGAGCAAGTGCCCGGGTGGTTCATGGACCCCGCCATGCTCGGTGAACTCTCCGTCCTCTCCGCCCTCGCCGCTGGACGTAACCCTGCGGATGCCCTGCCAGACCCAAACTGGTACCAGGAACGCGCTGCTGCCCGCGCCCAAGCTGAAGCCGAGGCCGCCGAAGAAGCCACCACCACGGCTACCCCACGAGCCAGCCAGGGCCCCAGTGATGACGAACTCGAGCGCATGCTCGAAGAAACCCGGCAAGAACTACGGCACAACAACCAGCTCGCCCAAAATATTCGCGCGACCGCCAACGCCCTCTTCTCGCCCCGTCACTACCACCTACCTTCCGGCTACCTGCCACCAGCAGCCCCCACCCGGCCAAACCTCACCATCCCTCGCACCCCACAAGTGCCAACCGAGGACGAAGCTACCCAAGCAAATCGCACTGTGGGCGCTGGACGGCCAACCCATCAGCAACAAGCCACCAACCAGCTACAACAAGTTGGGTTAGAACGTCCCGCCAACCCAGAACTGGCCGCCAAAAACTGGGAAACCCCACTCGCAGAAGTAGCCGAGGCCAAAACCCCAGCAGAAGCTAGCCACAACGTAGCAGCTAACGTGCCGGTGAACGCACCAGCCCAGGAAAATGCGGACGCGGTTGCTACCCCCAAGGCCGACAGTCCACTAGCAAAGCCGGCTGAAAACCAAGAGGCAACAAGCCGACCGGCCGAAAAGCCAGTCCCAGAATCACCTATCGCTAAGGCCGCAGACAAAGCGGTGCAAGCCCTGATCGCCAACCCAGACGAACTAGCCGGCGAAATCAAACCACCGGCAGAAGTCACCGAGTTTGACCAATTCTTTGAAGCCGAAGACCTCTTCAGCTTCGAACCAACACCTGCGGCAAAAGCAGAAGAAACCTTCGAAGACTTCGCCTGGGATAGCGACGAGCCAGTGACCGAAGAAGAACTGGCCGCCCTTGCCGCAGATCAAACTTGGCAAGAAGAAAACAGTGAAGTGGCCGACGAGGTCGCACGCCCAGACGCCCCAGTGACCCCTGCCGCTAATGCCACCAACCTGCAGCAGTCGCCAATATCGAGTCGACTCAAAGCAGAACTATCCGAAATCTCTCAGGCCTCCGCCCTACAGGCCGAGGCTGAAGCGACCGAAGCAGCTAAAGCTGGAGCAAAGTCCGTCGGCCAGACCGGGGCTGCCCCACAGGCCAACGGAGCCAATGCCGCCAGCAACCCCGCCGGAGGATCGGCACAGCCCGTGGCACCCTCGGCCAACGAAAACTACCCGAACGAAACCCAGCGCCAAGACAAGCAGCAAGCCAACGGCACCCCAGCCTCCGGCGATGTCATCTTGGTGCTGACCCAGATCGGCGACATCCCGGAAGCCATTGACGTGGCCGGAAGACTAGCCCAGCGCCTAACCCGCGGGGGACAAGCCGCCCAGTGCGTGCTCGCCGGTGCCAAGTCGCTGCTGCCCGGCGACGAGGTACGCGTTCGTTCCGCCAACGAACTCAACAAGGTGCGCACCGCCAACCCGGAACAAATTCAGGTGCTAGTGGTGGCCGACTCGCCAGTCGAAAGTCACGCCCGCACCGCCAGCCGACTACTAGAAAACCTGCGCCCCGCCCAAACCTGGGGAGTCTGGGATGCACGACGTGAACTCGCCGAAGCCCAAGACTGGATGGGACAAGCCCCCTACGGTCAGCAGGTACAAGAACTAGCCCTCCACCACGTGTGGGAAGCCACCGACCCGCTCAGCTACCAGACACTTCCCGTTGGCTGGCTCGACGGGGCCCCCGCCCACCCAATGCAGTGGGAAATCATCAAAGCCAACCTGAATTAGTTATCGCACTAGGCGCTCGCCAGTGCGGGCGTCATGATTAAGGAGAAACCATGTCGCCCCAAACACCGGCACCCACCCTCACCGGCTGGCAACACGTCTACTCAGGCAAAGTACGGGACCTATACGTCCCGCTACCAAACAATCCCGAAGGCTACGACCCCACCAAACACGTCCTCGTAGTCACCTCGGACCGCATTAGCGCCTACGACCACGTCCTCGACTCACTCATCCCAGACAAGGGCAAAATCCTCACCGCCCTCACCCTCTGGTGGTTCGAACAGCTGGCCGACCTCGGCACCAACCACCTCGTCTCCACCAAAGTGCCAGCCGAGGTCGCCGGCCGCGCCATGGTCTGCCAACAACTCCAAATGGCCCCCGTCGAATGCGTCGTGCGCGGCTACCTCACCGGCTCCGGCCTAGCCGACTACCGGCGAGACGGTGAAGTCTGCGGCGTCAAACTCCCCGCCGGACTCACCGAAAGCTCCCGCCTCGAAACCCCCATCTTTACCCCAGCAGCCAAAGCCGAACTAGGGGAGCACGACGAAAACGTCACCGCGAAAGCCGTTGCTGCGATGGTTGGCAAAAAGCGCGCCCAACAACTGGCCGAACGATCCCTAGCGATCTACCAGCGGGCCGCCGACCTCGCCAACGAGCGAGGCATCATCCTGGCCGACACCAAGTTCGAATTCGGGCTACTGCCAGAAACCGACGCAGACCCTGAGGCCGAACTAATCCTCGCAGACGAGGTCCTCACCCCCGACTCGTCCCGCTTCTGGGCCAAAGAAGAATGGGAAGAAGGCAAAACCACCCCGTCCTTCGACAAGCAATACCTGCGGGACTGGCTCAAATCCCCTGAGGCCGCCTGGGACCCCACCGGCGAAATCGCCCCACCAGCCCTGCCAGAGAAGGTTATCGCCGCCACCCGCGACCGCTACCTCGAGGCCTACCGCAAGCTCACCGGCACCGAATTTGCCGGCTAAGCAAAGACCAAAACAGTCACCACCAGAACCGAGGGCGAAAAGCCCAAAAGTGGGAAAACCGCCCTCGGCCAGAAATAACCAGTCAGAATCCAACCAAATAAACTAAACTAGGGAAGGCCAGCACTGGCTGAAAACCAACCCAACAGATAGGGTAGTTTTTAGTGTCGCGAATGCGATTCTTCCCTCTGCATTTAAGGAGCAAAAATGGGCGTCATCGTCGTCGAAGTAATGCCGAAGCCAGAAATCCTCGACCCACAAGGTAAAGCCATCTCCACGGCACTACCACGACTCGGTTTCGAAGGATTCACCGGAGTTCGCCAAGGCAAGCGCTTTGAACTGACCGTAGATGGGGAAGTTACTCCCGAACACCTTGACGCAGCCGCCAAAGCTGCCGAATCCTTGCTATCCAACCCCATCATCGAAGACGTCATTTCGGTGCGCGAACTAGGTGGTGAAGCCTGATGGTAAAAATCGGTGTGGTGACCTTCCCCGGCACCCTCGATGATCGAGACGCCGCCCGGGCCGTGCGCCTAGCTGGCGCCGAAGCAGTCGAACTATGGCACAAGGATGAAGACCTCAAGAGCGTTGACGCCGTCGTGCTCCCTGGTGGTTTCTCCTACGGCGACTACCTCCGCTGCGGGGCCATCAGCTCCCTCAGCCCCGTCATGGGCAAAGTAATCGAACGCGCCAAGGCCGGCATGCCCGTCCTCGGTATTTGCAACGGCTTCCAGGTGCTTTGCGAAGCCCACTTGCTACCCGGCGCGCTCATCCGCAACGACCACCAGAAGTTCATCTGCCGCGACCAGAAGCTCGAGGTCGTGCGCACTGACACTCCTTGGACTTCCAAGTTCACCGCCGGTCAGGAAATCACTGTGCCGCTCAAGAACGGTGAAGGTAACTTCGTGTGCGACCCAGACGATCTTGAACGCATCGAAGGCGAAGGCCAGGTCGTCTTCCGCTACCGCGAGTTCAACCCCAATGGTTCTATGAACGACATTGCCGGGGTTTGTAACGAGGCCGGAAACGTGGTCGGTTTGATGCCGCACCCAGAGCACGCGGTAGAGGCCGGCTTCGGCCCACAAAGCGAAGCAGGCCCACACGGTGGCACTGACGGTCTTGGACTGTTCACCTCCGTGCTCACCCAGCTAGTCGGCTAACAGCTGCAAGCCCTGCTGATAAAGCGCTGTTTCTTAGACGCTACTGGCCAGGTACCACTGGGTAGGCGCGAATATCTAGGTGTAACTAGCTAGCTGCTGTTAGCTGGTAGCACTGGCTAGGCGTTGTCTTTGACAGGGAACCAATAGCGGCTGGTGCCACTGACTAGATGCTGCTGGCCGCGCATCAATAGCAACAAACTAAACCGGTCGGATCCGCAAACTTGCGAGATCCGACCGGTTTAGTCGTCTTAGATTGGGGGAAGCCCGAACCCCAGGTCACGGGTTGCTACCATTCGTGACAGGATCTTGCCATCCCGATTGATGTTGCCATGCCTTTTGATCTTGCCTGGCCTTTTGATAATGCCATGCCGCTTGGCGACGGGCACGGCCAGGCTACTGAAGGGGTTACTGCTCTTCTGATTTTTGGGGCGCTGCCACTAGGAGTGCTTTCGCGTCGATCTCGACCTCGATCACGGTGGCAGTGCCGGCTGGGTCGCCGTCGATCTGTACTTGCTGTGGGGATTCGGTGGCGACGCGAACTTTCTTGGCTTGACGGTAGGTGATTGAGCCGGCGTCAAACTGGTGATCTTTAAGGTCAATACCAATATTGCGGGCGAAGAGTTTGGTGCCGAGCGAAGCCCAACCGAAAACGCCACGTTTTACGTCGAGGGCGGCAATGTCTAGCTTGGAGTCGTTTGGTTTGGCGTCTGGGATGAGAATCATGCCGGGTAGGCCACCACAGTTGGCAATGAGTAGGGTTCGGACCTTCAGGTCGGACCATTTTTCGGCGTCATCGCGCTGAATGTGAACGTGGAGTCGTTTTCCGAAAGCGTTCTTGATTCCCGCGGCCACATACGCGCCCCAACCAATCTTGTCCTTGAGAGTGTCGTTCGTGTCGGCCATCATGGCACCGTCGAAACCGAGCCCAGCAATCACTAGGAATGGTTGTTCACTACCTAGTTCCACTTCCGAGTGTGGGGGAATCTCGGTGCTGTTCTCTTTGCCGAGGTCGTCCTGGTTGGTTCGAATCCACGCCAAGTCCATGGACTGTGGCTCGGTGGTGAAAGCAATTTCGATGGCCTTCTTGAGGTCATCGGTGGGAAGTTCGAGGTTGCGGGCGTACAGGTTGCCGGTCCCTAGTGGAATCAAACCCATGGGGATGCCACTGTTGGCGATGGCTCCAGCCACCATGCGGATGGTGCCGTCACCACCTGCTGCCACGATTCTCTTGGCGCCCTCGGCCAGCGCCTGCTTGGCCTGTTTGGTGCCGGGATCTTCTTCGGTGGTGGCAATGAATTTGACCTGGTGGTAGCCGCCGTGGCGGGCGCTTTCCCGACAGGTGCGTTCGAATAGGTCTTGGTCTTCGATCTTGACTGGATTAAAGATGACGTAGGCGGATTCGACTGGGCTGCCGTCAGCGTGGTGTTCTTCAGGGCTGACGGTGTCTAGAATGTGCCCGAGCTTGCCGGCGTGGTCAACTCCCCAGGTGCCAAGAAAAATGACGACCCCGAGGGAGGCGAGAACTAAAATCCAGAGTACAAGTTGAAACCAATCCATAATTGAACTGTAAACCAAACGGCCTAAAATTGCTCGATCGAGTACATTTGTCCACTTTTTCTAGGCACTGTCAGCGAAAATGGCGGTGATTGTTGTATGCTTTTCGCATGATTGACTTGCGTTTCCTCAGAGATAATCCCCAGGTGGGTCGTGACAGCCAGATTGCTCGTGGCGCAGACCCCGCCCTCGTTGACCAAATCATTGCCGCTGACCAGGATCGTCGCGATTCCCTCGGCAAATTTGAAGACTTGCGTGCCCAGCAGAAAACTGTGTCGAAGTCGGTGGGGAAGGCCTCTAAGGAAGAACGCCCCCAGATTTTGGCTCAGGCGAAGGAACTCGCCGCTGAGGTGAAGGCCGCTGAGGCTCATGCGAGTGAGGCCGCAGCCAAGCTGGACGAACTCTTGTTCCAGATGCCTAACATTATCGAGGGCGCCCCAACTGGTGGCGAAGAAGACTATGTAGTTTTGCGCCATGAGGGTCCAGCTGTTCGTGACTTCGAGGCCGAGGGTTTCGAACCTAAGGATCACTTGGAGTTGGCCGAAGGTTTGCGCGCGATCGATATGAAGCGTGGCGCGAAGGTTTCGGGTTCCCGGTTCTACTACCTCACTGGGGTGGGTGCCCGTCTCGAATTGGCGCTTTTGACTTGCGCATTGGATCAGGCCGAGGCCGCGGGCTTCACCCCGATGGTCACCCCCACTTTGGTAACACCTGAAATCATGGGTGGTACCGGCTTCTTGGGTGCTCACGCCGACGAAATCTACTACTTGCCGGCAGATGACTTGTACTTGACCGGCACTTCCGAGGTCGCCCTCGCTGGCTACCACAAGGATGAAATTATTGACTTGAGTGATGGCCCGAAGCGTTACGCTGGCTGGTCTACCTGCTACCGTCGTGAAGCCGGTGCAGCCGGTCGCGACACCCGCGGCATTATCCGCGTCCACCAGTTCAATAAGCTGGAAATGTTTAGCTACTGCGACCCGGCAGATGCCGCCGCCGAGCACGAGCGTTTCCTCGCTTGGGAAGAAGAAATGCTGGCCAAGGTGGAATTGCCGTACCGCGTGATTGATACCGCCGCTGGCGACCTCGGTTCGTCCGCTGCCCGCAAGTTCGACTGTGAGGCTTGGTTGCCGACCCAGCAGCGTTGGATGGAAGTTACTTCGACCTCGAACTGCACCACTTTCCAGGCTCGCCGCTTGTCGGTTCGCCAGCCGGGTGCTGATGGCAAGAACCAGATTGTGGCCACCTTGAACGGTACTTTGGCTACTACCCGCTGGCTGGTTGCTATTTTGGAAAACCACCAGCAGGCTGACGGTTCCGTGGTGGTGCCAACTGGTTTGCGTCCTTACCTTGGTGGTAAGGAAGTTTTGCACCCACAGGGCTGAGCTTTAACCCTTAGCGTTTATGGCTTTGGACTCTACCCACCCCGAGAATAATCCTGGTGCGTGGCAGCAACCGGTGACGAAACCAGCCGGCCAGACTCTTCGTGACGACCTGTTGGTCAGTTCTGATTTTGACCAGATGGTGCGTTTGGCTCGCGGTCAGCTTCCTGCTGATTTGCCGTTGAACCCGGCCGAGCTGCTGATTGCCATGGATATTGATGGCACTGCTTTGCGCCCTGATTCGACTGTCTCGCCTCGTTTGGTGGCATTGGTTGCGCGTTTGCTGGCCGAGGGCGTGAGTCTGGTTTTGGCGTCTGGGCGTGGCCCGTTTGGGGTACTTCCAGTGCAGTCTTTGCTGGGTTTGTTGGGCCAGCCGGCAGTTTGCTCGAATGGGGCAGTGGTGGTGCAATCGCATGTGCCTTCACAGCAGCCCCAGGTGGCGCAGGGGCGACCTTGGAAGGTATTGGCCTCGCACGTGTTCGATCCGAACCCGGTGGCTGCTGCCTTGCGGCGAGAAATGCCCGAGGTTCTGTTTGCAGCGGAGATTGAAACGGGCGAATTTGTGGTGACAGGATCGTTTCCAGCTGGAGAAATCACCGCCCCAAAGCGACTGTTAGAGGCGGGGGAGAAGCTACCGGATCGGGCGGTTCGCCTCGTGGCGCGTATGCCCGGGATGGGTGTCCCAGATTTTGCTGAGCATGTTCTCAATGCCCAGTTGCAAGATGTGAACGCTTTTGTGGGCTGGACAGCGTGGCTGGATGTGGCCCCTGCTGGTGTCAATAAGGGAACCGGTTTGACCGAGCTAGCCCAATGCCTAGGAATTCCTGATAATGGCACTATTGCTTTTGGGGATGGTCTGAACGATTTGGAAATGATTTCCTGGGCGCATTTCGGGGTGGCGATGGCCGACGGTCCAAAGGACCTGTTGGCGGCGGCAGACGCACACACGTCCTCGGCCAGCGACGACGGGGTAGCCGCTGTATTGGCTGCGCTCGCGGAGCACTACCAAATCCCGTAAAGCTTGCGGCGGTAAGCGCCGTCAGCATGTGCACGGAAGGCTGTGCGGGCAGGATCTGGAGTTTGGCGGAAATGCAAGATTAGAGCTCTCGTAAGGAGAAATAAGGCATCCTGTTGAAGCTTGAGGGACTAATCCTTGGAACGCCTTTACAAACAATACCTACTGGCGTTGCTGAGACGATTATCGGTCCTGATTTTGGCGTTGGAATTGTCAAGACTTTTTCTACCGTGTATTCTTTACCAGTGCTGATATCAGCATGGAGACGTGGCCGAGCGGCCGAAGGCGCTCCCCTGCTAAGGGAGTAGGGGCTGAAAGGTCCCTCATGGGTTCAAATCCCATCGTCTCCGCCCACAACCCCGCTGTTCCGTTGGAATGGCGGGGTTTTTGACGTACAGGGTTCAAATCCCTTACTCTCCGCAGCCTTTGTTAGTTTAACGATTCGAGTAAACCGCTTCTTCGACCGATAGATTTCCCTTCCAGAAGATCCGGACGGTTTGAGCTTGAGGATTCTTGACGCGGAAAGCAGCTTTTAGGGTGATGGTGCTTCCTGGCTCCCAGTTTTGGGGTGCTTGGTTTGGGATTTGCTGGTCGAGGTCGATGAGCTGGTCGTCCGTGTAGGAAAGTTTGTGCTCCGATGCGATTTCCCAAGCAATCAGGTACGGGTGGAACGAGATTCGATCATTGGAGAGATTGGTTAGCTTTAGAGTGTAAAGCAGTGCTTGACCATCATTCTTATAGTTATTTTGAGCATTAGCACTTGGGGAGTAGTTGGTGAAGTCCAATTGGGCTCTGACGTCGCGGCCAAAATTAGTGCTTGAACCGAATTTTGTTGCCGGTTTGCGCCGTTTTGCAAATAGTAATGGAGCGGTTAGCAGGGCAATCAGGGAACCAGCGATGATCTTGTTTCTCATGTCCTAATTGTATTCCAATAGTTAGAGGTGAGTTTTGGAATCATAGGAGCTTGACCAAAATATGCTGAAAACTAGGTCTAATTGCCAAATAAAGTCCAGAGTAAATTTGGTTTTAAGCCATGTAGAAGTGGAAGATAATGGTCAAATGAAAGTGAAAACCCCGTATCTTCAATGAAAATACGGGGTTTTATCAGCGGAGAGTAAGGGATTTGAACCCTTGGTACGGGGTTGCCGTACAACGGTTTTCAAGACCGTCTCCTTCGGCCGCTCGGACAACTCTCCAAGATGCGCGATAAACGTGCCCCTAAAGGATAAACTATTTAGCCGCAGCTTTCAATGAGAAATCTTGAAATCACTTTTTCCATTAAGTGTGACCCGTTAGTTCTGTTTATTTATGCGTAAAATTGTTTATGTGTCGAAGGTTACTGACTTTCAAATTGTGTTGGCGAGATGAAATAGGTATAGTTTCATTCGTTGAAAACAACAAGCGCTCGTAGCTCAATGGATAGAGCATCTGACTACGGATCAGAAGGTTGGGGGTTCGAGTCCCTTCGAGCGCGCAACTCCCTCAGTTGGTTGACGAAAGTCCTGGCTGAGGGTTTTTTATTTTATCGTCGCTCTGCGTTGGTGTGTGAGATTTTAACTTTCGATATCAGCATTAAAGCTTGATATCGTTTAATAGTACAATCGTACAGATTGGTTTGTTTCACAATTGTTGAAACGTGAAAGAGTGTGTCAATTATGCATAGCGTGATGCATACCTGTTATGGATGTCCCACTGTTGGCCAGCGCAATTATTTCTTGCGCATGGGAGAATGGAAATAGTTGTCTGTGGAACTTTTCTAGTTTTGTAGGACTGTTTTGAAAGTTAAGAGCTTAGGCTCGAGGAGGATGCATGTCCGTTAAAGGAACAATGCTGAAACGTGTTGGTGTCGGTTTAGTTGCCATGTTGGTGTCAGCTGGGGTAGCAGTCCCTGTGTTGACAAACGCTACGGCTGAAAATCAGATAGCCGACAATACAAACGTGGTTTCGGCATCGGAAACTCCCGAGTCTACTGTGGTTCCTAAGCTTGATTTGAGTAAGGAAGCGCCGAAGGGTGTCGGGCCGATCGGCATTGCAGCCGAACCTGCAGCTGTTACTAATGAGCCTCTACCTTTAGATCAGGCTGATCAAGGTCGTCCTTCAGAAAAAGAAATCACTGTAGATCTTAAGACTCCAGAAGCAAGCCCTACTCCTGTTCCTTCCCCTAAGGGTCCTCTAGAGAAGAATGACATTGCTACGGTTGAGGCTCCCCAAGCGGTAACTCCAGAAACAACTGTAGCTCCACTTGTTGCTACTCCTGAGCAGCCTAAACGTCGTGTGCGTCGTGCTCTCGACGATGCACCAGCTCCCGTTCCAGATGGAGCTCCTGGTGAACCTGTATTGGTTCGTAACGGTCCCTCACTTTTGACTTTCAAGCTAGTCCAAGAATCGGCAGGTATTGGACAAGATGGTCGTGGACGCTGTGTTATTAACAGCGCTAATGGTTATCCTATCGGTGATAACACTACTACCGACCACAACGTTTGTGCTGGTGGCCCAGCTCGTTACCGCATTGAAGTTAACCCGAAAACCAAAGCGAATCCGATCAAGATTGAACTTGATCCTTTCTGGGAGATCATGGATCCTGATGACTCAGGTGTGACTCGTCGTCTTCCAACTATTACGGCAAACCAAGCAAATATTTCTGGTGTGTCGATGACAGTTGGTGACAATGGAAAGTTGATTATTACCGCTTCGGCTAATAACAACCAGTCGGCTAAGTTCTATCTAGATATTGCTACTGTGGAACCGCGTCGTTCATCTCTTGCCGCTGGTAACCCACGTGGTGTGTTCCGTTTGAAGCTTCGCGCTGAGAACGTCAGTGAGGTAGCTTCCGCTACCCCAGAACCAGGCGCTCCTACTCCAGAACCCGTGGTACACGAACCTGTGCCTGCAGCTACTGCAGACCACGATCTTCACGTTTTGACAACTACGCGTCTTGATCAGACTCCTTACAACATCACTAGTGACCCGAACCCGATTACAATTAACAAGCGGCAGTACATTGGTGTTCAGGCCTACTCGAACTTAACTCACACTTGGAATACTTCGCAGGCCAAGGTTCCTCAGGGTGGATATAACGATCAAGGCATGGTGTATCAGGTTTCTGAAGACGAGATCACACGTTACACCTTGGAGATTCCCACCGACCAAGATGGTCTTCGTTTGTTCCCTGCTGATCAAGTACTAGTTAGCTACGATGGCGGAGAACTTGAACCGGCTAAGGTGGATGCTGACGGTAATCCGTATGTTGAAGGCCGATATGGCAAAGGCAACGGTGGTTACCAGCGTGTACCTTTCAAGATTTACGTGCCTACTCGTAATCTTGACAAAACTGCTCCAGTGCCGCTGAGCACTCGTTTGGATGTGGTGGATTCGGAAGGTAACTTTACGGTAGTTAAGAATATCTTCGGTGAACCCAGCAATATTCCTGCACTTGACGGTGTAAATGGGCTAGGAAATAACGAGGTCGATCCTGGTACTGGTCAGGCCTGTAGCTTTAATACCTCAGTCGCTTCTGTTGACGCAGCGAGCCGTCCATTGAGGGCAAGTAGTGGGGCGCCGAACAATAACTGTGCAGTTCAAACTGTTGATTTGCGTCGTTGTAAACCAGGTGATGATACTGACCCGAAGAATACTGGTTGTGCCCCTTCGGATAAAGATGATGAATCTGTTCGTGGTGTTGATCCGCGAAGTAGAAAGAACTTCTGGGAGTTTGTGCCAGGTGCTTACGATCCACCTAAGTACCAGAACCGTGCGCCAATTTCTGATTCCTTCGTCCATGTTTGGGCTTCGTCGCTAGAAGGCGAAAATAACCCAAGTGTTTGTGTTTCTTGGAAACCTAAGAGTCAGAAGTTCGTATACTCAGGCTCAGACTGGGATAACTTTGTCCAAGTTGGTCATAATACCAGTGCTCCTGGTATCCCCTCGGTCTTCCCATTCGCCAAAATCTATGTAACGGATAAAGACGTCACGAATAACGGTAATCCCGATTGTTCGGATTTGAGTCAGTGGAAGTTAATTTACGCTAAGCGCGACCCTTCAGATCCTGAAGATAAGACTGAAAACGTTAATATTGCGCCAGCCAGTGCTTTTGGTGGCATGCAGAATGTTTCTGGTTTCATGATTAAACTTCCGGGTGTACCTGCTCAGCTTCGTACCACTGAATTCACATACCGTGCTACCACTGGTGACCCGATTTGGGTTTCTAAGAATTCACCAAAGGTAGTTCACGAAGATGGTCAAGTTCGTATCTACTACCCGGGAAACCCAGTGCCTCAGGTGGTTGATCCTAGCACCGTCGGTTATGAGTACATTGAAGGTAAGACCTTCTACATCACTACTAACTACTTGCGGGTAGCTAACGAAGTGACTCGTGCGGAATGGAATCCAGATACTCAAAAAGATGAAATCATGCGCAGAGACGTCTGGTCCCCGGCACGTAAGGATTTCATCCTCCAGCCCACCGCTAAGGTAACAGTTGACGCTGGTGCGACAGCTAACCAAGTGATGGCTGATAACGTCAGTGAAAGTGAAGTCACGATGTACAACGTTCCGCGCATCATCATTGAAAATGGTGTGCCGTTGGTCGTGAACTCTGAGGACAATGAGGGCAATCCTAACCAGGTAATTCTTCGTTATTACCCATCTCGATGCTTGACGGTTGATACTGAGAAACTTCAGCCAGGTATGGAACTCCACGGTGAAGCAGACTATTCAGATCCAAAGAACTGTGGTCCTGATCCAAGTTATTACCTTGAGCGACTTTATACATTGTCAGATCAGCCGAATACCACCGGTGATCCCTCTAAGGATCCTTTCTTCACTCCTCGCTGGGGTGAAGCAAATGCGTCAAGAACTGCGGCAACTTTCCAGAACTGGAATAACCGTATCAAGATTCCAGTGAAGACCCCGCCGTGGGCATCACCGCGCATGAAGTTTGATATTTACAATACGATTGCGGTAACTGGCATGAAGCAGTTCGTGAACCCTGCGACTGGCGAACTTACCAGTCCAGAACAAACTGCCCTGCTTCCTCAAGAAGACTCATACAATGTTGGCAACCCTAGCGTTAACATTCAGTCGATTACTGTTCCGAACGTTGCGGTTTTGTCCACAAAGAAATCGATCTCGAACCAGTTGAACCCGATTGATGATGGTTTCTCGCAACAGTTGACCCTGATGAACGCGACTGCTGCTCCGTTCGGTAAGACTCAGTTTATCGATGTGTTCCCTTATAACGGTGACAAGGGCGAGGGCGTCAAATGGCGTTCTACCGATTACCATGGTGAATACTGGTTGCGTGAGCTGCCGCAAACCATCGTGGCCAAGAGCCCGCCGAAGGATCAAGAACTTGATCCCACAAAGGTGAAGGATATTCCGGCGGAAGATATGCCTGTCTTCTACTACACCACGCAGGACCCGAATACTGTTTCAATGTGTCCGACTAACGCGGATGCAGAAGACATGAAGTTCTGTACAGCACGTGCCAAGCGAATTCCGCTTGATACCAAGCCAAGCCCGGCGGATATCTGGCAGCCTCTAACCCAAGAGGTGATTGATCAGCAAGGCAAGCCTGGCGCTAAGCACATCACCGCTATTCGCGTGGATATTCCACACGTTTACGAGGAAGCTGCGTACACGATTAACCTGAAGTTCAAGACTTGGGCTAACTTGCGTACTGATCAGTATGACAATGACTTCGGTGTCTCTTCGGTGCACATGACTGATCGTGCACCAGCACAGGCTCCAATCCCGAACCCATCAATCATTAAGGCAAAGGTATACGCTGCCAAGATTGAAGGTAAGGTCTATTGGGACCTCGCACAGAGCGCCACAATCGAACCTGACGATCCGCCAGCAGAAGGTTACAAGGTAGCTTTGCTATACGAGGACGGCTCACCGGTTCTTGGCGAAGCATGTACCCCGACTTTGAACGCTGATGGTAGTGTCGATCCAGATTCAGATTGTGTCCCAATGACAGAACCTGGACCTGATGGTACTCCTGTGCTCATTCGCGATTACCAAGGAAATCCTGTCGGCCGACTTAAGCGCATTACCTACACTGACAAGGATGGGTACTACGCTTTCGACAACGTCGCTAAGGGAACTTACAAGACCGAAATCACCTTGAAGAACCCACGCAATAAGGTACTTCAGGCAGGTCTTGGCAAGGACAAACTTGTCATTAATGACATCGTTATCCAGAACAAGCCGCCAGCAGTAGTTAATGGTCTAGTAGTTCAAGAAGTCAATACTGCAAATGATTACGGTCTAGTCGTGGTAGTCGACCTTAAGGTACATAAGGTTAACTACGATAACAAAGCACTACCCGGCGCTCGTTTCAGTGTCTTCAACGACAATGATGGGAACGTTGGTGATCTATTCAAATCGCGCCATGAGGAAGGGGTACCGACTCCTGAAGATGGCCAGCCCGTGGGCGAAGATGGTAAGACCGAAATTGATTCTGCTGACTTCCAGTGGCGTAATCTGGGTGTAAACAAGTGGTATTGGTTAGCTGAAACCAAATCACCAGCTGGCCACGAACTACTTGCTCAGCCAGTTCGATTCAAGATGAACTACCATGGCGAAATCGAATTCGGCGATGGTAAATCCGACTTTATTATCGGGTCGAAGGGTGTAGAAAACGACATTCCATTCGGCGACATCACGGTTAAAGACGTGGACCAGGCGACGCTACCAGCGTCGGGCGGCCGCGGCGTGATCTACTCACTAGCTTTCGGCACCATCCTTCTGGGTGCTGCCGTAGTGTTGCGACGCAAGTATGCAACACAAAACTGAACCTTCTATGTTCAACTCAAACCCTATTGGAGGAAAAATAATGAAACGCACCAACAACTTCAGGAACGTCTGCGCCGCAGCCGCCATCCTGAGCATCGCCACCCTTGGCCTAGGCGCAACCGCTAACGCAGCAGTAGCCCCAGCCGCAGGTGTTGTATCCGCAGTGGAAGCTGCCCCTGATTACCCACAGATCGATCAGGACACTGCATCCTTGACCGTTCACAAGCACCTACAGCCAGAAGCAGCTGAAAATTCCGCTGGTGAACAACTGAACCCAGCACCAACTAATAAGCCAGTTTCCGGTGTGGAGTTCACCATTCAGAAGATTGATGGTATCGACCTTAAAACCAACGAAGGCTGGCAGAAGGCTCAGGCTCTTTCAAAGAAATTTGCAGAACAAGGCGAAGCCGCTCTAACCGCTGAAGCTCTAAAGGCTGATGGTTTGTCGTTAGGCGCAACTGATGCCAAGTCAACTGAAAACGGTATCGTGACCTTTGCTGATAAGAAGCTTGGCTTGTACCTCGTCAAGGAAACTAACACTGCCGATGCAACTGTTGATGATGCTAAAGCAACCATCGTTTCCTCCAAGCCATTCTTGGTGACTCTCCCAATGACTCACCAGAAAGCATCCGACAGCGAGGCAAACAACAAGACTTGGAACTATGACGTTCACGTTTACCCAAAGAACTCAATTGTTGAGGTTAAGAAGAGCGTAAACGACGCAAACAAGAATGTTGGAGATAAGGTAACCTATACCCTTAACACCGATGTTCCTGTTGCTTCCCCTAAGGGCAAGGCTCTATCCAAGTATGTTGTTATGGATAAGCTAAGCACACATGTTTCCGTTACCTCAGAAGATGTTACTGTGGCATTGAAAAAGGTTAATGCCCCAGGCGCTGCTGAACTTTCGGATCCTGATGATGAATTCAAACTCGTCGGTGGTGATTATAACGTTGTAGTCGTCGGTAGCGATGTCAAAGTTGAGTTCACCCCTGCAGGTCTAGCCAAGTTGGGTAAAGCTGCCCAGCTTCCAAACACCTACAAGGTACAGACTGTTATTACCCCAACTTTGAAGTCGGTTCCTGTGGCTGACGAAGCAAGCGGTAAGGTTGCTGGTGAGATCAAGAACAAGGCATACTTGGCACCTTCTTCGGAATACAGCGATAACATGGATCTACTCCCAGATCCTGACACCAATAAGCCTGTAAAGGAACTAACACCTGCCGAAAAGGACAACGGTGTAAAGTACCCAGCACCGGCATCGGATCCAGTAGTAACCCGCCTAGCATCCATTCAAATTAACAAGTTTGAAGCAAATAGCCCAGAAGGTAAGCTTGAGGGGGCAACCTTTAAACTTGCATATTGTCCAGTAAAGGGCGAAGGTCAGGAAGCAACTCCAGAACCTACCTTCTTGACAGTTAATGATCAGAGCGAATGGACTACCGGCGATAACGGCCTTGTCGATATTGCTGGTTTGCACGTTAACAATTTTGCCAACAACGCTGACGAAACGAACAATAACGTTCAGGGACAGACTTACTGCTTGTACGAAACCAAGTCCCCAGCAGGATACGAACTTCTAACTGAACCAATCAAGGTCCAGTTGAACCAGGCTGGCGAAATTCGAGTACTTGACGTTCCTAACGTTAAGCACAACGCTGGTTTCCAGTTGCCTCTAACCGGTGCTAACGGCCTACTCACCCTAGGCCTAGCTGGTGCAGCCCTAGCTGGCGGTGGCGCATTGATCCTAGTCGGTCGTCGTCGCAAGGCACAGGACTGAAATAGCCCAGCCCACATTTGAGAATTGAACATAGAGGTTTAGGTTCGTAAGAACCATAGCGGGGTAGGGGACAATAGTTTCCTACCCCGCTAAACTATGAACAACTCTTCCAAAACACCGAGGAATACATGGCAACCAGAACCACCAAAGCACCAAAATCCAATGCGCCAACCCCAAATGATAAAAAGCGCAACTGGATTCACCTGCTAGGCGTCCTCTGCGTCCTCGGCGGTGTCGCCATCATGGCCTACCCCGTAATCGCCACCCTCATCATCAACTACTCCCAAATGCAAGCGTCCGAAAAAGTACGCGAAGCAACCATCCACGAGTTCAATGACGACCAACGGAAAAAACTCATCGAAGACGCCCACGAATACAACAAACAACTCGTATCCGGGCCCATCCTCGACCCCTTCCTACAAAGAGTTGCACCAAACACCAAACTCTACCGAGACTACCTAAAATACCTAAACTTTGACGGCATCATCGGCTCCGTAGACATCCCCGAAATCAACGTCAACCTACCCATCTACCACGGCACCTTCGACGACGCCCTCAACCGCGGCGCCGGGCACCTCTTCGGCTCAGCCCTACCAATCGGCGGCAACAACACCCACTCCATCATCACCGCCCACTCCGGCCTCGGCTCAGCCACCATGTTCGACAACCTGCCCAAGCTCAAAGTAGGTGACCCCATCTACCTGCACGTCGGCGGACAAACCCTCAAATACGACGTTCGAAACACCGAAACCGTGCTCCCAACCAACACCAAGTCACTCAACATGGAGCCCGGAAAAGACCTCGTCACCCTCATCACCTGCACCCCCTACGGCATCAACACCCACCGACTACTCGTCCACGCCGAACGAGCCCCACTCGACCCCAAAGAAGAAGAAAAAGTCAACAGCCAGCCCGTCTACCAAATCTGGCAAAACTGGATGATCCTACCTATCGTCATCAGCGTCTTCTTACTCTCACTGCTCTTCATCCCACCCAAGAAAAAACGCAAAAAAGATGACGAGCAGCCAAAGCCCCCAGTAGCACCCCCAAACTCCCTAGCACTGCCAGACGCAGCCCCAGAAGCGACAGCTAACGCCCAAGCCGGTTCAACTACTGGCGCGTCAGCACCAGTAGACCAGCCAGAAAACGCTACTCAAAACGCCTTGTCATCGCCCCGCGCAGAAAATACCGAGGGCGAAAACCAACAACCGTCAGAAACAGAGACCGCAACCTCCGAACAGGCGCCAAACCGGAAATCCGTCCTCGGCAAAGAAAGCCAAGAAGTAGGAGCTCCAAATAATGACGAAAAGGCCCCTGTAAGCGACGAACAGACAAGCCATGCCCCAGAACAAGCAGCGGAAACTCCCAAGCGGAAATACCCCTCGCGACGTGAACTTCGGGCACAACGCGGCAACGGCCAAAACTAACTCGACCCTAAACCAAGCCGCCGCTCACAACTCGCAACCAAAGCCATTTTGTAGCCAAACACGTTTGCGCTTTAAGGGTAGAGCAGATTCCTATCACAGCGTGCGCGTCCCTATACGCATCTCGAAGTAGGAGTCTTTACTTTTCGAGGCTCAGCAACAACTAGCTCCAGCGAGTTCAGGTCTATGCAGCAAAAGGGTGGTTGCGTGAACTCCAACAAGAGTTACGCAACCACCCAACAAGGAAGGTGGCCGAGCCTCTAAGAGACTCGGCCACCTAACTGCTAAATGCTAGTCGCAGTAGCGAACTTCATTCTTGACCAAACGGTAGATGAAGGCTGCCATAGCGTCACGGGCAATCGGCTGGCGAGGACGGAACGTGCCGTCAGCCCAACCAGTCGAAATGCCGGCTTCACGTGCCCAGCTCATCGCCTTGCTGAACAGCATCGACGAGTTAACATCACGGAAAATCATGATGTTAGGAACTGGAGCCTGGTAAAGCTTCGGGCTAACAGACTTCGAAACACGTTCAGGATACTTCTCAGCGAAACGGTAGAGGAACGCAGCCATAGCGTCACGGTTAACGCTCGCGTGAGGACGGAACGTGCCATCATCCCAACCAGTCGAAATACCGATGCTCTTCATCCAAGTGATCTGGCGGATGAATGGGTTATTCATCGGCACATCACGGAAAGGAGCAGTCGAAACATTGACCTGTGGGCTACCAGCCAAACGGTACAAGAACGCAGCCATTGCCTGACGTTCAATCGGTAGCAACGGACGGAAAGTACCATCTGCCCAACCAGTAGTGATCTCACGCCATGCCAACCAATCGATCTCGCCGGAGAACAAGTCATTACGACCCACATCCTTGAAGCGAGCAAATGGAGGGACCGGAGCGTGCTTCGACTTCACCGGAGTACAAATCTTCGGATCAGGCTTTGGCACAGGCTTAGGTTCAGGCTTGACCGGGGTCGGTTTCGGCTCTGGCTTAGGCTTTGGCTCTGGCTTGACCGGGGTCGGTTTCGGTTCTGGCTTTGGCTGTGGCTTTGGCTCTGGCTTGACCGGGGTCGGTTTCGGTTCTGGCTTTGGCTGTGGCTTTGGCTCTGGCTTGACCGGAGTTGGCTTGGGCTCTGGCTTTGGCTGTGGCTTTGGCTCAGGCTTAACCGGAGGAAGCGGCTTAGGAGCAGGCTTCGGATCTGGCTTAACCGGGGTCGGTTCTGGCTTTACTGGAGGCTGCGGCTTAGGCTCAGGCTTCACCGGTGGCTGCGGCTTCGGCTCAGGCTTAACCGGTGGCTTGGGCTGTTCCGGAGTTGGCTTTACCGGAGGCTTAGGAGCCGGGGTTGGCTCTGGCTTCGGTGCCGGTTCCTTGGTTGGCTCAGGCTTGACCGGAGGATTCGGCTTAACCGGAGGAAGCGGCTTCGGCTCTGGCTTCGGATCAGGCAAAACCGGGGTCGGTTCTGGCTTTACCGGTGGCTTAGGAGCTGGAGTCGGCTCTGGCTTTACCGGAGGCTTCGGCTGTTCCGGAGTTGGCTTTACCGGTGGCTTCGGAGCCGGGGTCGGCTCTGGCTTTACCGGAGGAACTGGGGTTGGGGCCGGAGTCGGTTCAACGGTAGGTTCCTTAGTCGGTTCAGGCTTTACCGGAGGAACTGGAGCCGGAGTTGGTTCAACGGTTGGTTCCTTGGTTGGCTCAGGAGCCGGGGTAGGAGCTGGAGTTGGCTCTACAGTTGGTTCTGTAGTTGGCTCAACAGTTGGTTCCTTAGTCGGTTCCGGAGTCGGTTCCTTAGTTGGCTCAGGGGTGGGCTCAACGCTTGGCTCTGGGGTTGGCTCAGGCTGCTTAACCTTTACCGGTAGAGTCAAACCGTAGACGCCTGGGTAGCCGACTCGCAAAGTGGTTTCACCAGTCAAATCTGCTGGCAAAGTAACTTCGAGTTCGTGCGCACCAGCGCCCGCCTTCTTCTGTGCGACTACCTTGCGGCCATCGCCCAACCAAACGGTCAAGTAAGCATCGTCGCCACCATCTGGCAAGCCAGCAACCTTAACCTTCACGGTGCCACCAGCGGTGGCTTCCAAAGGTTCAGCAACGGTCGAAGCAGGAGTATCCGAGATCTCCTTGCCATCGAAGCTGGCAGTAGCGGTCACGCTGTCACCAGCACAATCGCCGAGTAGTCGGATTTCTGCAGCACCACCGAACTGGTCACCATTGTGGGAGTTTAGTTCCTGCAAAGTGACGTAACGAGCATTCAACGGCTGGTTGAAAGTTACGCGCTGTGCCTGCGGCGAGTTTTCGAAACGACCTGAAGCAACAGCTTCACCCCAAGCACTCTTCTCTGGACTGTTGGCAACATAAACCTTGTAGTCCTTCGCACGAGTATTTGGCATATCCTGACGTGGCAAGTATTCCAAGCCACTGATCAAGCACCGCTTACCAGCATCGAGAGTCATGAAGTGTGGGAAGTTAGGCTGAGCTCCCTGCCACTGGGTGTGCCAGAAAGTAGCTGGATTACCGTCAACAGCGTGCTTTGCGCGACCATTGTTGCCGTTGTCTTCACCAGTGGCTTCTTCTGAATCGAAAGCAGCTACAGTTAGCGGTGAAATCTGCTTGCCGAGGCCGGTGCTGTCCTTAGCCAAAACATTCAACTCTGTTTCAGCAGTGCGCTTACCCTGCTTGGCAACGAGTTTCCACAAGTTGGAATCGAAATCTTCCGGCAAAGTTACTTCGAGTGAAGCGGTAGCGTCCTCGCCTGGCTTAACGGTGCCAAGCACACGACCACCAAGTACTACGGAAGTATTCACCTTTGGACGGAAACCGGTGATCTTCACGGTGACGCGATCGCCAGCATAAGCGGCGGTTGGTTCTACCTTGACAGTAGCTTCTTGTGAAGCATCCCAACCGTCATCAGTCAAAACGTCGTCGATTACAGCTGGACGGGCCGGCTGAGTGACTGGTGCTGGATCAGGCAAAGTTGGGGTTGGAGCCAAAGAAACATTGTGAGCAACAGTTAGGTGTGCGCCCTCTGGGCCCATGCCTGCTTCCTTAGCTGCAACTGCCAACGCCACAGTGTTCTTGCCACGCATGTTCAACCACTGCGACGGAATAGTGAATTCCTTCTGAGGGCCAATATCACCAATGTAAACGCCAGTGTTGTGTCCGTTTACGTAGATGGTTACCTGTGAACGGTCACCACGGTTGGCATCAAATCGCTTCGAATCCAAAGTCAACTTCAGGGCGGTGTCCTGCGTGGTTGGGACATTCAAATCGAAATCAGAACGGTACCAAGCAACACCAGGAGCATCAGCATGTAGGTTCTCGACAGGCAACCAAGCATCAGCTGGGTGGGTCGGATCCATCCAGTTAGCTAGTTCACCGTGCAAACCACCGTAGTTGTACATGGTGTTAGCCTTATCAGCTTGATCAACGGTAGCGCCATTACCCTTCCAGGTAACAGTACCGTTGGCGCCAAGGTCGGCATCCTGCAAACCACGGTTCTGGCGGGACAAACCATTGTCAGACCAGTCAAGGTTCTGACCTAGGTTGTTAACCAAAACCGATACAACAGCTGGTTGGCCAGAGGTCAAAGCGCCTGATGGCACATTAACAGTGTTCCAACCGCCAGCTGCAGGGTAAGCGCCGGCGTACTGACCATTAACCCAAACCTGCATGAAGCCAGGGTTACGACCGTGTCCGGGAACGCCAGAACCGGCATTTCCCTTCAAACGGATAGTCGAAGTGTTAGTGCCAGCGGTGTAGTGAGCGCGGTACCAAACTGAACCTTCAAGGAAACCATTGTGGTTCGAGTCCAGCACAATGTTCTGAGAGGAAGGACGCTGCCATTGATGGCTTGGAGTGGTGGAGGTCAAAGCCTTCCACGACGAGTCATCGAAATCTTTGGCAGCTTCTGGAGCGCCATCACGCTTCACCCATTCCAGGGTAGGCAACTGGACAGCTTGAGGGGCCGAGGTCGCACCGGTGGCGCGGCCGCCTTCTGCAGTCCAATCTGTGCCATTCCAGGAAACCGCGGTGACACCCTTAGGCAAGATTACCTTGGCATTTTGAGCCGAGGCCGTAGAACCGGAGAGCAAAGCCTTATCGCCCTCGTACTTAACGGTACGAGCCAAATCAACGCCTTCGACGGCGATCGGCAAGTTCTTGCCGCCCTTTTCACCTTCGATTACCCAAACGTGGTCAGCGTAGCTACGGCTGAGGACACGCAAGGTCAACTTACCCTTCGCAGCATCGTCACCCTTCGGGGTGATGGTGATGTCCTGCGGTTCATCTTTGTAAGTGAAGTTGACGCGAAGTTCGCCCTTTTCAGCATTCCAAGTGTGCTCACCGCCAGAAACTGTTGGCTCAGCAGCATACTTGAAGACCATTTCACCACCATCACCGGAAGTACCAGTCACGTACTGCAACTTGCCGTCGGCTACCTCAATTGGGGACCAGAAGAGTTCTGCAGTCGAGTAGTACAAGTTGTGGTCGGCGATCTTGGTATCAGCCACCACGTTCAAAGAGTCACGACCGTGGATGGTGAGCTTCAAGCCTTCCTTCTGCGGAATCTTCGGCCACGAGATTTCGCCCGCATTGGCTTCATTTTCTTCCGCAGGGGTGAGAGTGTAGATCTTTACTGCGTCCATCGCACCAAAGGTGCCGGATGAGCCTTCGAAGGCCTTGCCGTCATTGACTACCTTGACAGTGTGACGCTTCTTAGCGAGGTCACGCTTGGAGAAGATGACCTGTTGTGGCTTCGCATTCTTGATCACTTCTTCTTGAGTCTTCCCGACTTCTTGACCGTCTACGAAGACGGTCTGTCGGCCGTGGTTTTCTGAGAAAGCCGAGATGATTTCAAATCCGGTTCCCTCAAACGAGAACTCGTAGTAATCGCCCTTGGTCTTCGAGAAGGATTCATCCTTGTTGATGTCACCAGCAGTCCAAGTCTTACCACTGGCATGTTCCCAATTACCGTGGAAGTTGAAGAACGACTTGTCCGTGTTGTTGTGGACTACGGGTGCGTTCTCATCTACTTCGCCGAGGACGTTGAAAGCATCGATTTCGACGTCGGTGCCTTCGCCGCCTTCATTAGCGGGTTCGCCTAGTACCTCGACCTTGACCGTGTGCTGGCCGGGGGTGAGGTTCTGGATGATTGCTGCCTTCTTTTGGGCTGGCTTGTTCTGGTCGGATTCGACCCAAGCGTTGAAGGTACCCTTCGGTGCGTCGTCAATGTAAACCTTGAACTTACCGGCGCGGGTCGAGGTCGGGGTGATGACTTCGATGCCGGAACCGTTGAAGGTGTAGCTGACGGTGTTGCCGCGGGTGCTCGAACGCTTGAAGCCACCCTGGTAGGCGGTTGAATCAGCGTGTTCGGTCCAAGTACCGGAGTACTTTACGGCCTCGTCACGTTCGTCAGCATTGAAACCGTTCTTGGCATCACGTGCCTGTCCCAAGCTGAGTGGGAAGGTGAAGTGAGTGGTATTGGTGTCGTTTGAGTTGTTCAAACGGAAACCGAGGTAACGAGCACCATTGCCGGTGACCGAAGGAGCGCTAGCAGCTTGACGCTGGTAGGCCTTAATCGCGCTACCATCCGAGCTGACTCGGGGAGCCGCAACAGGGTTGGCCTGAGTCAACGGCTGGAAAGCCTTCTGGAAGTAACCGATGGACTTCTGAGTCAAGAACTTCGGAGTAATGGTACGGTCTTCGGTTAGAGCCGCACCGTAATCGTAGCTGGTGAAGCCCGAAGCAGGAGCGCCGGTCCAACCCCAGTTAGTGCCACCGTAAATCATGTAGTACGAGAAGGCCGTAACACCGTTGCCGATATTGGTTGTGCCCCACTGACGAGTAAAGGCGGGGTCGACATAACGACGGCATTGATCCACGTTGAAGTTTGCGCCCCAAGGGGTGAAAGCGCCACCCTGGCCTTCCACGATGAACTGTGGTGCGTTCTGTTCGAAACGGCGGAAGGTAGATTCCGTATCGGAGATGGTGCGACGGCCAGCCCCACAGTTGAATCCGTTGGGGTAGGTGTCGTAAGCGTAGAAATCTAGTCCGGAGTTCTTGGCATTTGCGCCACTGAAGCGGCCGCCCAAACCCCAGTCATTGTGGAAGAAAGGCACGTCGATGCCGTCGGACTTAACCTGAGCAGTCAACTGCTTCATGAAGTTCCGGCGATTGCTGTCATCGTTCGGCATTTCGTTCTCAACCTGGTAAAGGATCAAAGAACCCTTGCCGCTGGTGATCAGGTGCTTCTTCGCGATCTGGTTGAAAGCGTGTAGCCAAGCTTTGGACTGTTCAGCGTACTTTACGGAACGGAGGGAAGAACCGTCCTTGTTAGCCATCCAAGCAGGAAGACCACCCATCGAGATTTCAGCGTTCACGTATGGGCCAGGGCGGGCAATAATGTAAAGCCCTTCTTCCTTGGCCATTGTCATCAACTTGTCGATGTCTTTAACGCCTGTTTCAAAATCGAATGGCCCGTTTTCCTTGGGCTGATGTAAGCCCCAGAAGAAGTACAAAGACACGGCATTGAAGCCGGCAGCCTTCATCTTCTGCAGGAGGTCACGCCAGTGCTCTGGGGAAGGCAAACGCCAGTGGTGGAATTCGCCAGCCCAAATATTGATTCGTTCACCGTCGATCTTGAACGAGTTCTTGTCATAAGTGACGGTGTGTGCCCGGCCATCATTGCCAGGGAACTTCACTGTAGAACGGGGGACCGCGAAAGCCGGGTCAGCACCCTGGGCACCGTCCTGTGGGGCAGCAGTAGCACTCGGTACTACCATCACTGCACCCGCAGACGCCACAGAGAGGGCACTAGCAGCGGCAATCAACGATTTACCGAACCGTCCTGCGCCGTTGAATGAGGTTCTCATCTAGTTTTCTCCAACTACTTTGTCGGTTTACCGCAAAATGCGGCAGTTTCGACATCTATCTTACCGCAAAAAAGCACTAATAGTCAGGCCGAAAGTAATAATTGGTAGGCGAGAAATAAGGGATAAGCGCTAGCTGCTCCTTTCTGCAAATTTATTCGTCAAATTGCTTAACTATTACCGATAGCTTCAATTCTTGGTAAACTCTTAGTCAAGCTGTCATTGTTTTGTGGTCATTGAGCTTCAGAACCATCGGACCTACTTAAGGGGACAATATGGACTATCAGGCGCAATTAGATAACCAGACAATCTGTGAACTGATCGTAGATGAGCTCAGAAAAGGACCAGCCACACGTCGTGAGCTTTGCTTTCAGCTAGGGTATTCGCGAACCACGATCGGTCGCGCCCTCGAAAAACTGTTCTCGCAACAGGTGATCGAAGTAATCTACGAAAATGCTTCTGGCCGAGGACGTCCAGCAGAAAAACTCCAACTAGCCACAAAGACCGTTCATGCGATTGGGATGGATATTTCTCGACGCCGAGGGATAGCGGTGGCAATTAACCGTTTGGGTGAAACTCTGGCGGTAGTTCAAACCTTTGGGATTGAACAGGATGACTGGCCCCAAGCGCTGGAAGAATTGTGTCAAAAGCTCGCCGACCAACTTTCAACTGCTGGTTGCAACGACGCGGCAGTAAGTTACGTGGGGGTAGGGGTGCCGATCCCGATTGGATGTGATGCGTGGGCTAAACGCGATGAGCCCGGCACGCTAGTGAATAAGCTTCAGAAGCAGATCCACCAGCATTGGGAAACCACCATTTTGGTAGATAACACGATCCGAATGGCCGCCCTCGGTGAGGCACGTTGGGGTGCCGGGAAAGATTTATCCTCCCAGTTCTACATTCGAATTAGTGGCGGCATTGTTGGTTGCGCTACCGTGCGAAATGTGATTTCGACTGGGGCTCACGGCTATGCGGGCGAGATCGGGCACATTGGAGTGCCGGGAAGTCAAAAGAAATGCTATTGCGGCAAAACCGGTTGTCTTGAAACGGTTGCTAGCGTTGACGCTATCTGTGAACACGCACAACTCGATAATCTGGCACTTTTCCCAGTAATTTTGGCTGACGAAAATCATCCACAGCATCAAAGTGTCAGCGAAGCAATCGAGCTGGCAGTTGACTCTTTGGCTTGGGTTTGCGCCAATTCGGTGATGTTGCTTGACCCTTCCCAGATTGTTTTAGCGGGTGCTGTGCCCTGCTTGTTGCCAGACTTTGTGGAGCAGGTCG
This sequence comes from Boudabousia tangfeifanii, assembly GCF_001856685.1. GTDB lineage: Bacteria > Actinomycetota > Actinomycetes > Actinomycetales > Actinomycetaceae > Boudabousia > Boudabousia tangfeifanii. The sequence continues at coordinate 374,636 of NZ_CP017812.1, forward strand.
AAACAGCCATGCAAAAGCACCTAATTTCTGATTTATTTCGTGATACCAAGGTAGTTCTTACTAAACTAGACTCCGAAGGGGCAGCTCGCGGCGCCATTGCTGCAGCTCAAACCTACTTGCATCAAAACGAAGTCAACCGCACGATGGCAGAAAGGCAACGGGGAGATTCAGATGACTACCGCGGCACCGATTAAACGGACTCGTTTACCGTTTTCGGTTGTATCAAAACCTACCGGAGCCGCCTGTAATCTTGACTGTAGCTACTGCTTCTTCCTTTCCAAAGAACTGCTCTATGATGCCAAAAATCAGAGCATGAGCGAGGAAAACCTAGAACTTTATATTCGCGAATGGGCGGCGGCACAGCCCGATGGGGAAGTCACCCTCTTGTGGCAAGGTGGGGAACCAACTCTGCGGGGCCTCGACTTTTTCCGTCGCGCAGTTGAACTTTGCGACCAGTACGCACGTCCCGCCCAAAAGATCGTGCATGCCATCCAAACCAACGGCACCCTGATCACTGACGAATGGGCCCAGTTCCTCAAAGAACATGATTTCCTAGTCGGGATCTCCATAGATGGCCCAGCCGAACTGCATGACGCATACCGAGTGAATAAAGCCGGAAGAGGCACCCACGCCCTCGTCAAGCGAGGCTGGGATCGACTACAGGCGGCCGGGGTGCGCTGCAATATCCTGTGCACGGTGCACCACGCTAACGAAGATCATGGGCTCGAGGTTTACCGCTATTTCCGGGACGAACTGGGGGCCAACTACCTGCAGTTCATTCCGATCGTTGAACGCGTAATGAAGGCCGACTTGCCTGCGGCCGAGGCCGGCTGGCGGACCGACCAGGGCGAAAAGCTGCTCTACCAGCAAAATGGTGATGCGGTCACTTCTCGCTCCGTGGACCCGCAAAAATACGGCCAGTTCTTAACCGAGATTTTCGAAGAATGGCGTCAACACGATGTCGGCGAGGTTTATGTCCAAGACTTCGACTCGGCCCTTTCGGCCATTTTCAACACCTACCCGGTTTGTGTGCACGCACCAGAATGCGGCAATAACTTTGCGATGGAGTTCAATGCAGACGTTTATGCCTGCGACCACTGGGTTGAGCCCGACTATTTGCTAGGCAATTTGGCCGACAATTCTTTCGCAGACTTGGCAGCCACCCCCACCATGCGCGAGTTTTCGAAGAAAAAGACCATCCAGCTTACCCATCAGTGCCAGCGTTGCCCCGTCTTGCGCTTCTGCCACGGTGGATGCCCCAAGGACCGCTTCGTACCTAGCATTGATGGCGAGGACGGCCAGAACTACTTGTGCCCCGGATACTACAGTTTTTATCAACACATTCGCCCAGACTTGATTGCTATGGCCAGATTGCTGCGTTCTAACCAAGCCCCGGCGTTAATCATGGACGAGGGCGTCCGCGCCCGTTTCCGTCCGACCCCAAGGAGGTAACGCAAAATGGAACTAGTTTTGACCGCCAGCCTAGTCGGGATTGGCGTCGGCATTGTGGTGGGCGCATTGGGTGCCGGGGGAGGCATTCTTTCGGTTCCGATCTTGACCTACCTGTTGGGCCAGTCGCCGCACGCCGCGACCAACGGTTCCTTGGTGATTGTGGCCGTAACCGCTTTGGTGGCATTGCCGGGTAAGGCCAAGCGAGGTCAAGTGAAATGGGTGGATGGTGCAATTTTTGGTGCTCTTTCTACCATTGGGGCTATTATTGGCCGACAGATTAACCACATGCTTGGTGGTGGGCAGCTTTTCACGCTCTTTGGCATCCTGCTTTTGGGCGTTAGCGTCTACATGTTCTACAACGGCCATCAGCGAGCCCTGCTAGAGGCCGGTAAAAGCAAAAAGGCTCCGGTAGAACCTACTGGGGAACGCAACCTCGTGTTGGTGATTTTGGCGGCCACCGCGACCGGCTTGTTAACCGGTTTGTTTGGTGTGGGTGGCGGTTTCGCTGTCGTTCCAGTGTTGATGATTGTCATGAAGTTCAACATGCGCGAGGCTTCAGGAACCTCGCTGCTAGTCATGATCATTGCTGCTGCCGTCTCAATGTTGACGGGCATTGTCCAGCACAGCTTCCACGTTGACTGGGCCACGGTTTTGCTCTTCACCGTGGGTTCGTCGGTTGGTGGTCTTATCGGTGGTCCACTCTCGCAAAAAGCCAAGGCTTCCACTCTCACCTACATCTTTGGGGTGCTGTTGGTATTGGTTGCGCTCTACACCTTGGCTAAGACGCTCGTTTTCTAGTTTTTTTGGTTGGCCGAGGTCGTCCCTGGTTCGGTCCGTCCCCGATCTTGGCTAGGTTTGTTCCCGCCCTCGGCTGGGCTTGTCTTCCTCCTCGGCTGGGCTTGCCTTCGTCCGAGGCCGCCCCCTTCCCGCGATCGGCTGGCCCATTCCCGCCTTTGAGCGGACATGCATCCCCGCCCTCGGCCCTGAAACTGCCGGTATGGCGCCCAAGGCGAGCGAATAATAGGCGAGGGAATACAAGGCGGATAAATACGCAAAGACGAGCGAATACCAGGCGAGCGAATAACAGGCGAGGGAATGCAAGGCGGATAAATACGCAAAGACGAGGGGCGGAAGCAGCTACTTACTGCTTCCGCCCCTCGTTTAGTTTTGCCTAGTTCAGGACTTGTGGCCAGTTACTACCATCTTCATGATGTTCAGGTTGAACGACATGAAGGAGAGGAACTGCAGAATCACACACCTGCGCTTGAACAGGGTGCTCTTCGTCGGCAGTGGTGCCGAGCTTAGATCCGCAAAAACTGGCTTTTCATAGGTGATTTCTTCGTTTTCGCTCATGATCTCACTCCGGAATTAGCTGCCAGCCTGGCAGGGCTTTTGCCTTGTAAATAAAGAGTAGGTGGAGCATGTACTTCACCCAGTGGCCACCAAGACCGATACGACCATTGGTCTGTTTGATGTTGCGCCCGGTGGGGGTGCGAGTGTAGTCGGGGACTACTGGCATCATGGTCATGGAGGCGGCGGACCCCTTGAGGGCACCGAGGCCGGTCGAGGCGACACAGGCGGCGCCAAGGTTTGCCAGCGAGGCACGCTCGGCGGCGGCATTTGGGCCTTCCTTGATGCGCTTGGCGATGGTCTTCGCGGCGGTCTTGCCCATCACACCCGATGGCATACCGGTACGTGGTGGGGCGGGGGCAATCATGCGGCCCGAGGGCGACTGCCGTGGCTTCGAAATCGCGTGCGGTGGGGCAAAAGCAATGCCCACAGCGAAGATATTCGGGTAGCCAACGCACTCGTAAGTGTTGGGCCAGTCCTCAGCCCGCCACTCTTCGTACGGCTTCGGCGTGTAGTTTGCGTCGACCTTCATGAAGCCGCTGGGGGCGAAGATGTCAGCAGTCATGTCGTTGCCATCCTTATCGACTGCGGTCAAGGGCTGACCGGTGAAAGGTGGCAGCAACATGGCGAAGTCGTAGGGGAGTTCGTGGTGAGTGCCATCGAGGGTTTCGTAGCGAATCACGTCCTTGGTGATTTCAGTGCAAGCAGCCCCCAAGATTGGCTTTACCTTGCGCTCGCGGAAGAGGGAAGAAGCCCATAGTTCAGAACTGGTTTCAAAACCGCTCTCAACGAACTTCATGCCGTCAACCCCGAAGTCACCAAGCTGCTTTTCATTGGTGAGGTAAACCAGCTCGGCGTTATCGCGAACACCGGCTTCACGTAGTTGATGTTCGACATTGAAGGTGTACTCGAAGGCGGCACCTTCACAGGTGCAAACGCCAGAGCCCATGCCAACTACGAGGGTGCGCTTAGCACCGCCCTTCATTTCCTTAATGACTTTTTCGAGTTCGGCAGAGCATTCAACGGCATGTTCGGCTGAACAAACTGAGTAGGTGTTACCAGCGTCAGGGCCGAGACCAGGGGTTGCTCCGAAGTTTAGTCGGGGACCGGTAGCGTTAATCAGGTAGTCGTATTCGAGTTGTGCGACTTCGCCCTTACGCTTTGGATCCGTGTATTCGATTTCTACGAAAGGCCGCGAATGTGAGTTGTCACCTTGAGGGTGAATGACTCGGCCTGCAGCTTGGTGGAATTCAATTCCCTTCCGCTTGTAAATCGGAGCCAGTTTGAAAGTGACATCCTTTGCTGTCATCTTTCCAACGCCCACCCAAATGTTAGAAGGAATCCAGTTCCACTTTGAATTGGGGGAAACAACTACTACGCGATGTTCTTTTTCGAGCATGCGGCGTAGATGCAGGGCGGCAGTATGCCCTGAGATACCGGCACCGAGGATAACAATGTCTGCCATCTTGATCCTCCTTGTTCTAACCAACTAGTGGCTCGCATCTTTGCTAAGCCCAAAGTCCCAGTTTGGTTAGCTACATCATATCTGCCTTTAATGGCTATGTCCATTTATTTAGCTGATTACTTTTTCTAAAAATGTTTGAAGCTGGAGGTGATCGAGTAGAAATTAAATGGGCTGGAGAAAGGGTTGGGTGTGGTCGTAGGGTCAGCGGCTAGTTTTGCTTAAACCAAAAGGGTGGGGTTGTTCCCAAACAAACTTGGGAACAACCCCACCCTTAAGCTAAGTAATGCTTTGGCGATTATTTGCCAAACAATTAGCGGGTGCTATTACTTTCAGCCAGCCAAAGCTGCCTGGACTGGGCCGAGGACGAAGTAGAGGATAAACAAGGCGGAAACGATCCACATGAGTGGGTGGATTTCCTTGAACTTGCCACGTCCTAGCTTGATCACGAAGAAGGAAACGAAGCCCATGCCGATACCCACGGTGATGGAGTAAGCGAATGGCATGAACGCAATCGTGAGGAAGGCTGGGATGGCGATTTCTGGGTCGCGCCAATCGATTTCAGCTACCTGGGTCATCATCAAGAAACCAACGAAGACGAGGGCGGTAGTGGCGGCCTCGGAAGGAACCATTTCGACGATCGGGGCGAAGAACATGGATAGAAGGAAGAGGCCACCGGTAACGATATTGGCGAAACCGGTCCGAGCACCTTCACCCACACCAGCGGAAGATTCCACGTAAGCGGTGTTAGAGGAAACGCCACCTAGACCACCGGCAATAGCGGAAAGGGAGTCGATGAGGAGGATCCACTTGGCGCGTGGGGGAGTGCCAGTCTCGTCAAGCAAATCAGCTTCCGCACCGATTGCCACCATGGTGCCCATGGTGTCGAAAAAGTCGGCCAACATGAGCGAGAAGACCAACAAAAGGACGGCCACAAAGCCGAGCTTGTGGAAAGCGCCAAAGAAATCAATCTGACCCAAGGTACCGAAAGATGGCATGGCCACCGGGGAGCCCTGCAGGGCCGGCACGGTGATGCCCCAACCGGTGGGGGCGTCCTCGGACTTAACAGGCAACTGAGCGAAAGCCTGGATAATCATGGCGACAACGGTGGAAGAACCGATGCCGATCAAGATAGCGCCACGCACCTTGTTGACGTAAAGCACGATGGTGACAATCAAACCGATCACGAAGACTAGTGCTGGCCAACCCGAGAGGGAGCCGTTGATGCCAAGCTGAACTGGGGTGCCGCCTGGGCGAATAATGCCAGCGTCAACCAAGCCAATGAAAGCAATGAACAGACCGATACCGACAGAAATGGCAGTCTTAAGCTGAGTTGGAATCGCTTTAAAGACTGCCTCACGGAAACCGGTTAGAACTAGGACGGTAATGGCTACACCTTCCCAGAAAATCAAGCCCATGGCTTCTTGGAAATTCAAGCCCAAGCCGAGGCAAAGAGTGAAGGAAACCATGGCGTTCAGGCCCATACCGGCGGCCATCGCCAATGGGAAGTTGGCGAACACGCCCATGGCGATAGTGGTGATACCAGCGATGAGGGCGGTACCAGCGGCAATTGCGGCTGGTTCGATCCCGAACTCTTTAGTAGCTGGTGCCAAAATGATGGGGTTGATGACCAGAATGTAGGCCATGGCGAAGAAGGTAACTACGCCACCGCGAACTTCGGCGGCGTAAGAGGAGCCGCGAGCGCTGATCTGGAAGAACTTATCAATCGGCCCTTTAGGGGCATTATCGGTCGTGAGTGTCTTAACCGTTTTCACGAGCAATCCTTTGTTCAGTTTGGAAGTGTGACCGGAAATGGCGCACCGTAATAGTGTCCCATAACTGAAAGAGTAAAAGGAAAGTAAATGCAATTTTGTGAATAAATTGTTATCTTTTCTCGAATAGGTCACTTTTTTGCTTGCCGAGGACGGGCTTACTGTAAATTCTCAAGAAAAAGTGAAAAAGTGTGACCGATTTTTGATTACGCGATAAATTACAAAAATAATTTTTATCAGATTGTTACAAAACCGCCATATTCATCATTTATCGCGTGATAAACTGGCTTTGACAACGAAGTCCAACGCAATTTGCGTTTCAGATTTTTGGGAGCTTGTGATGTCTAACGAAAACACCACAGTGTACGTTGACGAAAAACGTGCACGCTTTATTAAGAAGTGGTCGTCCACTCTGATTGCCTTCGGCGAATTCATTGACGGCTACGATTTGACCGTTATTGGCGTGGCCATGGTCTTCCTTTCCAAGGATTTCGCCCTGACCTCCTCCGACAAGGGCCTTTTGGTGGCCGTTTCCTTCATTGGTACTGCAGTTGGCTTGATCGCCTTCGGTGACCTGGCAGACCGCATCGGCCGTAAGAAGGTCTTCGCCTTCAACCTCTGGGTCTTTATTATCACGGCTATTGGTGCCGCCCTGATTACCCAGGTGTGGATGCTTTGGGTAATGCGTTTCTTGATCGGTGTCGCGATTGGTATGGACCTTTCGTGCTCGTCCGCTTTCCTAGCTGAAGTTGCTCCAGCTGCACGTCGTGGCCGCCTCGCTGGCTCGCTACCAAACATCACCTTCATCCTCGGTGCTATTTTCTCCATCTTGATGGCTATTGTCCTTCAGGCCACCGTGTCGGAAGACTACCACTCCTGGATTTGGCGAGGCATGTTCCTCTTCGCTGCGATTCCTTCCTTCCTCGTGTTGATGGGACGTAAGCAGCTACCTGAATCCCCACGCTGGTTGATCCAGAACGGCCGCGAAGAAGAGGCCTACCAGATCCTCAAGGCTCTAGACCTTGACGAAGAAGTTCTTCAGGCCAAGCCAAAGAAGACCAACCGCGAATACCGCAAGCTCTTCAAGGGCGATGCTCGTCGCCGCATGTTGGTTTGCACCGCCTTCTTCATGCTCAACACCACCGCCGGCCCCATCGTTTCCTTCATGGGCCCAGTTATCTTCAACGAAGCTGGCATTAAGGTCACCCAGAACCTATACATCTCCCTCGCAGCTAACTGCATCGGCTTGCTCGCTCTTCTCATCGGCGTCAAGATCATCGATACCGTTAACCGCCGCACCCTCGGCTTGGTTACTGCTGCAGTCCTAACCGCTTCTGCTCTAACCGTCGGCCTCCTCGGCTCCACCTCGAAGATCTTCCTCTTCGGCGGCTTCATCTGCTGGACCTTCGCCACCTGGCTCGGCCCGGCAGTACTCGCCTGGATTTGGTCCGCAGAAGCATACCCAACCGAACTACGTGGTTTCGGCGCTGGTTTGACCCAGGCACTTGCTCGCTTGTGCTCGGCCATCACCGCCTTCATCATCCCTGGTTTGGTTCACGAGTACGGCTACTACGCCATTGCTCCATACGCCACCGTTTACTTCCTCATGTTCTTGCTAGTGCTCGCTAACCCATGGTTGGCTTCCACTAACGAAAGCTTGGAAGCTGTGGCCGAGGGCGAACTCAAGAAGTAAGCTCCCAAAAAATAACCAACTCAGCGGGGTGGGGTGAAAAATCAACACACCCCACCCCGCTTTCAAACTTAATAGTGGTTTAGAAACAACCGAAAACTCAGAAAAAGCAATGCACTACCACCCTTTTGGGCAGCAAGTACCAGATTGGGATTTTGCTAGAATTAGCTCAAGCGCAAAGTAGTGCCACGGGGATGAGCCACCGAAGCTAGATTGAGTCGCAAAGCGTTCTGGCTGCTCAGGCCGTCGGTTACGACCTCGGCCCCAGCGAACCACTTCTGATCCCAATCGGAACGTTCCTGCAGCAAGGCAGCTACCGCCATATGACCCATTTGCTCCAACGGCCAATCCACCGTCGAAAGCTGAATCATGGGCGAACCTGTTTGTTCGAAACCACCGTAGCTAAACAACTGAATAGTGTGCGGAATAGTAACCTCAAGATCGCGAGCCGCAGTCAAAGCACCTAAGGCCAGCAAGTCATTCGCCGCGAAAATCAAATCCGGCAGCTCCCCGTCAGCCAACAGGCGACCGGTGGAGTTATACCCGGCAGGAGTCAACCAAGAATCGGCCTGAACAACCTGATACTTGGCAAACTTCTTCGCAAAAGGTCGCAAGCGCTCCGGGAAAGGCCCCGGACCGGTCAAATAAACCGGCCGTTTGATTTGCTCCGTAGGGATCCGCTCCAGCATCTGCCCAACGCCCTCGCCCTCGGCGATCCCCAAAGAAGCACGACCCGGCAAATCCGAGGCCGGACCACCCGGGTTAAGCCAAACAATCGGGATATCACTTTGGACCAGGAGTTTAAAGACCGCAGGATCGTGGGAGCCGACCTCGACAATCGCGCCGGCCAACTCCACTTCCTGCAAAGTCTTGCGGATAATGTCAGGGATCTCTTCGCGGCGGGTGAGCGGCAACAAAATCGGCAAAACGAAGTAGTGCATTTCGGTGGCTGCTTCAATCGCCGAAAGCAGCAGCTCATTAAAGACCGGCAAGTGCAAAGACTCCGGGATTTCACCCAAGAACAGGCCAATCACCTTACTGGCCTGGTAGCGGAAAGCACGGGCGGCCGCCCTCGGAACATAGCCAACCTGTTCGGCTGCCTCTCTAACCTTCCGAGCGGTCTCCTCCGAGAAACCCAACTCGGCAGCCCGGCCATTCATCACATGCGAAACCGTGCTCAGGGAAACACCGGCAAGCTTGGCAACATCGCTACGATTGGCTCGGGCCATGAAGTTACTCTCCTAAACTCAAAGAAATATCAAGGCCGATTATACTGCTCGAAAGGAACCAAAACATGAGCAAGACCAACAACTCGCGCCCTAACTTCCTGGTGATCCTCACCGATGACCAAGGCCCCTGGGCGATGAGCCGCACCATGCCTGAACTCGTTACCCCCACCGTCGACTCGCTCGTCGCCTCCGGTACCAGCTTCGACAACTTCTACTGCGCGTCGCCTGTTTGCTCGCCCGCACGCGCCTCACTACTAACCGGCCGGATGCCCTCCGCCCACGGCGTTCACGACTGGCTGGTTGGTGAACGACATCCAGACGCCAACGAAGACCACTACCTAGGCGGGCTCCACACCCTGCCCGAAACTCTCAAGCAGAACGGCTACACCTGCGGCATGTCCGGCAAATGGCACGTTGGCACCAGCCAGCATCCCGCCCCGGGCTTCGACTTCTGGTACGCTCACCGCCTTGGTGGCGGCCCCTACTACGGCGCCCCAGTTTGGTCCGAGGACGGAAAGCGCGTCGATGAAGAACGCTACTTCACCTACGCCGTCGCTGATGAAGCAGCCAGCTTCCTTGACCAAATGGGCAGGAAGAAGCGCGAACGTGAATGGGGCCAAGGCTACCGCCAAACCGGACACAACAGCGGTGAAAATGACGGCACAGCCGCAGATCAGAAGCCTGTCGAGGAAAACCCTGAGCCCTTCTACCTCCAGGTAAACTTCACGGCACCACACGACCCATGGCTCGACGCCCACCCGCAAGATCTTTACGATCTCTACGATGGTTGCGACTTCCCGTCGGTTCCACGTGAAGAACCACACCCATGGACTAAGCGTTTCGAAGCAGACTTCAAGGAAGCCTTCGCTAACCCTGTCCCGCATTTGCAAGGTTACGCGGCCTCGCTCTCTGGTGTGGACCGCGCCCTCGCCAGGTTGCTAGAACGCCTCGAAGCCAACGGGCTAGCCGACAACACCATCGTCATCTACATGTCCGATAACGGCTTCTCCTGTGGCCATCACGGCATTTGGGGCAAGGGCAATGGCACCTACCCACTCAACTTCTGGGAAAACTCGGTACGAGTCCCATTCGTCATCTCAATGCCAGGACAAAGCCAGGCCCGACGCGTCTCCGACCATGTTTCGGCCACCAGTTTCTTCCCGACCATCTGCGAACTAGCTGGCATCGAACCAGTCGACGATCCACTCGCCGCTGGCAAGTCCCTCAAGGGCCTCGTTGATGGCAGCCGTCCCGGTGATGGCACCGACTCCGTGGTCATCTTCGACGAATACGGTAGCGGCCGCATGATTCGCAATGGCGACTGGAAGTACATTGACCGTCCAGACGGTATGCCATGCGAACTCTACAACCTCGCCAACGACCCAGAAGAACGCGAGAACTTGGTTGATTCTGCCGACTACGCTGCGCGGGTAGATGAGATGAAGACCGAACTCCACGACTGGTTCGCCGCTCACCAAACTGCCACCGAAAATGCGTGGGGTCGTGACGTTCGCGGACGCGGCCAGGTACACCCACCACGTAAGGGCTACGATGACGCCCGCACCTACGTGCTGGAAAACCTCTGCCTCGACGGTAACCGCGACGAATAAACCCCAATCAGTGCGCCAATAGGTGCCCACCCCAGAACCGCCTGCTAGCATCCGGGCTTCCCGATACCAAGGGGGAAGTGCTAGTAGGCGGTTTTCTTCGTTCCAAACAGTTTCGTGCCGCTCTAAGAATGCACCAAAAGCGCTTTGAGGGCACTTATACGAGCTGCTTAGCTGGAATAAGGCTCATGATACGGCGCAAAGAGATGGAAGAGTCCTAGGGCGTTTGCTGGGTTGCTAGAAGCAATGAGAGTCCCATGCAACTCTTGTTAAGTCCATGCGGGAAGAACCCTGTCGATAAAAATAGTTTTGCCCGACTGGCCTTAGCCAAGTCGGGCAAAACTATTAAGAACTATGCGATTTACTTAGGATCGAAGCAGAACTTAGCAATCACCGGAGCGGCAGCAGCCGGAACATGAGCTTCAACCAAGCCAGGAACAGCGTGGATGAAAGGTGGTTGTTCAGTGGAAGCAGCCTCCTTGGCACCCTTTTCTACCAACTCAATGTGGCGGTGCATCAAACCAGCGCAACCAGAGATGACCACGTTCTGGACACCAAAGATTTCGGCAATGAGAGCCGAAGCGCGACCCACGTCCTCGGAACGACGGCGCAAAAGATCAATCGCAATCTCGTTGCCATCTTCAGCGGCATTAAGAATCTCGATGATGTCGCCTTCCAAGCCGAGTTCGTGAGCACGCTCAACAACACCCTGGTTCGAAAGTAGCTCACCAAAGGTGTGCCAGTTGCCGTCCTTATCCTTGATGCCCAAAGGATCAAGGTAACCGCTCATTTCGTTTTCTGGCTTCCAAACGTTGTAGTTCAACACCTGGGCGACCAAACAAACCGAACCAACGAACAAGTGCAAGAAATCGCTCATGTCAGGTTCAGTCGGGGAAATCAGGTTAGCTTCGGCCTGGGCCTGGGCAGTGGAGGACAAAGTGACCGGCAGACCCTCATTGGTGTGGATCTGGGAAACAAAGTCAACATTCTTCCAACCAAAGACGGTGTGGTTCTTGATGATCCCAGCAGCTTCATCAACCCAAGCAGCGGTACAAATACCGACGCCCAAGATGTGCTCGCGCGGAATCTCATCCTCATCGCACTTAGCTAGTAGTTCAGAGATGATTTCATTGGTTCGAGACACAACGTTAGAGAGTTGCTGATCGTGTGGCTCGAAGATTTTGTGGCTAACCTGAGAAGTCAGGTTAACAACACCAGCCATGATGTAATCGCAACCAATGTGGATAGCGATCGTGACACGGCTATTTTCGCGGATGGTGAGTGGACGTAGGGGACGACCACGACCTTCAATGATGGGGTCACCCTCATTGACAAGTCCTAGTTCATCTAGTTTCACCACCAAACGAGTCAAAGTCGATTGGTTAAGGTCAAGTTCTGCGGCTAATCCAGTACGGGTCTGTTCCCCGCGGATTAGTCGCTGAATAACGGCACCCAGATTAATACTCCGGGCAAACGTCGGTTTAGCAGAACTCCGACCTGAAACTTGTTGTGGCATTCGTGGCTCCTTGCATTTTCTATCACTGCAATGATACTAGGAATTGCAGGGATTTAATAGTCCCTTAAGAGCATAAAGTTCTCACGCTCTGCAAAAAAATGAAAGAGAATTCGCTCTAGGTGTGGAAGCTGTGATCCAAAACATGCAATTTTATGCATTTTGGCCCTTTTTCTGCTCATATGAGCAAAAAAGGTGTTCCGCAAGGCACTAAATTGTTAGCGAAATCAACCCTGTTATCATTTTGTGATATTCGACAAAAACGATATTTAGTTGTTTTAGCTCAATCAATTTGTGCGGAAAAATGAAAAAAGCTGATGGGTGTCCATATTAAATGGACACCCATCAAAAAAGCAAGTTTCCTAGCTCTAAGCGATTAATGCGTTCATTAGGAAGTAGATAATCGAAGAAACTAGGGCAGCGGCTGGGATTGTTAGGAACCAACCAATAACAATGTCTTTGGCGACGTTCCAACGAACCGCTTTCATTGACTTGGTGGCACCGGCACCCATAATGGCGCTGGTAATGGTGTGAGTGGTGGAAATGGGGGAGTGAGTGATGAAAGCAGTGGTGTAAAGAACGCCAGCTGCTACCGTTTCGGCGGCAAAGCCGCGAGCCGGATCGAGTTCGATCATCTTACGACCCAAGGTGCGCATAATGCGCCAACCACCAGAGTATGTGCCAAGGGAAATGGCGAGTGCCGAAGCAATTTTTACTTCCCAAGGAATTACCAAGCCGTTGTTGGCGTCAATCAGATTCCAGTGTTCTGCGTATCCGCCAGCAACCAAAGCCATCACGATAACGCCCATGGTTTTCTGGGCATCCTGTAGACCGTGCCCGAGTGCCATAGCGGCTGCGGAAATGGTCTGCAAGATGCGGAAACGGCGCATTGTACGGTGGTACGGACGATTACGTAGGGTGTAAAGCAGGATCATCATAAAGCCGTAGGCTAAGACGAAACCTACTACCGGCGAAGCGAACATGGGGATGATGACGTGGTCTAGGATGCCTTTCCATTCCACCTGGGTGGAAGAGGCGAGACCAGCGCCAACCAAGCCGCCAATGAGCGCGTGGGATGAAGAAGAAGGTAGGCCGAACCACCAAGTGATCAAGTTCCAAGTGATCGCCCCAACAAGTGCGCCAAGCACAATGATGAGACCGTGAACCTGCATGGTGGCGTCAGTTGATTCGGCAAATTGTTTGACGTTAATGATGCCGTCACCAATTGTTTTTGCCACTTCGGTGCCAAGGAGAGCACCGACGATGTTCATCACTGCGGCCATGCCCAACGCGATACGTGGGGTTAGGGCGCGAGTTGAAACGGAAGTAGCAATCGCATTGGCAGCATCGTGGAAACCGTTAGTGTAGTCAAACGCGAGTGCGATGACCACGACGGTGACCACTAATACTAGGGTTACCGACACGATCAGGACTCCTTAATGGCAACAGATTCAACTGTGTTGGCCAAAGCTTCGAACTTATCCATGGCCTTTTCAAGAGTCTCAATAATGTCTTTCAGCTTGATGACCGTCAAGGGGTCAAGCCCGGCCTCGAAAATTTCGGCCAACATATCGCGATAAATGCGGTCGCCGTAGTTTTCCAGACGGTTGATTTCTACCCAGTAGTCACGTAGGCCTTCCATCTTCCGTAGGCCTGGCATAGCTTCAGCAGTAAGTTCAGCGCAGCGTTGCAACTGAACAACTTGTTCAATAATGCCAGCTGGTAGTTCTTCGAGTTGGTATAGAACGATAAGGTCGCCGGCTTCGTCGGCGTAGTCCATACAATCATCGAGGACGCCAGCTAGTTCGCTAATGTCTTCACGGTCAAGGGGGGTCACGAAAGAAGCGTTAAGTTTTTTGCTGATTTCGTGACGAGTAACGTCTGCTTCATGTTCTACTTCATGAAGGGAATCGCGTAGAACCGCCCGTTCTTCACGGGGGGCAGCTACCAATTTGGCTAGCAGGTCAATCCCGGCGACCAAATGGTTGGCTGACTGGGAAAAGAGGTCAAAAAAAGCTGAGTCTGATGACTTGAAGCTCAGTCCCATGGGGAATCTCCTCATATTCAGGTTGCAGTGCAGTTTTATTCTAGGGCTAAAACGAAAATTTGTTTCCTGCTAGACACAATCTTGTTACCTTTTAGTTATTTTCGTTTACTGATTAGTAAGCAAAGAAGCCAAAATACGGACTACTGTCCTACTTGAGTATCGTTATGTGGAACGAGTCAGAAAATAATTGGCAATGAGAACGAGTATCATCTATTATTCATTTTGATAATCATTCCCGCTTGGCTTGGTGAAGACACTTCACCATCGACTAATTAGAAAGTTACTGCCATGTCTGACCGCACTTTTGGGACTCACGCAGAGTTAACCAAGCATCCGCGTTCGTCCTCGGCCCTATTAATTGCCTTTATCTGTGCATTTTTAGGGTTTTCTCTTGCTCCTATGAACCCAGCTGCGCAAGCGGCCACAAATGTTCGCTTGGATAAAGGCCATGTCGACATTTTTAACGTCTCTGCCAAGGGTGATCAGCTCAAGCTGGATGTAAAAGAAGACGTCACAGGTTTGGGAGTTCGCCGCCCAGCCGAGGATGTGACTTTGGTGGTAAAGCCACAGGCTTTCTCAACTTTGCCACAGAACATCCCTGAAATTGGGGTTCCCGGTTACTACCTTCCACAGACTCAGGATCCAGCTTTGCTCTGGCCAGGTTGGGATACGCTCGAGGTCGCGAATGCCGGATTTAATGCCGTCAAACTACAGTTCATTGAAGTTAATGGCCCGGGCCGAATCTTCTTAGCATCTTCGGGAGTATGGGGAAACGTGATGCCTCTACTCGATGGCAATAACTATCAGGTTAAGACTGGGGCAGTTAGAACTCAGGCCTACCCAGCTCACACTCACGCCCACTGGATTTTTGAAAAGCCTGGACGTTACACCATGAAGCTGCAGGCCATTGCCGCCAAGAACGGCAAGACCTTCCGCTCGAACCTAGCTACATATAACTGGGAAGTTGGCGATTTGAGCAAGCTGCCCAAACCAGTTCCAGCTAAGCCGGCCCCCGCTCCTGCCAAGCCAGCTCCGGTAAAGCCCGCTCCGGTAAAGCCGGTCCCAGCGCCCGCTCCGGCTCCAGCGCCAGCACCCACGAAACCAACCCCAGCGCCCGCTCCGGTCAAGCCCACTCCGGCTCCAGCGCAGCCTGCTCCGGCCAAGCCAGCTCCAGCGCCCTCGGTCGAATCAAGCCCAGAAGATGGTCAGATTCCACCACGCGTTGAGGTACCCACCCCTGAGCCCACTACTGAAGCTACGGTAGAAGAGCCGGGAGCTGTGCCAGTGGATGTCACTCCGGAAGAAGTTGCAAGTGTAGAGCCAACTCCGAGCGCTCCGACTGCTGAAGCGCCACAAAAACCTGTGGCTCCCACGCCAGAAGCAGCTAACACTCCAGAATCCACGCCAGAGGCAACCAGCCCGGAAGAAACTCCGGCCCCACAGCCGCCAGTGGCGAACGATCCGCAAGAAGAGGCTCCAGCGCAGCCTACCCCAGTGCAGCCGGCAACCCCAGTAAAGCCAGGCGGTAACTCGGTAACCCCAGGAGTAAACCAACCGGTTGCTCCCGCCCCAGCTCCAAAACGTCCTAACGCCAAGACCCCAACCCCGATTTCGTCGTTGCGTCAGAACTACCAGCAACCACAGCCAGTGGTCTGCCGTCCATATCAGTCGGCCAGCTCCCAAGTTTCTTTGGCCGCGCGGGTCAAGGACGATCGCACTTCACCAGCAGTTTGGCGCGATCCAGCCGGGGTCGTTTTCCATCTAGGTGATGCCAGCCGCAGTCGCACTAACTCGCCGATTGGGATCATCCCCGCCAACACTCCAGTTTGGATGATCGGTGCCACCCAGATTCCTAATGTGCCTTGGCTCGGAGCCAACACCATGGACGAGTCGATCTTGAACCAGACCACTGGTGAAGTCACTTGGGCCCTCACCGGCTTCTCCGGCCCAGGCGCAATGGAAGTTTTCACTTCCGGTAACTTCGGCAAGGTAGTTGGACAGCGTTGGTTCGCTGCCTCCGGTAGCCGCTTCGGTGGCTCAACCGTGATTGGCCGCAATACTCACGTTCACCCGAACTGGGTATTCACCGCCCCAGGCACCTATCGTCTAGAAATTAGCCAGATCGCCACCTTGCGCAATGGTAAGAAGATTGTGGCTCGTACCCCGCTGACCTTTACCGTCGGTAGCGGCAGCGGCATCACCGCCGGTCACTTCGACCTCGGTGCCCAGGTAGTTTCTAACGGCCAGACCCAGGTGCTTTGGCGCGACCAGTACGGTCGATCCTGCCAACCCACTCGCAAAATCACCAAGCAGGAAGCCCAGAAGCTTCCCGCAGTCCCCGACAGTTTCCGTTCCGGCAAGGGCGTTGACCCCAGCCAAGTCACTGTGGGACCCAACGGCCAGCCAGTACTAGCTAATACCGGTGCCTCCAGCGTGGAATACGCAGTCTTCGCCCTCGGGCTAGGACTGCTCGGCATGGGCTTAGTAGTACAGGCCAGTCGCCGTCGTCAACGTTGATGGCGAACCGAGGGCGCCTAGCCAACCTAACCAACATTCTTGGCGGGCGCCCTCGGCCCTCCAAAACTTTTTACAGCTCCAACTAATTAGAAAGAACTCGAGCTAATGAAACGTCCATTCCGCACCCTCCCCACCGTCCTCGCGGCCTTCGCGCTGAGTACGACCGGTTTGCTTGCTTCGGGCTTACCCGCAAGTCAAGCCAATGCAGCCGACGAGGCGGATACCCCAACAGGTGCCACTGAAACCCACGAGACGGAGCATCGTCCCGGTCCTAAAGGCTGGGGTGTGAATGCTCCCAAGGACTTGAAAATTGACGAGGGCGGGAAGCAGGTGCCTCACCCATGTGCTGGTCGCCGCTTGCTATACCATGCCCACGTTGACGCCACCTATATCACTCGTCATGAGGGCAAATTGACCATCATGACCGTTGATGGTCAGCATGTAGTCCCCTCGGATACGGTTTGTATGCGCTTGGCTCCCGATGCTGCCGCCGGTGGTGACCAAGGGGTGCCGGCGGGTACTGAAATTTCCCGTATGGTGGTGCCTAATGACAAGAACTTGTCCTTCTTGGGGGCACCTGGTCGCATCGTCTGGCACGCTCCAAACCAGCTTTACAATGGCTGGCGTCCCATCTGGGCGGGCTTTGGCGCTTTCGACCCGCATCACGAATGGGAAGTTCCCACCGATTTCGTAGCCAATAGCGTGCAGTTCAACTTGGTGGATTTCCAGGGCCCTGGCGATATGGAAGTTTTCAACTACCGGCCAGGTTGGAATGGCGCCCAGCGTCACCTCTCTTCGCGCGATCGTCGCCAGCACACCATGACGGTGGGTGGTCACGGTCACCTCGACTGGACCTTTAGCGAGCCAGGCATTTACAAGCTGACTTGGGTGGCTAAAGGCAAGCACTTTGATGGCCAAGTTGAAGAATCTGCCCCGATCACCCAGTACTGGTTGGTTGGTAGCGACGAACAGGTTGGTTTACCCAAGGGCACTACGGTTGGCTTGAACTCGATTAGCCGATCGGCAGAGCAAATCCGCAGTGAATTGGGGTTGCCGGTGCCAACTAAGTTGGAAGTTGATCCTAAGCCAATTGAAACAGTGGTAACCCCGCAGGACGGGGAAGAGGCCCTCAAACAGATTAATTCGACTGGTGCCGCCGAATATGCAGAGGATCATGTCGAGACCGGCTCCCACCGTTTGGTTTTGACTCGAGAAGCTGGGGCAGGTGCCATTACTGGTGACATGCTCGAGGATGGTACTGGTGAAAGCCACGGCTCCTACCCGGTCTTCGAAGTTCCAGACGATTTCTTGCACTGCCTAGCTGATGATAAGTACATGACCGACTTGTCGAAGCACAACTACACCAAGAACTGGTGGTTTACTGGGCTGGCCGGCCAGGTCAAACCCGGCGGTGGCCCCGGCCTCGGCCTAGATACCACCGGGGTTGACTTTGATGATTTGAACCGTCAAAAACTCCAGGTCGAAATCTCCACCTACGATGCCCCTAAGGGCGGCCGAATGGTGGTTGGCATGGACGAGGGCGGAGCTTTCCAACCTCTCTTGGGTAACTTCAACTCCCAGCACACTGACCTGCAGTTCTTCATGCCGGGCAAGGAACCATTGCGTTTCGCCTTCAGCCGTCCTGGCGTTTACAAGGCCGCAATCCAGTACAACGCGAACTTGCAAGACAATACTCGCCAGTACGATTTCGCCGAATGGCAGTTCGTGGTAGGCAATAACGCGATCAACCAGCTACGCAAGAAGCTAGATGCTAACGCCAAGCTATTGCCGGAAACCAAGCCGGTAAAATGTTCTGAATTGCCGAAGATGAATGGCGCCGACCCTTCGACCTTCCCACACTTCCCGAAGCGCCCAGAGCCCACCCCGGAAGCTAGTGCGGAACCGACTCCGGCACCAACCCCAACTCCAGCACCTGCACCTGCACCGACTAAGGAACCAAAGCCGGTCCCAGCACCGACTCCAAGTGCAGAGCCAACTCCCGTTCCGACTCCGGCGCCAGTTCCCACCAAGGAACCAGCTCCAAAGCCAGAGCCCAGCGCGGAACCAACTCCGGCCCCAACTCCTAGCGTTGAGCCATCACCAGAAGCACCGACTCCGACGAAAGAACCGGCCCCAGCTCCAACTAAGGAACCTGAGCCGAAGCCGGAACCGAGTGTAGAACCAGTGTTGCCACCAGCGCCGAGTGCAGAACCAGTTGTCCCGCCACTGCCTGCGCCCACCCCAGCGCCAAAGCCAACCCCAACGAAGGAACCAGCTCCAGTTCCAAGCGCTGAACCGGTGCCAGCTCCAACTCCTTCGGTTGAGCCCGTCCCAGCTCCGGCCCCAGTGCCGACTGCTGAACCGGTTCCGGCCCCAACGCCAAAGCCTCATAAGCCACGGCCACCGCGCCCACCACGTGGTCACCAGCCCACCGATCAGGAAGTTACGGCAGTGGTCAAGGGCCTAAAGCAGGCTTGGAAGGATCAGATTCCGAATGTGATTATCACTGATGGTCACATGGATATGGCGGTCGGTTCCTTCGCCGATGGCGACCAGATCCGCAACGAGGCCTATTTGAATGATGGCCAGAATCCAGCTAAGGAAGTGCTGCGTCCATCTGGTAGCTTCGCATTTGCCGTGCCGGAAGAAACCAAGTCGCCGGTACCGCCACAGCTAACCAAGTCCCACCCAGAAATGGGCGAGAAAACCTACACCCTCCCGCAGATTCAGGATCCCCGATTCGTCTGGTTGGGCTTCTCTTCGCTAGCTTTAGTGGACGGCCAGTATGATCCGGCCTCGGCCATGACCATCCGCGCTACCAACTGCACTGGACCCGGAAACCTTGTTTCTGGCCACGTGAACTTGCTCGGTCAGGTTGATGTTGGTTTGGATTGCGCTAACCCGAAGGCGCGCATTACCTACCAGGACTTGACCCACGATCACCAAAACTTCTGGTTCTCAAAGCCTGGTGTTTACTCGACCGACCTAGTCTACGAATGGAAGCTACCCAACGGTCAGCCAGTTTCACGCACTTTGCACGTTTCCTTCTTGGTGGGTAAGACCGCCTTGTCCGAGGGTGCGAAGGTGCTCGATCGGGTTGCGACTCAACAGCCTCCTTTCCCAGCCGAGGATGGGGTCGAGGACGAACCGACCGTGCCAGATGAGCCGGTTGAGGTAAAGCCTTTGCCGCAGCCCAGCGAACCAACTGAGCCGGTGGCCCCAGAAAATCCGGTTGTTCCAGAAAAGCCAGTGGCACCGAGTGAACCAACCCAGCCAGTTCAGCCTGAGCCAGAACCTACTGTGCCAGACGATCCGGTAGTGATTCGCCCATTGCCACAGCCGGAAACTCCAGTTGAACCGACTCAGCCAAGTAAGCCTCAAAAGCCGGTTGTTCCGAGCGAACCTACGAAGCCAAGTCAGCCAGCTCAGCCAGTCGAACCGGTGCAGCCAAGCGAACCGGCCAAGCCGAGTGAACCGGTGCAGCCAGCGCCGAGTGAGCCGGTTGAGGTCAAGCCTTTGCCGCAGCCAAGCGAACCGGCCAAGCCGGCAGAGCCAGCCGAACCAGCTAAGCCAGCCGAACCAGCTAAGCCGACGAAGCCGGCGCAACCTGTCGCCCCAGCAGAGCCAATGGTGCCCAGCAACCCAGCTAAGCCAGCACAGCCGGTAAAGCCAGCACAGCCAGGCGATGAGGCGCAACCCGTCCAGCCGGCACCAAGTGTTCCGGTCAAACCGGCCCCGAGCAAACCAGCTCAGCCTGAGGAACCTGTCGTTCCTAGCCAGCCAAGTGAGCCAACAACACCTGTGTCACAGCCAAGCGAGGATTCGATCCCCGTGGCTATGCCGCAACAGCCAGCTCCGAGCCAGCCGGTAGTAACTCCTTTGCCGAACCGGCCTGTAGCTGAACTGCCGGCCACGATCCCACCGCGCCTCTACCCGAAGGATAATGGGATCCAGCGTCAGCACCGTGACCTGTTGTCGAATAATGTGTGGAAGCAAAACCGCACAGAACCACAGCAAACCCCACAGTCGGCTCCGCTGGCAAACGGGGCGGAAGTGAACGGTAACCAGTCCACCAATAACGCCATGCCAATGGGAAATCTCCCGTCCTCGGGCGGCTTGCCCAATACTCCAGTAAGTAGTGCGCCAGTAAATGCTGCCCCTGGCTTTGGCACTCTACCAAGCAATGGCAACTTGCCTGTAGGAGGCGCTTTGCCGGCAGCTACTGCCGAACCGACCGCGGAACCAATCCCAGCGGCCAGCACTGAACCTACTGCCGAAGCACCAGCTACCACCGCAGTGCCACAGGCAGTGCAGGTGCCGAAGGAAGAAACTGCCACCGTGCAAAACAGTGCCCAAGCTGCTCCAGCTGCGGTAGCTGACAACGGCTGGTGGCGCGGCTTCCTCGTGGGAGCCGGCATCTTCGGGGCAATTGCCGGGGTAGTGCTCCTGATTGCCGCAGGACGTAAGAAGAGCTAGAGCCTTAGACGCTAGCTCAAATCAAGTAAAGCCGGCGAAGTAAACAGCTTAGAACTGTCTACTTCGCCGGCTTAACTTTCGGTGAAAACTACGCAATATCAACAAAAAGTAGGATTAACCAAAAAAGCCCCGTCGGTCGCGAGGGGGTGGGTGGACCAACGGGGCAGGTTGTGAAGCTTTAAGGCTGAGCCGGAAAGCGCCTGTCGGCGCGAAGGCCACTCGAAGTGGCAAGAGTTGGAGCCCGGGGCTTAACGGCTCAGCTGTTAATTATTATATCCCTTCTCGCGAATTTCGTCGCTTGTAGCGAGCCAAAACTAGGTATTTACCCTTTTTTAAGGCAAACTAATGGGGTGAATCCAGATAACGTCAACCCTGTAACCGACGCTACAAAGGCCGACTCGAACTCGGAGGGAACCTCTGAGCTTACGAACGAAAACGGCGAGGCTTCGCCCGTCCTCGATACGCCGGCAGAAGCAGTAGCGGCGGAAACTGAGGCACCCACCGAACCGAGCGCCCCCACCCCAGTGGCACCAGCGCCCCAAGACCGCTCCGTGCAGTACTTGGATCCGGTGGCCGAGGGCGACGACCCCTCTGCTGGACTCATACTCGACATTGAAGCAGACGCCAAATGGCGCACCTCGGTTCCTACCGCCGCCTGGATCACTGTTTTCTCCGCCATCATTTTGTCATTCGTTTCCCTACTGGGAGCCACCCTCGGTCGAGATATTTTGACCATGCTGGCCCTAGTAACCGCTGCGATGGTCTCACTGGGCTTGCCTCGCACGGTAGGCGCGCCCGCTCCACGTCATTCCAGCGCAGTGGCCCTAATCTTCTCGCTACTGTCCGTACTGGCAGTTCGCGTCCTCGACGATCTATATATTGCGGCCATTATTTGTGCACTCTCCGTGGTGGCTGCCTTTATTGCCGAAATGTTGCGTAAGGACGGCCGCCCTCGATTGCTGGATTCAGTCTCCACCACGGTAATGACGACAGTGGCGGCTACCTGTTCGGTAGCAATTGTCGGCTTGGCCCCGCACGGTTCTTGGGAACTTGCACTCGTCGGTTCCTCCGTGTGCGTCGCCGGTGCGGCCCTCAGCTTCCAGTTAATGCGTATGCTTTGGCCTGGACTCGGTGCGGTTCGCTCAAACTTGATGACGGTGGAACGCACTCATCCTTCCCGCACCACCCGCGTGTGGGTGGCAGCAGATTCGCCCGAGGGGGCGCTGATCCAAGAAATCAACGTTTACTGGATGCTGAACGAAACCGCCCGCACTATCACCATTATTCTTAGTGGCCTCCTTGGGGCTCTAATCGCGGCCGCACTATACAGTTCAAATCTGATTACCGGGCGCAATGCCGATGTGCTTTTGCGGCTAGGACAAATCGTGGGCGGGGGAGCGATCCCACTCATTCTGGTCGGTCTACTTGCCGGCATGCTCTCCGGCTTCGTGGTGATGTTAGGAATCCGCATCTTGCGTCCCACCACCGTCCGCGTGCCACTCTGGGGCGCCATTGCCTGGGGAGTCTTGCCGACCATCGTGATGGCCATGCCCACTTACGCCCTCGTAAGAATGGCTGGCGCCTAAAGTTTTTCGCCGCAGCTTTCGTTGCCGGCACACAGGTTTTCCGGTGATAGTTCCCCCTAGCGCAAAGGCTCTAAGTGCTTTGTTCGCCCTCGGCTCTCAAACGCAGATCGAGGGCGAAAACTTTACCCATTTAAGCTAGCCTAAAAATATGATTACTATTCCCGCAAACTTGCCCGAAAAACTTCTGCCGCTAGCTTGGATGCTAGGAAATTGGCGCGGTTATGGGGCTTGGCTTCCCGCCGGTCCGCAAGCGCTCGGCACCCAGAGTCTACAAGTTTTAGTCCACGAAGAAGAACTCTTCTTTGTCTGGCAATGGCAAGGGGCCAACGGCTTCGCCCAGCCACAAGAAAGTGCCCAAGCGGGAAGTGCCAAACTTACTCCGGTTGGGAACCGCTTTGCCCGCTGGCAGCGGCTACAGGTGCAAGCTATTCACGCCGAAACCAACCCGGTACAACTCGTGTTTACCGCCACCGACCTCGTGCCACCACAGTCCGTGGCCACCACCTTGGCCGAGGACGAAAACGCTGCTTGGCCCACCGTCGAAGAACTAGCCACCTGGCAGTCCGGCCGCGAATGGTCCGGCGTGATGGTGCCCCCGCGTGGCCAATGGCAATCCCTCGGCGCCGGGGAAGAAAACGCAGACACCACCCTTGTTCTTCCAGGAGCTTCTACCGTCGCTCCAGAAGCATTAAGTGCAAACCAAGACGAGGCCGAAAACCCAGCTCGCGACTACGCTCTCGCCGAAAGCTTCGGCACCGACGGTTCGGGCGGTCGCATCCGCATGTTCGGCCTAGTCGATAGTGAATTAATGTGGAACGAACTGGCGTTTTCAGCCAAACGTTTCACTGAACTTACTGCCGCCGGCCAAAGCCTAGGGGAAGACGACCTCGTCCCTGTTGCCACCGGCCGCCTAGCCCAAGTGGATGAAAGTCTAGTGGACTTGCGAAAGCCGTGGAAGGAAGAAAAATGAGCCTACCTGCTAAAGCACTCGAGACCCTCAAGCAACTACCCGGCGCTGTTATCGGCGATTTTCCCGCCCGAGTAAGGGACCTGCCAGCGCCCTCGGCCAGCGACGACGCCCCCGAACTGGCAGTCGACCAAGCCGATTCCACCAAAACTGAAGATGAGCTACCTAGCAATGAGTCCCCGCGCGGCGAGCTCCCCATGCACTACGGAGACCTGTTGGGGGAACAAGAGCGCCTAGCACACGGTCAAGCCGTCACCGTTTTGCCCATGGGAGCCATCCGTCTAACCGGCAGCGAACGCCTGACCTGGCTGAACAATCTAGTTTCCCAAGAAATGCTCGACCTGCACCACCAGCCCAAATACTGGCGCGAAACCCTCTGGCTGGATGCGAACGGGCACATCACTTGGCAGGGTTTCGTAGCCGACAATGGGGAAGAAACCCTGATTTTGGCCGAGGACGCCCCCGCGCTCGCCGAATTCCTCAACCGCATGCGCTTCCGCTCAGACGTACAAGTCACCGACCTTTCCGAGACCCACCTGGTTCTGGGTGACATGATCGAGCGTGAACTCGAATCCGAACTGACCGACATTAGTGGCGTGCCCGGCATCGTGTTGGGCGCCCGAGACCCTTGGCCGGACGAACTACCGGGCGGTACCACCTACACCGGGGCTCTGCCGCATGCCGCCCACCCCGGCGAGCGCCAAAAACGTCGCCTCACCTTGGTGCGAACCGAGGACGCCCTCGGCTGGCTAGGACAACTTGGCACCGGCTTCACCGGCTCCGTGCAGGCCGGAACTGCACCTGCCGAAGGTTGCCGCTGGCAGTATCTGGCCGGCTACCTAGCCTGGGAAGCACAGCGAATCGCTGCCTGGCGCCCAACTACCAGCGACTTCGACGGTAAAGCTTTGCCCCACGAATTCGACCTTTTGCGCTCGGCCGTCCACCTACACAAGGGCTGCTACTGCGGGCAAGAAACCGTGGCCCGCATCGTCAATGTGGGACGACCACCCCGACGCCTCGCCGCCGTTGACCTTGACGGTTCCGAACACGAACTTCCCGAACGCGGAGCCACCATTAAGGCCGGCGAAAAAGAGGACGGTACCCTGCTAGCCAGAGCGGTTCACTATGAACAAGGACCGATCGGTTTGGCCCTGCTCCGCCGCTCCCTTGACGCTCGGGCAGTGCTCCAAGTCGGCGAAGTCGCCGCCGCATCGACTACTATTGTGGCTATTGACGGAAAGGCGGAAGCATCACCCAGCGACCGCCCAGGCAAGGAACTGCGCGGGCAAAACCTACGCGGAAACCGCCCTCGTTTGAACTAGCCGCAAGAGGAGAGAAACAGTTTGACTGCTTACTTAATACTTTTGATCCAGAACATTGCTAACTCAGCATTGAACCTGGTTCTAGCAATTGTTTGCCTCTGGGCGGCCATTCACGCCTCAACCACCCCAGCCAATGCCTTCGTCGCCTTCGGACGCCGCACCAAAAACTTCTGGCTAGTTATCTTGTGGCTCTCGGTGCTCTTCACCATTGGGTCAGGAATCGCCAGCATTTCCTATCTGCTGCACCTGGTGGGAATCAACCTGCCACTGTTTAACTTCGTGCGCCCCTTGGCCA
Organism: Boudabousia tangfeifanii; assembly: GCF_001856685.1. Lineage (GTDB taxonomy): Bacteria > Actinomycetota > Actinomycetes > Actinomycetales > Actinomycetaceae > Boudabousia > Boudabousia tangfeifanii. Next base: position 399,921 of record NZ_CP017812.1, read on the forward strand.
TCGGCAACTTCTTCGGCCTACTCATGTTCGCCGTCCCCGGCGTTTACCTGACCGGCGACAAAGTGCGAGTGGACGCCTTCCGGCAACGCCAGAAGGGCACCGGACCATACCAGCAGCGCCCCGGCAAAGGCCCACGCGACTGGTAAGGCACTTAGCCGAGGCCGCCCTCGGTTGGCAAAACCGGAAGGTGAGGCCGCCCTCGGTTGGCAAAACCAAAACAACCACAGACTTTTACCATTTGTAACTAACTAGTTTGGAGGGGACATGAGAGCAGTTGTCCAACGTGCCCTACGTGGCGCAGTGAGAGTAGACGGGCAAACCGTGGGGGAAATTACTCGTCCCGGACTCGTGGTGCTAGTAGGCATTACTCACGATGATGGTCCCGCCCAGATCAAGAAAATGGTTGACAAACTAGCCAACCTGCGCCTGCTGGAAGCCCCGGCAGAACCAGCGGAAGGTCAGGGAGAGGACGGCAAAGCCACCGCCTCGACCACCGTCGGGCAAGAAGTTTCTGCCCTTACACTGGGTGCCCCACTACTACTGGTTTCCCAGTTCACCCTGTATGGTTCAACCGCTAAGGGCCGCCGCCCCACCTGGATCGATGCGGCCAAGGGGGACGTGGCCGAACCAATCTTCAACGAGGTAGTTTCGCAGTTGCGTGACCTCGGCCTTGAAGTAGCGACCGGCAAGTTCGGTGCCATGATGGAAGTCGAACTGGTAAACGACGGTCCCTTCACCGTGCTGGTAGAGGTCTGATTTTCCCCAACTAGTAACGCAGATCCTATTTTGCGTGCGCGTAGGGCGAAAACTTTTAAAAATACCCTCGCCGCTGGCGAACAGGCGCGAGTAATTGGCCTTAGCACACTAGTCTTTTAGCAAGGAACGCCCAACCTATGCTTATTTTGGCAACCCGATTTTCGGTTGGGCAGTGGAGGAGTATTACATGTTTGAACGGTTTACCGACCGGGCTCGTCGCGTCGTAGTTTTGGCGCAGGACGAAGCGCGCGAATTGAACCATAACTACATTGGCACCGAGCACCTGCTGCTGGGGCTAATTAGTGAAGGCGATGGCATTGCCGCAAAGGCGCTAAAGTCTTTCGACCTGACCCTAGATTCAGTCCGTAAAACCACCGTCGACATTATCGGCCGTGGCACCTCGGAATCTTCCGGTCACATTCCTTTTACTCCTCGCGGGAAAAAGGTATTCGAGCTGGCATTGCGTGAAGCCCTCCAGCTCGGCCACAACTACATTGGCACCGAACACCTGCTGCTCGGTCTGCTCCGCGAAACCGAAGGCGTGGCCAGCCAGGTCCTCAAGACCATGTCGGTCGATGTCAACGCTTTGCGTCAGTCGGTCATGCAGCTACTCTCGGGTTACACCGGTGGTGGCGAAGAAGGCAAGGAAACCGTGGGCGTGGGCGGACAGTCCTCGACCATGACCGGTCAGCGCGCCAGCGCCATCCTTGACCAGTTCGGTCGCAACTTGACCACCGCAGCCATGGAAAAGCGCCTCGACCCAGTGATCGGTCGCCACCAAGAGATGGAACGCGTCATGCAGATCCTCTCGCGCCGCACCAAGAACAACCCAGTGTTGATTGGTGAACCTGGCGTTGGTAAGACCGCCGTCATCGAAGGTTTGGCCCAAGCCATCGTTCGTGGTGATGTCCCTGAAACTTTGAAAGACAAGCAGATTTACAGCTTGGATATGGGTTCCTTGGTGGCCGGTAGCCGCTACCGTGGTGACTTCGAAGAACGCCTCAAGAAGGTGCTCAAGGAAATCACCACCCGTGGTGACATCATCCTCTTCATCGACGAAATCCACACCCTTGTGGGTGCTGGTGCTGCCGAAGGGGCCATCGATGCCGCCCAGATCCTCAAGCCAATGCTGGCACGTGGTGAACTCCAGACCATCGGTGCCACCACCCTGGACGAATACCGCAAGCACATCGAAAAGGATGCGGCCCTCGAACGCCGTTTCCAGCCAGTGCGCGTCGAAGAACCCTCGGTTGAAGAAACCGTCCAGATCCTCAAGGGTCTGCGTGACCGCTACGAAGCCCACCACAAGGTCATCATCACCGATGAAGCGATCGGTGCTGCCGCCACTATGGCAGACCGTTACGTCAACGACCGCTTCTTGCCGGACAAGGCAATCGACCTCCTGGACGAGGCTGGTGCCCGCCTACGCATCGCCCGCATGACCGCACCTAGCATCCTGCGCGAACTCGACGAAAAGATCGCCACCGCGAAGGAAGAAAAAGAAGCGGCCATCGAAAACCAGGACTTCGAAAAGGCTGCCGCCTTGCGCGACACCGAACAGAAGCTGATTCAGCAGCGCGCCGACGAAGAACAAGCTTGGCGCGAAAAGGCTGACACTGAAATCAGCGAAGTTACCGAAGAATCGATCGCGGAAGTGCTGGCCATGTCCACTGGCATTCCGGTACTCAAGCTCACCGAGGCCGAGTCCGAGAAGCTATTGCACATGGAAGATGAACTCCACAAGCGCATTATCGGCCAGGATGACGCCGTTAAGGCCCTATCCCAGTCGATTCGCCGTACTCGCGCCGGTCTGAAAGACCCCAAGCGCCCCGGTGGTTCCTTCATCTTCGCCGGCCCAACCGGTGTTGGTAAAACCGAATTGGCTAAGGCTTTGGCCGAGTTCCTCTTCGGCGACGAAGATGCCCTCATCCAGCTCGATATGTCCGAGTTCGGGGAAAAACACACCGCTTCGCGACTCTTCGGTTCGCCTCCCGGCTACGTCGGTTACGACGAGGGCGGCCAACTCACCGAAAAGGTTCGCCGTCGCCCCTTCAGCGTGGTCTTGTTTGACGAGGTCGAAAAGGCCCACCCAGACATCTTCAACTCCCTGTTGCAGATCCTAGAAGATGGTCGCCTGACCGACTCGCAGGGCCGCATGGTGGACTTCAAGAACACCGTCATCATCATGACCACCAATCTTGGTACCCGTGAAATCAACAAGGGTGTCCTCACCGGCTTCCAGGCCGGCGATGCGCACGCCACCGATTACACCCGCATGAAGGCCAAGGTCAACGAGGAACTCAAGCAGCACTTCCGCCCCGAGTTCCTCAACCGTGTGGATGAAGTAGTGGTCTTCCCGCAGCTCCGCCGCGACGAAATCGAACTGATTGTCGACTTGATGATCGACCGTTTGGACCAGCGCATGCGCGAACAGGACCTCTCGATCGTTCTCACCCCAGCGGCTCGCACCCTGTTGGCCGACCGTGGCTTCGACCCAGTCCTCGGTGCTCGTCCTTTGCGTCGTGCGCTCCAGCGCGACATCGAGGACGCCCTGTCCGAAAAGATCCTCTTCGGAGAAATCAAGCCCGGACAGCTGGTCACCGTCGATGTGGAAGGCGAAGAAGGCGAACGTAACTTCACCTTCGCCGGGTCTTACCCAGCCGTTGACGTGCCAGACAATGCGGCCGAACTAACCGAAGGCAACCCTGAAAACCACGGCGAAGAAAACTGATTCTCGCCCTCGGGAAATAACGTGACCAAAGGATGGGCACAACCAAACGCTTGCGAAAAGCAAAGCGAATTGGTTGTGCCCATCCTTTTAACTTGGGAAGCCAATAGAATAGAGTGTAGAGTAGGCTAGTCAGGACTGAAAGGAGCCCGAAGGTGCCGAAGGAAGAGCTTGAGGAACTAGAAGAAGTTACTCCGCAATCCCAGATCGCAAAATTGATGATGTGGTGCTGCGGTGTCCTCGTGCTAATTGATGCTGTCGCCATGCTCTACCTACAACTCAACCCTAATGCTGTTTGGGTAATGGTAGCTTCTCCGTACTTGATGGCCGCCGCCGCCGTAATCATGCTTGGTTCCGTCCTCGGATCTATCGGCTGGAAACCACAAGGTGGCATTACTGTGGCCCATGTGGGACAGGCCTTCGCCGCCCTAGGATCGCTAGTCGTCCTCGGCGGGTTCATTTACACCCTACTTACCCTTATGTCGCGTGACCGCACCTCCGTTTACTTCGGCACTGACGTGCTAATGCAAATTGGGGTATTTATCTGCTTCCTAGCCCTCTTCCCGCTGGTTTCAGCAGTCTACGGGCAGGGTCAAGAATCTGGGGCTTCATACGCCATTGCCATGCGGCAAAAAGCGCTCGGAAACAAGCCGAAAAAGTTTAAGAAAACCAAAGCGGCCAAAGCTGAAAAGGTTGCGGAAGCCGAATCGGCAGCCCAAGCATCAACCGAAAGCTGAGAGCCTAATCATACGAAACAAATACTGCTAGTTTTTCGAAAAACCGAAAAGCTGGCAGTTTTTCTTTACCTAAAACCGCGGAAATACAAGCAAAAGCCGCAGCCACGAAAGTTTTTTCTTGACTTTTTCCAAAACTTGACAAAGTCCAAACAAGTAGAGTAAGCTGACACCATGACAGAAAACATTGCTACTTCCCAGCTCGACCCGGCTGACCTCTTGCGTCAGGCTGGCTTGCGCGTGACCGCTGGGCGAGTCGCAGTGATCAAACACTTGCAAAGCAACCCGCACACTAATGCCGACAACCTGTTGATCCATGTGCGACAGGAAATCGGCGCGATGTCCCGCCAAGCCATGTATGACGCGCTACACGCACTGGCTGATGCTGGGGTAGTGCGGGTGGCACAGCTAGATCAGCGTAGTGTGCTGTACGAAATCAACCATGGCGATAACCATCATCATTTGGTTTGTCGATCTTGCGGTCAGATTGAAGACGTGCCCTGCGCGATAGGGCACGCACCCTGCTTAGAGCCAGTGATCGACCATGGTTTTTTGGTTGATGAAGCCGAGGTTATTTACCGCGGAACCTGTGCTTCTTGCCTAGCTGCAGCCAAGTAACAAGACGAGCCGCACCTCGTTTTGTTCGAGGGGGCGGGCCGCACCTCGTCCCCTCGTCTCAATTTTTTACCTTTTTTAGGAGAGTCTCATGACCAACGCCAATCATTCTGTTCCCGGAGTTAACACTTCCGGTTCAACCACCATCACCGGCTGCCCAGTCCAGGCTGACACTCACTCCTTGACTGCTGGTCCAGACGGCCCGATCATGTTGCACGACGTGCACTTCGTTGAGCAGATGGCGCACTTCGACCGCGAACGCGTGCCAGAGCGCGTCGTTCACGCCAAGGGCTCCGGTGCCTTCGGTGAATTTGAAGTAACCGAGGACGTCTCCGCCTACACCAAGGCTGTCGTTTTCCAGCCTGGCACCAAGACCGAAATGCTTGCCCGCTTCTCGACCGTTGCTGGTGAACAGGGTTCGCCTGACACCTGGCGCGATCCTCGTGGCTTTGCCCTCAAGTTCTACACCACTGAAGGCAACCTCGACATCGTTGGCAACAACACCCCAATCTTCTTTATTCGCGATGCCATCAAGTTCCCACACTTCATTCGCTCCCAGAAGCGCCGCGGCGCCTCCGGCTTGCGCGACAACACCATGCAGTGGGACTTCTGGAGCCTCAACCCAGAATCGGCACATCAGGTAACCTACTTGATGGGTGACCGTGGCATTCCCGCCACCTACCGTGAAATGAACGGCTACGGCTCCCACACTTACATGTGGATCAATGCCGAGGGCGAGAAGTTCTGGGTCAAGTACCACTTCATTTCGCGTCAGGGTGTACGTGGCCTCACCAACGCCGAAGCCGACAAACTAGCCGGCATCGACGCTGATACCCACCGCCGTGACCTATTTGAAGCAATCGAACGTGGCGACTTCCCTCAGTGGGATCTCTACGTGCAGGTCATTCCTTTCGAAGAAGGATTCACCTACCGTTACAACATCTTCGATGTCACCAAGGTAGTTTCCCTCAAGGATTACCCACGCATCAAGGTTGGTACCTTCACCCTAAACAAGAACCCAGAAAACTACTTTGCTCAAATCGAGCAGGCCGCTTTCGATCCATCGGCTCTAGTGCCAGGCACCGGCTTGTCCCCAGACAAGATGCTTCTCGGTCGTGTCTTCTCCTACGCTGACACCCACCGTCACCGCATCGGCGCTAACTACTTGCAGTTGCCAGTCAACCGTCCGAAGAACGCTCCGGTAAACACCTACGCCGCTGACGGCCCGATGGCCTACGATCACAATGGTGATCTGCCACCATACGCCCCGAACTCCTTCGATCGTCCTTTCGCAGACCAGCAGGGCGTAGCTGAAGATTCCTTCGGTGTCAGTGGTGACCTAGTGCGTCGCGCTCAGACCATCCGCAGTGCTGAAGATGACGATTTCAGCCAGGCTCGTGACCTACTGATGAACGTCTTCAACGATGCGCAGCGTGACGAGTTCGTTCAGAACGTCGCCGGCCACATCGCTGGGGTTTCCGACGAGGGCGTGCGTGAGCGTGCCTTCCAGTACTGGGCCAAGATTGACCAGGGAATCTCGGACCGAATCCGTGTCGCACACGCGGAAATCGCCTAGTAAGTTCAAGCTTTAAGGCGGTGGTCGGATTCCAGTTAGGATCCGGCCACAACCTTTTGCGAAGCTAGTTATCACCCGCACAACAACTAGCAAAACTCCTGATAGATGCCCGCACCATCTAGAGGGAGAAACACAGAGGAGAGAAAATCCGGGGTGGAACAACTGTACTGTTCCACCCCGGATTTTGTGTTTCTGTCCGCAAGTAAGACTATTTAGTTATCACGTCTAACGTATCGAAAACTAGTTCCGCAGGTTTAGCTCTCTCGCCGAGGCCGTTTTATCCGAGGAACATCTCATCAAGGGCTGTTTAATCGCGGGCACGTTTGCCGAGGGCGTCGCTCCCAGCTTGGCGTTAGCCGAAGAAGAGCCAGCCCACGCTGGTGGCGGCAAGAATACACATCACCAAAGTGAGGCTCATGAAGCGGGCGGCAAACTTCCATCCGAAAGCGCCGGACTGCATGGCGAAAAGCTTGATGTCGATCATGGGACCAACCACCATGAAGACCAGCTGGCCCACCGGCGAAACCGTGGTGAAAGCAGCGGCAACGAATGCGTCGGCCTCGGAACAAAGCGACATGACGATCGCCATCAATGCCATCAGCGCGATAATCGCACCAGGATAAGAGGCGATGGCATCAAAGGTGTGGCGCGAAATCGTGACCTTAATAGCGGCGGCAATCATGGCACCCAAAACTAGGAAGCCACCAGCTTGCAAAAAGTCGTGCATGACAGTGGAGCGGAAAGCTTCCATTTTCTGCTGATGGTCATGTGAGTGACCCTTCTTGAGTTTTAACAAGTCGCCAGGGCCAAAAGCCAGCCAGAACCAGCCAGTGAGGACCGCGGCCACCAAAGAAGCGCCAAAACGAGCCCAAACCATCATTGGATTACCGTTGAAGGCAACGGCAGTAGAAACCAAGACGACTGGGTTAATCGCGGGGGAGGCGAGGAGGAAGGTCAATGCGGCTGCAGTAGGAACACCGCGACGCATCAAGGACTGGGCGACTGGCACCGAGGCGCATTCACAAGCCGGCAGGAACATGGAAGCGCCCGCAGCGGCTGGCACCGACAAAAGCGGATTCTTGGGAGCGAAACGGCCCAAAATATTGCCCGGTAAAAGAGCGGTAAGTGCACCGGAAATCAAAGTACCCAAGACCAAGAATGGGGTTGCTTGGAAGACGATTGAAACTACCACCGCCTGCCATGCTTCGAGGCGACCACCGGTAGGAAGCAAAACTCCTTGAGCCGCCTGCAAGGTCAAGAGAATCAGGACCGAACCGACAATGCTCAAAACCATCGCCCAAGCAGGAACTAGGGGCTTTTTGGCGGTGGGGTGAGCGTGCTCGTGCGTCTGCTGGTGAGTGTGGTCGTGTGTGTGGTGCTCGGTGTGAGGGGCCGACTGTTTGGCGGCCTTGGCGCTATTTTTTAGGGCTGGCCGAGGCAAAGAACTGGTGGTGCTCACAGGTAAGGCTCCTTAGGTTCAGGGATTTCTTTCACCTTAGTTACTTTCAAAACGGGCATGCCTTCTTTGGAAGCGCCGAGGTCGACCGTACCGGTCACTTCAACCCAAGTATTGGTCTTTGGCATTTGCCCATCGGGGATGATGGCGCTGTAGATCACGCCGTCAGCAGCGCAGCAGTAAATCTTGTAGCGCGAGAGCATCCAGCCTTTCTGGCCAGGGAAAGTATCTTGGTCGATGGGGCTGACAAAGCCAACAACCTGCACAGTTTTGTCAGTCAGTTGTTTGGGATCCCCATCGCTTACGCGGTCGGTGAGTTCATCGAGTGGCAGAGCGTTAACTGCCCCATCTTTCAGTTCGGGGAAGGGCAAGAACTGGGGGACGTCATTTTGGGCGGCAGCAAAGTCTGGCTTGTCGTCATCTGGGATTGGACCAGGCACCTGCTGGCCGGGGATCAGGGCGGTGCGCGCCCTCGGCTTGTCAGCGGCGGCACGCGATTGCGCGGTGGCAACTTTACTGGTCATAAAGGCGCCTAGTGGAGCCGGCAAGGAAAGGGCCACAATCATTACTGGCACAAGCATTAGCGCAGCAGCCTTGGAATAAGGGTGGAAGTGCTCGCCCGTATCGTGGGTTCCAGCGCTGGCAGTTTTTTGCTGGCCGAGGCGAGGGCGCAAAGCCAACCACAAGGTCCAAATCGCGAAGGCTAGCAGGATCAGCCCGCACAATAAGATCCAATTCTTAAAAGCGGGAAGGAGATACTTATTAATCTTTCCGGTTAACGCTAAGTAAGTTAAGGTCACCCCAACCGCAGCCACAATCGCTCCGGCGGTAGCTTCGGACCAACGGACATCGCCCTCGAAATGAGGATGATCGTGGTGGTTATCGGGTGACTGGTGCTGATCGTGATGATCTGATTTAACCGGGGCTACGGGGTATTTCGCCTGCGGTTTTAACTCGGGTTTGAGCAAAACTCCTCCTTCAAGCAAAACGCATTGAGTTGAAGCCATCTTAGGCGCAATTGGTTAACAAACACTATTGTCAAGGTTACAAAAAAGCAACGAGGAACTTTACATTTTTCCTTAAAAATTGAACAAAATCAACAAGTGTGGGGTAGGTCGCAATAGTGGTCTATTGGGGGTGTAAAAGTTTCAACTTAGTTACCTAAGTGCTTCTTGGAGTTTTACTGCTGTTAACTTTTGCGGTCTAGGTTAGCCCTGTAAGTGGCAGTCTGTGTACTGCCTTGGTTATCCGCTTGGAGGAAATCAGATGAGTAATCTGCCAAGTAAGCAACGGCGTCTAGCAGGAGTTGTGGCTGCCACCGCTACCACCGCTCTAATCTTGGCGCCAAGCCTTGCCTCTGCTTTCGACCCCACGATGCATAAATACAATGGGCCGAAGGCATGTCAAGCACTTGACAAGGACGGAAATGTCCACGCTTTGAAACCGGGTGAATGTGCCCAGTTCGGTAAAGCGGGTCAAGGCCGAACCAATGCACGGGCCAAGAACGTCATTTTGATTATTGGTGACGGCATGGGCCAGCAAGAAATCACCGCCGCCCGTAACTACCTCAAGGGTGCCGGTAGCCGCTTTGAAGGCATTGACGAACTTCCAAACACCGGTATGTACACCCACCACTCGGTGGACCTAACCGGTAAGGTCAACTACGTGACCGACTCCGCCGCCTCGGCCACCGCTTGGTCGACCGGTACCAAGACCTACAATGGCGCGATTTCGGTTGACCTCGAATTCAACCCAGTCGAAAACTTGATTGAAAAGGCCAAGTTGGCTGGCATGCGCACCGGTAACGTCACCACCTCGGAAATCCAGGACGCCACTCCGGCAGCCCAGATTGCCCACAACGTCTACCGCAAGTGCTACGGCCCAGACCCAGTCAAGAACCCATCGGTTTGTAACAAGTACAACCAGTACCGCGAACAGGGCGGCCTCGGTTCAATCTCCGAACAGTTGATTGACACCCGCCCAGACGTCACCCTCGGTGGCGGTATGAAGCCCTTCAAGCAGATGGTTCAGGCTGATGGCGAAGGCAAGAACCCATACCTACCAAACACCACCAAGTGGGTCAAGGGTAAGTCCGTCCTCGACAACGCTAAGGACAATGGCTTCCAGGTTGTCACCACCGCTGAGGAACTAAAGAAGATTAAGAAGGCTGACCAGAAGCAGCCAGTTTTGGGCTTGTTCTCCGAAAAGAACATGAAGACCCGCTTCGCTTCCTCCAAGGCTACTCTCGACGCTCACCTCAAAGAGGCCAAGCGTTGTGAAAAGCAGGATCTAGGCACCGAACCAGAACTGCCATTGATGGCCTCGAAGGCGATCGAACTGTTGGATGACAAGACCAGCGACAAGGGCTTCTTCCTCCAGATTGAATCCGCCTCGATTGATAAGCGTAACCACGCTTCTGACGCCTGTGGCATGATCGGTGAAACCGAGCGTCTCGACGACGTCACCAAGTTGGCCCTCGACTTCGCTAAGAAGGACGGCAACACCATGGTGATCGTTACCGCCGACCACTCGCACACCGCCCAGATCGTTTACGATTCGAACCCATTGGTTTCCCCAGCCACCCGCTTGCTCACCGCTGACGGTGCTGCCATGACCGTGGCTTACGGTACTATCCCCGCCAGCCTCATCACCGGCGGAACCGGTTCGACCACCCACACCGGCGCCCAGTTGCGCGTAGCCGGTTACGGCCCAGGCTCCGAGAACGTCCTCGGCCAGACCGACCAGACCGACTTGCACTACACCATTGCTAACGCTCTAGGCCTCAACCCTGATGCCGGCAAGGGCAATGTGGACGGTAACCTAGCTGCTCCAGTGGCCGCTCAGAACGCTGCCGCCACCTGCTACTTGGTGAACAAGGACGGCAAGGTTTCCGCCCCAGCCCCTGGCCAGTGTGCTCAGTACGGCAAGGATGGCCAGAAGCGTGTAGCCGACAAGGCTAAGAACGTCATCCTCTTCATTGGTGACGGCATGGGCGACAGTGAAATCACCATCGCTCGTAACTACCTCTACGGCGCCTCCGGTCGCCTCCCAGGTTTGGACGCATTGCCTTACACCGGTAACTACACCCACTACTCGCTCAACAAGAAGACTGGTTTGCCAGACTACGTCACCGACTCGGCCGCTTCGGGCACCGCTTGGGCCACCGGTACCAAGACCTACAACGGTGGTATCAGCGTTGACAACAATGGCAAGCCAGTGGCTAACTTGATCGAATTGGCTAAGGCCAAGGGTTTGAAGACCGGTAACGTTACCACCGCTGAAATCCAGGACGCCACCCCGGCTGTCCAGGGTGCACACGCCCTCAACCGTAAGTGCTACGGCCCTGAAGAAGCCAAGAACTCGGTTTCCTGCCAGGGTGAAAAGTTCGCTTCGCAGTGGCGTCAGAACGGCGGCTTCGGTTCGATTTCGGAACAGTTGGTTGACACCCGCGCCGACGTCACCCTCGGTGGTGGCGCTAAGGCCTTCAACCAGCTCGTACAGGTTTCGGGTAAGTGGGCAGACCACACCTGGACCGCTGGCACCTCCGTCCTCGACAACGCTAAGGCTAACGGCTTCCAGGTCGTAACCAACGCAGCAGAACTCGCCAAGGTGAAGGTTGCCGACCAGGCCACCCCAGTCCTCGGTTTGTTCTCCGACGGCAACTTGCCACGTAAGTACCAGAAGTTCTACGCCACGGTCGACGGTGCTTCGAAGGAAGCCAAGACCTGTGAGCAGAACCCAGAGCGCGGCCAGGGCGTGCCAGACGCAGCCCAGATGACCCGCAAGGCACTAGAACTCTTGCGTAACGACAAGGGCTTCTTCCTCCAGGTTGAAGCTGCGTCGATTGACAAGGCTGACCACCAGGCTGACATCTGTGGCCAGATCGGCGAAACTGACGACCTCGACGCAGCCATCCAGGTGGCACGCGACTGGGTCAAGGAAACTGGCGAACCAACCTTGATTATCGCCACCGCCGACCACGCACACACCTCGCAGATCATTCCAACCCAGAATGAAAAGGCACCAATCAGCTCCGGTATCGTCGCCAAGTTGGCTACCGCCGACGGCTCCGAAATGATGATCAACTACGCTACCGCCAAGTCCAACGACCCGAAGATCGCATGGGGACAGCAGAACCACACTGGTACTCAGCTCCGCATCGCTGCTGAAGGTCCTGGCGCCCAGAACGTAGTTGGTCAGCTTGACCAGACCGACACCCACTTCTTGGTGGCTAACGCTCTAGGCTTGTACGACAAGAACCCCTTCGAATTGAAGAACCAGTTCGTCCCAGCCACCACCCCAGAGCCAACCCCAGAAGCAAGCGTCGAACCATCGGTTGAACCAACCGCGGAAACCCCAGAAGATCAGCCAATCGGCCAGTGTGTCCCACGCAAGGTCGCTCGCGCTGCCCTTGAGGATCCAAAGTTGTTCAAGGACGTTCCTACCAACCGCTGGTTCGCCCCAGAAATCTACTGGGCACGCGGTGAAGGCGTCACCACCGGTTGGGCCGATAACACCTTCCGTCCGCTCATCGGCACCACCCGCGCCGACATGGCTGCCTTCCTCTACCGTTTGGCTGGCAAGCCAGAAATCAAGGTGAAGAACGACCAGTTCAAGGACGTCAACGACCGTACCTTGTTCGCTCGCGAAATCTCCTGGATGAAGGAAAGCGGCCTATCCACCGGTTGGGCCGACGGTACCTACCGTCCATTCGACCTCGTCAAGCGCGACGCCATGGCTGCGTTCCTCGAACGCTTCGTCAAGGCCTTCCCAGAAAAGGTTTCCCCGGCAGTTGCCCCAGAAACCCTCTCGCTTGACAAGATCAACGACCCATTCGTTGACGTTCCTGAGGGCATGCTCCACGAGGACGCCATGAAGTGGATCTACGCGGCAGGTGTGGCCACCGGTTGGCCAGATGGCACCTACCGTCCACTAGAGCCGGTGAGCCGCGAAGCAATGATCGCGTTCATCTACCGCCTCATGTACAACACCAAAGCTGAAGGCTGCTAATAGCCTCTGCTGATAAACCAGCTTTCGCCCACCCGACCGGGAAACCGGGAAGGTGGGCGAAAGTCTTTTTTAGGCACGGGTCGAGGCCGAGGGCGCCCTCGGTGGGCGAGCACTAGGACGCTCAGGGGGAGCGGTTCGGACCCTCGGTGGACGAGTCCCAGTACGCTCAGGGGGAGCGGTTTGAACTCTCGGTGGGCGAGCACTAGGATGCTGAGGGGGAGCGGTTTGAACTCTCGGGCAGGGAAGAGGTCGAGGCCTCGCCTACGCGTGCGGACAGCCGGGGTGGAATAGGGAAGAGCCCTAGCAACCAGATGCTATCGGCGCGCTTTCGGGCATAGGGGTGCCCCCGCCAAACCTGCTGGCGGGGGCACAAACCTGATTTCAGCGCTGGCGCTTACTTCTTGATGGGGTCAACCGTGTTGTGGGTTAGACGGTAGAAGAAAGCGGCCATAGCGTCACGCTGGACTGGCTGGTGGGGACGGAAAGTACCGTCTGGCCAACCGGTGGTGACACGAGCCTTTGCCAACCAGTTGATGTCCTTAGCGAACAAGGACTTCGCTGGCACATCCTTGAAACGAGGCTGAGCCTTCACCCGATCAAGCGAGGCGGCACGCAAGTCAGGATGGCACTTGCCACCATTCTCGCAGTAGCGGTGGAGGAAAGCAGCGATCGCTTCGCGGGAAACGGACTCTTCCGGATGGAAGGTGCCGTCGGCCCAACCGGTGGTGATGCCCTTAGCCTTCGCCCAAGCAATCTCCTTAGAGAAGTAGTAGCTGGCCGGAACATCCTTGAAGACATTCGACTTCGGGACCTTCACCTCAGGCTGACCCTCCAGACGGTAAATGAAGGTGATCATGGCGGCGCGAGTCATCGGAGCCAACGGGCGGAAAGTGCCATCCGGCCAACCGGTGGTGATGCCCTTATGGCGCAACCACTTAACCTCGCCAGCGAACTGGGTGCCATGCGGCATGTCCTTGAACTCGGTATTGACCTGATCGGACAAGGTCTTCAAGGTCACCTGGTAGTCCACCACGGGAGCTTCCGGGGTGGCAGGCGATGGTACCTCAGGAGTGGCTGGCGATGGTTCCTCAGGGGTGCCAGTCGAGGGCGGTTCGGGGGTGGCAACCGGTGGCTTCTGCCCGAGCTTTTCCTTCAATTCCTTGACTTCCTTCTGGGAGGCGCGCAAGTCCGCATTAGCCTTGGTCAGTTTCTTCTCGGCCAAGTTGGCGCGAGCCTCGGCGCTAGAAGCCTTGGCCTGAGCCTGCTGTGCCTGGGCGCGAGCCTTGTTGGCGTCAGCCTTGGCAGCTTGTTCAGCGCTGCGGGCTTGGGTGGCTTCGTCGCGCGCAGCCTGTTCGGCTTCACGAGCCTTCTGGGCGTCGGCCTTGGCAGCCTGTTCGGCCTGGCGAGCCTGTTCGGCCTCGGCCTTAGCAGCCTTCTCAGCGGCGCGGGCTTCAGCTTCGCTCTTACCAGCGGCCTTGGCCTGCTCGTAAGCTTCAGCAGCCTTCTTTTCGGCCGCCTCGGCGCGGGCAGTGGCCTCCTGGAGCTTACCGTTTGCGGCCTGTGCTTCGGCCTTAGCAGCCTCAGCCTTAGCCTCGGCAGCGTCCGCCTGGTTCTTAGCCTCCGCAGCCTTGCGGTTAGCGTCAGTTACCTGCTCCTTAGCCTTGACCAGATCAGCCTTAGCGGAAGCCAGCTCCTCGGTCTTCTTAGCAGCGTCGGCCTTAGCCTTCGTGGCCTCGTCCTCGGCCACCTGCTGACCCTGCTGGGCCTTTTCAAGCTGGGAGGCGAGCTCCTGGTTCTTTTCCTTCGCGTCAGCTAGGTCCTTCTCGCCCTTCACAGCCTTTTCTTCCGCCTGCAAAGCACTGTTACGCAAAGCCATCATCTCGAGGCGAGTGTTGGCCACCTTGGCGCGCGTCTGGGCAGCCTCGGTCTGCTTCGCGGCGGCATTAGCCTTCGTCTGGGCGATCGCCAACTTGGTGTCAGCCTCAGCCGACTTGGCCTTCGCCTCGGCCAGTTTGGCTTCGGTCTCGGCCACCTTCTCGGTCGCAATCTGAACCTTTAGTGCCTTCTCGCGCGGGTGCACGTCGGTCAGAGCCTTCGCGTCAGTCAAAGCCTGCTTGGCATCAGCCAGGGCCTGCTCGGCCGGAGCAATCGCCTTTTCGGCTTCGCGGGCAACCCCGGCAGCCTTTTCAGCTTCAGCCCCAGCCTGCTTGGCGGCCTCGGCCTGCTTCTCGACCTCGTTCAAAGCGGCCTTGGCAGCCTGGGCTAGTTCCTTCACCTTCTGGGCTGATTCCTTCGCGTTGGTTACGGCCTTGGCTTCGGCAGCGGCCTTCTCACCGGCAGTCATCAGCTCGTCCTTGGAGGCCTGCAAATCCTGGTCGGCAGCACCGTCGGCCTCGTCGGCGGGAGCCTTGCCCGCCTTGGCGTCCTCGGCAGCCTTTTCGGCAGCCTGCTTGGCGTCCTCGGCCTTAGCCTTGGCGGCCTTGGCAGCCTCCAATTCCTTAGCCAACTCGGTATCGTCGAAGGGCTGCTCAGCAACCGTGAAAGTCTTCGCGTCGGTGAAGTTTTCCAGCTTGGCCGAGGATGAAACGGTCTTAATGGCCAGTTCGCCACCGGCAGGGGAAGCGTTCAACTTCGCCTTGCCACTCAAGGTAAGGGTGGCGCCCGCAGGAACCACACCGGTCCAAGTCAAAGCATTGCCCTCCACCTTCACAGCCGGAACCTCAGGGGTCGGAACCACCTTAGCGGGCGGGTACACCTCGAACTCGTACAAGGACATGCCGTAGAAGTTGCCATTGGCCGCAGCGGTACGCTTCAAGCCCTGCATCTTCACATAACGCCACTTGCCTTCAGCGTTCAACTTCACCGTATCCACCTTCGGGCAGTTCGTGGCAGTAAGTTCTTCGGTGGCGTCGGTCCAATGCTCCGCGTCGCGCGAAACCTGAATCTTGTAGCGGGCCGCACAAGCATTCTCCCAGTAAATCTTTACCTTATCGAGAGTCTTATCCTCGCCCAAATCCACATAAATCCAAGCATTATCGGACTCGTTCGAAGACCAACGATCCTCGCGCAAATCTGCGGGCTCTGTAATGCCATCGGTAGCCTTTTCCTTCGGGAAACGATTACGAACCTCATGCCCCGAAACCGTGACCGGACGTTCCAAAGCCAAGTTCGGTGGCTGTGGTGGTTCAGGCATAGTCAATTCGGCCTTCGCGTCCGCCCACGACATTGGCAGCCCCTCGGCCACCACCTTCGCGGTCGGGTTCAACTGCTTACGGCCAGTGTTCTCCAAAACGTAACGGTACGAGAGCGAATCCTTCGCACCGACCTCGCCCGGCTCAGGGGTAGTGTTAACCTGGTTGTTCCAACGGAAAGCCGGTGGCACCACCGGAACCGGGCTAAACATGGCCTTGTCGTTCGCCTTCACACGGCGCACAAAATCGGCCGCCGAAACCTTCTGGGAAGGCTTCCAAGTCTTCTGACTCATCGCCGCCAACATGGGCAGGGAATCGTCACCAATAAAGTCGGCCGTTTTCAAATCCGGCTTATCGCACCAAATGGCGTAAGACGAACCGAGGACGTGATCTGGTTCCACCTCACGCGTGCGCTTTTCCGGGAAAATCCGAGGATTGTACTCGGACAAAATCTTCGGAGCGTCAGCGTGATCGTGGTACGCACAAGTCGGGCAAGCCGGGAGCACATAGTAGAAGTACTTATCCGAAACGTTCAACAACTTGTGACCATGCTGGACCAGTTTCTCAGTCGAAGGCATCTTCCAAGACCACTGCGTCCAGTAGCCCACCTGCACGTCACCCGGGATCGATTCCATCTCCGAGGTGTACAACAAGTCAGACCAAACGCGGCTAGTCGTGTAGCCCTTCGCCTTCACATACTTGTCCATTTCCTTCAAGAAGTGCATGTAACCGTCCATCACCTGGGCGCCCGCACCCACCTGATCCTCGGCATACTTCTTAAGCTTCGGGAGCTTGCTGGCCAAACGGTTCGGAATCCAATCCATCGGGAAAACTTCGTCGCCACCAATCATCCAAGTGGTGGTCTGACCCGCAAAGATTGGGGCAAACTCGTCAACCAAACCCTTCAGGAAGTTAACCGCCTCAGGATTCGAGTAGTCGATCATCTTCTGCGCGTACTCGTCCTCGGACGCACGGAACTCAGGCTTACTCTTCAAAATCCACTGCAAGTGACCCGGCATGTCGAACGCGGGAACCACCTCAACATGGCGGGACTTCGCGTAAGCCACGATCTCCTTCGCCTCATCCTGAGTAATAAACTCCGGGCTCATCAAATTCGGGTGCTTCTTTGACTCCAGGCGGAAACCCTCATTTTCTGAAAAATGCCACTGCAACTGGTTAATCTTCAACGAAGACATGCGATCAATTTCCTTCAGGAACCAATCCTTCGGGAAATACTTACGGGCCGCATCCACATGCAAAGAACGAACCGGGTAATCCGACCAGTCGGCCACCTCGCCAGACTGCACCAAATGACCCGAACGCAAAGCCTGCAACATGGTCTGGCCCGCATAGTACAAGCCGCGGGCCTCGGGTGCCTTCAAAGTGATGACACCCTTCGCACAATTCAACTGGTAAGCATCAGCCTGCTTCCCCTCAGGGGCGCTTGAAACCTGGCCGGTCTCCAGCACAATATCGCCCTTACGAGGCGAACCCTCGGCAGCCACCTGGTACTCGTGACCAGTCGCCGCCTTCAACTGCGCCGCCAAAGTCTTCGCATCAGCCGTCCGACGCTCATCGCCACCACGCAAAATCAATTTGCCATCAGGGCGGGTCACACAAGCCGTGCCCCCATCAAGATTCATAGATTGCGGAGTCGGGATAACAGCATTCAAGCCCTCCCCATTGTCCTCCGGAACATCCAGCTCCTCATCGTCCGCATCCGAACTTGCAGCTGGAACCGCCTCATTCACTCCGTTGCTACCAGAGGCCGACAAATCGCCCGGATCAGCCTGGGCCGAAGGGGATAAAGAAACCCCGCCAAGACCCGAAGCCACCAGGGCCGCGGTCGCTGTCACAACGCCAAAACGCTTCAGTGACATACATTCTCCTTGTGCTACAGCCGAGTCATCATTGATCCGGCACGAATTCACACCACCCAAGTCCTTTCTATGGGTAGAGATTCGTCTATTTTACTCTTTTTTCAGCGCAAAATAAAACGAAATAGTGACCTGCGCAAAAGTTGCCGAGCCGCTTTATTAATGTCGCAACGTGGTGTCACACTAGGTTTGGGGTGGCCGAGGGCGAGTGGTGTGGGGGCGGGTGGGTTGCTCCCGCCCTGGTGGGTTCGCACTGCTCGCGACCCCACCAATGCCCGTCCGCACCCCGAGCACCCCACCCGCACCCACAAGGGGTTCGTCCTCGTGGGCAGAGCAGACGACAGCAAACGTGGGGGAGAGGCGTTGCGCTAGCGTGGCTGCAGGGCCAAGACGCCCGTGTTCGGATAGAACTCAACTGGCGCATCGTGCAGCTGATCCAAACTCTGGTACTTGTGCACCCCATCGCGCACCACAAACCAAACCTGCAACTTTTGCCCATCGGAACTCTGCAAGGTGACGCGCTCACCATCCCGGTAGTGGCCAAAACGCGTCCGAATCTTGTAGGGCGCCCGTTCCACGAACGAAAAATTCTTGGTGACGGTCCCGCCCGTCAAATCAAGAACCGCATTAAAGCCTTGCGGCACCGCCGAAACCAACAAATAAATCAGCACCAACAAGGTCAGGCCGCTCTTAAACATTTTTACATTCCGCGGCTCAGGAATCTGAGTCGGTGAACTGGTTGAATCCCGTTTCGTCCTCGTCAAAGAGAAACTTAAAACTACTAGGGCGGAAGCAACCACAATTTGCGCAAACATCAAACCGAGCTGCACCCAAACCCCTATCAGGCCAAAGGTGCTGTTGTAGCTGTATCGCAACCAGAACAAGAAAGCCAGAACCGCCACGATCACGTACCCGACTGTCACAGCGGTGCGGAACTGCTTATCGTTTTGCCATCGCTCTCTCAACATGCACCTCCCGCTATCTTCTGGCTGCTCACTTTCCCTTATATTACCGACCGAGGGCGTGTGGTGTGGGGGCGGGTGGGTTGCTCCCGCCCTGGTGGGTTCGCGCTGATCGCGACCCCACCAATGCCCGTCCGCACCCCGAGCACCCCACCCGCCCCCACAAGTGGTTCGTCCTCGTGGAATAATGTCTGGGTAGCCAGATGACTGCTAACGGTGGCAGTTTGTCGATGACGAATCGGGGACAATGATGAGTGAAGAGTACGACTGGATTGACTTCTACACGAAGTTTGCGGACAAGCTGTTGGAATACAAGCATCGGCGTCCCGAACTAATTGCGTTGATTCAGGAGATGTACGAAGCGATCGGTGAGAAGTTCCCGAAGCTGGAAGCTGAAGGCGTGCCGACTGACATTGATCCTTACACCGTTTATGGCTTGTTTAATAAAGGTATTCGTGACTCTACTCGTAAAAAAATCGTCGATTATCTGAACTCTAAGTTGGGTTTGAATTCAAGACCAGTTTCGTCATTTAATGGAGTTCCAATACTCAATAATCAAAATGCTACTTTTTATGCATTCCGATGGAATGCTAGGAGAACTGATAAAGATATAGATAATCTTTGGGATGTTTTTGAGGCATCGGTGCGCTTGGCAGACAATGAAAATGAAGAAAATAGGAAATTATTCGTCGCTGCATATGAAAATCTGAGTGAACAGTTCAATATTCGCTGGAATATTACCTTTGGTTTTTACTGGACTCGCCCGAACCGTTTTCTTAGCTTAGATGGTCGTAATCGTTGGTATCTGGGTACTGAGGCTTTGGCTGGAGAGGTTTGTGCCTCTGTCGTACCAAGGAAAAATACTTCGCACGTTCCAACCGGCGAAGAGTATTTGCAGATTTGTGACACGGTTATAGGGCAGTTGGGAACGTCTAATTGTCCGGCCGCTTCTTTACCGGAGTTGAGCTATGAGGCTTGGCTTGAATCTGAGCGTGTTAACAAGGAAGAGGATGAACGTAAGGCCAAGGAAAAGGAGAAAGCTAAAAATTCATTGGGAGATGGTGACGTTTCCCGTCAGCGGTTCTGGTTAATTTCTCCGAGTAAGTTCGCCTCTGTTACGGATGATTTGTTTGATCGTGGAGTGATGATTTTAGGCTATCCTTCGATTGGGGACTTAGCTGATTTCGAATCACGCGATGAGATCCGTGAGGTTTTAAAGGAATCTATTTCTGATGAAAGCCAGCAGAAGAATGTCTCTTTAGCGATGTGGCAGTTTGTATCTGAAGTACAGATTGGTGATGCCGTTTATATTAAAGAGGGTCCGAATAAAATTATCGGTTGGGGGATTGTAGCCGAAAACTATCGTTTTGAGGAAAAGGCTAACTTCCCATATATGCGTCAAGTGGATTGGAAATCTAGAGAGATTTTCACACCAGTTAGTGGGTTGCCCAATAAAACTTTCACGGAAATTACCGACGACCAGGTGTTGCTGACGAACTTGGAAGAGTTTTACGCCCAGTCTGATGATGTGGTGGAGGATTTCGAGGCTGAGTCTTTGGAGAAACAGTACCCGGCTTATGGGCGCGCTGATTTTCTGTCTGAGGTGTTTGTGACCGAGGGGCAGTATGAGTCGATGGTGCAAGCCTTACGCACGAAGAAAAACATTATTCTGCAGGGTGCCCCCGGGGTGGGAAAGACTTTCATTGCCAAGCGTTTGGCCTACTCCATGATGGGGGAGAAGGATATCAATCGGGTGATGATGGTGCAGTTCCATCAGAGTTACTCGTATGAGGATTTCATTGAGGGCTACCGTCCGGCCGGTAGTGGCTTTGAACTACAAAAGGGTGCTTTCTACAGTTTCTGTAAGCGCGCTGCTGACGACTTGGAGAATGACTACTTTTTCATTATTGACGAGATTAACCGAGGCAATCTTTCGAAGATTTTCGGTGAGCTGTTCATGTTGATTGAGAACGACAAGCGCGGCAAGAGCAACAAGCTGCAATTGTTGTATTCGAAAGAGTTGTTCCACGTGCCAGAGAATGTGTATTTGATTGGCATGATGAACACGGCAGATCGCTCTTTGGCGATGCTGGATTACGCGTTGCGCCGTCGTTTTGCGTTTATTGAGCTACCTCCCGGTTTTGCTACCGAGGGATTTGGTCGCTACCGTGACGCCCTCGGCAGTGAACAACTGAACCTGCTGCTGCAAAAAGTGAACGAGCTGAACCAGGCAATTGCCGCCGATGATTCCCTAGGGGAGGGCTTCTGCGTGGGCCACAGCTATTTCTGCAACCTTGAACGCGAAACTTGCGACACTAGTGCCCTGTCAGCGATTGTGGAGTTCGAACTATTACCGCTGGTTAAAGAGTACTGGTTTGACGAGCCCGCGAAGGTGCGCGACTGGTCGGATCGTTTGCGGAGGACTTTGAGTTGATTCCAACTCGAAACATTTACTACATGCTCGCCTACGCTTTCACGGTGTTGCGCGAGGACAAGTACCGTGAGGTGGCGACCGAGGATTTTGACCATTCGGCCGACTTACTGGCGGCAATCCTTGAACGGGGGATTAGTTCGCAAGTCAAGCGAGGGTTGGGGCGCGACTATTTGGATCGAACGGACCAATTGTCGAGTTTGCGCGGCAAGATTGAGGTCAGTGAGTCGGTGAAAACGCAGGCTTTTCAACGCCGCCAAATGGTGTGCTCCTACGACGATTTTTCGGTGGATACGGCCGCGAACCGGATCATTAAGGCGACCGTAAACTTGTTGTTGCGTTCTGACATTGATAAGTCGCGCAAGAAGAGTTTGCGCAAGCTGATGGTGTTTTTCGCCGAGGTGCGTTTGGTGGACTTACGTCAGGTGAGCTGGCGTTTACGTTACGATCGCAACAACCAAACATACCGGATGCTGATTGGGGTTTGTTGGCTAGTTTTTAAGGGCCTGTTACAGACCGAGGACGATGGTTCGACTCGTTTGATGAGCTTCTTTGATGAGAGCAGCATGTGCCGGCTTTATGAAAAATTCATCCTTGAGTTCTATCGCCAAGAGCACCCGGAACTCACGGCGGAAGCTTCCCAAATTGGGTGGGTGCTGGACGATGGTTTCTCGGACATGCTGCCGATCATGCGCAGCGACATTACGTTGAGCCGTGGTGAAGAAGTGCTGATCATTGACGCGAAATACTATTCGCACACCACAACCGTCAATTACGACGTGCACAAAATCAAGTCGGCAAACTTGTACCAGATTTTTACCTATGTGAAGAACAAGGATGCCAGCTTGAACTCACAACCACACCAGGTTTCAGGGATGCTGCTTTATGCCAAAACGGATGAGGAAATCCAGCCCGACTGCGTCTACCAGATGAGCGGCAACCAGATCAGCGTCAAGACCCTCGACTTGAATTTGCCCTTCGAAGAAATCCGCGCCCAACTAGACCAAATCGTCTCCGATCACTTTGCCTAATCCCCACACCTTTTGGCACTTTGGTTTTGCGGGTTTATGTTAGTGGCATGGATGAGAATGCCTTGTTGGATGAGTTAGCCGGGTGGATTTCCCAGGCCCGTCGCGGTGTCTTTTTTGGCGGCGCGGGAGTCTCGACCGATTCAGGGATCCCTGATTTTCGTTCGGCTGCGGGCTTGTATGCGCAGCGTGGTGAGGGCGATAGCCCCGAATACCTGCTCAGCCACGAGTGCTTAATGTACGAGCCGGAAAAGTTTTACCATCTGTACAAGAACGAGCTGGTACACCCCGAGGCAAAACCCAACGCCGCACACGAGGCTGTTAACACCCTGGTGGATCGTGGGCATCTATCTTGCGTGGTCACCCAGAACATTGACGGTTTGCACCAGGCGGCCGGCACCCAAAAAGTGTTCGAATTGCACGGTTCAACCGCCAGGCACTATTGCGTTGGCCCAGCCGCCCATGAGGCCACCCTCGAGCAGGTGATGCAGGCCGAGGGCGTGCCCTACTGTCAGCAGTGTGGCGAAATGATCCGCCCAGACGTAGTGCTTTACGGTGAAGCCCTCGACGAAAACATGATCGAAGGCTCCGTCACGGCTCTGGCCGCCGCAGACTTGGTGATTGTCGGTGGAACCTCGCTAAACGTGTACCCGGCGGCTGGGTTCCTCCGCTACTACCAAGGGGATCGGCTGGTGCTAATCAATGCGGAACCAACCGCCTGGGACTCCCGAGCCGACCTAGTCATCCACGGTCGCCTCGGTCAGGTCCTAACCGCCGCACTCGAACGGCTCTGAGCCTCAGAACTCAATACACGGGTCGCTGATTAGGCGATTTTTGTTCTTGTACCCCAAAGTGCGCAGAATCAAGAAAACAGGAGCTTTCGTCGCAAGAGGTATCCGAGTCTGTTCCCCGCGCCCAAAGCTGGCGTAACCACCACTATTTTGAATGCGATCCTCGTCCATTTGGGCAAGCGAGGTAAAGGGGAGCGTGGTGTAACTAAATTCGCCTTGCGCAGCCGTGTACCCAGCAAAACCTGCCCCTCTTGCACTAATCCCATCGGGAGTAATGGTTAGTTGAGTGTGCACCCGCGACTCGTAAAAGGTGTAACCGCCCTCGGGAAAAATCTTCAGATGCAGCATCGTGTTATCGGCAACGTCACCGTATTGGTACAGTCTGGCCCACTCTGGCCCCTGATCCCACGCAATATCCACCTGCAAATGGCTCCCCTGGGGCACCATCACCATCCTTAACGGAGAAAACTCGTTGGTTATTTTCGCTAGTTGTGTTTCGACCTTCTGCAGGCTCGCGGGGCTAGTGTACGTTTGGTAAATATCGAGGTCGTAAAACTCCCGCATAATCGGAGCCCACGAAGGAAGCAACTGCTCTTGAGCCCGCCGCGACAAGTTCTTTCCCCACTTCTTCAAAGCGCCGCCGAGGGCGAGCAACCCCACAGGCGCACCAAAAAACACAAGAGTGATAGTCCCCTTGACTGCCACCAGGCCCTCCATGGATTTTCCCGAAAAATTGTCTGGCGAGGCAAGGCTATACACGATGGGCACCACAATCAGCGCAATCAGCAAAGCAAACGCTGACATGAAAATGAAAACCCAACCAGAAGTAATAGCCATAAAAGCCCCAACATTGATGCCCGTACCCTCCAAAGGAATAGTTCGAATCTCCGTGGGAACAAGACCGCGCTCAGTCGGATACTCAATCACCGCACCATCTCGCGCACCCTGGCGCGGGGCCCGATCACCCGGTTCATGATTCAACCCAAAATTCGAGTTGACCCTAAACTCCATCACTAAACCTTCCCACCTAGAATCGTCCTCACGGCACCAGCCCGGCTATTTGCCGTTTACTTCTCGCACACCGTTCTTGTCGATCTGCAGGAAAGGCTCGTCAAAATTGTAGAAGTCGATTCCACTGTTTGTTTCCACTTCCACCTTGCCTTTCACCTGCCAGGTATCGCCCCGAGGAGACATCTGTTCGATCCGCAAAGTCTTCTTAGTGGCCTTAACCGGAACAAGCTTGACGCCACTTCGCTGATACTTGTCTGCTAGGAACTTGACCGCCCTCGGGTTAATGAACTCGTAGAACTTGTCCATAAAATCGGGGGTGGGGCGATAATCCAACTTCGGCTGCCACTGAGTGAAAGTCTTCTCGAACCAGTTAAATGACCCAGTCTCCGGAACCTCAACCAGACCATCAGCCGCGCTAAGCGAAAGATCGTACGTTTCCGGCAAAGTCCAGAAAGTAACCGACTGCCTGCGAGAGTTACCCAAAATCATGCCCCTCGAAGCCGGAAAACTAAAAGCGTGATCGCCCGCCCTCACGTGCATGGTCAAATCCTTCGGCACCTGATAGGGGAGTACTACCCGCAAATTGTTCAACTCGCCAAGGCTCAAAATTTTCCACTTCCCACCCTGGCGCAACAACGACAAAGTCACCATCATTGGCTTACGCGAAATATCCTTAGCCTCAAAGTGCAAAGTCTTGTGGAACCTAGGCAAACCAGAATATTTGCCATAATACGAGTGAATGTCCATCCTATAAGGCTCCGGAATGGGCGAATTCTCCGATGGCTCCACCAGGTCGTAGCCTGAAAAGAAATCCCTGGTCCTCGGATCATTCGCCAACAGTTCCGCCTCCTGCGGCTCCAACAGGTATTCCTGTTGCAAGGTCTTAAAATCGCCACCAGCAATCAGCTTGGCCATCCGCAAAGTTTCCTGATAAAACTCCTGCTGGCTCAAATTCTCCAAAGACTCATTCAAAAACTGTTGCCTAAAAGGGTCCGTACTAGACGTGATCGGTGGTTGAATCCCCTTATCCTTGGGGCCAAACCAGCTATCCTTGTGGGTCGAAAAAACAATCACACCCACCGCCAGCAAAATGGCAATCAAAGCCACCCGAAGCATCGAACTGCCCGACTTTTTCTCCTGGCCCTTATGGTTATATTTGCGTTTACTCATCGGGTACCACCTCCACTGCTACCACCGAACGAGCCTCCGCCGCCACCAGAGAAACCGCCAGAACTACTGCCCGAGGAGCTGCTGTCACTCCGACTAAACTCGCTCAAATACAAGGTGTCAGACCAGCCCGAGGCCGCCCCAATCGTCGACTCAGCCACCCGCACCTCAGCAAGCTTATCCGGAATCACCGGACGCAACTGCTCCAGCACCCGCTCAGCACAACCAAAAGCGGTCGCATAAACCAAATACGTTTTCCACAACGAAACCTCACGAATCTCACGCTCATCAATAATCGTGAAATCCTCCAAGAAGCGCTTAAAAGCCACCATCTCGTGGTACGTCCTAGCGCCCCGCTTGCTCAAATAGCGAACCACCCACTCGTTGGGGTCGCGACCAAACTTCTGCGACTCGGTCAGTTTCTCCGAATCCGACCACCTCTTACCCAGTCGCTCCATACTGCGCACAATCTCGCCCCACTCGAAACGGTTATGGCGCAAAAACTTCTTCAACTCCGAACGCTCCAACACCAAATTCGGGCCCGCAGCCTCCAACAAGAACTGGTAAATCTCCTGCTCGTGACCGCTAAATTTATTCAACTTGTTTGGGTAAAAACGGAAAGTCGTAGTCTCCCGCCAGCCAGCATTCAGCCCCGGCGAATTCGCTAAAACATCACCATCAAGCGTCCACTTCATCAAATAGAACGCCACAAAATTCCTACGCACCAGCTTGCGCAACTTCCGATCATTAGCCAACAACGTCAACTCCCACATCACCGGGACAGAAGTTGTGGGCGCCTCATGACGGTAATAATCCGTAAACGGCAAATCCACCTGCTTCAAAGCATTACGCCGCAAACGATGCTGCTTCAGATTGCGGCTAATGAACGTAAACCCGCTAACGAAAAGCGCAAAAGTGACCATACCAACAGAAAAAATGACAAACAAGGCCCCAAAAAGCGACTTCGGGCTAGAAACAATATCCCAAAAAATCCGCGAAGCCTTCGACGGGCCACCCACATCAAAAGCCTTCCCCCGAGTATTGTTCTGCTCCAACAACTCGGCATACGACTTGTCCAAGTGAGTCTTCGTATTAAACGTGCCCGCCGGCAAATGCGCCATCACCACCAAATAATCGTCACCGCTAACTTGCTGCTCACCGCGCACAGTCAACACGTTATTGTAGTAAGCCATCATCGGCTGATCCCCATACGCATGTAAATCAGTCACTGTCTCCGGCCCAAACAGAGGCGACTTCACCTTAATCTCATAACCCTCCGGGCCCGGCTTCAACTGGTCATTCAAAAACTGCCAGTTAATCGCCTGCGCATCGGTCAAATCATTAACAAAATTCGTGATTGTATAGCGCACCGTGTACACGTGGCGCCCAGGATCACCCAAACCCCAACACAACTCGGTCGTACCATCGCGCTTATCAATCCGGCCAAACAAGCCGGCCTTCTCCGCCCGAGAAGCCTTCACATTCCAATCCGGCTTCAACTGGTACTTGAAATCGCCCTCGGACACCGAAAAATTGGTGATCTGCATGTGCTCACCAAGACGACCAAGGCGCTTAAAAAACTCGGTATTTTCGTCACCCACATGCGTCCACTGCTCCGTGAAATGCGCATTCCCATCCGGGTCGAGCTCCACCCCGATCTTCAAATCCAACAACGCATCCATTGCCTGTGCCGAGGGCACCACCCCCAACACCGGCGCACAAACCAACACCAGCGCCAACAGCACCCGCTGCCAAGCTCGCCATCTCTTTTGCGTCCGCACTAACGCACCTCCTAGAGCCGACAGTTACGTGTTTCCTCCTTACATTATGCCAGCCGAGGACGGTGTCCGGCGTAACAATCATCATCAGGCAGGGCATTTTTCGGCCATTTTCTGGCTGTTTGCTGGCCGAGGACGGGGCCCGGGAGGGGGTGGGGGCTGTCGCCCTTGCGGCTTCGGTTTTGCCCTGCCGGGCACCCCCGAACCCGCAAATGCCCGACCGCACCCCAGCCCCCACCCCCAACCCGGGCCCGCAAGCCGGGCGGCCGACTGCGATATTATTACGCCAGTAATGTTTATCGAAGGAGTAAAAATGAAAAAGCACTTGAGAGTTTTAACTGCTATGGCTTTAACCGCTTCATTAGTCTTGGCTGGATGTGGTGAGGATGTTGCTCAGCAACGAATTGACGCTACTTCAGCGGTTAACCAAATGACATACGAGCACCAGTTCAAGCAGGAGTACATTAACCGGATTGCTGCTGCGCAGACCGGTAAGGAAGTGGATGCGATTCTAGCTGAAGCTAAAGAACGCCAAGCTAAATACGACGAACATCAAGCTAAAGACAAGGAAAATAGAGAAAAAGAAGCTGCTGAAAAGCAAGCTGAAAAAGACATTATGTCTCGTTCTTTGCAGGATAAAACCTTCGAATGCTTTGAACCTGCGAACCTCAATGGCAAGAAGTTCAAATTTGCCTCTAATGGCCAGCTAGAAGCCGATCCGGAGATTTTGGCTTTCGCTGCACCTGACGGCAAATACGAAATGGCGCCTGACAGCGACTGGTCGCATCCAGCGTACAAGTTCAACCGCGACGGCCATACCTCACTTCTTTTGGTAAAGACCAAAGATGGGGCAAAACTGCAGGGGATTAAGGGTGACTACTGTCTAGCCAAACAGCTTGACTAGCACCGGAAAACATCGCTCAATGCTGGCATCTGTCGAATGATGGATGCCAGCATTTTCAATTGAAATCCCTAGGCAGTTTCGCGTTTGATGCTTTCACGATCTATCCGGGTGATTTCATCACCTTTTCCAGCACAGCTATCCCTTTTTCCACGAAGGAAATCGGCTTCTCAAAAACCGTTTTATCCCCGGATTTAATCTTGACCTCAGCTACCGCGGCATATTTCGACTGTGGTTCCACCGTGTGCCGAGGTCCAAAATAGTGCAACCAAGTCACCGAAATATCATCCTTCGTTATCGGTGTCTCCACTTGGAAACAGTACTGTTCGGGCCGATCGAACTCGCTTTGAGAGTACGTGTCCACGCAAACTCTTTTCCCGTCCTGGTACACGTCGATGTGGTTCATGCCCAGTGTCCCCGCGTATGAGGCAACGACTTGGCCGCGCGGAATCATGTGGATCCAAATCTTATCTTGCGCCACCAGCACCCCGATGACGGCGGTAACTATCAATAGTGCAGCGCTGAGTCCACCTAACACGTATGCCCAGCTGCGTGGCTTGCGGGCTGGCTTCTGGCTTGCTGCAACTGGGGAATCCATGCTCGTACTTTAACGTGATCGGTGGGTGTCTGCTGGCCGAGGACGGGGCCCGGGAGGGGGTGGGGGCTGTCGCCCTTGCGGCTTCGGTTTTGCCCTGCCGGGCACCCCCGAACCCGCAAATGCCCGACCGCACCCCAGCCCCCACCCCAACCCGGGCCCTCTTGACATCCCCAGAAAAGCTACTACTATGTATTACAAGCTACTAGGTGAGGCAAGGAGTTGTGATGGCGGAGTCGCAGTTGCGTAAGGGTGCGATTGAGCTGGTGATTTTGGGTCTGCTGGATGCTCGCCCGTCTTATGGTGGGGAGTTGTTGGAGCGTTTGGAGTCGGAGGCTGGTTTGGAGGTTTCTTCGGGCACGGTGTATCCGTTGTTGTCGCGCTTGCGTAAGTCGTCGCTGGTGGCAACGGCTTGGGAGGAGTCTCCGGTGGGTCCTCCGCGAAAGGTTTATGAACTATCGCCTGCGGGGCGTGAGCGTTTGGCTTTGCTCCGCTCGGAGTGGGATTTATTGTCGGCCGCGGTGTCGCGGTCTAGCGTGTCGAAAGGTTTAGAAAAATGATCTGGTTTGGTCGTGACGAAAACGATCGTCTTCGCATTCTTGGGATGCCAGTATCTTCCCTGTGGGAGGGGGATCTGAATGCCAGCCTGGACAATTTTGAACCAGAAAATCCGTCCCTGCTGGTGCCTCGGAAGCTCGGCTTGGGGTGGGATTTTAACCTGGCTGCACTAGCCGTGAAGGCAGGCTGGATTCGTCCTGATGATTCGTTGCCTGACCTTGCCGAGTACGTGCCCAACTGGCTGCGTCGCGCGATGAAGATTGCCCCAGTCGTTGGTGGTGCCGCGTTGGTAGTGGGCGCAGCGAAGGTGGCAACCATGGATCATGTGGCCACAAACTGGAGCCTAACCGGCAAACCGACCAAATGGGGGAGCGGTAAGCAAGCTGCCATTATGCCCTTGCTGGTAACCGGAGCCATGGCCGCAATGCCCACGGTAGCCAAGAAGCTAACCAAAGCAAAGCCAGCCGAATCCACCGAAGCCACCAGCCTAAACCACCAAGCTGAAGTCCTAGGCATCGAAGCACTCTCCTTGGCCCTACTTTGCGCTACCGCAAAATCAGCAGGCAAGAACGAAAAGCGTCAGGTTGCTTCTGTGATAGCCCCACTGTTATGGGCAGCAGTTAGTGGTGGCCTGCAAGTCGGGATAGTAAAAGTGACTTTATGTATAAACGCTGAAACTTTATTGGAAAATGGGAAAAGGGGAACATGTCGGTAGGCGTATTTTCGATTCTTCTTAGGACGTGAGTAAGTAACTTAGAGTTAGGGCTAAATCACCCTATGATGCTGATATGAGGATGTATTAACTTTAACTTTATGAATAGATTCTCAGGTGTACTGTGTCATCTCATTTGCAATGTCACTATCGTATAGCTGAACATCTTCTGGGGTAATGGATGAGAAATTCACTAAGATAGTTTTTGTGCTTGGTGATTTTAAATTACGATAAATCTCAATAAAGTCGTTTACACTCAATCTATCCCTAAGATGTGCAAAGCTTTCTGCGTGTTGATTTAAGTCATGAGTGGTTTGATTCTCACATTTAGACTGAATGTATTTTGCGATTAGATATCCTTTTTCTCGAGGAGCCATAGAAGTATTGAGGGATTGTTTTACTAGAAAGTCTAAGTCTATTTTCCTCTCGGATTGAGACTCTGATCTGGTTTGGGTTAAGTCTGCCTTCTTAAGGCTATTGCTGTATAAGTAATCAATAACATATCGATTAAATAGTGCAGGCAGAACAGTCCTTTGTTCTTTAAATAATAAGAGCAACTTCTCTATTGATTTTTCAGTTAGTAGATAGGCGAATCCGTTATTTTTACGGTAGATGTATCGAGATAGGTATCTGTTGAGCTCCACCTGCTCGGTAATATCAGGCTGTCGATCGAAAATGTAGTAGTAGCTTTCGAGAATCCACCCGTTCTCTACGAAAATCGATGCTATCGATCCTTGGAAATTCTGTGATAGATTTATTAGGTCTAGATAAGATTCTTTATATAACCACTTGCTGGTCTGTGAACTGATTTCTGAAGAATTTATGTCTCCAAATTGATTATTATTTATTCGGTCATGTACGCTAGTTATAGCTTTCCTGAGAGTAGAATACCCCTCTGTCGATAAACTATTTTTAATTGTTTCAAAATATTCTGAAAGTGATATTGCGGCATTCTTGATCTCGTTAAGGCAAGTTATTGCGGTATCGTAATCGAACTTTGAGCTATCTTTAGGTGCTGATAAGGAAATCTCTTTAGGTATTTTTTTGTCTCCCTCGTGAAAAAATGTAAAACTGATCTCTGCTAAATCTTGGACAAGATAACTGAGTATGGTTTTATCGGGTCGAGGCTCCGAGCTAAATTGGGTAGTCAATAAATAAAAAGGAGTATTGTCGTTTTCAGAATCTAACAATTTACTTCCTTGAAACTGACGAATAACCATAATTGTACTGAAGAAAGAGTTTAGAATATCGCCTAGTTTTAAAGGTGATTTTTGTTGCAGATATGAGGTTAGATCAATATACGTGATTCTTGTGCTGACGTTTTTTATTTCTTCTAAGTATTGGTTAAGACTTGGAATTGTCGACGAATAAGTTTGGGTCAGATCGTTAATTGTTATGTCTAAGAACTCATAGAATTCAGCGGTGGCGATATCTAAAGACCTATATATTTCATCAATGTCGCTTTCTGCTATTGCAATTTTATAAAAGTCTTCTGGAAATAAGATTTTATATACTACTAACCCTAGGATTGCGGTGTTCTTTTTCTCTGATCGAGTGTCATCTTTGAACTGATCGCTAAGGCGTTCTGCAAGCACTTTATACTGATTAGAAATATTCTTGAGAACTCTAAAATCTGTGATTGTGTTTGAAATATAGTTAATCAAACTACTTTCTACTACGTCATTTTCAACTAGTAGTTCAGAGATCGTGTTTATCGCTTGGTTGCTTACTTTGGGCTGTATTACCGGGATTATAATGTCGAAAAATTTGGAGGTTAGAGTTGCATTTTTTATGCCTGTTGAAAACCTTGTGTGCGGTGAGGCTGTGTCATCTTCTTTTAAAGCATGGTCTTTAAATACGAGATCGTTTGCTACGTATATAAAACGAACTATATTTTTATTTTTTGACTTATTGTCACTAGAATTTGTGGTTTTGATTTTTGAAGCTATTAAAATTTTGTCGACTAATGATAAGTGTTCGTTAAAATATGTGTTAACTATGCTGTTTAGATTTCGAAGTTCTTCGAATATTTGCCATGTATTAAATCGTTCCAGATCCTCAAAAATTATGGTATCAATTTCCTCCTTTTTGATAATGGTTGCGATGTCGTCAAAATGATCTTCGAATATTGTGGAGTGTTTACTATCATTTAGTGAAGCAAAAGGTAAAGAAATATTTGATGGCTGGAAGCTATCTGCTATTAAGTAAATAATTCGGCCCAAAATAATGGTGCTTGCAAGGATAGCAATTATAAACAAGAAAGTGAATAATAGGACTTTGCTTTGAATCGTTGTAAAATCAATCTTTAATAGTAAATCTTGAAGTGGGACAAGTTTATAAAAGGTTAATAAAGAAAATAGGAGAGATAACCAAAAAATCAGTTCCTTATCAGGGGTATTAAAGGCTGTTTTAATTCTGGTTTTTCTTATTGATGCTGGTTTAGATGCAAGTATTAAATGGTTAAGAATTGCTCGTTGAATGTGGTTAACTTTCGAATGGTCTGTTATTTGGTGAGATGATTGTTCGGGGTGTGGAGCATCTGAAAATATGTTGATCCTTAAACAGCGGCCGTTGTGTTCCTTTATAAAACCTTCGATAACACTACTTTTTCCAGCAGAGTATGGGCCAAGTACGGCAATGTTTTTGTTTTTACGGTCTTCGGTTGCTTTGACAAGAGCATTTTTGTAAATGCTATGCGGAGTCTCTTCATACGTTGGTCCTAGATTGAAAAGTTCTAGTTGTAGCTCACCTTCAGGATTAGAGGTATGCTTATGTTCGGTACTCAATGTTTACAGCCGTTTTGTAGTGATGGATAATACTATTTGCAGTATATAACCAACTATGTTCATTTGTGTAGTACTTTCTTGATAAAGAGGAATCGTTGTTTCAAGTTCAATGATCTAAGACATCGGGAAGTAATTTATGTAATCTTAATAACATCGTTGTGTTTGGTAAGCCGGGACAATTAATCTATAGTTTTGCCTGAAAATAGTCTGATAACCTTTGATCTGTTGGAAGTGTTTTAGTAATCTTCAACTTTTGTAGTCATTGTGTATTTATTCGTCAATGTTTTATTCAGACTCGAAATATTCGTTATAGTTTCCAGCTTGAATTTTTGTTGGCGTTTCAAACTAAAATAATCAGTTTCTGTATTGTTTATTTGCTTCCTTGTTCACAGATACTGATATCTATAGAAGCAACTTAACTTGTGATTGATCCCTTGGACTAATCTGTATGCTTTATGTGCGTTTTGTATGGATCCGGTAGATTCAAGAGACTGTTGAGTGTAGATATCTAGTAAGTATGTGAATGGCTTACTTTTTGATTAAGCGCAAATTGATAAATAATACACTTTAAATACACTACTTGTTTAATGAGGCAATTCTTTCAGAATTTTGTTACTTACTTCCAGTCGCTTAAAAAATGTCCATGATGTGTTTCGATCTGAAGGAAATCCATTACTTTTAGAAAATACTCTTAAGTGGAGTCGTAGAAAGTGAAAAAAACATAGTCATATTCTATGACTTCTATACCTATACAACGAAATTGATCTTCTCTAATATTGCCAGGGCGATAAAACAGTTAATGGCCGATAAATTTGTGGATAGAGACAAAACAAGGCTGCCAAGGGATAGGACCGTGACAGTAGGAGAAACTATTTAGTCTGAGCATATCAGCAGTTTACGTCTGACGTTGAGATTTTGGTTTGGTGGAATAGTATGACTCGCTAGCCTTAGAATTTGAATTTGACTTGATACAACAAGG
This sequence comes from Boudabousia tangfeifanii, assembly GCF_001856685.1. Classification (GTDB taxonomy): domain Bacteria; phylum Actinomycetota; class Actinomycetes; order Actinomycetales; family Actinomycetaceae; genus Boudabousia; species Boudabousia tangfeifanii. Next base: position 433,563 of record NZ_CP017812.1, read on the forward strand.
ATATTGCTCTCATCTCTAGCGAAAATGGTAAGTTCTGCTTCGCTTGGTCAGATCCTTCAGTTCCGCGTTAGTTTGAAACCTATACCTTGGTTATGAATGAAAATTGCAGCGTTGAACAAGCGACAAAGTAAAAGGACGGATCTTTTCCTAGCAAGCAAGCCTTGTACCGACTAGCAATTATTTCGTCAGTCACGGAGAATCTGGTGACGCATCTAAAACGCTGACTCAAGTGCTTGAATTCGTCTACAAGTACGTCGGGAGAGTCAAACTGATTCATACTGATATTCATTGGCCAGATTGGGTAAAGGGGAATATTCTGTTGAGCCCGACTGCTTCGGTGGATTTTCGCCTGTTATTAAGAGAAAACGTGTGCATGGAGTGTCCAACGGAGAGGGTGACGATAGCGACAAGAAGTGCTCGTGCACGGCTGGCGTGCTAATGAGTAGACACATAACATTAACCTCTGCGCCCTAACTCTTCACGCACCAGGACTGAGCGGTTACTGCTCGATACTCCATCTAATGGTGAATAGGTGTTTGCGTTGTTCGCTCGATGATAGAGCTGCATCGAGGTTTGCTAGATAGTTATCATTTTCGGTCATCATGCGGTTGCGTTCCGCGGTGAAGCGATCATCCTCTTCGGCAACTTTCCTTGTTATGTTACGAAGTTCTTTTAAGCATTTTGCACGTTCCGCAGCTGACGTAGCACGCTGTTGTTTCGCTAGAATTTTCAAACGTTTCTTCGCTAACTCTTTTTTGGCAGCGTCATGTGCGGCAGTGGCGTCTTGGAGTCGGCTGTCTAGGGCATTTGATTGTTCAATATAGAAACCTGCTGTGCGTTCTTCTACCTCATTACCTATTAATGTAGCCTGTTCATCTAATGCCTCAAGTAGATCCTCATCGTTGACAAAAGGAACTTCAATAATATCTGTAGTTTGCAGTGCCATCAGGTGCTCTATTTGCTCCGTATCTAAAACTTGCCCAACATCGCTGCTTCCTGCGCTGATTAGGTATGACTCTTTAATAGTTGTTTTTCCTGCCCGTGCTGTGAAGGTGACCTGATCAATTCGTATCGTGCCGCTTGTCCCCACTAGGGGTTTAAGGGAGGCTCGGGCACGAGGTGAGTTTGAGTAGGAGAAGGTGAGATGGGCTGGTGGTGTATCTGTGTTCAGCCCTTGCTGGAGGACCCATTGCCCAAGCGGACTGTTGAAGCGGTATTGCCTGGATCCTTGGGTAGGCAGAGATTTGAAGCAATATTTCCCTGTCAAGATTTCAGGTGCTGGAGATTTTAGAAGATTGAATATACGTCCATCAGTACTGAAATCGGCGTAGCCATGCAGCTCATACTGTGTAAGTAGCAGAAGTAGCCGTTCGAAAAGGTTGAGGACTTCTCCGGCTTCTTCGTCGTAACTTTTAAGCTTGTCGCGCACATCCGGGTCGAGGTGGTCGAAGACTTTCGCTTTGACCTGCCGCATTTCTTTGCTGATCTCAGTGGCGAACTGTTCCTCGAGTTCATTAAAGGCTGCTTCGATCTCCTCAGCGGTGGCGCATTGGTCGAGGATCTCACCGATCTTTTGCTCAAAGCCAAGTCCGTCTTCAATCTGACCGAGGACTTCGTCGGAAGCCCCGAATACGGAGGTGAAGAGTTGGAACTTTTCGGTTAATAGCTCAAGGATGCGTTCTTCGGCTAGGTTGCCTTGGTTGGAAAAGTTGACCACCGTAACGTCATGTTTTTGCCCAAAACGGTGGACACGCCCGATGCGTTGTTCTACGCGTTGTGGGTTCCAAGGCAGGTCGTAGTTGATTAACATGGAGCAGAATTGCAAGTTGATGCCTTCCGCAGCAGCTTCGGTTGCAATCATGATTTGGCCACGTTCACGGAACTCATCTACTAGGGCTTTGCGCCGGTCAGCAGTCTGGATCTCGGTGATGAGGTCGGAGCCTTCGTTGTCCTTGAGCCATTGTTTGTAGATGGCGGTTGCTGCGGGAGAATCATTAGCGCCGTTGAAGAGTACTAGGCCTTCACCCCAGCCGGCATCTGTGAGAGTGCGCGCCAAGTATTTTTGGGTTTTGGCTGAATCGGTGAAGATGATGGCTTTTCTTGGTGCGCCGATTTCTTCAAGCCGGGCGAAGCCTTTGTCCAGGGCCTCGATGAGTTTGAGGGCTTTTTGGTTGATTGTGATGGAACGTGCCAGTGCAGCGAAGCCTCTAAGTTCGTTCACTTCGGCGCGCATTTTTTCGGCCAGCTCAGGTTCGATCAGTTTGATATCGAGCATTCCACGCCGCGCGGCCTCGGCTTCATCACTGTTGAGGTCCCCGTCATCAACTAGAACACCACGCCCGTCTCGTACCTTACCTGCTGCGATTTCTGCGGATAGTCGGTCGGCAATTTTTTCTAGTGTTGAGGCCACCGCATAGGTGGATGAGCCTAACCGTTTACGAATAATCAGCGCGGACAGGTGGCGCTGGGACTTCGCGAACGCGTACAGGTTGGGGCGTTGTAGGTAAGAGTTGACCTTCTCGTAGAGTTCTTGTTCTGCCTTGCTGGGCATGAACTCAAAGGTCATCGGGGTTCGACGGGTAAAACGCACGTACTTGTCCGCATCACGTCTCAGCGTCCTTTTGGCGATGCGCGACATGCGGTCCGTGAGGTCCTCTAGTCCGTAGGTATCCTCAGAATCAATATAGCGTTCTTTGAATCCTTCAAGGGAATGGAACAGTGTTGGGTCAAAAACGCTGACTAGCCCGTAGAGTTCTTCGAGCCGGTTTTGTAGTGGCGTGGCTGTGAGCATGACGGTTTTGTCTGCGCGTTCAATGACGTTGGCGACTGCCTGCGGGATTTTGGCTTTGCCGTTCCAATAGGAGCGTAGCTTGTGGGCTTCGTCAGCGACAACCAGATCCCATTCGCGTCGTAGCACAGGCTCATTACGCAAGACGAATTCGTAGGAGCAGATCAGTACTCGCGCGCTCATTACATGACAGGCTCCCAGGACTTCGTCTTTATTGGTGGAGTCTAGAAGGACTGCTGGGATGGCGAATTTCTCGTCAAGTTCTTGCTTCCACTGTTGACGCAGTGACGAGGGCGCGATAATGAGGATTCTGCGTTTGCGTTCAGCCCAGTACTGGCAGATGACAATGCCAGCTTCAATGGTTTTGCCCAGCCCCACTTCATCAGCCAAGATCACTCCGGTCGAGGTGGATGCTTTGAGAGCGAATAATGCTGCGTCGATTTGGTGTGGCTTGGGCTCTACCTGGGCGTCGAAGAGAAGGCCAGCAAGTTTACCCACATGGTCAGAGGCATACGAACGTGCCAACTGGTGGGCATAAAACTTGGCTTGATAATTGTTTATTTCCACCGCCAACTTTTAGTCTCCCAATTCTTAGACGTAGTCGTAGGCGATGTCTGACTCGTAAAGAGCCTTCGCGTCCTTGGCTGTGCGCACCGCTTCACGTACACGGTCACGAGTTAGGTCCAGAACGCGTAGTTTCCCATTGGTCTCAGCAATGGATTCAATCCGCCTAAACTCCCTGCCAAATTGTTCAGCGAAGTCTGCCAGTCCGCGTAGCTTGGGCAGAGCATCGGAGAGGTGGTGGCCATGTGGGTCAACGATGTCAGTGACGATCTTCCCACCGGTTCCTCTGGTAAAGAAAAGGAAGTCGGGGCGTAGTGCCTTCCACTTTTCGTTGCCGTCTAGGTAGGCGATGGCAAGGGACTCTTTAACAGCGCGTTCGGGATTTCGATACCACCCGACAAAGGTGGAACGTGCTTCTTCAGTTGCAAGCACTTGACGTTCCCACCGGTTAAGGTTCATCGGGTAGATACCAGTGCCGCTGACCATGATGTGGCTGGTAGAGGTCGGCAGTGTGGTTTCCGTACCGTCAGCTTCACGAACCTTAGTGTCGGCTTGAGCGGTCTTGGGCGCAACGAGATCTACACGCTCAGGCTTGACGCTCATTGCTTCGATCCGGTCGTACTCAGCTTGTTTGTCGTCACTGAGGTTCTTGCGGTCGACTCGGGTTTCGGTCAGCCATTGGGCTGCGATTTCGTTAGCGTCACGCTCTACTACCCGAACCAGCTCAGGTACCAGTGCTAGGGCCGCTACTTTAGTCTCGGCCTCGATGTAATCGTCTTCAAGGAATTCATCATCGGGGACCAGATAGTTGACATACCAGCTGGCCAGTTGTGGGCTGAGGACGCGTCGGGCAGCATTGTAGGCTTCGCGGATCGCGTTATAGTCTGCGGTTTCGCTAAACGCGGTTGGTACGAATTCCCCGCCTCCGAGACGTGTTCGAAGTTCTTCACCATCCAGAGTGGTTACATCTAAGAAAGCAGCTTCTACTTCGTTTCGGAAGCGCACTTCAGCAGACTCTACTAGACGACACAACTGGTCATTACAGTCTTCGAGCGCTGTGGGGCGGATACCGTCTTTTGCTAAAGCAGTAGCCAGTGCAGTGAAACGTTTGATGGGTTTGCTGCGCAGATTCGGGATGGTCACTGAGGGGAGGTTCTCCATCGCTTGCCAGAGTTCAACGGGCATGTCTGAATTCGGGTAAAGCGATACAGGGTCAAACAAAACTCTACGGCCTGCACCACCGCCGGTACCGGATTCATCATCCTTGCTCGTGGCACCTTCCATGAGCATCTTGGCCACACTCATGGCCGTCTCTTTATCGAAGAACGGCAGTAGGCAGTCAACCGAGTTCAAGATCTCGTTGCCCGCGATACGGCGTGCAAGCGGAGTGCGGATCATGCGACCGAGCAGCTGGGTGATGTGTGTCTTGTCTTTTGCCGGGCGGAAAGAAACAAGCACCTCTGCACGGGGGCAGTCCCAACCAGTCGATATTGCAGTTTTAGAAAGGAGCACGCGAATGTTGGTCAAGTCTTGAATCCGTTGTGGCTCCTCATAGCGAATCATGTAGCCAGCAATGTCAAGGTCCTGGTGTTCACCGAACACATTCACCACATTGTCTGTACACAGTCCAGGCCAAGCCTCAAAAATAGTGTCTAGGATGAGTTTCAGATCTTCATCGCTTGGCTTGTCACCAACCTGTACTACCAGTAATGGCTTAACCACGTCTAGAGCTTCTTGCTCCTTCGCGTAAGCTTCCCATTCCTTGCTGGATGCTAAAACCTTCTTCACGGCGCGGCGAAGGAGCACGGTTTGGAAAGCCCCGGTTTCGGCCGGGATAGAAAGTACAATGTCGTCTTTGAGTAATCCTGATGCCTGAACTAAGGCGGAATCGACTTCTACCGAGGGTAATGCTGTACGTCCAGTCGCACCCTTCATTGCCTCATCGAAACGGTCGACAGTCGCCGAAATGCCGAATACCACTGGGATCGCAGGCACACTGCCTTGCCCGTTAATTAAACGTTGAACGATGGTGGCGCGATCACGCTGTTTCTGCATGCCACGGTGGGCCTCATCCAGAATCAGGTACAAGGTTAGGTTCTCGTTTTTGATCGTGTTGGTGAGTACGTCATAGAATGAGGACTGCATGTTGTCAGGGCGCGCTACTAGCGGAGTCTGTTCATCGTCAAGATTCGCGCCACGCACAAGCTTTGAGTTCTTGGAGAGCTTCTGTGTGTTCAAAAAGTAGACGTTATGCCGCTCCAGCTCAGGCAGAGACAGAGAGGTATCAACCATCCGTAGTCGAGAGCCCAAATCGGGTGCTGCAGAGAAAATGCGGTTCGATGATTGTTGATTTAACGAAGGATCATCGGAAAGCCAAAGAACCACTGCGCCCGGGTCGGCAGGAAAATCGAACTCATCAGAACCAAAGAACAATGCTTCGATGACGGCGGCTGCCATGACGGTCTTACCCGCACCCGTGGTGGCGGAAAGTGAGAACTGTGAGGTCCTGCCCCGCTTGTAAAGCATCCGTGCGTCCGCCAGATTTTCGAGTACTCCGCGAACCGCCTCAACCTGGTAATCCTTGAGGGTGTACCGCATCAGAGCATCACCCCCTGGTTGATTTCAAAGTTCTGCAGGTAGGACTCGTAGAGACGAACTACATCCGTTTGCTCAGGTAACTCCCTGGCTACCATCTGATACGCAGAATCATCATCGGTCACCACAAACACAGTCCCGACGCCATCTTGCTCAGACAGTTCTTCGAAGAACGCCTCAGTATCGCTAATGTTTTCCAGCACCGCATAAGACTCGGCGATATCCCAGCCTCGAGTTCCCAGGGAATTGATTATTTTTCCTCGTGCACCCGCGCGCAGCCACAGCATCGGAGCGATCTTGGCGAAAGCGCGATTGTGTTTCACCGCCAATGGCGACTCGTAGGTCAGGGTGAAGAAGCGAGCGTTCTCTTCGAACCCATCAGCCATCGGGAACTCGTCAGTGAACTTATAGTCGCCCTTGATCGGTTCGCCTTCAGGGGTGAGCCCAGTAATCGCAGCTTGGATGCGTGGCTTGGTGATGTAGTCACAGATACCAAGAGTTTCCCACTCTGGGTCACCTGGACGCAGGCCCTGCTTACGTAGTTTTACCTGCTCATCAGCAGACACTTCGTTATTTGTCACCGAGATACACTGACGATGGCCGCCGTCCTGTTTGTTCAGACGCATAACCGCATGTGCGGTAGTACCTGACCCAGAGAAGAAATCAAGAATTACCGCGTCGGGCTTATCCTTAACAAAGAAGCGCAATGCATCCTCAACAGCATAAACAGATTTGGGGTAAGTAAATCTTCTTCCAGGAATTAACGCTTTAATAAACGTTGCTCCGTGTTCACTCGCTGAATGCGAGATACTGTTCCAGACAGTAGCTGGCTGCCGGGTTCCTATTGAATCCTTGAACTCAAGCTCCAACGCCCCCTCGTTGTTATGGCCGACGACTAGTATTTCACCCGATTTTAGTTTTTCAAGCTGTCCTGATTGCAGGTACATGATTGGACGCTGCTTGGTCTCAGGATTACGACGGCCGAACTTCGCCCACCCCTTTTCAAAGTATTCTCGTAGCGATGTCGGACTAAGACGCCACATGAGTTCCTGTCCCGACCCGTCAATAGGCCAGAGAATCACTGTATTTTCCGGAGGCTCTATTTGAGAGATGTCTTGGTCTGCCGGGAGCGGTTCACCGACTGAGTGAAGTTTTCCAGTATCTTCGTTTATATAAACAGGGAAAAACATCGATGGAATTCGTGATCGTCGACTTCCTTCTCCGTTACGTAGAAGACCTGCCCACCTAACTTTACGTTCCTTAGTTTCTGAGGGCCTTAGCATGTCATTTTTCCAGGCTTTCGCCACCGAGTTGCCGATAAATACAAAGAATATATACTCTTCTACCCTGCTAAATCGTCCAGTCCGAGCAGAGCCTTTAGGATTTATTACAGATGTAATCATTTGAATTCTTCCTTCAGGAAAAATCTGTTCCAAGAGTAGTCCAAGTCGCAAATACTCTTTTTCATCGATGGTGACGATAAGTACTGACTCTTCAGGATTGAGTAGCTCGCGGGCCAGTAGTAGTCGTTTCTCCATGAATGATAGCCACTTGGAGTGGCGGTAGTCGTCGTCTGATTCAACGTAGTCGTTGTTGTATTTCCAGTCTTTGGCACCTGTGTTGTAGGGCGGATCGATATAGATTGCGTCGATCTTGTGGCGGTGGGTGTATGTGAGCATCTCCAGCGCATGGAAGTTTTCGCCGTTAATCACGGTATGGCACGGCTTATCGCTACCTCGTTCTACCCGCCCTGTCTCCACGAGACCTGGGTAGATGGTGTCTTGGAATTCTGCTACGACCACCAAGTCCTCGAGGGGAACTTCTTGCGTCTGCGGATTTTCAGCATTGAGCTCAAGCAGTTGAGCACGAGAACCCTCAATCTTGGCAACACGCCAAAGCTTTGGGTCACCCTTCTTGGTCTCGCCTCGTGGTGACAGGATACGGACTTTGCTGCCCCGACGAGGGCGCTGGTGTGGTAACTCGACTGCTTCTGGCTGGTGGCGTTCAAATACAAGGCCAAAACTACGCCGTTTCATCAATGCGGAGAATTCTTCTTCTAACGCGGCACCAAGTTGTGGGTCGCTGAGTTTCGCTTGGCGTAATAAATCAGTCAACCTTGACATTAAAAACTCCTGTGAAACAAGCTGAGCGTTTGCTAAAACTTTACAAATAAACTTTACCAGTGGATGGCTCAGTTGGTTGAATCAATAGTTAGTAAAAATGGATCTTCATGATGGAAACAGGTGCAAAAAGACTCTAAATCAAGATGAAACTTGCGTTTTAGCGAAAAAGTTTATTTAAATTTGTGAACTTAATATTAAAATTGGTTTAAAATCGATTCTAGATTTGTTAATTCTTAGATGCCTATGTAGTAGGGGAGGGGATAATGCAAGCTTTTGTGTCTTTAGATTTTGAGACTGCCAACGAGCATCGAGGATCGGCATGCTCGGTAGCATTAATCAAATTTGACGAGGAAGGCAATGAGGTTGCTCGCTTTTCTACTTTGCTGCGACCACACGAATCTATTGGCTATTTCAGTCCAATCAACGTTTGGGTACATGGCATTAGCGAGGAAGACGTAGTTGGGGCGCCCTCGTGGGCTGAGATTTACGATCAAGTTATCGACTTCATTGGCGACTTGCCGTTGGTAGCACACAACATGGCTTTCGATGGTTATGTTCTGACTGACCTTGATGCCCTGTACGGGAAAGAACCGTTAACAAATAGACGATATTGCACAGTGCGGCTGGCACGACGATTGTTGCCTGATGCCTGTGATCATCGCCTGCCGACAATATTCTCCTCTTATTTTCCCGGGGAATCATTTTCGCACCATGAAGCGGCTGCAGACGCTTGGGCGTGCGCACGTATTTTTGCTCAAATGCAAAACGAGCACGGGATAGACAAAATAAACGATCTTTGTCCACCCACTGGGCCGGGCGCAAAACAACAAAAGCGCGTTGCAGGAAGTCGCCGTTGGATCAGCAACGACTCAGGAGCAATTGGACAAAATGGTACTCAAAAAGTCGAACTCAGTGAATTAATAGAAAAGTTTGCCGGGACTCAATCATTGCAAGGACAAAGAGTAGCCTTTACAGGCACTCTAGAAACTGCACCTCGTGAAACAATGCAAAAACTAGTAGAGCACTATGGTGGTATTGCTGAGAAAAGTACGACTAAGAAAACAACAATTCTAGTCGTGGGGATTTCTGACCCAACACGATGGGCACAAGGAGCAAGCGCCTCACGAAAACTCGAAAAAGCAACCAAGTTGCGTGAAGCAGGCTCGCCAATTACCGTGATGAGCGAAAAAGACTTCCTTCATTATCTTCACGATGGTCAGCACTAATCCCGAGGGGTGTAACTTTGCGGAGCGCAGACTAGGTTAGGATCACGCTCTTCTGCTAAGTTGACAGCTACTTTCCACTTCCAGCTTTGCCAGCTACAGCTGCCATCATGAAAGCACCGCTTAGGGTTGCAAGGCCAACTGTGCCGATCAAATGAAGGGCAATGCGCCATGGAACAGGATCAGAGATCACTGCGCCGACACTCAAATAACCCATTAGTAGAGCGAACAGAAGCATCATCAAACTTGGTAACAATTTCTTAAACATATCTATTCACCGTAACAAACCTCAATGCAGGATCAACTTCGTATGAGCCATATCTCCCGCAAGGTAGTTGTTCTTGCTAACAAATGTTAGTTTTTAACCGTCGCTTCCAGCGGGCAGGTGTGGGGGTGGGGTGCTCTGGGTTCGGTCGGGCATTTGCGGACCAATTTTGGGCCGCAAGGGCGAGAGCACCCCACCCAACCTGCCCGCGTCGGGCGGGCGGTACGCACGCCCCGTCCTCGGCCAGCAACAACAGTTTTTTGCGGGTAAGAATTTTTGTGATTTTCCTCTACCGGATTTCGGGCATGTCGTGTGGTGGAAGTTTTTATGATGTGAATATGGATGCGATGATCTTCAAAGGGGATGGCTGCCAGGGTGCGCCTGGTAGTTGGGGGTCGTTGCCGCGCAGCTTGGTTGTGATTGAGTCGCATGACGTTTTGTCGTGTGGCTCTTTTTTGTTTCTATTTTCAGGTGATTGGAGTTGTTGAAAATGATTGATGTTGATTCGGTTTGTTTGCGTGAGGCTCGGGTGTCGGATGCGCCTAGGATGGCTCGGGTTTTTATGGCGGGGTGGCAGGATTTGCATGCTTCGTTGTTGGGGCCCGATTGGGTGAATCCGCAGGATTTGGAGGATTTGCGGAAGCGTTGGCAGTATGCCGTGGAGGCTTGTGGCAAGAGTCGTTTGTCTGGGTCTGATCGGCGTTGGGATGAGTTTTTGGTGTTGGAGTCTAAGGGTGTGGTTAATGGTGTGTTGTGGGTTGGTGATTGTGTTCGGGTTGAGGATCCGAAGTTGGGGGAGGTGAAGTGGTTGTCTGTGGATCCGGTGGTTTGTGGTCAGGGTCTGGGTTCGTTTTTGTTGTCGGCTGCGGAGCATCGCATTAGGGGGATGGGTCGTACTGAGGGCACGATTTGGGTGACTGAGGGTAATGAGGCAGGTTTGCGTTTGTTGAAGAGCCATGGTTGGAGGTTGGCGTCTTCGGTGTGGGTGCGGGAGGTGAATATTGATGGTTTTCCGTTGCGTAGGCTCCGCTATGTGAAGTCTTTCCGTGACTAGTTGCTTTGTGGTGCGGTGCGGGGGCGGTCCAGCTTTTGGTTTGGGCCGCCCTCGTGCTGTGTTTGGGGGTGGTTTTTCCCTTGTAGACTGGTGACAAATGTTGTCGATGTTGTGGGGTGTTGGTTTTGCCTGGTTTGGATGGCTTGTTGGTGCGTCAGGCGAGGTTGGAGGATGCTCCGGGGGTGGCTGGGGTGCATTTGGCGGCTTGGCAGGAGGCGTATCGGGGTTTGTTGCCTGACGAGTTGTTGGATGCGCGTACTTTGGCGGGGCAGACGGCGAAGTGGGAGTTGGCGATTGGCCGGACTTTGGGCCAGGAGTGGCGGTCGGGTGGTGCGCCTGTGCCGTGGGATGAGTTTTTGGTGGCTGAGGTGTCTGGCCGGGTGGTTGGTTGGATTGTGGTTGGTTCGCCGCGCGATTTGGTGGGGGAGTCTTTGGGTGAGCTGAAGGGAATTTATGTGCATCCAGAGTTTTTTGGTGCGGGTGTGGGTCGTTTGTTGTTGGCTCGTGGTGAGGAGGCGTTGTTGCGTCATGGTTGTGTCGAGGCGTTTTTGTGGGTGTTGGCTGGTAATGAGCGGGCGGCTGGTTTTTATCGGGCGCATGGTTGGTGCCCGGCGGAGGTTGATGGGGTGAAGGAGGCGTTGATTGATGGTTTTGTAGCGGTGGAGCGTCGTTTGGTGAAGTCGCTGATCCAATAACGAATTGTATGCAGGATATGCGCACAGCTTGTCAGTAAAAATGTGGTTTCCTTGCATCTGTCTGCTGTTTTCTGGCGAAAACGCTCGGAAAGTTCTAATAATAAGTGGATTAACGCACGTTTGAGTCCTTGAGTTTTGGCTCCTTCGACAGCATGTTTATAATACACAGTGTCGTAAAAACTTGTTTGTGGTGCACTTGAGCCACAGAAAATTTGAAGGATTAGGATGTCGAATAAACTCTTGGCGAAGCTCGCCATCATTTACATGGCTTTAGCGCTGGTTGCAGGTTTCTTCTACCGCGAGTACACCAAGGCCATGGATTTCTCTGGCCACACCAACATGTCCGTCATGCACACCCACTACTTCGTGCTGGGCATGTTCTTCTTCCTAGTGTTGTTGGCGCTAGAAAACAGTTTCAAGTTCTTGGGAACCAAACTGGGTCGCATTGGCGTCATTGTTTACAACATCTTCTTGAATGTCACTGTCATCATGCTGCTAGTTCGCGGCATGGTTCAGGTTGGTGGCACCGAACTAGCAAAGGGACCCAACGCAGCCATCTCCGGCATCGCCGGCCTCGGCCACATCGGTCTAACTGCCGGGTTGATCATGATCCTAGTGGCACTGTATAAGGCAGTTGCCAAGCAGGAAGTCTCTGGGACAGCTAAGTAACCATGTTGGCTCTCGCGATTATCACCATCAGCTTGGCACTCGTCGCGTACAGCTTCGGAGTAATCAGCGAAGCTCGTCGCAAGAACCTCTTTTGGCGTGACGTTGCCTGGTTCGGGGTAGGTTTGGTTTTCGACACGACCGGAACCATCCTCATGTCGGTAATGTCGAACAATGGTGACAAGGTTTTAGCCCCATGGGCTTCCAGCTTAATGAGCATCACCGGCAGCCTAGCAATCGCACTAATGGCCATTCACATCTTGGCCGCAGTCTACGTGCTGAAAGTGCGTCCGCAAGCCCGCAAAATGTTCCACCCAGTCTCGGTAGCAATCTACGTAATCTGGTTAATCTCATACCTAGTAGGCATGCTCGGAGTCATGTGGGGTTAAACAATTACCTTTAGCTAACGCGGCGAGTCGCTAGGTGCATGAACACCAGATTCGCCACCATCACCAAAGTCATCACGAGGGCGGTACTCCAAGGCGGGGTGCCGCCCTCGACTGGCATCAAAAACAGTTGGGCTGGCAGGGGTGGGGTGCTCAGGGTGCGGTCGGGCATTTGCGCACCGAGGGCGCCCGCGGCGAACTCGGGGCGCAAGGGCGGGAGCACCCCACCCGGCCAGCCCCGCAGGGTCGGCCCCACCCGGCCACCCCGGCAGGGTCAGCCCCAGCTAGCCCGCACCGCCCTCGGCCAGCTAAACGGCTATATTGGTGACATAACGTTTTGTGTCAGTCGCCACAAGGAGGTTGCGATCATGCCGTCAATGTTTTTCCACGACCTGTCCGGGGCGGACGATCCCGTGTGGGAACAAGCATTCCCCGTGTTGCAACAGTTGCGCACTCATTTGACTCGCGAGGCCTTGGCCGAGGTGATTGCCGAGGGCGCTCCACAGGGCTTGCGCTTCACCGCCTTGTTTTATCGGGATAAGTGTGTGGCCGTGGCTGGCTGGCGGATTATCGCGAACACGAATTTGCGGCGCGTTTTGTATGTTGATGACTTGTGCGTGGATGAGACGACGCGCTCGCACGGTTATGGCCAGTTCTTGTTAAACGAGTTGACGCGACGGGCCAAAGAGGCTGGGGCGCGCGCCCTCGACTTGGATTCTGGGGTGCAACGTCACGCGGCGCACCGCTTCTATTTGCGTAACCGGTTCATTATTAGTTCGCACCATTTCCGGCTAGAACTGCCCAGTTAAGCGGCCGCGGCCGGCGGTGGACTAGTGGAACAGCTGGTAGCGGTTGGTTTCTAGCTGGCGTAGCGCTTTTTCCCAAGGGACACCGCTCTTGCGGTCTTGCGCCACGGTGTTAATCGCGTCGGTCAGGTGCTGGAAGTCGATCTGGCAGTCTTCCCACAGGGGGAGGCTGAGGGTTTCGGTGATACCTTTTAACTCGATGGTGCCAAGTTTTCGCCAGCCACGAGGTTCCGTGAGGCGCGCAGATTCGAGCTCGTCCCAGAGCATGAATTCTGTCTGGGAGCGCCAAAAAGTTACCTGATGGTCCATCCGAACCACTCCTTCGGCGAAAGTGATCTGATAGCGCGAGTACCACAGTGGGGAGAGCAGGGGTAATGGTGCGATCGCAACGACCAAGGATGAGAACAGCAGTAAGAAAATAGCGGTTACTTGGACCTTGGGGCTGTCCATATCAATGAGCTGGTTGAGGAACCTGGTTTGGGAGGGCTGGAGTGAGCCCAAAAATGCGAGGATAGCAACGATACTTAGCGCGGCTAGGATTATCCGCAGGGGTTTGCCGGTGTAATAGGTGATTTGGAAGTCGTGGAGTTTGCAGAGGCATTTGACTTGACCTGTCTCGTCCGGGTCCTCTGGTTTGATTGGCAGGGGTTTGGTGACGGATGTGACCCGCCCGCTCCAGAATCTAAAGTTCCGATAGTGGTGCAGTAGGAAGGAGCGGACGCTGGGGTGGTAATGCTTCGGGCAATAGTATTTATGTCGGATGATCCAGTTTGGCCAGAGCGTCGTTGTCATGACACCAGCTTAAAAGTGTCCCATGGTTGCAACAACTCGGTAATAATGCCCAGTGGCAATAGGTTGGGTTAGGTTTTGCCCCAGAACATTTGGGGGTTTGGGGCTGGTCAACCCGGGGAGTTCGTCCTCGGCCCGCAAAGTGAGAACGTCCTCGGTGGGTAATGGGGGTGAGCAAAACGGGGGCAACAGCCGCTTGGCCATTGCCCCCGTTTTGGGGAACTAGAATCAGTCTTCGAGTTCGTGGATGATTACGCCCTGGACGACGCGGTTAACGTCGCCTGCTGGGAACGGGTTGTCGACGTTCTTGTCGAGGGCGGCGGAGGTGAACACACCCATGAACTGGGCGACGATCACGTGTACGGCTGCCACGAAAGCGTCTGGCACGTCGGCGAGGCCTGGCCAAACCCAAGCGTTTTCGAGGTCGAGTTCCTTGCCGGCGAGGGCGAGGACGGCGTCGGTGCCGAGGTTGCCGCGTAGTTCGTTGACAATGTCGAGGTCGTACTGGCGGGTGTATGGGTCGGACGAGACGAAGACGAAGCACTGGGTGGTTTCGTCAATGACGGCCTTGGGGCCGTGACGGAAGCCCATGGAGGACTCGTAGAAGGAGACGTGGTCGCCGGCGGTGAGTTCGAGGAACTTGAGGCCAGCTTCGTGGGCGAGGCCGTGTAGGGAGCCGGAGCCCAAGTAGACGACGCGCTTAGGTAGCTTGTCGGCCAAAGCCTTGATGTCTTCCTGCTTTTCGTTGACCACGTATTCGGCGGCGTCAGCCACACGGTTTAGTAGGTCGGCTTCACCGGCGCCTAGTAGCACGAGGCAGCTGAGGAGCATGCAGGTGAAGGAGGAGGTCATGGCGAAGCCCTTGTCGTTGGAGCCTTCAGGCATGAGCACCACGAGGGAGTTGTCCTTGTCCTTGCGGCCCACAGCTAGTTCGCCTTCAGGGGCGCAGGTGAGGACTAGGTGGTAGACCTCGGAGAGGCACTGGTCAGCCAACTTGGTGGCGGCTAGGGATTCGGGGGAGTTGCCGGAACGGGCGAAGGACACCACGAGGGTGGGGACGTCCTGGGCGAAGGATTCGCGTGGGTTCGACACGATGGTGGTGGTGGCGACAACCTCGACGCGGCGGCCGGTGGCGCGAGCAATAGCTGGGGCGGCGGTTTCACCCACGAAAGCGGAGGTGCCAGCACCGGTTAGGACGATGCGCAGGTCCTTCTTGGCTAGTAGTGGGGCTAGGAAGGCTTCATGCTTTTTGGCATTGTCCTTGAGGTCCTGGGCGAGGACGCGCCACTTGGGGTACTGGTCGCAAACTTCGGTGTAAGTTACAGCTTCTTGGTAGTTACCCATTTTGGGTCTCCTTTGGTTGGTTTGGTTTAAGTTTTGGGGCTGGCCGAGGTCGGTTGTGCGGCCTCGGCCAGCGTGCTTTGAGGTGGGGAACTAGCCCCGTGTTGGCCAACTAGGTGGCCGGACGGTTCACTGCTTGTGGCAGGCGGTGGCGTATGGGCGGATGGCGTCGCGTACGCGGTCCATGAGGAGGGCATCGGCGCGGTTTTCTAGTTCGCCTTCACGCACGCGCTCGTACTGCAATGGCAAGTACTGGGAGAGCAATGGTAGCGGAATGTCAACGCTGTCAAGGTTGGACATGAGCTTGGCGCGGGCTTCCTTGATGACCTCATCTGGCCAGTAGTAGCGCATGCGGTCCGAGTAGGAGTAGCGGCGGGCGATGCGCTGCTCGTCTTCGGTGCCGGTGTAGTAGACCTCCCAGCGGGATGGGTCTTCTACCATGCGGTCTTCGATTACCTGGCGGAGGTTGGAGCGCTGACCTTCAGGGATGAGCTCGTCTTCAATGTGGGCGAGGGCGAAGAGGCCTTCGCGCAAGTTGAAGGTGAGGCCTGGGCCGACCTTGAGGATGGCCCAGTGGTCGCGCACCAACTGCGAGAGGTTTTCGGTGGTCTGGTAGTCGGTGGAGTGTGCTTCGAAGACCAAGGTTGGTTCGTCGTCGAGGACGTTGCGTAGTTCCTTGGTGCCTTCGGTCTTGTAATCAACTACCTTGAGGTGGTCGAATTCTACGGCAGGCTGAACCACGAGGGCCGAGATCTTAGGCCAAACATTGGTCAAGCCAACCTGGTCGAAAGCTTCGCGGTGCTTGGCCAAGGTGGTGCGGGCAGCTTCTGGGCTGGTGGGGGTGATTTCGCCAAGTTCTTCTTGGTGGCCACCTGGGACTGGAACTTCGGTGCCAATCACGTAGCGGATCTGGTCGGCGGTGCCAGCCTTTTCGGCTTCTTCTTCGGCGGCAACTAGCATCATGGCGGCACGCTCAGCAGCGATTTCGTCGGTGATGGGGTAGGGGTCGCCCTTGCAGGAGAAGGAGCAGTCCAAGTGAATCTTGGTGAAGCCGGCAGCGACGTAAGCGCGGACTAGTTCGACAGCCTTTTCCATGGCTTCGGCTGGTTCCTGCTTCTGCCAGGTGTTCGGGCCGAGGTGGTCGCCACCGAGGATGACGCGTTCGCGAGGTAGACCGATTTCGTCAGCCAACTGGAAAACGAGTTCGCGGAACTGTGGTGGCTTCATGCCGGTGTAGCCACCGAACTGGTCAACCTGGTTGGAGGTGGCTTCGATTAGCACGGAGGTGTCATCAGCCTTGGCCTGTAGGAGGCTGGCGCGCAACACGGTTGGGTCTGCCGAGCAGATGGAGTAAATGCCAACGGTCTGGCCGTCTTTATGAGCGGCAATCATTTCTGGGTAGTTCATGGTTTCCTCTTGGTTGTTGGGATGGGCAGCGGAAGAGTTTGTGGGGTTTCGAGGTGGTTCCCCGGGTGCATGAGCAGCAACGCTCAATGAACAAAGTTGATTAGTTCTTGCTTATATTGTTCAATATTTTGCAATTTCTGTCAACTTTTATTTTCTTTTCCGAGGGCGACTCTGCCCTTGGAAAATCAACGGTTTTAAGTTTTGTTGTGAGGTTTCATTACTGCCCTGTGACAAATTGGGCGATTGTTTTGTCTGGTTATGAAACAAGGCCCGTCTCAGTGTCGTGGTTAGCGTTGCTGAGACGAGCCTTGTTACTCACCGGATCAGAGATAGAAAATGCGATCCTTGTTTTCCGCCAAGTGCTTGGCGTTCCATTCCTTACCACCATCTAGGTTGGCGGCGAGGAAGACTGGAGGGGTAACCCCGTTGGCGACCATGTCTTCGATGATCAAGCCAACTAGGTTGTGCAAGAGAGCGGTCGAGGTGACACCGGATAGTGCACAGAACTTCTGTGGAACCTCTGGGAGGGACAAGATGGCGTCGCCAGCGTCGACCTTGTTGTCGAGGACGATGTCAGCGAAGTCCTTCATCTTCTTGCCCGATTCGTGACGGGAGGTCACGGAGTCGGTGTATTCGTGGCTGGTGACAGCAACAACGAGAATGCCGCGTTCCTGAGCTAGCTGAGCTAGTTCGATCGGCACAGCGTTACGACCGGAAACGGAAACGACGATGAGAGCGTCGCCCTTCTTTAGTGGGGAGTTGTCGAGGATAGCCTTAGCGTAACCTGGCAACTTTTCCATGTCCGATCCCAAGGTGGTTGGGCGGGTGTCGAGGGCGGCGATGCCTGGACCGTAGAGTGGGTTCACGAGCATGAGGCCACCAGCGCGGTAGACGATGTCCTGTACTGGCAAGGAGGAGTGGGAGCAGCCGAAGGCGAAGAGGTTGCCACCGTTGCGGAGGACCTCAGAGATAGCCTTAGCAGCTTCTTCCAGCTTTGGTGCTTCTTCGTCACGGAGACGTTCGAGCAACTTAATAGCGCCGTTTAGGTAGGTGTTAGTCATTTCTGACATTTTGAACTCCTTAGTTAGAAATCTGTTGGGTTGGGTGATTACTTGGTGGCAGCTTTGTCAGCTGGCTTTTCCCACTTTGGCAATTCCTTGGAAGGGTTGAAAGTGAGAGCGACAGTGGCTAGAACAGCGACAACTGGGACGATAGCGGCAACCCATGGGCCAGCGAGGGCCTTGAGGCCGCCGACGATGAGACCAGGGATTACCAAGTCAGGAACGGTGAAGCCGAGGGCGGTTGCGCCGAGGGCGTCGAGGTTGCCGAAGGACTGGAAGTGGTAGGCGGCCGAGATGAGCAACCAACCGAAGAAGCCCCAGCTGAATGCGGCGAAGATGGCACCGCGAGCGCCACCCATGGCGTTAGCGAAGATTGCGCCGGCGCCGCAAGCGAAGAAGGCGACGATGACGGATGGGATTGGCATTGGCCAGCCCATGGCGGCCAAGACACCCATGCCAGCGATCTGGCCGATGAAGCCGAAGATCAAGCCGATAACCAAAGCGTTTGGTGCGAATGGGAAGATGACTGGAACGTCAAGAGCAGGCTTGGCGCCTGGGATCATCTTCATGCCAACGCCCTGGAAGGCAGGAACGATTTCAGCAATCAACATGCGGACACCGTAGAGCATGATGAGCATGCCAGCGGTGAAGGTGAGGGCCTGGACGAGGGAGAAGATAACCCAGTTCTGGCCACCGGTGATGCCTGGGACATCAGCGCCGTTGCCGTTCTGGAGGAAGTCAACACCCTTGGTGATGACTGCGCCGATGGCGGCAATGTAGGTAACTACCAACATGACGGCGGTGGTCGAAACGGCGACGTCGCGGAAGAAGTTGAGGCTCTTAGGAACGTTGATTTCTTCAGTGGACTTCTTGGGGTTGCCAATGAACTTGGCGATCCAACCGAAAGCAACGTTTAGAGTGGTCTGGCCGTGGGCGAAGCCGATGTCGTCGCGACCGGTGATCTTGCGCATGAATGGCTGAGCCAAAGCAGGTGCGAAGGTCATGTAAGCGCCATCGACTAGGGAGGCGATTACGACGGTGGCTACTGGGCCGAGGCCGAGCGAGTGGAAGAGGATAGCGAAGCCACCAGCGTGTACCCAGATCATGTGACCGGTGAGGTAGACGTAGCGGTGCTTGGTGATGCGGGAGATGACCAAGTGGGTGATGTACCCGAAGAGTAGGGTCAAACCGATCAACATACCAAGGTTGGCTTCGTTAGCGGACTGGACCGCACCAACGACTGCTTCGTCGAAGGTTACGAAGGTGGTGACCTTCTCCTTCGGGAGAGCGAGTTCGAACATGCCCTGGATTGGGCCCAATGCGGAGATAAGAACGGTGATACCACCGGTGATGATTAGCACCGAGAGGATGGTCTTAACAGTACCGGTCACAACTGCGGAAGTGTCCTTCTTCTGTAGTAGTAGACCGAGGAGGGCAATAAACCCAATAATAATCGCTGGTACCTGGACCAGTGCGAGTAGGACGTTTAGTACGGCCATGAAAGTAGCTCCAATGAATATCTGTGAAGTGGTGGTTTTGTGGGCCCCACCTTGGTGGAGCCCACAAACGGATTAGAGAAGAGGCTTGACAGCTTCGAGGACCTTGGAGGAAACCTCATCCTTGTCAACCAGGTTGTCGATCAAAACGACAACCTTGGCAGGACCTTCGGTGACCTGGTTTTCCATGTCACGTGGGGCCACTACCATGTCGGCAGGCATGGTCTTGAAGGAGCCGAGGTCGACTGGATCAACCTTGGCGTCAATTCCGTTTTCGCTCATGATGTCGCGAACTTGCATGGCCAACATGAGGCTGGTGCCGAAGCCCATGCCACAAACGGTTACGATGTTTAGCATTTTGAATCTCCTGTGATTGTTTTCTATCGGTGAGTTTTGCGTCGGTAGCCGCCTTGGCTACTTCCGCGGTTGCCGCAAGCGGCATTCCCTACCTGAACGTCTAGTTGTTCTGGTAGGTAAGTGCTTCGTATAGCTCTTCGTTAGTGGTGGCAGCCTTTACCTTGGCCAAGCGTTCTTGGTCCTGAAGGAGTGCCACGATCTTCTGCAAGCTAGCCAAGTGAGCGTCTTTGTTAATGGCAGCGAAGCCGATCACGAGGGAAACAGGGTCGTTTTTCTTGTGTCCGAAGTTAACTGGTTCGGTCAGGGTCGCAACTGCGATGCCTGGTTCGAGGACGCCAGCTTCAGGACGAGCGTGTGGCATGGCCACACCAGGGGCAACCACCATGTAAGGACCGAGGTCGATGACGGCCTGTTCCATGGCGGCAACGTAGTTTTCGGTGCAAGCGCCGGTGGCTGCAAGCATGCCACCAACTACCTGGACTGCTCCACGCCAGTCGTCGACGGTGGCGCCGGCGTGAACACGCTGAGGGGTGACAATTCCAGAGAATGAACTATCCATTATTTCCTCCAAAAAATTGTAGTTAGATAAGCCTGTAATGCTGGGGCTTGCGCAATAATGAAATATTCTGTGCAACTCTGAGCAGAATCGGTCTATCTCTTGTCTTGAGATTAGCAGAGATACCAAAGATGTAAAGGGGTAAATTTTGCGGCAAAAAACTTTGAAAATAAGTGGTCTGTTAGTGGTTTAGAAACCCCGTTATTTTTCCTCGCGGAAAAGTCCGGATTTCCGCCAAATTTTTTCTCTTTTCAGACCACTGGTCGTCGGCGGTCAACAAGTGGTCTATACCAATTTGCCAATTAATTTGCTTTTTGTGAGCTTGCTCACCTAAAAAACGTGTTGCATGACAGAATTTTGCAACTAAATGGCTAAATCTCAGCCTTTTTACGCAAAAATTCTGCAACTTTTAGACCAGATGTCTGCAAATTTACGCAGAGGAACGTTTAGATATGGCGGTGCAGACGGTCGTTCTTGTGAGCGCTGTGGAGGGAAGGGCTTAGCGTCCGGCGCGTGAAAGTGCCTGCTGATAAGCAGGGCGCTCATGGAGCTCAGTGAGCCAGCGACGAATTGCTGGGTATTCACCCAAGTTGAAACCGGCGCCCTCGGCCGAATAAATCGCGAACTCCATTTGAATGTCGGCAATGCCAAACTGATCGTCATCAGAGAGGAAATTGTGTTTGGTCAGGTAACCGTTCAGGAACTCTAGATCTGCCTTCGCATTCTTGCCGGTAAAAGCAGTACTGATTCCCTTCACAAAAGGCTTGAAAACTGGCTGTAGAATCTTCGGGGCCTGCTTAGCGGCCGTCTTTAAGACCAGTCCCATCACCAGCATCGGCATCAAGCTCGACTCGGTAAAAGTCAGCCACATGCGAGGATCATCCTGCTTAGCAGAGAGGCGACCATCATGAGTTTCGCTCAAGTGCTCCAAAATGCACTGCGATTCGATGTACTGCTTGCCATCGTCCTCGAGCACAGGGGACTTACCCAAAGGATGCACCTGCTTGAGAGAATCCGGGGCAAGCAGGTCAGCGCCGCGCTGGTGCTTTACCAACTCGAAGTCGGCCCCTAGTTCGGTAAGTGCCCAGGCGATTCGAAAAGAGCGAGAATCGTTGAGGTGGTGCAGAACAAGAGACATGAGACTTCCTTTTCTAAGCGAATCGTGTTGGTCTGGACTTAAACCAGTATGTCACCTTTAAGTGACGACGCGGTTAAGTGAAGGTTGATATTTAGTTGTTTAGCTTTCGCTATTGCTGTTATCGAGGCAGCGTTCGGCTGCGCCCTTCGAGACTTGGAAAGCGCGTTGTAGTTCAGCTAGTAGGTCTGAGGCGTCCTCGATCCCCACTGCCAAACGCAACAAACGCTGGGAAATGCCAGCGGCCGCCAGTTCCTGATCGTTCATGGTTGCGTGAGTCATTGAGGCCGGGTGGCAGAGCAACGTTTCCACCCCACCCAAAGAAACGGCGTAACCAATAATGTCGAGGGCGGCCACGAAAGTAGGCAGGTGAATATCGTCGGCAATCTCGAAGGAAAGGACCGAACCGGCACCCTGGGACTGCTTGGCCTGAATCTCTGCCTCTTTGGCGTTTTCTGAGCCGGGGTAATGCACGGCAGTAACCGAAGGGTGGGCGAGTAGGAATTCGCGGATTCGTTCCGCATTTTCTAACTGGCGATCCATACGCACCACCAAAGTCTTTAGCCCGCGCAAGACCGAATAAGAGTCGAAGGGGGATAGTGGTGCCCCCAAAGCAACCTGGGCGAGGCGCACCTGCTCGGCCAGCTCCTCATCATTAGCGAGGACGAGGCCGGCCAAAACGTCACCATGGCCCGCCAAGTATTTAGTGGCCGAGTAAATGACATAGTCGGCGCCCAGCTCGAAGGGGCGCTGCAGGTAGGCGGTCTGGAAAGTATTGTCGATGGCCAACTTGGCGCCCACCTGGTGGGCCACCTCGGCCGCATGGGCAATATCCACCACTCGCAAGCGCGGATTGGTGGGGGATTCAATGTAGATCATGGCGGTATCGGCTGGCACGTCCTCGGCCCGCAAAGCATTCACGTCATCGATCAAATCGTACTTAATGTCCCTAGCGGGGAAGAAGTTCGAAATGTACTGGAAAGTGCCGCCGTAAATGGAGCTACAAAGTAGGACGCGCTGGCCGGCCTTCACCGTGGAGAAAACGGCCGAAATAGCGGCCATGCCGGTGGCGAAAGCGTAGGCGTGCTTGGCGTCCTCGAGCGAAGCAACCGCGATTTCAACTGCCGCGCGGGTCGGGTTGGACCAACGCTGGTAGGAGTGGCCGCCCTCCTCATTGGTGCCGCAGGGCATTGGGGCTGGTGGGGGACATGCGCCCGGAATCGGATGCGCATAAGTACTGGCCAGATAAATCGCGGGCACCACCGCGCCGGTCGGGTCAAAAGGAGTCGTGGCTACGCACCGGGTAGCAAAAGAACGCTCGCCCAGGTGCGCACTTTCCTTCGCATTAGCTGGAGCCTTGGGAGTGGTAGGAAGATTATCCATATCCAAATCAAGGGCGGGAGAATCCGCCGCCCCTAAATTGGCGTCAAACTCAGGAACATCGTTGGTCATGCTTTGATCGTCAGTCTTTGAAAATTCACTCACGGTCACAATTGTAGCGGTAACAGAGGTCAGACAATTAGCCCTTTTGGCCCCATTTTGAGAATTATTTGCAGATTCGCCCTCGGAAAATATTGGCCTGAATCACCTTTAACACTAGCGTGGGACGTAAGTCACCTAGTATGATGCTGACTGATAGTTAACGAGACAGAACGAACTGCCTCGTCCCACCTACCGTCGCAAAGGCCGCGACGCTAAGCGAAAAGGGAAAACATGACCAAGTTCGTATATAACTTCCACGAAGGTGACAAGGATATGAAGGACTTGCTAGGTGGTAAAGGCGCCAACCTAGCAGAAATGACCAAACTCGGGTTGCCGGTCCCCCCTGGTTTCACCATCACCACCGATGCCTGCCGTTCGTACCTAAACCATGGCCAGGTTCCCGATGAACTCCATACTGAGGTCACCCAGGCCTTGCGCGATGTGGAAGACACTTTGGGTCGCCAGCTTGGTGACGCGGAAGATCCCCTGCTCGTTTCGGTTCGTTCGGGCGCCAAGTTCTCCATGCCAGGCATGATGGAAACCGTCCTCAACATTGGTCTTAATGACAAGTCCGTCCTCGGCCTAGCAAAGGTGTCCGGGGACGAACGTTTTGCTTGGGACTCCTACCGTCGCCTAATCCAAATGTTCGGCAAGACCGTGCTGGATGTCGATGGTGATCGGTTCTCGGACGCCCTCGAAGACTTGAAGGCCGAGCGGAAAGTTAGTGCCGATGTGGACTTGACTGCCGAGGACCTTAAGGGTCTGGTCGAAACTTTCAAGCAGATCGTTTTGGATGCCACCGGTGAGGCTTTCCCGCAGGATCCTCGCACCCAGATGGATATGGCCATCGAGGCCGTGTTCCGTTCATGGAACACCGAACGTGCCCACATTTACCGTCGTCGTGAACGCATCCCGCACGATTTGGGCACCGCTGTCAACATTTGCACCATGGTCTTCGGCAACATGGGTGAAACTTCCGGCACTGGCGTGTGCTTCACCCGTGACCCCTCCAGTGGTGACGCCGGCGTTTACGGTGACTACCTGATGAACGCTCAGGGCGAAGACGTGGTGGCCGGCATTCGTAATACTTTGCCGCTGGCCGCTTTGAAGGAACACAACCGTCCGGTTTACGACGAGTTGCGTGGCATCATGCGCAAGCTTGAAACTCACTACAAGGACTTGTGCGATATCGAGTTCACCATTGAACGTGGCAAGCTGTGGATGCTCCAGACTCGTGTGGGTAAGCGTACCGCGGGTGCGGCCTTCCGTGTGGCCAGCCAGCTGATCGACGAAAAACTGATCACCCCAAATGAGGCTCTTGAGCGCGTCACCGGTGCCCAGCTAACCCAGCTGATGTTCCCCCAGTTCGATGTGGAAGCCTCCCGCAACCTTTTGACTCGCGCCATGGCCGCCTCGCCTGGTGCGGCTGTTGGCCAGATTGCGTTCGATAATGCCGCCGCCATTAAGATGGCAAATGCGGGCAACCCCGTCATTCTGGTGCGCCGCGAAACCAACCCCGAAGACCTACCGGGCATGGTCGCCGCCGAGGGTGTTTTGACCGCCCGCGGTGGTAAGACCTCGCACGCCGCGGTGGTTGCCCGTGGCATGGGCAAGACCTGTGTTTGTGGCGCGGAAGAACTCGACGTGGATTTGAAGGCTCGCACCTTGCGCGTGGGTGACAAGGTCTTTGGTGAAGGCCACGTCATTTCCATTGACGGCACCACCGGCGAAGTTTTCGACGGCAAGGTCGCAGTGGTTGACTCGCCTGTTACCACCTACCTCTCGCATGGCCTTGAGGCCGGTTTGGCTGCCGCCGAAGGCGACGAGGACATGCAGGATTTGGTCCGCAGTGTCGACCGCCTGCTCACTCATGCCGATTCGGTTCGTCGCCTTGAGGTTCGCACCAACGCCGACACCCCAGAGGACACCGAGCGCGCCCTCGGCTATGGAGCTCAAGGTATCGGCCTGTGCCGCACCGAGCACATGTTCCTCGGGGAACGTCGCGCCCTGATTGAACGTGTGATTTTGGCCGAAGAAGCCTCGCAAGAACGTTCCGACGCCATGGACGCTTTGGTGCCATTGCAGAAGGGCGACTTCCTCCAGATGCTTAAGCTGATGGACGGCAAGCCCATGACCGTGCGTCTGATTGACCCGCCACTGCACGAGTTCTTGCCAGACTTGACCGACCTAGAAGTCAAGGTGGCTGTCGCTGACGCCCTACACAAGAGTGGGGAAGAGGTCGAGGCCGACAAGCGCATGCTCAGTGCCGTTCGTAAGATGCACGAAGCGAACCCAATGCTTGGTCTGCGCGGCGTGCGCCTCGGCTTGTACCTGCCGGGCTTGTTTGCTTTGCAGATGCGCGCTTTGGTTGAAGCTGCTGCCGATTTGAAGGCCGAGGGTGGCAACCCGCTCCCTGAAATCATGGTGCCGCTAGTCGGTTCGATTCGTGAACTTCAGCTAATCCGCGAAGAGGGCGAAGCCATCATCGCCGAGGTCAGCGAACGTACTGGCGTGGAATTGGATATCCCGATTGGTTGTATGGTCGAACTTCCTCGTGCTGCGCTCACCGCCGAGGACTTGGCACTCGAGGCTGACTTCTTCAGCTTCGGAACCAACGACTTGACCCAGACCACCTGGGGCTTCAGCCGTGACGATGTGGAAGGTACCTTCTTTGGCCTCTACACCGAAGAGGGCGTCTTTGGCGTTTCGCCATTCGAAAGCATTGACGTGCACGGTGTGGGCCGCCTAGTCAAGCTTGGCGTCAAGAAGGGCCGCAGCGCAAAGCCCGGCATGAAGATGGGCATTTGTGGTGAGCACGGTGGTGACCCAGACTCGATCCACTTCTTCGACCGGATCGGCCTGAACTACGTCTCTTGTTCCCCATTCCGCGTTCCGGTGGCTCGCCTCGAAGCAGGCCGCGCCGCGGTTATGAACGGCGAACGCTAAGTTCGAGCCGCCCAAAAAGTGGGGGTGTAGCTTCCACGCTTTGGGAATAGTTGTTTAGTGGGGCGCCCTCGGTAGCTATAAAGCTGGCCGAGGGCGCCACCGCTTTATTGTGGGACTTGCTTTGATTGATGCTTAGGTTTACCTAGCCACGCTTGGGATGTGGTGATATTATCGGCTCGTCCAAGCACTGCTTTGGCAGTGCAACTAATGGTTCCGAATATTGAGGAGCAATAATGAGCGAACCTTATTACCCAACTAATGAAAATGCCCAAGGTCAAAATGGGGCTGAAGCTTACACCAGCATGCCGCAGACTGACGCTCCAGTTCAGCCATACCAGGCGCCTGGCCAGAATGGTTACCAGCAGCAGTATCAGGCTGGGGGACAATACCAGCAGTACCAGGCGAACGGCCAAGCACAGTACCAGCAGCAGGGTTACCAGACTCCTCCGGGTCAGGCTCCTTACCAGCAGCAGACTTACCCGAATGGTTATGCCCAGCAGCCTTATGGTCAGCCAATGACCCCTCCACGTAATAAGTGGATTGCAGTGCTACTCTGCTTCTTCTTGGGCACCCTTGGCATTCACAACTTCTACATGGGTTACACCGGTCGTGGGGTGGCTCAGCTACTTTTGACTTTGACCGTCGTTGGCGCCTTGATTTCTGGCCCTTGGGTTTTCATTGAGTTCATTATCCTTTTGATCTCGTCTAACTACACTGATGCTCAGGGTCGTCCGTTGGAAAACTGAGCAAGATTGTTGACCTTTTAGTTCTGGTCACAAGCACTACTTTTTGGGGTGTGGTCAAGATATACTGGCCACGCCCCTTTTTATTGCCATTGTTTTGAGGATGCTTTGATGGCTTTTCGTTTTTCTCGTGGTTTGATTGCCGCTGCTTCTGTTTTGTCTTTAGGCCTGTTGCCGGTTGCTTCGGCCTCGGCCATGTTAAATGGTGACGCCGCTAAAGCTGATGATTCCCGTGCTAACTCGGTGGCATATTTGCGGGTCGGTGCGAAGGGCTGCACTGGGGTGCTGGTGGATCGCCAGTGGGTGCTTACTGCGGCGCACTGCAATGATTTCCGAATGGGTCCGGTGCCAGCGTTGGCTACTTTTGGTCGCACGTACAATTTCCGGCGGGCAAATCAGCACGAGATTGACTTTTTCTTGCCGGCTGAGCGTGGCGATATCGCTTTGGCGCACTTGTCTCGCCCGGTTGCCACCCCAGTGGCGCAGCTAGTGGAATCCCCGGTTGCTTTAGGGGCGAAGGGCCAGGTTTACGGTTGGGGTAATGGCACTGCGAAGTGGCAGGGCGCTCCCGTTTCTACTTTGCCAGCAGACTTGGAGAGCGAAAAGTTTGGGGTTGCTGGCCAAGAGTTAACCAAGCAGGGTCACTGGTTGTTGTCTCAGGGGCAAGGGATCCGCCCAGGCGATTCTGGCGGCCCGGTTTTTGTCAATAACAAGGTCAGTTTTGTAGCGGTCGTTTCTGATGCGAATACCCAGGGGCGTCCTTGGTTTGATGCGGTTGCGGTCGCGAACCACTTGTCTTGGATTCGTCCCACTTTGGCCGCTCAGAATCCGCAGTTTGCAGCCTTGAACCTTGAGATCCCGCAGCGAAAAGTAAACGCTGGGACCGAAAATCCGATTGCGGCTACTTTCCCCGCGAACGCGCAAGGCAAAGTCATTTTGCGAGTTGATGGTCGCGAGATTGCCAGCACTAGCGACCTGTCTGCTGGTCGCTTGGAAACAACTTATGTGGCCGAGGCCGGAACTAAAACCTATGATGTGTCCGCCGAGTTTGTCCCCGCGGCTGGTTCTGCTTACCTGCCGGTAAACGCGGTAGTGCAGCGGGTTGAGGTGGGCCGTGCTCGCGTCTCGATTGAAGCGGATGCCCCCTCGCCACTGGCGGCAGAGTCCCAGGCACAAGTGCCAGTAACTGTTGGCGCTCCTGGTTTTGTCCAGGTGAAAATGACCTACCAGAAGCCAGATGGCCAGTGGGTGGAACGCTGGTCGGATAACGTGCACTCCAATGGGGTGGGACCAGCTTTGGTACCGCTTACCTTGCCTGCTTTGGCCGAGGCCGACCGGGTAAACCTGACCGCATTCTACTACCCGGACGACACTCAAAAGTACGAAAAGGGACAGACTGCCCAGGCGACTTACTTCTTGGAGCCACCGCTGCCAGAAAACCTGAAGCCGAATCCCAAACCTCAGCCGATGCCTGAGCCGCAGCCGATGCCTGATCCTGAGCGGCAGCCGATGCCAACGCCGGAAGCAGAACCGACTCCTGAAGTGGAACCGATGCCTGATCCTGAGCCGCAGCCTATGCCTACTCCAGAAGTTGAACCGACTCCTGAGGTACCTGCTCAGCCACCTGTGGACCCAGAGCCAACCCCAGAGTTGCCGGTCAAGCCCACTCCAGAAGCAAAGCCACCGGTTGTAGAACCAAGTCCAGAAAAGGAAGCTCCGGCCGAGCCAGAGAATCCCGTTGATCCGGAACCAGAGGAACCGGCTGAGCCTTCTGCCGAGCCAGAACTGGACGATAGTCCAGAACCATACGACAGCCCTGAGCCTGTCGAGAGCCCAGAACCTGAGCCAGAGCCGGTAGTACCGGTTGTTCCGGTGAAGCCGGCACCGACCAAACCGAAGCCTCCAGTTAAACCTGCGCCGAAGCCTGTCAAGCCGGCTCCGAAACCTGTTGTTCCGGTGAAGCCGGCTCCAGTTAAGCCGAAGCCTCCGGTCAAGCCTGCTCCCAAGCCGGTCAAACCGGCTCCTAAGCCTGTTGTTCCGGTGAAGCCGGCTCCAGTTAAGCCAGCGCCGAAGCCGGTGAAGCCCGCGCCGAAACCCGTTGTTCCGGTGAAGCCGGCTCCAGTTAAGCCTGCTCCCAAGCCAGTTAAGCCTGTGCCGACCAAGCCGAAGCCGGTGAAGCCTGCGCCGAAGCCTGTTAAGCCCGCTCCTAAGCCTGTTGTTCCGGTGAAGCCGGCACCGGTAAATCCGAAGCCACCGGTAAAGCCTGCCCCAAAGCCGCTCAAACCTGCGCCTAAGCCGGTCAAGCCTGCTCCCAAGCCGGTCAAACCAGCGCCTAAGCCTGTTGTTCCGGTCAAGCCGGCTCCAGTTAAGCCTGCGCCTAAGCCTATGAAGCCGGTTCCGGTAAAGCCTGCACCTAAGCCGGTGAAGCCAGCGCCGAAGCCAGTTAAGCCAGCTCCGAAGCCGAAGCCCCCGGTAAAGCCAAAGCCTCCGGTCAAGCCTGCACCTAAGCCGGTGGCTCAGTGCTTGACTCGCAAGTCGGCTCCTAAGCTGGGCCGGGTCGCCTTCAAGGACGTGCCGCGCTCTAATCCTTTCCAGGGGGAAATTTTCTGGGGTTCAAATGCTCGTATCACTACTGGCTGGGCAGATGGAACTTTCCGTCCGCTTGCCCCGGTGACGCGTGAAGCGGTAGCTGCGTTCTTGTACCGTATGGCGGGCAAACCGAAGGTAACTTTGCGTCATCACGATTTCTCGGATGTGGATCAGCGCAACCCCTTCTACCGGGAAATCTCGTGGATGAAGAACACCGGGATTAGTCGCGGTTGGCCTGATGGTTCGTTCCGTCCGAAGGAGTCCATTACTCGTGAAGCGATGGCCGCTTTCCTACAGCGTTTCGCCACCAAGTTCCCTGCGAGCGTTTCTCCAGCGATCGTGACTCACCAGTTCCCGGACCTGATTAAAGCCAACACTTTCAAGGACACGGTGAAAGCAGACCACAAGGCCACGATTGCCTGGGTGAAGGAAGCAAAGATCAGTACCGGCTGGGCCGATGGCACCTACCGGCCACTTGAACCAATCACTCGTGAAGCGATGATTACTTTCCTTTACCGCCTGAAGTTCAACTTCAACCAAAACTGCGGCTAAAAAGCAAGGGAAAAGCCCAATCATGGACACACAATAAAGTTCATGATTGGGCTTTTTCTAATTCTGTTTGGGGCCGAGGGCGTCAGCCGTCGCTAGTAAACCGCGCCTCGCCCTCGGCCAGCAAAACCAGGAAGCAAAACCGGTCAGCAACTTACCTTGATCCGACGCAGCGAGTCAGGGAAAGTGGGGCACTTCTTTAACGGATTGTTTTGCAAGTGCACGTACTTTAGCTCGTCCATGTAGTAGAAGTTCGGCATGGACTTAATCTGGTTATTCTTCAGGTACAGGCTTTGCAGGTTGCGAAGATTCTTCCAATTCGGCACCTTGCTGATTCGGTTCTTATCCGCATGAATTACTCGTAGGTTGGTGCTGCGGAAATCGGGCAGAGCCGTCAGCTGATTGCTCTCAACCTTCAGAGTGAATAGCTCCCGGGCATAACGGAAGTCAGGTAGTGCCTTCAGCTTATTCGAGGACACCTCAAGATAACTCAGCTGAGGAATCTTACTGAAGTTCGGGACGCTCGAAAGCTGGTTCCTTTCCGCTTCAAGATTGTATAGCTTCGGCAGGTGAGTAAAGTTCGGCAGGCTGCGGAGCTGATTTTCATTCACATTCAAATGTGTTAGTTTCGGCAAATGACTGAAGTTTGGCAAGCTTCGCAGCTGATTGCCTTTGAGAATCAAGTGCGTAACATTTGGCATTCGAGAAAAATTCGGTACCGAAGTTGCCTTCGTACCCATAATGCCGAAGCTCTTAATCGTGGGGAAAATCAGGATCTCGTCGATAATGTCTCGGGGATTGCCCACATACATGCTGAACTCTTGTAGCTTCTCTTTCCGAATCCGCTCATTCGCTGCTTTATTGATCGCATAGTTGTAGCGGGTAAACTCGCATTCCAGATTCTTTCGATTCCAAAAATCGCTCATATTGGGTGCAACCCAGCAAGACTTCGTCACGGTTTTGCGAGCGTCAGCCATTTCTGCGGCTGTGGGCTCCGCGAACCGGTTGAACTTCAAACGGTACAAGAAAGCAGCCATGGCATCGCGACGAATCGGCTCCAATGGGCGGTAGAAACGATTCTTCCCCCGTTTCCAGCCAGTCGACACCTCAGTTTTCCGCAGCCACTCCATCTCCGCCGAGAACTGCATCTTGGCAGGCACATCGCGGAACACTCGGCCACTACCTTGTTTCCCTGGCTGGCCGAGGGCGACAATCGCCGGGGACACCCGCGACGGGTACTTTTTAACGAAACGAGCCAAGAAAGCGGCCATGGCATCGCGATTCACCGCGCCATGCGGACCGAAATAACGATCCTTGCCACGCTTCCAACCGGTTGTGATTCCGGTCGAAGCCATCCACTCAACCTGTTTATAAAACTGCGAACCGCGCGGCACATCCTTAAAAGTGGGGCGTTTCGGTGGGCGATAGCCCGAGCGATCCATTCCCGCCAGCCGGTACAAGAAAGCAGCCATTGCTTGACGCTCAATCTGATTCAACGGGCGGTATTCTCGCCCTCGTTTGCCTTCCCAACCAGTCGAAATGCGTGCATTCGCCAACCAAGCCATTTCCCCCGAAAACAGCATGTTTTTCGGCACATCCACAAACTTGCCACCCACCTTCGGGGCAGACACCAAAGTGGGTCGAGGACGGTAAGCGGCCTCGGCCACCGGCGTGGACGTCAGCGGGAGGGGAGTTAAAGCAATAGCGGCAGCAGAAAGAACAGTAATGGCAGTAAGTGGGGTTTTCATGGTTTCCTCAATCCTTTAGCGTCTAATACGGGCATCATTGCGAACGATTAGAGCCGAAATGGCACTTACTACCAGAGTAGAGAAAAACCCTACAGATTTCCTGCCAAAACCCTACTGAACCGAAGCGTGACGGCGACGGTACCAGTCCACCAAAGCCATCATCAGCGCCAGCGAACAGGTTACCTCGGTAACGTGCAAAGCGTTAGAAAAGGCCCCCGAGAAAGTCAAGATTTCCCCTGCCGAGGACGCCGGCTGACCGCGCAAATCCAACGGTAGAGAAATAAAGAACACGAGGGTCAAAACCGCAATCGACAAAGTGGTGCCAATGCGCTGCGTGGACTGCAACAATGCGGCCGCCGTCGAAGTCGAAGCCACCGGCACATCCGCCAAAGTCAAAGCCTGGTTCGGGGCAATCGTGCAACCATTACCAAAGCCCGCCAGCAAGAAAGCAAAAATCAAAGTCCACACATGGTTGCCTGTCGGATCCAAGCTAATCAACAAATTGCCCAAAGACATGCCCGCCAGGGAACAAGCCAAGCCAACGACGACCACTAGGCGACCATAATGATGCAAGTAGCGGCCCGAACCGGCAGCACCCACCGTGCCACCCAAAGCGAAAGGCAACAGCATCATGCCAGCCTGCCAAGCGGGCAAACCCAAACCATCCTGCAAATACAAGGAAGTGATGACGAAAAAGCCCGAAAAGCCCACAAAATAAACGGTAATAATGACCGTGCCCAAAGTGAATGAGGGAGTGCGCATCAGCGAACGCGGCAAAATCACCGTACCGCCCTGGCCATCACGCCAAAGCTCCCAAAGCATGAACAAAACCCACACTGCCAAAGCAGCGCCAATCATCCACCAAGGAGCGCCAGACCAGGAAGCGTGCTGCGTGGCAATAATCAACGGCAACATCAACAACAAGGTTATTGCCGTCATCAAAATGATGCCCACCAAATCCAAGCGAATCTTCGCATCTTGGCGCTGCGGTGGGGGCAAAAGCTTAATCGCCATCGGGATGACGACCAGAGCAATCGGTACATTAATCAAGAAAATGGTGCGCCAACCGAACTGTCCCGGCAGCGCCGAAACAATCACGCCGCCAAGGACTGGGCCCAAAGCAGTCGCCACCCCAATGGCAGCACCGTTGTAACCGTAGGCGCGCCCTCGGTCAGCACCAGTAAACATTTGCTGAATCAAGCCCGCCACCTGCGGGTTAATCACCGCAGCAAAAGCACCCTGAATCAGGCGAGCACCAATCAAAAAGTTCGCGCTCGGGGCCAAACCACACAAAATCGAGGCCAGGCCGAAACCGCCAATGCCCACCAAAAACATGGTGCGACGGCCAAAAAGATCACCAAAGCGACCCGCCGGCACCAGCATCACCCCAAAAGCCAGCGAATAGATCGCCACAATCCACTGCAACTGGCTCGAAGTGGCCTGCAAATGTGCCGTAATCGAAGGCAACGCCACGTTCACAATCGACACGTCCAGCAAGGTCATAAACCCGCCGGCCATAATCACATAGAAAGCCTTCCACGGGTCAACATTCCAATCCTTAACGGCAGAATTTTCTTTTGCCCCGCGCACACTAGCAGCGCCGATAGGGGCCGGTTGACTCATCGAATTTGGCGATTTTTCTTGATTTTGCACCCTACAACTCTAGTCTCTTCACCGCCAAAACTCTACGCCCACCCCACCTTTGTGAGTTTCTTCCCCGTAAAGAGTCTCACCTGACGATTAGCGCGCCGAGGTCGTCCTCGGCCAAAGAAAAAGATGCGGTCACAGAAAAATTTACTAACCCGAAAACTAATGGAACAATAGACCCATGTTGCTTTCTGATGGTGATCTCACTGCCGAGTTGTCCGCCGGCCGCATTGGCCTCGACCCACTAGACCTGTCGCTGGTACAGCCAGCCAGCATTGACGTGCGCCTCGACCGGTACTTCCGACTTTTCGACAACCACAAGTACGCGGTTATTGACCCCAAGGCCGACCAGTCAGACCTGACCCACATGGTCGATGCGGGGGAGTCCGGACCGTTCGTCTTGCACCCCGGCGAGTTCGTCCTCGGCGCGACCCTCGAAACTGTCACCCTGCCAGACGATATTGCCGCCCGCCTCGAAGGCAAATCTTCCCTCGGTCGCCTCGGTCTGCTCACGCACTCCACCGCCGGTTTCATCGACCCGGGCTTCTCCGGCCAAGTCACCCTCGAACTTTCCAACACCGCCACCATGCCCATCCTGCTCTACCCGGGCATGAAAATTGGTCAGTTGTGCTTCTTCCGTCTCTCCGCCCCAGCCCAAAAACCATACGGCCAAGGCGCTACCGGTTCCCGCTACCAGGGTCAGCGAGGCCCCACGCCATCGCGCTCACACCTCAACTTCACCCAAGTTCCCGTCAAAAAGTAAACAGGTGCCCCGTGCCCATTGACCTTTCACGAGTCCTTGACCCCTCGCTAGCTGCTGCCCTCAAACCCGCCTTCGAAGGCGCCTCCTTTCGCTTCCACGAAGATGGCACCGCCTACGCGGACCGAGCCAAAGACACCTACGTGGTTGCCACCACCTGGCTTGCCGGCCATCAGCTACCTCCCGAACTTATGGGCGGACACCTCCTCTTTTTCCCCTCAGACGTGTCTTCCTCCGAAGTAGAAGCGCTCGCAGTTTCCCTCTGGGAAGAGGCCGGCTGGTTGGTGCCAGGCGTCCTCGGCCTAACCGGGGAAGCGACCCTCTCGGGCCCATGGACTTTGGGGAAAGGGCAGCAAGCCGAACTCAACCTGCCCAACAGTGCCGCCGTAGTCTATTCGGTGCAGTGCCGTCGAGAACGCGAAGTGCCGCCCCCAGACGCCCCCGTCGACTTCCTCGACCCCTGGTTCAAGCATGTGCTACCTGCCGGTGACGAGTACCTGCTGGTCGCCAACCTCGTTACCCTGGCGGCGCGCCTTGGGGGAGGCCTCCGCTCCGACATGGGACATGTGGCCGAACCTGACCCAGATGCAGCCGTAAACCTCACCGTCTACTCGCCCAATTGGCTTGGTGGTAAAGACCTGCTCGCAGAACTCGTGCCCATGTTCCCCGGCATGCGCCCCTTCACCGCGCCAATCGTGCCGGCCGAGGCCGTCCCCGGCGTGCTCACCGGCGACGTGCCGCTCTCACGCGTGGCGATGAAAGCCATCGAAAGCGCTGGGATCGAAACTGAAGAACTAAACGAGCTAATGTCGCAGGCACAAAAATACGACCTCGCGGCCCTCAGTGAAGAAACCAATCTCAAGAGCACCCCAGAAAAGCCACACGAACACGAGCCCTTCTGCCTACAGTTGGACCTCAAACCGGGCGCGGTACTGATTGAAGGACACGAAGCCGAATATTTGCCGCCAGTCTTGCGCTGGGAAGAATGGGCAGAAGGCCCAGTATTTGAATACCTATTGCGATGGGAACCATCCGACCCCATCCGCGGCTGGGACCGACGAGTGCCCCGCGCGCTTAGGATCGAACGCGTCCACGCCACCTCCACCATCGAATCACTCGCGGCCGAACTAGTCGCCATCGTTGGGGGAGATGCGGTCGACGACGAAGGCTTCCTCGTCGCCTTCGACTAGGAGATACGCCGGCTCAAGCGCGGTCTGCTACCGGGCACAACTAACCGAAAGTCGCTTCATTCAGGCAGGGACAAGTTTGTCCTAGCCTTGCCACTGCGGCTGACCCAGGCAATCGACCCAGCTACGGAAAATAACCGCTAGTTCTGTCCGCGTTTAACCGAGTCGAGCAGGCTCAAAGCCACATCCTGCACCTGCGCCTTCGGGCTAGCCGAATCCAACATCTGAGTACAGAACGGGCAAGCGGTCGCAATCAAGGTGGCACCAGTTTCCTCGGCCTCGGCGCTACGAGCCGAAGCGATGCGCACCCCGGTGCTCTCCTCGGTCCATGCCCGCGCACCGCCGCCACCACAACACATGGCTCGATCGGCATGACGCGGCATTTCCACCAGATTCTCACTGCCCACCACAGAGCCCAAGAGCTCACGCGGCGGCGAATAAATCCCATTGTGGCGACCCAAATAGCACGGGTCATGGTAGGTGACCTTCTGAGCCTCATCCGCACTAGGCGGCACCGGGCGCAAATGACCCTCGCGGACCAAACGGTTCAGCACTTGCGTATGATGCAAAACCTCGTACTTGCCGCCCAACTGCGGGTACTCCTGGCCAATCGTATTGAAGCAGTGCGCACAAGAAACAATAATCTTGGTGGCCTTCACTTCATTAAGCATTTCCACATTCGCTGCCGCCAGCATCTGGAACAACACTTCATTGCCAGCGCGACGAGCCGGGTCACCAGTACAGCTTTCATTCTGGCCGAGGACGCCAAAACTGACCTCAGCCAAATGCAAAAGCTCAGCAATCGCCGCGGTAGTCTTCATGGCCTTATCGTCGAAGGAGCCCGCGCAACCCACCCAAAGCAGGTAGTCGACCTCGGTCGCATCCTCCACATCAACCCCGATCTCCGGGATCTCAAAGTCTAGATTCTTAGCCCACTCCATGCGCTTCCGAGCCGGCTTGCCATAAGGATTACCCTTCGATTCCATCTTGCGGAACACCCCGGCCAATTCCTTCGGGAACGCCGACTCCATCAGCACCTGGTTACGGCGCAAATCCACAATATGGTCAATATGCTCAATGTCCACCGGGCACTGTTCCACACAAGCACCACAAGTCGTACAAGCCCACAAAGCCTCGGGCACAATCACGTCACCAACTAGGGGAGCGGTCTGCAAAGCCACCCCAGTTTCCAGGTCAGGGGCCGCCCCACCGGCCTGCAAGGCCGCCAAAACGTCACCAGTGTGCGCTACCAAAGGCAAATTCGAATCGAGGGCGAGAGCCTCCTCCGGCAACAACGGCGAAACCTGGCCAGCAACAGCTGCGTCCTTAGCGCCTGTGGCAGCCTGGCCCGCAGCAGACTCCGTAGAGCCTTCCGTGTTCGACCCAGCCAGCGCCGCGTCCTCGGTCGACTGGGAATCCACGGGACGGAGCATGTCTGCCAGCGGCCACAAGCGCGTGCCAGAGCCCTCGTCAGTGCCAAAACGATCGTTGAGTTCGGGGCGCTCCGCCAACAACTGGTCGGCGGCCTTCGCAAAGGCGGTGGCCGAAGCATGATGGTCACGCAAAGCCAAAGTAAATAGCTTAGGCGAGAGCGGTTTTCCTGTTGCCCAAGCCGGGCAGAGCTCCTGGCAACGGCCACACTCGGTACAAGAAGTGAAATCTAGCAGGCCCTTCCAGGTGAAATCGTGAATCGTTTCCACCCCAAGGCGGGCATCCTCGGGCAGATCCTCCAAAGTTTCTGCCGTCAACGGCTCACCCTGCATTCGGATCGGCTCCAAAGCGCCCAGTGCCTTGCCACCCTTCGGGTCACGCCGCGCAAACACATTCACGAGGGCGGTAAAACGGTGCCAAGCCACCCCCATGGTGGTTTGGGCGCCCACCACCATCATCCAAATCATGGAGGTGAGAATCTTCGCCAAAGCAGTCAGGGCAATCGCCACCGACAAAGCCTTCGCATCAAAAGACGGAGAAGCAGACGCCAGCAAAGTAGCTAACGGACCAGAAATTGGGTGATGCCACCAAGAGGTCGAACTCTCGGCGGCGTTCGTCAGGTAATTGGCGCCCTCGGCCCACGCGGTGGCAGCATTAAAATCCTGAGCTTTCGCGGGCAATTGTGCCCACCAGTACTCCAAAACGCGCAAAGCCAGCACCGCAATCGCCACCAGCAGCACCACGGCCTCGACAAAAACCGCCTGCCACTTGGTTGAACCCAAGAAACGACGAGGCAAAGAAGTGGCGCTACCATCACGGTTCGCCAACTCCGCCTCAGCCTGCTGACGAGTAACCTCGGCGCGCCGCCAAGGCAAGGCACCACCATTGCGCGCACGCACCACAAACAGAGCCAAAATCCCCAGCAAACAAGCCAAAGCAAAAAACTCTACCAGCCACTCATATGGGGGAAAATGGCCCAGCAAAAACAGGGAAAAACCCGGGCGAACAATCTGGAAATAACTGCTGACCAGGGTCAAGAACAAAATGGGGAACGAAAGCATCACCATCCAGTGCGAAATACGCACCAAGGGGCGACCCTTAAAAGCGCGGTGGGTCAAAACCTCCGCAAAGAAAGTGGCAAAGCGCGTTCCCACCGGAGAAAAACGCCCCGGATCGCTTTGCCCAGCTGCCACCCGGCGATAAATCTGGACACAACCGGCAGTAAATGCCCCCACCCCAATCAGGGTGGAGGTGAGGGCAAAAAATAGGCTGATGGCAGCTAGAACGGAAATTTTCAGACCTCCAGCTGATTAAACTTCGATCCGCCGTACCACTTGTTGGCGCTACGTACCGCGGTGCGGCGAGCAGCAGCCATTACCAAGCCCGAAAGGGCACCAAAAATTAGCACCTCAGCCAAACGGGCGGTTGCTTCCTCATCACCCGGAGCTGGGGGAGTGTTACCGGTCAAAGCTTTCCAACCGGACTTGACGACAGTGTTTGCGACCAAAGCGGCGCCAGCAAGAGCCACCCCGTTGATGACCTTCCATGCGATGTCCATCTGATCCTCCAAAATACGAGGGCGGCAAGGTGCCACCCGGAGTGAAAATAGTTCACGGGCTAGTTTACCGTGTTTTACCAAATCCTGAACTATGATGGACATAAGAAAAGCCTGAAAGGAGTCACTATGACAGTGCCAAATCGCCGATTCGCAGCCCACGCCGCCACCGGACTAGAAGAAATCCCCGTAGTTGCTGGGCGCTACCGACTCGTCACCTACGTTGGTTGCCCCTGGTGCCGCCGCGTCGCCATTGCCCGTCGACTACTCGGACTCGAGGACGCGATTAGCCTGTCCATGGCCCCCAAAGCTGGCCCAGACGGTTTCGAATTCACCAGCGAAAAATGGGACTTCGACCCAGACCTACAAGTGCGCACCACCCGCGAACTCTACCGTCGCCAGCCAGACTGGCAGCCCGGTGAATCCACCTCCGTGCCCGTCCTCGTCGATGAAGCCGACCCCAGCGTGCGTGGCCGCATCGTCGCCCGCGAGTCTGGCGACCTGCTCTTTGACCTGGCCACCGCCTGGCGGGATTTGCAGGCCGAGGACGCCCCACAGCTTTACCCCGAAGGCGCCAATGCCGAGGACGAAGATCGTGCCGTCGCCGACGCCCGCTCGCGCGACTACCAAGCGTCCGACTTGCCCGAACTGGCCGAAAAAGCCAGCCAGACTGAACTGGGCATGTGGTTCGACCAGCTTCTCGCCCGCCCCTTTGGTACTGTCCTTCACTCGGATGATGAAGAGGCCAAGCGTGAAGCCCAAGGGAAAGTGGTTGCCGCCCTTAACGCCCTCGAACAGCACCTGGCGGAAGTTAGCGAACAAGGCCCCTGGTTGCTGGGCGAAAAGGTGAGCGCTTGGGACGTGCGCGTCTTTGCGCACCTCGTATCGCTTGCCGCCTGGCACTCGCGCGAAGCCTACTCGCAAGCCCTAGCCAAAGCCCCCGGCGAGGACGAGGGCGCCCGCAAGGCCTGGGCCAAGCAGCAGGCCGCCAAGGCTCCCGCCCCGCTAAGCGACTGGCCACACCTCAACAACTACTACCAAGGTCTGGCCGCCGATCCTCGTTGGCTCACCGACGAAGAAAAGCAGCTACTGCACCTCTAAAACAGTAAAGGTTTGCCCCCGACACCAAAATGTCGGGGGCAAACCTTTATCAGCCTAAAAGCGGTCGGCTAGTTACTCGGTGACCTCTTCACTGTCACCGACGGCCAACTGGGCATCATGCAAGTGACGGTATGCGCCATTGCGGGCCAAAAGCTCCGTATGTGTACCCTGCTCAACCACGTTACCGTTCTCCATCACCACAATCAGATCCGCATCGCGAATCGTCGACAAGCGGTGAGCGATCACGAAACTGGTTCGACCAGAACGCAACTTACCCATGGCCTGCTGCACCAAAACTTCGGTACGAGTATCGACCGAAGAGGTGGCCTCGTCCAGAATCAAAATCTCCGGATCGGACAAGAAGGCACGAGCAATGGTCAACAACTGACGTTCACCATTCGAAATGCCGCCGCCCTCATC
Source organism: Boudabousia tangfeifanii (assembly GCF_001856685.1). GTDB lineage: Bacteria > Actinomycetota > Actinomycetes > Actinomycetales > Actinomycetaceae > Boudabousia > Boudabousia tangfeifanii. The sequence continues at coordinate 473,028 of NZ_CP017812.1, forward strand.
ATCCAAATGAGTCTCATAGCCATCAGGCAAAGCGCGAATAATGCGGTCCACACTAGTGGCCTTCGCTGCGGCAATCACTTCCTCTTCGGTGGCTCCAACCTTACCGAAGGATAAGTTTTCCATGATTGTGCCGGTAAACAACCAAGTATCCTGCAAAACCATGCCGATGCGGGAACGAAGCTCGTCACGAGTCATGTCCAAAGTATTGATTCCGTCCACGAAAATCGCGCCAGAATCAATCTCGTAGAAACGCATCAACAAGTTCACCAAGGTGGTCTTGCCAGCACCAGTCGGACCCACAATCGCCACGGTCTGACCTGGCTGCACGCTCAAGTTCAGACCAGTAATAATCGGCTTGCCGGGCACGTAGCTGAAGTTCACGTCGCGGAAGACAACCTTGCCGTTTTGCACCTGCTGCTCGTTGGCCGAGGCCGGCTGTCCGCCCTCGGTACCACCAGTAGGCTGCGCGGCCAAAACCTGTCCACGTTCATTGATAATGCCGGCGTCACGCAACGCCTGGTCGCCCTCGGTGCGCGCCTGCTCATCGCGAGTATCGGCGGTTAGTTCAGGGGCATCAAGGAACTCGAAAACGCGTTCCGCACTAGAGGCACCAGACTGCAACATATTGGCCATCGAAGCCAAAGTGGTTAGCGGCTGGGTGAACTGGCGCGAGTACTGAATGAAGGCCTGCACGTCACCCAAAGTCATCTGGCCGCTCGCCACCTTGAAACCACCAGCCACCGCGACTAGCACATAGGCAGCATTCGAAAGCATCGACATGAGCGGCTGCATTAGACCCGAGAGGAACTGGGCCTTAAAAGTCGCGTGCGAAACTTCGCGGTTCGAGTCGGCGAAACGATCCGCAAACTCTTCTTGCAAACCGTAAAGGGTGGTGACTTCCTGGCCGGTGAAAGCTTCTTCCACAATGCCCGAAAGTTCGCCGGTCGCCCGCCACTGCTTCGAGAAGTAGGGGCCGGCCTGCTTCATAATCAAACCGCCGAGGATGATCGCCAAAGGCACGATGATTAGAGTCAAAAGTGCCAGCGACCAAGAAATGTAGAACATCATGATTAGCATGCCAATCAGCGTCAAAATTGAGCTGAGTAGCTGCGTCATGGTCTGCATCAAAGTCTGCGTAATATTGTCGATATCGTTGGTTACGCGCGAAAGCAAATCACCGCGGGAAGAACTGTCCAAGTAGGACAAGGTCACGCGGTCAATCTTTTCCTGTACCTGACGGCGCATGGTGTAGCCAGTATTCTGGACGACAATGCGCATCAAGAAACCCGACATCCACTGCAAAAGTGAAGACAGGAAGTACAGGCCCGCCACGAACAGCAATACCTTGGCGAGGGCGCTCCAGTCGGTGCCCGTCCCAGGGTTCAGATTCATCGGTTCGAGCATCTTGGCAATATCAGTCTTACCAGCCGCTTCCAAACCGGCAATCATCTGCTCTTTCGTGACACCCTTCGGGGTGCGCTTATTGAAAATGCCTTCGAAAACAATATTGGTTGCGTTACCCAAAATCTTCGGGGCAGCCACCTGCGCGGCCACCGCCAAAGTGGAAAGCACCAAAATAAAGTTCAAACGTAGGCGCTCAGGTTTGAGCCAGAGCAACAGGCGAATCACTGTGCCCTTAAAGTTCTTAGCCTTACGTGTGGGGTCAGCCCCCGGACGTCCGTGACTCATGCTGCCTCCTCCGGATCTAGCTGGGAACTGACAATTTCCTGGTAGGTTTCACAGTTGGCCAGTAGCTCCTCATGGGTGCCCGAACCAACCACTTGACCGCCATCTAGCACCAGAATCTGGTCAGCATTCACAATCGAGGAGACACGCTGAGCCACCACCAAAACGGCAGCCTCACCGGTTACCTGTGGCAGTGCCTGGCGCAACCGAGCTTCGGTCGCATAATCCAAGGCAGAGAACGAATCGTCGAAGACAAACAAGTCGGCGTGACGGTAAACCGCGCGGGCAATCGTCAAACGTTGCCGCTGACCGCCAGAGAAATTCTTGCCGCCGGTGTCCACGCGGGAATCCACGCCCTCGGAAAGGCGGGAAACAAACTCCGTGGCCTGAGCAATTTCTAGAGCTGCTTCCACGCGGGCACGCACCTCATCGGTTACCTGATCGACAGGAACCGCGGCCACGGCCGAAGCGATAGTGCCCGAGAACAGGTAAGAGGTCTGTGGCACGTAGGCAATGCGGCGACGCAAAGCTGGCAAATCCCACTCGCGGATATCCTCGCCATTGATCTGAATCTGGCCACGAGAAGTATCAATCAAACGGGGGAGCAGGGCGGCCAAAGTCGACTTACCAGAACCGGTTGAACCGATCACGGCGGTAGTTGTCCCCGGGGTCAAAGTGGCGTTAATATCGGCCAAAACGGGCATTTCTGCCCCTGGGTACTGCACGGTGGCATCCACCAAGGAGAATGTCAAACGCTCATTTTCGGCTGGCTTACGGCCAGTCTTCGGGGAAGCGATCACGGGGTCGGTGTCCAAAACCGCCTGCACACGCTCGGCGCTAACCTGGGCACGTGGAATCATCATGAACATGAAGGACATCATCATGACCGCAATAAAGATCTGCATTAGGTAGTTCAAGAAGGCGACCATCGCGCCCACTTCCATCGCGCCCGAGTCAATCCGGATGGCACCGAACCAAATCACGCCCACCGAAGAGAAACCCACAATCAAGTTGATGGCTGGGAACATGAAACTGAACAGCTTACCAATTTCCAAGTTGGTGTCGCGCAGGTTGACGTTGGCGGTATCAAAACGTTCCCGTTCTGCGTCTTGGCGCACGAACGCACGAATCACACGAGTACCGGTCAACTGTTCGCGAAGCACCGAGTTGATCGCGTCAGTACGCTTTTGCGAAAGCCGGAACTGTGGCTGCAACTTGTACATCAAAATGCCCATCACAGCGCCCAAAGCTGGCACTGCCACCACTAGCAAAAGGGAGAGCCCAGCATCCTGTCGGATTGCCATGATGACGCCGCCAATGCTCATAATCGGGGACATGACCATAATCGCCAAACCCATCATGGTGACCATTTGAATCTGACGAATATCGTTAGTGGCACGCGTAATCAAAGAAGCGGCCTCAAAGTGGTGCATTTCGGTGCGGGAAAAACTCTGTACTCGCTCGAAAGTATCGTGGCGCAAGTCTTGGCCTACACCCGTACCGGCTTTCGACCCAAAGTAGAGGGCGAAAACATTCGCCACCACCTGCAGGGTGGCCATACCGATCATGATCCAGCCATAATGCATAATTTTGCCAGTATCGCCCGTGACAACGCCCTTATCGATAATGTCGGCGTTGAGGCTGGGGAGCCAAAGAGAGGCAATGGTTTGAGCGATCTGGAAGATGATAACTGCCGCAATTAGCCAAGCATAAGGCTTAGCGTAGCGGCGTAAAATTTTAGTTAACAAAAATTCCTCCATTTTTTCATATACCCCTCATTCTAGGGCGAAAAAAATTAATGGGACAGGGCTTTTTGCTACTTTGTGACGCGAAAAGCATCGGTGAGAGACAAGCGAAGTTGCCAAAAGGTGCAACTGGCGACTCTTTGCCCAGCCAATACGGAGGCGAGAGGGGATAGGCAGGAGCGCTTCCACATAAATCGAGGAGCCACCCCAGTTGCACTCGTTAAGAGACAACTAAGGCGGCTCCACCAAAGTTTCGCCGAGGACGTAGCCACGTTCGCGTCCTCTTATTGTCGAGGACGTGAAGCTAGTGCTAGCCGCGCCCCTGGGTGTCGAGCGTCAGACTTTCTTCTGCCCGATCAACCTGTGGCAACAAGTTCAGCTTCGCTAGGAACTGGGCCATCATGGTCACATTGCTCGGGCATTCCACTTCCCAGGTGGCCATGGGCATGGGGGCCACGCTGAAGTTTAAGGAATGACATTCGAAATTTTTGGCTAAATCTTCGATTTCATGCCGGAAGGAAAGCGGGGCACGACCAGCTGCAATATCTTGGCCTGGCTTGCTGTCGGGGTGTAGATACAAATCCAAGTGCAAGACTTGGTTTTCATTCTTGTCGTCACCAACCCGAGCATTGCCAAGCTCAGTATCGACCGGTGGCTGGTTATCATTGCCAGCATTATCACTTTGATTGCTAGCACCAGAAATGCCTTCACCTTCGCCGGATTTTGCTGAGCCATCGCCCGATTGGCCATTGTTTCCTTGATTAGCATCTCCTGGGGTGCCTGCTCCGGGCTGGTTGCCGCCCTCGGCATTTTGCCCAGGAGTGCCAGGTGCTGGCGTGCCAGTCGGTTCGGTACTGGCGGCACCTGGAATGCTCGGATTGGTCACCGGCGGGGTAGTCGTTGGGGCCGGAGTGAGCTCCACAGTGTCCTCGGGAGAACTCAATTCTTCTACCTTGACCACCTGGGGGCCGGCAGACGTGAGGGAACAACCAGTCATGCTGACTGCGACCAAAGCCGCAGTCAGCAGCACTGAAAACTTAGATTTAGACAATCGGCTCACCAAAACCAACGATAGCTGTAACGGGGTTGGATATAAATCCTAACCGAAGTCGAACGGTACGTCCCCTCTTCAATCGCATACAGCGTGTGATAGCCCGCGGAGAGCGAGGATCCCACATGCCACGGGGCCGCCACATTACCATGGCGATCTGCCTGCAAAGTGCCGATGCGGTTAGCCCAACTATCGAGGACGAAACGCACTCGCGCATGCGGAGTGAAGTTCATCCCGCGAAGGTTAATAGACTCGCCAGCATACAAACGGTACTTCGACAAAGAAACATGCGCTGGGGCGGTCGGCCGCGGAGCCGGCTCTGGTTTCGGTGCCGGCTCGGGCCGAGGCTCCGGGCGTGGCTCTGGTTTTGGCGCAGGTGCCGGTTCCGGCTTGGGCTCAGGCTTCGGCTCTGGCTTAGGCGCGGGCTCCGGTTTAGGTGCGGGCTCTGGCTTAGGTGCGGGCTCCGGCTTAGGTGCGGGCTCCGGCTTAGGTGCGGGCTCCGGTTTCGGGGCCGGTTCAGGCTTAGGCTTGGGCGCCGGTTCTGCAGTTGGCTGCGGCTTTGGCGTAGGAGCCGGGGTGGGCTCAACTGTCGGAGTCGGAACTGGAGCTGGTTCTACCGTTGGCTGCGGCTTCGGCTCTGGCTTAGGTGCGGGCTCTGGCTTAGGTGCCGGCTCAGGCTTTGGATCCGGCTTCGGCGTGGGCTTTGGTGCCGGCTCAGGCTCGGGGCTCGGCTCTGGCTCCGGATCGTCTGCATGAAGCTGACGGTAAAGCTGTTCCACGCTCTGGCCCGCATTCAATAGGCCAGCGCCACAACCTTGCGAACACGAGTTCAAGTCTGAAGCGCCCTCGGCCAGCAAATCCTGTACCTCAGAAAGGGACAAATCTTTCTTCAAAGATTTCAACAAGGCAACGACACCAGAAACGTGCGGAGTTGCCTGCGAGGTGCCCTCCAAGTAACCGTAAGAAGCGGAAACTGGAGCAGTGCGTCCCGAATCGATAGTGGAAAGAATCTGCCCATTTTCGAAGCGCTTATCGCCACCAGGAGCAGTGATATCGATCCGGCGACCATAGTTCGAATATGCGGCAAGATTACCGGTTGGGCCAGAAGCCGCCACGGTAATCGCATTGCGGCAGTTACCGGGCGTGTAGCCGGCTGCGTTTCGGCGTGCATTACCGGCGGCGATCACCACGGTAGCGCCCAAACGGTTCGCCTGGTTAATCGCGTTTTGCAAAACGGCCGGACATTGCGGGTTCGGGCCACTCATTGACAAGTTAATTACGTCTGCTGGATGAGCATTAGCTTCCACCCCAGGGACATGGCCACCAGCTGCCCAAATCATTGCCGAGGCAATATCGGCCAACTGGGCACCACAGTTACTAATCGCGCGTACCGCCAACAAGTTGGCTTCTGGGGCGACACCTGCAATCCCCGTATTATTGTTGGCCGAGGCCGTAATCACGCCAGCCACATGGGATCCATGCCAAGTCGAGGGCGTATCACGGTAGGGCTTGCCAGGACGGCACCCGTTGGCACGGTTCCAGTCACCGGGATCATGCGGATCGCTATCGCGCCCATCGCCATCGCGACCATTGCGTGGGTTGGTGACAAAGTCATAGCCACCAACATAGCGACGGTTCAAATCTGGATGATCGATGATGCCAGTATCAACTACTGCTACCGTCACGCCGCTACCCTTGGTGTACTTCCAAGCTTCCTGGATCTGAATGCTCCAGTCGCCATGCAAAGACCACTGATCGGACCAACGAGGATCATTCGGGGCCGGAGCCGCCTTTTTCGCCTTGGCAGCCAGCGGGTGGTTGAAGAAAGCGTTAGTGCTAGCCGCATTAGCTTCGGCTACCTCGGCAGGGTAGAGCACTAAATCGGGCTCAACATATTCCACATTGGGGTCTTTAGCCAACTCCGCCTGGAAGCGAGCCGCTTCCTTCGGGCTTAGTGGCTTATCCAAGGTGACGGTAGTGGTGTCTGAGATGGCTACCTTGCCGTCAGTGACATCGGCACCCACCTTGGCAGCTGCCTGATCCATCTTACTCTTGGTGCGATTCGTAATTTTCTCGGTGGTATCGTCGTTGCGCTTAGCACGGTTCACCGCCCGAGCATCATACGAGCCGTTCTTAAACTTAACAATGAACTGCTGGTTAGGGCCGTCCACTGTTTGCGTCTCATGCGAATTATTCGCGGTGGCGCTACCAATTGATAGGGCAGTGGCCACCAGCGCAGTAGAGCATAGTACTGCAATAGATCTTTTCACGGTTACGCCTTTCAACGTGCGGGTTGAAACGGATTCGCCGACATTTTTAAGCATCTCTAAATTGGTTACACGGTGAGAAACTTGCCAATATCAACACTGGTAATAGCATTCTACGTGAAAATAAAAGGAAAAGTTTGTTAAAACGAAATCAAAGTTGATTTATTGCCTCAGGTCTTTTGATAGCTTAGGGCGAAAGGAACCCTCATTATCGAGGGCGATATTGGCATTCTCGGCGGTGACGTGGCACACTGAATACGATTAGTATTCACCCTCGGGAGGACATAATGGAATCTTCGGCAACGATGCCAGACACCGAACAGACGGTTGCGGACATTGATCCCCAACCCTCATCAAAAGCAGAAGTTGAAGCCACCGCTTCCGCTGTCAAAGATCCGAGTCAGGCACACCGGATCGGTCTGCTAACCTCCGGCGGTGACGCGCAAGGCATGAATGCTGCAGTGCGTGCGGTAGCCCGTACCGCCCTCGCCATGGGCGTCCAACCCTGCGCCATTATGGAAGGCTGGCAGGGTGCTTGCGACGGTGGCGATCGCATTAAGCCGCTGGGCTGGTCTGATGTTTCCAACATTCTGCACAAGGGCGGCACCGTAATTGGTACTGCCCGTTCGAAAGACTTCCGTGAGCGTGACGGCATGCGTCGCGCGGTCAAGAACCTGCTTGAGCATGGCATCGACCGACTCATTGTGATCGGTGGTGACGGCTCCCTGACCGGCACCAACGAATTCCGTCAGCTTTGGCCAGAACTTCTGGCCGAACTAGTCGAACGCGGCGAAGTTAGCGCCGAAGTAGCAGACGCTCACCAGCACCTGATGATTTGTGGTCTGGTCGGCTCGATTGACAACGACCTCGTTGGCTCCGACATGACCATCGGGGCAGACTCCGCCCTCCACCGTATTGTTGACGCCATCGACGATATTTCATCTACCGCCGCCTCCCACCAACGCACCTTCGTGGTTGAGGTCATGGGACGCCACTGTGGATACCTACCATTGATGGCCGGTATCGCCGGCGGTTGCGACTACGTCTTTATCCCAGAAGTACCGCCAGAAGATGGTTGGGAAGAAGAGCTTGCCAACAAGTTGCGCGCCGGCCGTGCCGCTGGTCGTCGTGACTCACTAGTTTTGGTGGCCGAGGGCGCCAAGGACCGTCACGGTGAACCCATTACCTCGCAGCAAGTCGCCGACGTGCTCAGCGAAAAAATGGGCGAGGACGTGCGCGTGACCATCCTTGGTCACGTTCAGCGTGGTGGTGAACCATCCGCCTACGACCGCTGGATGTCCACCATCCTCGGTTATGCCGCCGTCCAAGAAGTCATGAAAGCCACCCCAGAGGATGAACCGAACATTCTCGGTGTGCGCCACAACCGCGTCTCTCGTATCCCCATGATGAAGGCGGTGGCTGACACTCGTTCCGTCGCTGGCCTGATTAAGAATGGCGACTACACTGCGGCCGTGCGCCTACGTGGTTCCTCCTTCGCCGAAATGGTGCAAATTAACCGCATCATGTCGACCCCACCGTCCTACCAGCCTGCCAACCGCGCACTAACCACTGGTTGCGTGGAACCAAAGGCACAAAGTCGTCTCGATGAAATCGAGAGCAACAGCAAGGTAGAACATGCCCGTCGTGCCGTCCTCGAACATACTGCAGCACTCGAAGACCACGTTCGCCCAACGCCTTCACCGGGGCACGCTTGGGAAGAAGAAGTTAAGCCAGCTGCGGGCAAACGCGTCGCAATCTTGCACGCTGGTGGTTTGGCCCCCGGCATGAACACTGCCGCTCGCGCCGCCGTTCGTATCGGTATCGACAAGGGCTTGACCATGCTCGGGGTGCAAGGCTCCTTCGGTGGCCTCATCGACGGCCGAGTTTCCGAACTCGCCTGGGAATCGGTCGAAGGTTGGGCCTTCGATGGTGGGGCCGAACTAGGCACCCGTCGCCCAGTTCCTACCGTAGAACAGCTTTACTCGCTTGGCCGAGCCATCGAAAACAACAATATTGACGCCCTCATGATCGTCGGTGGCTTCAACGCCTACCTTTCCGCCTATGAGCTGGTGAAGGAACGCGACCGCTACCAAGCCTTCAATATTCCGATCATTTGTGTTCCTGCCTCCATCGACAACAACCTGCCCGGTTGTGAACTGAGCATTGGTGCCGACACCGCCCTCAATAACGCGGTTTGGGCGCTCGACCGCATAAAGGAATCAGCTGCGGCCTCCCGTCGCTGCTTCGTGGCAGAAACCATGGGTCGTCGCTGTGGCTACCTTGCACTCATGTCGGGTATTGCTGCCGGTGCCGAACTAACCTACCTGCACGAAGATGGCATCACCCTCGACCAGCTCAACCAAGACTCGATCCGCATGCGGAAGTCTTTCGAGGCCGGTCGTCGCCTCTTTATGGTCATCTCGAACGAAGAAGCCTCCGCGATTTACAACCGCGACTTCCTCGCTCGCGTATTCGAAGAAGAAGGCAAGGGACTCTACGACGTTCGTCAGACCGCCCTCGGCCACCTACAGCAGGGTGGATCGCCCACCCCATTCGACCGACTATTGGCCACCCGTTTGGTCTTCCACGCCATGAACTGGGTCGAGGAAGAACTCGCTCGCGAAATCGACAGCGAAAAGGCCCACACCTTCCGTTCATCCGAAGCCGTTTACATTGGCTACTCGGAAGGTGCGATCCGCACCGCTCCAATCGAACGGATTGCCGAGGTCGTGGAGATGGAGAATCGTCGCCCACGCAAACAGTGGTGGCTTGAGCTACGTCCGGTCAGTGAAGTAGTCTCTATGCCGTCGCGAATCTCGGGTGAACCTCACGCCATCCCAATTGCTGACGCCTAAAGTCCAAAACACTTAGGACAATAATCTCTATCTGAAGCTAAAGTCCTAGGTTAGTGGCAGAAAATTCCGCATCGCCGCTCAGTGTGAATTAAGTAAGACCTATGTTTTCTTAAAAAAGCGACTGAGTGGCGATGCCTTTTTCATAAATCCGCATAATTACAGGGAAAAGCATCCTGCTCGCGCAGTTAAAGAGCGAAAGCTTTAGCCTTTAATACGGTTATGTTCACCTCAGCTAAGTTAGTGAGAGGTCATAATCGCCTGTGCTTGGACGCAAGCACTCGGCAGTTGCAACTGTATTTAGGAAGGTTATTTTGGCTTCGACACATGCCATTAAAACCGACGTCGTAGTCGTCGGCGCAGGCCCAGGTGGGTCTGCCGCAGCGTACTACCTTGCCAAAGCTGGCGTAGAAGTTTATCTCCTCGAAAAAGCTACTTTCCCGCGCGACAAAATCTGCGGTGATGGTCTGACCCCAGCAGCAGTCAATGAACTAGCACTAATGGGGATCGATACCTCCAATTGGCAACGAAATCTCGGTCTCGAAGTTGTCGGTGGGGGACACGAAATCCGACTACCATGGCCCGCTCAGCGATCCCTCCCAGATTTCGGGATGGCTTGTCCGCGCATGGAATTAGATGAAACCTTGGCCCGAGCTGCCGCCAAAGCTGGCGCAAATTTGGTCGAGGGCGTCCTCGTCAAGGAACTTAAAACCGATGCCACCGGTCGTGTCAATGGGGTAGTCGGGTTCAAAGGCCGCGGCGAAGATGAAGAACGCTACGATATTTCCGCCAAACTCGTGGTCGACGCTGGGGGAGTCGCCGCCCGACTAGCAATCTCAGCCGGTCGTCAAGCAGCCGCTCGTCGCCCCATGGCAGTCGCCGCCCGCACCTACTTCCGTTCCCCGCTCGGTGATACCGACTGGATGATCTCCCATCTAGAACTCTGGGACGGAAAACCCGGCGAATCCAACCTTCTGCCCGGATACGGCTGGATCTTCCCCTTGGGTGATGGACTCGTCAATGTCGGCCTCGGTTCTGTCTCCTCTAATAAGGCGGCCACCAAACTTCCTTATAAACAAATCTTCGGTGCTTGGTGTGCCAATCTCCCCGAAGAATGGGGTTTCACGGAAGAAAACCAGACCGCACCCTTGCGCAGTGCAGCGCTACCCATGTGCTTTAACCGTAAACCGCAATACGCTGATGGGCTCGCCCTGATCGGCGATGCAGCCGGCATGGTCTCTCCTTTTAACGGGGAAGGCATTGCTCCCGCCATGCAAGCGGGACGTTTCCTCGCCGAAGCATTCGTCCTCGCTTGTGCTCGCGATACCCAAAGCGGTTTTGATTTGGCCATGTCGGCCTACCCACAAGCTTTGCGAAACCAGCTCGGCGGTTACTACTCGCTGGGCCGGATTTTCGTCAAACTAATTGAACGCCCACAGATTATGCGGGCCTGCACTAAGTATGGGCTACCTCGACCAGCCCTGATGAAACTGGTGCACAAACTCTTATCAGACGGGTACGAACGCTCCGGCGGCGACCTATCTGACAAACTCATCCAAACGCTGACTAAGGTGGTGCCCAGCGCATGAGCACTCAACTATTAGTCAAAGCAAAGAAGGAGATTCGATGAACAGCTACACTCCGTTGCTGATTATGGCTGTCGCCGCATTGGTGCTAGCTTTGGGCGGTCTAGGTGCTTCCGCCATCCTAGGTCCCTCGAAGAAAAACCGGGTTAAGACCCAGAACTACGAATGTGGCATTGATCCGGCGCCACACCAAGAAACCTCTGGCCGTTTCCCGGTCAAGTACTACTTGGTAGCCATGACCTTCATCATCTTCGACATTGAAGTGGTGTTCATGTACCCCTGGGCCGTAGGTTTCTCCGGCCTCGGCTCCACCGTCTTCTACGCCATGATGCTGTTCATCGGTCTAATCACAATTCCATTTGTCTACGAGTGGCGCCGCGGCGGCCTCGAATGGGACTGAAGGTAGGAAGGTAAATAATGGGAATTGAAGAAAAACTACCTGCCGGGGTAGCGCTCACCAGTGTTGAGCGAGTCCTCGGTCTGGCCCGTAAAGCTTCAGTCTGGCCCGTCACCATGGGGCTAGCCTGCTGCGCAATCGAAATGATGGCCACCGGTACTCCCCGCTACGACATCTCCCGTTTCGGGATGGAAGTTTTCCGTGCTTCCCCTCGTCACGCCGACTTGATGATCGTTTCTGGTCGAGTCTCGCACCGCATGGCTCCGATTGTGCGCCGCGTGTATGACTCCATGCCAGAACCAAAGTGGGTTATCTCCATGGGTGCTTGCGCCTCCTCCGGCGGCATGTTCAACAACTACGCCGTGGTCCAAGGTTGTGACCACATCGTGCCAGTTGACGTGTACCTCCCAGGGTGCCCTCCACGCCCCGAAGCTCTGCTGAACGCCATTTTGACGCTTCATGATTACATGCGCACTGAGCCTTTGGGTGTCCACCGGGAAGAAGCTGCCCGCGCTGCCGAAAAGGCCGCTTTGGAAGCTACCCCCACCCACCTGATGAAGGGATTGCTAGCGTGAGCGAAGAACTAGACGAGCAAACTCAAGAAGTCATGAATGCTGCCGTTTCTGAGAACCGCGGCGATCCCGCACCACGTAAAGTGGCAGAACGACGTGGCCTCTTCGGCAACAAAGGATCTGGCGACACCACCGGCTTTGGGGGCCTAGTTGCCCCCGTGGTACTTCCCGGAGAAACCCCACGCCCATACGGTTCTTGGTTCGACAACTGCGTCGACATCCTCGAAGAACTTTTGACCGAGGCCGGCCTACCGGTTGCCAACGTCATCGAAAAGGTCGTCGTTGAACATGACGAACTAACCATCCACGTAGACCGCAACCACATTGTGACCGTCTGCCAGATGCTCCGTGACGACCAGGACCTACGCTTCGAACTGTGCTTCGGCGTCTCTGGCGTTCACTACCCAGCAGACCAAGGTCGCGAACTACACGCGGTCTACCACCTCATGTCCATCACCCACAACCGCATGTTGCGCCTTGAAGTAACCTGCCCAGACGCCGACCCGAAGATCCCTTCAGTTACCAGCGTCTACCCAGGCAACGACTGGCACGAACGCGAAACTTGGGACCTCATGGGCATTGTCTTCACTGGTCACCCGGCCCTCACCCGTACTGCCATGCCAGACGACTGGGTAGGACACCCACAACGTAAGGACTACCCACTCGGTGGGGTTCCTGTCGAATACAAGGGCGCCACCGTACCGCCCGCCGATACTCGGAGGTCATACAACTGATGAGCGCTAACCAACCGCTATTCACTGCCACCGGCCCCGCCCTCGGCGAGGACGAACTCGATGAACTCGTAGCCTCCGGCGGCGACTGGGAAGACATTGTTGACGAAATGCGCAAGCTCTCGAGCGAACGCATCGTGGTCAATATGGGTCCAGTACACCCCTCAACTCACGGCGTGCTCCGCCTCATCCTCGAAATCGATGGTGAAACCGTGCGCGAGCTACGCGTCGGCACCGGCTACTTGCACACCGGCATTGAAAAGAACATGGAATACCGGACCTTCGCCCAAGGCTCCACTTTTGCCACCCGTATGGACTACGTGGCCCCCATGTTCAACGAAGCCGCCTACTGCCTCGCAGTAGAAAAGGCCCTTGGCATCACCGATCAGATTCCGGAACGAGCCAACCTCATCCGTATTCTGATGATGGAACTCAACCGCATTTCCTCCCACCTAGTCGCAATCGGCTCCGGTGGTAACGAAATGGGTGCCACCACCATGATGACCATCGCCTTCCGTGGCCGTGAAAATGTCTTGCGCATTTTCGAATCCGTCACCGGTTTGCGTATGAACCACGCCTACATTCGCCCTGGCGGTGTGGCGCAGGATCTTCCTCCGGGCACCACCGACTACGCTCGTGAACTGCTTCCATCCTTGCGTCGCGACATCGGTCAGCTCCAGGATCTGACCCAAGAGAACCCAATCTTCAAGCTCCGTCACGTCGACGTCGGCTACATGCCGTTGGCTGCCGGCCTCGCCCTCGGCCTAACCGGCCCATGTATCCGCGCTGCAGGCCTGCCACTCGATATGCGTAAACTACAGCCCTACTGTGGTTACGAACAGTTCGAGTTCAACGTGCCTACCCGCGATAAGTCGGACGCTTACAACCGTGTGCAGGTGCGCTTCGAAGAATGCTACGAATCGCTCCGCATTATCTACCAGGTCCTCGATCGTCTCGATGCCTGCAACGGCACCCCAGTAATGGTCGAAGATAAGAAGATCGCATGGCCCTCCAAGCTCTCGGTTTCCACCGACGGTCAGGGCAACAGCCTCGAACACATTCGCGAAATCATGGGCGAATCCATGGAATCCCTCATCCACCACTTCAAGCTGGTCACTGAAGGCTTCCACGTTCCGGCCGGCCAGGTCTACCAGACCGTGGAACACGCCAAGGGCGTCATGGGCGTACACCTCGTCTCCGACGGTGGCACCCGCCCATACCGTGCGCACTTCCGCGACCCCTCGTTCTCGAACTTGCAATCCCTAGCCATGATGACTGAAGGCGGCCAGCTCGCCGACGTAGTTGTCTCCTTGGCTTCCGTTGACCCCGTACTGGGAGGTGTGGACCGTTAATGAATGCTTACGCTCCAGAAGTTGAAGCTCGTCTAAGGGAAGAAGCCGCCCAAATCGTGGCACGCTACCCGCAAGGGCACGAGCGTTCGGCACTACTACCAATGCTTCACTTGGTACAGTCCGAAGATGGCTACGTTTCCGCCGCCGGTATCACCTTGTGCGCGGACGTCCTCGGCCTAACCCGACCAGAAGTATCCGCAGTTGCGACCTTCTACACCCAGTACAAGCGTCACCCCAATGGCGAATACACCGTCGGGGTTTGCACCAACGCGCTCTGCGCCGTGATGGGTGGTGACCAAATCTGGGAAACCTTGGAAGAACACCTTGGAATTGGTCACGAAGAAGTTACCGAGGACGGCAAGATCACCCTTGAACGCCTCGAATGTAACGCCGCCTGTGACTATGCTCCAGTGATCATGGTCAACTGGGAATTCTTCGATAACCAGACCCCAGCCTCGGCCCTGAAACTAGTTTCCGACCTACAGGCCGGACGCCCAGTAGCTCCTACCCGCGGTCCCGACCAGGTTCCAACCTTCAAAGAGGTCTCCCATACTTTGGCTGGCTTCGAGGACGGATTGGCTAGCCAAGGCCCAACCGCCGGTAGCTCGTCTTTGCGTGGCCTCGAAATCGCCCGCGAAAACGATTGGACCTCCCCAGAGGTTAGCGCCGACACTCCTGCAGTAGAGGGGAATAACTGATGACTGTGACTAAAGCTGCCGGCAAACTAACCCCGGTACTCTCCAACACTTGGGATCAGCCCAACGGCTACACCCTCGAAGCCTACCGCTCCCGCGGTGGCTACCAGGCACTAGCCAAGGCCCTAACCATGGACCCAGCCGAAATCACCAACCAGATCAAGGCTTCCGGTCTTCGTGGTCGTGGTGGCGCTGGCTTCCCAACCGGCCTCAAGTGGGCATTCTTGCCCCCAGATGACGGTAAAGCTCGCTACCTCGTAGTGAATGCCGACGAATCTGAACCAGGTACCTGTAAAGATATCCCCACCATGATGGGCAACCCCCACGTCTTGATTGAAGGTATTGCGATTACCTCGCGCGCCATTCGTTGCGAACACGCCTTCATCTACCTCCGTGGTGAAGTCGTGCACGTCTACCGTCGCCTCCTCGCTGCGGTTCGTGAAGCTCGCGAGGCCGGCTTGATTGGTCAAGGACTTGGCCCCAACGGCGATTTCAACCTCGAAATCACTGTTCACGCTGGTGCTGGTGCCTACATTTGTGGTGAAGAAACTGCGCTACTTGACTCCCTTGAAGGACGTCGTGGCCACCCACGTTTGAAGCCACCGTTCCCAGCGGTTGCGGGTCTTTACGCTCGCCCAACCGTGGTCAACAACGTAGAATCCATCGCATCTGTGCCCGGCATCATTGGCAACGGCGTGGAATGGTTCGACGCCATGGGCACCGAAAAGTCCAAGGGACACGGCCTCTTCTCCGTTTCGGGTCACGTCGCACGCCCCGGTCAGTTCGAAGCACCATTCGGGATCACCATGCGTGAGCTAATCGAAATGGCCGGTGGTATCCGTCCCGGCCACCAGCTCAAGTTCTGGACCCCAGGTGGTTCATCCACCCCGATCTTTACCGAAGAAGAACTAGACATTCCATTGGATTACGATTCGGTGGGTCAAGCAGGCTCCATGCTTGGTACTCGTGCCCTCCAGGTCTTCGACGAAACCACCTCGGTAGTTCGCGTCATCACCCGCTGGACCGAGTTCTACCAGCACGAATCCTGTGGTAAATGCACCCCTTGCCGTGAAGGCACCTATTGGCTCAAGCAAATCATGCTTCGCCTCGAGGCAGGGCAAGGTAAACCAGGCGACGTAGACCTGCTAGTTGATGTGGCCAGCAATATTGCCGGCAAGAGCTTCTGTGCTCTCGGTGACGCCGCTGCCACCCCAATTCTCAGTGGTATTAAGCGCTTTAGACAAGAGTTTGAAGACTGCATTACGATGCCCGCGCGGGAAATGTTCCCGTACGAAGCTTCCGCGGTTTTTGCAGAAAGTGAAGGAACCCGATGAGTGACCAGGTGACCTTAACCATCGACGGTGCGGAAGTAACGGTACCAGCCGGTACCCTCATCATCCGTGCCGCAGAACAGGCCGGGATTCGCATTCCGCGTTTCTGTGACCACCCACTATTGAAGCCTGCCGGCGCTTGCCGTCAGTGCCTGGTAGATGTGGCTGCGCCAGACCGCGAAGGCAATGTCCGTCCTTTCCCGAAGCCGCAGGCCTCTTGCACCATGACCGTAATGCCGGGCATGATTGTCAACACCCAGCACACTTCGGAAGTAGCTGCCAAGGCACAGCGCGGCATCATGGAATTCCTCCTGATTAACCACCCGCTGGACTGCCCAGTCTGTGACAAGGGCGGCGAATGCCCCCTACAGAACCAGGCACTAGCCAACGGTGGTGACGGCAGCCGCTTCACCGGCGCCAAGCGCGTCTACCCGAAGCCAGTAACCCTCACCAGCCAGATCTTGCTGGATCGAGACCGTTGCATCTTGTGTCAGCGTTGTGTCCGCTTCGCCAAGCAGATCGCCGGCGACCCCTTCATTGACCTGCAAGGTCGTGGCGGCGGTTCCTCACCGCTAGATCACCACCTCCACATGGGCGAACAGATCGGTAGCTTCGACACCCAGGTGCTAGGCTTCGCTGACACCGACTCCAACCCGAGCGGCAACGAACTAACCGGCACCAACGAGTACGCTGGCCCCGCTGGCCTCCCTGGAGTGATCGGCTCGACCAACTTCGGTCCAGCCCACCCAGGCGAAACCGACGAGTCTGGCCGCCCCTTCGCCTCCTACTTCTCGGGCAACATCATCCAGATTTGCCCCGTAGGTGCGTTGACTTCCGCCCAGTACCGCTTCCGTTCGCGTCCATTCGACCTCGTTTCAACCCCATCGGTTACCGAACACGATGCTTCGGGTGCTGCCATCCGCGTCGACGTACGCCGTGGCGAAGTCACCCGTCGTCTGGCCGGGGAAGATGCTGCGGTCAACGAAGAATGGATTAGCGATAAGGACCGCTTCGCCTTTACTTGGCAGGCCGGTGACGCTCGTTTGCGTTACCCACTAGTGCGTAACAGTGAAGGTAACTTGGTCGAAACCTCTTGGGATGACGCCTTGACTCGGGTCGCGCAAGCGATGGACCGAGGCCGTTCGGCCTTCTTGCCAGGTGGCCGCCTCACCTTCGAAGACTCCTACGCATGGGCCAAGTTCGCCCGACTAGTTGGCCAGACCAACGACATCGACCACCGTGTACGTGACCTCAGCGCCGAAGAAAACCAGTTCCTTGCCTCGCAGGTTGCTGGTACCGGCCTCGGCGTCACCTACACCGACGTGGAAAATGCCGGTCAGGTCCTGCTCGTCGGCCTCGAGCCCGAAGACGAATGCGCCACCTTGTTCTTGCGTCTACGCAAGGGCGTGACCGCAGGCAAACTAAAGGTCGCTACCATCGCCTCGGTTCGTACCCCAGGTACCTTGAAACTTTCGGCTAACTGGTTGCAGGCTGCCCCTGGCACCGAACCAGAAATGATTGAGGCCATCAGCGCGGGTAACCCCTTCGCCGACCTCGCCGAAAGCCTTGAAAATGGCGTCATCCTCGTTGGTGAACGTGCTGTATCCACCCCAGGCACCTTGTCCGCCCTCGTTCGTTTGGCCGAACGCACCAACGCCCGCTTGGCTTGGGTCCCACGTCGCGCCGGTGAACGCGGTGGGGTAGAGGCCGGCACCATGCCGAACCTCCTCCCATTCGGACGTCGAGCAGACGAAGTTGCCGACCGCGCCGAACTTTCCGCCGTTTGGGGCGCCGAACTGCCCGTCACCACCGGTCGCGATGCCGTGGCGATTCTCGAGGGCGCTGCGTCCTCGGCCATCACCAACCTATTCGTTGGCGGTGTTGACCTTCGCGACTTCACTGACCCGAAGGCCGCCCGTGAAGCCTTGCAGGCAGCTGAGTTCGTGGTCAGCCTCGAAGTGAACCGCACCGAAGTTACCGAACTTGCTGACGTAGTCTTGCCGGTAGCACCGCCTACCGAAAAGCCAGGCACCTTCATCAACTGGGAAGGCCGCTTGCGCCCCTTCGGCCAGGCACTTTCAGCCACCTCCCTTGATGACCGTCAGGTGCTCTCGCGCCTAGCAGCGCTGCGCGGTATCGACCTCGGCCTAGAAAACCTCAAGGCTCTCTACGCCGAAGTTAACGACCTAATGGAACACGAAGTCGAGGCCACCAACGCCCCGAACGTGCCAGTACCGCCGCTGCCATCGCCCGCCGAAAACCAAGTTGTGGTCGCCACTCACAAGCAGTTGCTTGATGACGCCCTTACCTTGGCCGGAGCCGATGACCTACGCGCCAGCGCCCGTCGCCCAGTAGCTTTCGTTTCAGCCCAAACCGCAGCCAACGCTGGGGTTAAGTCTGGCGAGCAAATCACCCTCACCACCGAACGCGGCTCGTTGAGCCTGCCAGTTGTGGTGGCCACCATGCCAAACAAGGTGATTTGGGTGCCACAAAATAACGGCACTAACGTGTACGAAACCCTCGGGGGACATGGCACCCTCGCGACTCTATCCGCCTTGGAGGTGACCAAGTGAATCCCCTCAACTACCTAGTGAGCGCCGAAGGTAACTTCGTTCCCGCTGACTTCAGTCAGGAAACTTGGTGGCTCAGCCTACTAAAGGCTGTTTTCATCATTGTCTTCCTGATCCTCTCCGTGCTCATGGCACTGTGGGTGGAACGTCGTGGCCTCGGCCGCATGCAAACCCGTCCTGGCCCGAACGTGCACGGTCCCTTCGGTCTCTTCCAGGCAATCGCTGACGCGGTCAAACTTTTGACCAAAGAAGATATCTGGACCAAGAAATCCGATAAGTTCATCTACATTCTGGCTCCGACCATTGCCGCTTTCTGTGCCTTCATGGTTTTTGCAGTAATCCCTATGGGGCCAAACGTAAACCTTTTCGGACACTCCAGTCCGTTGCAGCTCATGGATATGCCGGTTTCGACCCTCTACATCTTGGCGATCAGCGCCCTCGGCGTTTACGGCATCGTCCTCGGTGGTTGGTCGACCCGCTCCACCTTCCCGTTGCTCGGCTCGGTTCGTTCGGCCGCTCAGGTGGTTTCCTACGAACTGTCCATGTCACTTTCCATCGTGGCTGTCTTCTTGGTTTCGGGTTCCATGTCGACCTCGGAAATCGTGGCCGCCCAGGATCATGTCTGGTGGGCTTTCGCCCTCGCCCCTTCCTTCGTTATCTACTTGATCTCGATGGTCGGCGAAGTAAACCGTCTACCTTTCGACTTGCCAGAAGCTGAAGGTGAACTCGTGGCCGGTCACATGATCGAATACTCGTCGATGAAGTTCGCTTGGTTCTTCCTAGCTGAATACATCAACATGTTCAACGTATCGGCTGTCGCTACCACCTTGTTCTTCGGTGGTTGGCATGCACCATTTGGCCTCGGCTACATTTGGGAAGGCGCCAACTCCGGCTGGTGGCCAATGCTCTGGTTCACCATGAAGCTATGGTTCTTCATGTTCCTCATGATCTGGACCCGTGGTACCTTGCTCCGTTTCCGTTATGACCAGTTCATGAAACTTGGTTGGAAGGTACTGATTCCAATCTCCCTCGCTTGGTTCGTCCTCGTTGCCTTCATGCAAGGCCTACGCGAGTTCTACCAGCTCAACAGCTTCTACCTCGTCGGTGGCATCATGGCAATCGCGATTGTCCTAATCGTAGTCATCTCGCTGCTACCCAATAAGCACGAAGATACCGAGGGCGAAAAGAACGAAACCTTCGACGCTTTCGCCGGTGGCTACCCAGTACCGCCACTGCCAGGCCAAAGCTTGCCGCCATCGCCGCGTGCTGGACGTCGTCCAGTTAGCGCCCAGTTGGCTGGCGCCACCACATCCAACGAATCTGAAGGAGGTCAAAAGTGACCAAGGAACAGTCCAAGATGCCCGATCCGTCCTTCTTCCGTCCGGATGAAAAGGGCGCCCTCGGCAAATTCTTTGCCCCAGTTGCCGGTTACGGTGTCACCATCACCTCGATGTTCGAAAAGACCGTCACCGAAGAATACCCCTTTGTTGATCCAGTAGTTGCGCCTCGCTTCCACGGTCGTCATCAGCTAAACCGTTACCCTGACGGCCTCGAAAAGTGCATTGGTTGTGAACTTTGTGCATGGGCCTGCCCTGCTGACGCCATCTTGGTCGAAGCTGGAGTTAACACCCCAGAAGCGCAATACTCGCCAGGTGAACGTTATGGCAAGGTTTACCAGATCAACTACCTACGCTGTATCTTCTGCGGTATGTGCATTGAAGCTTGCCCAACTCGTGCTTTGACCATGTCAAACGACTTCGAAATGGCATCCTTCGACCGCGAAGAAATGATTTACGAAAAGCCGCGGATTTTGGCTCCTCTGAAAGATGGCATGCTAGCTGCTCCACACCCCATGGTTGCCGGAACTACTGATGGTGACTACTACCGTGGAGAAGTTACCGGCCCAACCGAAGCACAGATTGCTTGGGTAGCCGAACATCGACCAGAAGATCCCTCCCTTAAAACTGCGACTGTAGTTAAGGAGGCCCAACGATGATTGCTAGTCATCTACCCACTCTGCTCGGAGCCGTTGGCCCCAGCGCGCCAGATGCCGGCAATGGTGAGTTCATTAAGTTCTGGTTCCTAGCGATCTTCATGATCCTATGTGCCATCGGAGTAGCTCGCTTCCAGCGGGCTGCCTACGCCGCCATTTGCATGGTTGGCGTCATGATTGGCTTCGCCATCGCTTACCTACTCAATGGTGCCCAGTTCATGGGTATCGTTCAGGTTGTGGTTTACACCGGCGCAGTCATGATGCTCTTCCTCTTCGTCCTCATGTTGATCGGTATCGGTGCCACTGACTACTACCGTTCCACTTCTAAGGGCGCTCGCGTCAGTGCTTACGTGTTATCGCTGCTCTTGGTGGTCTTCTTAGGTACTGCCGCATGGCGTCAGTTGGGAACCGCTCCTTTTGGTCCAGCTGATTGGGAATACACCACCATGGAGAACGTTTCCAAGGCACTGTTTACTAACCACCTATTCACGGTTGAGCTTTCCGCCATCCTGCTAATCACTGCAGCCCTCGGCGCACTACTACTAACCCACGCTGACCGCCTCATCCCAGTCCGTTCTCAACGACAGGTTGCTGAGAGCAAGATGGCTGCCTACGCAGCCGCTAACCGCCACCCAGGTCAGCTACCACCACCGGGTGTCTACGCCGAATCGAATGCTTTCGACGTGCCTGCAATTTCCGGTGAAACTCACGAACCAATCGAAGAATCTGTACCTCGCGTGCTACGCGTTCGCGGAATCAACCGTAGCGTTGGTGAGATTTCCCCGACCTTGGCTAAGCGTCTATGGCAAACCCGCATGGGCAACCCCGCAGCAGGTATCCATGGCCCACAAACCTCGGCTCAAGTCACCCGCTCGGGTGCTTGGGGCATGCCAGGTAGCTCGGCACCTTCCGAACTAAAGCAACCCGGAGCCAGCAAGGCTCTGAGCGTTGCTACTGAAACTGAGGAGAAAGACGCATGAGCCCGATTTGGTACATTCTTTTGGCGACCGTCCTGTTCGCCATCGGTGGGGCCACGGTGTTGACCCGTCGTTCCGCAGTAATTTCACTGATGGGTGTGGAAATCATGCTTAGCTCAGCGAACTTGCTCTTCGTGGTATTCGGTCGCGTGTTCGGCGATGCCAACGGACAAGTTACTGCGTTCTTCGTGATGGTGGTAGCAGCTGCTGAAGTAGTAGTTGGTCTAGCTATTATCGTTTCGATTTTCCGTGCCCGCGCCACCACGTCAGTTGATGACGTCGACTTGATGAAGAACTGAAAGGCAGGCGAAAATGAATTTCATCCTTCCCGCTAGCGGAAACCCACTCGTGGCAGTCACTGCCGCCAGCGGTGTCACCGCTTGGGCACCTGCCCTAATCTTGGTGCCATTGTGCTCCTTCGTCTTCTTGCTCCTGATGGGGCGTCGCTCAGACAAGTGGGGCCACTGGGTATCAGTCCTAGCAACTGGTTTCTCCATGGTGCTTGGACTCGTCATCCTCTTCCACACTATGAGCGTGCCAGTTGACCAGCGAGTCACTGAACAGCACTTGTTCGAATGGATCCCAGCAGGTGACCACACCATTTCGGTTGGTCTTCGCCTCGATCCACTATCGCTAACCTTCGTTGCTCTGGTTACCTTCGTTGGTTTCCTCATCCACGTGTACGCGGTAGCTTACATGGAGCACGATACTGACCGTCGTCGCTTCTTCGCTTACCTGAACCTGTTCATCGCCGCTATGCTCACCCTCGTCTTGGGTGACTCCTACGCCGTCCTCTTCGTCGGCTGGGAAGGCGTAGGTTTGGCTTCTTACTTGCTCATCGGATTCTGGAACCAAGTTCCGGACTACGCATTGGCTGCAAAGAAGGCTTTCGTGATGAACCGTGTCGGTGACGTTGGTTTGCTCCTAGGCATGATGGCCATGTTCCATTACTTTGGTTCCTTGGCCTACTCTCAGGTCCTTCCAAATGCCAACACCTTGAGCACTGAACAAGCCACTCTGATTGGTCTCTTCTTGCTAGTAGCTGCCTGTGGTAAGTCGGCACAGTTCCCCTTGCAGGCATGGCTAGGTGACGCGATGGCAGGTCCGACCCCAGTTTCGGCCCTAATCCACGCCGCTACCATGGTTACCGCTGGTGTTTACCTCATGGTACGTTCTGGCGCGATCTACGTGGTTAGCCCCACCGCAACCACCGTGGTTGCCATCATCGGTGCGATTACCTTGCTCTTTGGAGCCATCGTTGGTACCGCCAAGGATGACATTAAGAAGGTGCTTGCCGCGTCGACCATGTCCCAAATCGGTTACATGATGCTTGGTGCTGGTCTTGGTCCTATCGGCTGGGCCTTCGCCATCTTCCACTTGCTCACCCACGGCTTCTTCAAGGCACAGATGTTCCTTGGCGCTGGCTCCGTGATGCATGCGATGGGCGATCAGACCAATATGCGCCGCTTCGGTGCCCTCAAGAACGCAATGAAGGTCACCTGGATTACCTTCGGCATCGGCTGGCTCGCCATCCTCGGTATCCCACCATTCAGTGGTTTCTGGTCCAAGGATAAGATTATCGAGGCCGCTTTCGTCGCTGACACTGCTGGCCCCTGGCAGCCATGGGTCCTCGGTTTCGTGGCCTTGATTGGTGCCGGGATTACCGCCTTCTACATGTCACGACTCTTCTTCATGACCTTCCACGGTGAGGCCCGCTGGACCACCGCCGCTGAAGGGGCAGAGGTACACCCACACGAATCTGGTCCGCTCATGACCTGGCCGATGATTATCCTTTCGGTCTTCTCACTCGGCCTCGGTGGCGTGCTTTCAATCGGCAATGGCTTTGTTAACTGGCTCGAACCAGTACTTGGTCACGCCGAGCACCGCGAACCAGTCATGCCAGTTGTGGCTATTACGGTACTCACCCTGCTATCGATTGTTGTCGGTATCTTCTGGGCCTACCGCCTCTACATTGCTCAGCCTGTATCCAAGGCCGTTCCCGCTGGCAGCTTCCTCACCCACGCTGCCCGTAACGACATGTTCCAGGATGATGTCAATGAAGCACTATTCGTTAAGCCAACGATGACGCTTGCTAGCGCTGTCGAGGTTGCTGACCGTCAAGTTGTTGACGGTGCCGTCCGCGGAGTTTGCTCCGGCGTGGACGCCCTCGGTAAGGCTACTGCTACCACCCAAAACGGTAAGGTACGCAGCTACGCGGCATACATCCTCGTTGGTGTGGTCGCCCTCTTGGGCGTAGCACTGTTTGGAACCCTCTAAGGGGGAAGGAAAGATAATGGAAATCCTCGTCTCATCATTTCCCTTACTGAGCCTCGCGGTATGCTTGCCGCTTTTGGCTGCAGTGCTGATTTGGGTGGTTCCACCATTGCGCCGCAACGGCACCACCTTCGCACTGGTTGTCTCAGTAGTGGATCTTGCCCTACTGGTGGGGCTCGCCAGCATGTTCGATTACTCGAAAGCTAGCGCCTACCAGTTCACTGAAACCTACTCATGGATCCCACAGTTTGGGGTTCACTGGGCACTAGGTGTTAATGGCCTTTCGCTAGTCATGCTGCTGCTCGCTTCGGCCTTGACCGTCCTCGTGATGATCACCGAAAACCGAGCCGATCGCGACCGTGAAGAACAGACCGGTTACCTCGCGCTCGTGCTCTGCCTCGAGTTCTTCATGATCCTCATCTTCGCAGCGCGCGACCTCTTCGTGTTCTACCTAGCCTTCGAAGCCATGCTCATCCCGCTGTACTTGATGATTGGCCGCTACGGCATCACCGAGAACCGCAAGGCTGCCGCCCTCAAGTTCGTGATTTACTCCCTCGTTGGTGGTTTGGTCATGTTGGTGGGCGTTATCGCCATCCCAGTTGCTTCGCAGCTCGATCCAAACACCTTCCTCTACGAGCGTTTGGCCACCGCAGGTTTCGACCTCGGCTCGCCAACTGCCAACCTACTGGTCTTCTTGGCCTTCTTCTTCGCCTTCGCGATTAAGGCCCCAATGGTGCCAGTCCACACCTGGTTGGCTGACACCGCCGAGGCCGCCCGTCCAAGCACCTCAACCCTGCTAGTTGGCGTCCTCGATAAGATCGGTACTTACGGCATGATTGTGGTTGGTTTGCAGGTCTTCGCTCCGCAGGCGAAACAAGCTGCTCCCTACATTCTCGTGTTGGCAGCTATCTCGATTCTTTACGGTGCCTTCGCCGCACTTGGCCAGAAGAACCTGCTACGATTGGTTTCCTTCACCTCGGTTTCCCACTTCGGTTTCATGGTGATGGCCATCTTCGTTGGTTCGGCCTACGCCCTGACTGGTGCCATGGTTTACATGGTGGCCCACGGCGTCACCATTGCTGGTTTGTTCCTCCTCTCTGGGGCGCTAATCGAACGTGGTGAAACTGCTGAGATTGCTGCCTACGGTGGCCTTCAGCGAGTTACCCCAGTTTTGGCTGGCACCTTCTTAGTCACTGGTTTGGCCTCCGTGGCTTTGCCAGGTTTGAGCGGTTTCGTTCCTGAATACATGATTCTGCTAGGCACCTACGATGTTTCACCATGGTTGGCTGGGGTCTCGGTCCTTTCCGTCATCCTCGCCGCGGTTTACATCCTCTTGCCATACCAGAAGATCTTTACCGGTCCAGTCGAGAAAGCTCGCCAGCTTCCCGATTTGGACAAGCGTGAACGGGCAGTGATTGCCCCACTGATCGTCGCCATGGTTATTCTTGGCGTTTGGGCTGCACCCATGATTAACACTCTAAGTCCTGTGGCCAGCAGTTCGATCACGAAATACCTATCCGAAATGGAAGTGAGCTCGAAGTGAACCAGCAAGCTGAAATCGCCATCAACTGGGTCGGTCTAGCACCGATCATCATCGTGCTGGGCACCGGTGCACTCCAGGTGCTCTTCGAAGCTTTCATTCCTCGGGGGCTTCGTCGTACCGTCCAGCTAATCACCTCGCTCGTTGCGATCATCCTAGCTTTCGCTGCTGCTGTGGTAGTCGCGAATGCTGGAATCGTTGCCAAGCCGGTGCTTTTGGCTGGCACCGACGTGGTAGGGGATCTACCTGGATTGGTAGCACAGTTCATCCTTCTGATCATTGGCGCCCTAGCTGTCCTAGTGGCAGCCGACTTGACCTCTGCTGGTGACGGTGCCTTTGCCTCGCAGCCAGCTGATCGTCCTGGTTCTTCGGAAGAAGCCTTGTCGGACCGCAACCACTACCAGCGCACCGAATACTTCCCCCTAATGCTCTTCAGCTTGGGTGGCATGATGGTATTCGTCCAGGCCTCCTCGCTACTAACCATGTTTGTAGCCTTGGAAGTTATGTCGTTGCCGCTCTACATTTTGAGCGCCTCGGCACGCCGCCAGCGTCTGATCAGCCAGGAAGCCGGTATCAAGTACTTCCTCTTGGGTGCTTTCGCCTCCGGCTTCTTCCTCTTCGGTTCCGCCTTCCTTTACGGCGCTACCGGCACCATGTCGCTAGCTACATTGCCATCGCCAGAACTACAGCCTTTCATCGCCCAGCACGGTCTTAACGCCGTTGGCCTATGGATGGTTGGCGTCATCATGGTAATGGTCGGCCTCCTCTTTAAGGTTGCGGCCGTCCCATTCCACGCCTGGACTCCTGATGTTTACCAGGGCGCCCCAAGCCCCATCACTGGTTTCATGGCTGCCGGTGTCAAGGTTGCTGCCTTCCTAGCACTTATGCGTCTGGTCGGTGCCGGGTTGCCTGGTACCTTCCCATACATCCGCATCTTCGTTTGGGTGATTGCGGCACTAACCATCGTAGTCGGCACCGTCATGGGTCTACGGCAAACCAACATCAAGCGCCTCTTGGCCTACTCTTCGGTAGCTCACGCCGGCTTCTTGTTGCTAGCTTTGATGGATCTTAACGGTGAACTAACCCATGCATGGCCAGCAGTGCTCTTCTACTTGCTGACCTATGGCGTCGCTACAGTTGGCGCCTTCGGCGTGATCAGCTTGGTCCGCAAGAAGGATGCTTCCGGTGCGGCCTTGGGTGAAGCCGGCGATTTGGCGAACTGGGCTGGCCTTGCAAAGACCAACCCATTGCTTGCGCTAGCAATGACCGTATTCTTGCTCTCCTTCGCTGGTATTCCATTGACTGCCGGCTTCATTGGTAAGTTCTGGTTGTTTATGGGCGCCTTTGCCCAAGGTGGAGCCGTACTCGTCGTGATTGCGGTACTCGCTTCGGCAGCTACTGCAGTCTTCTACTTCCGAGTCATCCGTCAAATGTACCTAGCCGAGCCAGCGGAAGATACCATCGTGGTTTCCTCTGAAGGTTTTGCCGGTGCAGCTATCGTGCTAGCCACGCTAATGACGGTATTGCTAGGACTCGCACCAACCCTGTTCTTCAATCTGCTGGCATAACAGGTAGACTAGCAACGTGAGTTTGAACCTTTCAGCTAAAGACCTGCCTGAGTTGCAGTCCGAATTGTCGGAGCAACTCGGGCAGGTTGAAGAACTTCTTCTCGAATCCGTCCAAGGCTCAGGTGACTTGGTCGATCCGTTGACCTCCCATCTAGCGAAAGCCGGTGGTAAGCGGATGCGCCCACTTTTGGTTGCCCTCTGCGGCACCTTGGGTCCAAACCCAGAACCAGAAAAGCTGGTTCAGGCCGCCACTGCAGTGGAACTAACCCACTTGGCTACCTTGTACCACGATGATGTCATGGATGATGCTCCCTCTAGGCGAGGCGTCAACTCGGCACACATCGAGTGGGACAACAACCGGGCGATTTTGGCTGGCGATGTTCTCTTTGCCCGCGCCTCTCGGCTAGTAGCCGCATTGGGGGCCGAGGCCGTTGACTTCCACGCCAAAACCTTCGAACGTTTATGCTTGGGTCAACTCAATGAAACCTTTGGCCCACAAGGGGGCGAAGATCGAGTTGAGTTCTACCTCCAAGTTTTAGCTGACAAAACTGGTTCGCTGGTCGCAGCTGCAGCTTCCTTCGGGGCGCTCTACTCGGGTGCTAGCGATGAAGTCCGCGAAGCCGTGGCCCTTTACGGCGATCGAGTTGGCGTCGCCTTCCAGATCGCTGACGACATCCTCGACCTCGTTTCATCTGCGGAAGTTTCCGGTAAGACCCCAGGGACGGACTTGCGCGAGGGCGTAGACACCCTCCCGGTTCTTCTCCTGCGTCGTCAAGCTGCCGAAGGGAAGGGCGATGCTGAAGTTGCTCGCATCCTCGATGCGCTAGCTGGTGACCTGTCAGCAGACGAAGACCTAGCTCAGGTGGTATCGGCCATTACCAACCACCCGGTAATGGCACAAACTCGTCAACTTGCTCGCGATTGGGTCGATAAAGCGATCGATGCTTTGGCACCTGTCCCTGATGGGGAAGCCAAGGACGCCCTCGTCCTCTTTGCCAACTCCATGATTGATCGCGTTGCCTAGTCTCTATTTGAGCATCAACCAAACTTCATAAAGAAAAACTCCAGAGAAGAAAATGGGCTAAAACCCCGAAAACTTCTCTGGAGTTATTTTCTTTCACAGTTAAATGCCCTGTCAAAGAACCCTAGATTGCGCTAGAATAAGGCAGACCTTAGTGCATATATAGGAGGCGTATCCTTGTCTACTCGACCCCTTTCGGTAGCTGTTATTGGTGCTGGCCCAGCCGGAATTTACGCGGCAGATATCCTGTCGAAGTCCGATCTGGAAGTTCAAATTGACCTATTTGAACAACTTCCCGCCCCCTACGGTTTGGTTCGCTACGGGGTTGCCCCAGACCACCCGCGCATTAAGCAGATCATCACCGCGCTTTACCGCATTTTGCAGCGCGGCGATATCACCCTCCTAGCAAACGTCAAGATCGGCGAAGACCTAACCGTTGAAGACCTACAGGCTCACTACGATGCGATCGTGGTCGCCACTGGTGCTGATCGTGACGCCCCACTAAACATTCCTGGGGTGGAGCTACCGCAGTCCTACGGTGCTGCCGATTTCGTTTACTGGTACGACGGCAACCCAGACTACCCGCGCCACTGGCCACTCGAAGCCAAATCGGTGGCCGTCCTCGGTGTAGGTAACGTGGCCCTAGACGTGGCGCGCGTCCTCGCTAAGCATCCAGAAGACATGCTGGTCACCGAAGTACCCGAAAACGTTTATCGCGAACTCGAAAAGAACCCCGTCACCGATGTGCACGTGTTCGGTCGTCGCGGTCCTGCCCAGGTTAAGTTCACCCCGCTAGAGCTTCGTGAACTAGGCGAAGTACCTGATGTTGACGTGATCGTTTACGAAGAAGACTTTGACTACGATGAGGGTTCCCAGAAGGCTATTAAGGCTTCAAACCAGACCAAGATGGTCGTCAAGACGCTGACCAACTACGCCATGGTGCCACCAGAGGAACACACCGCCTCGCGTCGCATCCACATTCACATGTTCCATTCCCCAGCTGAAATCTTGGCTGATGAAAACGGTAACGTGCGAGCGCTTAAGACCGAACGCACCCAGCTTGATGGCAATGGTGGCGTGACCGGCACTGGCGAGTTCGTGGAAACCGAAGTGCAGGCCGTTTACCGCGCGATTGGCTACTTCTCTTCGCCAGTCAAAGGCCTCCCATTCGACGAGAAACGTGGCGTGATCCCTTCGGTACAAGGTCGGGTGACCGATAACGAGGGCGAGGTCGTCAACGGCGTCTATGCCACCGGTTGGATCCGCCGTGGCCCGATCGGCTTGATCGGTTCTACCAAGTCTGATGCCGCTGAAACCATTTCCATGCTGGTCGAGGACGCAAATGCCGGCAAGCTCAAGGCCACTACCGATCAGGTGGGCCACGAAGCTATTGTGGCGTTGCTCGAATCTCGCCACGTACCATACACCACCTGGCAAGGTTGGGAACTTCTCGATGCCTATGAACGTAAGTTGGGCGAAGAATTCGGGGAAGTTCCTGGCGGTCGCGGTAGACGCGAACGCGTTAAGGTAGTGTCCCGCAAGGCCATGACTGCCATCTCTCGTGGGGAAGAAATCCCCGCCGACTTGATTGGAAGCGATGGCGAATGAGCACTCCTTCGGCTGATGGGGCGTTGCCCGCAAGCACGCCTTCGTCATCTACTGCCTCGAAGCACCGTTTAACCACTCTGTGGTTTGTGCTAGGACATGTCCTCTTTGCTCTGCTGTTGGGCATGCTAGCTGGCAGTAGTAGCCGAGTGTTCCATGCGCCGCTCTGGTTGCAGTTTACTTTGGCGGCCATAGCCGCCGTCATCTGGCTACTTCCTCTGATTGGCTGGGCCTTGGCGTCCAGCCGGCCACAGGCTTGGCAACTATGGGAGAGCAGCAAGCCATGGCAAGCTAGTTCTGGGACCGATCAGGACTTTTTAGCCGAACTGACATCGCTTGTTTCGGCTGCCGGCTTGGCAGAACCGCAACTGCGGCGCTTACCCAAAAACTTTGCCTTGCCCTATCCACTGGTGGCTTATTACCAAGGTCATTTGGTGGTCTTTTTGCCTCAGGGCTTTACCCGTGACCATTCGCCACAAATGTTGCGATACTTCGCGGCCTTGATTGTGGAACGGCTACTTTGGAAGTACACGCCGGTACTTTCTAGCATTGCGCGCAGTATCTGGAGTTGGAATCGTCCTACTTTGCCTGCGAGCTTGCCCGAGTTGATGCCGCGATATCGTGGCTGGTTCTCGGGAAGAGACTTGCATCCTGCTTCTGCGACCTCGTTCCGCGCCCAATTCGATTTGGCGGCGAAACGCATCGGGGAGTTGCCTCCTGAAGTAGCCAACCTACCGCGGGCACCATTTTCTTCCCAGAGCTACGCGGCGGCCCTTTCGGCTTTGAGTGTTTTCCCTTTGGTACATGTGCCCACTAGGAATGAAATGTTGGATTCGCAGCTTCGAGGACGCCGTAGGTAGGGCTTGCCAGTCCATCTCTGGGCTTTACCGCGGTTTACGCCCTAGTCGATATTTCCTGCAGTTAGAGCAGAAAAACCGGTAGGGTAGTGGCATGCATAGTCATTTTAATGGTGTTAAAACTGCCGCTTTGATCGCGGCCATGATTTTCCTTGCCGGTTTGGCAGGCTCGGCTGTGGCCGCAGGAACTGGTAACCGTATGTGGTTCTGGGGCTTCCTCATCTTCGGCCTCGGATCTAGTTTCTATTCGTACTGGAACTCGGCAAAACTTGCTTTGCGTTCCATGCGCGCTTACCCGGTGTCCGAACAGGAAGCGCCTGCCATGTATCGGATTGTGCGCGAACTTTCGCAGAAGGCGGGGCAGCCAATGCCGGCGCTTTATGTTTCGCCACAAACTACGCCCAATGCTTTCGCTACCGGTCGTAATCCGCGCAATGCCGCGGTTTGCTGTACTGAAGGCATTTTGGCTTTGCTCAACGAGCGTGAGCTGCGGGGCGTCCTCGGCCACGAACTAATGCACGTGTACAACCGCGATATTCTGACGTCTTCGGTCTCTGGGGCCATCGCTGGTGTAATTACTTCGGTGGCTCGCATGTTCATGTTCTCGGGTCTTTACGGGGGCCGAGGACGACAAGAAGGTCAGGGCGGTTCTGCTATAGGTTCGATTCTTTTTGCGATTGCTGCCCCGATGGCCGCAGCTGTTATTCAGATGGCGGTCTCGCGTACCCGTGAATATGACGCTGACGAGGACGGGGCTAAGCTGACGGAAGATCCGTTAGCGTTGGCTTCGGCTTTGCGCCGTCTTGAAACTGGGGTGGCAGCTGATCCAATGGCTCCGCAGGGGAATACTGAACTGGTTTCTCACATGATGATTGCCAACCCGTTTGGCAACTTGCGCAATCTATTTGCCACCCACCCACCAATGGATAAGCGAATTGCTCGTTTGGAGCAGATGGCCGGTTACTAAGTGGTCAGCAGTTATCTAGGGGTTGGTTTCGCGCAAAGCCCTGAGCCTAGTGCCTAGGTGTTGAACTAGTCCCAAGACCAACACTGAAGCGAGCAACAAGCCTGAAAAATATATAGTTTGGCGCCCTCGAAAAATATTTCGAGGGCGCCAAACGTTTACCTAACGTGCGGGAAGGTAAAGGCTAAAACTACCTTGTTTCCTAGTTAAAAGCAGAGGCGTAAACTCAGCGGTAGTTGACGAATTGGAGAGCCGCGTCGAGATCTTTGCCTTTTAGTAGGGCGATGACAGTTTGCAGATCGTCACGAGACTTCGAGGAGCAACGTACTTCATCACCTTGGATTTGTGCCTTGACGCCCTTGGGGCCTTCGTCGCGAATAATCTTGGTGATCTTCTTAGCGATTTCCTGGCTAAGGCCTTCGCGTAGCGCACCGGCCAACACGTAAATTTTACCGGAGGCTTTAGGTTCCTTGTCGCCAAGATCAAGTGCCTTGAGGGAAACGCCACGCTTGGTTAGCTTCGAACGCAAAACATCAACAATAGCCATCACGCGTTCGGGAGTATTGGCTTGCATGGTGACGGTATCGCCCTTAAAAGTAATTTCGGCGTCTACTCCGCGGAAATCGTAACGCTGGGCAACTTCCTTAGCAGCCTGGTTGACAGCGTTGTCGACTTCCTGACGGTCAACTTTGCTGACAATATCGAATGAAGAATCGGCCATTTTCTTTCCTTTCTACGCTTTCAACCTAAGATTCTACCTTGTCTAAACAAAAAGTGTGAGGGAAGGCGCATTGCTTGCGGTGGCACGAGGGGGAAAAGATTTGTTATGCTATTCCGGCAATGCTGATTCAGCCAAATGGTTGAAGATGTGTTCACGGTGGGTTGCCCGAGCGGCCAAAGGGATCTGACTGTAAATCAGACGCGCAAGCTTCGGGGGTTCAAATCCCTCACCCACCACAACCTAGCAATAGGTACAGCATGAAAGTGCTGGCACGTGAGACATCTTACGGTTTTGAACTTGCGAAAGTTAGTTCGAAAGCGGTAAAGTTTTCCGCGTTGCCCCGATAGCTCAGTAGGCAGAGCGTCTCCATGGTAAGGAGAAGGTCAAGGGTTCGATTCCCTTTCGGGGCTCTGGTAGTGACCGATTCTCGGTACCGCCAAGTGGCGGGGTAGCTCAGCTGGTCAGAGCGCACGACTCATAATCGTGAGGTCGCGGGTTCGAGCCCCGCCCTCGCTACCAAGACATCGTCCACGCCGCCCGGAGCGGCTATGTAATACAAGAAGTGAGGAAATAACGTGGCAAGCAAGTCTTCTGACGTTCGCCCGAAGATCACTCTGGCATGCTCTGAGTGCAAAGAACGTAACTACATCACCAAGAAGAACCGTCGTAACACCCCGGATCGCTTGGAACTAGCTAAGTACTGCCCGCGTTGCAACAAGTCAACCGCGCACAAGGAAACCCGCTGAGGTTTCAAAACACTAACCGTCACTTCGGTGGCGGTTTTTTGTTACCCAAAATTCGGGGTAATAGAGGCCAAATCGAGTCGGTCGATTTAGAATACTCGTGCTAGTGGCGAGCGAAATAAACACACAAGGTTATTTGCCCGCAAATCTCGCATTTACTTTTAGCTAGGTAGGCGCACATTTTCAACGCTTAGGTATAGTTATATCGGCCCGAGGTACCCGAAGCTGCGATAAGGAGTCTTGATGCTAAAAGAGTCTCGTCGTGAGATCGCAGTTGGTTCACACCTCGTAATAGCAGAAAAGAAGCGGGTCAAACACTTACGTTTGCGTCTAGACTCCCGCACTGGTCAGCCCTATCTTTCGGTGCCCTTGAGGGTTTCTTGGCGTTACGCCACCAGTTTTGCCCAGTCGCAACGTGACTGGATTGACCAAGCCCAATCGCGCATAAAAACTGACCAGCGTTTTCCACCCGACTATGCTTGGCATGAAAATTTGACCGTTTTTGGCCGTAGTTACCAAACTCGTTATGAGCTTGCCGGCCGTCCTAAAGTCTTTTGGCACAGTGGACAGTTGGTCTATGCTGGGCCAAAAACACCTGGGGCAGACCCCGAGCAAGCACAGCGAGCTCTCTTACGCTTCTATCGCCAAGAACTAGCTACGTTGGTAGACCTCTTATTGCCTTACTATGCACAACAACTTGGGGTGGAAGCAAAATCGATTCGCTATAAACGGATGCGTTCTCGTTGGGGTTCAGCACAAAAAACTACTGGTGCCCTCAACTTTAATCTGGAACTAGCAAGGCGAGAATCCCGTTTCGCTGAGTATGTCATCGTTCATGAGCTTTCGCACTTGGTCCATGCCGATCACTCACCAGCTTTTTGGCAGACCGTCACTAAGGTTTTGCCAAGCGCGCGCAACTTAGCCAAAGCACTGGGAGATTCGCCGGCCCCACTGGGCGTTTTGCGCTAAATAGCTACTTATTCCCGTGTTCGCCCTGAGAGCGGATTAGTGCACCTTTCCTTGCCTACTAGTAAGGTTTAAGCATGACTGATTTCCAAGTACACACCAAGATTTCTGCCCCTACTGCCGCTGCGGCTTGTGAATCTTTGCCGGGCAAGGATTGGGGTCCGCTCGAAGTAGCAACGCCCACTGTGCCTTCAGACCGCCGCGTCCTCGGCAAGCAGCCCACTTTTGCCGACCTAACCACCATGGGCGTCGGCGGCACCATGGAGACTCTGGTGCAGGCTCACACCGAGGCCGAAATTATTGAGGCCGTAGCTGCTGCTGACGAGGCCGGCAAGCCTTTGTTGATGCTTGGTGGGGGATCGAACCTGGTGGCCTCGGATGAGCACTTCGATGGCACCGTGGTGATGGATATGCGCCAGCGCTACCAAGTCACCGATGATTCTTCTTGCGGCGGCGCCACTGTGGTAGCTACTGCTGGTGTGCCTTGGGACGAGTTCGTGGCCTTGAGCATTGACAGTGAGTGGATGGGCCTAGAGTCGCTCTCTGGTATTCCAGGTACTGTCGGGGCCGCTCCTGTCCAGAACATTGGTGCCTACGGCCACGAGGTTGCGCAAACCTTGTCTTCGGTGCGCGTCTATGACCGTTTGACCAAGCGCGCTCGCACGCTGGCTCTGGCCGACTTGAAACTCGAGTACCGCAACTCGCTACTGAAGCGTTCGATCACCGATGAAGAAATCGGTGGCGGACGCACTTGGGGCCCGACCGGGCGTTGGGTGGTTCTCGAAGTCGAATTCTTGTTCCGTCATGCCTCGCTTTCGGCACCGATCGAATACGATCAGCTAGCCAAGCACCTCGGAGTTGAAACTGGCCGCCGCGTGGACGCGAAGCGGGTACGTGAAGCCGTCCTCGATATTCGAGGGAGTAAGGGCATGGTACTAAACGACCAAGATCGCGATACTTGGTCTTCTGGTTCCTTCTTCACCAACCCGATCATTCCGCTCGAGGTCGCCCAGCAGCTACCGGAAGGCGCCCCCACTTTTGAGGTCCGCGATCAGTCGAACACTACTGGGATTCGTTCCAAGTCGCCGGTCATCCCAGGGATTGCCAAGACTTCTGCTGCCTGGTTGATTTCTCGCGCTGGCTTCGAACCAGGTTTCGCACTTTCTGGCGACGCGAAAGCCGCTCTGTCCACCAA
Organism: Boudabousia tangfeifanii; assembly: GCF_001856685.1. Classification (GTDB taxonomy): domain Bacteria; phylum Actinomycetota; class Actinomycetes; order Actinomycetales; family Actinomycetaceae; genus Boudabousia; species Boudabousia tangfeifanii. The sequence goes on from NZ_CP017812.1 coordinate 508,287, forward strand.
GCACGTTTTGGCCATCACAAACCGTGGGGGAGCTACTGCCGGAGAGATCAAGGCCTTGGCTGACCGCGTAGTAGCTGGTGTACAAGACCAGTTTGGCATTACGCTAGTGCCAGAACCAGTTCAGATCTGAGCTGGCCGAGGACGTCCTCGACCAGAAAACCAACACCTAGAAGGGAATTGGCATGAGAGTTGCGATTGCTGGCTCGGGAGCCATGGGCTGCCGTTTCGGATACATGATGAGCGAAGCCGGCCACGAGGTCGTGCTACTTGACCGTTGGCAAGAACATATTGACGCGATTAACGCCAATGGTTTGCGCATCGACTGGGAAGGTGAAGACCGCGTCGCGCACCTGCCTATCATGCGTCCAGAGGAAGCCACCGGCGATTTTGACTTGGTGATTTGCTTTACCAAGGCACTCGGCCTCGATCCGATGCTCAAGGCCATGCAGTCAGTGCTGAAGGAACACACCATGGTGCTGTGCCTCCTTAACGGCATCGGTCATGAGGAAACCGTTTCTAAGTACGTGCCTGCCAGCAACTTCCTGTTGGGTACCACCATTTGGACTGCCGGTTTGAACGGCCCAGGTCACGCCCACCTTTACGGTTCGGGTACGGTGGCCTTGCAGAATACTGATGGTACGGACGAGGGCGTAGCTGCCGCGAAGCGGATTGCGGAAGTCATGGACGCCGCCGGGCTTAACACCGAGTTCTCCGCGAATGTGAAGCACGCGATTTACCGCAAGGCAGCCCTCAACGGGGTAGTCAACGGTTTGTGTGCCCTGCTCGATTGCAACCTCCAGTCCTTCGGTGACACGGTGGCCGCGGCCGAGGTCGCTCCAGTGATCGTTTCCGAGTTCGCCATGGTCGCCGCCCTCGAAGGGATCGAAATGGATCAGGAAGAAGTCAATGCCTATATTCGGAGCATCTACTCACCTGAAGCAATCGGCGAACATTACCCGTCCTTGCACCAGGATTTGATTCAGCAGCACCGTCTGACTGAAATCGACTTCCTCAATGGGGCTGTGGCTCGTAAGGCTAAAGCTGCTGGTTTGCGCGCCCCTTACTGTGAACTTGTCACCTACCTAGTGCATGCTAAGGAACAACTACTTGGCGCCAAGTGATTTGTTCATCGTTACTGGCGCGAGGTGAATTCTGCGGTTATCACCAAAACCCGCAGAATCCCAAGCATCAAGCTAACTAAAAAGTGGAGCGCTACTGGACATTTTGTCCGTAGCGCTCCACTTTGTTTTATGACAAGAATGGTTTTAACAGCCCAGCAACATAGCTTGCTAGCCGAGGATCGAACAGCGGTAGGGTATGGCCCCAAGCCGGCCAAACGATTGGCTCGGTATTATCTGGGGTACTAACCTGCAAGGTTTTGAAATCCCAAGCAAAGTTGATTGGGTAAACCGGTCGGTTTTCGAGTGAATCTTGATATTTAGCCAGCTGGAAATGCGGTGCTTTCGGGCTGAGCCGACCAATCGCGGATTTCGACCAGAACAAGTAGCCCCATTTGCTACCACGGTAGGGCGTGGCAAGGGTGACAATAGCCTGCACCTGGGGCACGCTTTGCTCGCCCGTAGCTGCCATTTGATCCCACAAATTCGCCAGCTCGTGAGCAATCAAACCACCTTTAGAATGCCCCAAAAGCACTACCTTCGAGGTACCCAGCTGGGCACGCCACTTTCGATCGACCACTTTCGCCAGTTCGCTTGGCTCAGGATGCGAGGTTCCCAAATCCGGCACCATGATGCGCCAACCCGAGTAATGCAAATATTCGAGTAGTACCGCTAAAGATGGCCAGTGCTCGTTAATGCCAGGTAAGGCTAAAATGACGGGCCCTTCACCTTCACTCCAGCGGGCGGGGGGAGTGACCTGACGCGAGTAACGCCATAACGAGGCAAAGTCTCGGTAGACTTCGGTTGCCAGGGTTTTGACCGCCCTCGGCAAATGTTGGCTAGGACGACCGAGGTCGCCAAAGGCACGCAAGCCACTAAGCTTTGGTAAATCCTGCGGGCTCGGCAGTTCAACTTGGCCAATGAAGCGGCGAAAATCGGGCAGATCACTAAAATCGGGTAGTTCTGTGGGGTCAATGTTTGCCGTTATCTTAGAAAGCGTCGGCAACTGGACAAGCTCGCCCAGATTTTGCCGTTGCTTCAACTTGGCTAAATCTTCAATCCTTGGCAACTTTAAATGCTTTGCATCAGCTTTTGCTTCTGCCCGATTTGTAGGAGCTGCCTTTCGCTCAGCCACGGTGGGCCCGATTTGTCCCGAGGCAGAAACAATTTGGGTGGCCAACCATTCGTCGTGGTCAAAAAGCACTGAATGAGCCGCATTGGTGGCGATGGCACTAGTTACCGTGGGGCGCTCTTGGGGGCTTGCTTTTGCTTGAGCGCTATCGCCTTCGTCCTTGGACTTAGCAGTTTGAACGGTTTGCTGGCATGGGGCCGGTTCTACTTCTGGCCCTAAGCGCTTGGGCTCGTCCTCGGCCGTGATCCCCCGCAGGTAGTGCGAGATTTCTTCCAACCAGGCAGCGGGGGAAACATAGTCGTATTCGCCGCGAATCAAATGCACTCTAGTTTTCGGATCGAGGGCGTCCAAGGCGGGCTGAGCCGAAAACTCGCAGATAGAGACTAGTGCGCGAGCAAAGGTCGGCAGCCCGCACTCGAAATATCCTTGGATGGCAAGGCGAGCTAAGCCTGGTGGCTCGTGGCGACTTGCCCAGACGAAACGACCACCAAGGCGGCTCGGACCAAGCGTTTGGGCAGCCGGTAACCCTAATAGGACTAGCGTATTGGGTGGCACCAGTGCCGCAGCTTGGAGGGCCACCTGGGCCCCCATCGAATGTCCCACCATGGTCAGATTTGGCTTCGCCCATTTGGCTGGAAGGTTTCTAACGACCTCGGCCACAATCTGAGCGTAGGTGCAGATGCCTAATCGACAGCCTGGCTTTAAAGTTTGGCCAAAGCCGGGAAGCTCGAGTGCTACTACCGCACCGGTGATCTGTAGCTCGGCAATCAGCCGGTGAAAATACCTGGTCGACAAGCCCAAACCATGTACTAGCAGATAAACCTGGGCTGGAGTTTGGGAAAACGCTTCGGATGCGAGTGGCATCTGGGTCGAGGGACCGTGGCCACCTAAATACCCAGAGTCGACGGGTGCATAGTAGCGGATATTGTACTGCCAGCCCTCATAACGTCTAACACTGACGCGAACTGGTTTTACTTCACTAGGAATCTGGGGCATCAGGCATCCTTGGGAGAAGTTAGGAGCCACTGGTCGACCTCGGCCAACCATTGTCGTTTGGAAGTGTCGCTAGCTAGGCTTGATTTGATGGAACGTCGAGCGATTTCAGCTAGTTCCTCATCGCTAAAGCCGAGCTCTCTGGCGGTTTCATACTGATCCACCAGGCGCGAGCGGAACAGTAACGGGTCATCAGCGTTGAGCGAGATTAAGGCGTCAGAATCATATAGTTGCCGCAATGGAACTTGCTTGGCGTCAGAGAAAACGCCGAGGGACACATTAGAGGCGGGACAAACTTCAAAAGCTACGTCGCGGGCAACGAGTTCTTCCAACAGTCTGGGATCTTCGGTGGCCCGAATTCCATGCCCGAGGCGAATCGGTCCAAGGTGTTTCATCACGTCTTTGACCCCGTTTGGGCCTCGAAGCTCACCGCCGTGGGGGAGGGCAGCTAATCCTGCTTGTCGAGCCAGACGGAAAGCTGGCTCCCAATCGAGGGCGTTACCGTTGCGCTCATCGTTGGACAAACCAAATCCGACGACTTCTCCGGGCTGATCCCCAGCGTATTGTCGCGCGAGGCGAGCCAAAGTGCGAGCGTTTAGCGGGTGTTGCATTCTCGAGGCCGCCACGATCACTGCGACTTCGACTCCGGTGCGGGCACTGGCCTGTTTGGCTTCGTCCAGAATAATCTCGAGGGCGGGAGTGATGCCCCCGACGAAAGGGGCGTAACTGGTCGGATCGACTTGAATTTCTAGGCGTTTAGAACCTTCTGCGGCATCGTCCTCGGCTGCTTCTTTGACGATTCGGCGCATGGTTTCTTCATCCCGAACGAGGGCGCGGGCGGCATCGTACGCACGTTGGAAACGGAACCAGCCACGGCGATCTGCGGGCAAGCGCAGGGGATGATGGTCGAGCAGATTTGCCGGCAGCCGGATCTGTTTAGCCTGCGCCAGGTCGGTTAGGCTCTGAGGTCGTAGGGAGCCGGTGAAGTGCAGGTGCAGGTGGGCCTTGGGTAGCTTGCTAAGATCCCGACCCGACTGCTGGTTGAGGTTATTTCCCATCTGCCTGGCAGCGTTGGCTAATCCACTCGGCAATTAGAGCCATGAGTACTGGGCCTTCGGCCTCGTTCAAGACTTCATGTTTGGCCGCCGGAATGGTCATGAGATCGACGTTAGGCTGTGCCGGTTGTGCCTTGCCAGCGGACTGCTGGAATTCATGAATCGCCTTCTGATCGACAATCTCATCTGATTCACCCACGATAATCAAGGTATCTGGCGACCAGTGAGGGGCACGTTCGACAACTCGCTTGCCCAAAGCAGCCATTGAACTGCCTGTCAATAATGGAACCGGACCAACATAGTTCAGTGGGTCGTGCTTGTAATGCTCAACCACTTTGGGGTCGAAACTCAGACCACTGGGATCAAAGGGAGAAGCGGGAATCTTCGGAAGAAGTTTCCCGGCCTCGTAAAGAGCGTCAGCTACCGGACCGGGCAAACTGGGGTTGATTCCCAAAGCTGGGCCGGTTAGGACCACTCCGGCAACCCCGTCAGGCTTGGCCAAGGTCGAGGCAGCAGTGATTAGTCCACCCATGGAGTGTCCGATCAAAAACAGGGGAAGCTGATGCTGTTCCTGGATTTGTTGACGTACTCGATAGTGTTGACGAACGAGGTCGTTAACGTTGACCTGAGCTCGAGGGCCAGTGGACTTGCCATGGCCGAAGTGGTCATAACGGTAGGTAGAGATGTGGTGTCTAGTCAGCATCTTGACGAGCGGAGTATAGCGATCAGCATGCTCCGCATAGCCATGAGTGATTAGCGCTATCGCCTTAGGCTGCTTAGCGGGAGTGTAGACACCGTGGAGGTACATTTAACCCTCCACCCCAAACATCTTCTGCAGGCGGGTGATACCTTCCACCAGGTCGTCGTCTCCCAATGAGTAGGAGAAACGCAGGTAGCCAGGAGTACCAAAAGCTTCACCCGGAACTACCGCAATTTGTGCGACTTCGAGGATCAACGCAGCCAAGTCGGTTGAAGTTTCTACCTTTTTTCCAGCAATCTCTTTGCCGAGGACGTTTTTGACTTCTGGGTAAACGTAGAAGGCGCCCTGCGGGGTCGGAACCTCAAAGCCGGGGATCTTTCGAAGCATTTCTACCATGGTGAGCCGACGACGATTGAAAGCTTCACGCATACTTTCCACTACGCTCAAGTCTCCGCTGACTGCAGCCAACGCAGCTTGTTGAGCAACGTTACAAACATTGGAAGTTAGATGGCTCTGGAAGTTGGTGGCGGCAGCAATAACATCGGCTGGGCCGATCATCCAGCCTACTCGCCAACCAGTCATGGCGTAAGTCTTTGCTACCCCATTTAGTAGGATGGTTTGCTCTGCTAGATCTGGACAAACTTCCAGCACGGAGGTGAATTCGACACCGTCGTAAACTAGGTGCTCGTAAATTTCATCACTGATTACCCAGACACCGTTTTCTAAAGCCCAATTAGCTATCGCGGCAGTTTCTTCTCGAGAATAAACTGCCCCAGTTGGGTTGGAAGGAGAGCAGAAAACTAAAGCTTTGGTGTTTTCAGTGCGCGCTGCTTCTAGCTGATCGACAGTAACTTTGTAATCAGCCTTAGCATCGGCCACCACTGGAACTGCGCTAGCCCCGGTAAGGGCGATTGCTTCTGGATAAGTGGTCCAATATGGGGCCGGCAATAACACCTCGTCGCCTGGATCCAAAATACTGGCGAAAGCTTGGAATACTGCCTGTTTGCCACCATTAGTAATCAAGACGTTATTAGGGTCTACTGTTAGGTCTCGCTCGTTAGCGAGTTTCTGGCAGATTGCTTCACGTAAGGGGAGCAGACCCTTGGTGGGGGAATAGCGATGATTCGCGGGATTCGCAGCGGCTTCTTGCGCGGCTTTAACAATGTATGGCGCAGTAGGAAAATCAGGTTCCCCCGCACCAAAACCAATTACTGGAGCGCCGGCGGCTTTAAGTGCCTTTGCTTTAGCATCAACCGCCAAGGTGGCAGACGGAGCAATGGCGGCAAGACGGGCGGAAATACGACGGGCGTTACTACTCATGTGTTAATCGTGCCACGGGATGGCGCAAAATGCATATTACAGGCGCAAATTTTGCAGAAAACTAAGAGATTTTCTGTTCAAGTGGACGAAAGGATATTTAGTGTCTATACTGTTCCGAGTGCGAAACACGGAAACGTGTCGTAGCCGTAGGGCAGTGGCGCAATTGGTAGCGCACCGGTCTCCAAAACCGGCGGTTGTGGGTTCGAGTCCCGCCTGCCCTGCTAGTACTATATAAAAGTACTTAATGGGACTTCAGTATTTTAGGAGGACAGCTTGGACGAGGCGCTCAAGTCTAACGAAGAAGAAAAATTGGGTTTCTTCGGCCGCATCATGCTGTTCATTCGCCAGGTAATCCTAGAACTTAAAAAAGTTGTTTACCCAACCAAGGATGAGCTCTGGACCTACTTCCTCGTAGTGATCTTCTTTGTGGCTGTTTTAATGGCTTTTATTGGTCTAGTAGATCTCGGTATGGGATGGCTCTCAGCTAAGATCTTTGGCTAATCTGACGAATAACGCTGTCAGCCTGTATAATCAGAACGTAACGTTTGCCCGGCCCTTGTAGGCCGGGCAAAATCATATCTTTTAACACCCCAGGAACTGCCTGGTTTGTCGGTTAAGGAGTATTTGTGAGCGACGAACAGAATGCCGCAGAAGTAACCCCAGAGGAAGAACTAGAAGCTACCATGTCGGAAGCTCAAGTAGAAGACCTTGCTAATGAAGTTACTGCTGAAGCAGAAGAAGAAACACCAGCTGTACAAGAAGAAGCTGCGCAAGAAGGCGTAGCTGAAGAAAAAAGCTCAAGTTTAAACCTTGCTGAGGTAATGTCAGAACTTATTCCTAACAAGGATAAGGAAAAGAAGGTTGAAGAACAGTTTGGCGAAGAACAGGCTCGAATTGTAGCTCAAGCGGTAGTAAGTGCTGCCAAGGCTGCAGATCAGCCAGTAGATGTGGAAAAGTCGGTTGCACACTTTCTTAATCAGTTCCGCACCTACGCTCGGTTCCTGCCGGGCAACTGGTACATTGTTCACTCTTACTCGGGTCACGAGCGTAAGGTGAAAGCAAACCTAGAACAGCGCGCTTCGACCCTTGGCATGGAAAACTACATTCACGAAGTACTCGTGCCAATGGAAGAAATCGTTGAGATGAAAAATACTCAGCGCAAGAAGATCACTCGCGTGCGCATGCCTGGATACGTGATGGTTCGTATGGGACTTGACAACGATAATGCGGTTCTTCGTCTGGTTAAAGATACTCCAGCAGTTACCGGCTTCGTGGGCGATTCGCGTCTAAAGGACCGTGAAGATCAGATTCCTACTCCTCTTTCTTTCCAAGAGGTTTACAACATGATTGCTCCTGGAATTGAGCAGTCCTTCTTGCGTGCCCTAGAAGAAGTAGCTGTTGCAACTCCAGAAGCAGCAGTCAAGGTTGAGTTCGAAATCGGCGAAACCGTTATGGTGGTCAATGGTCCATTTACTGGCCAGTCTGCTTCCGTTGCAGAAATCATGCCGGAATCGAAGAAGCTAGTCGTTACTTTGACCCTATTTGGTCGCGATACTCAGACCGAGTTGGCCATGACCGACGTTTCCAAGGAAGAATAATCTTCCTCCCAAAATGTGAAATTGGGCGCCGGCTTTGCTTTGCAGGGCCGGCGCCCGTATCATAGTTAATTGCGTCCGACTTAGGTCGGGTGTATTTTGTCCAGTCGACTATCGTTTGATAGTCGTTCCGTAGCTAAAATTAAGGACCCTGATTTATGGCTCCCAAGAAAAAGGTTACCGGCCTGATCAAACTTCAGATCCAGGCTGGCGCCGCTAACCCAGCGCCTCCAGTAGGTCCCGCGCTTGGTCAGCACGGCGTTAACATCATGGAATTCTGCAAAGCCTACAACGCTGCTACCGAATCGCAGCGCGGCAACATTATTCCAGTTGAAATCACTGTTTACGAAGATCGTTCGTTTACCTTCATCACCAAGACCCCACCAGCATCCCAGCTCATTAAGAAGGCTGCCGGTGTTGCTAAGGGTTCTGGCGTACCTCACACCCAGAAGGTTGGCAAGCTAACCGGTGCACAGGTTCGCGAAATCGCCGAATTCAAGATGCAGGATTTGAACGCCAACGACATCGAAGCTGCCGCTAAGATCATCGCTGGTACCGCCCGTTCCATGGGGATCGATGTGGAAGCCTGATCGGCTTTCCACCGTAATCTATACGTTAAGCACCCCCGTGGTGCCGTGGTAGGGCCGCGCAGCCCTGACCACAACTGCTAAGGAGAAATGCAGAATATGAAGCGCTCGAAGAACTACCGCAAGTCTGCGGAAAAGATTCACGCTGGCGAACTATACGCTCCACTTGAAGCGTTCCAGCTAGCTAAAGATACTTCCACCACCAAGTTCGACGCTACCGTCGAAGTTGCTTTCCGTTTGGGTGTTGACCCTCGTAAAGCTGACCAGATGGTGCGTGGTACTGTCTCGCTACCTCACGGTACCGGTAAGACCGCTAGGGTCCTGGTCTTCGCCGTTGGTGACAAAGCGCAGGCAGCATTGGACGCCGGTGCTGACGAAGTCGGCGGCGACGAACTAATCGAAAAGGTAGCCAAGGGCTACACCGACTTTGATGTAGCAGTTGCTACCCCTGACTTGATGGGCAAGGTTGGTCGTCTAGGTCGCGTGCTAGGTCCTCGTGGTTTGATGCCAAACCCCAAGACCGGTACTGTCACCATGGACACAGCCAAGGCTGTTAAGGAAATCAAGGGCGGTCGTATTGAGTTCCGCGTTGACAAGCACGCCAACCTTCACTTCATCGTTGGTAAGGCCTCCTTCTCGGTCGAACAGCTCGTGGAAAACTACGCTGCTGCTCAGGAAGAAATCTTGCGTCTAAAGCCAGCTTCTTCCAAGGGCCGTTACATCATGAAGGCAACCGTCTCCACCACTATGGGTCCTGGCATTCCATTGGATGCTTCCAAGACTCGTAACCTCCTCAGCGAGAACGCTGCCTGATTTATTCAGCTTTAAGCCCCCTGACCATTTTGGTCAGGGGGCTTTTTGTTCCTTGGGTATCGGTACAACAGGTAGTCGCACACAAGCTTCTGGGACTTTGTGTCCGCTCTAGTATATTTCACCTGATAAGACAAGCTTAATGAGTACCTTCTTCTGCTTCTGTGCTGAAAATTATGCAGAACGGTGGTTAAAATATAAGGGTTGAAACATGTGTTTCGCCATGCTGTCTGCCTCAGCACCGAAGCTGGGCGGGGCCTGTGGAACTTCCACACTCGGTAGGATTTCTCCTACCCGGCGGGTTCTAATGAAAGGACGACGACGTTCATGTCAACTAGTAACGGAAGGAATAGCCGTACTACCGTCTCTGCGTTCGTCACGCTGGCTATGCTCTCTACCGGTTTGTGGGCCTCAGCTCCCTCGGTGGCTCAAGCGGCAGAACCAAAGGATGTTACGAGCTTAATCGTTCGTGATACCGCGCGTGTCGACTCCACCACCAAGGCGGAGGGCGCAGGCAACGGTACAGCTTTGGCGGCTATCGATGGAAATAAAGCCACTTATTGGCATACTGAGTGGAGTGGGACTAAGCCACCACCACCACATTACTGGGAGGGCCGTTTTGAAACGGCCCAGCCACTTTCCCGAGTCGTATTGACCCCACGTCAATCTTCCGGTGGCTCCGGTCGAGTCAAGGGGTACGAACTTCGCGCTTCTAACGATTGCTACGAGGGCTCCGCCCTCAATAAAGAAGCAATTGAGAGCTGGGAAGTTTTAGCTAAAGGTAGTGCTGCGGAGGAAGAATACCGTAGTAAGGACCTAGTGATTGATGTTGCGCCAAACAAAGTCAAGGACGTCAAGTGCTTTGCGGTTAAATACCTGTCCGCTTGGGGCGGCCTAGCTGGGTATTCGGAAACGGTTGCTTCATTAGCAGAACTTCACGCATGGATTAATACCACTCCTGCGGCAACTCCTTCTCCCGAAGCCCCATCAGAACCTGCACCTCCAAGCGGGGAAGCTCGTCCTTTGCCAGCAGAACTCACGGCAGTACCTGAAGGAGCTCATGAGATCACTGATGGTAACTTGACTGTGCGTTTGTTCCCAGATGCGCCTGCGGTAGTTAACTACCAGCTGAACAATAAAACTATCCGTGGTGTCTATGGAACTCCAGTTAAGAAGATTGAAATTGGTAAATACGCCTCTCAAAAGGGCGCACTGAATACCAACGAATATGACTTCACGGTTGGTCAGGTCACCAAGACTGCTACAAAGGTTACCTACCCGTTGACCGTGACTGGTTTGGCTGGTGTCAAACTTGACGTGGTCTATGAACTCAAAGACGGCAACCTGGTGATGTCTTTGCAAAACGTCAAGGACCCAGGCAAGCTGGTTAATACCATCGCTTTGCCAAAGACTCCTTTGATGTCACTCGGTTCTGATGATGCCCAAGCTACTATGTCTTCGGCCCGAGTGGTAGTTAACCGTGCGTACAAGTCTGATCGGTTTGAAAAGGTCGTCTCTAGCGAGCCATATGATGAGCGCAAGCCCGTCTACATGGCAATCATGAACAATAAGGACTTGGCTGCTGGCTTCGAAGGTAATATGACCCTTGACGGAGGCCTGGGAGCTTCTTCCGACTACGACACCCCTCGCTTCTGGATGAACCTGAGCGAAGCCAATAATGCCAAGATTGCGACAGTTACTCCTTACCGTTGGGTTTACCGTTCCCGTGGTGCCGACCTCGGCATTGGGACTGAAGACAACCTTTTTGTAAAGGTGCGTTTGACCGAGGACGCTAACTCCGATGGGAAGGTTGACTGGCAAGATGGCGCGATTGCCACTCGCGATGTTTATGACAAGTATGTTGGTTGGAATGATGTCAAGAATCTTGTGATTGGCCGTATTCCGTTCAACATCGTCTCCCAGGCTACTCACCCCTTCTTGCGCACTTTGGATGACACCAAGCGTATTTCGCTTGCTACTGACAACCTTGGTCAGCAAGCAATCTTGAAGGGCTACCAGTCAGAAGGGCACGACGCTGCCCACCCGGACTACGGTGGTCATTACAACGTTCGTGCCGGTGGCTTGGAAGACCTAAAGAAGCTGGTCAACGATGGCAAGCAGTACAACACCACTTTTGGTGTCCACATTAACGCCATCGAAACTTATTCTGAAGCAAAGCACTTTGGTGACACCGTCCGGTATCCGCTAGTAAAAGCTTGGAACTGGATGAACCTGGCATACCGCATGGATTACATTAAGGATCTGGGTTCAAGGAACCTAATCAATCGTATCCAGCAGTTCCGTGAAGAAGTACCGGACAACATGTCCTACTTGTACTTCGACACGCACTTCCCCTACGGCTACCAGAATTTGAAGATGGTAGACGAAATGAACAAGGCTGCAGTTGCGGCAGGTCGCGCACCTTGGCGTGTTGCTTCCGAATGGGCTGCATCGATTCCTCATGCCAACACTTGGTCGCACTGGACCCAAGAAGAACGCTATGGTGGTAAGCATACTAAGGGCTACACTTCCCAGATTATGCGTTTCGTCTTGAATCAGTCGCGTGATACTTGGAACCCGAACTCGATTTTGGGCAACTCCAATATCGTGGAGTTCGAAGGTTGGACCAACCATCAGGACTACCAGGGCTTCATCGACAATGTGTGGCAGCGTAACTTGCCGACCAAGTTCCTTCAGCAGTCACCAATCGTGAAGTGGGAAGAAAACAAGATCACCTTCGAAAACGGTACGGTAGCGACCTCGCCGCGCTCTTCGTTGATCACTGATTTTTCTGGTACCGACCTCGGTAAGGACCGCACCATCAACTACAAGGGTGTGGTGGTTTACAAGGGTGGTAACTACCTCTTCCCGTGGACTGACGGGGGCGCAGAACGCCTCTACCACTACAACCAAGATGGTGGCCAGACAACCTGGACTTTGAACAGTGACTGGAGCGGCTACTCGACCTTGAAGCTGTACAAGCTAACTGATGATGGTCGCAAGCTGATCAAGGATGTCCCAGTCTCGGGTGGCCAAATCACCTTGGATGCGGAAGAAAACACCGCTTACGTTCTCTACCCAGGTACGAAGGCGCCAGCTGCTCAGAACGTTCAATGGGGTGCTCACACTCGGTTGAATGACCCTGGTTTCTACTCCGGTAAGCTCGATGGTTACCAGAAGACTGGCAAGGTTTTGGTTAAGCCGAACGCTCACAACAACCGTGAAGCTGTCTTCGGTTCCGGGGCTGCTTCGCTATCGCAGACGGTTACTTTGCCTGCTGGTGACTGGAACTACTGGACTTGGTTCGAGATTAACCCAGGCCAGAAGCGTGACTTCACCATTTCTGCCGAGGGCTCTGGCGTTAAGCCAACTAAGTACCAAGCCGGAGAAACTGGCAAGGTGGCCACCACTGTAAACCAGTCTGCTGCTAAGAACTTTGTTGGTTCTGACGAAAAGCACGACTTTAGAGGCAATTCGACCTGGCAACGTATCCGAGTGACTTTCCACTTGGATCAGGAAACTCCAGTTACCTTGAAACTTGCTGCAGGCGAGGGTGATACCCAGATCAAGGTTGACGATCAGCGTGTAGTACCTTTCGTGGCACCTACTGATCCAGCCCCAACTGATCAGACTGTGCTCTTCGACGATTTCGAAAACGTGGACACTGGTTACTGGCCATTTGTCGGCGGCACTGTTGATCAGGGCGATGCTCGTACTCAGCTAGCTGAACGCAACGAACCATTCTCGCAAGCAGGTTGGGACGATAAGCCAATTGATAACGTGCTAAGTGGAAAGTGGTCTTTGCTAGCTCACCAAGAAGGTAGCGGTGTGATGTTCCGTACCGTCCCTCAGTCGGTGCCAATGGAAGCTGGTCACAAGTACCGGGTATCTTTCCAGTACCAGGCTAAGCACGGTCCAAACGCCGCAGGCGCTCCTGCCAATAAGTGGCGGCTAGTTTCCGAAGCACCAAATGGTGAAGGTGGTTTCAAGCGAGCAGTGCTAGATGAGGAAGGCCTCGAACGAGCTGCTGGTACTACCAAGACCTTCGTTAAGGAATTTAGCGTAGACACCTACACTCCAGTCTCGATGGAATTTGTCCACCGTGGTTCTGGCGATGTTTGGGATGACTTCGCTATCGACAACTTCCGTTTGGAAGACTTGGGTGAAACTGAAGTTGCTCCAGCTCGGGCACAACTAGATGCTCCAGTTACTAAGGTAGTTAATGCCGAACCAAGTGAAGTTCCAGTTAACTTGATTTCGGAAGAACCCAAGAATGCTACCGATGTCACTTGGACTCTAACCGGCCCTGAAGGTTGGAAGGCCACTCCTAAGGCTGGCAACCCAACCACTGTTGATGCAGGCCAGACCGTTACTGGTAAGTGGGATGTGACTGCTCCGGTCGATCAGACAGAAGCAATCATGACCGCCACCGTTACCTACAAGATTGATGGCCGTGTTCACTCCCTCAGTCACCCAGTACGCGTAATCGCCCTCGAAAAGGAAAAGCAGCTCCTCTCGGATCAGCCTGTTCCAAGTGGATCCCGGAATGGTTGGGGTCCAATCGAACGCGATATGTCCAACGGTGAATCTGATTCCGGTGATGGTACGACTCTGACTGTTGCTGGTCGCACCTACGAGAAGGGCCTTGGCGCTCACGCAGTTAGCTCCGTAACTTACCCAGTACCTGCTGGTTTCGATGAGTTCCGCACCCTCATTGGGGTAGACGATGAAACCGGTCGAGGCTCGGTAGAGTTCGAAGTTTGGGTTGATGGCCAGAGGGTCTATGGTCCAGAAGGTATGCGTGCGGGCACTACCGCTAAAGAGGTCCGCATTCCTGTCAAGGGTGCAGGCAACGTCACCTTGAAGGTCAAGGACGGCGGCGATGGTGTTGGTGGCGACCACGCAGACTGGTTGTTCCCACGTTTCATTAAGAGTCCAGTTGCTCCTACTCCGGAGCCAAGCGTTGAGCCCACTCCTGAGCCAACTAAGGAACCAACTCCGGAACCCACCAAGGAACCAACTGTTGAGCCGACTACAGAGCCAACTCCAGTTCCTACCCCGGCTCCGGAGCCAACCAAGGAACCTACCGTTGAACCGACTCCGGTTCCAACCCCAGTTCCCCCGGTTAAGCCTGAGCCTACTCCGGCTCCTAAGCCACCGGTGAAGCCGACTCCGGAACAGCCGAAGCCGCCGGTTAAGCCAGAGCCGACTCCGGTTTTGCCTGATCCGAAGCCAGAGCCGAAGCCGTTGCCTCCGGTTAAGCCGCAGCCTCCGGTCACGCCTGAGCCAACCAAGGAACCGGCACCGAAGCCAGAGCCGACCCCGGCTCCTAAGCCTCCGGTAAAGCCGACTCCGGAACAGCCGAAGCCTCCGGTAAAGCCAGAGCCAACTCCAGCTCCTAAGCCTCCGGTTAAGCCAGAACCTACCCCGGTTTTGCCTGATCCGAAGCCAGAGCCGAAGCCGTTGCCTCCGGTTAAGCCACAGCCTCCGGTAAAGCCGACTCCGGAACAGCCGAAGCCTCCGGTTAAGCCTGAGCCCAAGCCGCAACCTCCGGTTAAGCCTGAGCCCAAGCCGCAGCCACCGGTTAAGCCTGAGCCCAAGCCGCAACCTCCGGTTAAGCCTGAGCCCAAGCCGCAGCCACCGGTTAAGCCTGAGCCCAAGCCGCAACCTCCGGTTAAGCCTGAGCCCAAGCCGCAGCCACCGGTTAAGCCTGAGCCCAAGCCGCAACCTCCGGTTAAGCCTGAGCCCAAGCCGCAACCTCCGGTTAAGCCTGAGCCCAAGCCGCAGCCACCGGTTAAGCCTGAGCCCAAGCCGCAACCTAAGCCTTGTACTGATAAGGAATACAAGGTGACCCGTCCTCGGGCTCCACGTCCTGAGTTCCAAGGGTTCAAGGACGTCTCACTCGACAACTTCTTCGCCGGTGAGATTGAATGGATGCGTGCCCAAGGGTACTCGACCGGTTGGCATGACCGTACCTTCCGTCCTCTCCTCGGGGTGGAACGCCAGGCAGTGGCCGCCTTCTTCTGGCGACTAGCTCACGACCGTGCTGGAGAACCAGCACCAAAGGCTGCAAAGTCTTTGTACCGTGACGTGACTAAGAACCGGATCTTCTCGAAGGAAATTACTTGGCTAACTGAAACCGGTATTTCTACCGGTTGGGCTGACGGAACCTTCCGTCCAGATGCTCCTATTGAGCGCCAAGCCTTTGTAGCTATGTTGCACCGTTTCTGCACCAAGTTCGAGCAGGCATGTGTGCCTGGTCTTGCCAAGTTGCCAGCAGTAGCTCCACACTTCAAGGACATGGATCTGTTCGGCAGCCACATTGGTTGGGCCATCAACGCGAAGATCACTACTGGTTGGCCGGATAACACCTTCCGACCAAACGAACCAGTACATCGCGATGCTGTTGCCGCATTTATCTACCGTGCAACACACGCAAAGATCGACGTTCAGTGCAAGAACTAGCCACTGAACTGAACTAAAAGTGGGGCGGAGAAAACTTTTCTCCGCCCCACTTGTGTTCACTCTCACCCTTGAAAACCTAAACTTGTGCTGACTTGGTACGAAAAGTCTGTTAATCTAGTCGAAGCCAAAGACCGTTGGTCCCCACCACCCGGTGGGATTAAATCTGAAAAGATCCAGCGCAGGTGTGATTAGAGCTTCAAGCCCTGCACGTCTGCGTGTGGGGCTTTTTTGTACGACTAATGGCTACGATCGGAAGGAGGGCCATGGCGAGGCCTGACAAAGTAGCAGCAGTTGCGCAGTTGACGGAACTATTCCGTACTTCTAGCGCCGTTGTGCTCACTGAATACCGCGGTCTGACCGTCGGCCAACTTAAAGAGTTGCGCCGTGCGCTCGGAGACAACGCGACCTACACCGTAGCAAAGAACACCCTTGCCGCGATCGCCGCTAAGGAAGCCGGACTCGACTTCTTGGCCGAGGACCTAACCGGCCCGACCGCTCTCGCGTTCGTCACCGGTGAGCCTGTAGAGGCCGCCAAGGCATTGCGTGACTTTGCTAAGGACAACAAGGCACTAGTCGTTAAGACAGGTGCTATGGACGGCGCCAAGCTAACTGCTGAAGGCGTTAAGAAGCTTGCTGACCTCGAAACCCGCGAAGTGCTATTGGCTAAGGCTGCTGGCGCTATGAAGGGTAAGATGACCCAAGCTGCATACATGTTCCAGGCACCAGCCGTTAAGTTGGTTCGCACTGTGGACGCCCTGCGCGAAAAGCAGGAACAAGCTGCCTGATCCAATCAGGCATCAAACCGATAATCGCTGCTGATCAAGCAGGAAAAAACTAGGAAGGATTGCCAAAATGGCTAAACTCACCAACGAAGAGCTACTCGAAGCTTTCAAGGAAATGACCCTCATCGAACTATCTGACTTCGTCAAGTTGTTCGAAGAAACCTTCGACGTAGAAGCTGCTGCTCCTGCCGCTGTTGCTGTTGCCGCTGGCCCAGCTGCTGCTGCTGAAGACGCTGAAGAAAAGACCGAATTCGACGTTATCCTTGAAGCCGCTGGCGACAAGAAGATCGGCGTCATCAAGGCCGTTCGCGCCTTGACCTCCCTCGGTCTAAAGGAAGCTAAGGACCTCGTTGACGGCGCTCCAAAGCCTGTCCTCGAAGGCGTTAACAAGGAAGAAGCTGAAAAGGCTAAGGCTGCTATCGAAGAAGCCGGCGGTAAGGTCACCCTTAAGTGATTTTACTGAGCTAACTTTAGCTCTCTAAATCTTTCTAACGTTGGGCCCCAACCACTACGGTTGGGGCCCAACGTTTATCTTGTGCCAAAAGCAGATCAAAACTAGAGGGCAAAACCTCTCCGACTTTTCTAAAAACTAACCTAGAACTTAGTGAAGCTATCGGTATCCCACATCGCTCACGCCTCAACCTTTATCGCTATCAAGCAGTTCAGAATCGATTACCCAGCAGGAAGGGAGGGCCAGGGTGCGGTCGATGCATGAATCTCCCGATAATGACGTAGTAGTGCTATCAACGCCAGACCAGATAGAAAGGCCAGTAGTTCCCAGACAAGCCGAAAACTACTGGCCAGGCGTCTACAGACAATCTAATAAACGATCAACTGCCTGCGCTATCTGCCAATCTCGTTACTAATCAGTCAAGACTAACAATGTGGTCTACGCCCACCAGTTCATCCTTCCGGTGAGTGATTTCCAAAATGGTTGCCGTCGGCAGGGCCTGCCGGATAGCCGCGCGCACCTGCAAGGCCGAACTGGTTGGCAAGTGTGCCGTCGCTTCATCCATAATCAGTACCTTCGGCGAAGCCAAAACGGCCCGAGCCAAAGCCAAACGCTGACGCTGGCCGCCCGAGACGTCCTCGCCCTTAGTGCCGACCTTAGTTTCCAAGCCGTGGGGCATTGCTTCGACCTCGGTAGCCAAACCAACCACCTTGAGTACCTGCCAAAGTTCCGCCTCACTGGCATCAGGGGCAACTAAACGCAGGTTTTCTGCAATAGTTCCGGCAAAAAGGTGGGTTCGCTGCGGGACATAAAGCACCTGTTGGCGAAGGTCATCCACATCCACCTCTTTAAGATCTTTCCCACCCACGAGGACGCGACCCGACTGGGGATCATCGTAGCGCACGAACATCTTCGCTAAAGTCGACTTACCGCCGCCCGTGCGCCCCAATAGCGCAGTCCAACTACCCGCAGGCGCTGAAAAATCAACCTGATCTAGTACCTTGGGGGTTTCCTCGGCGTAGGCGAAGGTAACGGCCTCGGCCCGCAAATCAAGATCACCGGCTGGTAAGGTCCCGCTGGCCGAGGACGGCACCGGGGGATTAGACGTCAAAGATCTGAGGCGAGCGGCTGCCGCAAAGGAGTTCTCCAAGAAAGTGGAGAAGTCTTCGACGCCCCGCACAGATTCCCAACCGCGCATGGAACCGGCCAAAATCGCCGCCAAGGCGGCCGCAGGTAAAGCACCGTCGTACACCAAAGGATAAGCCACAAAGGTTAAAACGAAAGCCTGCAAAAGCATCATGCCCAAGGTGACACCGCGGCGAAGCGAAACTTGCAAATGAGTGGACTTCGTGGCGTCATGAACCTCTTCGCGTGCCTTACCAAGTGCCGTGGCGAACTCGGGCCATAAGCCATAAGCGTTAATCTCATTCTTGCCGCCCAGTACGTCGGCACTGATCGTAGCAACCTGTTGGCGAGCTGCCAAAGTCTTAAGCGACCCCTCCTGGGAAGTGCCGCGGCCCAGCACCAAAATCAGGATCAAAGACAAGTAATTCAACGCCACCAGTAAAAAGGCCAATGAGGTACTACCGGTAGTGATCCAAAGAAGCAACGCGGTCAGCCAAGGCAAAACCAAAGCACTCACCGCTGGAGCGAAGGTATGAGCAAAAAAGACCTCAATGCGGTCGATATCGCGAGTCAAGCGAACCAGCAGATCGCCCGCCCGTGATTGCCCCAAAATCGCTGGGGCCTGCGGATACAAACGCACAAAAGCTTCACGCCGCAACAACTCTAAAGCCTTGAAGGCCACAAAGTGACCACAAAACTGCTCCAAATAACGCAAAAACGCTTTTACCACAGCAATGCCAGCCAAGAATGACAGTACGACCCACAAGGGTTGAGCGGCAAAGAACCAAGGGGTCTGCGGGCCGAGGACGCCCGGCCAAGGCGAATCATACGCTGGGGCAGTTATGATGCCCATATCAGACAATTGGGCAACGACCTGCGCCGCAGCGAAAGCTAGCATCACAACACCCAACAACTGGTCGGCAACGCGCGCAGTCGCACTAGCCAACAATGGCAACAGTACTGGGCGAGTCTGCGCGAACATCCAACGGGTCAAATCCCAACGTGAATACTTAGTCTCCATCGTGTTCACTTTCCTTCCTTGGTGCTGCGCTCAGAGTAATAAGAGGAGGGGAGAAGCGGGCTCTCGTCCTCGTTGTGGGGGAGTGGATTGAGACCATGGTCGACAACTTCCCAAACCTGATCGACCCCGGGAAGAAGGCCCGCTCGATGCGTCACCATCACCATGGTGCGATCTGAGATCCCAGCCAGAACATCACGAATTTGTTCTTCAGCCACCAAATCCACCGCGGATGTAGGCTCGTCTAATAGCAAGATCTCGCGGCCCGAAAGTAGTGCCCGTGCCAAAGAAAGTCGCTGTGCCTGACCACCTGAAAGGCCCATGCCCTGTTCGCCGATCTCGGTATCAAGCCCAGATGGGAAGGCCTTTACTTCATCAGCAAGCTGCACCTTTTCCAAGGCGGACCACAGCTCCGCTTCGCTAGCCTGAGGCGCCACCAGCAGCAAGTTCTGCCTAATCGTGGTGGCGAATAGCCAGGTTGTTTGGGCCACCGGAGCGCTAGCCTGACTTAAAGCAAAGGCGGAAGCGCTTTGACTTTGCAAACTAATCTCACCCTCGCTGGGGCTTAATTGGCCGCTAAGCAGTTTCAAGAAAGTAGACTTGCCGGCACCAGATGGCCCAACTACTGCAATCCTCGACTTGGGGGGAACGCTGAAATCAAGTTTGTTCAGTACCGGTCCGCTTTGGGGGTAGGCGAAAGAAACCTGGTGCCCACTAATGCTGGCCGAGGCCGCCCCCGCCGTCTCTCGCGTTTCGCGAGCGTTGCTGGTCACGCTCGGGCCGATACTTGGTTGTTGTCCTTGGCTAAGCTGGCGCAATGCTTGGGCTCCTGCCGTGCCGTGTTGTAGGGTCGCTCCGTCCTCGGCCTGCAACCAGAAACGGTTGAGGCCGCGACCTGCCGCGATGCCGCCCATGGCCACATAGAAGAATGCACCAACCTGGTCCATCGGTTCGAGTAAGAAAATCGAGAGGAAAACAAGCGCTACCGCGTGGGTAGCGCTGAGATGACCGCCGGAGTAACGCCAGATTGCCAAGCCGGTAGCCCCCGCGACCATAAATAGGGAGAAGCTCAGATCAACCACGAACAGCACCAGCTGGTTGCCGGCCAATAGGCGCATAATCGCTTGACGGTTGCGTTCGCCGCGCTCGGCCAGCTGCTGCGCGACCCGCGCACTCGCCGCCAAATACTGTAGGGTCTCCATGCCCTTGATTGCGTCCAAATAAGCCCCGGCAAGGTTATTGCGTTCTTTCCGAGAGGCGCTAGAAACCTTGCGCATGACCTTGAGGAAACCGCCCACCAGCAGCGGAATTAGCGGGATTGCGAGCGCCAAAATCAGACCAGACAACCAGTCATAGCGCACCAACACCCACAAAACCACCAGCAAAGGAATCGCCAGAGCTGAGAAAATCTGCGGCAAGAAAGTCTGTCGATACAAGGTGTAGCGTTCCAGCCCGTCCGTGAGCAGGTTCAAGGTGGCGCCTTCGCGTTCTTCCTCGTCTTGCCTCCCGAGGTCGTTGGTAGCTAAAGAGCCGCCGGTAAGAGCACGGCCAAGTTCTACTTCTAGCTTGGTGGCGCTGCGATATGAGATCCACATGCGGAGCACTTGACCGCCCGCGGCTAGCAAGGTGGCAAGGACCGCCGGTACCAGCAGATCACCAGAGAGCTGTTGCCCGTTTGCGAGGCGGACAACCCAATCGGCTAACTGTTCTAAAGCCCAAATAGTGCCAACCACACTTATAAGGCCAGCCAGGACCGCCCAACGACGTTCCTTGGGGCCAACTTGACTTAGCTGTTTAAGAGAATCTTTCGCTCTCTTACCTGCTTTGGCACGCTTAAACGGCATCTGTCTTCCTTCTTAATTGATAGGTGAGGATAACCTATGTTAAATCCTTTTTTGGATTTACGTAACTTCAAGCTTGCGTTATTACAGTTAATGGGCGATAATCGGACGATTTGAGAAAAATTGTGCGATAAGTTTCTAACCATGCAAAACGCCTGCAAAGTTTGTTTTCCTCTGCTACGATTAATAGTTGCGCCTCCATGTCCGAGGTGAGTTGTATCCGGCGACTCTAAATAGCGCAAGTCGTCGGCCCTGCAACATCAGATAGGGGCTGTTGGCGCGTGCGCGCACAAATCGCTAGCAGGGAAGGAAACCCTTTGACTGCAATGAGTCAATCTGCCGCTATTTTGCCTTCGGGCCGCTTGTCATTCGCCAAGCTTCGTGAGCCCCTCTCCGCCCCCAACCTCTTGGACGTTCAGATTCAGTCCTTCGAATGGTTGCTGGGCCTTGATAACTGGAAAGCCCGCGTCGAAGCATCCAAGCAGGATGGTTCGGTCAACGCCGTTCCAGACATCTCCGGTTTGCAGGAAATCTTCGACGAAATCTCTCCGATTGAAGACTTTGCCCAGACCATGTCCTTGTCGTTCTCAGACTTCACCTTGGAAGCACCTAAGCTCACCGCCGACGAGTGCCGCCTAAAGGACAAGACCTACGCCGCCCCACTGTACGTGACGGCCGAATTTAACAACTACAACACTGGCGAAATCAAGGGCCAGACCGTCTTCATGGGCGACTTCCCCTTGATGACCGAACGCGGTACCTTCATTATTAACGGTACCGAACGTGTGGTCGTTTCCCAGCTGGTTCGTTCCCCAGGCGTTTACTTCGAACGCGGTGCGGATCGTTCCTCCGATAAGGAAGTTTTCTCCACCAAGGTCATCCCTTCGCGTGGTGCTTGGCTCGAGCTCGAAATCGACAAGCGTGACACCGTCACCGTTCGTGTCGACCGCAAGCGTAAGCAGCCAATCAGCCACTTCTTATTGGCCATCGGCATGACCATGAGTGAAATCCAAGAAGAATTCAAGGATTTCCCAGTCTTGCTAGCCGGTCTCGAAGGTGACAACATTCAGGACACTGATTCCGCCCTCGTCGATCTTTACAAGAAGTTGCGCCCAGGTGAACCTGCCTCCGTCGAGGCCGGCCGCACCCTACTAAACAACTTCTACTTCAACCCTAAGCGCTATGACTTGGCTAAGGTGGGTCGCTTCAAGATCAACACCAAGCTCGGTCTCGGGGCTGAACTATCCGAAAACACTCTTCGTCGCGAAGACATCATCACCACTGTGAAGTACCTCTTGGCTCTCCACAAGGGCGACGAGTTCTTGCACGTAGACGTTGACGGTCAGGATCACGACGTTCGCGTTGAATCCGACGATATCGACCACTTCGGTAACCGTCGTATTCGCGCCGTTGGTGAACTCATCCAGGGTCAGGTTCGTACCGGTTTCGCTCGCATGGAACGCGTTGTACGTGAACGTATGACCACCCAGGAAGCTGAAGCCATTACCCCACAGTCCCTGATCAACATCCGCCCAGTAGTGGCCTCCATCAAGGAATTCTTCGGTACCTCGCAGCTCTCGCAGTTCATGGACCAGAACAACCCCTTGGCTGGTATCACTCACAAGCGTCGTCTTTCCGCCCTCGGTCCTGGTGGTCTTTCCCGTGACCGTGCCGGCATGGAAGTCCGAGACGTGCACCCCACCCACTACGGCCGTATGTGCCCGATTGAAACCCCTGAAGGTCCAAACATTGGTTTGATTGGTTCGCTCGCTACCTTCGCGCGCATCAACCCCTTCGGTTTCGTCGAAACCCCATACCGTGTGGTTAAGAACGGTCAGGTTACTGACGAAGTTCACTACCTCACCGCGACCCAGGAAGATCGCAAGGTCATCGCGCAGGCTTCGGCTGCTCTTGACGAGGCCGGCAAGTTCGTGGAAGACCAGGTTCTTTGCCGTTTGGCCGGTTCCGACCCAGCCCTCTTCCCAGCTGACGAAGTAGATTACATGGACGTTTCGGCCCGCCAGATGGTGTCGGTTGCAACCGCCATGATTCCATTCCTCGAACACGACGACGCTAACCGCGCGTTGATGGGCGCTAACATGCAGCGTCAGGCCGTGCCGTTGTTGGTACCGGAAGCACCACTTGTTGGTACCGGTATGGAACAGCGTGCCGCCGTTGACGCTGGTGACGTGATCGTTGCTCACCGCGCTGGTGTCGTTCAGGAAGTTTGCGCCGACTTCGTGGTCATCATGACTGACGAGGGCGAACGCGACTACTACTACATGGAGAAGTTCCAGCGTTCGAACCAGGGCAACTGCACCAACCACCATGTGGTCGTTGACGAAGGTCAGCGTATCGAGGTTGGCCAGGTCATCGCCGATGGCCCAGCAACCGACGGTGGCGAACTCGCCCTCGGCAAGAACCTGCTCGTGGCCTTCATGCCATGGGAAGGCTTGAACTACGAAGATGCGATTATTTTGTCGCAGCGCGTAGTACAGGACGACGTGCTGACCTCCATCCACATTGAAGAACACGAAATTGACGCTCGTGAAACCAAGCTCGGTGACGAAGAAATCACCCGCGACATCCCGAATGTTTCGGAAGAAGCTCTCTCTCACCTAGACGAACGCGGCATTATCCGCATCGGTGCTGAAGTTTCCGCTGGCGACATTCTCGTTGGTAAGGTCACCCCGAAGGGTGAAACCGAACTCAACTCGGAAGAACGCCTTTTGCGCGCCATCTTCGGTGAAAAGGCTCGCGAAGTTCGCGACACCTCCTTGCGTGTGCCACACGGTGAATCCGGTATCGTCATCGGCATTCACGAGCACGAGGACGGCGACGACTTGGCCCCAGGTGTCAAGCAACGTGTCCGCGTCTTCATCGCCCAGCGCCGTAAGATCACCGTTGGTGACAAGATGGCAGGTCGTCACGGTAACAAGGGTGTTGTTTCCAAGGTATTGCCAGTCGAAGACATGCCATTCTTGGAAGACGGTACCCCAGTCGACATCATCTTGAACCCACTGGGTGTGCCTGGTCGTATGAACGTCGGTCAGGTCCTCGAACTTCACTTGGGTTGGATTGCCGCTCAGGGTTGGGACGTAACCGAAGCGATGAAGGCTGCCGAAGAGTGGACCAAGCGTCTACCTAAGGAAGCTGCCACCGCCGAGCCACGCACCCGCGTAGCCACCCCGGTATTCGACGGTGTCCGCGACGACGAACTCTTGGGCATGCTCGCCCACACCAAGCCAAACCGTGACGGCCAGCGAATGGTCGCTCCTAACGGTAAGGCTCGTTTGTTCGACGGTCGTAGCGGTGAACCTTACCCGTACCCGATTTCGGTCGGCTACATGTACATGTTGAAGTTGCACCACTTGGTCGACGACAAGATTCACGCTCGTTCCACTGGTCCTTACTCGATGATTACCCAGCAGCCGTTGGGTGGTAAGGCTCAGTTCGGTGGTCAGCGTTTCGGTGAAATGGAAGTTTGGGCGCTGGAAGCTTACGGCGCCGCTTACGCCCTCCAGGAACTGCTAACCATCAAGTCCGACGACATTACCGGTCGTGTGAAGGTCTACGAGGCGATTGTTAAGGGCGAGGACATTCCTGAGCCTGGCATCCCAGAATCCTTCCGCGTTTTGATCCAGGAAATGCGTTCCTTGTGCTTGAACGTAGAAGCCTTGGACTTCGACGGTAACGTGATTGAACTGAAAGACGAAGACGAGGATGGCCAGCGAGCCACCGAAGAGCTCGGCATCAACCTTGGTGCCCGCCCCGGTGGTGCAGCCAACTCCGTCGACGAGATCTAGTCCGCAGCTGGGTGGGAATTAAGGGATTCCCCATTCCCACCCAGCCAGCGCCGAAAACAACAAGCAGCGAGTTGCTTTCGGTCCGAGACAACCATTCCGCTGACCAGGTGCGTACTATCTGAGGAGTAACCTTGCTCGACGCCAACGTCTTCGACAAACTACACATTGGTCTGGCTACATCAACCGACATCCAGGCCTGGTCCCACGGGGAAGTTAAGAAACCCGAGACCATCAACTACCGTACTCTCAAGCCCGAGAAGGACGGCCTATTCTGCGAACGTATTTTCGGTCCAACCCGCGACTGGGAATGTGCTTGTGGTAAGTACAAGCGTGTCCGTTACAAGGGCATCGTCTGTGAACGCTGTGGAGTGGAAGTAACCCGCTCCAAGGTTCGCCGTGAACGCATGGGCCACATTAAGTTGGCTGCCCCTGTCACCCACATTTGGTACTTCAAGGGCGTCCCTTCCCGTTTGGGCTACCTACTCAACTTGGCTCCTAAGGACCTCGAAAAGGTCATTTACTTCGCCGCCTACATGATCACTGATGTGGACGCCGAAGGCCGAGCTGAAGATCTGCCTAACTTGCAGAAGGAACTCGAACTCGAATTTAAGAACATTGATTCGCAGCGCGATCAGGCCATCGAAGAGCGTGCTATCGCCCTCGAAAAGGATTTGGTCGAGGTCGATCCAGAAGCTAAGTCCGCAGCCAAGGATCGCGACAAGCTCCAGAAGGCCGCTGAACGCGACATGGCTGATATTCGCCACCAGTACGATGAAGAAAAAGAATTCATCAACCAGGTGTGGGAAAAATTCAAGAGCCTCAAGGTCGGTGACCTCGAAGGTTCTGACGCGGTCTTCCGCGAAATGCAGATGCGTTACGGCATCTACTTTGAAGGCTCGAAGGGTGCCGCCGCTGTTAAGCGTCGCCTAGAAAACTTCGACCTCGAAGCAGAGGCTAAGGAACTACGCCAGATTATCGAATCCGGCACTGGCCAGCGTCGCACTCGCGCACTCAAGCGCCTCAAGGTGGTTAACGCTTTCCTCTCCACCGGTACTTCGCCAGTGGGTATGGTGCTTGACTACGTTCCAGTGATCCCACCGGACTTGCGCCCAATGGTGCAGCTCGATGGTGGCCGTTTCGCGACCTCGGACCTCAACGACCTTTACCGTCGCGTTATCAACCGTAACAACCGTTTGAAGCGACTTTTGGAACTTAACGCTCCAGAAATCATCGTGGACAACGAAAAGCGCATGCTCCAGGAATCGGTTGACGCCTTGTTCGACAATGGTCGTCGTGGCCGTCCGGTTACCGGTCCTTCCAACCGCCCACTCAAGTCCATCTCGGACATGCTTAAGGGTAAGCAGGGTCGTTTCCGTCAGAACCTCCTCGGTAAGCGCGTGGACTACTCCGGTCGTTCCGTTATCGTGGTTGGTCCTCAGCTCAAGTTGCACCAGTGTGGTCTGCCTAAGCAGATGGCACTCGAACTCTTCAAGCCTTTCGTCATGAAGCGTCTGGAAGAGCGCAAGCTCGCCCAGAACGTCAAGGCAGCAAAGCGCATGGTTGAACGCCAGAAGAATGCTGTGTGGGACGTCCTCGATGAGGTCATTCGTGAGCACCCAGTATTGCTAAACCGTGCACCTACCTTGCACCGTCTTGGTATTCAGGCCTTCGAACCACAGCTAGTTGAAGGTAAGGCTATTCAGCTGCACCCACTAGTTTGTACTGCATTCAACGCGGACTTCGACGGTGACCAAATGGCGGTTCACTTGCCACTTGGTGCCGAAGCTCAGGCTGAAGCACGTATCTTGATGCTGTCCTCGAACAACATTTTGAAGCCTTCCGATGGTCGCCCAGTGACCATCCCGGCACAGGATATGGTTATTGGTCTGTTCCACTTGACCTCCAACCCAGATCCTGAGGTTGAGGTTGCTAAGGACAATGAAGGCAACGAAATCGTGCCACGCTACTCCTCGGTAGCTGAAGCCATCATGGCTTACGATGCGGGCCTACTTCACCTTAACGCCAAGTGCTTGATCCACTTCGATTCCCTCGTGCCACCGCGCGACTGGGAAGCCCCCGAAGGCTGGACCGAGGGCGATCCGGTGGACTTGGAGACCTCCTTGGGTCGTACCTTGTTCAACGACGCTTTGCCGGTCGAATACCCCTTCGTTAACCACGAAGTGACCAAGAAGCAGCTAGGTAAGATCGTTAACGACTTGGCCGAGCGTTACCCGAAGGCTTTGGTTGCTGCCTCCCTCGATGCTTTGAAGCAAGCTGGTTACGACTGGGCACCTAAGTCCGGTATTACCATCGCCTTCACCGACATTGTGGGCCCAGCTGACAAGCCTGAGATCCTCGCTAAGTACGAAGAGCGCGCTGCCAAGACTCAGGACGACTTCGAACTTGGTGCTATCCAGGAAGAAGAACGTTACGTCGACTTGGTCAACATTTGGACTGAAGCTACCGACGAAGTTGCTGCCGCGATGCGCGCCAACTTCCCTGAGCGCAACACCGTTTACCGTATGGTTTACTCGGGCGCTCGTGGTAACTGGGATCAGATCCGTCAGATCGCCGGTATGCGTGGTTTGGTGTCTGACCCGAAGCAGAAGCTGATTGAACGTCCGATTAAGTCGAACTACCGTGAAGGCTTGTCCGTTCTCGAATACTTCATCGCGACCCACGGTGCCCGTAAGGGTCTAGCCGATACCGCGTTGCGTACCGCTGACTCGGGTTACTTGACCCGTCGTCTAGTAGACGTTTCGCAGGACGTCATTATTCGCGAAGAAGACTGTGGCACTCGCCGTGGTCTGAACATGCCAATCGGTGAAGAAAAGGACGGCACTGTAGTCGAACTCGACATCGTCGAGACCACTGCTTACGCCCGTACCTTGGCTAAGGATGTCACTGACGCTGAAGGCAACCTGGTGGCTCACGCTGGCCAGGATGTTGGCGACGTTTTGATTGAAAAGCTAATCGCCGCTGGCGTCACCAACATTCAGGTTCGCTCCGTCCTTACCTGTGAATCTGCTGTCGGTTGCTGTGCCGCATGTTACGGCCGCTCCTTGGCTACCGGTAAGCGCGTTGATATCGGCGAAGCCGTCGGTATTATTGCTGCTCAGTCGATTGGTGAACCTGGTACCCAGCTAACCATGCGTACCTTCCACACTGGTGGTGTCGCTTCGGCTGCGGATATTACCCAGGGTCTACCTCGTGTTCAGGAACTCTTCGAAGCCCGTACTCCTAAGGGTGAAGCTGAGATTGCTGAGGCTTCCGGCCGCATCAAGATTGACGATGACGATCCGGCAGCACGCCGCGTAATCATCGTTCGCGATGACGGCGAAGAAGACTTGGTTGTCGAGGTTTCGCGTCGTCAGGAACTATTGGTCGGCGAAGGCGTTCACGTTGAGGCTGGTGCTCAGCTAACTGAGGGTCGCATTGACCCGAAGAAGTTGCTCCGCATCAAGGGCCAGAACGAAACCCAGCGCCAGTTGGTGGCTGAAGTTCAGGAAGTTTACCGCTCCCAGGGTGTAGACATTCACTCCAAGCACATTGAAGTGATTGTTCGCCAGATGCTTCGCCGCGTAACCGTGATCGATTCGGGTGACACCAACTTGCTACCAGGCGAATTGGTTGATCAGGCCGCTTACAAGCGCGAAAATAAGCGCGTGATGGCGGAAGGCCGTAAGCCTGCTTCGGCCCGTCCGGAACTCATGGGTATCACCAAGGCCTCCTTGGCTACCGATTCTTGGTTGTCGGCTGCTTCCTTCCAGGAAACCACTAAGGTCCTCACCGAGGCCGCCATGACCGGCAAGTCCGACCCATTGGTCGGCTTGAAGGAAAACGTCATCCTCGGTAAGTTGATCCCGGCTGGTACCGGTTTGCAGCGTTACCAGGAAGTCATCGTTGAACCTACCCAGGAAGCGATGGACGAGATCGGTTTGACCCGCGCTGACATCGAACCAGCCCCAGTGATGGATGAAGATTCCTTCCTCGCTGGCTTGGACTTCGGTGCTGCTTTCTCGGACGGTTTCTAAACCGTAGTGAACTAACGCAAGCATAAAGGCGGGCGGTAAACACACAATCGTGTTTACCGCCCGCCTTTGCTATCTCCTCAGGCCCGTAGCAACCGCTCTAAGCGCAAAGTAGCACCGGATCGTGGGCCACTAGGGATCGAGGTACTTTCGCCGCGCTGGGCAGGATTAGGGGCGCACAACTGTGAAATTTGAATTGTGCTTGCCGCCTCGCCGTTAGATATGGCTGCTAAGGCCGCGTTCTAGGACTCAGCCAAAAGGCGACCTAGTCAATGCTTTGCGCCTAGAGGGTGTTGGCGTTGGCTCCTACGATTGGCCCGAGGGCGTTGCGCATGCGCTCAAGGATGGGGCCTTGTCCGTTGAGGATAATGTATTCGAGGTTTTCGGTTTTGCCGACGGTCCCGACTTTTTCTCCGCTGGGGGAGTGGATGCCGATTTTGGCTCCGACGTGCCGGCGGAATTTGAAGGGGATGGCAATGGTGCTGCCCCCGCGGGCATCGCACATGGCGATGAGCTCTTCTAGGGGCACGAATCCTTCGTTGTTGAAGGAAAGAATCAGGGTGCGGGCTTTTAGCTGTTTGACGACCTCGGCGAGGGCCAGCGGCATTTGGTTCTTTTTATTGAACACGCTTTTGGTTTCGTCGTCTTTCGCGTCGACTCGTTTACAGGCGACGCCGTAGTACTCAGGGTGGTCCCAGCGCACTAGGGTTTCCCAAATGTGGTAGTTGGTGTAGTAGCGGTGCTGGTTGTAGGGCGGATCGAGGTAGGCCAAATCTACTGGTGGTAGTTCTTGGATTTTTTCGAGGGCGTCACCGCGGATGGCTTTGCCGGTTCCTGGGGTTAGTTCGGGGACTCGTAGTTCGAGGTCTTTGAGTGCGCGTGGGGCCCACTGTTTAAGATAGGCCATTTGTAGCCCCACGGTTGAATCGACTCGGTCGGCTGCTTCGAGGAGGGAAGTGAGCAGAATGGCCCGTAGTTGGCCGTGCGGGAAGTTGGCTTCGATGTAGTCGCGAATGGCGTCGATCCGGGCACCGTTTTTGGGGTGGAAGTAGCGGGCTTTTTCGCAGAATACTTCGGTGAAGTAGCCGGGCGTTGGTGCCAGTTGGTTCAGTTTGGCAATGATGGTGCGAATTTGGTCGAGGTCGATTTTGGTGCAGTCAGCTTCGACATAGCACTGGGAGAGGATTTCGGAGTATGAGGCGGTGTCAATTGTGTACGTGAAAGCGCCCGTGCGGCAGAGACTTTGCGCCACGCGGGTGGTGCCAGTGAAAACGTCGACGGCGCTCACTGGTTTGATGGATTCAAACATTGCTTGCAAACTTGGGATGAGCAAGCGTTTTGATCCCAAGTATTTAATCACTACAGATTCCTTTCCCCATCTGCAAAAGAAATCATAGCAACGTTGAAAATTTTTGGGGCATTGGAAAGCGGGTGGGAGACTGCTTTGTAACAGTTCCCACCCGCTGGCGACGTGTTAGGCCTTTTGGCCGCTAGCTTTAACTAGCAGGTCACTTGACGGCCTGTACTCGTTCGGAACGCTCGAGGGCGTCGAGGCGTTCGGAGACAACGCGGCGCAAACCAGCCTGAGTGTTGGACTCAGGGTTGGCTTCCAACCAAGTCTTGGCGGCGGTGACGACTGCATCCTGGCCTTCGAATTCACCTGGTAGCGGTGGGAAGAGAAGGATGGCGATGGTCTGTGCCGAGTGGAAGGAGTTGTCCTTCCACATTTGCTTGATGTTTTCGAAGTAACGCTTCACTAGTGGGCGGTACATTTCGGGTTCGAGGGAGGACTGTGCCCATAGACCCTGCATCATGGCGATGCGGGTGTCGTTAGCAATGTCTTCGGTCATGCAACGGTCGAATACCTCGATCTTGTGGTCGGTGCCCGGCTTGGAAGCGCGGGCGCGAGCGGCACGCTGCGAACCGGTGAGGGTTGGGTCTTCCTTTTCCATGGCAACGATGGTTTCTTCGTCAGCCTTGCGGTTGGCCACTAGGGTGTCGAGAGCCAACCACTTGAGTTCGACGTCCATTTCTAGGCCTTCGAGGCTGGTCTTGCCTTCGTAAAGGTCAGCAACCCAGGCAAGCTGTTCGTCAGTGGTGGCGAAAGCGAAAGCGATCTGGGTGATCTGGCGCTGCAGGTCGGAGCCTGGCTCGGCAGCCTGGGCCAACTTGGCGAGCTCGCCACCGGCCAAAGCGTACAGCTCTGGGCGGTCAGCTGGGGCGACGTAAGAGTTCAGTGCGACACTGAGGTTACGTAGCACAAGGCTGGTGAGCATGGAGTTGGTTTCGACTGGAAGTTCGCGTAGTGCCAACTGGACGAACTTGGCAGCGGCCCATTCGGCGTCGCGGGTCATGTCCCAAGCAGAAGCCATGATGATGCCACGAGGAAGTGGCTGGGTGAACTTGTCAATGTTCTGGCTGGCAGCTTCCAAGGAGGCTTCGTCTAGACGCACCTTGGTGTAGGTGAGATCGTCATCGTTGAGCAAGAATACGTCTGGGCGTGGCTTGCCAACGAGTTCTGGGATTTCGGTGCGTTCGCCGTCGACGTCAAGTTCGACGTGGAAGACGCGTTCCATCTCGGTGCCGGCTTCGTTGAGGGTGTAGCCACCAACAGCCATGCGGTGAGGACGGAGCGAAGCGCCTGCGTTGAAGGATTCCTGCAGAATAGCAACCTTGGTCATGTTGCCATCGGCATCGGTTTCGATTTCGCTGCGCATGAGGTTAACGCCTGCTTCTTCCAACCAGACCTTGGCCCAAGCGGAAAGATCGCGACCGGAAGCTTCTTCCAACTTGGAAAGGAGGTCGTTAAGGACGGTGTTGCCCCAAGCATTGGCTTCGAAGTACTTGCGCAAGCCTTCAGTGAAAGCGTCACGACCAACGTAGGAAGCGAGCTGGCGGAGCACAGCAGCACCCTTAGCGTAGGTAATGCCATCGAAGTTGGTTTCCACATCTTCGAGGTCGCGAATGTTAGCGACGATCGGGTGGGTGGTGGGGAGCTGATCCTGGCCCATACCCCAGTCCTTGCGGAGCATGAAGCCGGTCCAAGCATCTTCCCAACGGGTAGCTTCGGTCAGGGCTAGGTGAGACATGTATTCGGCGAAGGACTCGTTGAGCCAGAGGTCGTTCCACCAGTTCATGGTGACGAGGTCACCGAACCACATGTGGGCGAGTTCGTGCAAGATGGTGTTGGCACGGCCTTCAATCTGAGCCTCGGTGGGCTTAACACGCCAGAGGTATTCGTCGCGGAAGGTTACGCAGCCAGCATTTTCCATGGCGCCAGCGTTGTATTCTGGGACGAAAATCTGGTCGTACTTGCTGAACGGGTAGGGGTGACCGTACTCGGCCTCGAAGAACTTGAAGCCACGACGGGTGATGTCCATGATTTCGTCAGCGTCGAGGTATTCCTCAAGGGAAGGACGGCAGTAAACGCCTAGCGGGATGGTGCGGCCATCAGCGGAGGTGAGTTCACCGGTCTTGCCGACGTATGGGCCGGCCACAATGGCGGTGATGTAGGTGGAGATCTTCTCGCAAGGAGCGAACTCGAAAACGGCCTTGTCGCCCTCGAAACGTGGCTCGGGAGTGGCGGAGTTCGAGAAGACGGTCCAGTGCTTCGGGGTGGTGACAGTGAACTGGAAGGTAGCCTTCAAGTTTGGCTGTTCGAAAGTGGCGTAGACGCGACGAGCATCAGGTACCTCGAACTGGCTGTAGGTGTAGGCTTCGCCGTCCACTGGGTCCACGAAGCGGTGCAAACCTTCACCAGTGTGCATGTAGCGGCAGTCGGCTTTCACGGTTACCGTGTTTTCGTCGGCTAGTTCAGGCAAAGCGATCCGGTCATCGGCCCATACCTGGTCGACGTCTAGGGCCTGGCCATTGAGCTCAACACTGTGAACGTTTTCAGCAACGAGGTCGAGGAAGGTGCTGGCCCCAGCCTTAGCAGTAAAGTTAATGGTGGTTTCGGACCCAAAGAGGGTATCCCCTTGAGTTAGGTCCAAAGCCGCTTGATAGTTTTTAACGGTAACAAGTTCCGCGCGCTCCATAGCTTCTTCGCGGGTGAGGTTCTTTCCAGGCATTTTGCCCCTTTCAAATAGCTTATGCTTTACCCTCCATTTTGACACGCGACCTTACTTGCCGAGGGCGCATCCCGTCTGTTTTCGCCACTGGCACAAGTGTGATTTAGCCCGAAACTAATGTTGCTGGGGCAGGTGTTTATCGCCTCTCAAAGAGATTAAGTCACGCATAGATTTAACGATGAGAGATTAAGTCCAAACTGCTTTAATCGCATTCGATTGAAAGCGGGTGAAAGTGCCCCTAGACTAAGCACATGAATATTGATCAAATTGCTGAAGATTTTGTGGAAAAACTGGTGGAGCAATCGCCTGAGTTGGCTACTGGTTTAGGGGTTGATTTAGGCCAAGATCGCTGGTCAGATTATTCGCCTGAGGGGGTCGAAGCTGACCATGAACTTCATCAAAAAACCTTAGCTGCGATTGAAAGCGTTCCCTTAAATTCGGCCTCAGATCAAGTTTGTTACGCCGCCATGAAAGATCGCCTAGGTGTCCAAAACGATCAATATCAGCTCGGTGAACCATGGCGAAATTTGAACAATATTTCTTGCCCGATTCAGGACGTACGCGACACCATGGCCCAGATGGACCTGACTACGACAGAGGGTAAAGCTAACCTGGCGGCTCGTCTTTCTCGCATGTCCGAGGCCTTTACCGGTTACGCCCAAACCCTCAAAGTGGGCGTGGAAAAAGGTCTCACCCCAGCATTACGCCAAGTTCAGGCGGGGATCAATCAGCTTGAGGCGCTCAGCGCCCAAACTTCACTACTTGATACTTACGCCGAGGCGTCCTCGGCCACCCAAGAAACCCTGACAGCAGCAAAAGCCGCCTGCCAGGAATTAGCTGACTTCCTCAAACGCGAGGTAGCCCCACACGCCCAAACAGAAGATGGGGTAGGAGCCGAACGCTACCAGGTCGCCTCGCACAAATGGGTTGGTCACCAGATCGACCTAGACGAAACCTATGAATGGGGCCAGGCAGAACTCGCTCGAATTATCGCCGAGCAAGAAGCTGTCGCCGCCGAACTATACGGGCCAGGCACCAGCGTCGAGGAAGCGATCGAACGCCTAAATGCCGACCCTAAATACCAGCTAAAAGGTGTAGACAACCTGCAAGAATGGATGCAGCAAACCGCCGATGACGTCATCAGCAAAATGGATGGCGTCCACTTCGACATCCCAGCCGAAATCAAAGAAATCGAATGCTGTATTGATAAAGCGGGCACCGGCGGCATCTACTACACCGGTCCCTCGGAAGACTTCAGCCGCCCCGGCCGCATGTGGTGGTCCGTACCCGCCGGCGAAGACACCTTTGTGACTTGGCAAGAACTTACTACCGTCTACCACGAAGGCGTCCCCGGACACCACCTCCAAATCGGGCAGCAAATGGTCGAGGCCGGGCGGCTAAACCGCTGGCGACGACAACTGTGCTTCAACTCCGGCCACGCCGAAGGATGGGCGCTCTACTCTGAACGACTTATGGATGAACTTGGCTTCTTCCCTGACCAGGGCTACCGCATGGGCTTGCTCGACGGGCAACGCCTACGTGCTGCCCGCGTCGTCCTCGACATTGGCGTCCACACCGGCAAAATGCGCCCAGATGGCCAAGGCAAATGGGACGGAGAATACGCTTGGGAATTCATGAAACAAAACGTGGCCATGGCCCCGGGCTTCCTCCGCTTTGAAGTTGACCGCTACCTTGGCTGGCCCGGACAAGCCCCCTCCTACAAGGTTGGGCAGCGCCTGTGGGAAAACTTGCGCGATGAGTACTTGTCCCAAGGACTCGGGGATCTCAAAGACTTCCACCGAGTAGCGCTACGCGAAGGTACCTTGCCGATGCAAGTCCTCGCCGACGTCGTTCTTGGAAAAAACGCCAAGTAGATAAAAACTTAGCAGGTGGGTTTGCTGACCGAGGGCGTCCTCGGTAAGCAAACCCACCT
Source organism: Boudabousia tangfeifanii (assembly GCF_001856685.1). Classification (GTDB taxonomy): domain Bacteria; phylum Actinomycetota; class Actinomycetes; order Actinomycetales; family Actinomycetaceae; genus Boudabousia; species Boudabousia tangfeifanii. The sequence continues at coordinate 543,119 of NZ_CP017812.1, forward strand.
GCGGCAAAACCCCAAATTTTTCCAGCAAACAGTTAAAACAAAGTCAACTTGGCTGGCAAAGTCTAGTGCGCCTAGGGGATTTGCCTACCAAATGCTGAGCGTCAGGTATTAACGCGGTAAAGCCACCGGCGGTTTACCTCCAGAGACTGGGGGAGCGCTTGCCTCCTTAATTACCGAGCCCATTTGGGAACGGCCCGCCTGCAAATACGACAACAAGGTCGCCCGATTAGTGCGAGGTGCTGGACCCTTATGGGCCTCCAAGGCCGACGCCGTGTACAGACGCAAACCAGCACGATCCAAAACCAAAGGTTCCCAAGTTGCTGAAGCAGCAATCACCTCGTTGCGGGCATTTAATGTCAAAGTCGGCAAAGCCAGCACTCCCACCTGGGTCAACTTGCCCTGTGAAGGAACCTGAGCACTAATCATGTTGCCCAAACCGTAAAAAGACCACATTGGAACAGTCCGGCCAGGGCGAGGATAAGCCTTCGCAGTCTGAGCCACATGCGGATGATGACCAATCACCAGATCAACCACGCCACTATCGGCAAAACGCTGCGACCAACCCTTCTGGTCGGTAGACGGAGTCGGATCCCACTCCACCCCCGTGTGCATTGACGCGATTACCACATCAGCCCCAGCTGCCTTCGCCGCCTTCGCATCAGCAATCGCCCGATCAATATCGTCCAAATTCAGTCGCCATGGTTCGCGCTGCAACTGGGCAATCGGCCAACGGTTATGCCCATAGGTCAAAGAAACATGACCGATCGTAATAGTGCGGCCCGCACGCTCGAGCCGGTACAACTGGTACGGCTTCATCTCAGGAGTCAAATTCGTCCCAGCAGTACCCAACTGCGAGTTAGCCATCAACTGCAAGGTGCGATCAAAACCTGCCTGTTTCTGATCCCAACTATGGTTCGAGGCCGTAGAACAACCGTCATAACCCAGTTCCTTAAGATCGCCAATCAACGACGGAGGAGCCGCAAACTGCGGGTAGTCCTTCACCAAGTTGTCACGAGGCGCAAACGGTACCTCTAAATGACACAAGGCCAGATCTGCCCCCTTAATATAAGGCTCAACCCCGACCATGCGGTCCATTAAATGCACCGAACCATCACCCCGACGAGCTGCCTTCACCAATGGCCCATGAGGCAACATGTCGCCCGTCGCCGCAAAAGTAAGGGTCACGTCCTCGCCACTACCGCCCAAGTCCTTCGCGCCAGGCTGTTTTGCTCCACCTGCCGGAGTGCTTTCAGGAGCCGAACCAAACTTAGGCTCAGTCGTTATCCCCACGTCCTGCTCTAAGGTAGACTCCACGCTCGGTACCGCAGTAGGTTCTCCAGCCGGTTCCACACTTGCCTCACTAGTACTTGGGCTCACCGTTTCTTCCACGCTAACCGAGGCCGGAGTGCCGCCCTCGGGCGAAACCGACGGTGATGGAGTAGCCGGAGAACAAGCCGCCAAAGAAAGCGACAAAGCAGCCACGGCGCCTAAGCCGACCAGACGCCGGCGGTTGCTCAATGAGCCAACCAAACGAGTAGACAAACCAAAGGAAGTAGACATAAATGCCACCAATCAAAACGGGGGAGTGAGACTAACCAAAAGAACAATAAAGTCTTAGGCTAAATCGAGGAACTGAAGTCAGTATAACGAGAAGCAGAAAAAATCAGCGCCAGAATTTAGTGAGAAAAGCCGAAAAATCAAAATTCCGTGAGACGGTGCACTTTGGTTGCCTTTGACCATCTTGGTGGCACTTGATAGACTAACTGACGGTGCCCGCCACCTGCGGGCCCTAGTTTCGTTACCAAACACTGGTACGCGGGCTCCCAACTCTGTCGGAGCTCCGGACGTCACTCATTATAGAGGTTAGGCGGGCCGGCCCTTCTGCGGAGCAGTGTGCGCGCAGAAACAAGGGCAAACAGGTCGCGCATTATTGTAAGAAATTGTCCGATTAATTTAAAGACGGAGACATAGTGCCTACTATTCAGCAGCTGGTCCGCAAGGGCCGCAGCGTGAAGCGCTCTAAGGTCAAGACTCCCGCGCTAAAGGGTTCGCCCCAGCGTCGTGGGGTTTGCACCCGCGTTTACACCACTACCCCTAAGAAGCCTAACTCGGCCCTGCGTAAAGTCGCCCGTGTGCGTCTCTCCAGCGGCATCGAGGTCACCGCTTACATCCCCGGTGAAGGCCACAACCTGCAGGAACACTCGATCGTATTGGTCCGCGGTGGTCGTGTTAAGGACCTCCCCGGTGTCCGTTACCGTATCGTCCGTGGCGCGCTAGACACCCAGGGTGTCCGCAACCGCCAGCAGGCTCGTTCCCGCTACGGCGCAAAGAAGGAGAAGAAGTAATGCCCCGTAAAGGCCCAGCTCCCAAGCGTCCCTTGGTTGTCGACCCAGTATACGGGTCCCCAGTCGTTACCCAGCTAGTTAACCGTGTTCTACTCGACGGCAAGAAGTCCGTGGCAGAACGCATCGTTTACGGCGCCCTCGAAGGCGTTCGCGAACGTGCGGACCAGGATCCGGTAACCGTACTAAAGCGCGCTTTGGACAACATTCGTCCAGCTCTCGAAGTACGTTCCCGCCGTGTCGGTGGTGCTACCTACCAGGTACCAGTGGAAGTTCGCGCTTCCCGCGCCACCACCTTGGCATTGCGCTGGCTGGTTGACTACTCGCGTCAGCGTCGTGAAAAGACGATGACTGAACGTTTGATGAACGAAATTCTCGATGCTTCCAACGGCCTCGGTGCTGCTGTTAAGCGTCGCGAAGACATGCACAAGATGGCGGAGTCCAACAAGGCCTTCGCTCACTACCGCTGGTAATCCCAACTAAGGAAGGGCGTACGTCGTGGCACTTGAAGTGCTGACTGACCTTAAAAAGGTCCGCAACATCGGCATCATGGCACACATTGATGCTGGTAAAACAACTGTAACTGAACGCATTCTGTTCTACACCGGTATTAACTACAAGATCGGTGAAACCCACGATGGTGCATCCACCACCGACTGGATGGAACAGGAAAAAGAACGCGGTATTACCATCACCTCCGCAGCGGTGACTTCCTTCTGGAAGGGTAACCAAATCAACATCATCGACACCCCAGGGCACGTCGACTTTACCGTGGAAGTAGAACGCTCCTTGCGTGTTCTCGACGGTGCAGTCGCAGTGTTCGACGGTAAGGAAGGTGTGGAACCGCAGTCCGAAACCGTATGGCGTCAAGCTGACAAGTACAACGTCCCCCGTATTTGCTTCATCAACAAGATGGACAAGTTGGGTGCTGACTTCTACTTCTCGGTCCAGACCATTAAGGATCGTTTGGGCGCCAAGCCAGTAGTCATGGAACTACCAATCGGTGCAGAAAACGAATTCCAGGGCGTAGTTGACCTACGTCGTATGGAAGCCGTTCTCTTCCCTGAGAAGGACGACAAGGGCAACGAAACTCGTGGCTCCGTCGTGGAATACGCTCCAATTCCAGAAGACCTACAGGCCAAGGCTGAAGAATACCGCGAAGCCATGATCGAAGCCGCCGCTGAAGGCAGCGAAGAACTCATGGACAAGTACCTCGGTGGCGAAGAACTTTCCGACGAAGAAATCGTTGAAGGTATCCGCAAGCAGGTAATCGCCGGTGAACTCTTCCCAGTCTACTGTGGCTCCGCTTTCAAGAACAAGGGTGTCCAGCCAGTTCTTGACGCAGTCATCGACTTCTTGCCATCCCCACTCGACATCCCAGATGTTGAAGGTCACGCTGTTGGCAACGAAGAAGAAACTCTCACCCGTGCAGCTAACGAAGATGAGCCATTCTCAGCTCTAGCCTTCAAGATTGCCGCACACCCCTTCTACGGCAAGCTAACCTTCATCCGCGTTTACTCCGGTAAGGTCGAAGCAGGCGCCCAGGTAACTAACTCCACCAAGGGTAAGAAGGAACGCATCGGTAAGATCTTCCAGATGCACTCGAACAAGGAAAACCCGGTTGACGTGGCACACGCTGGTCACATCTACGCCGTTATCGGTTTGAAGGACACCACCACTGGTGACACCCTCTCCGCTATCGACAAGCCGATCATCCTTGAATCGATGACCTTCCCGGATCCAGTTATCCACGTTGCTATCGAACCAAAGACCAAGGGTGACCAGGAAAAGCTTTCTGTCGCTATTCAGAAGCTAGCTGAAGAAGACCCAACCTTCACCGTTCGTTTGGACGAAGAAACCGGCCAGACCGTTATCGGTGGTATGGGCGAACTTCACCTCGACATCCTCGTAGACCGTATGCGTCGCGAATTCAAGGTTGAAGCTAACGTTGGTAAGCCACAGGTTGCTTACCGCGAAACCATCCGCAAGGCAGTCGAAAAGGTCGACTACACCCACAAGAAGCAGACCGGTGGTTCTGGTCAGTTCGCAAAGGTGCAGGTCAACTTCGAACCATTGCCGATGGATGCCGAAGAAATGTACGAATTCGTCGACCAGGTCACCGGTGGCCGTATTCCTCGCGAATACATCCCATCCGTCGATGCTGGTATCCAAGAGGCCATGGGCAACGGTGTTCTCGCCGGTTACCCGTTGGTCGGAATTCGCGCTATCCTAGTAGATGGTGCTTACCACGATGTTGACTCGTCCGAAATGGCGTTCAAGATCGCTGGTAACATGGTTTTGAAGGAAGGTGCCAAGCGCGCTAACCCAGTTCTTCTAGAGCCAATCATGGCCGTGGAAGTTCGTACTCCAGAAGAGTACATGGGCGACGTAATCGGCGACTTGAACTCCCGTCGTGGTGCTATCCAGTCTATGGATGACATCGCCGGTGCAAAGGTCGTACGTGCACAGGTACCACTTTCTGAAATGTTTGGTTACGTCGGTGACTTGCGTTCCAAGACGCAGGGTCGCGCGATGTACACGATGACCTTCGATAGCTACGCTGAGGTTCCCCGCAACGTGGCTGAAGAAATCATCGCCAAAAACCGGGGCGAGTGAGTCCCCAAAGGGCATAAAAGCTAACGCTTTCGTGCTCTAACCCACAAGAAATATAATCTAGTAGGAACTCACCGCCCGCAGGTGTTAAGCTAATATCTGCCAAAGGCTGAGGAAATCTACCCGAGTCCAGGAGGACACAAGTGGCAAAGGCCAAGTTTGAACGCACTAAGCCGCACGTTAACATCGGTACCATTGGTCACGTTGACCATGGTAAGACCACGTTGACTGCTGCAATCACCAAGGTTCTACACGACAAGTACCCAGAATTGAACGAATTCACCCCGTTCGATCAGGTAGACAACGCTCCTGAAGAGCGCGATCGTGGTATTACCATCAACGTTTCCCACGTTGAATACCAGACCGAAAAGCGTCACTACGCTCACGTTGACGCCCCAGGTCACGCCGACTACATCAAGAACATGATCACCGGTGCAGCCCAGATGGACGGCGCTATCCTCGTGGTAGCCGCAACTGACGGCCCAATGGCTCAGACCCGTGAACACGTTCTATTGGCAAAGCAGGTTGGTGTTCCTTACTTGTTGGTCGCCCTAAACAAGGCCGACATGGTTGACGACCCCGACATGCTTGAATTGGTTGAAGAAGAAGTTCGCGACCTACTATCCTCGCAGGGCTTCGACGGCGACAACGCTCCAGTCGTTCAGGTTTCCGCTCTTAAGGCCCTCGAAGGCGACCCAGAGTGGACCGAAAAGGTTGCAGAACTCATGGACGCTGTTGACAACAACGTTCCTGAGCCTGTCCGCGACATGGACAAGCCATTCTTGATGCCAATCGAAGACGTCTTCACCATCACCGGCCGTGGCACCGTTGTCACCGGTCGTGTTGAACGTGGTAAGCTCGCTATCAACTCCGAAGTTGAAATTCTCGGTATCCGCGAACCACAGAAGACCACCGTTACCGGTATCGAAATGTTCCACAAGCAGATGGACGAAGCATGGGCCGGCGAAAACTGTGGTCTATTGCTCCGCGGTACCAAGCGTGACGAAGTTGAACGTGGCCAGGTTGTTGCACAGCCAGGTACCATCACTCCTCACACCGAGTTCGAGGGCCAGGTCTACATCCTTAAGAAGGAAGAAGGCGGCCGCCACAAGAGCTTCTACTCGAACTACCGTCCTCAGTTCTACTTCCGTACCACTGACGTGACCGGTGTTATCACCCTCCCAGAGGGCAAGGAAATGGTTATGCCTGGTGACACCACTGAAATCTCCGTTACCTTGATTCAGCCAATCGCCATGGAAGAAGGCCTCGGCTTTGCTATCCGTGAAGGTGGCCGTACCGTTGGTTCCGGTCGTGTAACCAAGATCATCAAGTGAGTAAATAACTCATTGAGTTGATACTTTTAGTTGCCCCCTCTGTTTCGGCAGAGGGGGCAACTTTCAATTACAAGCCATCTCACACTACACCTGTTGCAATTTGTCTACATTCTTGAGAGACTATTGGAGTTGCCCCTTAGGGGTAGGTTAGTTTTTAGCTAACCATAGGGCAGGAAATTGCCCATGTTGTTTAATGAAATAGACAGCGAACACATGTGATTCGGACTTTTCCAGCAATATGCTGGCGACACGCCCGAGTGCGGGTGTCGGTGTCTATACTGTACGAAAGAGGTTAAACCGCATGGCGGGACAAAAAATCCGCATTCGGCTTAAGTCGTATGACCACGAGGTCATCGACTCTTCGGCGCGTAAAATCGTCGAAACTGTGCAGCGAGCTGGTGCCACTGTAGTTGGACCGGTTCCCTTGCCAACTGAAAAGAACGTATATGTTGTCGTTCGTTCGCCGCACAAATACAAGGACAGCCGCGAACACTTCGAGATGCGTACTCACAAGCGTCTCATTGACATTATTGACCCCACGCCGAAGGCTGTTGATTCGCTAATGCGTCTTGACTTGCCTGCCGACGTAAACATCGAGATTAAGCTCTGAGGAACCTGTGATGACTACTAATTCCAAGCAAGCGACTGCGCCCGTCAAGGCGCTAATTGGTCGCAAGCTCGGCATGACTCAGGTGTGGAACGAAGACGGTCGTCTCGTCCCCATCACTGTTGTGCAGGTGGACACCAACGTCGTAACGCAGGTGCGCACCCTAGACACTGATGGCTACACCGCTGTACAGCTGGGCTTTGGCGAAATTGATTCGCGTAAAGTAACTAAGCCGCTAGCCGGTCACTTTGAAAAGGCTGGGGTTACCCCACGCCGCCATTTGGTTGAAATCCGTACTGCCGACGCTGAAGAATACAGCCTCGGTCAGGAACTAACCGCCGAAACCTTTGAAGCTGGTCAGAAAGTTGACGTCAGCGGCACCACCAAGGGTAAGGGTTTCGCTGGTGTTATGAAGCGTCACGGCTTTGCCGGTGTTTCTGCTTCCCACGGTGCTCACCGTAACCACCGCAAGCCTGGTTCGATTGGCGCTTGCGCCACCCCAGGTCGCGTATTCAAGGGCCTGCGCATGGCTGGCCGCATGGGCGGTGTCCGTCGCTCCATTCAAAACCTGACGATCCACGCTGTTGACGCCGAAAAGGGCCTATTGCTCATCACCGGTGCGCTCCCTGGTCCTAACAAGGGTGTCGTCGTGGTCCGTACTGCTGCGAAGGGTGCGTGATTATGTCCGAAATGATTAAAGTTGACGTTAAAGACGCTGCAGGTAAAGTAACCGGCTCCGCCGAACTACCCAGCGAAATTTTCGACGTTGTCACCAACGTGCCGTTGATTCACCAGGTTGTTGTTGCTCAGCTAGCAGCAGCTCGCCAGGGTACTCACGCCGTTAAGTCCCGTGGCCTAGTCCGCGGTGGTGGCCGCAAGCCTTACCGCCAGAAGGGTACCGGTAACGCCCGTCAGGGTTCGATCCGCGCTCCTCACTACACCGGTGGTGGCATTGTGCACGGTCCAGTGCCTCGTTCCTACGAACAGCGCACTCCTAAGAAGATGAAGGCTGCTGCTCTACGCGGCGCCCTTTCCGATCGCGCTCGCGCCGGTCGCGTGCACGTTATTTCTGAATTTGTGAAGGCCGATAAGCCCTCGACTAAGTCTGCTTTGGAAGCTTTGCGCAACCTTGTAGGCGAACGTAGCGCTTTGGTTGTTTGCGACCGCGAAGACCTGCTAACCCAGTTCTCGTTGCGCAACGCTCCTGAGGTGCACCTGCTATGGAGCGACCAGCTCAACACCTACGACGTGTTGGTTGCTGACGATGTCGTCTTCACCGAGCAGGCCCTTGCGGCATTCCTCGGTAACGATAAGGAGGAAACCGAATGAGCCTCGAAAACTCGCGCAACCCTCGCGACATCATCATTAAGCCGGTAATCACCGAAAAGTCTTCCCCAATGGAAGATCTCGGCAAGTACACCTTCGTGGTGGACCCTTCGGCTAACAAAACTGAGATCAAGATTGCTATCGAACAGATTTTCGATGTCAAGGTCGCTTCGGTTAACACCATGAACCGTCCTGGCAAGGTAGTCCGTTCCCGCACTGGTCTTGGCAAACGTAAGGACACCAAGCGCGCGATTGTTACGCTGCGTGAAGGTACGATCGACTTCGGCGCGCTGATCGGCTGAAAAGCCGTCGAAAGGTAGAGGAAAATTATGGGAATCCGTAAGTACAAGCCGACTACGCCGGGCCGTCGTGGCTCGTCGGTCGCAGACTTTGTTGAGATCACCCGCACCACTCCGGAAAAGTCTTTGGTTCGTCCTTTGACCAAGACCGGTGGCCGTAACAACAACGGTCGGGTTACTTCCCGTCACCGTGGTGGTGGCCACAAGCGTGCGTACCGTGTGATCGACTTCCGTCGTCATGACAAAGATGGTGTGCCAGCTAAGGTTGCACACATTGAATACGACCCGAACCGTACTGCACGCATCGCGTTGTTGCACTACGTTGACGGCGACAAGCGCTACATCTTGGCTCCTGCCAAGTTGGTTCAGGGTGCTGTCATCGAACAGGGTCCAAACGCTGACATCAAGCCAGGTAACAACTTGCCATTGCGCAACATCCCATTGGGTACCGTAATCCACGCTGTGGAACTACGTCCTGGTGGCGGTGCTAAGATCGCTCGCTCTGCTGGCGTCTCCGTGCAGCTTGTTGCTAAGGAAGGCCGCTTCGCTCAGTTGCGTATGCCATCCGGCGAAATCCGTAACGTTGATGCTCGTTGCCGCGCCACCATCGGTGAAGTTGGTAACGCTGAACAGTCCAACATCAACTGGGGTAAAGCCGGCCGTATGCGCTGGAAGGGCAAGCGCCCACACGTTCGTGGTGTTGTAATGAACCCGATCGACCACCCACACGGTGGTGGTGAAGGTCGTACCTCAGGTGGTCGTCACCCAGTGAGCCCTTGGGGTCAGCCTGAAGGCCGCACCCGTCGCAAGAATAAGCCAAGCGACAAGATGATTGTCCGTCGCCGCCGTACTGGTAAGAAACGCTGATAGGGGATAACCAATGGCACGTAGTCTGAAAAAAGGCCCCTTCGTTGACGAACACCTTTACAAGAAGGTCGACGCACAAAACGAAGCTGGCACAAAGAATGTCATTAAGACCTGGTCTCGTCGTTCGGTAATCACCCCGGACTTCTTGGGCCACACTTTTGCGGTCCACGATGGTCGCAAGCACGTTCCGGTGTTCGTCACCGAATCGATGGTTGGTCACAAGTTGGGCGAATTTGCTCCAACTCGCACCTTCCGTTCACACGATAAGGACGACCGCAAGGGCCGCCGCCGCTGAGGCGCGTCTGAGACTGAAGAAAGAGGCATATTATGGAAGCCAAGGCGAAGGTGCGCTACCTGCGCGTCACGCCCATGAAGGCGCGCCGTGTTGTCGACGTCGTCCGCGGTAAGCGGGTACAAGACGCCCTCAACATTCTGCAGTTTGCGCCGCAAGCCGCTGCTACCGACGTTCGTAAGCTCGTCGCATCCGCAGCCGCTAACGCAAAGGAAGCTGCTAAGGCCGCCGGGGAAACCCACAACGAAGCTGACTTGTACATCAAGGAAGCCTTCGTCGACGAAGGTCCGACCATGAAACGATTCCGTCCTCGCGCCCAAGGTCGCGCCGGACGCATCAACAAGCGGACCTGCCACATCACTGTGGTCGTTGATTCAATGGAAGCTAACAAGGAAGGAACCAAGTAATGGGTCAAAAAGTTAACCCCACTGGGTTCCGTCTCGGTATCACCACTGATCACCGTTCTCACTGGTTCGCAGACTCGACCCAAGCTGGTCAAACTTACGCGGACTACGTAGCTGAGGACGTTGCGATTCGCAAGATGCTCACCAAGGGCCTAGAACGTTCTGGGATCTCCCGTGTTGACATCGAACGCACTCGTGACCGGGTGCGCGTTGACTTGCACACCGCCCGTCCGGGTATTGTGATTGGTCGCCGCGGTGCGGAGGCGGATCGCCTACGTGGACAGTTGGAAAAGCTAACCGGTAAGCAGGTTCAGCTCAACATCCTCGAAGTCAAGAACCCTGAAATCGATGCGCAGCTAGTCGCCCAGGGCGTTGCCGAGCAGCTTTCTGCTCGTGTTTCGTTCCGTCGCGCAATGCGCAAGGCAATGCAGTCGGCAATGTCCGGCGGTGCCAAGGGTATTCGTATCCAGTGTTCTGGTCGTCTCGGTGGCGCAGAAATGTCGCGTTCCGAGTTCTACCGTGAAGGTCGCGTGCCTTTGCACACCCTTCGCGCGAACATTGACTACGGCTTCTTCGAGGCTCACACCACCTTCGGCCGCATTGGCGTGAAGGTCTGGATTTACAAGGGTGACGTCACCGAAAAGGAATTCGCGCGGATGCAGGCAGAAGCCACCCCGCGTGGACGTCGCAACGACCGTCGTGGGCAGCGTCGTAACTCGCAGCGTGGCAACAATGCCAACGCCAATGCGAACAACAACGCTCCCGCTACTGAAAAAGTTACGGAGGCCTGAGTCGTGCTAATCCCTCGTCGGACTAAGTTCCGTAAACAGCACCGCCCCAACCGCCACGGTGTGGCTAAGGGTGGCACCGAAATTGCATTCGGCGATTTCGGTATCCAGGCGCTCGAGCCCGCTTACATCACTAACCGTCAGATTGAAGCAGCTCGTATCGCAATGACCCGTCACATCAAGCGTGGTGGTAAGGTTTGGATCACAATCTTCCCAGACCGTCCGCTAACCAAGAAGCCTGCTGAAACCCGTATGGGTAAAGGTAAAGGTTCGGTTGAATGGTGGGTCGCAAATGTCAAGCCAGGTCGTATCCTATTCGAACTTGGTGGCGTCCCGGAGCCATTGGCACGCGAAGCTATGTCTCGCGCCATGCACAAGCTCCCAATGAAGACCCGTTTCGTGGTTCGTGAAGGTGGTGAAGCCTGATGGCAAAATCTGAATTGTCAGCAGTTGAACTTGACAAGATGGATGACGACCGTCTTCGTGAAGAACTCGACAAAGCTAAAACTGAACTGTTCAACTTGCGTTTCGCGCAAGCTGCAGGCATGACCGAAAACGTCGGTCGTATCCGCACGGTTCGCCGTGATATTGCTCGCATTTACACCATTGCGCGTGAACGCGAGCTGAACATCCGTACCGCCCCGACTGTGAAGTGAGCGTAGAAATGAGCGAAAATACCGCCCCTCAGCGCAATGAGCGCAAGGTTCGCCGCGGCTACGTCGTGAGCGACAAAATGGACAAAACCGTGGTCGTCGAATATGTCGATCGCGTAAAGCACCCTCTTTACGGTAAAGTTGTTCGTCGAACCGCTAAACTAAAGGTTCACGACGAAGGCAATATCGCAAAAGTTGGCGATCTCGTCCGCGTCATGGAGACTCGTCCATTGTCAGCCACTAAGCGCTGGCGTTTGGTCGAAATCCTTGAGAAGGCTAAGTAAACTTAGCTTTCATATTTGAAATAATCCGTTCGGCTAGGCTCGGATGACCGAGAACCGGCACGACGACAGGAGTCATAAGAATGATCCAACAGGAGTCGCGACTAAAAGTTGCTGACAACACGGGCGCTAAGGAAATCCTTTGCATCCGCGTTCTCGGCGGCTCGGGTCGGCGTTATGCAGGAATCGGCGATACTATCGTCGCTACCGTTAAAGACGCCATTCCCGGCGGCAATGTTAAAAAGGGAGACGTTGTGAAGGCGGTGATCGTGCGTACCCGCAAGGAACGCCGCCGTCCAGACGGTTCCTACATCCGTTTCGATGAAAATGCAGCTGTCATCTTGAAAAACGATGGCGAGCCTCGTGGTACACGTATCTTCGGCCCAGTAGGGCGCGAACTACGTGACAAGAAGTTCATGCGTATCGTCTCGTTGGCACCGGAGGTGTTGTGATGGGAGCTAAAATCAAAAAAGGCGACCTCGTCGAGGTAATCACTGGCCGCACTGCGGACCAGAAGAAGATCGACGCTCGCAACAAGACCCGCGCCGAAAAAGGCAAGGCACCGCTAGCCCCTGGTGACAAGGGCAAGCAGGGCGTGGTAATTGAGGTTCTACGCGACAGCGACCGCGTGATCGTGGAAGGCGTCAACGTACGCACCTACCACGTTCGCCAGGGACAGTCCGCTCAGGGCCAGGTTACCGGTGGCATTGAACACCGCGAAGCACCAATCCACGTTTCCAACGTTGCTTTGGTTGACCCAGACACCAAGAAACCGGTTCGGGTTGGCTTTAAGGAAGTTGAAGTTGAACGTGATGGCCGCGTCCGTACCCAGCGTGTCCGCGTGGCACGTAACGGTGACAAGCCAGGTAAGGAGCTCTGAGAATGGCTGAGAACACTCCTCGCCTAAAGGCGAAATACGAAGAAACCATTGTTCCCGAACTGCTTAAAGAGTTCGCACACTCCAACCCCATGCAGGTTGGCGGTCTCAAGAAGATCGTCGTAAACATGGGTGTTGGCGATGCTGCGCGTGACTCTAAGGTGATGGAAGGTGCGATCCGCGATCTCACCGCAATCACCGGCCAGAAGCCGCAGGTCACCAAGGCTCGTAAGTCCATCGCTCAGTTCAAACTGCGTGAAGGCCAGCCGATTGGCGCACACGTCACCCTTCGTGGTGCACGTATGTGGGAATTCCTCGACCGCTTGCTATCAACCGCGTTGCCGCGTATCCGCGACTTCCGTGGTTTGAACCCCAAGCAGTTTGACGGTAATGGTAACTACACCTTCGGTTTAACCGAACAATCGATGTTCCACGAGATCGACCCTGACACGATCGACCGCGTACGCGGCATGGACATCACTGTAGTGACGTCAGCAAAGACCGACGACGAAGGCCTTGCGCTATTGCGCAAACTGGGCTTCCCTTTCAAGGAGAACTAAGCAATGGCTAAGACATCTCTCAAAGTAAAGGCCGCCCGCAAGCCTAAGTTTGCGGTTCGCGCCTACACCCGGTGTAACCGGTGCGGTCGTCCGCGGTCGGTATACCGTAAATTCGGCTTGTGCCGTATCTGCCTGCGTGAGCTCGCCCTAGCTGGTGAACTCCCTGGTGTCACAAAGAGCAGCTGGTAACAACTACGTCGAAGGTCCACCAGCAATAAGTGCTAGGGGAAACCCCGACGAGGAAGGGCATCGCCCAAAATGTCAATGACAGATCCGATCGCAGACATGCTGACACGTCTGCGTAACGCTAACTCGGCACAGCACGAGTCGGTTTCCATGCCGCACTCGAAGCTGAAGGCTGCCATCGCGCAGATCCTCGAAGCCGAGGGTTATATTCTAGGTTCTGAGGTTGAGGACGCCCGCGTAGGCAAGACCTTGACTCTCAAACTCAAGTACGGAAAGAATCGCGAACGCGCCATCTCCGGTTTGAAGCGTGTCTCCAAGCCAGGTTTGCGTAAGTACGCGAAGTCGACCGATCTGCCCAAGGTTATGGGTGGCCTAGGTGTGGCAATTTTGTCCACCTCCTCTGGCCTACTCACTGACCGCGAGGCAGCTAACAAGGGTGTTGGTGGGGAAGTCCTCGCCTACATCTGGTAAGAAAGGAAGTTTCAACAATGTCTCGTATTGGCAAACTTCCGGTCACCATTCCGGCAGGTGTTGAGGTTAAGCTCAACGGCTCAGAACTCACTGTTAAAGGCCCTAAGGGCCAGCTCGTTCACAACATTCCGGAACCAATTGAGGTTTCGATTGAAGGTAACGAACTGACCGTTAAGCGCCCGAATGACGAACGTAAGTCGCGTTCGCTTCACGGCCTAACCCGCACCCTCATTGCAAACATGGTTACCGGCGTGACCGAAGGCTTCTCCAAGAAGCTCGAAATCGTTGGTACCGGTTACCGTGTTGTTGCTAAGGGTAAGAACCTAGAGTTCGCTCTTGGTTTCTCGCACCCAGTGCCGGTTGAAGCTCCGGAAGGCATCGAATTCACTGTCGAAGGCCCAACCAAGCTCACCGTCTCTGGTATCGATAAGCAGCAGGTTGGCGAAGTCGCGGCGAACATTCGCAAGATTCGTAAGCCCGAACCTTACAAGGGTAAGGGTGTTCGCTACGCTGGCGAACAGGTCCGCCGCAAGGTCGGAAAGGCAGGTAAGTAATCATGGCTTACACCGTTAAAGGTAAAGGTAAGGCAATTGCTCGGCTGCGTCGTCACCAGCGTGTGCGCAAGAATGTCTTTGGGACCGCTGAACGTCCACGCCTAGTCGTACGTCGTTCAAACCGTCACATGGTAGCCCAGGTTATCGATGACGTTAAGGGTCACACTTTGGCTGCAGCATCCACCCTTGATAAGGATTTTGCTGGCGCCGAAATGAACAAGACTGAACAGGCTCGCAAGGTCGGAGAACTCATCGCACAGCGCGCTAAGGACGCTGGTGTTGAAGCAGTTGTATTCGACCGTGGCGGCAACAAGTACCATGGCCGCGTCGCGGCCGTCGCAGACGGGGCCCGCGAAGCCGGGCTAAGCCTGTGATCGCGAAGAGAAGGAAGAGGGCATACTGATGGCTGCACAGCAGCGAGACAGGAACGGCCAGTCCACCGAAAATCGCGACACAGAGCGTCGCGAGCGTCGGGGACGCCGAGAAGAACGTCGTGGCAACAAGGGCCGCGAAGAAAAGAACCAGTACATCGAACGTGTTGTCACCATCAACCGCGTTTCGAAGGTGGTAAAGGGTGGACGTCGTTTCTCCTTCACCGCACTCGTAGTCGTAGGCGATGGCGAAGGCACCGTAGGTGTTGGCTATGGTAAGGCCAAGGAAGTACCAGCAGCAATCGCCAAGGGCGTTGAAGAAGCAAAGAAGAACTTCTTCCGCGTTCCAATGATTCGCCGCACCATTACTCACGTCTCCCAGGGTGAAGACGCAGCAGGTATCGTTCTGCTCCGTCCTGCAGCTCCTGGTACCGGTGTTATCGCCGGTGGTCCGGTCCGTGCAGTCCTAGACTGCGCCGGTGTCCACGACGTTTTGAGTAAGTCCTTGGGCTCCTCCAATGCTATTAACATTGTTCACGCAACCGTTAAGGCATTGAAACAGCTAGAACAGCCAGAAGCAGTGGCCGCACGTCGTGGCCTACCGCTCGAACGCGTTGCCCCAGCCGGCATGCTTCGTGCGCGTGCTGAAGGTCAAGCCGAACAGAAAGCTGCAGCCGAAAAGGCTGAAGCTGAAGCCGCTGCTGCGGGGGTGAGTGAGTGATGGCAAACGTCAAGATTACTCGTGTCCGCGGTGACGTCGGTTCCAAGCAGTACCAGCGCGATACTATGCGCACCCTAGGTCTGCGTAAGATCGGCCAATCCACCGTCCGCGAAGATGGTCCTCAGCTACGTGGTTACCTACGTACTGTGGCCCACCTCGTTAAAGTTGAGGAGGTCGACTGACCATGGCTAAGAGCACTGAAAAAGCTGAAGAAAAAGTACAGGTTCTGCGAGTACACCACTTGCGTCCTGCACCAGGCGCCAAGAAAGCAAAAATGCGTGTTGGCCGTGGTGAAGGCTCCAAGGGTAAGACCGCAGGTCGTGGTACTAAGGGCACCAAGGCACGGTACCAGGTACCTCTCGGTTTCGAGGGTGGCCAGATGCCGATGCACATGCGTCTGCCCAAGCTCCGCGGTTTCAAGAACCCATTCCGTACCGAATACCAGGTTGTTAACCTCGATAAGCTATCGAGCGTCTTCCCTGAAGGTGGCAAGCTAGGCGTCGAAGAACTCGTCGCTGCTGGTCTAGTCCGTAAGGGCTCCTTGGTTAAGGTCCTCGGCACCGGTGAAGTTTCGGCTAAGTTCGAACTCACTGTCGATGCTTGGTCTGCATCTGCAAAGACCAAGATCGAAGCCGCTGGTGGGTCTTTGAACCTACGCTAAGCAACTAAAAAGGGGCGACTCGCGTTCGCGAGTCGCCCCTTTTTTCGTTATCTGTTGGTTTTAACTGCACAAATAGTTAAAATGTCCCTCGTGATAGGGGAGCACCCAAACGCTCCCACTTTTGGTTTTCTACTTAGGAGGTAGCGTGCTAAGCGCATTTGCACAAGCGTTCCGCACCCCCGATTTGCGACGTAAGCTATTGTTTACGTTGTTCATCATGGCGCTATTCCGTGCCGGTACATTCGTACCATCGCCGGGCGTATCGATTCATAACATTAATCAATGTATGGCCCAATCAGGTGGAGCTGGTTTGCTCGACCTCGTGAACCTATTCTCAGGTGGTGCACTGCTCCAACTGTCCGTGTTCGCGCTGGGCATTATGCCGTACATTACGGCCTCGATTATTATCCAGTTGCTACGAGTAGTGGTTCCCCGCTTCGATGATCTGCACAAAGAAGGGCAGACCGGTCAAGCCAAGCTAACCCAGTACACTCGTTACCTGACCATCTTCCTTTCGGTCATGCAGGCAACTGGCTTTATTTCTCTAGCTCGTTCCGGCAACCTCTTCCCAGGTTGCCAAGAAAAGATCATCCCTAATGACACCGTCTGGACCATGATCCTCATGATTATCGTCATGACCGCTGGTTCCTCCGTCATTATGTGGCTCGGTGAATTCATCACCTCGAAGGGCATCGGCAACGGCATGTCCCTCCTGATCTTCACCTCCATCATCGCTCGCCTTCCTGCCCAGCTATGGGGTATTGCCACCACCGCCGACAACGGCGTAATCAAGGTGCTAGGCATCATCGCGTTGATTATGGCGATCACCATTGCTATCGTCTTCGTGGAACAGGCAATGCGTCGCATCCCGGTCCAGTACGCCAAGCGTATGGTAGGTTCCCGTAGCTACGGTGGCACCTCTACCTACATTCCGATCAAGATCAACATGTCTGGCGTTATCCCAGTCATCTTCTCGACCTCGATCTTGGCAATGCCGATGATGGCTGCCCAGTTCGCCGGAAATAACTCAGAATGGGCACTGTGGATCCAGCGCTACTTCCACCAGCAGTCTTGGGTCTACATGGTCCTAGACGCTATCCTGATCATCTTCTTCTGCTTCTTCTACACCCAGATCACCTTCGATCCGGCTGAAGTTGCAGACAACATGAAGAAGTACGGTGGCTTCGTCCCAGGTGTTCGCGCTGGCAAGCCTACTGAGGACCTCCTACGCTACGTAATCAACCGCATTACTACCGCTGGTTCGCTCTACCTAGTACTCGTGGCACTCATCCCAGTGCTAGTGCTAATCCCAATGGGCATCAGCAACCATCAACTACCATTCGGTGGCACCACCCTACTGATTATTGTCGGTGTGGGCCTCCAGACCGTTAAAGAAGTTAACGCCCAGTTGCGTCAACACCACTACGAAGGATTCCTACGATGACTCGTTTACTACTAGTTGGTCCGCCCGGAGCAGGTAAGGGTACCCAGGCCAAGCACATTGCCGAAAGCCTAAACATCCCTCACATCTCTACTGGTGAGATCTTCCGTCTTAATATTTCGTCCCAAACCGAACTCGGCAAGCAGGCCCAGGCCTACATCGAAAAGGGCGAGTTCGTCCCAGACACTGTTACCAACCCAATGGTCAAGGATCGTCTCGCTCAGGAAGATGCTGCTAACGGCTTCCTCCTCGATGGCTACCCACGTACCCTCGAGCAGGCCAAGCTCCTCGCTGGCATGCTAGCCGAGCTAGGTACCAAGCTGGACCTAGTTATCGAAATCATGGCCGACACTGATGAGGTCGTAAACCGCCTCCTCAAGCGCGCCGAAATCGAAAACCGCGCAGACGATACCGAAGAGGTCATCCGTCACCGCATGGAGGTCTACGAAGAGCTCACCGTGCCATTGACTGACTTCTACCGCGAGCAGGGCATCCTAGTGCAGGTTGATGGTCACGGTACCATCGACGAGGTCGCCGCTCGTATCGACGAAGTACTCGCAAAGTAACACGTCACAGAAAACCAAAAGACAATCGAGGGACATCCCAAAGCGGGGTGTCCCTCGATTGCTATACTAAAAACCAAAACCACCTGGTCAATCAACTCCGAGGCAGAAAATGCGATACCGCGACAAAGTAAAAGTCAAAAGCCCACAACAAATCAAGTACATGCGCGAAGCCGGCCTAGTTGTCGCCGCCATGCACGATGCGCTACGCGAAGCTGCCATCCCAGGAATCACCACCGGCGAACTCGACCAAATCGCCCGCAAAGTCATCAAAGAGTATGACGCTCACTCGAACTTCCTCGGCTACCACGGTTTCCCAGCAGTAGTGTGCATCTCGCGAAATGAAGAAATCGTTCACGGTATCCCGGGTAGCACTAAGCTGGCCGAGGGCGACCTCGTCAAGTTCGACTGCGGTGCCTATGTTGTGCGGGAAGGTAAACAGTGGCACGGCGATGCTGCTTTCGCCAAACTCATCGGCGGAGACGAGAAAGCCAGCGAAAAAGCTCGGCAACTCGACCAACTGACCAAAGAATCACTACATGCGGCGATTGTCTCCCTCGCTAAAGGGGCGAAGACTCTCGCAGCAGTTGGGGATGCGGTAGAAGACACTGTGGCTCTGCGAGCCTTCGATTGGGGTTGGGAAGCTGGCATCATCGAAGAATATGTCGGCCATGGGATTGGCAACGCCATGCACGAAAGCCCCGACGTCTACAACTACCGAGTGCGTGGCAAACTAACTACCCTCAAACCAGGCATGGTTTTCGCGATCGAACCAATGCTCACTGCGGGCGAGGCTGACAATCACACCCTAGCTGATGGCTGGACTGTGGTCACCGATGACAACTCATGGGCGTGCCAGTGGGAACACACCGTAGCCATTATGCCTAGCGGTGTTTGGGTACTAACCGCCCACGATGGGGGAGCATCCATCCTAGAGCCGGCTGGTCTTAGCCCGGTCGCCCTCGGCTAGCAAAAGCTAACGCTACAGGTGCGAACTCTCAGATTCGACCTGCCGCAAAGCTGAACTTGCACCCTAAAGCATTGAGGGTAACTGTCGGCGCTGACGAATGAGATAGAGCCAGCCGGTTAACTGGACACTCCGTTTAGCAACCAATGGTGAGGGAAAAGACAACACCTTTAGGTTGCCCAGTAGCGAAAAACCTAATAGGCTTATCTATTGGGTGTCCTCACCTTAGACCGTTGTGTCAAAAGTGCGGACCGTCCTCGTAATCCTTACGAGGGTAGCCTGAAATTGAGAGTAGACGGAGTATATGGCGAAAAAAGACGGTGTCATTGAAGTAGAAGGAACTGTCGTTGAGGCACTTCCTAACGCAATGTTCCGCGTTGAATTGCAGAACGAACATATCGTTCTGGCGCACATTTCTGGCAAAATGCGTCAGCACTACATTCGTATCCTTCCTGAGGATCGGGTAGTGGTGGAGCTAAGCCCTTACGACCTCACCCGAGGCCGTATTGTCTACCGATACAAGTAATAACTACGACACATGCGCCGCCTAGCGGCGGCGGAGGTAAAATCATGAAGGTCAAGCCGAGTGTCAAGAAAATCTGTGACAAGTGCAAGGTGATTCGTCGCCACGGTAACGTCATGGTTATTTGCGACAACCCAAGGCACAAGCAGCGTCAGGGCTGAACCCCAACGCTGACTGCTTAATAAATAGCGTTTCACCAGCCACCCGCATCTAGCGGTGCTGCCCTCGGTTTCGGAGGCCGAGGCCGGACATTAAATCGAGTCCGGAAGGTGAGGCGACGACCTCCGATTCAACAGGAGAAATAATGGCACGTATTGCCGGTGTAGACCTCCCGCGCGAAAAGCGCCTGGAGATTGCACTTACTTATGTATATGGCGTGGGTCGTACTCGCGCAAAGGAAACTCTTGAAGCCACTGGCGTGTCCCCTGACACCCGCGTGCGTGACTTGACTGAAGAAGAACTAGTCAAGCTCCGTGACTTCATCGAAGGCAATTACAAGGTTGAAGGTGACCTACGCCGTGAGGTGCAGGCCGACATTCGCCGCAAGATTGAAATTGCATCGTACCAGGGCCTACGCCACCGTCGTGGTTTGCCGGTCCGTGGTCAGCGTACCAAGACCAACGCTCGTACCCGCAAGGGCCCGAAGCGCACCGTTGCAGGTAAGAAGAAGTAATAGTTGGCTGTGCGCATTACGCTCAGTTCGATGATCTTTAGGAGAAAATAAATGCCCCCCAAGACACGCGCTACCGCGGCCCGTAAAGGCCGTCGGAAAGAACGCAAGAATATTCCCGCTGGACAGGCACACATCAAGTCCACGTTCAACAACACCATCGTTTCCATCACCGATCCTACCGGTGCCGTAATTGCTTCCTGCAGCTCCGGCCAGGTTGGCTTCAAAGGCTCGCGTAAGTCGACTCCTTTCGCCGCACAGCTCGCTGCTGAAGCAGCTGCTAAGCGTGCACAGGAACACGGCATGAAGAAGGTTGACGTTTTCGTTAAGGGTCCTGGCTCCGGCCGCGAAACCGCGATTCGTTCCCTACAGGCCACCGGCTTGGAAGTTGGTTCCATCCAGGATGTGACCCCCCAGGCTCACAACGGCTGCCGCCCACCAAAGCGTCGCCGCGTCTGATGTTGTCTGGGCGTGTTCTCGCACGCCTGTTCGCGTTGGAAGCGCGCCACGCTTTTAACGCTAACTTTTAAATCCTTTGTGGGCTAATCCCACAGGAAACGAACTTGACGTCATATGGCGGATGTCAAGTGAGGAAAGGAAATCGATGTGGATATTACACAACGACCTATTTTGACCGAAGAAGTGGTGAGCGAACGTCGCTCCCGGTTCACCCTTGAACCACTCGAGCCTGGCTTCGGCTACACGCTTGGTAACTCTTTGCGTCGCACGTTGTTGTCGTCCATTCCTGGTGCAGCAGTTACCTGGATTCGCATTGATGGTGTGCAGCACGAATTTTCCACCATTGAAGGTGTAAAAGAAGACGTTGCGCAGATTATTCTGAACATTAAGCAAATCGTTCTGTCTTCGGACAGCGATGAGCCAGTTGTGATGTACCTACATCAGACTGGTGAAGGCGTTGTCACCGCCGGTGACATCACCCCACCAGCAGGCGTAGAAATTCACAACCCCGAGTTGGTTCTAGCTACCCTCAACGAAAAGGGTCGCCTAGAAATCGAATTGACCGTAGAACGCGGCCGCGGATACATCCCAGCATCCCAGGCTAGCCGTGACGATGCTGAAATCTCTCGCATCCCAGTCGATTCGATCTACTCGCCGATTCTTAAGGTCACCTACAAGGTCGAAGCTACCCGTGTTGGTCAGCGCACCGACTTTGACCGTTTGATCGTCGATGTAGAAACCAAGCCAGCTATCAGCCCACGCGACGCCCTCGCTTCGGCCGGTTCGACCCTCGTTGGTCTCTTCGGCTTGTGCAAGGAACTCAACGTCGAATCCGAAGGGATCGAGTTGGGTGAGTCCCAGACTGATAACGCCTTGGCTGCCGACTTGGCACGTCCAATCAAGGAACTAGGCTTGCAGCCACGTTCCATGAACGCTTTGCACCGCGACGAAATCAACACCATCGGTGAATTGGTTGCTCGTTCTGAAGCAGATTTGCTGGACATTCGTAACTTTGGGGCGAAGTCCATCGAAGAAATTAAGGAAAAACTCGCCCTCATTGGGATGTCCTTGAAAGACTCGCAAATGCCCTCGGTAGGTGACCTTGACGGTTCCTCTTCCGTACAGTTTAGCGACGAATCTTTCGCCTGATCCCATTCTTATTTTAAGGAGAAACTAACATGCCTAAGCCCGCTAAGGGTCCCCGTCTGGGGGGCAGCGCTGCGCACGAGCGTTTGATTCTAGCTAACTTGTGCCGCAACGTAATCGAACACCGTGAAATCACCACCACTTTGGCTCGCGCCAAGCGCGTCCAGCCATTGCTCGAACGCTTGATCACCAAGGCCAAGCGTGGCGACCAGCACGCACGTCGTTTGGCTATGCGTACTCTTGGCACCAACACTGCCAAGCGTGAAGGTCGTTTCGACTACACCTACGAATTGTTTGACGTTATCGCCAAGGAAATCGATCCTGCACGCGAAGGCGGCTACACCCGCATCGTCAAGCTACCAAACCGTAAGGGTGACCAGGCTCCAATGGCTCGCCTCTCCTTGGTTCTTGAACCGGTTGCTAAGAAGGCTGCCGTAAAGACCGCTGAAGGCACCGCCAAGAAGGCTGCTGAAAAGAAGGAAGCTCCAAAGAAGGCTGAAAAGCCAGCTGAAGAAGCTCCTGCAGCTGAAGAAAAGGCTGAAGCTAAAGAAGAAGCCTGAGCTTAGCTAAAAAGTTTTCCCCCGAAGAGCATTGCTCCTCGGGGGAAAACTTTTTATTTGGCACAAACATGAGGGTAAATCTTAGCGGCAGTAAGCTCACTACCACGTTAAGACACGGACGGCCGGTTCCCGGCAAGTGCAAGCAGTAACCGCCATAGCCAAGCAAAAAGTCTTAGCTTTCGCTTAACCCATCGCGTCCCAGATTCTGACTCCACCAAAAATTCCAGCACTATTTGGGACAATCTCAATTTCATCCCCCAGACGTTCCAGGTAAAGCGGGGTGAGATGTACACTGTTACCCCCACCCAAATAGAGGCGATCCCAAACATACATCGGTTTCAAAGCCGTGAGCACTCGCCAGATGCGGCGTGACCAATGAGTATCACCCAATCGCAGACGTTCATGTTCGCCAATGTAGTCATCATAGGTGAGGCCCCATCTAATCGGGCCTTGTGACAATTCCACATGCGGCGCTAGACGGCCATTGTCAAATACCGCATTGCCCAATCCGGTTCCCAAAGTAATGACCATTTCGAGTCCTTGGCCGCCAATCACGCCAGCGCCGGCAACCTCGGCGTCATTACAAACCAAGGTTGGGAGGCCCAAACTATCGGCCAAAGCCCCCTGCATATCAAAGTGATCCCACTGAGTGATCAACTCGGGAAGGGGACGCGTCCTCGGTCCTTCTCGATTGATGTAATGCGGCGTATTAATCACGACGCCGTGACGAATCATCCCCGGCATTCCTACCGTCACCCGATCGGCAGCAGGTAGCTGGGCGGCAAGTTCTTGAATCGTAGAAATTAGTAGGGTAGGGGGCAGCGGATAAGGAGTTGGTGTGCGCACGGGCTCTGTTAGCATTTTTCCCGCTTGGTCGAGGACGGAGCCTTTAATCCCGCCGCCACCACAGTCGATCGCCAAAGTACGCAAGTTAATCAGTCCTTCCCTTCAAGAAGATTCTAACGGCAATGCACCCCTACGGTATAATCCAAGCCATGGAAACTACCCGCAAAGTTCGGCTCGATCTCGCCTACGACGGTACCGACTTTCACGGCTGGGCGGCGCAGCCGGGTTTGCGAACGGTACAAGGCGAAATCGAAAAGGCACTTGCCTTGATTTTGCAACGTCCGATCGCTTTAACTGTAGCTGGACGTACCGATGCGGGAGTGCACGCCTCGGGTCAAGTCGCTTGCTTCGATCTGACCGAGGACGAATGGGCGCGCCTTAAACCACGACATGGAGTTGATGACCCCGGCGTTGCGTTAACCCGCCGGCTAAACGGTTTGCTACAACGAACCTCTCAAGGGAGCGGTAGTGACGTCGTCATTTATCAAACTCAACTGGTGCCAGCGAGTTTTGATGCCCGTTTTTCTGCCCTCGGTCGGCACTATTCGTATCGACTAGCCGATCAACTGACCTGCCAGCATCCCACGCAGCGGCATAACACCACTTGGCTTACGAAGAATGCGGTGCCACTCGATTTGGCAAAAATGAACGAGGCCGCCACCCATTGCCTAGGCGAACATGATTTTTTGAGCTTTTGCAAACCGCGCGAGGGCGCCTCGACCATTCGGACGCTCTACCAGTTCGAGTTCACGCGACTAGCCGATGGGGTAGTGGTAGCCGACTTGCATGCGGATGCTTTTTGTCATTCTCAAGTTCGCTCACTGGTAGGGGCAGCAGTATTTGTGGGGTCTGGAAAACGGCCAGTAGGTTACCTGGCAGAATTGATTGCAAAGCCCTCGCGCGATAACGCAGCACCACTAGCGCCACCCGAAGGACTCACCTTGACCAAAGTCGATTACCCAGAAGGGGAAACAGCCCTTGCTGAGCAGGCAAAAGCAGCCAGAAGGCTAAGAACCTGCGAAGAATGCGACTAAAGCGTTAACAGTCAAGCCGAAACAAGACGGGCCCCGCTAGGGGAGATTTGGGTTGATCCTTATCCCGACTAGGGGAAAATTGGGTTCATCCGGATAGAGGGAAAGTGTTGTCCAATAAACGGGAAACTGGCGGCTCCCCTGAAATCGAAACATCGCGGAGCCGAAGATGGCAAAACACTGCGACTTAAGCGGCAAGAGCTTCGATTTGCTTGAAGGTGAGAGCATTTACACAGCCGATCTATTGTCGAAAAGCTGACAACCAGTTAAACTAGTCGAGTTGTGTGTATGCACAGAGTTTACTTAATGTTCCCACTCGTTAAGTAAAAACCGCTACACATGCGAGACTGTAACTTACAAATAGAGGATCCGCGAAACCGCGCGATCCCGCTAGAGATGAAAAGAAGGCTGCAAGCGTGCGCACTTATTCACCGAAGCCTGGGGACGCCAACCCAAAGTGGTATGTCGTTGACGCGACAGATGTCGTCCTAGGTCGTTTAGCGTCCCACGTCGCCGTTCTGCTCCGTGGGAAGCACAAGCCAACTTTTGCCCCCCACTCGGATCAGGGCGATTTTGTGATTGTTATTAACGCCGGCAAGGTTGCTTTGACCGGTAACAAGGCTGACACCAAGTTTGCATACCGTCACTCAGGTCGCCCAGGCGGCTTGACTGCGGTTTCCTACCGTGACTTGTTGGCTACTCGCCCGGAGCGGGCTATTGAACTAGCTGTTCGACGGATGCTTCCAAAGAACAAGCTAGGGCGCGCCCAGATGCGTAAGTTGAAGGTATACGCAGGTGCGGAACACCCGCACGCTGCTCAGAAGCCTGAAACATTCGAGATTACCCAGGTCGCCCAGTAATTTACTGGCCCGGAATAGAAAACGAGGATTACAGTGGCTGAGACCACCGTCGAGATTGAAGAGCTGGAAGAAGTTCCTAGCTCGTACACGTCGCAGACCGAGGAAGGCCCTGCCGGCCGCGGTCAGTCGTTGACGGCACCGGGCGCAGGCCTGGGACGTCGTAAGGAAGCTGTTGCTCGGGTCCGTTTGGTTCCCGGCACCGGCGAATGGAAGTTGAATGGCCGCACTTTGGAAGATTACTTCCCGAACAAGTTGCACCAGCAGCTAGTTCGCGCCCCATTCACCCTATTGGACATCGAAGGACGCTTTGACGTTATTGCCCGGATCCACGGTGGTGGCATCTCCGGTCAGGCTGGCGCCCTACGTATGGGTATTGCCCGCGCATTGAACGAAATCGATCGCGAAGCAAACCGTCCTGCTTTGAAGAAGGCTGGCTTCTTGACCCGTGACGCCCGTGCGGTTGAACGTAAGAAGGCTGGTTTGAAGAAGGCACGTCGTGCCCCTCAGTTCTCGAAGCGTTAAGCAAAACTGCTTTTTGTGGTGGGCTGTCGATTACCGACAGCCCACCACTTTTTTCTAAGAAAACTATCCGGCTGCTCATACCGTGCCGCTTAAACATCTTCGTGAAACCCCAAAGCCTCTATGCTCAAAGGTTTCAATAACCACCGTTAAATAAGCAAGATATTGCAACGGGTTTGGATTATTTGCTCACAAGTTGAGCTATCTCCAACGGATACTGTGATAAAACATAGTTTTAGCGCAGTACAATGAACAAAAAGACCTATGAGAGGAAAACAAATGGCTCGTATTTTCGGCACCGATGGGGTGCGAGGACTAGCAAACCGTGACATCACTGCCACCCTAGCGTTGGAACTAGGCCAGGCAGCTGCCCGACACATTCTTTCGACCCTACCCCCGGAGCGTCTCGAAGACGAGCACAAGCCAAAGGCCATCATCGGTCGCGACACACGTGTTTCTGGTGAATTCCTCTCCCACGCAATTGCCGCTGGGCTCGCATCAGCAGGGATGGACGTAATCCGCATTGGGGTCGTCCCTACTCCTGCGGTTGCCTACCTCATGGCTTCTGGAGACTACGACCTCGGTGTTATGATCTCCGCTTCCCACAACCCGATGCCTGACAATGGCATTAAATTCTTCGCCCGTGGCGGTTTCAAACTTGATGACGCCGTGGAAGACCAGATTCAGGCTTTGTTGGAAAGTGGCGACTGGGAGGCCCCAATCGCCGACGGCGTGGGTGAAATTGAAACCGACCCAGCTACCGCCGACCGCGCATACATTGAACACTTGGTAGCCGCTTGTGGTACTCCGCTAAAGGGTCTTCGCATAGCCGTTGACTGTGCAAACGGTGCCGCCTCCTTCGTTGGCCCAGAAGCTCTGCGTGAAGCCGGTGCTGACGTCGTCGTGATGAATGCATCCCCAGACGGTCGCAACATCAACGATGACTGCGGTTCAACCCACCCAGAACAGCTACAAGCAGTTACCGTCGCTTCCAAGGCCGCTTTTGGCGTAGCCTTCGACGGCGACGCTGACCGCTGCCTTGCCGTCGACCACGAAGGTAACCTCATTGATGGTGACCAAATTATGGGTATGCTCGCCCTCGGCCTGAAGAACGAAGGACGTTTGGCGGAAGATACCCTAGTGGTAACCGTTATGTCGAACCTCGGCCTGCTCCTAGCCATGAAGGAAAACGGCATCAAGACTGTGCAGACTGGTGTTGGTGACCGCTACGTCCTCGAATCGATCCTAGCTAATGGCTACCAGCTAGGTGGCGAACAATCCGGCCACCTCATCAACGCCCACTACGCCACCACCGGTGACGGGGTACTTACCGCCCTGATGATTGCCCGTGAAGTAAAGCGTTCAGGCAAGTCCCTCAAGGACCTCACCAGCTTCGTAAAGCGTCTACCACAGACTCTCATCAACGTGCCGAATGTCGACAAGAACCGCATCGATGACGAAGAACTACAAGCCGCGATCCGGAAGACCGAAGACTTCCTCGGTGAATCCGGCCGCGTGCTGCTGCGCGCCTCGGGTACTGAACCATTGGTTCGCGTCATGGTGGAAGCAGCTACCCAAACCGAGTCCGATGCTGCCGCCGCCCGTCTAGCTGACGTGGTGGCACATCGACTAGCTCTCTGATTAAGGATGCCCGTTTTCACAGCTTAGAGCATATTCGCTTGCCTAAAAGTCGTAATTTCTGCGAAACTATTGCGAAAGCTCACCGTGAAAACGGGCATTTCTTGTTGTCACCACCCCGAAGGAAGATATGCATTATTGGATGAACATAGTGATGGAGTATGTCCTTCACTGGGCAGGTAGCTACGCTATCTTGCCAATCCTAACGCTGTTTTGTTTCATTGATGGCTTCGCTCCGATCCTGCCCTCAGAAACGCTCATCATTGCGCTCTCATCGCTAGCGCACACTGGTGAAACCGTTCCGCTCTGGACCGTGATTATCGCTGCCACTATTGGAGCTTTCTTCGGTGACCTCGGTGCCTACCATGTGGGTCGTTGGCTCCCCATTGAAAAAATCCCGGTAATCCGTCGCTTCGCCACTCCCAGTGCACTGGCAAAAGCACGCGAGGCCCTCAATCGCAGAGGTACCTCTTACCTGCTAGCTGCCCGCTTCATCCCAGTGGGTCGTGTAGCCGTCAACATGACCGCCGGTGCTGCCCGCTTCCACCTACGCCGTTTTATCCCCACCATGCTAATCGCTGATGTCCTCTGGACCTCATTCAGCGTCATGATCGGCTGGACTGCAGGCAAAATGCTGCAACACAATCCCTTGCTAGGAATGCTCATCGGCATCGCTTGCGGTATTACTTTTGGCTTCATTATTGATCAAATCCTCCAGCGGATTATGATGCGCCGGCAGGTGCCCACGGTCGCGGCAGCACCCGAAGAAGAAGCTGAGATCGTACCAGCTCCAGAGGCTTAAAACTTCCTGCGGGGTAGAAGAAAATACCGCCCACAACTAGGCCAGAAATCGCCCTCGGTAGGATGGCAACCAATGTCCGTCCTCGGTTAGGCGACAAACCAGAATCCGCCCTCGGCTAGGCGACAAACCAGAACCCGCCCTCGGCAAGGCACAAGAAAAAGCTAGAGCTTGCGCAAATGCAACTCTTGGACCCGGTGGTCGGGACCCTTCGAGAGAATCAAATCGGCGCGAGTACGAGTCGGGCGAATGTTCTGGACAAAATTCACCAAGTTAATCTCGGTCCAAATCTGCTTCGCCAAAGAGATCGCTGTCTGATCGTCAAGATCGGCGTAAGCCTTAAAGTACGAGTCTTCGCGGGTGAAGGCCGTCTTCCGTAACTCAAGGAACCGGTCAATATACCAACGCTCAACATCAGCATGATTCGCATCAATAAAGATCGAAAAATCGAAATAGTCAGAAACCGCAATCGTTGGCTGATGCGCATCCGGGGTCAAACGCGGCGGCTGTAGCACGTTAATACCTTCAATAATGAGCACATCTGGACGGTCGACCTCGATAAATTCATCCGGCATCACGTCATAGGTGACATGCGAGTAAACCGGGGCATTGACCTTACCTGATCCAGCCTTCACTTTCGCCAAAAAACTCAAAAGGGCTTGGCGGTCATAAGACTCTGGGAAACCCTTGCGGCCCATCAGGCCTTTTTCTTCCAACACCTTGTTTGGGTACAAGAAGCCGTCAGTGGTAATCATGGCCACGTTGCTCATGGAAGGGAAGCGAGAAAGCAAGTCACGCAAAACGCGCGCAATCGAGGACTTGCCAACTGCCACCGAACCGGCGATGCCCACCACGAAGGGCACCTGGAAATCGGGAGAAGCCTGGAGGAACTTCATGCGGCTAGCCGCTAGTTCCCGGTGGGCTGTAACATGCAGCTCAATCAGCTTAGAAAGTGGGCGATAAATCGCGTCGACCTCGGCAAGGTCGATCGGGTCGCCCAAGCCGGCCAGCCGAGCCACGTCCTCGTTAGTTAACGGCAGGGGAGTGGCCTTAGCTAAAGTCGACCACTGCTCGCGAGAAAAAGGCCGATAAGGCGAGTCCACGCTGGACCGATTAAACAGGGAGGACTCGGCGTCACTAATCGCTCTGACAGCCGCTGAAAGTTCTTCGCGAGAATGCATGGAGTTATTTTGACACCATTTAAGAACTTTCGCACCTGCCGGTTTGCTCCCTTAGTCACTTTGAGTCAGACTTAAAGCCATGACCGAACCCTCTTCGCTTTATGCGGGACAAGCAGAAATTGACCTGAGCGCATTCGCTAAAAATCTTGCCGCCTTGCAAGCCCACGCACCCCAGGCTGAACCACTAGCCATTGTGAAAGCCGACGCGTATGGGCATGAGGCAAAACTGATTGCCAAAGCCGCATGGGATCAAGGGGTACGATGGTTAGGACAAGCTCAAGTGCAAGAAGCCTTAAACTTGCATGCCTACTTCGATCAGATCGGTTTGCCGAGTTGTCACGAGGCGAATGGGCCACGCATCTTCACCTGGATTTTTCCTTCAGGGGCTAACGGAGTAAAGGCGCGGAAAGCCGCAATCGCAGCCGGACTAGATATTTCGGTCTCTAACACTTTTGAACTCGATGAGTTGCTCTTGGCCTACCATGATTTGCTGGCCGAGGACGAAGCCACCAAGAAACCAGCGCGCGTGCATTTAAAGATTGACGTAGGGAATTCTCGCGCCGGCGCCACCAAAGAACATTGGCCAGAGCTGGTTGCTGCCACGAAAGCAGCCGTGGAAACTGGAATCGTCAGTTTGGAAGGCATCTGGTCACACTTGCAAAGCGCCGATGACCCCGCCCCAGAAGCGATTGCTGAAACAAACCAGCAAATCGATAACTTTGAAGCGGCGATTGAGGTGGCAAAAGCTGCTGGGCTCTCACCGGTTCGTCGCCACCTGTCCGCCACTAGTGGTGGGCTGTGGCATCCTAGAGCCCATTTTGACATGATCCGTTGGGGGATTGGCCTCTATGGCTATTCGCCGAACCCCGCCCACCCAGGTTCACCTACTGATTTGACGCCGGTAATGACCCTCGCAGCGCCATTGATGTCGGTAAAACAGATCCCGGCAGGGCAAGGCGTCTCCTATAACGCTACTTGGCGGGCAGAACGAGCTACCTGGGTAGGGCTAGTTCCCCTCGGTTATGCCGATGGTATCTCTCGTCTCCAGTCCAATACTGCGTGGGTGACGGTCTATCACGAGGGTGAGGCCATCCCGGCGCGGATCATTGGACGCGTTTGCATGGACCAGTTCATGATCGACCTCGGTCATGGCGAGCAACCCCGCGCCGCCAGAGGAGATCGAGTCGTCCTATTTGGGGGCGAACAGAAGGCCGCAAATGCCGACGATTGGGCAAAAACAGCTCAAACGATTAGCTATGAAATCCTCACTTCCATTGGGGCCCGCGTACCAAGAGTTCCCACCCTCACCAAATAATCCCTTCCTTCGCCACCCAAAGTGAGTAAAATAGATGCAGTGTGCTTGCAGGTTGTCACACTAGAAGGAGTTTTGCATGTTAGTCATTAAGACTAAAGATCCCGATCAGACCCGGGCAGTCGGTCAAGCCCTAGCCAAAATTGTGCGTGCCGGCGACCTCATCATGTTGAGCGGTGGCTTGGGTGCAGGCAAAACTACCTTCACACAAGGCTTAGGTGAAGGCATGGGGGTACGAGGCCGCGTTGCTTCCCCTACCTTCATTATTGCTCGCGAGCACCCCAACCCCAATGGCCCAAACCTGATTCACGCCGATGCCTACCGAATCAACGACCTCGACGATTTAGAAACTCTCGATCTTGATGCCAGTCTAGATACCGCCGTCACCGTAGTGGAATGGGGCGAAGGCAAAACTGAAGCGATGAGCGAAGACCGTCTCGAAATTGAAATTCGTCGTGCCGGGGGAGACCTTACTGTCGCCACCGAAGGTGAAGTGGTTGACCTAGCAGAAGCTGATGATGGCAGCCGTGACATTGTGATTACCCCATGCTCTGACCGTTGGAGCGAAGAAGACCTTAATATCCTTGCCACTGCGCTCAAGTCGGAGGAAAACAAATGAAATTGCTATGTCTAGACACTTCCGCTGGTTCGCAGGTAGCGCTAGTTGAAGGTGAGCGGGTACTTTCCCAAGCTGCTTCCAATTCTGCGCGTGCGCATGCCGAATCGTTGACTGATCTCATTCGGGAAGTCTGCGGCATTGCTAGTGGGGAACCATTAAAAGGGGCGTTCGACGCGGTAGTTGTTGGTCGAGGCCCGGCACCCTACACTGGTCTTCGCGCCGGACTAATCACTGCCCGGGTACTAGCTAAGGCCTGTGACGTACCGGTTTATGGCGTCTCCTCCCTAGAAATGATTGCTCGGGCAGCGCTAGATGAACTTCCCGCAGAAAGCCAAGTTGTCGCTTTAGCCGATGCTCGACGCAAAGAACTCTACGCCGCACAGTTCTCCGCCCTCGGCACAGACGACTTACAACAGATTGGCGACTTTGAGGTAGATAAGCCCGCCTCCTTGCATGAAACACTGCCAGAAAACGTTTGGCGAGTCGGTCCTGGTTTGGCTCTCTACCCAGAACTGGAAAATGAATCGCCGGTCAGTGTTCCTACAGTTCCAGTGACAGTGGCGGCTCGCATCGTAAATGCTCGACTAGCAAATGGGCGAGCTGAAGAACTTGGCACAGAACCACTCTACTTGCGTCGCCCAGACGTTCAGGTTTCGAAAAAAGTCAAAAGTACTCTTGGCGACCAAGCCAAAAAGTAACGAGAGGAACTACGATGCCAGTTAACCCCGAGCCGCGCGATGCCGCCCTCGCCACCGCAGTTCCCGAAGGCTATTCGCTACGTATACTGACCGAGGACGAGGTGTTCGACGCAGCGGCCATTGAATTAGAAGTCTTTCCTCGGGACGCTTGGACTGTACCCATGCTACAGGCCGAATTCACCGGTCCTTATCGCATTTATCTAGGTGTATTTGACGAAAATTCCACCATGGTGGGCTATGCAGGTGCCATGCGTGGTGGCGACAGCATCGAAATTATGACAGTCGGAGTGATCGAAACAGCTCGAGGTAAAGGCCTTGGACGGACCTTAACCATGGCGTTATTGCGGGCAGGTAAAGCAGCTGGAGTTGAGATGGCTTTCCTTGAAGTTCGAGAATCCAATGAAATCGCTGCGAGCCTCTATCGGAGCCTCGGATTTGAAGAGATCGATCGCCGCAAACGCTACTACCATCAGCCTACTGAAGACGCTGTGATTATGGCGTGCAAACTCGACTAAGCTGTCCATAGAGCTAAGGGCCAACGATTTTAATAAAAACAATGTTGCGTAATGCTCACCTAAATATAGCTAGTCACTAGAAAAATCCACTTTCGTGGGGGCGGTCACATGGGTTACCTAAAGTGGCGTAATGTCGGGAAAAAGTCACTTTTGGTAGCTGGCTCTAAGGAAGAATAAGACTTCTGTCCTAAAGGTTAAGCATCAATTCAGGTAACTTATTGCCGTGGCCAATATTACGAAATCATCCCAGAAACGACGCAGCTGGAATACCACAGTGTTCATGAAACAACTGATGGCTATTTCAGGTCTGTTCTTTGTCGTATTTGTTATTTTCCATTCCTACGGTAACCTCAAGATCTTCCAAGGTCCTGAGGCTTACAACGAGTATGCGCATCACTTGCGCACCATGTTCATGCCCATCCTTCCTTACGAAGGCTTGCTGTGGATCTTGCGTGTCGGCCTTTTGGTCTTCCTTGCAGTTCACTTGTGGGCAGCGGCAAACACCTGGAAGCGCTCTAACCGCGCCCGTGGTTCCCGTTACATGGTCAAGAAGTCCGCTTCTGACGCTTACGCTGCACGTACCATGCGTGTGGGTGGCGTTATCTTGCTGTTCTTCATCCTATTCCACTTGGGGCACTTCACCATGAAGTGGTTCAAGATTGGTGACGCTAATGCTTACAACGCACCTGAGGTTGACGGTGTTGCCACCGCTCCTTACCTAATGATGCAGACCACCTTCTCGCACTGGTACATGGTACTGGTTTACGCGATTGGTGTGGGTGCCCTTTGCTTGCACATCTCGCACGGCATCTGGTCTGCTCTTCAGTCCTTCGGGTGGCTCCGTAAGAACACCAAGTCCTTGATCATCATCGTTTCCGGTTTGGTCGGTGCTTTCGTGTTCTTGTTGTTCATGGCTCCTCCGATCTACCTACTAATCACTGGTGGTGTTCACTGATGTCAGAAATGATCTCTGGCCTCTACCGCGAAGGCGAAAAAATCGCGGATACCAAGGCACCAACCGATGTGCCCTTGGCTCAAGTTTGGGAACAGCGTAAGTTCAACGCCAAGCTAGTTAACCCAGCTAACCGTCGTAAGCTCTCGGTAATCATCGTTGGCTCTGGTTTGGCTGGTGGCGCTGCTGCCGCTTCGCTTGGCGAAATGGGCTACAACGTTCACTGCTTCTTCTACCAAGATTCTGCTCGCCGTGCGCACTCCATTGCAGCACAGGGTGGTATCAACGCAGCTAAGAACTACCGTAACGACAACGACTCGGTTTACCGTCTGTTCTACGACACCGTTAAGGGCGGCGACTACCGTGCACGTGAAACCAACGTGTACCGTCTAGCAGAAGTTTCTGCTGCCATCATCGACCAGTGTGTTGCTCAGGGCGTTCCATTCGCTCGCGAATACGGCGGTCTGCTCGATAACCGTTCCTTCGGTGGTGTGCAGGTTTCCCGTACCTTCTACGCTCGTGGCCAGACAGGTCAGCAGCTATTGATCGGTGCTTACCAGGCAATGGAACGTCAGGTTGCTGCCGGTACCGTAAAGGAATACCCACGTCACGAAATGGTCGAATTGATTGTGGCCGATGGACGAGCTCGCGGCATCGTAGCCCGTGATATGTCCACCGGTGAAGTCAAGACCTACACCGCAGACGCTGTGGTACTAGCTACCGGTGGTTACGGAAACGTCTTCTTCCTATCGACCAACGCCATGGGCTGTAACGGTTCTGCTATCTGGCGTGCACACCGTAAGGGCGCTTACTTCGGTAACCCTTGCTACACCCAGATTCACCCAACCTGCATCCCGCAGCATGGTGATCAGCAGTCCAAGCTAACCCTAATGAGTGAATCCCTCCGTAACGACGGTCGTATTTGGGTTCCCAAGAAGGCTGAAGATTGCGAAAAGGATCCTCGCGACATTCCAGAAGAAGATCGCGACTACTACCTCGAACGTATTTACCCATCCTTCGGTAACCTCGTTCCTCGTGACGTTGCCTCCCGTAACGCCAAGAACGTTTGTGACGAAGGCCGAGGCGTCGGTCCTAAGATCGACGGCGTCGCTCGCGGCGTATACCTCGACTTCGCTGATGCGATTAACCGCATGGGCAAGGACGCTGTTTCTGCAAAGTACGGCAACCTCTTCGACATGTACGAACGCATCACCGACGACAACCCATATGAAGTGCCAATGCGTATTTACCCAGCAGTGCACTACACCATGGGTGGCCTCTGGGTCGACTACGACCTCGAATCCTCGATCCCAGGTTTGTTCGTCACCGGTGAAGCTAACTTCTCCGACCACGGTGCTAACCGCCTAGGCGCCTCTGCTTTGATGCAGGGTCTGTCGGACGGCTACTTCGTATTGCCTAACACCATTAACGATTACCTAGCATCTGGCCCATTCGAAAAGCTTGACGCAAATGCTCCAGCCGTGGTTGAAGCACGTGATGAAGCCCAAGCTCGAATCGATAAGCTCATGAGCATCAACGGTAACCGTTCGGTCGACTCCTTCCACAAGGAACTCGGCTCGATCATGTGGGAATACTGTGGCATGTCGCGTAACGAAGCTGGCCTCAAGCTAGCTATCGATAAGATCCGTGAACTTCGCAAGGAGTTCTGGACCAACGTACGCGTCCCCGGTAAGTCGATTGGTGAACTCAACCAGTCCCTAGAAAAGGCCGGCCGCGTTGCCGACTTCATGGAACTAGCCGAGCTCATGTGTATCGACGCCCTACACCGCAGCGAATCCTGTGGTGGTCACTTCCGTGAGGAATCCCAGACCGCAGAAGGTGAAGCAAAGCGTAACGACGCCGAGTACACCTACGTGGCAGCTTGGGAATTCGGTGGCGATGACCAGCCACCAATCCTCCACAAAGAAGATTTGGTCTACAAGAACATTGAGCTGAAGGAGCGTAGCTACAAGTGAACGTAACACTGCGAATCTGGCGTCAGAACGCCGACGGTAGCGACGGTGCGCTACATGACTACAAGCTCACCGGCATTTCGGAGGACTCCTCGTTCCTCGAAATGCTTGACGTTCTAAACGAAGAGCTGTTTGCCCGCGGTGAAGAACCCATCGCATTTGACTCTGACTGCCGCGAAGGTATTTGTGGCCAGTGTGGTCTAGTGATTAACGGCGTGCCTCACGGTAACGAAGGCCCCTCCGCTGATCAGAACACCACCACCTGTCAGGTACACATGCGCCACTTCAAAGATGGTGACACCATCACCATTGAACCATGGCGTTCGACCGCATTCCCGATCATCAAGGACCTAGTGGTTAACCGCTCGGCCTTTGACCGCATTATCCAGGCTGGTGGCTACATTTCCGTAAACACCGGTGCTGCTCCTGATGCACACGCAACTCCAGTTCCGAAGCAGGACGCTGACCGTTCCTTCGAAGCTGCTGCTTGCATCGGCTGTGGCGCTTGTGTCGCTGCTTGCCCGAACGGATCGGCAATGCTGTTCACCTCGGCAAAAGTTACCCACCTCGGCTTGTTGCCACAGGGTAAACCAGAAAACCTTCAGCGTGTCACCGACATGCTAAACCAACACGACGAAGAAGGCTTCGGCTCCTGCACCAACATTGGTGAATGTGCCGCTGTTTGCCCTAAGGGTATCTCCTTGGACAACATCGCCTTCATGAACCGTCAGTTGGCAAAGGCTGTCTTCAAGGGCCTCTAAGCCTAACCGGCCACAAAAAGCCGGCTTCGAAACACTATTCTTTAGTGTTTCGAAGCCGGCTTTTGGCATAAAGATAAAAAGTGGGGGGCAAGCGCCAAGCTTGCCCCCCACAGAAACTAATCTGCTAGTTCTTAAAAGCGTGAATCGGTGCTGGGATCAGCCCGCCACGATTTACCAAAGTTGCAGGAGAATGCGGATTAACTGCCATCACTGGGGCGTAACCCAAAAGTCCCCCAAAGTTGACTACATCGCCAGGTTTAGTGCCTGGCGCGGGGATCAAACGAACCGCTGTGGTCTTATGGTTCATAACTCCAATCGCAGCCTCGTCAGCAATAATGCCGGCAATCACTTCGGCAGAGGTATCTCCAGGAATAGCCACCATATCAAGACCGACTGAACAAATAGCAGTCATGGCTTCTAGCTTTTCAATATTTAAGCTGCCATTGGCGGCCGCGGCGATCATACCCTCGTCCTCGGACACAGGGATAAAAGAGCCAGACAGGCCACCAACCCGAGAACAGGCCATCATGCCACCCTTCTTAACGGCGTCATTGAGCAAAGCCAGTGCTGCAGTGGTGCCTGCCGCCCCAACCTGTTCTAAGCCCATAGCTTCGAGCACACGGGCTACCGAGTCTCCGACCTCGGCGGTAGGAGCCAAAGAGAGGTCCACAATACCAAATTCGACCCCAAGACGTTCTGCAGCCATAGTGCCGACTAGTTGACCGACGCGGGTGATTTTAAAAGCGGCAGTTTTAACCGCAGCGGCCACATCGTCACAGGTGCCATCTGCCCCTACCTGATCGACCGCGCGCTTGATCACGCCTGGGCCAGAAACACCCACGGAAACGACGCATTGTGGCATCTCGACCCCGTGGAAAGCGCCGGCCATGAACGGATTATCGCCAACAGCATTCGCGAAGACCACCAGTTTCGCAGCTCCCAAGATGCCGTTTTCTCCAGCGGCAATCTCCTTAATGGTCCGACCAAGCAGAGCAGTGGCATCCATATTGATGCCCGCGCGGGACGAGGCTACATTGACACTGCCACAAACCACATCGGTAGTGTTGAGTGCTTCCGGTAGTGAATGTATTAGATTAAGTTCGGCTGGGGTACTACCTTTATCGACGAGGGCGCTAAAGCCGCCAACAAAATCGACTCCGCACTCTTTCGCGGCTTTATCAAGCATGCGAGCCCAAGGAGTGAGATTGGTTTCGCCGCTTGCAGCTGCTACCAAAGCGATTGGGGTGACTGAAATACGTTTGTTAATGATCGGAATGCCCAGTTCTGCGGCAATCTCATCAGCTACCTTCACCAAGTTTTGCGCTTGCGAGGTGATGAGATCGTAGCAGCGTTGGCGAGCTTTTTCCCCATTGCTATCAGCACATTGCAATAGGTTGATCCCCATGGTGACTGTGCGGATGTCCAATTTGTCCGCACTAATCATGTGGATGGTTTCTAGAATGTTAGCGGAGTTATCAAGTGACATGATTATCTCCTCAGAGTTGATGCATGGCTGCGAAGATAGCTTCGGACTGGATCCGAATATCTAAGGCTTCTTGTTTGGCCACTTGCTCCATAGCTGTTTGCAGTACTCCTAGGGGAGCTTTCGTTTCGTCGAACTCCAGATGCAGAATCATGGTGAAATATTCACCCATCAGATTCTGGGAAATATTGAGAATATTTACCTTGTGTTTAGCTAGTTCAGTAGTAACTTCGCTAACGATTCCAGTATGGTCTAATCCAGTAACAGTCATAATTGCACGCATGGCTTAATGGTCTCATATTTTCCCAAAAAAGTAACGGCCGACTTCAATACATTTCTGAGAGATTTATTTTTTATTGTGAAGCAAGGCAAAAACAGGAGGTAAATATCTCGGCCAAACGTCCTAGGTGAGTATGGGGATATTTTTAAACTTGAAAATGTAATAAAAATATTACTTTTTTGTCCAATTGAGTTTGGAATAAATTGCTAATCTATAACCTGACAGAGCTGTCTCGACATTGTTGTCGCAAAAGAAAGGTTAGCTATGACTCAACCAAAACATATTCGTCGTCTAGTCCCGACGGTAGCGTTGGCGACCGGAGCATTGTTATTTGGAGCAATGCCTTTGCCGTCGGTACCAACCGCGATGGCGGCAGGTGAAAAGATCACCTTTACCTTCGAGCGAACTGATAATCATGGTTCCACAGTGCACGTTGGGGATCGCCTGACCTTTAAAATTAAGTACCGCAATAATACAGGCGGGAACCTGACACCTTTCCCAAAGACTTCAAATATTAACGATTTTGATGTCACGCGTTTCCCAGATCGCAACTGCCGCTATTTTAATCTTGGCCCAGGTGTCACAAAAGAATGTGGCTATGGTTTCCACATTGTGAACCGAGAAGATATGCGCAACGGAAGTTTTACTCCTACTTCTTCTTGGAATATTACTCATGACCGTGCAGGTAACGATGTAATCGAAACTGGCATTTCTGTAGTCGGAGAACCAATTGCCGTTGATCCAAATGTGCCCGCAGATAATGCACAAACTCCGCGAGAATATGCCATGGGTGCACCAGTTGAACTGGCTCGTGAGAATTACGGTGGTTTTAATTGTCACCGTATTCCCGCGTTGACTAAGACCCCGATCAACGGATGGCTATTGGCTGCTTGGGATGGCCGTCCCAATGATTGCCAGGATGCGCCACAGCCGAACAGCATTGTCTATCGTATTTCTAAAGACGGCGGCAAATCTTGGACTTCTCTTAAGGTAGCGTTGGAAGGCAAAGAAAATCCAGTAGCTGAAAAATACGGCTATTCTGATCCTTCTTTTGTCGTTGACCGCGAAACCAACAAGATTTTCATGTTTACCGTGAAGTCTTTTGACCGAAAGTTCCAACAAGGTCTTCCTGGGGTTGACCCAAACAACCGTGGGGTGATGCATGCCTCGGTAGTGGAATCTACTGATGACGGTCAAACTTGGACAAACCAGCGTCTGATTACAGCTAGCACGCTGAAAGACGAAAGTACTTGGATTTCCCGTTTCGCAACTTCCGGCGAAGGTATCCAACTAAAATATGGTCCTCACGCAGGGCGATTAATTCAGCAGTACACCACTGCTTTCCCTGGAGCGGTCTGGAAAGCTCACTCAGTCTATTCGGATGACCATGGGGTAACTTGGCAAACTGGTGAGCCAACAGAACAAGGCGCGGACGAAAATAAAGTTGTTGAACTTTCAGACGGGCGTCTGATGGTTAACTCGCGCACTGGTTCACATCATGGCCCGGGCGGACATCACCGTATGTACGCTTACTCTACAGATCAAGGTGAAACTTGGGGACCATGGAAGACCGCCTGGGATTTGATTGATCCTGTCAACAACGCTTCTTTGATCCGTGCTTTCCCTGATGCTCCAAAGAATTCAATGCGTGCAAAGATTCTTCTTTTCTCAAATGCGAAAAACGGTGCTCAGTGGCAACGCAACAATGGTTATGTTCGTGTCTCTTACGATGATGGTAAGAACTGGAACGAGGGTCGTCAGTTTAAAGATGGCGCCATGCAGTACTCGACCTTAACCCCGCTTGGGGAAGGGAAGTATGGTCTGCTTTATGAAGGTAACTCGAAGACCATCAATTACATGACCATTGACAACAACTGGCTGCACCTAGAAGATCCGGGCCCAGACGCGATGGACCCGAAACCTGAGCTGGAGACGGCGAAAGCCGAAAATCAACGCTTGACTGCAGAACTAGCTGAAAAGACTGAAAAGGTTGCTGAACTAACTCGTGAGAAGGAACAGCTAGAATCAGCTAAGTCCGCACTCGAAACTGAACGTGACCAGCTAACGCAAGATAAGTCTCGTTTAGAAGGCGAAAAGGCCACTCTTGAGCGCGAGAAGGGCGAGCTCGAAACTGCAAAGCGTGAGCTAGAGAGTCAGAAGTCTGCGTTAGAGGAGCAAAAGACCCAGCTAACTAGCGAAAAAGAAAAGCTGGAAAATAAAAAGTCTGAACTTGAGCAGAAGGTTGCTGAACTGGAAGCAAATGGTCAGGCTTCAGCTGCCGAACTACAAAGGGTAAAGGGCGAACTGGCTGATGTTAAGGAAAAACTTGGCACAAAGACCAATGAACTCGAAACTGCCAACACTGAGCTAGCTGAGACTAAAGCTAAGCTAGCAAAGAAGGAGGAAGCCCTCACCGGTAAGACTGGCGAGTTGGAGAATACTAACGCTGAGCTGACAAAGACGAAGCAAACCTTGGGGGAGAAAGAAGCAGAACTTGCTACCACCAAGCAGCAGCTAGCTAACAGCCAGTCTGAACTTCAAAAGAAGACTGCCGAGGTCGATCAGACGAAACAGGCGCTCGCGAATAGCAATGAGAAACTGGCGAAGAGTCAGGAGAAGCTCGCTGCAAAAGAAGGCGAACTTGCTAGCAAGAAGGCCGAGTACGATCGTAACTTGCAGGAACTGACCAACCAGACCGCGAAGGCAAACCAGAAGGTAAAGAGTCTGGAAGCTCAGGTGGCCGATTTGCAAGAACAGGTCAAATCTTTTGAAAATGGCAAGTCCACTCCAGAGCTTGAAAAAGCCAAGAAGGAATTGGCCAAAGCTACCAAGGAATTGCAGGCGGAGCAAGAAAAGTCAGCTAAGTTGACCAACGATCTAGCTGTCGCACTTGATAAAGTCACCAAGGTTGAATCAAAGGCTAAGGAAAATATTGGTCAACTCGAAAAGGAAGTGGCAGGTCTAAACGACCAAGTCAAGAAGCTAAGCGCCGATAAGAAGGCTAGTGCTTCTGCGCTTAAGGCTGCCAAGGACAAGCTAGCTAAGGCGCAAGCTAACCTTGCAACCGAAAAGGCAAACGTTGCCACCCTACAAGAACAGTTAGGTGCTGCCACCACCGAGTTAGCTCAGAGTCGTCAAACTGCTGGGAAGAAGATCGCTACCCTCGAAAAGAAGGTTGAGAATCTCGAAGAAGCAGTGAAGAAAGCTGAAGCTAAGGGTGGAGCGAATGCTCCAGAGGTTAAGGAAGCTAAAGCCAAGCTAGCTGACGCGCAGAAAGAGCTAGCCGGTGAAAAGACTAAGAATGCCAAGCTGTCGGATGACCTCAATCAAGCCCTAGATAAGGTGGCTAAGGTTGAGCGCGAGGCGCAAGCTGAAGTTTCAAAGCTTACCAACAAGGTAAATCAGCTAGAAGACAATGTAGCTAAGCTCAAAGCCGATAAGAACGCCTCGGCAGCCCAAATTAAGGCTGCGCAAGAAGCGCTTTCTTCGGCTAAACAGGAACTCAATACCGAACGGGTTAAAGCCTCTGGTTTGCGCACCGAACTAGCCAAGACTCTTACCAAAGTGTCGCAGCTAGAAAAGCAGTCAGCTACTAAGGTTCAGAATCTTGAAAACAAGGTTTCCAAGATTAATCAAGAGCTAGCTAAGGCGAAGGCTGAAGGTAAAGCTGGAGAAGCGAAGGTTGCTAAGCTAGAACAGCAACTAACCACTGCTCAAACCGATCTTAAGCGGGAAAAGCAGACTAACGGCACTTTGAAGAGCAAGGTCAACCAGCTCGACAAGCAGTTGCGTGGCACCCCGCGTCCAGCTGAAACTGTCCAGCAATTGCTCGATAAGATCGGCTTGCGCAAGGCGAAAGCACCAAAGGCAAAGAAGGCTCCATTTAAGGATGTGCCTTTGACTAACCCATTTGTCAATGAAATCGCTTGGGCCGCTACTGGTGAGCAGAAGGTGACCACCGGTTGGCCAGACGGCACCTTCCGCCCAGGTCTCCCAGTTGACCGTCAGACCATGGCAGCATTCTTGTACCGTATGGCTGGTTCTCCCAAGGTTAAGGTCAACAAAGTATTCAAGGACGTGCCCGTGAATCACCAGTTCGCCAAGGCAATTTCATGGATGTCTCAGACTGGTATCACCACTGGTTGGGCTGATGGTACTTTCCGTCCAGATCAGCCGATTGAGCGTCATGCGATGGCGGCCTTTATGAATCGAGCTTGTGTGAAGACTAATTTGTGTTCACCGGCTCTAAAGAACCTTAAGGTTGATCCGTTGTTGCCTAAGTTCAAGGATATGGGTGAGGGTAAGTTGTTCGATCGGGAAGTGCAGTGGATGCAGCAGGCTGGTATTACTACCGGTTGGGCTGATGGTACTTTCCGTCCAGAAAACAGCGTGACCCGTGAAGCTATGGCAGCGTTCTTGTACCGCATGAAGTTTAATCACTGATTAACCTTCAGCTAAGCTGTCACGATTTAAAAGTAGGGATTCTGCTAAACCGCAGAATCCCTACTTTTTCGCCTGTTTACTCACAAAACCTCAACGAAGAGTGACGAATTTTGTTATCCTATTAAAGACAGTGCTGTCTCGACATCGTGGTCGAAATAGAAAGGTAAATAATGAGTGCTACCCATCGTTCCCGCAGGGTAATTGCGGCCGCTACTCTTGGCTTGGGGAGCTTGATGCTCTCAATGGTGCCAGCGGTGGTTCCGAATGTTGCGCAAGCTGCGGAAGACAAAATAACCTATCAGCTTATCCGTACGGATTCCTTAGGGGACACCGTTCGAGAAGGTGATCGTCTAACCTTCAAAGTTACCTACCGGAACAATACCGGCGAAGCATTAACTGCTTTTCCCGCAAAATCCAATATTTCAGATTTAGATGTTAATACCGGTCATAACTGTCGCTGGGTAGACCTTCCTGGAAACAGCTTTAAAGAATGTCCCTTCCCGTACCATGTGGTCACTGCCGAGGACGCTCAACGAGGTAAGTTTGTGCCTCGAGTTGAGTGGAAGGTAACTCGGGATCGTAATGGTGAACAGGTAGTACAAGATGGGATGGTAACTGAACTACCAGCGATTAAAGTGGTTGGGGGAGTGGCCCCAGATCCGCTCGGCACTCCTCGGGACTATGCAATCGGGGAATCGGCCCGCTTGGCTAATGCTGGTGCCGCTGGCTTCCAATGCCACCGGATTCCAGCGCTGACGAAGACCCCGATTAATGGTTGGCTGATTGCCGCTTGGGATGGTCGTCCTTTCAACTGTGCAGATGCCCCACAAGCAAACTCCATCATCTACCGGATCTCAAAGGACGGGGGCAAGTCTTGGACACCAATTAAGACGGCGCTGGCTGGAAAAACGAGCCCTGGAAATCAAAAATATGGGTATTCGGACCCTTCCTTCGTAGTCGATCGCGAAACTAATAAAATCTTCTTGTTCTCGGTCAAATCATTCAATCAGGGCATTGCAGGTTCACATCTAGGTACTGATCCTAACGATCGAAACGTAATCCACGCATCGGTAGCTGAATCTGACGATGACGGCTTGACTTGGAAGAACGTTCGTACCATCACCAAAGCTATCACCAACGATCCGAGCACTTGGCGTTTCCGCTTCGCCGCTTCCGGTGAAGGTATTCAGCTCAAGTATGGTGAACATAAGGGTCGTCTAATTCAGCAATACACCACCGCCATTAACGATAAGGGGTGGCATGCCAACTCGGTATACTCCGATGATCACGGCGTTACCTGGAAATCAGGAGAACCAACCCCACAACAGGGCGCAGACGAAAATAAGGTGGTCGAGCTCTCGGACGGGCGTCTGATGGTCAACACTCGTACTCGTTCTGCTAACGGGCCTGGGGGAAACCACCGCATGTTTGCGACCTCGGATGATCAGGGACAGACTTGGTCAAACTGGCAAGTCGCTTGGGACCTAGTTGATCCCGTTAACAACGCGTCGATTATCCGCGCCTTCCCAGACGCCCCCAAGGACTCGATGCGAGCAAAGATCCTTTTGTTCTCTAATGCCTACGGTTCCACCCGTCAAAACGGTTATGTCCGTGTTTCTTATGACAATGGCATGAACTGGAACGAAGGTCGTCAGTTCAAAGATGGAGCCATGCAGTACTCCACCCTCACCCCACTTGGTGACGGTAAGTACGGTCTGCTTTACGAGGGCGAAAGCTCCACGATTAACTACATGACTATCGATCAGAATTGGTTGCACCTCAAAGACCCAGGTGCAGAAGCAAT
This sequence comes from Boudabousia tangfeifanii, assembly GCF_001856685.1. GTDB lineage: Bacteria > Actinomycetota > Actinomycetes > Actinomycetales > Actinomycetaceae > Boudabousia > Boudabousia tangfeifanii. The sequence continues at coordinate 587,369 of NZ_CP017812.1, forward strand.
GGATCCGGCACCAGCACTGCGTGCAGCTGTAGATAAAGTTGCCCAGCTAGAAGAAGAACTAGCGGCAAAAGAAGCAACTCTAGCTAGTTTGCAGGCAGATAAAGCTGCCCTCGAAAAAGCCAAGCAAGATCTTGAAGGGCAAAAGGCCGAACTTGAAAAGGCTAAGGGCGACCTAGAAGCAACTCAAGCGCAGCTAACCAAAGAAAAGTCGGCCCTAGAAGCCGAACGAGACTCATTGCAAAAGAGCCATGATGCGCTAAATCAGGACAAAGTCGAGCTCACTGAGACAGTTGAGACTCTTGAAGGCGAAAAGCAAGTACTACAAGAGCAAAAGAGTGCCCTAGAAAGCAAACAAGAGGCATTGCAAGCGAAGATTGTGGCACTTGAATCTGACGGGAAAGACCATACCGAACAGATTAAACAGCTCAAGTCTGATTTGGCCGATGTGGAAAATACTTTGGCCGACACTCGCCAGCAGTTGGCTGACACTGCCAGCGAATTGGCTACCACCAAGGACGCCCTCGGTGAAACTGAAGCTAAACTCGCCAAAACTAGTGAAGAGCTTTCCGGCACTAAAGCCGACCTCGCAAATAAGGATGCCAAGCTAGCGGAAACGGCTGGTGAACTAGCTAAGACTAAGGGCGAACTAGACACCACACGGGACAAGTTAGTAAAGACTGCTGAGGATTTGGAAAAGACTCAGACTGCTCTCACCAAAAAGACCGAAGAATTACACGAAACAAACGGTGACTTGAGCAAGAGTGAAGCTGAGCTTGCCGCTAAGACTGAAGAACTCAAGAAGACGCAAACAGAACTAGAACAGACAAAGTCTGAACTGGAAAAATCTCTTGACGAACACCAAAATGCGGCCGAACTTGCCAAGACCAAAGCAGAGCTTGCCCGAGTTAACGGTGAACTAGGAAAGGTCAATGCTGAACTAGCCAAGGTTAAAGAACTAGAGGCTAAGAAGGTAGCTCGCGAAGAATTTGATCGTCTCAAGGACGAACTAGCTAAGACCAATGCTGAACTTGAGAAGGTCCGGGAAAGTGAAGGCAAGAAGGTAGCTAAGGAAAAGGTTGACCAGCTAGATCAGGAACTAGCGAAGACTAAGGCTGAGCTCGAGAAGGTTCGGGAAAGTGAGGCCAAGAAGGTAGCTAAGGAAAAGGTTGACCAGCTCAATCAGGAACTAGCAAAGCTAAAGGTCGAGCTAGAAAAGGCAAAGAAGAAGGAAGGAGCCAAGACCGCGGAAGACCTGATGCGTCAGATCAACCAGCGCGTGGCAAAGGCCCCAAAGGCGATTGCGGACCCCTTCAAGGATGTAAAGGTTAATAGCCCCTTTGCCAATGAAATTTACTGGTTGGCCAAGTCTCCAGAACAGGTTTCCACTGGTTATGCCGATGGTACCTTCCGCCCCAAGCTACCAGTAACCCGTGAAGCTATGGCAGCATTCTTGTACCGTTTGGCTGGTTCCCCTAAGGTCACCGCCAAGAAACAGTTTAAGGATGTGCCTGCAAACTACCAGTTTGCTAAGGAAATCACCTGGCTCTCCCAGACTGGTATCACCACCGGTTGGGCAGATGGCACTTTCCGTCCACGGCAGCCGATTGAGCGTCATGCGATGGCGGCCTTTATGAATCGAGCTTGTGTGAAGACTAATTTGTGTTCACCGGCTCTAAAGAACCTTAAGGTTGATCCGTTGTTGCCTAAGTTCAAGGATATGGGTGAGGGTAAGTTGTTCGATCGGGAAGTGCAGTGGATGCAGCAGGCTGGTATTACTACCGGTTGGGCTGATGGCACTTTCCGTCCAGAAAACAGCGTGACTCGCGAAGCCATGGCGGCCTTTCTCTACCGACTCCGTTTCAACCGCTGATCTAGCAATAATTTAGCTGGGGTGAACCAAATGGTTCACCCCAGCTAAATTATGACAAACATTTAAGTTATGTAACAATAGTCCGGTGAGTTTGTTTAGAAAAGAAGCTGCGAAGCGTCCCGACCCCAACCGGATTGGGGTGCTCCTTTTAAATCTTGGAACCCCGAAATCGCCCAAGCCAAAGCACGTACGAAAGTTCCTGAAGCATTTTCTTTCAGACCGTCGAGTGATTGAGATGCACCCGCTTTTATGGCGTCCAATTCTCCACGGTCCCATCCTCACCTTCCGCCCTCGTCGTTCTGGCAAAATCTATCAACGTATTTGGACCGAGGACGGGTCCCCCCTCCTGTTAGAAACTGCGGCTCTAGCTCAAGCTTTAGCTCAAGAATTAGCCACGGCCCAGACCTCGATTCCGGTCGAATTCGCTTGCACTTATGGCCACCCCAGTGTGGAGTCCGCCCTCGGCAAGCTAAAAGCGGCAGGAGCTGGAAAAATTATTGCCCTACCGCTTTATCCCCAATATGCAGCAAGTTCCTCTGGTGCCTCCTTGGACGCGCTGTGGCGGGAACTATTGAGGCAACGAAACCAGCCGGATGTTCAAACTATCGCTCATTATGGTGCCCATCCGGCTTATATCAAGTCGCTAGCAAAGTCCGTAAGAATGCACTGGGAAGCGCAAGGGCGAGCTGACCACATCCTATTTAGCTTCCATGGGATTCCCCAAGCACAGGATAAGGCGGGCGATCCCTATCGCCTTGAATGTGAACGTACCGCCCAGCTTTTAGCGCACGAACTGGGTTTAGCGCAGCACGAATGGACCATGTCTTACCAGTCCAAGTTTGGTCCGGCTCCTTGGTTGTTACCCTCTACTCAAGATTTGTTCGCGAAGTTGCCAGCCGAGGGCGTGAGGACACTGTCGGTGATCTGTCCTGGGTTCTTGACCGACTGCCTAGAAACTCTGGAAGAAATTGCCCTGACAGGGGCGGAACAGTTCCAGGCAGCCGGTGGTGACGAACTCCGTTATATTCCCACCTTGTCAACCCGTGAGGATTGGGTGCAGGGATTAGCCCAGATTATTTCCGAAACTCAATCCGAAGGCGCGCAGCTTCCGACATCGCGTGGGTAACTACCGGGTTACTTTCCTTGCCGCGGTAGGTCACTAGGGTCGTCGCTAAATGGTGGCGACCATCAGTGATGTGCCCTTGCGGGAAAGAATCAGTGTGCCCGCCAAGTGCATGCACGATAGCCATTCCAGCGGCAACATCCCATGGGCTGATGTAGTTGTAGTAGCTCAAATCGGCCCAGCCCATCGCCACCCAGCACATTTGTAAGGCGGCCGGTCCAACCACCACGTTCATCGTGAATTCACGTTTGAGAGCTTTGACGTTGTCGACGGTGATTTGCTCATTCGCATTGAGGTCATTTAAGACCGGGTAGTAGGACAAAGCGACTTGGTCGTGGGTTTGTCGCTCAGGCATGGGAACAATCGGAGCATCATTGAACCAAGCATTTTCGCCGTCGGTTTTGAACTCCCAGCCCAAAGAAGGAGCATTGACCACGCCGCTGAGGAGTTTGCCGTCTAGCTCAACCCCGATACTGACGCAATATAGGGGGGAGCCGCTGGCAAAGAAAGTGGTGCCGTCGATGGGATCAACATAGAACACTACTCGGCCACCACCTTCGGTTAAGCCACTTTCCTCGCCCACGATTTGAGCATCAGGCACTTCTTCTAACAGGATCTGCTTAATAATCTCTTCGGCCCGCTGATCGTGTTCGGTAACGATATCGTGGTGATCGTTGCCTTTATATTCGCGTGTGATCTTACTGCGGTCTAGGCTGGCTAGATAGCGTGCTGCCGCGTCCGCCGCCTGTTTAGCCACGTTCATTAGATGTTCGCCGTTGTAATCTTCGGCTTCCATGTGTTTTCCTCCTATCAGGTGCAGAAAGTGGGTCTGCGAGGTGCGTGGTTGCTGGCTTTTTGAGCCTATCAAAGTACGGGTGCTTCGCCCAGGTTTAACACGGTTCAACGAAAAAGCAGGACGGGTCCAGTTCCAAGAGGCTCTTGTTATGGGGTGAAAATACGTCTAGATTTAAGCAGTTCTTGTCTTGGGACGCAGATGCGCTCAGATAAAAGTGTGGCCCGCCGATACCGACGGGCCACTCAGTTTTGCTTACCAACCAGCAGGTAAGTCAACTGTTACTTAACTATGATAACTCGCAAATTGCGTGGACCGTGTACTCCATCGACACGAACCAGCTCAATGTCCGAGGTTGCGGAGGGTCCCGCGAACCAGGTCAAGGGGCGAGTTGGGTGTGCTTCCAGCACTTTCACAGCTTGTGGCACAGTTGGGTAGACATCCTTGGCGTACAAGACACAAACGTGAGTATCTGGCACCAAAGTGATGGCTCTGCGACCCTGATCGGACTGTCCATCGAGGACGATGGTGCCAGACAAGGAGATACCCAAACGAGCACCAGTCACCACTGCTTGAATCTTGTCAAGCTCATGGTTCGTTAATGGCGAAGCGGGATCATCGACTACTACTTCGCGACCATCATTGCCGGCAGCTTTCTTCCAAGTTTCTGGTAGACCAGCTGGGACAACTACGCGCTTGGCTTCGTCGAGCATGAGGAAGTTAGAGATGGCTTCTTCAATCCCAGCTTCATCCACTACGGTGACTTCTGCAGTGTAGTCAATCAAGGCATCGACTAGCTCGTCGATAACTGGTTGCGAGCCGACTGCGTGTTCCGTTTCCTGGCGGTATTCGCGTGGTGGCTCTGGAGCTGGAGCCTTTTGCGAGACTGCTAGCGCCTGACGAACATTGTTCAAAATTTCGGTACGTGCGTCCATCACTTTTCCTCCTCGTGCTTCTTCCACCACTGGCGGAAGTTTTGGGCGGGTGGTGCCGGAATATCACGAGCGCCAGTCCACATGGATGCCGGATAGGGCAGAGCGCCAATCCGTTGTTTCTTACCAGCTACGATACGGCCAAGCTTGGCCGCGCGACCGGCAGCATCGAAGGCTTTACCAGAAGCCATTACTGGCGAGGTAGCAGCCATGGCCACGTCCCACATGTCCGGGATGCCACCACGGTTAGCGTCAGTGACGCGCTGGCGCAGACGTACCAAGTTGGTCGGAATATCAATCTTGACCGGGCAAGCTTCGTAGCAAGCCCCGCACAGTGACGAGGCGAAAGGCAAAGCCGAGTTAGGATCATGACGATCCATGCTGTCAGTCAACTGTGGAGTCAAGATTGCGCCGATTGGGCCAGGATAAACGCTGCCGTAGGCGTGACCGCCCACATGTTCGTAAACTGGGCAAACGTTCATGCAAGCGCCACAACGAATGCAGTGCAATGCTTCGCGACCGATTTCATCGGCCAGTGCCTTCGAACGGCCATTGTCTAGGAGCACGAGGTGGAATTCCTGAGGACCATCGCCCTCGGTGACACCAGTCCAGAAGGTGGTGTAAGGATTCATGCGCTCACCAGTGGCAGAACGGGGGAGCAACTGGGCGAACACTTCCGCATCCTTGAAAGTCGGCACCATTTTTTCAATGCCAACCACTGAGATGAGGGTTTCTGGCAAAGTTAGGCACATACGGCCATTGCCTTCAGATTCGAACACGGTAAGAGTGCCGGATTCGGCAATCATCATGTTCGAGCCGGAGATTGCTACCTTCGCCGAGAGGAACTTCTTACGCAAGTGAGCGCGGGCAGCCATTGCCAAAGTGCGAGGATCGGTGCTGAGGTCAGCCGGGGCATCATCCATTCGGTTGGCGAAAATGGCGCGAATTTCAGCGCGGTTACGGTGAATGGCAGGAACCACAATGTGGCTTGGCATATCTTCCGATAGCTGCACAATCATTTCTGCCAAGTCGGTTTCCCAAGCTTTGATCCCACGATCAGCCAAGTACTTGTTCATCCCGATTTCTTGGGTCACCATCGACTTGACCTTAACGACCTCGTCGACCTGCTTTTCCACTAGAATCTGGTGGATGATTTCATTGGCTTCTTTGGCATCGCGAGCCCAGTGAACAATACCGCCGCGAGCCTGAACATTGCGTTCCATCTCTTCGAGTAGCTCAGGCAAGTTCGACATGGTCTGGTGCTTGATGGCCGAGGCCGCATCGCGTAGTTCTTCCCAGTCGGGCATTTCGGCTACGCGGTCATTACGCTTGTCACGGATCTTGTGGGTGGCGTAGCGCAAGTTACGGCGAAGCTGGGTATTGCGCAGATTTTCTGCTGCACCCTTAGGGAACTTATCGCCCCAGCGCAAGGGATCTTCCGGCTCTGGGACGCCAGGGGTCCAGCCCAGTTCAGTGGTGTCTTCGACCGGCTGAGCCTTGTGGTGTCCTGCGCAGGATGGGCACATGCCGCTTGCCTTATCAATGGCGGCGCCTACTAGAGGTAGGCGACGCAAACCAGTTTTTTCTTCGCTCATTTCTTACACCCCCAAAGTTGTGTTAGTGCTTGGCGATACCCAAGGCTCATCCTTGGTGCCTGCGAGGATTTCTGCTAGGTGCATGACGCGAATACCCGCGCGGATACGCGAGAGGCCACCGCCAATGTGCATCAAGCATGAGTAGTCACCAGCGCAGAGAATTTCGGCCTTGGTCGAGGCAATGTTGGTCATCTTGTCGGCCAACATTGCGGTCGAGGTTCCGGAGTTCTTCATGGCGAAGGTACCACCGAAGCCACAGCAAGACTTTTCTTCCGGTAGGGGGACAAAGTCGATGCCTTCTACATTCTGCAAGAGACGGTATGGCTTGTCGCCTACCTTGGCAACACGCATGGAGTGGCAGGTGGGGTGGTAGGTGACTCGGTGTGGGAAGTACGCGCCCACATCTTCGAGGCCGAGGACGTCTACCAAGAGTTCCGATAGTTCGTAGGTTTTGCCTGCGATGGCTTGGGCTTTTTTGCCGAGTTCGGTACGGCCAGCATCATCTGCAACCAACTTTTGCTGGTGACGGATGGAGCCGGTGCAAGAGCCAGAGGGCACGACGATTGCATCCCACTCACCATCTAGAACAGGTTCAAAAGTACGTACGTGGTTTTCAATAATAGGCAGGGCTTCTTTAAAGTAGCCAGTGTTGACGTGCATCTGTCCACAGCAGGCCTGCGACTGCGGGAAGACGACTTCGTGACCGAGACGTTCTAACAAGTGCACCGTTGCCTGTGGTGCTTGAGGGAACTGTGCGTCACCAATGCACGTGGCGAATAAAGCAATTTTCACAATTACTCCGCTCCGAGTTGGGATATTAACTCTTCCACTCTACGCAATCTCGGCTCTGGCGGTTTTATCTGCTTTTGCCGGTAAATCAAAGTGGCGGATTTATGCGAAAAGGTGGTTGATAAGAGGGTGTTTAAAAACCTCTTATCAACCACCTTTTAGATGACAAAGCAGTCACTAAAATATTGTCATAACTCGTTATGACCCTAGTTCACGACTAGTTCTGGTAGATAAGCGCCCATCCAGCCTTGTGAGGCCGCGAAGACCAAAATGCCTAGGAAGAGGAGCAAACCGATCGAGATGGGAGCAACTTTGCGCAAGATTTCGGATTCGGTACCTGGTTCGCCGATGGCCGTGGCTGCAATGGTCAGGTTCTGTGGGGAGACGATCTTACCGAGCCCGCCACCGATGGTGTTAGCAGAAAGCAAGACCCCTGGGTTCAAGTGAGCACCGGCAGCAGCAGTCGACTGCAAGTTGGCGAAGAGGGCACCAGCTGACGTGGCGGAACCGGCGACGGCGGTTCCCAGCCAGCCCAAAGTGGGGGAGAGGAAACCGAAAGCAGCCCCGGTGAGAGCCAAGGCCGCACCGATTGAAGTGGTCTGACCCGAGAAGTTCATGACGAAGGCCAAAGCCATCACCATGGCGATGGTCAAAATCGAAAGGCGCAAGTTGTAGACCGTATTGGCCAAGGTAGCAAAGCCTTTTTGGATGGTCATGGGGTAGCGGCCCTCGGAATCGGTGGCAGCGTACAAGAACACCACAATAATGGCCGCAACGAAAATCCAAGTGCCTGGGTTAGACAGGGTTTGGAGATTGTAGATTGCCGAGGTTGCTGGAGTGCCATCAGCGTTAAGGAGCTGACCGTAAACTCCTGGCCACTTAAGTTTGAGATCGGTGGCCTTGAGAGCCTGATCGATATCAACCCCGAGTTTCCATAGTTTGGTGAAAGCGATCAAAACGACGACTAGTACGTAGGGGGCCAAAGCCAAGCTAATGCGGCTAGCCGAGGGCGCAGAAGCCGCGTCAACCTGGGAACGGTATTCGTCTGGGGTCTTCGGAGTCCAAACCAATAAGAAGAGGTAGGCTGCACCGAAGCCGAGCAATGATGCCAATACTGCGGTCAGTTCGTAGCTGAAGGAAGCAGTGAAGAAATGGCCAGCGGCGGTAACTGCGCCAACCACAAGGGCCAAAGGCCAAAGCTGAGCGACACCACGTTTGCCGTCCATCATGGCTAGCAGAATGAGTGGGATGAAAACAGCGATAAATGGGGTGATATGACCCATGACGTTGGCGACGTAAGTAGGAGCTACTCCGCCGAGTTTACCGGCGGTAGTTACCGGAATGGCCATCGCGCCAAAGCCGACGTTAATAGCATTGCCTACCACGGTGACGGCAGCAGCTTTCAATGGCTTGACCCCAAGGGTGACCAGCATGGCGGCCACAATAGCAACTGGGGCACCGAAACCTGCAAGGCCTTCAAGCAAACCACAGAAGCTGAAAGCCACGATAAGCGCTTGGGCGCGCACGTCACCTTTGCCGACGGTGTTGAACACGGAGCGCAGGTCATCGGAGCGGCCGCTGACTTCAGTGAGGTTGTAGAGCCAGACTGCCGCGATGATGATGTAAATAATCGGCATGAAGCCGAGGGCGAGACCTTGCGTACCGGCGGCCAATGTCATGCCAAAGGGCATCTTGAAGCCCACAATGGCGATCACTACCGCCAACAGAAAAGAAATAATGGCACACCAGTGAGTTTTAACTTTAAAAGCACCTAGCAAAACAAAAAATGCCAAAAGTGGAATTAAGCCGACGAGGGCGGTGACTACTACGGAGCCGCCGATCGCTTGAGGATTCGGGGTAAAGGAAGCGGCCCCCAATCCTGCTTGGAGTAAAGGCGAAATCATAATAAATACACTTTCGATTAATAGCGAATACTAAATCCAGCTAAGCTGCTTTGCTCAACTGTATCTGTCAGTTGAAGATATTTAAGGATAAACCTAAACCTAGCCTTCGGCTAGTACATCCTCATCTACCCAATCGAGAGTTCTGTCCACGGCCTTGGCCCAAAGACGCATTTTGCGGGCGGCAACTTCACGTTCCATTTGTGGCTGCCAGGTTTTACCCTCTTGCCAGTTGTTACTGATTTCATCAAGCGAAGACCAGTAATCTGCGCCCAAGCCAGCGGCATAGGCCACACCAAGTGCGGTAGTTTCGGCAACTTTAGGGACGGAAACAGGCATTCCTAAAATGTCTGCCTGGAACTGCATGAGCAGGTTATCGCGGGTCATGCCGCCATCGACTTGTAAACAGGTTAACTCGACCTCGGCATCCTGTTTCATGGCTGCAAGTACTTCGGCGCTTTGGAAAGCGGTGGCTTCCTCGACGGCTCGGGCTAAGTGGGCTTTGGTGTTGAAGCGAGTCAAACCAACAATTGCGCCGCGCGCATCGGGACGCCAGTGAGGGGCGAAAAGACCAGAGAAGGCTGGAACGAAATAAACCCCGCCATTGTCGTCAACGCTCTTCGCTAGCTCTTCGACCTCGGCCGCGGAGGAAATAATGCCTAGGTTGTCTCGCAACCATTGCACTAAAGAACCTGCCACTGCGACCGAACCTTCCAGGGCGTAAACGGGTGCTTCGTCACCAATTTGGTATGCCAAAGTGGTAAGCAAACCATTTTCCGAGATAGCTGGCTTGGTGCCAGTATTAAGCAGCATAAAGCAGCCGGTCCCGTATGTATTTTTGACATCCCCTGGGGTGAAACAAGCTTGTCCGAAACAAGCAGCCTGCTGGTCACCGAGGATGCCGGTGATAGGAGTATCGATTAGCAGACCATTCTTGCGACCATGCCCGAACAAGCCCACTGAAGGCTTAATCTCTGGCAACATTTGGCGAGGAACGTCAAAAGCTTCGCACAAGTCATCTCGCCACTTTAGGGTGTGCAGATCCATCAGCATGGTACGCGAGGCATTGGTGACGTCAGTGGCGTGAACCCCGCCGTCACTACCGCCGGTGAGATTCCACAGTACCCACGTGTCCATCGTGCCAGCCAATAACTCGCCAGCTTCGGCACGCTCGCGGGCGCCCTCGACGTGGTCCAAGATCCACTTAATCTTTGGCGCCGAAAAATAGGTAGCTAATGGTAGACCGCAAGCTGCTTGGAAACGTTCTTTGCCTCCGTCTTTCGCCAGCTCTTGGCAGATTTGTTCGGTGCGAACATCTTGCCAGACAATGGCGTGATGGATTGGTTTGCCGGTGCCTTTTTCCCAAACCACGACGGTTTCGCGTTGATTGGTAATCCCAATTCCGGCCAACTGGTGGCGGTTAATTTCTGCCGAGGACAGTACTTGTGCCACCACACGGCGAGTATTTTTCCAAATTTCGGTGGCATCATGCTCGACCCAACCGGCTTTGGGAAAGTACTGTTTGTGCTCTAATTGGGCGACCTCTCGAACTTGACCGTCATGGTCAAAGAGCATGGCACGGGTAGAAGTGGTGCCCTGGTCGATCGCGAGTACTAGTTTTTCCATGAGGTGACCTCGCCGGCAGTGCCGCGTCGAGCCTGAGCAGCCTGCTCATCTCGAATCAATGCCGCGGCGGCCTCGGCTTCGCAGCGTTCTTGATACTTTTGCAGTTCGGCCTGCTTGGTGGCTTCGTCCCATCCAAGGTATTTCGCCGCAATCTCGGCTACTTCTGCCGCCGCACTTAAACCCTTGTCCTTGGATTCGTAGTTCAAGTGGGTGCGTAAGGCCATTAAGTCTTCAAGATGCATTGCCCCCTCGTGGGTGCAAGCGAAGGCGACCTCGGCCCGCAAATACTGCGGCGCTTCCTTGAGTGGCTCGGCCAAGCTTTCATCGTCGACGCACATTTCTTGCAGGAGTTCGATGTCGCTGCCATAACGGTGTAGGAGTGCTTCAACTCGACCAGTTTCCCAGCCAGTCGTCTTGGCCAGCTTTTTCCGGCGATTCCAATAGCCGGCATAACCGTCAGCACCACACAACAAGATCTTGTCAGTGACTGAAGGACGCGTTTTTGCCGTTTGCTTACCGAGGGCGAAATCTACGGCGTCTTTAGCCATCACTCGATAGGTGGTTAGCTTGCCACCAGCGATAACGCTAAGACCGGGTGCGGCCGCAGTGACTGTGTGCTCGCGGGAGACCTTGGTGGATTTGGCTTTGTCGTCATCCTTGGTGCCTGGTTGTAGGAGTGGACGGAGCCCAGCCCAAGTACCGATGATGTCATCGTGAGTGAGGTTGCTGGAAAGAACCGCATTGGCATGATCCAAAATGTAATCAATGTCTTCCGCACAGGCGACGGGATGCTCAAGGTTCTCATGGTACTTGGTGTCGGTGGTGCCGATCACCCAGTAGCGATCCCATGGGATGATGAAAAGTACAGATTTTTCAGTGCGAAGGAACAAGCCGGTCTTGCCCTTAATGCGATCCTTGGGGACCACAATGTGGATGCCCTTGGAGGCCAGAACTTTGAGCCCACCATTGGTGTGAGCGAGGCTTTGGGTTTCTTCGGTCCAAACACCGGTGGCTTGGATAACCTGCTTGGCTCGGACTGGGAATTCGTGGCCAGTTTCGAGGTCACGAAGGCGAGCTCCTACGACAGTGTTACCTTCGCGGAGATATTCGACCACCGCGGTTCGGCTGGCAGCCAACGCTCCATGCTTGATGGCGGTACGGATTAGGGTCATGACCAGACGGGCATCATCTACGCGGCAGTCATAGAAGCGAATAGCGCCGGTGGTGGTTTCCGGGCGAATGTCTGGGAAAAGTTCGAGGGCGCCTTTTTGGGAGTAGTGTTTTTGAATTCCCACCGAACCTAGGTGGGCAACTTGGGCGAGGGCGTCGTACATGCCAACCCCGATCGCCGAGTAGGTGCGTTCAATTACTGGGGTTTTGAGAGGCCAGAGGAATGGCTGGGCACGAACTAAATGTGGTGCCAGTTTGGTCAGCAACAAACCACGTTCTTTCAGTGCTTCTGCTACCAAGAAGAAGTCGAGGTTGTAGAGGTAGCGCAAACCGCCATGCACGAGTTTGGAGGAGCGAGAGGAGGTTCCTTGTCCCCAATCTTGTGCTTCTACGACACCGGTATTGAGACCACGGGTGGCAGCATCGAGGGCGATACCTGCACCGGTAACACCACCGCCGACTACTAGGACGTCGAGTTCAGGGATTTCTGCTAGCCCTTTGAGGGCAGACTCGCGCTGTTCGAGATTTAATGCTGATTTACTCATTTTGCCTACCTTGCCAAAATATCGCAGTCTTTGCGTTAAATAGTTACCCTCCAGATTACCGCGAAATTTCAGCTTTAGCAGGGCAAATAGTCCCTAAAATAGCCAGAAAATGAGTTTCAGAGGAAATCGTGTGGGTCGAACTCGGATAGTGGAATGATTTCGAGGCGCGGCAAGCTGACTTGGAAAGCGTGAACGTCATATTCGAGGTCATATAGGTGCAAACCGTGATGAGCCATTTCGCCTAGCTGTCCAGAGGCGAATTCGCGGAAACACATTACGCCAACACGACGACCATCGTCGATTAGCGCTTGGAGCTGTGGGGCGAAATCGGCATCATGGGTAGCCAGAATGACGTCGCCATGGCCTTGCTCCAAAATGGCGTCGAGAGTGCGCTGAATGCCAATGTCAACAACTTTTTCGTTGCCTTCCCCAGAAAGGGGGAGTGGGCGGTACGACATCGCAACCAATGCTTGCACGAAGTTCATTGGGATGAAACCACTGGAGGCGTTTAGGAAGAAAAGACCATTGGCGCCACGATCCCAAGTGTCGTAGGCAAAGTCGAGGATGCGATCCCAACGGGGGCGTTCGTCTTTTTCGGGGCGACGCCCAAGCACAGACATGCCTAGAGTCGCATCAATGTTTTCTCCGTCAACTAGAAGATAGGTGGTTCCACTCATGACTACTATTAAACCATTTTTCTTAATAAATCGATATAGTTTCTCCCTGCCAAAAAGTGTTGGCAGGGAGAAACTATCTTAACTAATTATTCAGTCTTGTTTCTTCAGAGCAGCAAAACGAGCGGCGATTTCAGCATCGTCGCCAGCGTTTTCTAGCTCAGCGAACTGACTTTCGAGAGAGTCGGCAGCGAGTTCGCTACGACCCATAGCCATAGCTTCTTCCTTGCGAACGCGCTCTTCGAAGCGTGATAGTTCGGTAGTGGGGTCAAGGACCGAGATCTTCGAAACTGCGTCTTGCACCATGTTCTGAGCAGCGGCAGTCTTTTGGCGAGCAACAAGTTCATCGCGCTTGCCTTTAAGATCTTCAAGCTTGTCGCGCATCTGGTTGATGCCGGCCTTTAGCTTCTCAGCAAGTTCGCGCTGGGACTGGAGCATTGGTTCTGCACTAGCTACTTCCTTTTCTGCAGAGAGCTGCTTGGCTAGGGCGACCTTCGCTAGGTTATCGAACTTGTCGGCTGCGGCATCGTCGCCACCCTTACGAAGTTCGTCAGCTTTGGCGGAAGCGGCGGCGGCTTTTTCGCCCCACTGCTTTACTTCAGCAACGTCCTCTTCGTGATCTTTTTCAGCTAGACGGAGGTTGCCAATGGTTTGCGCAACGGCGGATTCGGCTTCTGCGATGGAGTTCGTGTAGTCACGAATCATCTGATCTAGCATCTTCTCAGGGTCTTCAGCCCGGTCAAGAAGTGCATTGATATTGGCCTTTGCAAGTTGAGTGATACGGCCGAGGATTGATTGCTTTTCTGCCATTATGTTTCCTTTCTTTGCGTCGCAGTTACGACGCCTATTGGCCTTGGGTAGTTAAATCACTACTGGGTTTGATTATCTCAAAAACGTTTAAGTGTGTCCTGTCCAACACCTTTTATCTGGCTTTTCTTCGCTTAGAGTGGAGAAAAGTTGCGAAACGCTATTTAGTTATTATTTGGACCTCGCTAGAGACTTGACGACACGAGTGTCGGTTGGTTGTAGGGGTTAATCGAAATGAGTAGCTAGAAGCTGCCGCCACCGCCGGAGCTGAAACCGCCGCCGAAAGAACCGCCCCCGCCGGAACTAAAGCCGCCACCAAAGGAACCGAAACTGCCTGAGCTGGAGCCCCAGGAAGGTGAGGATGAACCCCAAGAATGTCGTGAACCGCCGTTTAGAATACCTCCGAGGATTAGGCCCTCTAGGAAGCCTCCATTGGAATTCATCGGCCTGGGCGCGCGTTGCTGGTAGCCATTGAGATCGCGATTCACTAGGTCGATTGCAGTTTGGGCTGCCTGGTCCGCTTCTTCCAAGCGAGTGGCGACTTGGTCAGATTCGCTTGCAATACTTTCGCGTGCCTCCCGGAGGGCGTTTTCTGCCTGTGCGAGGGCGGTGCGAGCTTGGTTAGAAGCAACGCCACGGTTCATTTCAAGGTAAGTTCGTGCCCGCATGACCTTTGCGTTGACCGCTGCCAATTTGGTGGAACTGCCGGCCAACTGACGTTTCCGAGCTTCATCCTTGGAGCGATAAGGCTCAAGTGCCAAGTCCAAGGCTTTTTCGGCTTCTGCCAGATTGTTGAGTGCGGCGATTGGATCGGCTCCACCATGACGAGCGTTCTCAGCTGCTGAAATTGCTTGCTTGGCGTCGGCCACGAACTTTTGGAGTGCTAAATCGTTAGGTGCCAGACGTTCCACGTCAGAAAGGTCGGCGCTAATTGAGCTGATAGCACGAACCAAGAGCTCACCTGCTTTCACCAAGGTGTCATGGGCTTGAGAAAGCTGGTTTTGTAGCGTGTGAGCTTGGGTGTACATGCGTTGCGCCAACTCGAGCTGGTGTTTAGCGCTAGCTTTATCGCCTTCGTCCAAGCGTTGCTGGGACTCGTCGAGGGCAGAATTAGCGGCCTCGACTAACTGTTCCATTCGAGGTGGAATTGCGGTCAAAGAATCCAAGTTTGTCTTGGGGAAGGACGCACGCAAAGCAGCCAATTCAGAGGGGGCGGAACGAACGGTGCTGGTCAGTTCCCGTAGACGTTCTCTCATTTGAGGGATCTGGTTGGGGAGCTCGGATTCATCAGTACGCAGTCTTTCGAAAGTTGCCCGGTTCTGATTCAAATCATCGTCGATCTTGCCGGTAATCTGCAAAATCTGTTGGTAAAGGCCGCGCAACTGAGCTTCATTATCGCTGCTATTTGCCTGCGCCAATAGTTCCCAAGCCTGATCAACCTTGGGCTTAGCCTCAGTTAGTACTTTGGCGAAGTCGTCGGTAGCAGCTTGCCCAAACTGTAGACGAGCAAACTCAAGTTCCTCTTCGGCATCGCGCAGACCGTTGTCGATTTCTAATAACTGGTTATTAGCTTGCGTGGCAAGATCTTCCAAAGCTACTTCAGGCTCAGGTGGGGTCTGTGGCTGATAAGTTCCACCGGTAGTGGTGGTGGTCCGCTTTTTCTTCGCTCCAGTCAACTTCGTCATGGCGTAAATCAAAGCGCCAACAAAGGCCATAACAGCTACCCCGAATACTCCAAAAATACCTTGGAATAGACCTCGGCTAGAGTTACCGCTCACCAGTGAATTAGCTAGAGAATCGTCATCTGAATTATTGCCATTTCCGGTGCCATTGAGATCTGCGGCTAACTGGGTAGCTAGATCGCTCATTGCACGGTCCCAGTTGTTGGTTTTCATGCCGTCTTTCAGAGCCGTTTGGAAAGCTCTGTCGACTCTTTGCTTAACGGTGTTATCTAAGTGAGTATCGGGACCATAAATGTGGGCATACTTGCGTTTAGAAATCGAAGCGATTAGGAGGATGTCATTAGCGGCAAGGTGATTAGCCTCCGCATATTGCTCGCCGTAACGCTCTAAGTTGCTGCCAGAGAAATCATTGATTAAGGCTAGTTTCAGATTGACGTCACCAATCTGGCGGCTTGCATTTTCAAAGGTGTTAGCAACTTCCTTTGGGTTCTCGAGTACTCCGGCCTCGTCATTTACTGTCCAGCCAGCATCGGCGCGAGCGATTGCCGGAACGCTAAGCATAACTGGTAGGAAGACCATGATGAATCCAAGTAAAAGCGTTAGCGCAGAGCGAGTAATCTGACCTCGACGAGGAGCATGTCGCGAGGTAGATTTGTCGCTATCAGAAGCTGATTTGATTACTCGAGAAAAAATAGTCATGTGCCCATTTTAAAGCATAATGTGTGCTCCCTCACCGATATTTGGTTTGATTCGCCTCGGGCGCAAGTTGCTGAAAGCTAACTTAATCGTTAAGTTTCGAGTTATGAAAGCGGTAGTTTTTGACATGTATGGGGTGCTATATCGTCACGCTGCCCCAGAAGTAATGCATTGGATTATTGGACAGTCTGGTGCTTATATTCAAGGGGTGAGTGCCCAACAATTTTTGACTGCTTGGGCACATGACCGTCATTCCATCGATGCTGGACTGGTCAGTTTGGAAGATTATTGGGCTCAAATGAATGAGCTTTGTAATGTTGATTTTGATTGGAAAACCTTCATCGACCTCGAAGCGAAATACTTTGGCAGCACGGATCATGAAATGCTAGATTTTGCCCGCGAAATTAAAGCGAGAGGCTATCGGATCGGGATTCTTTCAAATATTCCCGAGTATATGAACCGGGCAGTCTATGATCATTTGGAATGGTTTTCTGAATTTGACGTTGTAATCCGCTCATGTGAACACGGCTTAGCTAAGCCCGACCTCGAAATTTATCAACTGACTGCTCAACAACTGGGGATCGAACCGCAAAATATTCTCTTTCTCGACGACAATGAAGCGAATATAACCGGGGCGAAAAAAGCTGGCATGATAGCTCACCTTCACCATGACTTAGAGGAAACGCGCCGGATAGTTGACGATTTTCTCGCCGATTAGTCCACAACCTTGCGCGTGCCTGCACCGCTAATTGCCAGTTAGTAGGTAGCCTAGAAAGGTGAGTCCAAAGCGTCTTTTTCGCTCCACCCCTGTAAATACGGAGGAAACCGTGAGCAAACGTGAAGAAACTGCCCCTCAGGTTGACCAAACGGTAGCACCCCAGGGGCTAGTCCTTGACCCTAAAATCATGGATGTTTGCGAGCAATGGCAAACTGAACTGATGGAGCATACGCCCCGTAATGGCGGCCGCATGCCGATTTTGGACTTGACTCACGCACACCCTTCGGGACTTGCTCAGCTCTATACCGAACGAGTCGTCCCGCTTTCAAATCTATTGCGCGAACCTACAGCCTATAAGTATGGGCAGCGGCAATTGCGAGCCCTCATGCAGTCGGCTGGGGCACGAGCTGCAGAATATGGAATCGCCACGATCCACTTGGCGGTTGGGGTAGCTTACTGGTTGGACTCACAATCGGAACCAGATGCTAACGGCAAACCTACAAATGAAAAAAGTAGCCCGGTATTCTTGCGCCCAGTAGTTGTCGGCGGGGATGAAAACGAATACACGGTCACTTTGCAGCCAGCTGTTATGGTGAGCCCCGATCTATTGCAAGCCTTAAAGCAGGCACGGATCGATTTGACCGAGGACGATTTAATCCGTGCAGCCTATTCCCGGCAAGGCTTTAGCCCCACGCCAGCTTTGGACTTGCTCCGCACCACCTGCGCCCAGAGCGATATGCAATCGGTGCAGATCTATGAACACCTATTGGTTGGCCTCTATGCTAACCCGTTGGCGGCAGTGATTGACGCCTACGACCAACCAGAAAAGTTGCAAGAATCGACTCTCGTTCGAGCGCTAGCAGGTGATCGTCAAGCGTGTATCGACCTCGATGAGCAGCTCCCAGTTTTTAATGGCGCGGATCGTGATCCTGACCAAGAAAAAGGGATTGGTGATTTAGACCCAACTGGTCAGCACATTCTGGAAGTGGCTCGCGCGAAACGCTCTTTCGTCGTTGACGCCCCTCCCGGGACTGACATTCAAGGACTGGTAGCTGCCTTGGTAGTTGACCAAGCAATGGCTCAGGGCTCTTGTTTGTACACCACTACTGACCTTTCAAATGCGCATGCCTTGGTCGCGACATTGGATGCGCATCGGATGCGACACTTGGTTGCCGACCTGACTGATGCTAGGAACTGGCAGAAACACTTGCAAGAGAGCATTCAAGGTGCCCTCGACTACTTGTTTACCACTCCGCCACCTAGCGAACTGCAACCGATTCCTGATTCTTTCGAGGGCGACGATGCTCAAGATTTGTTAGCGTCTAGCGCTGCGATGCGGGCACCGATGTTGGAAGCGCAAATGGCAGAAGCAAGTGCCAGCGATGAAGCCAACGAGACCATGATGGATGTAACCGGGATGCGCACACAGTTGCGAGCCCGTCGCGATACCATGTCTCGCTACACCACCCACCTGCATCGTGAACACGAGGTTTGGGGAGCTAGCCCACACAAAGCTCTGCAGGTATTGGCTGACCTAATCGGAATGCACCCAGCTCCACGAACCAAGGTACGTTTGCCTGAGGAAGTCTGCCGACTCATCCACGCCGATGGGGGAGCTGCAGCGCGGACTGCTTTGGAAGATGCGGCCGCCCTCGGCCTGTTTACTCCATCGAAGACGAGGCACGCATGGCGTGACGCCCAGATCGAGGACGAACAGTTGGTGCCGGAAGTCGTTTCGGCAGTTGAGGCCCTGCAGAATGGGGAGCTTTCCTCGCTTCGTTTGGCCATGAGTCGCACGGCTTCAGAAACCGGATTGCGTCCGGCCACGACTCTGGCTGCTTGGCAGGAACAGCTGGAGATGCTTGACGGGGTTCGTGAAGCGCTAGATATCTTCTCTCCGATGATTTTTGAACGCTCAGCTGCCGACATGATTATCGCTACCGCCACCCCGAAATGGCGTCGTGATCATGGTTTGAACATGGGCATGACGATGCGTCGTCGCCTGACCAAGCAGGCGAAAGAGATGGTCCGTCCGGGACGTGAAATCCCAGACTTGAATGCCGCTTTGCGTCAGGTGCAAGAACAGCGTCAGATTTGGCAGCGGCATGCGGAAGCCGGTGGCTGGCCACGACTTCCTGGCAATCTCGACCAAATGAAGCGCGATACCGAAATCGCGGCTGCCCACGTGAAGCTTCTATCCGGTGCTTTGTCTACTCATCGTGGTGATCTGACCCAGATGGAAGTAGGGGATTTGGCACAGATTGTTTCGCAGTTGGCCCAAGAAACCGCTGGCGCGTACTCGTTGCCAGCTTGGCATGAGATTAACTCTCGGATTGCGAACTTGGGGTTGACTGAGTTTGTTCGTGACATGCAAGACCGAGGAGTAACTTCGGAAATGCTTGTTCCCGAGCTCGATTTGGCTTGGTGGGCTTCAGTGCTAATGCTCATGTTGCGCGATGACAGTGACTTTAAGGCGATGGATGGCCCAACCCTCGAGCGTTTGACGGCACAGTTGCGCGACCTTGATCGGGCTCAGGTCGAATCCCTGACCGGCGCGGTTATTCGGATGGCACGGGCCCGCACCTTGTCGGTAGCCCAAGCACACGCTACTGAACTAGACGAAGTGCAGGATTATCTGTTGGATAATCGCGCTCCTGACATGATGCTGCTGCTTGAACGCCACCCATGGCTGTGGGACATGTTGCCGATTAGGGTGATGCCACCAGTTTTGGCTACCCAGCTATTCTCGTCCACTTTCCCTTCCCTGGTTTTGGATCGGGTGGGAATGGTTCCTGCAGCTCAGATGATGCCTTTGTTGTCGCGGGCGCAAACCGTGGTTGCTTTGGGTGATCCCCGTATTGTTTCTGGGGGCTTGTGGCAGGGGCTTTGTGAGGTATTACCACACGTACAAGCGCCAGCAGCTCGGACTCGGACTCATCAGTCGGTAGCGACACTTTTGGCTCGTCACGGTTACGCCCAGTGGGTCGCTCCGATCCCGACACCGCGACCACTTTCGCGCATTAGTTTGGTTAGCGTTGAGGGCCGCGGTACTCCCGCCCTCGGTTCTAGCGTCGTTGAGTCCACTTCGCCTGAAGTGCAGCGCGTGGTGGACATGGTGATTGACCATGCCTTGACCAGCCCAGAACAGAGCTTGGCAGTGATTGCCCTGAATGAAAGACATGCGCAGTTACTTTCTGAGGCGATTCTTTCGGCGGTAGCCGGCTCCTTGTCGGTTGACGCCTTCTTCCGGACTGATAAGCCGGAGCCGTTCGTCGTAGCTGACCCACACAATGCGCAGGGCATTGAACGTGATCGAATCATTCTTTCACTGGGCTATGGTAAAACTCCGCATGGTCGACTCATCCATGACTTTGGTGCCGTATCGCAGAGTGAAGGTAAGGTGCTACTCGCATCATTGTTGGCTACCGTTCGTAATGATTTGACGGTAGTGACGGCCTTTAGCTTGGATGATGTCGATCCTAAGCGGATGGATACTCCTGGTAACAAGATGCTGTGGGATATTCTGCAGCTTGCGGCCAATAATGAAGGTCTTGATACCGGTGGCTGGGATACGCTCAGTGAAGCTCCCGATCGTTTGTTGGTTGATCTGGCAGAACGCATGTACCGGATGGGGCTCGACGTGGTACCAAACTTGGGTATCGAGGGCGGTTTCCGCATTCCATTGGCCTTGGGTCACCCAGATGTGCCAGGTGAACTACTAGTGGCTGTCCTCACCGATGACCCGATCTATGTGCGCGAGCCCAGCTTGAGAGTGCGCGATCGCCATGTGATTGAACGTTTGGAAGCAAACGGTTGGGTGGTTAAGCGAGTCTTTTCAACCGCAGCCTTTGCCAACCCACAGGCGGAAGCCGAGGCATTGCTGGAAACTGTTTTGGATGCCGTAGATCTTCGCTTGGGTCGGACCAATGGTCCGGACACCAACGAGATGGCTCCCATGCAGGTGCCGCAGGATATCTCTGACTGGGAGGCCAATGAAGAAGCTCAGCGAGTGGCAGCCGCTACCGGAGCTGAAACCTCGGGCGAGCAGTCGAATGACGCTGGCCTAGCAAGTGACGATTTAGCTGCTGGTGCGCAAGCCTCTGCGGATGAACTAAATGGCGTGCACGAGGCTGAAATTCAGCCTGAACAGTCTGCCGAGGGTGCGGATAATGCTAAGGCGGCCTCGTCCCCAGCTGATGGCGTGATGACTGATGAATCATGGCAGGCAGTTGATTCTCAGGCACTTGGGTTCGATCGTGATGACGAAATGGCTGGTGAAGCAGTTTCGGCCTCGGCCAATGAAATTATTGAGCCAGATCCGGTAACCGGACAGTTGCGACTACCGGGTGAGGATGTCGGTGTGGAAATGCCGAAGATGCTCGCCAACCTGCAAGCGAAGGATCGGGGACCGAAACCTGCTATCGCTACCGGTTTGCCTTTGTCGGCTTACTCAGATTTCCAGCTTGATGAGATGCTTCGCTGGGTAGCAGCCGATGGCTTGCCGCGAACCGAAGAACAATATGTCCATGATTTGCATCGTGCTTTGGGGTTGACTCGAACTGGACGTCAGGTGAACGCAGTTCTGGGCCACGTGATTCGCCGCAACAGTGGGGAGTTGCACTGGCAAGAAACCACTGTTCCCAGCTTTGACGAAGTGCTTGATAATCAAGATGACTGAAAAACGAGAGCGTCGTCGGCGGGTGGCTACCTATATTTCCCCCGCCGACCAAGCGCGCTTGGAACAAGGTTTAACCCCATCTTGGGCTGAGGGGCCGGGTGATGGCTTGGGGGACGAGGAATCCTCGCCCTCGGCCAGCGTAAAAAGTGGGGAAAATGATGCCCGATTACTGGAAAATGTACCCCCGCACCACGTAGCTCACTGAACTTAGCGCTCGGTATAGAATCCTGGCAGACAGCAGGATTTTCCCACTCTTTTGCTACCTTCACAGGGATAGTTTTTAGCAGCAGAAACGGAATGCTTGAGCACCCGGTTGGGCTTGCACTTATAGTTTCTGCTGGTGAGGTGTCGGTCTAAGAAGTTACGGGAAGCAGTTAAACTTGCTTGTGATAGCTAGAAGTGCTGGAAGCAACTCTACGATAATTTGTGACGCAGAATATATTTTCTTAGGTTATTCTAAATTCTAAAGCTTCAGTGAAGTAGCTGAAACTAGCAGCGATTTAGGAGGCTCTGATGCGCACTAGTCACAAGAGAACTACCTTTACTACCTTTGCTCTAATCGCAACTTTAGCCCTCGGGGGAGCCCTTGGTGGTTGCGGCACCAATAACAATACAGTCGGCGAAAATGATCGCCGTCTCCCGATCCAAGATACTCAATACACTGGTGATAACGAAGTCACCTTCAAAGTGATGGGTGGTTCACCAGCCTGTTTTACGGTATATCAGGACTATAAAGAGGAAGACGGCAAACTTAAGGTTGCTTTTTATGAGCGACGAAATGAGAACGTCAATGAATGTACCGCGGTGGGAGTTGTTTACGATATCAAGGTTCCAACCAAGGCGGAAGCAAAACAGCTACAGATTGAACCAATGCCCACCCCAGAAGTGGTTATTGAGAAAACCGTCGAAAAGGGCTCATACGCTCAATAAAACTCAGTTCGTTTCACCGTTATTGACTCTTGCAAAACTTTCAGTATTGAGCTTACTTATCCGATTCGGCAAGAGAGGCATACTAGACCGGGTTGGGTAGGTAGTTAGCGTCTAACTAAACTACTTTCAGTTGTGAAAAACTTCGGGAGTAGAATAGAAGCAAGCTTCACTCGCTCGAAGTTGAGTGCTTGAAAGGAACGCAAATGACTAATCTAGGAACCGGCTATCCCAAAAACTTGGTTGTGCCCGTGCTGCTTTGCTTTGGCTTAAGTCTGACGGCTTGTGGTAGTCCCTCCAATGAGTTTGCGGACTGGGACGCTACCAATAACTCGGTAACATACGAGGGCGGCGATCCCTTAGCGGTGCCAGCAGGACTTCAGGTGCAATCTTGGCGAAACCAGTTCGCTGAAAGTTTGATCAGTTCTCCCGAAGAGCCTATTTTTGTGGGACAAGCGAAGGGCTATAACGAAGCAGTGACTCGTTTGGATCAAGATAAAACCCGCCCAGACACCTGGGAAATAATCGAGAATATCGCCATTTCAGGTCCGAATGAGTTAACTCTAACTGTTTCCTCGGGCGCTCCTAATTGTTATGGTCTTTACGAAACGCATCGGGAACGTGATGGCGTAATTCAAATTGCGGTGATTAATAAGTGGATCGCTGACCAAGATACGATCTGTCCAGCGTATGGGACTAGTCATGAGGTGAAAATTAAAACGATTGCGCCAGCCAAACAGGTATATTTGGTGAAGCTTCCTGATAGCCAAGTGAAATTTGATCACAGGTTAAATACTCCGGAAGAGTAGGCCACTCTTTAGCTTTTCTCGCTCTCGAGGTATTTAGCGGATGAAAAAGGGTCTTCGTAACCAGGATGGTTACGAAGACCCTTTAAGTTTTGGGGTTAAAACCTAGACGGTTTTAACTAGCCACAAACTGCTCAGTGGTTCTGACGAGCCAAGAGGTCGCGGATTTCGGTTAGAAGAGCAACATCTTCGGTAGGAGCAGCGGTTTCTTCTTCCAAACCAGCAGCCTTGCGTTCGCGCATCTTGTTGATCGGAACAACCACGAAGAAGTAGATAGCAGCAGCAACGATCAAGAAGTTGATCAAAGCGGTGATGATGGTGCCTGGGTAGAATTCTGCACCGTTAAGGGTGAAGTGGCCGACCTGGTCGAAGTTTGGCTGACCGAAGATAGCGGCAATGAAGCCCAAGAGTAGGTCGGTGATGGCCTTGATGATTGGAGCGAAGGCGCCAGCGATGATAACACCGACAGCCATATCAACAACGTTGCCACGGGAAATGAAGTCTTTGAATCCTTGAATCATGAGGGGTCCTTTGATTGGGTGGGTAATTTGCGGTCATACCCAGTTTGGTCATAAAAATAGAGGCCGTGTGTGACGACCTCGTACAGTTACTACGCTACCGGTAAAACAGGACGAAAGCCATAGATAAAAGCCGTAAATTACTATGTCTTTGCACACATTTGCATATTTTTGCAATTTGTTATTTTGAGCTATCAAGTTAACGCATTTTTGGTTTGGTGATTTTTCTGGCCATTTGAATTGTGAGGGTTTTCGCGCCCTCGGCTGGCCAAAAACTTGTTAACCTAAAAGCATGGAAAAGCAAACTGCCGCGATTAAACATGCTGTTATCCCTGCTGCGGGCCGGGGAACTCGATTCTTGCCGATTACTAAGTCGGTGCCGAAGGAAGCTTTGCCTTTGGTTGATACACCAGCGATTGAGTATGTGGTGACGGAAGCCGCTCGTGCTGGCTTGGATGATGTGCTGTTGATTAGTTCTGGCTCCAAGCGCGCTTTGGAAGACTATTTCGACCACGATCTCGAACTGGAAGCGACTTTGGCAAAGGATGGCAAGGATGAATTGCTAGCTTTTGCTCGTCGTGGTGCCCAGATTGCGCAGGTGCATTCAGTTCGTCAGGGTGATCCTAAGGGGCTAGGGCACGCAGTTTTGCAGGCGAAGGCGCATGTTGGTCCAAACCCGTTCGCGGTCTTGTTGCCAGACGACATCATGCACCCAGATTCTTCTTTGCTTGAGCAGATGGTTGCTGTTCGCCAGGAGTTCGGGGGTAGCGTGATTGCTTTGATGGAGGTGCCGGCAGATCAGGTACAGGCCTATGGAAATGCCGCGGTAAAGGAACTGCCAGCGGACCAGCTCCCTGAGGGTGTGAAGGCTTTTGAAGTTACTGATCTGGTCGAAAAGCCAGCACCAGGGACGGAACTTTCGAACTACGCGGTGATTGGCCGCTACTTGTTGGCTCCCGAAGTATTTGCTCAGTTGGAGCAGGTACAGCCGGGTGCCGGTGGTGAAATCCAGTTGACTGATGCTCTGTTGGGCTTGTTGCAGGATCCTGCTAGCGGCGGGGTGCGGGCAGTTTTGTGCCAAGACCGTCGTTTCGACACCGGCGACAAGTTCGGTTATTTGACCGCGAATATTGAGTTGGCGCTCGAGGACGAAAAGCTCGGTCCGCGTTTGCGCGAATGGCTCGCGGCCAAGGAGTGGTGAGTTGAAAACTGTTGCTCGTCACGTAAAGGATTGTTTGGCGCTGGTTGGTCAGCTGCCCACCCTTGAAGTGAACTTGGTGGAGGCGGTCGGCTGTATTTTGGCCGAGGACGTGGTCGCCCCTTGGGATTTGCCGGTGACTGACTGTGGTGCCTGTGATGGTTATGCTTTGCGCACGGCCGATGTGCGTGGGGCCAGCCCTGATGAACCGGTTACGTTGACCGTGGTGGAGCAGGTGCGAGCCGGCGACATTAACCCGGTTTCGTTGCTGCCAGGGCACGCGGCGAAGATTGCTTCCGGCGCACCTTTGCCGCTGGGTGCCGACGCGGTGTTGGCTTTGGAATACACGGATGGCGGTTTGGCGCGGGTGCAGATTCGTTCGGCCCCACAGGTGGGCGAGAATATTCGTCGTCAGGCCGAGGACGTGGCCGCTGGTAATCCGATTGTGCCTGCAGGTACCCGAATTGGTCCTCGCCAGGTGGCCTTGTTGGCTGGGGCTGGCCGTGAGCGCGTGCTGGTTCGTCCGCGCCCTCGCGTGGTGGTTATTTCGATTGGTGATGAACTGGTCGGCCCTGGGTCTTCTCCGCGTCCAGGCCAGGTCTTTGACGCTAATGGCCATGCTTTGGCAACTGCGGCGGCAGATTTGGGGGCGCATGTTTTCCGCGTGGGCCCGGTTTCTGACCAGCGCGGCGCTTTGCGTAACGTGATTGAGGATCAGGTGCTTCGTGCCGATTTGATTATCACTACCGGTGGCTTGTCGCGGAGCGAATCCGATACTTTGGCCGAGGTGCTCGAACCGTTGGGCGAGGTGAATTTCTCCCCGGTGGCTATGTGGCCTGGCCGTATCCAGGGCGTGGGCCTCGTGGGCAATGGGGTTCCGATTCTTTGCTTGCCGGGCGACCCGGTGGCAGCCCAGGTTTCGTTTGCCGTTTTTGCTTACCCGGCTTTGCGGGCGATGGCGGGTTGGTCTAACCAGTTCCGTCCTACTTTGCGGGCGAAGGTGGACCGTGGCTGGTATTCGCCGCGCGGTCGCCGTGAGTTCGTGCGCGTGCGCCTCGAAGGTGACCCGGATAAGGGCTATTTGGCTCGGGTTCAGGGCGGGCCGCACCAGTTGTTGCTTTCCGCCCTCGGTACTTCTAATGCTTTGGCTGTGGTGCCCGAGGACGTGACCGATGTGCAGATGGGCGATGAGCTCGTTTGTATTTTGCTTGATGACTAGTTTGCGCGAATGGTTCGATGAGCGCCGCACTCTGCGTGAGTGGGGTTCTTTGGAGCTGGTTGCGCCCAAGCCATTATTGGGCACTTTGCGGGGCGTGTCTGATTTGCGCTTGCGGGGCATGCGCGGCCGGGACCATGAGGACATGCTACGTTTGCGGGTCGCTAACCAGGAGTGGTTGACTCCCTGGGAGGCAACCATGCCCCCGAATACCGGACAGTCTTTACCGACGGTGTCCCAGTTTTGTCGGCAGAGCGATCAGCAGGTTGGCCGTGGTTTGTTGGCACCGTTTTCGATCTGGGTTGATGGTGAGCTGGCCGGTGAGGTCAATGCGTACGCGGTTAGCTGGCAGTCGCTTTGTTCGGGAATGCTGGGGTATTGGTTGCGGGCCGAGGACGCGGGCCGGGGCATTATGCCGGCTTCGATTGCTTTAGCGACCGATTATTTGTTGGGGGAGTCGGGCTTGCACCGTCTCGAGGTGAATATCATGCCCCATAATGATGCTTCGCTGCGGGTGATGGAAAAGTTAGGCTGGCGCTGTGAGGGGCGCCGAGCCGACTACATGTACATTCAGGGAAAGTGGCAAGATCATCTTTCTTTTGCCACCACGGTCGAGGAGTTACCTGCGGGTGGTTGGACCGAGTTTTTGAGCCGGCCCTAATTTCTTTGTTGCTGCGATTTTTGCGGGGGAGCGCCCTCGGCAAATTTGGGCTAAATTTCAAGCGAATTTTACCTTTTTCGGCGTGCCATGTCGGGTGTTTGCCTTGGGGTGAATTAGGTTAGGCGTGTGGAGATTGCAGGATGGATGTTTGGCGCACTGGCACTTTTGTTGCTGGGCGCTTTTGTCCCGCTAATCTCGATGCAGCGTGCGGCAGACGCGCAGATGCACGAAGAGGATCGCTTTTCGGCGAATTTGCGTTTGTTGACACCGACGGAAAAGTCTCGCGTTTACGCAGACTTGGACCACCGGGTGGCTTTGCATCCAGCCGGTATTGACCCGACCGCGCCCATCACGAAAGAGGGCATGATTATGAAGCAGGAACAGATGAAAACCTCCGCTACTATGGCTGGCATGTTGGCCCAGCGTGCTGCGGTAATCGGCGAGTTGTCGGTTAGTGCGAAGCGTCGCCGTGCGGTGGTGGCTTTATTGGCTCTGCTAGCGATTGCGTTGGTGGCGTTGGTGGCCACATCGGTGCTCACTTCTTGGGCCTATTTAGCGATTCCCGTTGTGGGGATTGTAGCTGCCTTGTGGCACGGTCAGGTGAAAACTAAGCGGGCGATGGCTCGCTTGTCGGACCTTGACGAACAGATTGCTAAGCTTCGGGCTCGTCGCGGCGGCGCTAAAAAGCTGGCCCAGAAGCCTGCTGCTGGAGCGTCTTCCCAGACTGCGAAGAGTGGCCGGAGCGTAAAGTCTAATGTTTCTGCCAATGCGGTTGCTGCCGCTGAGACTGCCAAGAATGAGCCGGCGATCCGTGATTTGCTAGCCGAGGGTGAGACTGTTGAAACGATGGGAAAGGCCGTGTCGGTGGCTGAATCGTCGGTTTCGACAGAGTTGGTCGAAACTGTTTCGGATGAAGTGATCGAGGCCGAGATTGTGGCAGAAGCTGATGACGAGTCTGTTATCGATTCGACTGATGACGCCACCGAGGTACCTGACGCTCAGTTGGCTGAAGAGGAAGAGCCAGAGGCTGTATCGTCTAAGAACGCGGATGAACCGATGACTACTTCTGGTGGGATTAAGGTCAGCGGGGAAGCGGCTCGTCGGGCGACTGCAGTAGCTTCAGCCCCATCGCACTTGGGCGGTGGACGTCCTTGGGCACCGCGCACTTTGCCTCCTTCGACCTACCAGTTGCGCGAGAACGCCCCTAAGCGCCCAATTCGTCCTTTGACCCCACCGGCTGGCATCAGCCCAGATGTTCCTCGCGTGGTTCGCCCTCGGGTTGCTCGCGCCCCACAAACCGGCGCCCTGTCCAGCGCCGAGGTTGCTGCTGGGGCTGGCTTACTTGACGTGGACTCGTTGATCGAGAGCCGCCGCGCCGCCGCCAGCTAACGGTTACCAGCAAAGATAGCCGAAATAAAACGTAGCAAATGGGACCCGATATTTATCGGGTCCCATTTCGCATCCTGGGTGCAAAAGTGCTATTATTTTCGAGTCCTAGGGGCTATAGCGCAGTTGGTAGCGCGTCTCGTTCGCAATGAGAAGGTCGGGGGTTCGATTCCCCCTAGCTCCACCAACTAGATGCTGGTTTGGATACAATCCAAGCCAGCATCTTTTTTCATGCCCGAAGGTGGGTTTTCCCTTGCAAATGCTTGGTTTTGTGGGAGAGCTGGGCCACGATCTTCACCTGGTATTGAGAAGTGGAAAATGGATAACATTTTCATCCGCAGCGATCTAGCCGGGAACATCAAACCCGACAAAGAGAAGAACGTTGAGAAAATCGACAGGGTCGTCACCACAATCATGGGCCTAGACCGCTCGATTAGATGCGGGACTGACTCGGCGGGGTTTGGAGCATCCGGGCACGGATTCGTCATCCAGCGCGGGCATGGGAGTCATGGCAGTCCCCTTCGGCGATTCTGGGAATGCGGGCAAGCTCACTGTATTCTAAGAGGGAATGAAGTACATGCCGATTCGGGTTCGTCCGGAGCAGGCGCAGTTCTTGGAGACCCGCAAATTTCAGATCAACGAGATCGCCCGTATCTTTCGCAAACCATTAGCAATCTAGAAACCAGAAAACCGACAGCTCAGAGCAAGGAAAGCATTATCAGAAACCAAACGCCGAGATCGCACAGGCGGAGGGTAAAATCGCTGCCATGGGAACATTACCTGCTATCTAGGAAACAAAGGTGCCCAAGATTTTTTAGAAGCCATTTGGGTTACGCTCGTCGACAGCCTGATTCAATTGATGTAATATGAAGAATGTTCTCGACGGCGCCCAGAGAGTGGATCGGGTCGGAGCAGAGGGAGCATACTATGTGCAAGTTTCCAGACTGGACTTTTTGTGATCAACGTGGTCACGGCGATGTGAGCGCCGCGCGGTCACGGGCTGGCCAGGAGGCTGGGAAATGACCTCGGTGTGTATCAATGGCACGCTACAACAGCCTGTTCCTGAAGCCCAATCCCATCAGATTACCCCGGTGCGGCTGCGTACTATCGTTGAATCTGCACATCTCAACTTCCTTATCGGTGCTGGTACATCTAGCTCTTACTTCGTTGCTTTGGGTAACATCGAGGACGCCCTTACGCAGGTTACCGATTCACAGGCTTCGCAAGCTGTTAAGGCACTCGTTCGCGCTTCAATCCAGGCGTACTTCTTTGAACGGGTTCTCGCTCCTAATACAAAGATTATTGAACGTGATGAATCAGCGGAGGGAATTCTCCGATCATATGCACGCTTCATTCGTACGCTAAATCGCATCTTGTTACGCAGGCGGAGCACCCTCCTGTCGAAGCAAGTGAACATATTCACAACCAACGTGGATATGTTGTTCGAAGTGGCTATGGAGGAAAGTGGAATTGACTACTCTGACGGATTCAGCGGCAAGATCCGACCCAAATTTAACCTCGGTGACTTCAGCACGCTCCGCTTCCGCACGGGCAGCCGATACGAGCATAGATTCGAGGTCCCTGTATTCAACCTCATTAAGATCCATGGATCGGCTGCTTGGCGCCAGCATCAGAGTGAAAATCGAAAAACGGATATTTTCTTTGATCATTCTCTTGATCTCGTGCGCGAGGTAGCGGCACACTTCGAGGAAGCAAAAAGTTATCTAATCCCAGTTCTTGTCGATCCTCAGCCTGAAGATCAGGGGCCGACTATCCGTCCGATAGATGACCTAATTGCTGACGCGGTCCAGCGATTAGGAGGCGCGGACAAGGAGCCTCTGGAAGTTGCGGGCTTTGCGGCAGTGTATAACAAACTTGGAATCGTCAATCCAGACAAGCGCAAGTTTGCGACTACCGTGTTGAATGAGACCTACTACGAGCTGATTCGCCGATTGGCTAATGAACTCGAAAAAGAGAACAGTGTTCTGTTTGTCCATGGCTTCTCATTTAGAGATGAACACCTCCGCGACATTGTACTACGAGCGGCCCGAACAAACCCCACCCTACAGATCATCGTTTTCTGCTATTCCCGTGAAGGGCTCGAATCGTACGAGCAGCTCTTACCGGATGTCGAGCTCAAGAATGGTAACATTGAATTTGTTACCCCAGCTGAGCCAGCCAGAGGTGAAAAAGAACGAAAGATTACCCTCGATGTGCTCGAATCCGATTACTTCGCATCGATCGTTCCCGACAAGACCCCCGACCCTGACCAACGGATCGAAATCGATATTAGTACCCCTCCTGCGGAGACATCCAATGATTGAGGACATCATGCTTGACCAGGATGCCGTGTTCCGAGTCGGCCGAGTGGTGTCTGTAGATGGTAGGCGCGTGCGCATAGCCGTCGATAAGCTCAAGAACGGGTCGCATCTCCTGTACCGCGGTAGCCTAGTACGAAACGTTGCCGTTTCAAGTTACGTGAAAATCGTCAAGGGCTTCGTTGATTTGATAGCGAAAGTCGATGGTGAGGTTGTCGAAGAGGATCGCAGCACCACATCGACATACCGTCGGGGTGTAGACACATTATCCCGTCAACTCAATGTGAGTCTTTTAGGCTATATTGAAGGTGGGCGCTTTGAGCGGGGAGTTCGTGAGATGCCACTCATCGACAACGAGTGCTTCATACTCACCGCAGAGGAATTTGATCTTATTCATACCTTTGTTTCTGACAGTGATGAGCCGTTGGTGATCGGCACACTGGCGGTGGAACCAACCCAATCCGTTGCCGTCGGGGTTAACGCGATTTTTGCTAGTCACGTCGGAATCTTCGGAAACACGGGAAGCGGCAAGTCGTACACACTCGCGAAGCTCTACCACGAACTTTTCGAGAAGTATGGAGATATTGGAACGTTTCGTCAGAGGTCCCAGTTCGTTTTGATTGACTTTAATGGTGAGTACGTCAACCGGACCGACGAGTCTGACGGATACGCAACAGCAGTGATTGCCGGTGATGACGTGAAGCAGGTTTATGATCTGTCGACTTATGATGATCGCGGTGACCGTCTTCCTCTGCCAAAAGCTGCTGTGTATGATCCGGTGTTCTGGACGGTGCTGCTTGATGCGACCGAGAAGACACAGGCGCCCTTTATTGCGCGCGTGTTGAAGAGCGACTACTGGGATGCCCTACTTCCAAACTCTGATACGCTCCTCGATGTTATAGGCGACCTTGTCGTACGAGCGACAAAGAGCAATGATGCAACGATCGATCGGCAACTTCCCGTCAACTTTTTAGAGGAGATCGAGGAGTGTCTTGGTAATGGTGTTGATCATCAGGCACTTTCTGTACTGATACAAGATATGAAAGACCATCTCCACTACCACAGCAAAAACCATGACTTTTTCTGGAGCTCGTCTGATAGTACACAAAAAATTTGGGCTAATGATGATGTTTGGAGTGATTTTATAAAAAATAAGGTCACTGTAACCCAGCAGGATTTTTCTTCGGTTAGGGATGTTGATCTTGTGCGCTTCAAGTTGGTGCTTCAGTATTATCGCGACGTGATCAGCGGATTTGCGAATCGAGAACACCTTGGTCCGATGATGAAGCGCATGAGTGAGCGCGTGCCAAGTATCAAGCGGCTTGTCACGGTGTCTGATGACGCTCTCACAAGGATGCCTTTAACTGTTGTGTCGCTGCGGAACGTTAACCTTGCTATGCGTAAGGTCCTCCCCATGATCGTTTGTAAACATCTCTACGACGAAAAGAAACGATCAGATCCTCGTGGTCAGAAATATCTCAATCTGATTATCGATGAAGCGCATAATATATTGTCCTCGCAGTCCTCTCGTGAGAGCGAAGCTTGGAGGGACTATCGCTTGGAGACGTTTGAAGAGATTGTCAAGGAAGGTCGCAAGTTTGGCGTTTTCTTGACTATCGCTAGCCAGCGCCCTCATGACATTTCTGAGACTATCGTCTCGCAATTGCACAACTATTTTCTCCATAGATTGGTGAATAATCTTGATGTTCATGCAATCGAAAAGGCAGTTGCGTACCTCGATCGAGTATCGTTTGAATCGCTTCCAATACTGCCAACGGGAACTACTGTTCTTGCAGGGGTCTCTGTTCAAGTTCCAGTCGTGGTGAAAATCGGTCAGCTTCCGCCAGCTGCTGCCCCGAACAGTCGCACCATGTCGGTAGTGGATGAATGGCTTTCGCCGCTATTGCCTGAGCCGATTGATGATGATCTGCCGGACGAACAGAAACGGAATGGTGACATCTCGGCAGTTGAATTCCCATTCTGACCTTACTGGTTTGAATAGAGAGTTCTCTCGAGTCGCCCTCGTGTCGACAGGTTATGGAGCAAGTCGCTACAGGATGATGCGTTGCAAGTACAAAGAGATTGATGCCTCCGTTGCCGATAGGAGATATCCGGTGATGAAGTTGTGATTCGCTCTGGTGTTTATTTTCCGCTAACGGAATAAAACATTGGACGAATCATTAAAGGGCGATGCGCTACTGCAAAAGACCTACACCGCCGACTTCCTGACCAAAACCATCAAACCCAACAACGGCCAGATCGCCCAGTACTACGTCCACGCCAACCATGAGGCCATCATTGCCCCTGACGTGTGGGAGTTAGTGCAAGCAAAACTTGCCTACCACGCCAAAGACGCCACTTCATACAAGCACCCGTTTTGCGGGCGGGTGATCTGCGGACAATGCGGTAGTGCCTATGGGTGCAAGGTGTGGCATTCGGGAACCAAATACCAAAAACACATTTGGCGCTGCTGCGCCAAGTACGAGAAAAACACCCGTTGTAAAACCGCGCACGTGTCCGAAGAAGACATCCAAGGAGCCTTTACGCAAGCAGTAACCAGCCGCTACGCCACCACCAAAGGTGTACAAAGCTCACTGGACTTGATTGAGAAGAAACTGCTGGCTATTGATGAGCTAAAAACCCGTCGGCAGAAAAGCCAGGTTAACCTTGAGCAAGTTCAGTCACGACTTAGCCAGCTGATCACTCTGGCCACTCACCACGCCATCAGCGCCGGCGAATACGACCAGCAATACTACCAACTGGAAAGCGAGAGGGCAGAGCAAGAACAGCGCTACCAAGAACTGAGTGCAGAGATTGCCTGGGCGAAGGAGAAAATCGCTGCCGCCAAAACATCGCCCACTACCTAGAAAATCAAGGCACCCTCCAATACTCAGAGGCCGCCTGGCTCACCCTCATCGACCACGCCACCATCCATGCCGACGGCATCATCACCATCACTTTCAAGGACGAAAACTAAGTCGAGGTCGACAGAACACGGCCGTTAACATTTGCCCCAAACTAACCTCACCTACTAGCGGTGAGGTGGAATGATCTTTGCTGCGACGCTGCACCCAACTGCACCCACTAAACCAGGTTGTGCGCCCACTTGAACTGGATTTGCACCCACGCCACGCACAACTGCACCCACAGTGGGGAAAATGCACCCAGCAGGCCCCTTGTATCATTCGCTGACACTAAAAACCATCGCTCCCAGCATTGGTTCTGTTAATGCTGGGAGATTTTTATTTATCGTTTGGCTTGGGCTGGGTCCAAGTCGGCAGTTTTCCTGGTTTTAGTGCTGCGTTTGTCCCGTCTAAAGGAAAAATTTGGCAGTTATGATGGCAAAAGATGGTCAGAACTGTTCTAGCATTTCTTTCACATCTATTAGTTCCATTTTTTGATAATACGTTGACCTCGGATGGCAAAAAGTTCCGGTGGGTAATAGGGCTGCTTCCACCTTGCAATCTTTCCTGATCGAATCTAGGAAAGTCGGTTTTAGTTTGCAGATCGCGTAGGGTTTCCATGGGAATTTATCATCGCCAAGTTTGCCCCAGGCGATTTGGACGCAATGAGCTTCGGGTAGAACTGTTTCAAAAATTTGTTTTGAAATTTCAAGTGAAGCTAGTAATTTTTCCCTTACCTCGTCCTCAACGAGGTTTTTAAATTCTTCGAGTTTACCAATCTTGGGCGCTAAGTTGATCAGGGTAATGGTTCGCCAGTCTCGAGGAACATCATCTTCATTTAGCGGGAAACGTTTAAGAATCGTTCGTGTGGTTGTGTCCCCTTTTCCTTCATTGCTTAATTTCGTAGCAGTAGAAGGGTTAATCATGATGAACACGAGATTTTCTGTCTTATTTTCATTGATTTTGCTACGTAGGAACCATCTTTGATCGTAATCTTCTGGTTTCTGTGGGTAAACGAGTTTCCCATTCTTCCATGCTGCGGTGAAGGCCTCTACCGATAATTCTTCCATCTCTACGCTCCTTAGGGGTCCAGAAAAATAGAGTGTTTTCTTGGGCATATTTTATCCTGTCAAAGAAATGAAATGCCTAGTGAGAAGCTGAATTATCTCAAGATGATTGTTAGTTGCAGCAGAGTTTGGTAAATGATGATTCGTTGGGAACACCGAGACGTTTCACGGCCCGGTTGGGATACTTCGGCTAAATGGAAGGAGGCAGTTAGGTTGATTCCTAACTGCCCCCAATCATTGTCCTTTTAATCAGCAATCAGTCTTTGCTTGGTTGTTGATCAGGCGGTAGATGAAAGTGACCATAGCGTCTCGGTTAACGTGGTTTAGTGGTCGGTAGGTTTGATCGGCCCATCCGGTGGAAACACCGGAGGCCCAGATCCAACGCATTGCCTTACCATGCAAACCATTGACGTCAACATCCTTCAGTGGCACCTTGACATTATCAAGCTTGAGGTTTTGGGGGCGAACCGCCGGCGAAACGACGTCGGAGTACTCGCTGGCAAAACGCATCAGGAATGCAGCCATAGCATCGCGGGTAACCATCTCATTTGGGCGGAAAGTGCCATCAGCCCAACCAGTGGAAATGCCGGTGGATTCCATCCAAGCAATCTGACGAGCGAATGGGTGGTTAGCAGAAACATCGGTGAAACCAACATGATTGGATTTGACCTGTGGGCTACCAGCCAAACGGTAGAGGAAAGCAGCCATATCCTGACGCTTGGTGCCGTTTAATGGACGGAAAGTATTATCGGCCCAACCAGTAGTGATGCCATTGGAACGAGCCCAGTAAACCTCAGGCGAGAGCCACTGATTCAGAGGCACGTCCTCGAAAAGGCGAGCCTCAACCTGGGGAGCTATAGCCACATTGAATGGGAAGCACTGCTTGGCAGGTGTCGGTTGCTGTGGCGCTGGTTTAGCCGGAGCTGGCGTCGGTTTAGCTGGAGCCGGAGTTGGCTTAACCGGCTTTGCTGGTGCTGGTTTGACCGGTGCCGGCTTGGTAGGTGCCGGTTTAGGAGTAACTGGAGCAGGAGCCGGTTTGACCGGAGCAGGCTTTACCGGAGGAAGCGGCTTTGGAGTCGGCTTCGGATCAGGCAATACCGGAGTCGGTTCGGGCTTAGGCTGCACAGGTGCAGGTTTAACCGGGGGCACTGGGGTCGGCTTAGGCTGCACAGGTGCAGGTTTAACCGGCGGCTTGGGGGTCGGGGTAGGCCGTGGATCTGGCTTTACCGGTGGTTTTGGTGCTGGCTTGACTGGTTTTGCCGGAGCCGGTTTTACCGGTGGTTTCGGCGCAGGAGTCGGCTCAACTGAAGGCTGCGGAACTGGTACCGGTTTCACCGGGGGCACTGGAGTTGGCTTTGGTGCTGGCTTAGGTAGAACCGGTTTAGGTTCCGGCTGTGGCTTTGGAGGTACTGGAGAAACAGGGGTTTCAACAGTAGGCTCAGCCGAAGGCATTGGAACTGGTTCTGCGGTCGGCTCCTTGGTCGGTTCCACTGAAGGTTCCGAAGTGGGAACCACAGGTACCGGTGTGGGTTCAGCTGTTGCTTCGACAGTCGGTTCAACCGATGGTTCCGGAGTTGCCTCTACGGTAGGTTCTGCCGTTGCTTCCTTAGTTGGTTCGGGCGCAGGTGCAGGCTCTGCGGTAGGTTCAGTCGAAGGCTCCGGGGTTGCTTCAACAGTAGCCTCTACCGTTGGTTCCTTTGTCGGCTCCAAGCTAGGTGCTGGAGTGGGCACAACCGGGGTAGGGGTTGGTTCCAAGGTTGGCTCAACAGATGGTTCCACGGTTGGCGCCGGAGTGGGCTCAACGGTAGGTTCCTTAGTTGGTTCGGCCGTTGGCGCCGGAGTCGGCTCGACAGTTGGTTCCTTGGTTGGCTCTGGAGCAGGAACAACCGGGGCTGGAGTAGGCTCGGCAGTCTGCTCGGGTGTAGGTTCCTTCGTTGGCTCCGGCGTTGCAGGCTTTTTATTGCCTAGCACAGTTACCCGGGCTGTCTTTGCTACCTCTTGTCCAAAGTTATCTACATATTTAATGGTGTAGGTGCCCGGAACGTTCTGGTTAAAGCCACCATTGTCACGAACCTTAAAGGTCACCTTAGGTAGCTGCTCGCGAGCCCAATCATCCCAAACCTTTCGGCCAAGATCGAGAGAGTTTACTGCCGAGATACCTGGTGAAGATGACTGAGGATTTTCGAGTTCATAGTTGATATCAGCATAGATTGAGCGACCGTCGTCAGAGCTCAAAACCTTAAGTCGCGTCATCAAAGAAGTGGTTTGATACGCCTTGTTGTTCGTGTCGCTGTCAGTGTAGTAAATGTAATCAACTAGCTGATTCTCATTAACCTCGGCACCCCACAAGGTAACTGCATGGCGATAACCGCCAGAGTATACAAGTTCAAAACCAATCGAACGGTGATTCTTCATCGCATCGATCACGAAATCAGAGAACTGTTTGAGCGCATTTGAACGAGGGAACTTAATGTAGTTAGTCAGTGGGGTAGCACTTGCCATCGATGACGTGTTGAATGCCTTGCCAAAGAATCCCTTAAAGTTTTTTCCAAACTCTTCATCCTTAAAAGGAGCATTCACTGCCGCAGTTTTTTCGCCGGTGATAAACCACTGATTGCCACCAGTAGGATCACCCGGTTTATCAACAAAATGTTCCGAATAGTAGTCCAAGATCTGTTGGTAATCTTGCTCATTGTAGCCGTCAGTCAGATAGTGCCCAGGCATCAGTTCCTTAGAGGCATCTGGATAAGTCTTAAAGTATTTATCGACAAACGGTCGATTCTGCTTAATCCACCACATCAGTTGATTGGCGCTAGTGGCCTTCCAGCAAGCTACGTCATCAGTGCCACCACTACCATAGGGGCGAAGCGACTCTCGATAGTGCTTATTGGCGTCATACCAGCCACTATCAGGAGTCCAACGAAGGTAATCTACGTCGAAATAGTTATACCATTGCCCAGCCGGGGGATTTTCAAACTTATTGGGTGAAAGGGCCGGCACATCCGCAGGATTACCAAGCTTTGGAATGTTGGTGCCATAGGTGGTTAGTACGTTCGGAAAGCTAAACTCTTCAGGTGCCAACTCTCCCGGTAAACCAGTCTCCACCTTCGCACTGATCAAGGAAGTAAGATCGAGATCCTGTCCTTGTTTAATGGTGGCATTTTGCACCGTTGCCTCATAAGGGGGAGCGGCGTGCTCGGCAGAAGTAGGTGCGGCGCTCGCCAAAGAGGTGACCAGCAAAGAGGAGGCACCCACCATCGCAAAGGTGGCAACAACAAGTCTGGATAGCTTCGACATTCGGCTAAATCCCATCAGTTCGGAAACAAAAATCGTGACCTGAAATAAAACAAAATCATGGGGAAACGTATTCCCCCAAAAGTGTGTTCCAACAGGACGCTCCAAAATCGCACTATATCAGAAAAAGCCATGTAACTAACATGCTAATGTGACCAAGCAGCTATCTGCTTTCGCCTCTCAAATTGAAACACCACGAGGGCGATAAAACGCTCTAAGCCTAACCCCTCTAAAATGAAGGCATGGCTCATCAACTGCTCAAACCAACCCCGCTAAAACCCGGCGACAAAGTGGCGATCCTTTCACCTGCTTGGTCTGCGCCCTCGTACTTTCCGCAAATCCACCGTCAAGCCATGGAACGGGTTGAAAAACTACTTGGATTAGAGCCAGTCGAATACCCCACCACCAGTAAAATGGGGGCCAGCCCAAAGGAACGAGCCGAGGACGTCAACGCTGCTTTTGCCGACCCAGAAATTAGAGCCATCTTCACCACCATCGGGGGAGATGACGAAATCACCGTCACCCCACACCTTGACTCGCAGTTACCCAAAGCAGACCCCAAGCCATTCTTCGGCTACTCCGATAACACCAACATCTCGAACTGGCTCTGGCAAAACGGAGTAGGGAGCTACTATGGCGGTTCCACCATGGTGCACCTCGGACCTGCACAAGTCGACGAAGAACACTTGACCACTCTCAAAGCTGCGCTATTTGCCGAGGGCGACCTACAACTGCCTATCCCCACCGAATCGGAAGACTTCGGGCACGACTGGTCCAGCCCAGCCGCGCTAGATCAGCCCTACCCAAGAACCCCATCACCCAAACTCGAATTCCTCGCCTCCGACGAAAAAGTTCGAGGCGCAACCTGGGGCGGCTGCCTCGAAGTAATCGACCAACTAGCCCTCGCCGACCGGCTACCAAGTGCCGAACAAATCGAAGGGAAAATCCTCCTCTTTGAAACCTCCGAAATCATTCCTCCGCCCGAATATGTCGGACGCTGGATCCGCGCCCTCGGCCAGCGAGGATACCTCGACGCTGCCAGTGCACTCGCTTTCGCACAACCAGTCGTAGCTGACCGAGACAACCCCATGCCACCAGAAATCCTCGCCGCCAAACACGAGGCCTACGTGGAATACCTGCTAGCCAACATCGCCCCATACCGCAGTGACCTACTGGTTTGCCTCAACCTGCCATTCGGACACACCAGACCCCAACTAGTCCTCCCATACGGCGGCGAAATCACCCTCGACCCGAAAACAGAAACCGTCACCGCTCACTACTAAACCCAAGTAATACCAGCCTTAAATCCAAAGGCGGAACTCTTTCTGACAAACTGATATATAAAGAAACTTGTATATAAATCTTTTTTGATATAAACTTTCTTTTATGAGTGAAGATCAGACGAA
Source organism: Boudabousia tangfeifanii (assembly GCF_001856685.1). GTDB lineage: Bacteria > Actinomycetota > Actinomycetes > Actinomycetales > Actinomycetaceae > Boudabousia > Boudabousia tangfeifanii. The sequence goes on from NZ_CP017812.1 coordinate 626,668, forward strand.
GCGCGATGCCCACGCCCAGCGTGAATGTGCGCCGGTAGTGCCATTGTTTAAAGCTATGGCGCATCCGATGCGGGCGGCGATCGTGCATCGTTTGGTTGCCGGTCCAGCTGATGTTTCCCAACTGGTCGCACTCTTGGAAGAATCACAACCGCTGGTTTCGCACCACTTGAAAGTCCTACGGGAAGCCCATTTGGTGAGAATCAATCGCGTAGGTCGAAACTCGAACTACGAACTAATTGACGAACATGTGGCGCACATTTTCCTCGATGCGCTCAAACATACCAAGGAACACAATCATGACTGTAAACACTGAACACACCCCAGCTGAAAAGCACAACCACACCCACGGTCCAGGCTGTGGTCACGAAGCTCGTGTCCACGGTGACCATGTTGACTACTTGCACGACGGTCACGCACACCGCGAAGACGGTGGCCACTACGATGAGTGCACCACCTGCGTATGTGGTGACTGCGATGATGTTTGCGCTGCTTGCGAGTGTGATGGTTGCACCTGCCCAACCTGCAACCATGAAACCTGCCAGTGTGAACACTGCGACGACATTTGCAACAACTGCGTCTGTGTTGACTGCACTTGCCCAACCTGCACCCACGCAGCCTGAGGTGCAAAAAGACTAGAATTTTAGGGGTGAGAGCCAAAATGGCTCCCACCCCTAAAATTTAAGCCCCTCAAAATGTGATAGAATACACTAAATGCTGGTTAAAGGTGACCAGCCTAAAACTGAGTGGGAGGTGCCAAGATGCACGAAAAATGGACTTTCTACGGGAAACGACAACCCAGAACTCTGGTGTTCATTGCTTGGCTCTTAATTTTTGGGTTCCTACCAGTGCGATTCATAGCCGAACGCATGGTAGACACTGGATACCTACTAATTCTGTACTACACCATTCCTGCTGGACTAGTAGTGGGACTACTCGCCTTCAAATTAAAAAGCAAATTAGTCCTAACCTTAGGGATAATGCTCCTTTTCACCTATGTGCTACTAATTCTTCTATATGGAGTCAACACTCCCGCTTGTCATTAAGCATTAGATCAGATTCTGATAAATGACGATCAGATCCCTAACTACAGCTTCTATGAACTCAGTGAAAGGCCGCCATGGGACGTAAAAGAAAGAAAAAATCTGGATCGATTTGGCTGACCTGGATCGCCCTCGGATTAATATTTGTCTCGCTTCTTTTAGAAACTGTAGTTTTTCTGCTGGTAGACGGCAACTGGCCACTTTGGGCTGGATTAGTAATGCAGATTATCGCCATCTTGATATTCGCTTACCAAGGAAAGCAAGAAAAAGCTTAAACTTAGTGTGCCAGCTTAGAAAACTTCTTGGATTAAGCAGCTGAAGAGCTAACGCGAAAGGGAAATAGATGAAAAAGCGGTGGTTTATAGTTGTAACCACAATTTGTGCACTTACTCTTTCGGGCTGCGGTGAATCACGAGAAGGAAAAGAGAATCGAAAACAACTTCAAGCACTCATAGATCAGTATTCAGACATCGTCCAAGGGGAAGTGTTAAAGCCTGAACGGCAAAAGCATCCGGATGAAACTCATATTCGACTACGGATACTCCCAGAGGCGCCAAATGATGATAGAACTAATCGGCAACTGGTGAAACTCATTCAAGAACTAGATGAAAATAGAAACTGGGTTTCTTGGAGTGATAATATGGAGGTAATCACCCCTGAAAATGCATTACTTAAATTAGCTGACGGGGTGACTTCTAAGCCTTTACCAGAAAACTGGCAAGCGATACGAAATCTCGCGACCTACCTGCCTAATATCCAAGCTTTCGTTAGTAATGTCAGCTTAGGTTTTGATACGAAGAACATTCTGAAGGCTTCTCAACAGTGGCTTAACATGCTAAAAAGCGATAAAGAGGTAGGTTTTCCTGTATTTGAGGTTGACAGTAAATATTTCATCGGTCGAATATTATTTGAAAAAGGTTCAGTATCGCCTGCACGCAGGAAAAATGAGATAGTCCAACTACAAACTTGGCGTGATGTCAGGCAAAAGCTTCCTCGAAATTTACTTCTGGAGTATAAGTCAGACTATTACCAGTACTACGATTCCGCACAGATGTGGACTATCGACTCCACCGAAGAATACGAAAAGGGACGGCCCGTAGCACCCAAATTTGATGAAAAAGGGAAGAAGCTACGATCCGATATAAATAACAACATCCCTCCCGCTCTGGTAGCTAAAATCTGTCAAGAAATCGCCCAGAAAATTTCCGATCAAAATATTTCTGGGGATCCACAAATGTGTGGCTCACTGTACCGGGAATACACAGACAAATTTGAAAATCAAACTAGGTACTACTGGTGGCTAAAAAATCATAATTTAGAGTTTATGGTCGCCTTTAGGGACGTAGGGGAGACGGTAATGCCGCGCTTGCCCAAACACAACCCGAAATTCTTTGGCGACCAACGAGTTCCACTCGACGTGCCAGGAGCATTTACCCAAGACCTAGATTGGGCCGACTGAAAATCATAATCTCTTGACCATGTCGCGATGCCAAATTCCCGCATCTAAATATCGGCTAGAACCTTCAAGTTCATAGCCTAATCCTCGATAAAAACCGATCGCATGCTCCTGAGACGAAAGCTGTAAAGTGACCGATTGCCCTTGCGGGGACAACGCTCGGGCAGCATTTTCGAAGGCAAACATTACTGCGCGACCATAGCCCCGCCCTCGATTTTTCGCTAAAACTGCCACCCGACCAAGATGGAAAGAAGCCGCCCCATCCTGCAGCAGCCGGCCCACAGCTAAAACTTGATTGGCTTGATTTTCCACCCAAACATGAGTCGTGCTCTCAAGCGGATCGCGACCATCAATTTCCAACTCTGGTGGTACACCTTGCTCTTTTACAAACACTTCGTACCGCACCGCCATCACCCGAGCAAAACGGGACGCAAACTCTGCCTCTTCGATCGCGGGCCCAGCTAAGCTAAAAGCACGCAGTACTCCGTCTTCCCCAGAGGAGACCCCCTTGCTCTCATAGGGGAGCAGAAGTGCAACCTGCTCGGGAAGAAAGCTAAATTCGACTAGTTTCGTCAAAAACTCACACCTGATCTGCTGGCATGATCAACATGGAATCAATATTCACATGCTTCGGCAACGAAGCCACCCAACGTACCGCCTCGGCCACGTCCTCGGCCTGCAAATTAAGATGACCCTCGTAAACCTTAGCCGCGCGCTGCCGGTCACCCTTAAAACGATTTACCGAAAACTCAGTTTCGACTCGACCTGGGTCAATCTCGCAAACACGCAAAGGCTGGTCGGCAGTCTCCAAACGCAAAACTCGGCTCATCGCGGCGACCCCATGCTTAGCCGCATTGTAGCCAGCCCCGCCCACATAAGGGACCCGTCCCGCAATCGAACCAATATTAATCACCAGCCCATTGCGCTCCAATAAAGCAGGCAAAAACGCTTTGGTTACGCGCAAAGTCCCCAACACATTCGTGTCATACATCCACTGCCAGTCAGCCAAATCCGCCTCGGCCACACTATCGAGGCCGAGGGCGCCACCCGCATTATTCACCAACAAATCACAGTCACCCACTTCGGCGGCAAAACGCGCAACCGAATCATCATCGGTGACATCCAAGAACAGCGCCTGACCATCAACCTCTGCAGCAATTCGCTCCAACAGTTCCAAGCGTCGAGCCGCCAAAACCACCTGCCAACCATCAGCCGCCAAAGCCCGGGCACAGGCTTCGCCAATCCCGGCAGAAGCACCAGTAATAACTGCTTTTCTCATCTTCGAAGTCATAACAAAATGGTAGTACACAAAACCGGACAAGCTAAACTTGCTCAGCAATATGCGCAAGCTAGGCTACCGGCCACCGCTAGGGCCTAATGGCGAATCTCCTCATGCGCCTCGTGAGCCACCGGCTCAAGCTGGAAGGTCGTATGAGCCAAAGCAACCGGATGATGATGACGGGCACAAGCCTCCAACTGATGCAGGACCCGTGACTGCTCCGTCATGGTTTGGGCACTAGTGCCAATATGGGCCGTCAGGGCGTAGGTGCCGGTTTGGATAGTCGAAATATGCAAATCGTGAACAGTTTCCACGCCATCGACTTCTAATAAATGTTGGCGGATTGACGGTAAATCAAGTTCAGAAGGAGTCGCCTCCAACAAAATGGCCACCGCATTCTTTAGCAGCAAACCCGCCCTCGGCACCATTAACACCACAATGATCAAAGAAGCCCAAGAGTCCGCCTGATTCCACCCCAAAGTCCACGCAAAAATTGCGGCGATAATAACTGCCAGGGAACCGAAGGCATCATTTGCCACCTCTAAAAAAGCGGCTTTCATATTTAATGACTCATGGCGTCCACCTGCCAAAATTGCCAGCGAAATTGCGTTCGCCAGCAAGCCGATGACACCAATGATCAGCATCGGTTTAGGAAGCAACGGCTCAGGCTGCCAGAAACGCACAATCGCCTCCCAGGCCACCAAAAAACTAATCACAATCAACATGCCAGCCTGCAAAGCCGCCGCCAACACCTCACTGCGAGCCAGACCCCAAGTAAAACGATCGCTACGCGGGCGAGTCATCAAATGCGCTGCCACCAAAGCCACAATCAAACCAGACGAATCCACTGCCATGTGGCCCGCGTCAGCAGCCAAGGCCAAGGATTCGGTAAAAACCGCACCCAAAAGCTCCGCCACCAAAATCAAGATCGTCACCAACAAAGCCGCCCACAGTCGTTTGCGAGACGAGGTGGCATGAGAATGATTGTGTCCGTGATGAGCTGAAGCGGATGGTTTTTCTGCGTCATGATTGCTGGTATCTGCAGCAGAAAAATGAGACATCAAAACCCCCCGAAATGCGGATAAAAAAGACATGAATATTCTACCGCGCCACCAAGGCGAAAAACTACGGCCTGTGGTCAAAACGCCACTCGCAGCTAAAGCTACTGGCTCACCTTTTTCGCCAAAATCCCTAACCGCTGGGTAGCCAAACGCGCCGCAAACAAAACACCCGGCTGGCCGGAAGGAACAAACTTTACCCACTTGCGCACAGTAGTTGCCGGAAGCTCAACCCCGCGGGCATAAACCTCTAAGCTACTAAACTCCGCTTCCGACACTGCCTTGGCCACCTGCTTGCGGTGCAACGGCACCGAAGTAGACACCTCAAACACTTGGGCAGCAGCAAACAAACGCTCCCGCGCCGGAATGCCAGCCGGGGGCAAAATATCAGTAGTCAAAAAAGCGATCTGTGGATCGAGTAAACGCAAGTCGAACTCGTCTGCTAAAGCCGCTAAAAGTCCGGAGCGGACCAAAGCGCCGTTTGGCTCCAAGATAAACCGTCCCAAGTCACCGCACGGAGCTGGGCGCACCGGGCCATTCGCGCCCTCGGATAGCGGATCGGAAAAAGTGAAGGACTGATCTTCCACGAAAACCTGCGCCACCCTTCCTGGAATCGGCGCCAAATCTTTCGTCCAAATACAAGCCTCAACCACATTTTGCCCTACCGATACAAACTCAGTTAGCGAAGTGGGTGGCAAGAACTTGTAATCAATCCCGGGCGCCACCTTGATACCTGCGGGATAGTCCGCTGCCCAAGAAAGAGCGGTCGAGAGTGGGGGAGACCAATCTTCTGGATTCATCAGGCGTTTGCCACCCAAACGCCTTGCCGGATCTGCAAACACCGCTTGCAATGAAGCGGGCGGAGAAGCCAAAAAATCTTCAGCCAAGCCCTGCAAAACCTGCACTTGGGAATGCTCCCGCAAGTTAAATGCCGCCCAACTTGCAGTAAGCGGATCCAACTCCACCGCAAAAACGGACAGTCCCTCCCGGGCCAAAAACTGCGATTCTGTTCCGAGGGCGCAACCAAGATCAGCCACCTGGCTAAAGCCCGCTTCGGCAAAACGCTGAGCATGATGGCGTGCCACCACCGTTTGGGTCGCCTGTTCCAAACCATCATTAGTGAAAAACCAATCCTGAGCGATTGGACCCAACTTCTTTATAGCCCGCTGTCGTAAAGACCATTGCGATAGTGCGGACGCAATCAAGTTAGGAGAAAAGTTTTTTGCCCGCAGTTTTTCGGAAGCCACCAGCGGATTCGCCAACTCGTCCTCGGTAAGTAAAAGTGGCAGCTGATTTGTCAGCTCCAGCAATTGCTCTTGCTTGGGAGATAAAGGCGGGGGAGGAGGAAGGCTCATGCGGATATTTTAACCGTCATCACTAGCAATATTCGCCATCGGCTAACCCAGACCCACATTTTGGCACTCGCCTTGCGTGAGTGCTAACTAAGGGGCTAATCTGTTTCTGTTGAAAGTCCGGCTTACGAGCCAGACTGGTTGAACGTCAATGACCCCCGCGACGGCATTAACGTTCAGAGCAAGAACCAATCACAAAAGTGAGGAAAAGAAAATGGCATTGAGCATCAAGCCGTTGGAAGACCGTGTGGTCGTAGCCCAGCTAGAAGCTGAAACCACCACCGCTTCCGGCCTAGTCATTCCCGACACCGCCAAAGAAAAGCCACAAGAAGGCAAAGTTATCGCAGTTGGCCCAGGCCGCATCGATGACAAGGGCAACCGCGTCCCCATGGACGTTGCCGAAGGCGACGTAGTCATCTACTCTAAGTACGGTGGCACCGAAGTCAAGTACGCTGGCCAGGAATACCTAATCCTCTCGGCTCGCGACATCTTGGCCGTAGTAGAACGCTGAGAAAGCAAACAAGCAAAATAAAAATCCCCGACCAAATGGTCGGGGATTTTTATTACCTAAACTAACAAGTCGCTAGTTCAATAAACTAAAACCAATCAGCCCACGCGACGTTCGTGGGAAGCTAAGTAAGCTCGGCGTTCTTCTTCAGTCATGCCGCCCCATACACCGTATGGTTCACGCACAGCCAAAGCATGCTCGCGGCACTGCTTCATTACCGGACACTTAGCACAAATAGATTTAGCGTTTTCTGCACGGCGACGACGCGTCGATCCGCGTTCACCCTCAGGGTGAAAGAACAATTCTGTGTCCATCTCGCGGCAGGCGCCATCGTACTGCCATTCCCAAAGATCCATCACGGGTCCGGGAAGACGAGAGGCGTCAGTCATAAGTGCTCCTAAACTTTGTGCGGTTAAGTTTTAGAAGACTATCAAAAAACTAGGGCAAGAAACAACCCCCTGAAACTGCCTATTTTTGCCTATTCCCTCACTATACAAAAAAGTAATTTGCAAATTGCATCACTGCCAATCTGAAAAATCTTTGGTAGGTTTAGTTGCGGTTCGTCAGCAAGCAAATCCGTTCAAACGGGGAAGCAAGGACGAAAACTAGGTCAAAAACAGGAAACTCAACCAGTGAGGAAATAAAAATGTCTAAACGACCACTGCTACCAATCGCTTTAGCCACCATGGTGGTAACTGCCTTCGGTCTTTCCTCGGTGGCCCCGGCACAAGCCGATGACAGCCTCAAGCCACTTCCAAGCTACGCCCAGTTTGAACGCGGAAATATCATCAGTAACGAACTTTTCTATACCCCAAACACCATGACAGAAAAAGGAATCCAGCGATTCCTAGAACGGTGGGGGAAAAACTGCGTGGCCTCACCAAACGGTCCAGCTTGCCTCAAAGATTTGAAACTTACCACCCCGTCACGTCCGGCTAAACAGTCATACCGAGGGCGTCCTTCCAAGTGCCAGGCCTACCAAGGCGGAGTCAACGAGCCATTCTCCAAAGTCCTTTACAAGGCAGCGAATGCCTGCAAAATTAACCCGCAGGTACTACTGGTAATGTTGCAAAAAGAACAGGGACTAATTCAAACCCGCCAGCCCACCGAACGAGCCATGGCACACGCCATGGGTTTTGCCTGCCCAGATGGTAAGCCTTGCAATAAAGACTATGCAGGCATCGGCGACCAAGTTTATTCTGCGGCGCTACGTTTGACTCAGTACCGAGACATGAAAGATATCGACTGGATCGCTGAGCGTTCCGGGGGAAAAACCTATAACTTTAATGAACACCCCAATGCAGCATTCTGCACCCGTCAAACCAAATTTAAAGTACAAAACGACGCTACCGCCGCCTTGTACTTCTACACCCCGTATGCTCCGAGCGACTACACCCTTGCAGGAAAAGTCGATCCTGAATTCGTTAAACGAAACGTGCGGGAAGTCGTAGTTACCCCAGAGGCTCCGGCTACTGTGGAAGCGACCCCAGAAAACGGTGTCACACCCGAAAATGGGGTAACACCCGAAAAGCCAATCAAGCCAGTTAAACCCATCATTCGTAAAGAAAAAGTCTTTGATAATGACCGTTACTGTGCAGATAACGGCAATCTGAACTTCTGGCGAATCTTCAAACGCTACTTTGTGCGTCCAAATATCGACCCGCACACTTTTAAAGACGTGAGCATCTCCCAGCAGTTCGGCACCGAAATGCTCTGGATGAAAGACTCCGGTATTTCTACCGGATGGGCCGATAAGACCTACCGTCCATTCAACGCTATTTCCCGAGAAGCCTTCGTGACTTTCCTATACCGGCTACACGAACGATCAGACTACTCGGTAAAGGCTACCAAGAATCCCAAGCTCAAAGACCTAAAGACCAGCCAATTCCAGAAAGAAATTAGCTGGGCAGCCAAGCATGGCATCACCAACGGTTGGGGAGATGGAACTTTCCGTCCAAAAGACCAGATTGAGCGTGCCGCAGTAGCTGCAATGGTTAAACGCTACTGTGCCCAATACGGGGATACCTGCACTGGTTTGCTAAATCCAAACTCAAACCCCACCACCGGGGTAGCAACTCGAGCCTTTACCGATATCCCCGCGACCTTCCCCATGGCAAAAGATGTTGCTTGGGCTAAGCACACTGGACTCCTCAACGGTTGGCCTGATGGCTCCTTCCGTCCACATGAGCCACTAAAGCGCGACGCGATCGCAGTACTGCTTCATCGCCTCACCAAGCCATAAGCGCACAAGCTGTTATGACTGGCAAGCGCTAGAGAAGACAAACTCGATACCTTGAGGGACTAGAAAAACCAGCTAGTCCCTCAAGGTATTTTTTGGTCAGTTGCCAATGCCGACCGGTAATCCGAGGCCGCCCTCGGCCAGCAAAAAGAGCCACCAAAAGAGTTAACTGAGTATCTGGAAATGTGCAAACGTGACGAAAGCTTAGTTTTGCCCATCCATTAGGCATTCGGGACAGCAACTAGCTAGAATAGGCAAGGTGAATGAAAATGCTGCCTTCGCCCATGATCCTTTCGCCCTCCAAGGGCTTACCTACGACGATGTTTTGCTCCTGCCTGAGGTTACCGATGTGGTGCCGGCAGAAGTTAACACTCAAGCGAAACTGACTAAAAAGTTAACGCTGCAAATCCCGCTTATTTCCGCGGCAATGGACACCGTGACTGAGGCGCGCATGGCTATCGCTATGGCTCGCCAGGGTGGCATCGGTATCTTGCACCGTAACCTTTCGATCGAAGACCAAGCAGCACACGTTCGCCAGGTCAAGCGTTCAGAATCGGGCATGGTCACCGACCCGGTAACCATTCACCCAGAAGCGACCATTGAAGAACTAGATAACCTTTGTGGACACTACCGGGTATCTGGCTTGCCAGTAGTGGATGCTGACCGCAAGCTCCTCGGTATTATCACTAACCGCGACCTTCGCTTCATTCCAGCAGAACAATGGCCTACCACCCGAGTCGTGGACTGCATGACCCCAATGCCGCTAATTACCGGACAGGTTGGGATCTGCCGAGAAGAAGCTAAAGCGCTACTAGCAAAGAACCGAATCGAAAAACTGCCTTTGGTAGATGATGAAGGTCGCCTAGCTGGCTTGATTACCGTTAAAGACTTCGTGAAAACCGAACAGTATCCGAATGCTGCCAAAGACTCTGAGGGTCGCTTGCTAGTTGGTGCCGCAGTTGGTTACTGGGGTGACGCTTGGGAGCGTGCGGTGGCTTTGGCCGAGGCCGGAGTCGACGTCCTCGTGGTAGACACCGCTAACGGTGGCGCCCAACTCGCTTTGGACATGATTAAACGAATCAAGTCCGACAGCATTTTTGAAAATGTTCAGGTGATTGGCGGCAATGTCGCTACCACCGAAGGAGCCCAAGCCCTCATCGATGCCGGTGTGGACGCAGTTAAGGTCGGCGTGGGCCCCGGTTCCATCTGCACCACCCGCGTGGTTGCCGGTGTGGGCGTCCCACAGCTAACCGCGATCCACCTTGCCGCTCAGGCTTGTGGTCCTGCCGGAGTTCCTTTAATCGCCGATGGTGGCTTGCACTATTCTGGTGACATCGCCAAGGCGCTAGTGGCCGGCGCTTCTACCGTTATGCTCGGCTCGCTTTTGGCCGGTTGTAAAGAATCCCCAGGCGAACTCGTTTTCGTTAACGGTAAGCAATACAAGACCTACCGTGGCATGGGTTCCCTTGGTGCCATGAGCTCTCGTGGGCGCAAGTCTTTCTCCAAGGACCGCTACTTCCAAGCTGACGTTAAGAGCGACGACAAGATCGTGCCAGAAGGTATCGAGGGTCAGGTGCCTTACTCGGGTAGCCTCGCCGACGTGATCTACCAGCTCGTCGGTGGCCTCCACCAGTCGATGTTCTACCTCGGGGCGCACAACCTCGAAGAGGTCACCAAAAATGGTCGCTTCGTCCGCATCACCGCCGCTGGTCTAAAAGAATCGCACCCACACGACGTGCAAATGACTAAGGAAGCACCAAACTACCACTCCTGATCGTAGCCGCATAGAAAACGAAACCTTGCCAAAACATATTCTGATAGTTTCTCGCATTTTCTGGCCAGAACCAGGGGCCGCTTCTGGGCGCCTAGCCTCGCTAGCTAAAGGACTGGTTTTAGCTGGAGAAAGCGTTCGGGTACTGACAACTAAGTATCAAGACGCTGCCCGCAAAGAAACCAAAGATGGCTATCAGATTCGCCGTTTTCCAGTTCACCGCAACCAAGACGGCTATGTCAGAGGATACGTTGACTATCTCAGCTTTGACCTGCCACTAGCTTGGCGCTTTTGGCAACAGTCACGAGTCGATTGGGTGATTTCCGAACCGCCACCAACAACCGGCTTCGTGGCGGGACTGCTTAGCAAACTCAGCCGCCGAAAGTTTGCCTACTACGCAGCAGATTTATGGTCTGTGGCGGTAGAAGAAGCCAAAGCACCGAAGATTGTTCAGTGGGGGGTTAAATTCCTCGAAAATACTGCCTTGGCCTGTGCTGATGAAGTCTTCTGTGTCAGTGAGCAGGTAAAAGAACGCCTGCCTAAGCGATTCCAGAATAAAGCTACGGTGGTGGGCTTCGGGGTAGATACCGAAATCTTCCATCCTCCCACGAACCTCGACCTGATCGAGGGCGAGGCGAAACCGGTCGATCCGAATGCGGCAGTTAACTTTCTTTATGCCGGTACTGCGTCAGAAGTTCACGGTGCTCGCGTTTTCGTTGACGTGTGGCCCCAAATTAAAGCCGAATTGCCTAACGCCACCCTCACCTTCGTGGGCCAAGGAACTGACTACGAATACTTTCAAGCCAAAGCCGAGGCCGATCCCAGTATCCAAGTCCACGGTCGAGTGGACCAGACTGAGATTGTCCGACGCCTCGGCGAAAGCCAAGTCGCTCTCGCCTCCGTAGCTCCCGGCAACTACCAGTTTGCGGTACCTACCAAGATCTATTCGGCTCTGGCAGTCGGTACCCCGGTGGTTTATCTTGGACCCGACAATATTCAAGGCGCCCTTGACCAGCAAGATTTTGGGGTGCGAGTGGGACATTACGAAAACCAAACTCAAACCGAGATGCAGAATGCGGTGGCTGCGGCAATGCTTGCAGTTGCTCAAAAAGAACGTGGAACTGAAGTTGCACAGGCACCAAGCTGGGTGGAACAGCACGTTTCTGCTAATGCTGTAGCCAAGCGAATCCATTCTCTTATTGCGAGCCATCACTAGGAACTTACTTCCAAGAAGCAGCCATGAAGCACAGTCAAAACGCGATTGTCACCAGTCGAATCTACGCGCCAGAAATCGGCGCAGCCGCATTTCGGCTAGAAGCTACCGCCAAGCAGATGACGAGCTACGGACCAGTCACCGTGCTAACTGGGACCCTTCCCAAAGGAATGAGCGAGGCCAAACCACACCCCAAACTGCAGATCAAACGTGCCCCGGTGAAACGCGATAAAGATGGCTATGTCCGCGGACTCTTACCTTACCTCAGCTTCGATCTACCGCTTTTCTTCCGACTACTGGCACAGCCTAAACCAAAATATATTCTCACCGAGCCGCCGCCCACCACTGGGCTAGTGGTCGCCTGCTATTGTCGGTTGAAAAAGGTGCCATTCGCCTACTTTGCTGCTGATTTAATCACCGAATCGCACGAAGCAATCATGCCCAAATTTGTGGTGAAACTGATGCAACGAGTACAAAAATTTATTTTGGCTAATGCCAGCGTAGTACTCACTATCAATCAGGACATGGTAGCGCCCGCGAAAAAAGCTGGGGCAAAAGTAGTCGAGGTGGTACAAAACGGGATCGACACTGAACGCTTCCAACCACCCACAAAACCGCTGAATCCCGAGCTTGCGGAACGATACGGCATCACCAAACCATATTTCTTTTATGGTGGCACTGCCTCCGACTTACAAAAAGCCGGAATCTTTGCGCAAGCTTTAATCCAAGACCCGAGGCTGGCAGACTATCAGCTGCTTTACCTCACTCAAGGAAATGAACAGGCCGAGCTTGAAGCACTTGCCCAAGCTCACCCCACCAAAATTTTGGTGCATGGACTAGCATCCCCTGATATCGCTGCTGAACTCCAAGGGCATGCCATCGCCTCCCTAGCATCGATAAAACCAGGAAACGGCTACGACTTCGCCTACCCCACTAAAATGTATGCCTCCTATGCCTGTGCCACCCCGATCGTTTACGCTGGGGTAGGGCCGGCTGCAGCCGATATTAGTGACAATAATTTGGGGGTGGCCGAGGCCGACTTTACCCCCAAAGCTGTCGGGCAAGCCATGGTAAACGTGGTGGCAAAACAAACCGTTCCCGCCAAGAAAAAAGCGATGAGAGACAATATTCGCAACTGGGTGTGCGAACATCGATCGCTCCAAAAGACTGGACAACGAGCCGCAGCCTACGTTGAAAAATACTGCGCCTAACTAAAGAGCCATCGGTAAAGAGCCCTCGTCTTTTCAGCTTATTCGCAGCAAACTTTAAGGAACCAACCTCAGCCACAAAATAGTAAGGATCACTTGAGGCCTAGCTGCGATAGCAAAATGACCTAACACCCCAGATAACGGACTGCTTTTTTCCTAGGCCGTTATGGCACGGTATTAGGGCCAGTATTCTTCCACATTGGCATCGCGACCTTGGCTAGCCAAATAACGGTTGAACTGCTCTGCCCAAGCCTGATGAGCCGCAGCGGTGTAATCAGTTAGTTCCTCACGACCCAAGGTTCGCACCGAAGGGTACAAGGCGACCATGGCCGCCAGCACTCCTAAAGTAGCCAGCGCATCCACATCAGCCTGATGGAAACGATCATCCAACGAAACCTCATAAACACCACACAAGGTCTCCAGGTTGCGTCGTCCTCGGCGATATGGCTCCAACTTCCGATCCCAAACTAAAGGATCCACCATAGGACCATAACCTCCGGCTCGTTCCTCCAAGGAAGTAAGCCCACAAACTTCCAGCGAATGCTCCAAAATACGGATGTCATAGGCCAAATTAAAACCTACCAAAATGGCACCCGAGCGCCACAAATCCACAATTCGCTCGGCCACTTCGCCACAAACTTCGCCGAGTGGGCGGCCTTCGGCTCGCGCCTGCTCAGTAGAAATTCCATGTACCTGGGCGGCGACTTCTGGAATCTCTACGCCTGGGTCAGCAAGCCAGTTAGCAGTTTCGACTTGAGAAAGATCGCCCTTCACGCCCTCGGCCAGCAAAACCAGAGAGGCCGTAACTAATAAATCTTCGTTAGGGTTAACCCCAGTAGTTTCAGTATCAAAACCAACCCAAGTTGACTCAGTCCAAGAGGTAAAAGCAAGCTCATTCATGTCACTAAGTAAACTCGAAAACTCTTCGCGAGCCAACTTTTACGCACAAGTAGCCAGCAAGTAACTCTTCAACCGAATAAATGTGTAAAAATAAAGGGAGGAATAGAAAGGGAGCTAAATGAGCCACGAACCAATCCAATCCAAGATGCCGACCCCAGTCGCGATTTTCATCGCGCTAGTGCTGGTGGGCTTCATGGTCGGAAGTGGATACTACCTGTACGAAAAGAACCGTAATCCTGCTCCTATTTCTGCGCCCGGCGCGATCCCACCCCCCAGTAGCGAAATGCCGCAAGAAGCTGCCCCACAAGTTCCCACCAGTGAAGGTGGCGGGACAGTCAACGTGCCACAGGTTGCCAAAGTGATGGCTCTAAATCCATTAGCAACTGATGATTTCCCCATGAAAGACGGGATCATTCGTTTCCGCTCAGCCTCGGGTAATGAGATCTGTGCTTGGGCTGATGATTTGGCCAAACTTCATGACGATCGCTGGGTAGTACTTACTCCTAACCCAGATGGGCAGTACCCAACCGGACCTGGCATTGCTTGCTCACAGGTGCGTGGCGAACTATTGCCGAGGCCGGAAGACCGCAGAGCTTGCCCCTCGCGCTCGCTAGTTGGGCGGGCAGCCACCCTGACCCGCAATGACGTCGCTTTCGGTGCGTGCCTATCTGGACGTAACCCGGCCAGCGAAGACGCCAACTCAGAACAAGATAAACGCTTCGAAATCACCGCCGTGCCCAACGGCTCTTATGTCAAACTAGGCGACTTTGCCTGTGGCGGGGCCGCCCCCGATTTTGTTTGCGTGCAAACCACCACCGGCCGCGGCTTCTCGCTGCGAGCCGACCACTACGACCTTTACCAGCCCGCCCAGTAGTCACCCTCGGTCAAAGGAGTCACGATGAGTCACGAAATCGAAATCGGCAGAGGTAAACGAGCCCTCCGCGCCTACTCCTTCGACGATATTGCGGTGATTCCCGCTAGACGCACCCGTGACCCTAAAGACGTAAATGTTGGCTGGCAAATCGACGCCTACCATGTCGACGTGCCCGTAATGGCTGCTCCCATGGACTCCGTCATGAGCCCCCAAACTGCGATCGCCCTCGGACAGCTGGGTGGCATTGGGGTACTAGACCTAGAAGGGCTCTGGACGCGTTATGAAGATCCCATGCCCATTTACGAGCAAATCCGTAAGCTCCCTGAAGAGCAAGTTACGGTGGGACTGCAAAAACTCTACCAAGAACCGATCAAGCGGGAACTAATCACCCAGCGGATTCAAGAGATTCGTGCTGGGGGAGTTACTGTGGCAGCGGCACTCTCACCCCAACATACTTTGGAATACTCCCAGACGGTGATCGATGCTGGGGTAGACCTGTTGGTGATTCGTGGAACCACGGTAAGCGCGGAACACGTTTCAAGCCAAGCAGAACCTCTTAACCTAAAGCGGTTTATCTATGAACTCGATGTGCCAGTGGTCGTCGGTGGGGTCGCCACCTACACTGCAGCATTACACCTGATGCGTACCGGTGCTGCCGGGGTCCTCGTTGGCTTCGGCGGGGGAGCTGCCCATACCACCCGTCAGGCACTCGGCATTCACGTTCCCATGGCCACAGCAGTTGCCGATGTGGCTGCAGCTCGCCGTGACTACCAAGATGAGTCTGGTGGTCGCTACGTGCACGTTATCGCTGATGGCGGTATTGGCCATAGCGGTGACATTGTTAAAGCCATCGCCTGCGGTGCTGATGCTGTCATGCTGGGGGCACTCTTGGCGCGTGCCGAGGACGCTCCTGGCGGCGGCTGGCACTGGGGGAGCGAAGCCCGCCACCCGATTTTGCCCCGCGGTCAACGAGTACGAGTAGGCACAGCCGGTACCCTATCGGAGATCATGTATGGCCCAGCCACCCGTTCTGACGGTACTTTGAACATTATTGGGGCGCTAAAACGCACCATGGCCACCACCGGCTACAACGAAGTCAAAGACCTACAAAAAGTCACCATTGTCGTCGATCGTGACTAAACACCTGTCCGCCTCGGTCAGGTTCTGATTCTTGGGTCGCCTGGTCAGTGGTGATTCCCCGTTCCCATGGTGAAGTTGGAATTCCTAGCTAACTTAGACGGTATTGTTATCTAAATTCAGTGAGGTTTCTTGGCTGGCACAGGACAGGATTTTGTGTTGACTTATTCATGCCTCTTGACTGAGCCATCTCACTTTCGAGGATTCCGAAAACTGAAATTCTCGGAAGCTTTCTGATTCGAAACCCAAGGTTGGTGCAACCAAAAACAAAAGTGGCCGCGGTGCTACCAACGAGTGGTAGCACCGCGGCCAAACTTAAGTCCGCTAGTGGCAGTTAAAAGGCTTACAAGCCGGGACGCTTACCGATGGTGACGGTAACTTCTTGGCTGTGGGCGAAGAAGTCATTGCCCTTATCATCAACCACGATGAAGGCTGGGAAGTCTTCGACCTCAATCTTCCAAACTGCTTCCATTCCGAGTTCAGGGTATTCGAGCAGTTCAACATGCTTGATGCAGTCCTGGGCCAAGCGAGCAGCCGGGCCACCAATCGAACCGAGGTAGAAACCACCGTGCTTTTCGCAAGCGTCGGTGACCTGTTGGCTACGGTTACCCTTAGCCAACATGACCATAGAACCACCGTGCGACTGGAACAGGTCTACGTAAGAGTCCATACGGCCAGCAGTGGTGGGGCCGAAGGAACCCGAAGGCATACCTTCTGGGGTCTTTGCTGGACCTGCGTAGTAAACCGGGTGATCCTTCATGTACTGTGGCATGCCCTCACCGTTTTCAATGCGTTCACGAATCTTCGCGTGGGCGATATCGCGAGCCACAATAATGGTGCCGGTCAAGGACAAACGAGTCTTAATCGGGTACTTGGAAAGTTCAGCCCGAATCTCATCCATTGGACGGTTCAAATCAATCTTGATCGCCGCACCCTTGCCAGTGCCCGAAACACCATCAGTAGCCTCATCAAGTTCAGCATCAGTGGTTTCTGGCAAGTACTGGCCCGGGTTGAACTCTAGCTGCTCAAGGAAAACGCCCTCGGGAGTAATCTTGGCGCGAGCCTGACGGTCAGCCGAGCAAGAAACAGCAATCGCCACTGGCAAGGAAGCGCCGTGACGTGGCAAGCGGATGACGCGAACGTCGTGGCAGAAGTACTTACCACCGAACTGAGCGCCAATGCCAATCTTGCGGGTCAAATCCAAGACCTGCTCTTCTAGCTCGAGGTCGCGGAAACCATGGCCGGTTTCATCACCAGTGGTGGCGCATTCGTCGAGGTAGTGAGCCGAAGCGTACTTAGCGGTCTTCAATGCGTATTCAGCCGAAGTACCACCGATAACGATTGCCAAGTGGTACGGCGGGCAAGCTGCGGTACCCAAGGAGCGAATCTTGGCTTCCAAGAACTGCATCATGGAATCAGGGTTCAAAATCGCCTTGGTTTCCTGGTACAAGTAGGACTTGTTGGCGCTGCCGCCACCCTTAGCCATGAACAAGAACTTGTAAGAAAGTTCGTGACCCAGAGCAGTATCAGAGTAAAGCTCAATCTGGGCTGGGAGGTTACAACCAGTGTTCTTCTCTTCGTACATGCTCAATGGAGCATTCTGGGAGTAACGCAAGTTCAAGTTGGTGTAAGCATCGTAAACACCGCGGGAGATGGGGCGTTCATCCTCGCCCTCGGTAAGCACACGCTGACCGCGCTTACCCATCACAATGGCGGTACCGGTGTCCTGACACATAGGGAGTACCCCAGCGGAAGCGATATTGGCGTTCTTGAGCAAATCGAGAGCCACGAACTTGTCGTTGTTCGAAGCCTCCGGATCATCCATGATCTTGCGCAACTGAGCCAAGTGAGCTGGGCGGAGGTAATGGGAAATGTCGTGAATGGCGGTTTCGGTCAAAAGACGCAAAGCTTCGGGAGAAACTTGCAAGAACTCTTTACCGTCAGGGCCGGTGACGACCTCAACGCCTTCTTTGGTTAGTAAACGGTAGGGAGTGGGATCTTCACTCACCACGGGCAACATATCAGAATAGAAAAAGTCAGTCATGCCTCTAGTTTCCGCCGAATCTAGCGGAAAACCAAACCGGGAAAGCACCCTAACGAGGGCGCTAGTGGTTTTCCGCATGATTGCAAGGATTGAGGCTTTTGCTTTTCTGCTTGATGAAGATCACCGCAAGCAAGGAAAAACGAAAATTAAGTGACAATAACGTCACGTAAAGCAGGGAAAGTATTGCGCCCAGTAGCGGAGCGAAATACTGACTCAGTTAGCTGCGGCAACCTTATGGGCAACCAAGAGACCGTCGGCTACCGGTAGCACAGTGGTTTCGTAATCTTCAGCCTTGCCGAGGTCGGTAACCACCTGGCGCATACCCGCGGTCTTCTCATCACGTTTTGCCGGATTAGCCACATCGCCGCCCAAAAGAGCGTGGGTGATAATCAACAGGCCGCCTGGACGCAGCATGCGGTCAGCTTGGGGTAGGTAGTAGGGGACTTCAAGGCTATCGCCATCAATAAAGACGAGGTCGTAAGCACCCTGATTCATGCGCGGCATCATGTCGAGGGCGCGGGCGTTGAACAAACGAACGCGAGTGGATTCGTAGCCGGCGGCCGTGAAATTCGCACGGGCCAAACGCTGGAACTCGCCCTCGGCATCAATCGAGGTGAGCACACCATTGGCTGGCATGCCAGAAAGTAGGTAGAGGCCAGAAACGCCGCCACCGGTACCAATTTCGAACACGGCTCGAGCACCAGAAAGATTGGCCAGGAGCTTCAAAAGTGCACCGACGCTGGGAGGAACCGGGCTAGCACCAAGTTCTTCTGCTTTTAGCCGGGCTTGGGTTAGCACCTCATCCTCAGTGACGAATTCTTCGGTGAAATCCCATGACAGTGCAATATCCACGATTAGCCTTTCTAAGCAAAACCAGCAAGTGACTCTAGGGCTGATTTTAGTCGCAAAGTCCCTATAAGTGCATCTTGCGCCACCAACTTGAAAAAAGTTGATGGCGCAAGAGTAGAGAATATTCTGGTAAATGCCTTGGCGAGAAACGCTCCGACCTAGACTTCCACCTATCTGCTACGCACGGTAGAGCGCAGCAGTCGAAGGGCTTAAAGCGGGGTGACTCCCAGTTTCATGCCGGCGATCGACTTTGCCCGCTTGCCAAGCTTGCGAGCCACTTCGTGCAACTCGGTGCCAGCCAAGGACTCAATCTTTTCAGCCTGAGCCGCAGACTCATTGGCACTCGAATCGGCGGCAGTCTCACCCTGGCCTGCTTCTGCCTCAGGAGCCTGGCCCTCAGACTTCACCGCAGCGGCCTCGGCGGCCCCGGGCTGCCCAGCAGTGTTCAAAACTACCGGCTGACCCTGATCAGAGCCTTCTCGCAAGGCCACTTCCAACGGCAACTGAGCCAAGAGGGGGACCTCATAGCCGAGCTGTTCAGTCAAACGAGCCGCGACCTGCTCGCCACCACCAGCACCGAAGATTTCCAGTTTGGAACCATCAGGCTGCGGCAAATACGACATATTTTCAATTACACCAACCACCTTCTGGTTAGTTTGGGTGGCGATGGAACCAGCACGTTCGGCGACCTCGGCAGCAGCAATCTGCGGGGTAGTGACCACGACAATCTCAGCATTCGGGAGCAACTGAGCAATCGAAATGGCGACATCACCAGTGCCCGGAGGCAGATCTAGCAACAAGGCATCCAAGTCACCCCAGAACACGTCCGCCAAGAACTGCTGGAGTGCCCGGTGCAGCATGGGGCCACGCCAAAC
This sequence comes from Boudabousia tangfeifanii, assembly GCF_001856685.1. Classification (GTDB taxonomy): domain Bacteria; phylum Actinomycetota; class Actinomycetes; order Actinomycetales; family Actinomycetaceae; genus Boudabousia; species Boudabousia tangfeifanii. The sequence continues at coordinate 646,471 of NZ_CP017812.1, forward strand.
CACCGGAGTGCCGTCAGGTACGAACATGCCAATGCTCATCACCTTGACGCCATGAGCCACTGGCGGAATGATCATGCCATCGACCTGCTGTGCTGGAGTCTTTACGCCCAACATGCGGGGGATCGAGAAACCATAAATATCAGCGTCAACCACGCCAACCTTCAAACCCTGCGCCGACATGGCCGCAGCCAAGTTCGCGGTAACCGAAGACTTGCCAACCCCGCCCTTACCGGAAGTAATTGCGAAAACGCGGGTAAGCGAACCGGGCTTAGTGAATGGAATTTCTCGTTCCTTGTGGCCGGTCAATTTTTCGCGAAGCTCCTGCTTCTGCTTTTCGCTCATGACCCCAAGGTTAATTTCCACCGAGGTAATGCCTTCAACCTGTTCGAGCGCAGCTCGCGAATCCTTCGAAATCTTGTCCTTGAGGGGGCATCCCGCAGTGGTCAAATCAATGCCCACAATGGCTTTACCCTGCTCGTCGACCTGGACTTCCCGCACCATTCCCAGTTCGGTAATGGGACGGCGAATCTCGGGGTCGATCACCGTTTCGAGGGCGGCCCAAGCGGCTTTAGTTAATGGGTTCATTTCTTCAGTGCTCAAAAGATTTCCTTTATTGGTTTACTTCTTTAGCGGTCTTACAGTCTAAAAGTTTTCGGGAGTGTTCTCTAACTGGGGCAAGTCGGCCTCTTCATTCCCATTGGTTTCCGAGGACGATTCGACCTCGGCCCGATCGGCACGCAACTCTTCCAACAAATCGGCGAGAGTATCGCGCAGTTCGGAGCGCACGAAGTCACGGGTGGCCACATCTTGCATCGCCAAACGAAGTGAGGCGATCTCACGAGTCAAATACTCGGTGTCGGCCAGATTGCGTTCGGCGCGCTGACGGTCCTGCTCGGCCACCACGCGGTCACGCAAATCTTGACGGTTTTGTGCCAACAAAATGAGCGGAGCCGCATAGGATGCCTGGGTGGAGAACATCAGGTTCAACAAAATGAAGGGATAAGGGTCGAAACGATACCCGTAGAGCCCAATCAGGTTCACGGCAATCCACACCACCACAAAAACGGTCATGTAGAGCAAGAACTGCGGGGTGCCCATGTAGGTCGCAAACTTTTCAGAGAAACGCCCAAAGCTCTCGTTAAAGGAGGACTTGTTGGGATTATTTACTCGATTGAACCATTTGCGCTTCCCGCTGACCGGGGTATCTAAACGTTCAGCCATGTGCAGCGTTCTCCTCAATGGTGCGGTCAGTGATTTCGTCTTCAGCGTCACGCCAGTCATCTGGCATTAGGTGGTCGAGGACGTCGTCGACGGAAACCGCGCCCAGCAGTTTCCCGGCCTCGTCCACAACGGGGACGGCGGTGAGGTTATAGGTAGCCATCAAACGGGTGAGGGTACCAATCGAAGTTTCAGGGTCGACCCCTTCCACGTCAGTATCGAGGATTTGGCCGATTAGCGTCTGCGGTGGTTCGCGCAAGGCGCGCTGGATGTGCACCACGCCTAGGAACTTGCCGGTCGGCGTTTCCAACGGAGGACGGGTCACGAAAACAATGGCAGCCAAAGTTGCCGGAATATCTTCGCGGCGAACGTTAGCCAACAGCATGGCCACGGTCGCATCTGGCGGCAGGATAATCGGCTCGGTGGTCATCAAGCCACCAGCGGTATGTTCGGCATAGTTGAGGAGGCGGCGCACGTCCTCGGCCTCTTCCGGCTCCATCAACTCTAGGAGCTGTTCCTGTTGAGCTTCAGGTAGCTCGGACACCAAGTCGGCCGCGTCGTCAGGTTGCATGGCATCGAGGACGTCTGCAGCGCGCTTATCCTCAAGCGCGGTAATAATCAGAATTCGGTCGTCGTCACTAAGTTCTTCGAGGACGTCAGCCAAACGATCATCAGGTAGCTGCTGGGCGACCTCGATCATGCGCTGGTCAGACAGATCGTGGAGCGAATCTGCCAAGTCCGCAGGCTTAAGATTTTCCAAGGTAGCCAACAAGCTGGAAGCGTCTTGGGGGAGCCCCGCGATGGCCTTACCGGTAATGGAACCGACCTCGACCAGCAAAGATTCGCCGGTGCGACGGTAGCCCAAAGTGGACTGGCGGACGCGCTCCACATAGTATTCTTCGACCACCCAGTCACGCTGTGGGGTCTGGCCGAGGGCGATATCGGCGACGCGCCCCAGCCCAGTGCCGTCCTTGAACTCCACCAGACGGTCCATAATGTCGGCAATGGCCATTGATTCGGCATTGCGCTGTTTGAATCGACGGATGTCCAAGCGTCCGGTCATAATCACTGCGCCCGCTTCCATGCTGGTTACGCGGGTAAACGGAAGGAAGACGCGGCGGCGATTACCGACCTCAACCACGAGCCCAACCGCCCTCGGTTTGCCGCGGAAACGTAACAGAATGACGATATCGGCAACGCGACCAACGTGATCCCCAATGGGATCAACAACCGGGGTGCCGACCAAACGGCCCGCGAAAATCCGGGTGGTGCGATTTTTCCGTGGTTGACTTACTTGCGCCAAAACATACCCCCAAAACCGAAATGCTTGCCAGCCCAGTTTACCCTGCCGAGCCAAAAGATAGAAAGGCTAGTTTCCTCACGTTTTAACCCAGAAAACAGGTAATTTCAAGCAATAGTGGGGTTTTATCCGGCAAAAGCGGGTTAAAACTGGTTAAATCGAGACATGCCTAGCAATAATCTAGATTTTTCTAAGTCAGCGAAGCAACTACCTAATGGGACCGTAGTTGCTTCTTTTAAGTCCCATGATCAAGCTCAGCAGGCCCTCTCGGTACTAGCTGAGGCGGGCTTTCCCGTACAGACCGTTTCGGTGGTTGGCACCGACCTGAAGTTAATTGAACAGGTTATCGGTCGCATTACTTTCGGCAAAGTAATGGCCGCTTCGGGCGCTCAAGGGATTTGGCTTGGCTTCATGATGGCTTTGATTGCCATTGCCGTTTCTCCACAGCCGTCGTGGAATACTTTTGCCCTTGCCATGCTGATTGGTCTCATTGGCGGACTCCTATTTGGGGTCGTTGCCTACTTTATGCGCGCAAAGCAAGCCCAAGTGGTTTCCCAATCTCAGGTTTACGCCGCATCTTACGAGGTCGTCACCGATACGGAAGTGGCCCGCGCGATTGAACTTTTGGCTGGTGTTCAAGGAAATATGCTCCGTAACCAAGAACGTGCCAATGAGCGTAGCCGAGAAGTACGTAACCGTCCTCCGCGCTACGGCGTGCGTCTTTCGGCAAAGGAAACCCCAGCTCCTACCGAGCCGAACCCCACTCCAGTCGATAAGCCCGGCCCTCGCCCTGTCTTGCCAGAACATGCAGTAGTGGATGTAGCCGAGGCCGCCACCGGTGCCATGCCAATCGTGGGACAGAGCGCGGGCGACGTTACCCCGCAACCAGTTCCAGGGGACCGTCAAGGAGCCGTTATGCTGACGCCTAGTGGTCGTCGTATTCCTTCCCGTCGTGAACGTGCCCGCCTAGCCCGAGAAGCTGCCGCTAAAGCAGAAAATGGCGAGGGCGTAGCACCGCAGCAAACAAGCGAAGAGGCATCTCGACCAGAAGGTACCGAAGCCCAGCCGGCTCAATCAGAACTGTCTGCAATGGCTGCCCAGGCAACTGAAGCTGAAGTTACCACCGAGGTAGAAACTGAACGTGTGGAGGCCGTGGCTGCAGCTAATGAAGCCGCCGACCAAGCTGTAAACGATGCCACTAGCGAAACCGCTGAAGCCGGCGAATCGGTCCAGGCTGAGGTGCCGGCCAAAGCCGTGACTGCCGATGAAGCCAACGAGGGCGAGCCCCCAGTGGAAGCGGAAGTAACCTCTGAAGTAGAAGCTGACCGCACCGAAGCAGTGGAGGAAGCTAATGAAGCTGCCGCACAAGCTGTGAAGACAGCTCCTGAGGCTACCGATGAAGCGGCTGACACGGAACAGGTAGGTGACCTCGAGGCTTCCAAGCAGGAGGCTGAAGATAAGCAGCTAACTGAACAGGGGACCGCAGCAGAAGCAGAAGCCGGCGAACCGGCCCAGGCTGAGGTACCGGCCGAAGCTGTGACTGCCGATGAAGCCACTGAGGACGACACTCCCGTGGAAGCGGAAGTGACTTCCGAAGTGGAAGCTGATCGCACCGAGGCCGTTGAGGCCGCTAATGAAGCTGCCGACCAAGCCGCTGAAACTGCAGCGGAAAACGCTGACCAGGTGATGGAAGCAGCCCCGGAGAGCGCCGAACAAGCCACAGTTCCCCAGAACTTGGCTAAAAGTTTGGGTGAAGTTGAACCGAGTGAAAACTGGGAAGCTCCCGCTGAGCTACAGTCCTTCGATCAAATCATTGCTGAAGGCAGCGACGAACTCGAAGCAAATAACTCGGAAAATCATGACGACAAGTGAGCCAGCTCAGGGTGCCAAACCGATTCTTTTTGTTGATCGCGATGGCACCCTGATCACTGAACCGGCAGACTATGTGGTTGATTCATTTGAAAAACTACATTTTTTGCCGCACGTGATCACTTCCTTGTGGCAGTTACAGAATGCTGGTTGGGAGCTAATCATCGTGACGAATCAAGATGGGCTGGGAGACCGCTATTCTTGGGAAAATTTCAACGGTCCACATGAACTAATGCTGGATATTTTCGCTAGTCAGGGAGTCACTTTCCGAGAAGTCCTCATCGACACCACCTATGCGCGTGAGGGCAAAGCCACCAGAAAGCCAGGGACTGCCTTGGTTGATCATCTTCGTCGGGATCCCAATATTGATTGGAATCGAAGTGCCATGGTTGGCGACCGGATGAGCGATGCCGAGTTTGGGCACAACCTTGGGATTGGTGCCTTCGTGCTTTCCAGTCCAGATCCACAGTTAAACTGTGGCACTTGGACTTGGCCAGCCATTACCCAGCATCTGCTTGCCGGCAATCCAATTCCACAGCAATAAAAGCAAATATAGTTTGGGGGCGAAGCGGTTATCCGCTTCGCCCCCAAACTATTTAGGTTGTTTAGCTATTTTGAATGCGTTCGATCCAAGCTTCCACATCCTTAACGGTACGTGGAATATCTTCACTCAAACGTTCAACCTTGCCATCTGGACGAACCACACAGTCGTCCTCGATTCGCACGCCCATGCCACGGAAACGTTCCGGGGCAAATAGGTCATCTTCGCGGAAGTACAAGGCTGGTTCGATCGTGAAGCACATACCAGGTTCGAGCTCGGCATCGACATATAGTTCGCGCTTTGCTTGGGCGCAGTCGTGCACATCCAAACCGAGGTGGTGCGAGGTGCCGTGAGGCATCCAACGACGGTGCTGCTGTCCCTGCGGCGACAAAGATTCTTCAGCGCTACAAGGCAAAATTCCCCAAGCGTCAAGATGCTTGACTAGTACTTCAATGGCGGCTGCGTGCAAGTCACGGAACTTAGCTCCTGGACGATTCGCAGCTTCCAAAGAGGCCTCACAAGCCTCTAGAACTGCATTGTAAAGTTCTGCCTGTGCCTCGGTGAACTTGCCATCGACTGGCAGGGTACGAGTGATGTCGGCAGTGTAGAGGCTATCGACCTCACAACCGGCATCAACCAACACTAAATCGCCAGCCTTAACTGGGCCATCATTGTCGATCCAGTGCAAAGTGTTAGCGTGGTTGCCGCTCGCAGCAATGGTGTCATAGCCGAGACCATTGCCTTCTTCGCGAGCTACCGCCCCAAAAGCACCTTCAATTACGCGCTCGCCACGGTGATGATCGACAGCGCGAGGCAAGTTACGAATAATCTCGTCGAAACCAGCGTAGGTGACATCAACGGCATGCTGAAGTTCTTCAACTTCCCATTCGTCCTTGCAAAGACGGAGCTGGGAGAGCTCCCGCTCAAATTCGCTATCGAGGTCAGCGGCATCTTTTCCAAAGGCCAAACCGGCGTTCTGGCGAACCTCATTGACCAAGTTGGTGACATTGGCATCGGCCTCGGCTACCACTCGAAGCTGCACAGTGCCAGCATTCTTAGCCAGCGCATCACTCAAGCCGTCGATTGGGGCGCAGGTCAAACCAGTGCGGGCTTCCATTTCGGCCAAGGAAGGACGCGGACCAACCCAGAACTCGCCGTAGCGAGGATCAGCGTAGAACTGCTGAGAGGAACGCGAAGCCCGAGGCTGGAAATACAACACGGCTTCATGGGTCGGGCCATCCTCGGTCGGGTTAGCAATTGGTTCCAAGACTAAAACCGCGTCAGGTTCCAACTCGCCGCCCAAACCGGTGAGGTGGGCGAAAGCAGAGTGGGCACGGAAACGGTAGTCGGTGTCATTGCTGCGCTGCTTGTAGGTGCCGGCTGGAATCACCAGACGTTCGCCCTCGAACAATTTACCTAGACGCAAGTGGCGGGCGGGCAAGAAATCCTTTACCCGGTTGTTTGGGTCGACGAAATCGGGGCGAGGAGCCCAACCAGTGCCGATAAAATCGCGGAATGCTTGGCTATAAGGGTTGGTGGAACGTGCTTCGTTACCTTTGGCGTGTTCCACTTTAGAATCATCTTTTTTCTGCTCAGTCATACCCTCATGTATAGCACTTAGCGCAGGTAAATATGCATTTTTGGGCCGACCTTAGCCATCAGCTAAAGCCTAATGTGATTGCCGCCAAGCAAGCCAATCGAGGATGAATCTATGCTCCAGGACGCGTGGTGGCGTGCAAACAAAGACAAAGCAAGGCAGACTGGCGATATGAACGAGATGGGGAAAGCTAAAGGAACCGAGCCAATTGCAACCGGGCACAAAGGGGCACGGGGCAGCTTCTTGAGCTATTTTGGTCGGCTATGGGGGAGCGAAAATCCCTGGCAGGGCAGCACTTTTAGAGCCCGAGGGACCGAAATCCTCTGGTTTTATTTCCCTATTTTTCTTTGGACGTTGGCCTTTGGCTTATTTGGATCAAGTTTTCGCGCAAGCGTGCCGCAAACTGCCAACTTTTTCCTAACCATGTTCTATGCTTTGTTGGTTGCGATTGGACTAGGCGGCATTTTCGTTTTGTTTGGAAAGAACCCTCGAATTGCTCCTTGGGTAGCGGGGCTCTGGTGTCTCGCGGTAGAGTGTTTACAGGCAACGCAGTGGTTGTATCCGCTTTTGGATAAACATCGTCTTTTAGAATTTGTTTTTGGACGAACTTTTAGTTTTCTCGACCTTTTGTATTATTTGCCGGGAATTCTACTTGCTGCTTATTTGATTAGAACCCGAGAAAACTGAGGTGAAGTATGCCCGCACAGAAGATTGATTTACATACCCATTCGAGTTACTCCGATGGTACCGACACCATCGAAGAAATGTTACAAAAAGCGCAGGATGCCGGTTTGACCAAGATGGCTCTAACCGATCACGACACCTATGAAGGCTGGCAGGAATTTTCCGCCCTCGGCCCGAAATACGGGATTGACGTGCTTTGCGGTACCGAGGTTTCCACCAAACTAGACGGACACAGTGTGCACATGCTGGCATATGGTTACCAACCAGGCGGGGAACTCGACGCCATCTTTGCCCGGGCATGCGATTCGCGTCGTACCCGCGGCCAGCGGATGGTGGAAAAACTTTCAGTAGATTACCCAATTACTTGGGAAGACGTGATTGCTCAAACCGCCGGTGAAACTACTACTATCGGTCGCCCTCATATTGCGGACGCCCTCGTAGCTACCGGCAAGTTTGCCGACCGCAAAGCTGCCTTCAACGGTCCGCTATCACCGCAAAGCCCTTACTACGCCAGCTATTGGGCACCTACCCCAGTCGATGCCATCAAAGCCATCAACGCCAGTGGTGGCTTGGCGGTGATTGCCCACGCTTTTTCGATTACGCGGCGCACTTCTCCTTCTGATGAAGATATTGCCGCAATGGTCGAGGCCGGGCTTGCCGGGATGGAACGCGATCATCGCGATCACTTGCCCGAACAGCGCGCTCACGTCGATCGTTTAGCCAAAGAGTGCGGGCTTTTCGTGACCGGTTCTTCCGACTATCATGGCCTCGGCAAACCTAATCTTCTAGGTGAAAATACCACCTCGATTGAAGTCTGGGAAGAGATCTGTTCACGGGTGTCAGTTATCACCCTGAAATAGATTGAACCCGTTCATTACGTAGGAATACACTAGTACACGTCCTATTTGGGATGATAACTGTAAATCTATCTGGAGGTATTCTTATGTCCACCCTAATAACCAAGCCTCGCTTGTCACTGATTGCCCTGGCAACTGCCACCATGATGGCGATGGCCGGTTGTGGACCTGCAGTACCAAATAGCGATGGCCGTTCAGTTGGTTCCGACGAAGTCAACGGTGCCCCCAGCGCCACGGCCGAACAAAGCCCAGAAGAGGCAAATCAGCCGACCACTAAAGTCCGCTTCACCATGTCATGGACCGCCAACAATAACCAGACAGGTGTCTTCGTAGCCCAGCAAAAAGGTTGGTTCAAAGAGGCGGGGATCGACCTCGAAGTCTTGCCTTACTCCGGCCAGCGCCCCACGGAAGTAATCAGCGCAGGGGCTGCCGACTCTGGCGATACTAATGCCGAGGCCGTGCTCAACGCGTACATTAACAAGATGCCAGTAACCATGGTGCACAATACCCAGCAAAAGCCTTCGTATGGCATTTTGTACCTGACCGACAATCAGAGCATTAAGAGTGCCAAGGATCTTGACGGGAAAAAGTACGCTGACTGGGGCTCAGGCACCATCCGTCAGATGGTCATTGACGCCGTGAAGAACGATGGCGGGAAGGGACAGATTGAAACCGTCAACCTAGCTGGTCCCGATGCTTACACTGCATTGAACGAAGGTCGAGTTGATTTCACCACCGGTTTCTTCACCGTAGAAGGTCTACGGGCAAAGGCCGAGGGCAAACCATACACTTACCTCCCATTTGGTCAGTTCCAGGTGCCGGCCAACCCTGCCGACATCGGCATTGTTTTGTCCAACGATTTCATTTCTAAGCACCCACAAGCTGCTGAAGCTTTCACTAAGACGGTTCAAAAGGGCTACGATTACGCCCTCGAACACCCAGAAGAGTCGGCTGAACTGCTCGTGAAGGCGAACCCTGATGCCAAACTTGATCCTGAACTGACCAAGAAAATTCAGGAAGACCTTTCGCGCGACTACTGGCGTGATGCCGAGGGCGTAACCGGCCACGCGAATCTCAAGACCTGGCAGGAATACACCGACTACATGGTCAAGAAGGGCCTGTTGAAGGACGCCACCGGTAAAGTTTGGGATCAGCCGATTGACGCCGGTCAGCTGGTTTCGAATGAGTACCTGACCAAGTAAGAATCACGACCGATTCGATCGGGTAGCTATTCGGCTCTTTAGGTTAGCGCCCCTCTTGCTAGAATGAGGGACAATCTGACTTAGCTAGTAAAAACGTACTTGATCGAGGTTTTTATGAAGGGCTTGCTCCGCTTCGCCGGCAAATATTTGCCGGCCCCGTTGACTGCTATCGTCCTAGTAGCGCTCTGGCAGTTGACGGCCACACTGAGCGGAGCAAACCCTCGCCTTTTACCCTCCCCACAAGTGGTTTATAGTTCCTGGTGGGCTGACCTGTCGTCGTGGCAAACTGCTTGGCTGGCCACCACTTTTGAAGTTCTTGTGGGCATGATCTTGGGCTGTCTTTTGGGGCTCGGGATGGGCGTTCTAACTTTCAGTTCTCGTTTTGTGCGCCGTAGCTTTTACCCCTTGCAGCTGGTGGCCCAAACCATTCCGATTATTGCCTTAGCCCCACTGGTGCTGATTTGGTTCGGTTTTTCTATCTGGGGCAAGATTGCTCTTGTCGCACTATATGCTTCATTCCCAGTCACGATCGCCACGGTTAAAGGGATGCGCCAAGCCAGTTTGGCTCAGGTCGAGGTCGCCCAAACTTTGGGAGCTAATCAGCAGTGGTTGCGCCGGCATGTGTATTTGCCGGCCAGTTGGCCGCAGGTTTTCTCTGGCATTAAAATCAGTGCGACTTACGCTTATGGCACTGCGGCGATGGCAGAATATGTGGGGGCGGCAGCCGGCCTCGGCGTTTATTTAAATGCGGCCAAAGCCAACTTCCGAACCGACCTAGTATTTGTTACGGCAATAACTTTGGCTCTTTCAACCTTGGGATTATTTCTGTTGGTTTGGGTCTTAGAGCGCTTGGTGGTTCGTTATCCCTTGGGAGAGAAAAGATGAGCCCAGATCAAGCATTAGTTTCGCCTGCTGCCGGCATCGAAGTGTCGTTGAAAAATTTGGGATTTTCGTATGACGATCATAGTTTTTGGGGCCGAGGACGAAATACTCGTTGGGGCTCTAAACGCAGTGGGACCCAAGTTTTAGCTGAACTAAATTTGACCCTGGCACGAGGAAAAACCACCGCAATTGTTGGCCCCAGTGGCTGCGGTAAATCCACCCTGTTAAGAATTTTAGCGGGGCTGTCCACCCCAAGTAGCGGGCAGATCGAAATCAATGGACAGATAGTTTCAGACCTAAGTGGATACACCGCTTTAATGCCGCAGACCGACGCCCTTTACCCTTGGCTACGGGTGGAGGATAATGTGGCTTTGGCTTCTGCGATTGCCGGAGTGGATAAAGGTGCTCGGCGGCAATCGGCCTCGGCAATTTTGACTGAGCTGGGGCTGGAAAAATGGGCGAAAGCTTGGCCGGTGGAACTTTCTGGGGGCATGCGACAGCGAGTTTCTTTTGCTCGTACCTTGTTGTCTCATCGACCGCTATTGGCTTTGGATGAGCCATTTGGGGCGTTAGATGCGCTCACTCGAGAAGAGATTCAAAATTGGTTCTCCAGCCAAGTAGCTAAGCGTGGACTAACCACGGTGGTGGTCACTCACGATATTTCAGAAGCGGTGCGCTTAGGACATGCCGTGGTGGTACTTAGTGAACGACCGGCACGGGTCGTGGCCGCTTGGCAGTGGCCCGATTTGCCTGATTATCAGAGCTCTGCAGGTACTTTGGAAGCGAGTCAACGAATCGCCAAAGTGCGAGCAGCGCTCAGTGCTAACTAGCTTGTTCTTCTTGCTGGCTGAGTCCTTCGCGCAATGCTTTCACTTCTTGCGTTAGCTCGCGAATCAGTATTTCTTGTTCGCTCATTTTTTGCAGGATTTGGGAGGTCTCGTCCTCGGGATCTTCCTCGGTTACTTTCTGGATAATCCAAGACGACAACAAACCTGTGACCACACCAAGTAAGGCAATTCCAAAAATCATGAGGGCGATAGCAATCACGCGCCCATCGGCAGAAACTGGAACCGTATCACCATAACCAACCGTAGTGACTGTCGCGATGGCCCACCAAAGAGCCTGCGGGAAAGTCTGAATTTGCGTGTCGGCGGCATTGCGCTCAACATCAAGAATGGCTAGAGCGGAAACGATCAGCACAATCAGGGTGGTGCCGATGGCGTAGGTGGCCACTTTACCGCGCATTGCATTGCCGGCGTGACGATCGAAAACTCTTAAAACCGCTAACAGCTGTAGCAATCTTAGGGGCCGGAACATGGGCAAAGAGATGACCAATAGGTCAAACCAGTTCCGTTTAACGAAGGTCCATGGTTCAGGGCACAAGGCCAAACGAACCAGATAGTCGATGACGAATAGTGCCCACAAAGCGATTTGGGTCCAAAAAAGGATCTGTTCTTCGAGGGGGCTCAGCGAAGTGTCGAGTACCGACCAGGCATAGGCAATGAAGAAAGCAAAAGCCGCAATCATGAGGGGAGTGTCAAGTTTATGCTCCCAACGTTTTAACGCCTTTTCCGAACGCTGCCACAGAGCTTTTCTTTTCACTTTCTCACCACACCTATTGTCAACACATAGATTTGCTGACAGTTTGACGCCAGCCCGAATGAATTAGGCTGGCGTCAAAACCGTTTACTCAGTCTTCTTTTTGCTGGTACTTACGGACGCGCTTGCGAGCGGGACGAGCCTTCTTTTGCCCCTCGGTCCGCTCTTCACGTTTGGCTTCACCTTGACGACGATCGCGGCCTCTGCCACCCGAGGACGAGTCGCGACGACCATTACGGCCACGGCCATCAGAGCTGCGACGACCCCCGTTACGATCATTGTTATTGCGTGATCCGCCAGCCTTGACGCTGAGGGCTTCGCCTACCTTCGCCCCGGCATCGCGCGGGATATCGAGGTCGGTGTAAAGGTGCTCGGAAGTGTGGTAGGTTTCGACCGGTTCTGGGCAACCCAAGCCAAGAGCCTTGTCGATTAGACGCCAGCGGGGGACATCGTCCCAGTCAACGAAAGTGACGGCAGTGCCATTGGCGCCTGCACGACCGGTACGGCCGATGCGGTGCAAATAGATTTTTTCATCTTCGGGGCACTGGTAGTTAATGACATGGGTGACATCGTCAATGTCCAGACCACGAGCCGCAACGTCGGTGGCAACAAAGACGTCCACTGTGCCGTCACGGAACGAAACCATGGACTTTTCGCGGGCACCCTGACCGAGGTCGCCGTGTAGCGCGGAAACCTTGAAACCGCGACCGGCAAGTTCTTCTGCTAAAGCTGCACAAGTGCGCTTCGTGCGCGCAAAGATGATGGTCTTACCACGGCCGTTTGCTTGCAAAATGCGGGTGAGTACCTCGGACTTATTGAGATTGTGAGCGCGGTAAATTACCTGCTTGATGCTCTTGACGGTAGCGCCCTGATCGGTAGGATCTTGCGCCCGAATGTGGGTTGGACGGGTCATGTAGCGACGAGCCAACGCCACCACAGCACCGGGCATAGTAGCCGAGAAAAGCATGGTGTGACGGTTCGCCGGGGTACGTGCCAAAAGGGTTTCGACGTCTGGGAGGAAGCCCAAATCAAGCATTTCATCGGCCTCGTCAAGAACCACGGTGTGCACCGCGTTTAGGGCCAAAACCTTGCGCTTTAGCAGGTCAAGGAGGCGACCTGGGGTACCAACGACGACTTCGACGCCTCGTTCTAAAGCTTCAATTTGTGGTTCGAAAGGCATGCCACCGTAGATTTCGACTACGCGAATCTTAGAGTGAGAGGCGGCGGTAATAAATTCGGAAGCGACCTGCTTCGCTAGTTCGCGCGTTGGCACCACAATTAGGGCCTGAGGAGCGCCAGGGATCAAAAGTTTGTCATATTCATCCGAATCAGGGGCTACCACATGCTGCAAAGTTGGGATGGCGAAGCCCAAAGTCTTACCGGTACCAGTTTTAGCCTGACCGATAATATCTTGGCGACCGAGGGCGACCGGCAAGGTCAACGCCTGAATCGGGAAAGGATAGGTGATGCCGCTGTCGTTTAGCGCCGAGACGAGGTGATCAGCCACCCCAAAATCGGCGAAAGATTTTTCGTGGACGTTCGCAGTCGAACCGTCCTCGTCAGTAATGTCTGCTTCTACCTCAAGTTCGGGAGAGGGAGCATGGGCATTGGAAAGATCCACTACGCCAGAAGGAGCGCTGGGGGTAGTTTCTTGTACTTCGTCATCAGAAACAGAGTTATTTGTGCTCAAAATATCAGCCTTAAACTGGGTCCCACCAAACGTTGGTGAGAGAAATGTCGGCAGCCGATCGCGCAAATAAACCCTAAAAACAGGGGACCTCACGGGTGCTAAATGGTTACTAACTAGTAGCGACCGGGCAACCACGGACGCTTCTATCCTAGACCTTTACCGACTGCTTTGCTCACGCACGGCCTATAAGGGTTAGAATGTGAGGTATGACTGCAAGTGCAAATCCGGAAGAACATAGCCAATTCTTTGATCCCGATCAGGCTGACGAAAATACCCTAGGTAAAGCCACTGCGCCCCAAGCCGGCTTCGTTGGTTACGCCACCTTGGCGGCGGTAGGTCGTATTGGAAAAGACTCTACGATGTGCCCGAACGTGGCACAGTCCCTCCAATTGGCCAAGATGGTGTCAACTGCCTGCCAAGCGATGGAAAAGCTTGATGAGTGGGCTCAGAAAAATGGGGAAGAACTCCAAGGGATTATTGCCGCTTTCTACGGCAACGTCAACGATTTAGAATCGCGCTTGCGCCCAAAGGATTGGTGGGAACGCCTCGTCAAGTCCTATGTCACTATTGGCCTATTTGCGGATTTGGCCAAAGAAGTTGGGGGCGGCACCGACCTCGAGCTAGCACACCCAGCCATGACTGATTTCGGTTATGCCAACTTCGCCCAGCCGCTCTTAAAAAGCTACGTGGCAAGTCATCCTAATGAAGCCGCTAGGCTCTCACTATGGGGGCGCCGCGTCTTTGGTGAAACGCTTGGTTTGACTCGCGAAGGCTTGACTTTACGCTTGGAGCTTGGTGTTCACGGTACCACCCGTTTGCTAGAAGTAATGCAAAAACTTGGGGGGATGCATGAAGCCCGGATGGAAGCCGCTGGGCTTTCTGGCTAAGCATGGGATCGCCATCTGACTGAGCATGGAACCACTTTCTGGCTGAGGATGGGATAACAATCTAGGCTGCGCTTTTGGGCCATATTGCTCAGAAAGATAATCTACTTGGTTGCCTTGAATGGCCGATAAAGACAAAGAATTGCGCCGCCCCTCGAAAGAGTGGGCGGCGCAAAATCGTAAGACAAACAGTCAATCTGGCTCAAATTGCCAAGCTAGTATGAACTTGTTTAGAAAATCTAGACGTTAGGTACCAAGCCGAAACCGACGGTGCGCTTTTGTTCTGGCACAATCTCAACATAAGCCAAGGACTTTGGGTTAATCAGGACGGTACCTTCCTTCGCGGTCTTTAGCTCTAAAGTCTCATCAGTGCTCAAGGAATGAGCCACTGCTGCTTTCAGCTCGTCAGCGCTTAGTTCCACATCTTCTAGGTTTAGCTCGCGAGCTACACCCGACAAACCAATCTTCAATTCCATCGCACAATCCTTTCAAATTTATACTGCCCTGATTTTGGCACAGGTAGCCTCAAGATGCTGTTTTGACTAGCTAGATTCGCGCACAGCACACAAAAAATGTCGATCTACTCTGAGAGCAAAAACAATATCTTTTACCGTGAAAAATAACTGTGCTGAGTAAAATAGTTTATGGGTTCGACCACGGCGGTCAGCCCACGTGGGGACTTAAAACAAGGGGGATTGCCAATGCAGATGCGAGTACGATCATGGCCAAAACCGGTCGAACTAGATCCGGCGCAACAAGCTGCGTTGACTGCCTTTCAAACTGGCACCCCCGTGGTACTCTCCGGCAGTGCTGGTAGTGGCCTAACCACCACAGCCCTTGCTGCCTTTGGGGCTGAGCTGGCGCCCGAGGGCGAGCATCGCCTTGGCGACACTGACGGTGGGGGACGCAACGACCTGTGGATTGTCCCTACCGGCGAACAAGCTCGACGCTTGCAAGGTTTGGTTTCGCACGCCGCAGGAAAAGAAAACCGGGTCAGTCGACCGGTGAAAACTATGGCGGCTGTTGCCTTCCAAATTTTGCGTCAATACTATGTGGAACGTGAAGATCCTCTCGGAGTGCCCAAGCTAATCACTGGCGCAGAAATGGATATCTTCCTAGAAGAACTACTGGAAAAGCAGACCTTCCCTTGGGATCCAAAGATTCCCCGCGAAGTAATTGAAAGCGAACAATTCCGCACCCAGCTGCGTTCTTTCCTTGATGAGGCCTTTGCCCAAGGCTGGGACATGAACGAAATCGCTCAAGTCGGCCAGTGCCAAGACAAACCAAACTGGCTTGCTGGAGCACAAGTTGGGGCAGAAGTAAATGTGGCCATGATTGAAATGCAGCGCCTGACTGCACTAATGGAAACCGGAGAAATACCTGCGTGGCAGTCGAATTCTGCGACCATCGAAGATTGGGCTTCCCGCCGAGATGGCTTACGTCTTAGCGCCCCTGGAGCGATTCGTTTAGCCAGCTTCATTCTGCGTCATTGGGACGATTTGGCCACAATAGAGCGAATCCAAGCAGCCCGCCCTCGTTATACCCGCATTATTGTTGATGGGGGACAGGAACTGGATGCAGCAGCCCTCGACTTATTGACGGTACTATGCCAAGAAACTCCTACATTAGTGACTAATAATCCCAGTGTGGCCTTGGCTTCTTACCGTGGTGGTTTGGCACTGACCAGCACAGAATTGGCCGAACGGCTAAATGCGCAAGAATTCCACCTACCTGGTCAGTACCGACTTCCTGTAGAACTAGCTCAGTTCGTAGACCAGACCATGGACTTAGTCCCGATTGGGGAAAAACACTATACTTCCGCTCGATCCGAAGAAACAAGGAAAATGGGGGAGCCAAATCCCCAAAACAGCCCGTCGAAGACTGACGCAAAACAGCAAACCTCGAATCGCCAGGACGTTGAGGATCAGGCAAAAGCCCTGCCTTACGAGGCGGCGGTCTACGCCTCTTCCTATCAAGAAGCGTTGGCAACAGCCGCTAAAATCCGTGAACTTCACCTGAAAGGCAAAGTCTCCTACGACCAAATGGCAATTGTGGTTCGTTCTGGAAGCCAAATCTCAGAGCTGCGCTCGCAATTATCGGAAGTGCCAACTCGGGTCGTTTCCCAGGCGCTAGTGTTTTCTACCCACCGGTTAAGCCGGTTAATGCTGGAATTGTTGGCTGGAACAGTCGATCTTGATGAGGTTTTTACCGGTCCACTTTTGGGTGTTGACCCCTTGTCTTACAGCGCTTTGGTTCGTCACATCGGTGACCTTTGGCAGATCGGCCCCAACTATTTACTGGCGCAAGCTGCCGGCGTGGCAACTAGCGAAGTAAATCAGGAAAACACTGAGGAAGCCAGTGCTGCGGTGGATGAATCGGCAACCGTGGCCGTCACGGATCAGACTGTCTCAGATTCAGAAGAATCATTTATTCAGCCCAGTCCGGTTGCTAGCGCCCTCGGCCAGCTAAAAGCTGCTTTAGGGCAAGGTGAAAACCACTCCCAGTTCCTTGAGAGGGTGCAAACCTGTGAAGATGCTGAAGAGATTCTAAAACTAATCCTTTCGGATCTAGAGCTAACTGAACTGTTTGCCCGCACTCTTTATGGCACGACTTTGGCTGATGTGGCTGAAAAACTGCTCCCAGCGGCCAAAGTGCTCAAAGCAGCTAATCGCTCGCACATGCCTCCTAGGCAAAAATTATGGGATCTGTGGGAAAGTGCCGGTGTGGCCGAAAAATGGCAAGAAATGGCTTTAAATGGCAGTGATTGGGCGGATGAAAATCTCGATGCGGTTCTAGCCCTTATGCGGGCGGCAGACTTGTGGGAGCAGGCTAATCCGCAAGGTAGCGCAGAAAGCTTTGCCAAGAAGGAACTTGAATCGACCATCCCTTCAACTAACTTGGCCAGCACTGGCTATCGGGGGCCAGCAGTTGACCTCCTAACCAGTGCCCAAGTTGCGGCCCGCGAGTACCAGCACGTTTTCGTCATGCAACTGCAAGAGAACCTTTGGCCAAATCTGCGACTGCGTGATTCTTTCTTTGATACTTCAGAGCTTCGAATCCGCAAAACCCAGATTGCGTTATGTGACGATCTGCCTTTCGATCCGGCAGCCAGACGCCTCGAAAAACTGAGGGATGAAGTGCGCATGTTTACCGCAGCACTGACTCGCGCTACGCAAAAGGTACATCTTTCGGCATTCGCCAATGAAAATGCGGCCCCTTCACTGTTCTTTATGGCCTTAAAGGAACTCGCAACCCAAGTTTTTAAGACCGATGGTTCAGGACAACTGCAAGTCAGCAGTGCTCCCAAGAGTTTTGACCTCAATGGGGTTAGCGCCCACCTACGTGCTTTAAGTCTGCAAAATGGTGGCGATCCTAAACAGGTAGCACTGCAAACGGCGCAATTGATTAAGCTAGCTGCTGCGGGTGTAGAGCATGCTGACTGGCGAAACTGGCCACAGGCATTACCACTGTCTACCCTCGACCCGCTATATCAGCCAGATACTGAAGTTGCAATTAGCCCCTCGGCCTTGCAAAGCCATCTTGAATGCCCACTTAAGTGGTTCTTTAGAAGTGTGGCTCGTACCAAGCCTGGCGAAAAGCAACTACTTGGTACCTTCTTACATAGTATGGCCGAAAATCGGGCTTTTGGGGATGAAGAGGGACAAGTCGATCTTGAGACTTTAAAGACGGACATGTTAGCTTCACTCGATCGAGCTTGGGATGCTATCGGTTCCCCGCGAGAAACCCTCGAGGGGCAGGACCAGTATGAGAAAGCCGTGGAAAAGGTAGAAGTTTTGGCCACGATTCTGGCAGCTTCCACCCCAGTGGCGGTGGAAGCAGAACTGGTCGCTAAAGTCGGCGACAATGCTCGAATCTGGGGCAAAGTCGACCGGATTGAACAACTTTCAGATGGGCGCATCAGCATCATCGATTACAAGAGTGGAAAACCAATCGCAGTGAAGGATGCGGTAGTAAATCCGCAACTGTTGGCTTATCAGGTCGCTTGGGAGGCACTGCCGGCGGCCGAAAAAGCCAAGATCCTCGGTTGCTCACCCCAAGAGCTATCTGGCCAGACGGGGCAGGTAGCCAATGCCAGCCTTTACTATCTAGAAAAGCGTTCCAAAGAACCTTTCCCCAGTCGCACTCAGCCAGCTCTGACAGGTGATGGCCAAGGTGAGCTGAGCGAACTCGATGTTGATGCGGCAGTAGCCGCACTGGATGCGGAAGCACCCACCCTTGATCAAGCTAGACAAGTCGTCCACAGTGCGGCGAGCTCGATTAGGGCTGGTCAGTATCGCACAAAGGTCAATAACCAGTGTGATCGCTGCAATTTCAAGTCCAGCTGCCCCAGCCAAAGCCAAGGAAGGAAACTATTCTCATGAGCAAGTACTCTCCGGAAGAAATTGCCCAAGCCTTGGCGAAAGCAACTGGGCAAAAGGCCTATCCTCCCACCGAGGAACAATCGGCTATTATTACTGCTCCACAAGCGCCAACTCTGGTGGTCGCTGGTGCTGGTTCAGGTAAAACGGCGACCATGACCAACCGGATCCTCTATCTGGTTGCAAACGATCTGGCCCAGCCCGAACAAATTTTGGGGCTAACCTTCACCCGCAAAGCAGCCATGGAATTTCGCGAGCGAGTCTGGACCGCCCTACGTCATTTGCAAGGAAGTGGGTTATGGCAGCCGAAAGAAGAAAACTTTTCGGTTCTGACCCAGCCACTAATCACCACTTATAACTCCTATTCCGCGGACCTAGTGCGCGAATACGGGTTCTATCGTGGCTTTTCCGGTGAAGCTCAACTGATTGGTAGTGCGCAAACCTGGATGATTGTTGACGAACTGGTGCGCAAGGCCCCAACCAATGAGGTTGATGAACTAAAAGAACATGCCCTAAGTTCCATCACTAAGGCCGTCATCGCCCTTTCTTCTAAGCTCGGCGATCATCAACTTGATTCTCAGCAGGGCAAGCAAAAACTGGCGGAACTTTTGACCAACTTGGAATCGAGGGAAAAAACCTATGCCGATGTCAAGAAGATCATTTCTTCTCTAAAAGCCCGTCAGCAGATACTTGACTTGGTGAAGAAGTATGAGGTTTACAAGCATCAGCATGGTTTCATGGACTTTAGTGACCAGGTACTTTTTGCCGCCCAACTAAGTGAAATCGACGAGGTCGTTGACGCACAGCGAAATTTGTACCAAGAAGTCTTACTCGACGAATTCCAAGACACTTCCTATGTGCAGTTGAACCTGCTGGCGAACTTGTTCAAGGACCATTCTGTGATGGCGGTGGGGGACCCATTACAGGCCATTTACGGTTGGCGTGGGGCCAGCTCGGCTGCACTTTCCATGTTTCCACAAATGTTCTCCACAAGTACAGATCAGTCTGCCGAGGGCGGTCAAACCGACTCAAAGCACGGTTATCGCAAGTTCACTCTCAGTACTTCCTGGCGCAACGATGAAGCCATTTTGAAAGTGGCTAACTTGGTGGCACGTCCGCTCGATCCGACGGAGAAAAACAACTTCAAAATTTCACAGCAGGACGAAACCTATGAACTTGGGTTTTCGCCCATCTCCGCACCATATGAAGGCGAGCTAGAGGAGCCTAATCGTCCTGCAGAGATCGCAACGGTGGAGCTGCAGCCTCGACCTGGTGCTGGCGCGGGCGACGTGGAAATCATGAACGCCCTCGATGAAGAAGCAGAAGCACAACATTTGTGTGATTGGTTCGAGCAGGCAATCGAAACGGAACAAGCAAAAGGCAAGTTCCCACAAATGGCCATCCTTTGTCGACGACGCAAGCAAATTGAAACCATTGTTCGTATTTTCCGACAGAATGGGATGCCCATTAGCGTCCTCGGCCTAGGCGGACTGATGGGGGAACCGGTTGTAGCTGACTTAGTGGCGGCATTGCGCGTCGCAACTGACGAGGACGAAGCTGAAGCCATGTTGCGCTTGCTAAATAAGTGGAACCTCGGCGCCCTCGATTTGAAAAACCTAGCTCGTGCCACCCGCGAGAATGAGGAACACCCACAAGGACAAACCCTAGCTGAAGTGGTTTGTAGCTTCGATAAGCGCTACCCGTATTCGGCAAAGCAGCCGGCAAAAGTAACCCCAGCAGCGTGGCGTCGACTCTGCCAGCTTTCACACCAGCTCAGGCAGATACGTCAAACTGCTGGTTGGACACTAAGCAAGCGCGTAAGCGCAGCCATTGAGGCTCTGCAGCTAAACGTGGAAGCTCAAACGGTCCCCGCGGACCTGGTTTCCCTTGAATCCTTAGCTACCTTTATGACAGTCGTGCAGGACTTTGAAGCCCAGAATCAAAATGCGGATTTGCGAACTTTCTTAGCCTGGCTGAAAGTTGCTGAGGAAGAGGAACGTGGCTTAGAAGGCCCAGCTATGGAACCCAATCCGAACGCGGTTAACCTCTTGACCGTGCATGCTGCTAAGGGACTGGAATGGGACTATGTCGCGATTCCCGGCATGATTGAGGGAGCTTTCCCATCCATCCGTGGTGGGGGCAAAAGCGGAGCACTTGACGCGACCCGCGACAACTATGCGACCTCGGGCTGGCTTACCTCGATCGAAGAATGGCCGGATCCGTTACGCGGCGACATGCAGTTCCTGCCAACTTTCTGGCTGCCGGAAGTGGAGAAAGGAACGGAAGAGAAAAAATACCTTGGGATGTACAAGCAGTTGTTGGCGGCAGAAACCATTGCCGCAGAGCGTCGTCTTGCCTATGTGGCCTTGACCCGCGCTCGTACCCATTTGCTGCTGAGTTATCCGCATTTGCGTGACGAAAGTTTGCGTTACCCTTCGCGTTTCTTGGTGGAGGCAGCGGCTTGCGGTCCGCAAACCTTCAGCCACTGGCGCGAACTCCCTCGCAAGGGCGATTACCAAAGCCCGAGGGTACGTGAACTGGTACTGCAGGGAAATATCTGCTTTAGGCCACAACCTACCGAAGAGGAACTGGCCGCAATCGCGAAAGCGAATACTGAATTTGCTTGGCCTGCAAAGTTCTCGACCTGGGAGCAGGGTCTTCAGAGTTTTGCCGCTAGCGCTAATAGCTTGGTGATGGCCACTAGCGAATCCCTTGATTTGCCGGTCGATCCGTTCACTTGGCCGGTTTCGCTAGCACAGCAGGTTTCTGACCAGGTACAGGCTAAGCTGACCGAGGACGAGGCGCGTGAGTTCGCCCGCTCCCAAGCAGATATCGACCTGCTGCTAGCCGAGGCGGCTGAAAAGAACGCTAGGATCACGATGGAAGTCGAACGGATGAATGCTACGTCCTTACCTGCCATGTGGCAAGATCCGGAGGCTTTCTGGCGTAATCAGCGCCGGCCGATCCCTGCTGAGGTACGGGAAGAAACGTTCTTGGGGACTTGGTTGCATGCTTGGATTGAAACCAAGCTACGGCGTGCTGCCCAGATTTTTGAGTTCGAAACCGAAACCGCCCTCGGCGAGCTAAATGAAGCCCAGGCTAAGCGAGTGGCAAAGTGGCAGGACGTGTTTGACCACCTGGAATGGGTTGACCAGTTGCCCATCCTAGAGGTGGAAGCCGAGTATGTCGCTCATCTGCATGGGCTGGCGGTGCCTTGCCGAGTCGATGCTGTTTTCGGAGCCACACCCTTAGGCACCGAACCTAAGGCGGGAGAGGCCAAAGTGCTTTTGGTGGACTGGAAGTCTGGTTCTTTGCCGCGCGATCCGAAACGTCGCGAAACCTATGCCATGCAGCTTTGGCTCTACCGGCAGGCGTACGCCCAAACTCATCACTTGCCTCAGGACGAGGTGCAAGCCCAATTAGTGTTCTTTGGCTCGAATGGTGCCACCCTTACCTTGGATGAACTATTGGCCGAGGGCGTTCTTGGGGATGATCCGGCGGCGCTGCTCGCTAAAGCGCTTGGCGAATAATTCGCTTCGCCCTGACTTTACGCCGGTTTTGCCGACCTTAACGCAAGTAAAAGGAAGCGAGCGTTAGCTGCCACCAGCTAGCGCTTTGACTCAAGCGGGACGGTTAAAATCTGGTGCTTGAGGCAGCTGGATCGTTTCTAGTTCAGCCGGATCCAACTCCTTGGAAGGTGCTTCTTCACCTAGCTCGGTACTAGTTGGCGAAAACTGGGGATCGCTGTGGGGGAACGAAGTCACAGTAGAATCCTCGTCAAAGGAAGTCGCCGTTGGATCGTCCGCGAAGGAAGCCATCCTAGTATCGTTTGTGAGGGAAATTGTCCCAGTATTGTCTCCACCGATACCGGTAACTGGCGGCAAAGTGAAGGACACGCCCTCGTCATTTACAAGTTCACCGCTGCCTAGAGTCAGGTCGTCTTCAGAATCAAGCTGTGCGTCGTAGGCTAGTACTTCTTCGGGCTCCAAGCTAGCCAAGTCAGCATCAATTTCGGCGAGGATTTCGGTAGCTTCAGCGATGGCGGCCTCGTCAGATTTTTCAACTGCCTGGTACAAGTATGTGGCAATCGCCAGCTCGGACAAGAACTGGGCACGTGCTTGCAGGGTGTCTTCATCCAGACCGCCTCGCCCTCGAGCATAGGCCGCCAACACTTTCGCGAAAAAGTCGTCACTGGTACCCACTAGAGCCCATACGAGATCAGCGGCTGGATCCGAAATGACCGACTGGGTGAAACCACCCATGGCCATCACTACTTTGCCGGAAGTGTGGAAGTGCTCGGCCTCCAGATTTTGGTGCGCCAATGTTGGCAGATAGTCCCAGAGGTCATCATTAGCTAGGATATTTTCCCAGTGGCGTTTCACCCGTGCTGGAAGCAGTCCGGTGCGGTCTGCCGCGGCAATGGTTTGGTGGTGGCGGTCTCGCTGCTCTTGGGGAGAGTAGGCCGGAAGACCAGCGTGGTAGAAGGGGAGTGGGTCGAGTTCATGAAGCTGCGCAATTGCTCGACCAATCGCGCCGGCCAAGGTTCGGGGCCGACATTCGGAAAGCTTAAGTGGGGTTCCTACGCAAGGGTAGGTCACCAGTACACTCTGCCCATCACTTTGACCGAGGGCGACCGGGCGAGGCACGTCGAAACCGATTTTGCCTTCATCATGTTTCTGCCCCAACAAATCGAGGACGGCATTCTGAGCCTCCATCGTAGCGCCAGCCATCGGTGAGCGCGGAATGGTGACAATCCATGTATTTCCCTCGGTATCGATGACGGCACCGGTTTGGAAATCTTCACTCAGGTAATGCGGACCCGAAGTAGCCGCCACCTTCAGATCAGGCATGACTGCCACCGCTAAGGAGGCAAGATGAATGGGAGAAACAGCTTCTTTCACCCCTCCACGTTATCCCACCAAAGAAGAAAAATAGGTTAGCCTACGGCAGTTGTCTCCAGATTCGTCAATTTTCCGCGGAGGCGACGAAAAGAATGGTGATTTTTTCTCTCCACCAAAAAAGTTATCCACAATGCGAGTGTATTAACCAGAAAACTTTGCGAAAGTACACTAATATGCAACTGTTGCACACAATACAGGGTGGTGACTATGGATACATTATTGTTGGAGCGGCAAGCTCGTCGGCGAGTACAAGATGCCGGCATTAACCCTATGACGGATTCGCTTGCCCTGCGTCAAATAATTTCTGAAGTAGTTTCCGACCTAGAAGTGAAGATACTAGAAGAGAATGAATCGGATCTTTTCGACCCGCAGACAATCTGTGCCCAACTCTCTGCGAAAATCGGGGGTTTTGGTCCTCTGCAACCTTATCTAGAGGACCCCGAGATTGAAGAAATCTGGGGAAATGCCCCAGATAAGATCTTCATTTCTAAACGGGGTAATACTCAACTTACTCCAGTAATCATGGAAGCAAGCGAAGTCAAAGATCTGGTTGAACGCATGCTGCTTTCTTCGGGCCGTCGTCTTGATTTAGCCTCGCCCTTTGTTGATGCCACGATGCCTGGCGGAGAGCGACTACATGTAGTTATCCCGCCTATTACCAGCGCGCATTGGTCCTTTAATATCCGTAAGCATGTGGTTAAAGCACATCGTTTGTCCCGGTTAGTCGAACTTAAAACCATGCCGGCGGGTTTGGCCGAGCTGCTAAAGGTGTGCGTAGAACAAGGGCTTTCGATACTAGTTTCAGGTGCCACCCAGGCGGGAAAAACTACCACAGTCAGAGCACTCGCTGGTCAAATCCCAGCAACTGAACGGGTGATTACTTGTGAGGAAGTATTTGAGTTGGGGCTCGCGCATCGTGATGTAGTTGCTTTGCAAACTCGCAATGCAAACTTGGAAGGCGGCGGTGCAATTCATCTCCGGGACTTGGTGCGGGAATCCTTACGTATGCGACCGGAAAGACTTCTGATTGGAGAGGTTCGCGGGGCTGAAAGTCTCGATATGTTGATTGCTTTAAACTGTGGCATTCCAGGGATGTGCACGATTCACGCGAACTCCGCGAGGGAAGCGCTACATAAGCTTTGCGTTTTGCCGCTTTTAGCTGGGGAAAACGTGACTAACCAGTTTGTTATGCCCACAGTTGCCAGCACGATCGATCTCGTAGTGCAAATGAAACGCGACAGAACAGGTGCCCGTTATGTTTCAGAAGTGCTAGCGGTTACTGGTCAAGTTGAAAATGGGGTGATCGTTACTTCCACCCTATTTACCAGCGATGGAATCCAGCCTCAAGCGCATCCGGCACAGATTCCACACGAGGAACGTTTCGAAGCTGCTGGAATCGAAATTAGAGAACTTTTGGCCAAGGTGGCGAGCTAAATGGGCGAAGCAATCGGTACCATCTTCGCTATCGGGCTTTTGCTGATCTGGTGGTCATGGGAGACCCCTGGGAAGATAGTTTTAAAGGCAAAACCGTCAAGGCTTAGCCAGTTACTACTGAGGGCGGGTTTACCTAAAACTTCACCGGCTCTGGTTTGGCTAGCGATGCTGGTCTTGGCAGCATTTTGGGGACTTTTAGTACTTGCCTTAACTCAGACTTGGTTAATTGCGCTCATTGTTGCTGGCGGAATCGGAATTACCCCGATTTTGATTTTGCGCGCTTGGGCCCGCGCTAGAGAGAGAAGAGTAGCCCAACTTTGGCCAGATGTAGTGGATGACATGATTGCTGGGGTTAGAGCTGGCCTGCCGCTAGCCGAGATTCTTAGTCAACTCGCCATCACTGGTCCTGAAGAACTAAGACCTGATTTTGCGACCTTCACCAGTGATTATCGGGTTAATGGCAGTTTTAACCATGCACTTGACGTATTAGCGACGCGTCTGGCAAATCGTGATGCCAATCGACTTTTTGAAGTCTTACGTCTTTCCAGGGAAGTAGGTGGGGCCGACCTCGGCAGCCTACTTCGCGATCTAGGTGAAATGATGCGAGCAGATTTGCGTACTCGCGGGGAGATAGAGGCTAGGCAGTCTTGGACTACCAATGCCGCCCGATTAGCAGTAGTGGCCCCATGGATTGTATTGGTAATGATCACTACGCGAACCGGAGCCGGACAAGTCTATCGATCCGGGCAGGGAGCAATGGTACTAATCTTCGGATTAGTGGTTTCCTTAGTGGCTTATTGGTTGATGCGTCGTGCGGGCGATATCAGTGAGGTCGGCAAATGAATCAAACCATGATCTTAGGAGTGCTGTTAGGAGCTTGTCTCAGTAGTGGAATACTGGTCATCTGGAGTGCTGCAAGGCGAAACCAGCCGAGTCTAAATACTCGATTGATACCATACCTATCGGACCAGTTGGTTGAGAATCCTCGTCTAGTCGCACCGTCGTTTAGGCAAAAACTATTGGCTCCTATCTGGCATTTTCTGGATTTGCTTTTGCATAAACTTGGCTCCACGAATCATTCGGTCAAAAGTCGTCTTTCTCAGGCTGGTTGGCATTGGCAATTGCGTTCCTTCCGCTACTTACAGGTGGGCAGTGCGATTGCTGGCTTAGCGCTTAGTTCCTTGTTGATTTTTCTACTTCTGGTTGTCCGCTCAGTTTCAATCCCCATAACTATTTTGATTATGCTGTTCGGAACTTTCTTCGGAGTCATTATGCCTGATCAGTTGCTTAGTGCCAGAGCTAAAAAACGACAAGCACAAATCAATCTCTCAGTGCCAGACGCGGCAGAGCTGATTGCCTTAACTGTTGCCGCCGGCGAAGGAATCGTCTCAGCGATGGGACGAGTCTGTGAAATGACTGTGGGCCCACTAGGGCAAGAACTGAAACTTACAGTTAACCGGATTTTGGCCGGCGGGCGGATCGAAGCGGAACTACGCAATCTCGGATCACGTAATAGTGCCCCTGCCTTATTGCGTCTTTGCGATTCGCTGGTGATCGCCCTCGATCGCGGTACCCCCTTGGCGCAGGTCTTACGTTCCCAAGCCATGGACTCACGCGAACAAGCAAGGCGAGAACTGATCGAGGCCGGAGGAAGACGAGAAATCGCCATGCTCGTGCCGGTGGTATTTCTCATCTTGCCTATCACAGTACTTTTTGCTCTGTACCCAGGGCTAATCGCTTTAAAAATCGGATTCTAACCCCAGAATCCACTTCGAATGAAAGGAAAGAAAATGAAAAACTGGATGTTGGCTCAACAACTGAAACTTCATGCTCGTCTCGTTGACTTGCAGCAAGACGAAAGCGGAGATGTACCCGGCTGGGTCCTAGTTACCCTAATGACCGCAGGTTTGGTCACCGCCTTATGGCTGGTCGCGGGCGAAGCTTTGCCGCGCCTGTTCTCTGATGCCATTAATAATGTGACCCAGCCGTAGCCGATTTTTTGCGTAATGCTTAGCCCAGAACAGTTCCTTGGCGCTAATCGAGAACATCTGATCAAAAGACAAACTCGACCATCATCGATTGGACCTTCGAGCGAATCAGGCTCGGCGGTAATCAGCCATGTGCTGGTACAGGCCTTAGTAGTTCTAGTGGTGCTTGCCCTCCTACAACTTGGCTACGGCTTGCACACCCGTAATACCGCACTAGTTGCGGCACAAACTGCCGCCAGACGAGTCTCCTTGGTGGGAGCTACCAAGGTTGAAGGACAAAAAGTCGCCGAGAAAATTGTGGCGCAAGCTTTGCCCCATGGGATACCACCCGTCGTGGAGGTAAAAATAAGGCCGCAAGGAGCTGGTCGCATGAGGCTAATTGAGGTAATGGTTGAGCTGCCAGTACCATTGATTGGTCCGTGGGGAATAGGGCATCAAATCAAGGTGAAAAGTCATTACCTGCAAGTGGAATAGCAGTTGGTAGCTATGCGTAACTCAAGGTTTAGATTTTGGCTCCGCAAGGCTTTATCGGAATCGAAACATTTGGATGAGTCGGGGGAAGCCACCATCGAGTTTATTGGTATCTTTGCCGCCCTCGGTCTACCAATTTTAGCTTTGATACTTTCTTTGGCGAATCTTCAAGCTGGTACTTTTGCTGCCCAGAGCTTGGCGCAAACGACCTTGCATCAAGTCTCTCAAGGAGTGCAGGATCCGGCCTTACTACAGGCTCAAGCGACACTAGTGCAAAAAGATTTTCAGCTTTCGACTCCTCCGGTAGTTAACTACAACTGCGGTAGGTGTCAGCTTGGCGACTTTATCGCGGTGAAAGTGAACTGGAGTATTCCACTTCCAGTGGTTCCCGATTGGCTTGGTCTTAAAGAACACCTTGCGATCAAAGTGGAGGCACAAAGTAGCGGGTTAGTTTTGGCAGAAAGAAGACCTAGCAGTGAGTAAGTTTCAAAGAGTTTTGCATGCTCAGAAATTTATAGCGAACGAGGACGGGAGAATCTCGTTATTGTTTGCAGTTTTGCTGGTGATTGTCGCCGGAGCAGTTTTGACTTTTTCAGCTATCAGTAGCGTGCAACTACATAAGATTTATCTGCAAGGAGTGGGAGACCAAGCAGCTTATGCGGCGGTTTCGAGTTTTGCCAATGATAGCTACTACCGGCAGCGGGGTGTTTTAACTAGTGAGGAAGCACAGGTAGCTTGCGAAAGATTCTTGACTCTGCACCAAAGTAAGCAGGCGCCCATAGGGGATCCAATTAAGTTAGAAGAAGTGCGCGTCGAAGGTAATAAAGTGTTTGTTTCTTTAAGCTGGCTGGCACCCGTACCCTTCATGTCGAAACTATTGCCTGTTTTGATTCCCATCAGAGCGGACTCGGTGGCCAGAAGACGCTAATCGCGAGTAATCTCGCAACTGGGAGCAGTCCCTAGCTGGGGCGTCAGTGTTAGAATGTCGTACGTGGCCATTGATTTTACTGAAGAAATTTCCGCGCTGCGGGCGACCTTGGCAAATGTTCAAGCCGTAACCGACCCAGCAGCCCTAGAAGCAAAGATCGCTGAACTTTCACAGCAGGCATCTGCCCCTGACTTGTGGGATGACCAAGCGAAAGCACAAAAAGTTACCTCTGCGCTCTCTCATGCCCAGGCCGAGTTGGCTCGGGTCAAGGAGATGGGTGCTCGGATCGACGACCTCGAAGCTTTGTTGGAGCTTTCTGCTGACGAGTCTCCGGAAGATGCCGAAATGATGGAAGAGGAAGCAGGCGAAGATCTGGAAAAGATCAAGCGCGACCTTGCCGACCTCGAAATCCGCACTCTTTTGGCAGGCGAATACGACGAGCGTGAAGCGGTAGTGACCATCCGTTCTGGTGCTGGCGGCGTTGACGCAGCCGACTTTGCCGAAATGCTGCTCCGCATGTACTTGCGTTGGGCTGAACGCCACGGCTACCCAACCCAGGTTATGGATACTTCTTATGCGGAAGAAGCTGGCATTAAGTCCGCAACTTTCGAGGTTAAGGCCCCTTACGCTTACGGTACTTTGTCGGTCGAGGCCGGCACGCACCGTCTGGTCCGTATTTCTCCTTTTGATAACCAAGGCCGTCGCCAGACTTCTTTCGCAGCAGTCGAAGTTATTCCGTTGATTGAAACCAACGATGAGATTGACATTCCTGAATCCGAACTTAAGGTTGACGTTTTCCGTTCCTCCGGTCCTGGTGGGCAGTCAGTTAACACCACCGACTCGGCTGTGCGTATGACTCACATTCCAACCGGCATTGTGGTTTCGATGCAGAACGAAAAGTCGCAGATTCAAAACCGCGCTGCTGCTTTGCGAGTTTTGCAGTCACGTCTTTTGCAGCTTCGCCATGAAGAAGAGCAAGCGAAGAAGAAGGAAATGGCTGGCGATATTAAGGCCGCTTGGGGCGATCAGATGCGCTCCTACGTGCTGCAGCCTTACCAGATGGTTAAGGATCTTCGTACTGGCCATGAAGATGGCAATACTTCAGCAGTCTTCGATGGTGCCATTGACCAGTTCATCGATGAGGGCATTCGCTGGCGCGTAAACGGCGAAAACGAGGAGTAATCACCCACATTGCTCTAGCCGGACGCTGGGCAATGTGCTAACTTAATCAGTTGTTACATATTCGTTACCAAGGGGGTGTTTTAGGTGCGTCGGAAGACGATGATTATTGTGGCTGTACTAGTCGCGATCGGCATGTGTCTGCCATTTTTGGCTTCCGCTTTTGCGCTCGAGGACGCCCTCGGCCAGCCGGAACAGGTGAGCATCTCAGAACCGAAGGCAACGGATAAGCCTGCGGTAACTCCGCAGAGAACTCCAGAAGAAAACTGGTTGCAAGTACCCACTTTGCCTTTGATCGAGAAGGGTTTAGGGACAACTGGTTTTCCGACTTTGCGCCCGTTTATTACTGAGGTAGATGAACAGGTTTTGCAGGCTTGGGAG
Organism: Boudabousia tangfeifanii; assembly: GCF_001856685.1. GTDB lineage: Bacteria > Actinomycetota > Actinomycetes > Actinomycetales > Actinomycetaceae > Boudabousia > Boudabousia tangfeifanii. The sequence continues at coordinate 676,455 of NZ_CP017812.1, forward strand.
AAGTCACGCAAACCGCATCCGATTCCAAAAGATTTTAAGATCGTCAATAAGGTTCGGGCCTTACCAGCTGATTACGCTCCGGGGGAGGATCCTAAGGCAGCTAAAGCGGTACGCGAATTAATTGCCGCTGCGCGCAAGGCTGGATTGGATATTTCTGACGATTATTCAGGTTACCGCGATTACCAGCATCAAGCTGGGCTTTATAACCTGTATGTAGAAAAGTATGGCAAGGACCGGGCAGATACGTTCTCTGCTCGACCCGGACACAGTGAACATCAAACTGGCCAGGCTTTTGATTTAAAGAGCAATTCGGGAGAGTTGCTTGGCGTGGTCGATGGTAAGCGCACCGCCTACTGGGTGGCGCACCATGCTCACGAGTTTGGTTTTATTGTTCGCTACCAAACCGGTAAAGAAGCAATCACTGGTTACCGAGCCGAGCCTTGGCACTTGCGTTATGTTGGGGCGGAAGCTACCAAAATTTACCGTTCAGGCCTCACCCTGGAGGAATACTATGGGGTGAAGGGCGGCAACTATGCCAACTAATTTCGCCGGCACCGGGGTTCGTTGCCGGCGCGTGTTTTTTGCACTTTTTCCAAATTTTGACCGTAAGCTGACACTCAAACTGACACCAGCTGAAGATAGACAGCTTGTGCGCTGCGAACAGTAATGGATGGGAGCCCATGATTACTTTTGATAATGTCACCAAGATTTACCAGCGCGGGGCTGCTCCCGCGTTGGATCACTGTTCTTTGAACATTGGTCCGGGGGAGTTTGTCTTCTTGGTGGGGGCTTCCGGCTCCGGTAAATCGACTCTAATGTCTTTGGTTTTGCGTGAAGAGCGGGCCTCTTCTGGGCAGATTCACGTCCTCGGTCAGGACATTACCAAGCTGTCGCGCTGGAAGGTGCCGGGGTTGCGACGCCAAATTGGTACTGTTTTCCAGGACTTCAAACTGCTTGCTAACAAGAATGTGTTTGACAATGTGGCGATTGCTCCTCAGGTGATTGGCCGTCCTCGGCACACGATTGCCCTTGAGGTGCCTGAGGTTTTGGAAACCGTGGGTTTGGGTGGCAAAGAAAAGCGTATGCCGCACGAACTCTCGGGTGGCGAAATGCAGCGCGTGGCGATCGCTCGGGCGATGGTGAACCGCCCTAAGCTTTTGTTGGCGGACGAACCAACCGGTAACCTCGACCCGCAAACTTCGGTGGGCATTATGCGTCTTTTAACCCGTATTAATCAGAATGGAACCACCGTCGTGATGGCCACCCACGATAGCCAGATTGTGGACCAGTTCCGCCGTCGCGTCATCGAACTTGATGAGGGTCGCGTGGTTCGTGACCAAGAACGTGGCATCTTCGGAATGAGGAGTGAGTAAGTGCGCGCAAGACTAATTCTGACCCAGGCGGCCAAAGGTTTGGCCCGCGACAAGGGCATGGCTTTGGCGATCGCCTTGGTAACTTTCGTTTCGATTCTTTTCGTTGGTTCGGGCGCGCTTTTGCGTTTGCAGGTGGCTCAACTTGAGGACCAGTGGTTTAACCGCATCGAGGTCACCATTTACATGTGTGCCCCCGGTGAAAAGGGCGGCCAGTGTGCCGGAAATGGGGCCAGTCCGGAGCAAGTCGAAGCGGTTTCAACTGCTTTGCAGTCCCCAGAAATGAAGCCTTATGTCAAGGAGTTCCAGTTTGAGACGCGGGAAAAGGCTTACGAGAATTTCCAGCGAATCTACAAGGATAACTACTTGGCGGCGGCTACCAAGCCGGAGATGTTGCCGGAGTCTTTCCGCGTAAAGCTGGTGGATCCTAGCCAGTTCCGCATTATTAACGAAGAGTTCCAGGCTAAGCCTGGGGTTTCTCGCGTATATGACCAGCACCAGGTGGTTCAGCCGGTACTTAACGCTTTGAATCGTGCCGCCTACATGGCCTGGGGTTTGGCTTTGGTTATGACGGTTGCGGCGGTGCTTTTGATTACCACCACGATTCGTTTGTTCGCAATGTCGCGTGAGCGCGAAACCGCGATTATGCGTCTGGTTGGTGCGTCCAACTTGTTCATTCAGGCACCGTTCATTTTGCAGTCTGCGATTGCCGCCATGTTTGGTGCGGTCTTGGCAATCGGCGCCATGTTCCTTGGCGTGAAGACAGTGGTGCAGGGCTGGATGGCTCCATCCTTCCCCTGGACCAGTTTTGTGGGATATCGTGACGTGGCTTTGATTGCCCCAATCCTGCTAGGTGTTTCGTTGATTTTCGTCGCAATCGCGGCGGCTATCTCCCTAGCAAAGTACACGAAGGTTTAGACTAGAAGTATGGCTTTGAAAAATGGTTCGAATTGGCGTTACCGCCTAGGAGTTGCAGCGGTAGCGTTACTTATGCTGCCCTCGGTGACTCTGGTGGCAAATACCCAAGGAGAGTCATTTTTCCCGCAGGCTATGGCCGCCCCGGTGCCCGCCGATAAGGAATCGGAGGAGCGCAAGCAGGCGGAGGAAGAAATCGCCGATGCTTCTTTGAAGATCGAGCAGGCTCACGCACAGATGGAAGGCATGAACCAGAAGCTGGGTGCCCTCTACGTGGAAATGAAGAAGGTCGAAACCCAGATTCCGGGTGCTACTGCTGAGCTTGATCAGGCTGAGACTGAACTGGCTAACCACCAGCGTCGCGAGGCGGAAATTACGCAGCGTTTGGATGCGGCCAAGAACCAGTTGGCAAAGCTGGACGAGCAGATTGCTCAGTCCACCCAGGAATTGAATGAGACGCAGGAGGCCTTGGGTGATCTGGCTCGGCGTACTTACCGTGGTGAGTTTTCCTCATCTCCTCTGGGCTTGGTTTTCGCCGGCGAGAAGACGGCAGATATTGCTGACTTGACCGCCGCCGCGAACATGGCCACGATGGTCCAGATGCAGGCGATTACCGAGGTCGAAAATGGGCTAGCCACCAACCGTAACCGTTCTGAGCGCCAGAAGGCTTTGACCAATTCGATTGGTACCCTCCAGAAGGAAGCCCAAGAAATGGTCACGAAGTCAGCTGCTTTGCGTGACGAGAAAGATCGCAAGCTTTCTTCCTTGAAGCAGTTGCAGGAACAGAACCGAATCCTGGAAGCGGAAATCAACCAGAAGAAGGATGAATTCGCTCGGGAGGAAGCCGCGCAGGAGGCCCGTCGTCTTGAGGCCGAGGCTCGGATCGCTTCTTTCGATGAGGCAGCTCGTTTGCGTCAGGAACGCGACCGCGCATTGGCGTTAGCACAGAACCGTGCTTACGAGGGCGATATTGGTCCTTCTACCGGTGACGCAATTTGGGGTCGCCCGATTCAGGGACGCATTACGGTGCTGTCACCTTGGGGTTACCGTGTCCACCCGATTACGGGTCGCCGTAAGCTTCACGAAGGTGTCGATCTTCGTTCCCCAGTGGGGGAGCAGCAGTACGCCGTTCACGATGGCACGGTTGTTGAGTCTTATTACGATTCGGGTTGTGGCAATATGGTCACCTTGGATTTGGGTATTTTTGGTGGACACCGTTGGTTGTCTCGTCAGTGTCACCTCTCGGCCCGTTTCGTTCAGTTGGGTCAGCGGGTGCGCCGTGGCCAGGTCATTGGTTTGACTGGTTCAACTGGTGCGGTTACTGGTCCTCACGTTCACTTTGAGATTTGGCGTGACGGCATTTGTGTTAACCCGATGCCGTACATTGGCGGCTAAGGTTTTGCTGGCCGAGGTCGTCCTCGGCAAAGAAAACTGGCGTAAAATCTTTGACCACTTGGTTGTGGTACTCTAGTGCGCACGATGAAAGGAGGGAATCATGCCTAAAGATTGGAAGAAACCGAAGCTGACTGCAGCGGAGAAGGCGAAGCAGGCAGCTGATGCTCATAAGACGATTGCACGCAATAAGAAGGCGGCACACGACTACCATCTAGAGCAGAAGTATGAGGCTGGAATCGTTTTGACCGGCACTGAGGTGAAAGCTTTGCGGGCAGGACGTGCCTCTCTTTCTGAAGCGTGGGTCGAGGTCGAGCATGGTGAGATTTGGCTCGTGAGGGCAAATATTCCTGAGTATGCTCAGGGAACTTGGACCAACCATGCTCCTACTCGTAAACGTAAACTTTTAATGCATAAGAGTGAAATCGTGTCCTTGGCAATGAAGACCCAGGCGAAGGGTTACACGATTGTGCCTACTGAACTTTATTTCTTGGGCGGTCGCGTCAAGGTGGAAATCGCTTTGGCTCGCGGTAAGCAGGAATGGGACAAGCGTCAGGCCTTGCGAGAGAAGCAGGACCAGCGTGAGGCCCAGCGGGCAATGCGCGCCTATGCTCGTCGTGGCTAGTTAGTCTTTCGTGGCTGTTACCAACCTCTTGGTTTTTTGATTGGTTGGTGCTACCATGATTGTCCTGCCTTTTTAGCTGTTGAAAAGGTAGGAAGGTTATTTTTATAACTCAATAGGGGATGATCGGTTTCGACGACGGTTGTCGATTGAAGGGAAGCGGGTCGAGGATGCACAGTCATCTCGCTAACGATCTGTGTAAACCAATAGGTGCCAAACAGAATCGCACCGACTTCGCTCTGGCCGCCTGAGCCATCGAGCGCTAAAAAGTCCGTCACCCTAGACTTTGCTTTCGGTCTAGGTGCTGGCGTCGTTTAGAAAGCCACTGGCTGCTGGTGTGGTTGCTTCATCAGCGGCGAGATTTATAGCAACTGGGCCTGTCCAATAACGTCGTTCATGCGAGTTTGGGGGCCGAGAAAATCCAGAATGAACTGCACCCGGAGAAGACTTCAGGGCCAGCCGCCGGACGCGGGTTCGATTCCCGCCATCTCCACCCATAGCCCCGCTGTTTCGTTGAAATAGCGGGGTTTTTGCTGCTTTGGGGTGCGTGCAAGCTAGAATTTTTTTACTGTTTAGCTCTCTACGTAGCTGCTGAGCTTAGGTGAGACGCGGTGTCTGGTCGTAAGATTTACTGACTTCCCATCACTAGCTGTCGCCTCGTTAAGTTCTAATCCCGGTGAGGCATTGAAATGGCGCTTTTGGTTACTAGTGTGTCGAATGGCTGCTAATTTTATCGACAGTAATTTTGTCGATGATGGGTCGAAAACTTTCGCACTCGATTTTGATTTAACATCTTCAAGTTCAAGGAATGGTCCGATCGCTGTATCGTTTTGGCAGAAGTGTTACTTTTTCTTTTTGTCGATAAACAACCCGATAGTCATACCTAGCACTACTCCAACACCGGTGCCAAATGAAAACTGTTCAAAAGTTAGCCCAAGCGAGGCTCCGAACATCATCCCTACAATCAAACCTTCGATCATATAGGTATCTTCGGGTTTTTTATTCTTCGCATACTTATTGACGATAAACACTACTGCGACGGCAATAATGGCCGAAACGATGATGGGTAAAAGAACCTTGAAAATTTCCATGGCCACCTCATTTGTTGTGACGGTCACATCATTTTTAGTATCCCATAAAGTGTCCGGGACTTCTAGGTGGGACTTTCGACTCATGATATCTTGGAGGCTCCAGCAAAACTAACAAAGGAGTAATGATGACGGTCGATGCTATGAATGAAGTAATGATTAACTTTAAGCGCCAAAAACGGACCAAGTTGGCCTCTTTGGTCGCCGTTGGTGTACTTTGTGTGGGACTTGCTGGGTGTGGCGGATCTGCTGCTTCCTCCTCTACTGATGGAGTCAGCAAAGAAGAGGTTTCCCAAGGCATAGTGAAAATCTATATTAAAGAGAATGCTAAGGCAGTGCCCCAGGCTGACTTTAAGAAGGTCGGTGACTGCGTGGCTGAGGAAGTCGACGGCAAGATTTCAGAAGAATCCAAAATGAGGATTGCGCAAGGACACGACATCATGCCTAACGAAAAAGATTACGATGTAATTTACAAGGCAACTACCAAGTGTGTCGAAAAAGTTAGAGGCTAAACCTAGACTCAATGATATTTGGACCTGTCGGTTGCGAAGGGCTCCGTAACAAAAGAAATCGAACGGTCTATATTGCGATTTAGGTTTATCTCTCCAACTAGTTGGATTCTATTGTTTCTACCCGTCCGTCGAGTAAATCGTTTAACCCTTTGGAGCTACCAAAGTTATTCCACTGGTGTTCGACATAGCGGGCAAAACGCTCAGGTAGCGTTTGCCATTCTTGAGCGATCTCAGCCTGACAATCGTGACCACACGAACTCTGATCGCAAGAATAATGGTTGGTAATCAAAGGGGCATCAATAGTAAAAAACTCAAGCATGCCCTCAGACTCAAGGATTTCTTCACGCACGATCTCAGCCCAAGTCACCGTTCTCTTTTGACCATTAAACCCGGCTTCTTGGTAGGTCACTAAAGTATCGTCAGTAAGCTGCATTTATCATCACTCCCTTGCTTGAAACCTCAATGTTTCAAATCTCTATATTAGATGTCCTCTTTTGGCTTATCGATGAGTTTAGCTGCTAAAGGCCAGGGGTCGGGGCCGAGTGCGCGGTTTTCTGCAATTGCGTCATGGAACCATGGGTGATCAGTTTGGGTGTCCCAAAATTTACCTTCTTCGATAAGTTGGTCCAAGTATTTGTCGGCGATTCGGCAACTGATTCGGTTTGCTTTGCGAACGTAGAATGGCATGTCAGTTAGTCCGGTGCCGTAACACCACTGGTGGTCGATAACGTCGTTTGGGTCTTCGCCAAGGGCGGGCATCAAAATGTCGAGGACTGGGCCGTATTGCTCGTCCGTAATTTCGTCCCCGGTGAATGTTCGTGCCATATTGCTACCGTTCTATTATTTTGGCCGCTAGTGGCCATGGGTCTGGGCCGAGTGTACGGTTTTCCGCAACTGCTTCATCGAATCCCGGTGCCCAAAGATTTGCCTCAGTGAATTCACCGTCGTCCGCTATCATGTCGAGGTATTTGTCAGCTATCCGGCAACCAACTTTATTGGCTTTGAATAGGTAAAAGGCCATTTCGAAAAAATCGCCACCGTTCCATTGCGAATCGTAAACACAATTTGGGTCTTCGCCAATCGCGGGCAGGAGAACATCAAGGACAGAACCATAGTTTTCATCCAAAATGTAGCAGCCATTATATGTGCGTGCCATGTTGTTACCGTTCTATTATTTTGGCTGCTAGTGGCCAGGGGTCGGGGCCGAGTGCGCGGTTTTCTGCAATTGCGTCATGGAACCATGGGTGGCGTTGTTGGGTGTTCCAGAATTTGCCCTCTTCGATAAGTTGGTCCAAGTATTTGTCGGCGATTCGGCAGCCGATTTCGTTAGCATCACGAACATAGAATGGCATGTCGGTTAGTCCGGTGCCGTAACACCACTGGTGGTCGATGACATCGTTTGGGTCTTCGCCAAGGGCAGGCAATAAAATATCGAGGACCGGGCCGTATTGCTCGTCCGTAATCTCATCTCCAGTGAATGTGCGCGCCATAAATCTGAGTATATCTGCGTCTTTCAAGATTTTTCAATGAGTTATCTATCTGCTACTCGTATCGGCTCCTAGTTTGGCGTATTTTGATAACGCGAATTTAGAACGGTATATCGGCGAGGATGAAAAAGACGCGGTTGTTGATCTCTTAATTGATGTCAACAGAATAGGAGTTGCGTTGCCCCTTGATTATCTAGATTGGCTCGAAAATCTTCAAGGTGCTCACCCAGAGCGTTTTCGTTTGATTGCGCATAACCGAACGTTCCTGAGGGAGGAAGAAAGCCCTAAGCCGTCGACCGAAGATAGCGAACTACCGCCCTCGGGAGATTTCTAAAACGGCGGAAAATCGCCAAAAATTTGAAGCGTCAAAACAAACTAAAAGTTGTTTTGTGTTGCCGATTACATTAGGGTGGAAAGAGTAAACATCTCTAAAAAGGAGCGTGATTGTTTATGTTGTCCGTTGCCCGCAAGGAAAAAACTAGTAACCGTAACCTAGGCGTCAAAGCACTTGTGCTTGCTGCTATCGCCCCAATGGCACTTGGGCTCGTTGGATGCTCAGATAGTTCAGGCGGTTCCGCTGGTACTAGCAAGGATGATGTCGAGAAAGGCATCCTCAAGATCTACACTCCTCAGAAAGACGTAATCGGTATTAATGACGAGCAGGTTAAAGAGATTGCGTCTTGTTTCGCCAATGATATTGAAGGCAAGATCTCTGAAGAAAGCAGGAAGAAGATTGCCTCTGGTATCGACATTCCACCAAATTCCCCTGACTATCAGGCGGTATTCGACGCATCGAAGAACTGCGCTCAAAAAGTAATCACAAAAAAGTAGTCTCTGAATCCAGAAAACGTATAGAGATGATCATGTGTTTCGGCTTCTTGGTCGGTCAGAAAGTGCCAAAATGCCTAGCAGCCGAACCGCAAATAGATCACATTTTTGCTCGAAAAAGTCCCAATTTTTGTGACATGTGTTGATAAAAATGGCGATTTTTAGAGCAATTTCCGACAAAATCGGGTTTCGCCGTGTAATTTCGGCGCAAACACGGCAAAATAGCTTTCAGAATGAGCGGTAACCCAAATCCGCCGCGTTCTTAACCGTGGACGCAACAGCGTCCCAACTACATGAAGGGTGATAACAAATATGTCCATGAACCGCACTGAACTAGTTGCAGCCATTGCCGAACGCGCTTCCTTGACCAAGGTCCAGGCAGACGCCGCTCTCGCCGCTTTCCAGGATGTCCTCATCGACTCCTTGGGCAAGGGCGAAGCCGTTAAGGTCACCGGTCTACTCTCCGTAGAACGCGTAGAACGTGCAGCACGCACCGGCCGCAACCCACGCACCGGCGAAGAAATCCACATTCCAGCTGGCTACGGCGTCAAGATCTCCGCTGGCTCCACCTTGAAGAAGGCTGTCGCTAAGTGATCTGAAATCTAAACCTACAAGTTTAGACACTTAAGCTAAAGCGCCCCCGCTACCCAAAACAGGTAGCGGGGGCGCTAAACAATTACCAAAACGCAACCAAAAAACCGCATAAGAAAGTAGAACTAAAAAGCTAGGGAGAGTAGAATAACAGGCGAAAGTGCGCAAGGTTGCGCAAAGACTGTTGAAAGGAACACCATGGAGGTCTTCATTCTGCCCGATGAGAAAGCCATCGGGGAAGCCATCGCCGCCCGCATCCAAAAAGTATTTGAAGCCAACCCCAAGTCCAACCTGGGTGTTGCTACCGGCTCTTCGCCACTATCCACCTACAAGGCACTAATCGACCTAGTCAACGCCGGCAAACTCAGCTTCAAAGACGCACACTTCTTCATGCTTGACGAATACGTGGGAATCGACGAGAACCACCCAGAGCGCTACCGCAACGTCATCATGACCGAAATCGCCTCACAGGTAGACGTCGACCCAGAAAACGTCCACGGTCCCAACGGTAACGCTGACGACCTCGAAAAAGCTGTCCAAGAATACGACAACCTCATCAAGGAAACCGGTGGCGTAGACCTCCAGATCCTCGGCATCGGCTCCGACGGCCACATTGCCTTCAACGAACCAGGCGGCTCCCTCGTCTCCCGCACCCACGTTGGTGTCCTTACCAAGCAGACCCGCGAAGACAACGCCCGCTTCTTCGACGGTGACCTCTCCAAGGTTCCCACCCACTGCGTCACCCAGGGCCTAGGCACCATCATGGATGCCCGCGAACTCTGCCTCGTCGCCACCGGCGAAAACAAGGCCGAGGCCGTCGCCCAACTAGTTGAAGGTGGCATCAGCGCCCTCTGGCCCGCCACCATCATGCAAATGCACCCCAAGGCAGCCATCTTCATTGACGAAGCCGCCGCCTCCAAGCTCAAGCTAATCGACTACTACCGCGAAATCCAAGCCCAAAGCTAAGCAAGTAGCCGACCCAAAACTTCTGTCCTCGCCAACTAATTCCACCAAGTTGGCGGGGACAGAACCCTATTACCTAGATAAACACCACAAAGCACCCAGCGCCCACAAAGTAAATCGCAAATAAACCCAGCAAAGCGCCAAAAATCAAGCAAAACCAGCGTCGTCAAATCAGTTTCGCCAACTGCCAAGCTGGCAACAAACAATTCTCCCAAGCTGGCAGGTGCGCTAAAATAAACCCATGACTTCGTTAGATTCACCTTCATCACCCAGCCCAGCAGAAGAACCAACCACCGCTGGTAGTGTCGGCGTTCTGGAAAAACCAGAAACCGAACCCAAAAAAGATGACGGTGACAATGAACGCTACGCCCACTACATTCGCCCCGGAAAAGCCAAATCAGGACGTATGGTAGTGGCACTCTGTGGCAAAATCTGGATCCCTACCAGAAACCCTAAAGACTACCCAGTCTGCCCAACCTGCAAAGCCATCTTCGAAAGCCAAAAAGGACTCGGAAAAGGCTGGCCCTTCAACGGTGGCTCCGGCGAATCAGGCAATGGCGGTTCAGAAAAGTGACCGAGGCCGAACAGCCCTCACTCTTTGACGAATCACCCAGCAACTACCAAGCCAGCACACTTCCGCCAGCCTACCCCCGTCGCGCGGCCTGGGGCACCGCGTCATCACTTCGAGCCTGGCAGGCCGCGGCCATCAACCAGTACCTGGAAACTGAACCGCAAGACTTTTTGGCAGTAGCAACCCCAGGCGCAGGTAAAACCACCTTCGCCCTGCGAATCGCTGCCGGCCTACTCGCCGACGGAGTAGTAGAAAAAGTTACCGTTGTTTGCCCCACCGAACACCTCAAAAACCAGTGGGCAGAAGCAGCCGCCAGGGTTGGCATCCAGCTCGACCCCGCCTTCACCAACGCCCAACGCGTAGCCGGCGAACACTTCGACGGAGTGGCCGTCACCTACGCCCAAGTAGGGGCCAACCCGCAAGTACACCTTGCGCGCACCCAAGCAGAACGCACCCTCGTCATCCTCGACGAAATTCACCACGGTGGTGACTCCCTCACTTGGGGTGACGGCATTGGCATCGCCTTCGCGCCCGCCACCCGCCGACTAGCCCTCACCGGTACCCCCTTCCGTTCCGACACCGCGCCCATTCCATTCGTGCGCTACGCCAAAGACGAGCAAGGCATTCGCCGCTCACAAGCCGACTACACCTACGGTTACGCCGAAGCCCTCCGTGATGGGGTAGTGCGCCCCGTCATCTTCCTGTCCTACTCCGGGTCCATGCACTGGCGAACCTCAGCAGGGGACGAGGTCGCAGCCCGCCTCGGCGAACCACTCACCAAGGACATGACCAAACAAGCCTGGCGTACCGCCCTCGATCCAAAAGGCCAATGGATGCCAGCAGTGCTAGCGGCAGCCGACCAGCGACTCACCCAGGTGCGCAGATCCGTCCCCGACGCAGGTGGACTCGTCATCGCCTCCAACCAAACCGCCGCCCGCGCCTACGCCAAACAGCTCAAAGACATCACCGGGGTATCGCCCACAGTCGTCCTCTCAGACGAGGCCGCCGCCTCCGCCAAAATTGACGAGTTCTCAAACTCCAAACAACGGTGGCTCGTGGCCGTGCGCATGGTCTCCGAAGGTGTTGACGTGCCCCGCCTAGCCGTTGGCGTCTACGCCACCTCTACCTCCACACCGCTCTTCTTCGCCCAGGCTGTCGGACGTTTCGTGCGTGCACGCAAACGCGGCGAAACTGCCTCCGTCTTCCTCCCATCCGTCCAGCCGCTCCTCGAGCTCGCCGCGCAGCTAGAAGCCCAACGTGACCACGCCCTCGATCGGCCCACCACCGACGGTGGCTCCAACCCAGAAGACCTCGAATTGGCGCGCGCCCAAAAAGCTGAAACCGCCTCCGCCGACCTGCTCCCCGGATACGAAGCGCTCGGGGCCGAGGCCGAATTCGACGGTGTCCTCTTCGACGGCAACCAATTCGGGCTCGGCGGGGAAGTCGGCTCCCTCCAAGAACAAGACTTCCTCGGAATTCCCGGGCTACTCGAACCAGAACAAGTAGCCGACGTGCTACGCCAACACCAGCGGCAACAAATGAAAGTTGAGAAACAACAACGCAAAGCCGCAGACGTCGCCAAAGCCAACCGGGAAGCCAACGCTAACCTCAGTGCCCACCGGCTACGCGCAGCCAAACGCAAAGAGCTACAAAACCTCGTCGCCTCCTGGTCGCGGCGCACCGGTGAAGCCCACGCGCTCATCCATTCGCAACTACGGCACGCCACCGGCGGACCCGAAGTGGCCCAAGCCAGTACCGAAGTCATCCAGGCGCGCATCGACCTCGTACGCAAATGGCACGTCGGCCAGCGCTAAACCGGTCCAGGTAGCGCTTACCAATAGCCAAACAACAGCAAAAGGGGAGTCACCCAAAGGTGACTCCCCAAAACTTTACTAAAACGAAAACCGAGACTAGTTCGGCTTAGCTGCCGAGGCCAAAGGCACCACGCGAGTCTCAACCGCCGGTTCGCCCTCGGACAAGCGCCAAGCCGCGTAAGGCAACTGGTTACGCACCTTCTGGTGGTACTCAGCAGCACGCAACAATGCCTGCGGGCCATACCAAGTACGATCAATATTGCCCTCTTCAACCAGCTTGATCTGCAACGGGCGCAAGGTCAATTCGTCCTCGTCGCCAGCCACAATCGCATCCTTGAAGTCCTCACGATTACCCACATAGAGGCGTTCTTCCACAGCATAGCCGTCCTCGTCAAAAGCGCGTGCCGCCCACTTGCGACCCGCAATCGTCGACTTCGACTTAGAACGCTTCGCCACACCTTCCATGTAGCCTTCCACGCCCTCGCGCTCCACCAACTTGTAAACCAAAGCGGCAGTCGGAATACCAGAACCGGTCACCAACTTGGTGCCCACCCCGTAAGAATCCACCGGGGCAGCACCCAAAGCCGCAATCGCATACTCATCAAGGTCAGAAGTAACCGTGATCTTAGTGTCCTTCGCGCCCAAAGCATCCAACTGGCCACGAACCTTGAAAGCCTGAGCCACCAAGTCGCCAGAATCGATGCGGACCGCGCCCAGCTCGCCACCAGCCTCCCGGGCTACCCGAACCGCAGTCTCAACGCCCTTAGGAATGTCGAAAGTATCAACCAACAAGGTGGTGCCGGGGCCCAAAGTATCCACCTGAGCCTTAAACGCTTCCTCTTCAGTCTCATGCAAAAGAGTAAAAGAGTGGGCCGAAGTGCCGATCGTAGGCAAGCCATAACGCTTCCCAGCTTCCAGATCCGAAGTGCCCACAAAACCACCAATAAAGGCCGCACGTGCAGCCGAAACGCCCGCGCGTTCATGCGTACGGCGAGCCCCCATATCCAAACAAGGACGGCCGTGCGCCGCAATCGTCATACGGGAAGCGGCTGAAGCAACTGCACAGTCGTGATTCAACACCGAGAGCAACATAGTCTCAAGCAGACAGGCCTCGGCAAAAGTACCCTCAACAGTTAAAAGGGGAGAATTGGCGAAATAAACATCGCCCTCACGATAGCCCCAAATATTACCTTGGAACTTGAAATCTTTAAGGAACTCTAAAGTTTGTTCATTGACAACCTTATTATTGTGTAAATAATCAATGTCGTCCTTGGTGAACTCAAAACGCTCCAGCGCTTCAAGCAAACGACCCGTGCCGGCAACCACGCCAAAACGACGAGCCGCAGGCAAGCGACGGCCAAAAAGTTCGAAAACTGAACGACGGTGAGCAGTGCCGTGAGCCAGCGCCGCCTCCACCATAGTCAGTTCGTACATGTCAGTTAATAATGATGTAGACCATGATGCACTCATGTTCTAACCATACCCAACCAAAGACCTAGAACCACGTCAAAACGCGTGAACTACACTGCATTAAGGTTTTATTGCGGACAAGAAGAATGGTTCGTCAACCAATATTTTGCTAATTTTACGTTTCGTGTCCATTTTCACCCTCTATTGGTGCGGAAAAGTAAAGAAAATGCAGTTAATCTTTTAATGATGAATAACTCGCCGATTGGTTTCTTTGATTCGGGGGTGGGCGGCCTAACCGTGGCACGCGCCGTCCTCGACCAATTGCCGCATGAACAAATCATCTACGTAGGCGACACTGCGCACGTTCCTTACGGCACTAAAACCCTAGAACAAGTTCGGCGTTATAGCTTGGCCATTATGGACAACCTAGCTAATCGTGGCGTCAAAATGCTGGTAATCGCCTGTAACACCGCCTCCTCGGCAGTATTGGCCGAAGCCCAAGAACGCTACGATATCCCAGTAATTGGCGTCATTGAGCCCGCGGTACGTGCCGCCCTCGCGGTGACCAAAAACCACAAAGTAGGCGTGATTGCCACCCCCGCAACTGTTTGCTCGGGGGCTTACGAAAAAACTTTCGCCCAAAACGGGAATGTCAAAGTCTACTCGCAAGCTGCCCCTGGTTTCGTTGACCTCGTCGAATCGGGCGTCACCAGTGGCCTAGAAGCCATCGACCTAGCACACACTTACCTGGATGAGATCCGCAATGAAGGCGTCGACACTCTCGTCCTTGGCTGTACTCACTACCCGCATCTACAGGCCGTCATCTCTTACGTGATGGGCGGGGGAGTCACCCTCGTCTCATCCTCGGACGAAACTGCCAAAGATATCTTCCGGCAGCTGGCCCAAACCGAATCTTTCCGCGACCCGCAGCTACCCAAACCCAAACACGAGTTCTACACCACCGGAACGGGAGAAACCTTCTCGCGACTAGCCTCGCGATTCCTTGGTCCAGTGGTAGAACAGGTGGACATTTTGCCACCATCATCCAATACTGGAGTGACAAAATAATGAAGTTAACAATCGTCGGATGCACTGGTTCCATGTCAGGACCCAAATCTGCCGCCTCTTGCTACCTGCTGCAAGCAATGGGGCCAGATGGCAACGGCGGAGAACGCATGTGGAACATCGTTTTCGACCTCGGCCCCGGATCCTACGGGCAACTATGGAACTACATTGACCCCTCAAAACTAGATGCGGTCATTTTCTCCCATTTGCATGCCGACCATTGCGCTGATCTTATTTCACTTCAGGTCTACCAAAAATGGGCGCCGGGCCGACCTGGGCGTCCCGTCACCATGATTGCCCCAAAGGGGATTGAACAACGCATCCGCGAAATCGACGGAGACCACCAAGCTAGTTACCAAGAAGAATTCGACTTCTGGGAAATCGCTGACGACCGTCGTCACTTCGAAATCGGACCATTCAAACTTGAAGCCTTCCAAGGATGGCACACCATCGAATCCTACGGCTTCAGAGTTACTGGACCTGCTTCACATCCCGCTTCGCAGTCGCGTGGAGTTACCATCCTCGGTCACGAAAAATACCCTGTGGCCTCAGACGGTGGCGGAATCCTGCTAGATGACACTCTGCCTAATGACACCTCCACCTTCGCCTACACCGGTGATACTGACTATTGCGAAGAAATCGTCAAAATGGCGACTGGCGTCGATTTGTTGCTAGCCGAGGCCGGTTTCCTCAAAGCCGAAACTGACAAAATTGAAGGAGACGTCTCTGGCGTCCACATGACTGGGGTATCGACTGGACGTCTAGCCAAAGAAGCGCAAGTTGGTGGCATGATTATCACCCACATCCAGCCCTGGACCCCACGTGGAGCCGTCTGGGACGAAGTACGTGAAAACTGGCACGGGCCACTGATTATCGCCGACACAGGTTTACGCTTTACCGTCTAAACGACCCGAACAAAAGGTCGCAATCGCCAGCCGCGGGACTTTGCCAAAGCCCGCCACTCAGACATAACCGAGGGCGAGGATCCAACTTGGAATCCTCGCCCTCGAACAGTTTAGACGCCCAGTTATAAGAGCTCAGCAATCTTTGGGGCCAAAGCTCGGAAGGCTCGACCTCGATGCGAAATCTGATTCTTTTCTTCCGGGGGAAGCTGCGCCATCGAACGGTAATCGCCCTCGGGAGCAAAAATTGGGTCGTAGCCGAAACCGCCCTCACCAGTACGCTCAAACAGGAGCGAGCCCTTCACTTCACCCAACTCGACGAACTCCTCGCCGGAAGGCAAAACCAAAGCGGCAGCAGCCACGAAACTAGCCTGACGATGCTCAGGAGCAATATCGGCTAACTGGGCCAACAATAGGTCCAGATTGGCGTTATCGTCACCATGATGTCCACACCAGCGGGCCGAGAAAATCCCGGGAGCACCACCAAGCACCTCGACACAAATTCCAGAGTCGTCAGCAATCGCAGGCAAGCCAGTCTGCTCAGCTACTGCTCGCGCCTTCAACAAAGAATTCGCAGCGAAAGTAACCCCATCCTCGATCGGTTCAGTCAAATGTAAATCAGCTGCACCAATCAACCAATCCGCTTCAAAGCCAGGAATCGCCTGCGCTAAAATCGTCCGCAGTTCCCCAACCTTATGAGCATTATGGGTGGCCAATACTAACTTGGCATTACCCAACGATAAGTCAGACATCAAATCACTCCTTAAACCGGTTTTTAAAGGCCGCTCACCGCCTAAAGCGGCAAAATCTAAATGTCTTACTCAGGCTTCTGAAATTGTGCCGTTGGCGCTATCCCACACCACAGTAGTGCCAGGAGCTGCCGCCAAAGAAGCCTGCTGCAAACGGGCCAAATCAGCATTACCAGCAGTAGCCAAATCCAAAAGCGCATTCAGCTCATCACGGTTAAACGTGCCATGTTCCGCAGTGCCCTGCACCTCAACAAACTGGCCGTTACCGCACATCACCACATTCATGTCAGTGCCAGCAGTAACATCTTCGGTGTAAGGCAAATCGAGGCAAGGAACACCATCAATAATCCCAACTGAAATTGCAGAAACGCTATCAGTTAGTACCCGCTTGCCGGCAGGTAAAATACCATTTGCCTTCGCGTACTCGACCGCTTCCGCCAAGGCCACATAAGCGCCGGTAATTGCGGCAGTACGAGTACCGCCATCAGCTTGCAAAACATCGCAGTCCAAGACAATTGTGTTTTCACCCAACGCTGCCATATCAACTACTGCACGCAAAGAACGACCAAGTAGGCGAGAAATTTCTTGGGTGCGGCCACCCACCTTTCCCTTCACCGATTCACGCTGATTACGAGTTGAGGTAGCCCGCGGTAGCAT
Organism: Boudabousia tangfeifanii; assembly: GCF_001856685.1. Classification (GTDB taxonomy): domain Bacteria; phylum Actinomycetota; class Actinomycetes; order Actinomycetales; family Actinomycetaceae; genus Boudabousia; species Boudabousia tangfeifanii. The sequence goes on from NZ_CP017812.1 coordinate 693,391, forward strand.
GGCGTATTCGCCAGTTACCCAGCCTTCGCCGCTGTCCTTCTTCCAGCGAGGTACGCCCTCGGTAAACGAAGCAACACAAAGCACACGGGTATTACCAAACTCGACCAAAACAGAGCCTTCACCAGCCTGCTGCCAAGAACGAGTAATCCGAATCTGACGGAGCTGATTAGGGGTACGGCCATCTACACGGGAATAATTGTTTTCAGTTTCACTCATGACTTTAGGTTACCTTGCTAGAGCGAATGGTGGCGACTGCGGTAGTTTAGAAGTGTGAAAACTACAGCGCCAGCAATCGAAACAGATAAAAACCTGCCAGCACATGACGAAGAGTTCCTCGCCAAGCTAATAGAAGAGCCGAAAGTTACGGCTGTTCTTGCCGGTCCGCGAGGAACCTACTGGTCGCCACTAATCATGGCCGAGCAGGAAGAAAATGCTGAAATAAAGACGGAAATTGGCGACGACGATCTATTCGTCACAGTTTCCGGCAAGCTCGCAGTTCAGTGTCTGCGAGCCGGCAAAGGCGCCTGGCTAGAAGGCCCAGCTAGCGAGGCCACCATGTTTTTACCTGCGCCAGAAGTCATGGACGCCCTCGGTCTGCCAGCAAGTGGATTGAGTCGATATTCCGAAACTGGGGCGCAACAAGACGACCTCGATCGGGGCATGCTCAATCGTGCTCTTGCGCTCTATGCTTGGCAGGAAAATGCTAAATATTGTGAGCGATGTGGCGGTGCGTTGGAACTAGTCCTTCTGGGCTGGGCAAAGACTTGCCCGCAGTGTGATCGCATAGTCTACCCTCGGACAGATCCTGCGATGATTGTTGGGGTGCACGATCTTGAAGGACGCCTCCTTTTGGCGAACAATGCCAACTGGGAACCTACCCGCTACAGCTTGCTGGCTGGTTATACCGAGGCCGGTGAAACCGTCGAAACAACGGTCTGGCGTGAAATCGGTGAAGAAGTGGGGATCGAACCAACCACACTTGCCACCTTGCAATATTTGGGATCGCAAGTCTGGCCACTACCACGTTCTCTCATGCTGGGATACCGGCTCAAACTGGAGCTATCAGCTCAGGAAGCTGACCAGATCATTAAGGTCGATCAAAAAGAACTGCGAGACGCTCGATTCTTTACTCGCCAGGAGTATTTGGATGCGGTCAAGAGCGGGGAAGTGACCACCCCAAGCCAGGTCAGTTTTGCTTACAATTACATCACTTCGTGGCTTTCGGACGAGGATCTTTATCTTCCTTGGGAAGAGGAAGACTAGCTCCTTTAGGCAAGCTATTCACAGGCGTGAGATTCCCCAACCAAGCGGTTCATAACTAGGGAAATCTGGCCGTGCATGACACACTATCAGGGTGGAAAAACTTAGCCCAGATGATTTACTGCTAGCCCTCGATGCGGAGCAACGACAAGTCGCTCAAAGCACCTCTGGGCCAGTTTGTGTGCTCGCTGGTGCTGGAACCGGTAAAACTAGGGCCATTACTTACCGGATCGCTTATGGCATTGCCACGGGCGCTTTTAACCCCAACCAAATTTTAGCGGTGACATTCACCGCCCGAGCAGCCGCTGAAATGCATCAACGACTAGTTTCTTTGGGAGCGCCTCGGGTCCAAGCGCGCACTTTCCACAGTGCTGCCTTGCGTCAGTTGCGTTATTTCTGGCCTCATGCCATTGGTGGCTCTATGCCACAGATACTTGAACACAAAGTTTCTTTAGTATCTTCATGTGCTAAGCGTTTAGGCCTCAGCTCTGACAAAGTCTCCATTAGGGATTTCGCTGCTGAAATTGAATGGTCTAAGTTTTCCCTAATCTCGCCCTCGGATTATGCGGCAGAAATCGACAAGCGAAAGCGTCCCGTGCCTGGGGATCTCAGCGCTGAAAAAATGGCCAAGCTAATCTCGCTTTATGAAGAAAGCAAGCATACTGCTGGGGTGATTGATTTCGAGGACGTTTTGCTACTAACTATTGGCATGATTGAAAACCGTCCCGATATTGCCCAAAGAATTCGTGAGCAATACCAGCACTTTGTGGTGGATGAGTATCAGGATATTTCGCAGCTTGGTCAACGACTGCTAGATGGCTGGCTCGGTGGTCGTCAAAACCTTTGTGTGGTTGGTGATCCTGCCCAAACGATTTACTCGTTTGCAGGGGCCTCCTCGAATTATTTACAGAACTTCACTGTCAAGTATCCTAACGCCAAGAAAATCGTTCTTAATCGCGACTATCGATCTACTCCCCAAATCGTTTCAGTAGCAAATACTGTGGTAGCCGGCTGCGGAAGAGAAGTAGTAAAGCTCCGTTCCCAATTGCCCTCCGATGCGGCTGTGGCTTTCGAAAGCTATGCAGACGAAGCAGAACAAGCATCGCAAATAGCCGCCCAGATTAAACGTTTGCAAGCACAAGGCACATCGCTGAGCCAGATCGCGATTTTGCTACGGACTAATGCGCAATCGGCGTCATTTGAACAGGCCCTCGAGCAAGCAAAGATTAGCTATCAACTACGCGGTGGGGAGCAGTTCTTCCAGCGGCAAGAAGTTATGCGAACAGTCCGTGCTTTTGTTTCTACCGCCCTTGGTGCAGAGCAAGTTAGTGCAGCTGAATTAATGAAAGAGTGTGCCTCTGGTAATGGCTGGACTCAAACAGTGCCCGCTCAAGGTGGCGCCTTACGTGATCGTTGGGATGCTTTACAATCGCTGGTCAACTTGGCTCAGGATCGTGACGCCGAGGGGGTTAGTCTCCGGGCGGTGGCGCAAGAACTTCAAGATCGAATTGAAGCCAAGCATCCACCGGCACTTGAAGCGGTAACGATTGCGACCTTACATGCCGCTAAAGGCCTGGAATGGGAAGCAGTATTTTTACCTTCCTTAGTTGAAGGATTGATTCCTTTTTCCTTGTCGAAAACTTCAGAGCAAATTGCGGAAGAAAATCGTCTGCTTTATGTTGGGGTGACTCGTGCCAAACGACTGCTCTATATGAGTTACCATCGTTTCCGGGAAGGGACTCGTGGCAAACAAAAGCGTTCCCGCTTCTTACAGAAAATTTGGCCTGCGGAATTAGACCAGCCAGAAAAGAAATCGAGCGCGAGCTCAAAAACTCGTAGGAAAGTGGCTCAAAAAGCTTTTTGGGATGAGTCAGATGATGCGACCATCGCTCGATTTGAAGCTTTAAAGGCTTGGCGGACCAAAGTACATTTAGAAATCAAGAAACCGGCCTACACCATTTTCGCTGACGACACTTTGCGTCACATTGCCCAACTTGATCCGGATTCCCTTACTGCCTTGGGGCAAGCTCGGGGAGTGGGCAATGTGAAGCTGGATATGTGGGGCGAAGAAGTACTGGCGGTTTTGCAAAATTGCCGATAGCTAGCGCTTTAGTTCTTGTCCGACTACCGGATCATGAGTGCAAAAGGAAAAACGCTGACATTGACATGATGGATGGGCCTGCCAAAAAGAATGCTGGATTTGTGTATCGTACGTAGGAATATACAACTGGGTGCCGATTGGAACTTGGTTTCGATTATCTAGGAAATCAAGAACTATGCGGACGATGAATCCAGCAGCCGTAGCTAGCGTGGCACTATCTATCGAGGGCGGATTAGCTCTCGCGAATGTGCCTTGTAGTGCGTCAGCAACGATGGGCCAAGCACTATCAAGATCAGTCTTATGCAAATCGATGCATTGTGGACAAGGGCCCAGCGCCGGATGGATTAAGGGGCCGACGCTTAAACCCATTTCGGTGTAAGTAACCATAAGGAAGGGCTGGTCATCAACCGCTAAGAGTTTTGCGAGAGTAGCGGGAAAAGAACCGGCAGAAATTATGATGCTCAGATCGTGAGTGGGGTAGTTGATACTACGATTTTTAGGCAAGTAATTTCTAAGGAAATCACCGATCGTACCCATTCGACTTTGGCCGTAGGAATGGGCACTAAAAGGGAAATGCTCGAAGGCTTGGATCGAGGGCGGTTCCAACATTTTGCTGACCACCACATTGCCGATTTCGGCATTTCCTAATAGGGCCGCCACCAAAGTGCCTAAACTATTTGCCCCAAAAACTTGGACACTTTTATCTTTCCGTCTTAGATAGCCTGACTGGTGTCCGTCCAGTCGAGCGCAAAGCATTTGCTCAGCGCTAGCTGCATTTTGGCGAAGCGGATCAGATTCGAGTAAACCATGCTGATCTAGAATCTCCAATAACTCCGTTAAACGTTCTTTACTTACGCCCAAAGCCTTGCGGTGACGTTCAAAACGCGAAGGGGAGTAGCGGCGACTTAGCCAGTCTAGCAACGCCTGCTCGTTCCAAGTTAAACCGGTCAAAATCACGCCATACTTTGGATCACTTCCAATTTGTAACTCACCATTTCTGCGGCTTATTACCGGCAGGCCAGCTCTCAATTTTGGCTGCATGATTCCTCCTTGACGATTTCTGCCTAGTATGTCAAGAAGCTAGGCGAATCTTCGTTTCTCCTATTGACGTTGTGGATAACTTTTGCGGGGAAACAACTGTCCCGTTAATCCATTTGGAAACAAAAGTTCAAAGTGAGAAAATGACCCACATGGGTGAAAACATAAGCAGCAGTGACTATCGCGCTAGAAGGCAATGGTGGATTGTCTTTTTAGTGCTAGTCCTAATAGGTTTTGGAGGACTAATCTATTCGCTTTGGTTCGAAACCACTAGCTCGAAATCAAACCCGCGGGATGCTGCTGTTCCCACCACAAGTTCTTTTGAGATCACAGCTACAGCTGGTTTGGCTGCCTCCTTGGACTCTGGCAAAATCCTATTTAGTAAAGAGACTCAAACCGAAGTTGCACCTGCCTCCCTAGCCAAATTATTCGTGGTGGAGTACGCCATGAGTGTGCTTAAAAACCTAGACTCCGTAAAAGTCGGGGCAGAACAGGCCTTAGTGCCAACGGGTGCCTCTAAAGCCGGTCTCGTACCCGGTCCTTATTCCGCACGGCAGTTGGCCAGAGCTTCACTGATTCCTTCGGGTTCAGATGCCGCCTACGCTCTTGCGGCAGGAGCTGCTCGAAAACTTGGTGCTAAAGGTGATGCCCAGGCACAGGTCGATTTCTTCATGGAAAAGTTGTCTACGCATTTGAAAGAACAGGGCTTTAAAAATACTACGATCGCCGAGCCCTGCGGTTTTCTTCCCGGTTCGACGACTACCGCAGAAGAAGCCCTAAAAATCACCCGCCTAGCTTTGCAAAATACTTTGATTAAGCAGATTGTGCAAAAACCAACTCAGAAGCTTTTCCAACCAGACGGTAAGGAACTGGTTATGCGCAATACGAACAAGTTCTTAGACCAGAGCAGCGAGTTCTATCAGCCGAATATCAAAGGCGTAAAAACGGGATCGCTGGAAGGGCTTAACAACCTCATATCTTGGTATCAAGCAGACCAAAAAGCGTACATTTTCGTAGTTCTTGGTGCGAAAACTGATGAAGATCGTTACCGTGATACCCAAAAACTCATCGATCAGGTAAAAAACTTACCTCAGGAACAGAAGTAAACCGACTAGTCTTCTTCTGATTCTTCGTCTAAAGCTTGTTCTTGCCGAGCCTTTAGGTCGCCTTCCGAATCGGTTTGTGGGGAAAGACCTTGGGCAAACGGCAAGGTACCAGCCAACATTTGTGCTAGTTCTTGATCCATTTCGTCTGCCAGCTCTTCACCGGTAGTCAAACGGTTAACGAAATCGGTTGGATTTTCCAAATCTTCACCCGTCGGCAAGGTTGAAGGATGCGCCCACAAAGCATCACGTTTCTCCGCACCTACTTGGGTGGTGAGCATACCCCATAGATTTGTTGCTTCTCGAGGACGCTTGGGTGACAGAGTTAGACCAACTAGCTGAGCGAACAGCTTTTCGGCAGGAGAGCCGCTAACGCGACGGCGGCGCATCATCTCGTCTAGCGCCATGGCATGACTTAGGTGAGGCAGACAAGCCTGCAAGCTGACCTCATTCACCCAACCTTCAATCAAGGCCAAAGTATGCTGGATGGTGGTCAGACGCTGTTCTTGCTCGCTCGAAAGCTGCGGGCTAAACATACCTGATTCCATTGCTTCACGCATAGCCATCGGATTTGACATGTCAATTTGCTGCATGTCTACTTCTAAGGTTTGCACATCGACTTGGATCTCTTGCGCAAATTCGGTAAAAGCACGAAGAATATGGTTGCGAAGCCAAGGAACAGCCGCGAATAGTCGGGCGTAGGCATCTTCCCGAACGGCTAAGAAATGAAGCACTTCTTGGCTGGGAATGTCCAATCCTGCTTCAAAATCATGAAGGTTTGGCACTACCAAGGCGACTTCACCAGCTTGAGACATGGGCAGACCCATCGAGTTAAACCCGAGTGCTTCTTTCGAAAGCTCCGCAATCGCGCGACCAATTTGAGCAGTGAAGAGCCCGTTACTCATTCGCTTTATGAACTTCAAGAGGGGAGAGAAAGCAGCTTGGCCTTCGCCGCCTTGACCAAATAGCTGTCGAAGCGGTTCCGGAAGGTCTTCGGGCGAGACATCATTGGGTAAGGCTGAACCCATCGCACCTTCCATCGCCCGATTAACATTTTGCGCAACTGGCTGGCAAAGCTGCATAAAAGTTTTTTCTGAATGTGAAATCCAATCACGACGTCGCCAAGCCCCTGGTTTGAGAGGAGCTGGAACGAGGTCGGTAACCGCATCCAACCAAAGCGAGCCAACTTGGAGTGCCTGCTTAACCTGCGCGTCTTGCGCCGCGGTCAAGGTTGGGTCCTGCACATTGGCAATAGCAAGCTGAGCTTGTCGTTCAACCGCAGACCAGTTAATCACGCCATCATCACTAGTGGCATCACTTGGGAACAAACTGTTGAGTAGGGGATTACCGCCGAAAGAGAAACTTTTAATCTCAGCGGAGGGACCAAACAAACTTTGGAGCATATTACGTAGCTCAGGAGGTAATTCGGCCTCGGACTGGGATTCAGCAGATTCGTCCTCGGATTGCTGATCCTTTGCATGATTCGCATCCTGAGTTTGAGCGTTAAGACGATCAAACATTGCTTGCGGATCAAAAGGCACTTTGCCGCCAAGCATCTGCTCTAGCCACCGTTGGAACTCTTTGGGGTCAGAGCTATCAAAAGGATTAAAATCGGCTGACATTAAGTCTCCTATATCGGGAAATATCTAGTATAAAAATACCCTGTTTTCCCATAAAAATACAGTTAATTGACCCTAGGGCGAAACCAATACTCGCTTCGCCAGAAGCTCAGAAAGCCTAAACCCGATACCGAGTGAGGCTAATAAAGTGGCACAATAGTGTCGTGCAAGAATCTCAAAATAACTTTCAGAATATTGAAACCGCTCCAAAAAAGAAGGGGCGCTGGCAGACTCGACTAGCTAAAAGTGTTTCCCTTTTTGTCCTCATTGGGGCCTTGGCATGGGCTTTATTCTTGCACGGTTACCCCTACGTAATCGAAACCCCCGGCCCCACTTTTAACGTGTTAGGCAAGATCAACAGCAAACCATTTATCGAAATCAAAGACCACCCTTCGCATCAGATTGAAGGTGACGGTCAGATTCGAATGGTTACTGTCGGCTTGAGAGGCGGTCCAGGAACTGAACCAGTCTCGGGTATCGAGCTAATAACCGCTTACTTCCAGCCGTCCCAAAGTATTCACCCTTATGCGCAACTATTTGCTCCCGAAACGACGGGGGAGCAAGAGCGTAAAGCACAAAAGCAATACATGGATTCATCCATGGATCTGGCACGTGCCGCTGCCCTAACCGAGCTTAACATTCCTTTCGAAAGCGACATTATTGTTCGCGGAGTTTCCGATAAATCGGATGCTAAGGGAAAGCTAGCCGAGGACGATAAAATCATTGCCTTGAAAAACGGGGAAAAGAATTACCCCTTGGCCTCAACTGCGGATCTCTACCGTGCTTTGAAAGACATCGCCCCGGGAACTCCGGTCGAAGTAACCAGTGAAAACAAAGCGGGGGCCAAAAAGGTCTCAGAAATCAAAACCATGAAACGACCTGACGGCAAACCTGGTTCCCTCTTCGGCATTTTCATCTCCACCGATTTTAGATTCCCATTCCCCATTCAGGTAAATGTTTCAGAGAATATTGGTGGTCCTAGCGCCGGTACGGCCTTCGCCCTCGGCATTATTGATCATCTAACTGACGGGGCACTGGCTGGCGACCAAAAGATTGCCGTCACCGGTACCATCGCTCCAGACGGAGTAGTCGGTGAAATCGGTGGTGTCCTGCAGAAGGTTTACGGAGCTTCTGCCGATGGCGCCAAATGGTTCCTAGCTCCAGTTGGAAACTGTAAGGAACTGGCCAATGCCAAACTGCCCAAGGGAATTACTCCCGTCCAGATTTCTACCCTCAAGGATGCTCGCGATACCGTCCAGAAAATTGCCAAGGGCGACACCGATCAACTGATCAAGTGCCACCCTTAGCAAATACAGTTAACTTGCATAAGCAGTTAACTTAAAGGCTAGGCCTCATCTGGGGCAAAAGTTGCTAATAAGGCCTCGGTTAAGTCAGGGAACATATCCGAACCTTGTGCGACTGAATCGGGATTATCCAGTTTTCGCGAACGCAAAGCGCACCAAGTCTTTCCCGTGCGGGTCGCGCCAGCAACCAAACGGAACTCTTCACGATCTGGGTGGTTTGCGTAAAACTCTAAAGCTGCTTGCGGATCTTCGGGAGCTTCAGCTTCGGCCTGCGGAGGAACACTAACGCGCTCGAGGCAAACGGCCATGCCGGCCACCTGTTCGGGCCAAGCAAGTTGGGCCAAAGTTTCTTCCAAGTCAGCCAAATTCAAATCAGGTTGAGCGACTGCGGTCAAATGTTCGCTATTAGCGGCCACCTGGGTCTCAAGCTGTTCGCGCAGGTTTGGCAGCAGCTCCTCGCCCTCGGCCAACAAATCCTTACTTGGAACCAGCGCATAGGCGGTAGCTGGCAGATCCCAGCCATTTTTCGCAGCTTCAAGTTCAATCTCTAAAACGACCTGTGCCAACGCAACATGTTGGGGGTCGACTCCTAACGATGCAATATCCATAGGGTCATTTTCCCACGTCTGGACTAGATGACCAGTAGGCAAGGCGCTTAAAATCTGTCACAATTGCAGTTCCTAGCAATTAAAGAGAGGTAAACGTGACAAATATTCCCTGGTTCGATGGTGGACCCACCCCAGATCCTGAATCGCAAGGCGGTTCTGGGCGACCTCCACGTACACCGCGCCAACAAGTTCCATTCTCCGCAGACGATATGGTAAAGGGTCTGAAGAACCCCTTTACTTTGTTGCTCATTGTGGTGGGCCTTTTTGCCGCGTTCGTCTATGCCATGTCCTCGGTTTGGACCAAAGTACTCTGGTTCAACCAGCTAGATTACGCCTCGGTCTTCTGGACTCAAGTAATCGCCATGGGTGGGCTTTTCCTGCTCGGTCTAGCCTTACAAGCCGGCAGCCTTTGGGCTTACATGCACTTTTCCTACCAGGCAATGGTGAAGAAAGGTGCCAAGCTCAACTCTGATCTTGGCGGCTACAAAAACCTAATCGAGGGACGTCCCGCATTAATCTTCATCGGGGTACCAATTTTGCTTGGTTTAAGCACTGGTACCTCGTTTATGTCGCAATGGCGAGATGTGCTCTTGTGGTGGAATCAAGCAAGCTTTGGGGAAACTGACCCAATCTTTGGACACGATATCGCTTTCTTTGTCTTCACCCTCCCGGTGCTAAATCTCTTTATCAGCTACCTCTTACAGTTCCTCGTCCTCGGCCTGATCGTAGGCGTGATTATTCACTACCTTTACGGTGGAATTGTGCTTTTCCCCAAGCCGCGCGTACAAAAAGTCACTCGCGTGCAGGTGGGACTAACCGCGGGGGCAATCGCCCTCGTCTATGGCGCCAAAATGTGGGTAGAACGTTACTCCTTGCTGGCGCAAAAGAATAACAACGCACTTGGGGTAGACGGCGCACTTTATCGCGAAATTAACGCGCAGCTACCAGTCCAAACTATTCTGGCTATTACTTGTGTGATTGTTGCGGTCATGTTCGTGATTGCTGCTTTTAAGGGTACTTGGAAACTTCCTACGGCTGCATTGGTGGTACTGATCGCCTCTCAGCTAGTGGTGGGTGGAATTTACCCCTCGTTGATCCAGCAATTTAAGGTTGTGCCAAACGCGCAAGCCTTGGAATCGCCCTATATTCAACACAATATCGATGCCACTTTAAAGGCCTACGGCATGGAGAAAATCGACTACACGACCTCCAATGCCACCACCACAGCTACTGCCGGGCAGTTGCGTCACGACTCCGAGTCAACCACTCAGATCCGATTGCTAGATCCTAATATCGTTTCGCCTACTTTCCGTCAGCTCCAGCAGAACCGTTTGTACTACACCTTTGCCGATCAGCTTTCGGTTGACCGCTACCAAATTGATGGCGAACTACGCGATACGGTGATTGCCGTCCGTGAACTAAACCAGAAGGACTCGGCCTCGGAACAGCGTAACTGGGTTAACGACCACACCGTTTACACTCACGGTTTTGGTGTCGTCACCGCTTACGGTAACACTGCCAATGCGGATGGCCGTCCAACCTTTAGCGAACACTCGATTCCGTCTCAAGGTTTCCTCGGCGATTATGAACCACGAGTTTACTTCGGCGAAAACATGCCCGATTATTCCATCGTGGGTGGACCTAAATCAGATGGAAAAACTGGCCAAGAACTTGACTACCCAGACGATAAAGTCGAGGGCGGTCAGGTGAAAACCACCTACCAAGGCGATGGTGGCCCCTCAGTTGGTAACTTCTGGAACAAGCTACTGTATGCGATCAAGTTCCGTTCCACAGACTTGTTCTTCTCTGACCAAGTGAACACGAAGTCTCAGATCCTCTACGATCGTAATCCTGCAGATCGTGTCGCCGCAGTGGCACCTTATTTGACACTCGATCGTAAGCCTTACCCGGCCGTAGTCGATATGGATGGTGATCCCAAGACTCCTAAGCGCTTGGTATGGATTGTTGATGGCTACACCACTTCGAACGCTTACCCTTATGCCCAGCATGAAGCAATCGAGGACGTAACCGCTGACTCCACCACCGGCGGGGCCATGATGCATACGACTCGCGAAGAAATTAACTACATTCGCAACTCGGTCAAAGCCATCGTTGATGCCTACGATGGCAAAGTTACGCTTTACCAGTGGGACGAAAAGGATCCGATTCTCTCTTCTTGGATGGGAATTTTCCCAGGCAAGGTAAAGCCGCTTTCGGATATTAGCGGTGATCTGATGGCCCACTTACGTTACCCCGAAGATCTCTTCAAGTTGCAGCGTAATCTTTTGGCCACCTATCACGTGACCGAAGCTGCAGACTTCTACACCGGTGGTGACCGTTGGAAGGTACCGGATGATCCGACCGTTAACGTGGTTGAAGGTGCTAAGCTGCCGACTCAGCCACCGTACTACTTGACTTTGAAGATGCCTGGTCAAGAATCTGCTCAGTTCTCCTTGACCTCGGTTTATGTCCCAGGTGGTTCTTCTAAGCGTGAAGCCATGGCTGGTTACATTGCCGTTGATTCGGAAACTGGTAACCAAAAGGGCAAGAAGCGCGAAGGCTACGGCACAATTCGAGTAATGGCTCTGCCCTCATCGACCACGGTTCCTGGCCCTGGACAGGTCCAAAACAACCTTTCGTCTAACCCAGAAGTTTCTAAGAGCTTGAACCTTATGAACCAGCGAGGTTCAGAAGTGGTTCGAGGCAACCTCTTGACCCTACCGGTTGGCGGTGGTCTGCTCTATGTGCAGCCAGTTTACGTACAGTCAAGTTCCGGCACTGCCTTCCCACTTTTGCGTTCAGTACTGGTTGGCTTTGGTGACAAGGTAGGTTTTGCTCCGACTCTGGCTGAGGCATTGGATCAAGTATTCGGCGGTAACGCTGGAGCTGAAACCGGTGACCAGTCCAATGTGGGTAAGTCTGATGAACTACCTGGTACTGACGGACCAGCACCAAGCGCACCAGTAGTTGGAAACACTCCAGAACCTGGCGCTCCATTGCCAGCTCCAGCGGTCCCGGCTCCTAGTGGTGACCTCAAGCAGGTACTGCAAGAAGCCAAGCAGGCCATGGATGATTCGGCCAAGGCCATGCGCGAAGGAAACTGGACTTCCTACGGTGAAGCTCAAAAGCGCTTGCAAACCGCCCTCGAGCAAGCTGTCCGTCTACAGTCCGGTGAAGGCACAAACAGCAACCAGCCTGCGGTCCCGAAGGGGACCACGGCACCAACCGCTGAAGGCGGTCAAAAATAGTCCGTCTAGCTATTTAAGCTAAGCGTGTAATTGGCGAAAAGCCAACTTTAGGCCCGCGAGTTTTCAAGGCTCGCGGGCCTAAACGTTTATTTATGCAAAGGCATGCGAATGACTTTTTCGATTTCGGTAGTTATGGTACGAACTTAAGCAGACGAGGAGGATCTTGTGAGTTTTTCAGTTAAAAACGAAGTTGGACAGCTTAAGACTGTCATGGTGCATCGACCCGGTCTCGAAATGAGCCGACTTTCACCTAGTAACAAAACTGAGCTGCTCTTTGATGACGTACTCTGGCTCAAACGTGCCCAAGAAGAACACGACAAGTTCTCCCAAAAAATGACCGATCAGGGCGTCGAGGTGCTGCACTTCCAAGAGTTACTGGCAACTTCGCTCGAAAACCCGCAGGCCCGCGAAGCAGCACTCAAACACACTTTGATTCCGAGCCAAATCGATCCGCGTTTGCACGATGGGGTAGAAGAACACCTCGCTGAGCTCGACTCTACTGAACTAGCTGAAAAACTCGTAGCAGGGATTAGCGCTAGCGAATATGCTCCTCTGGTCGGTGCAGACCTGCCCGATGATGCCCAGCTTTTCGGCTCCATGGTTTTGGCATGTTTACCAAACCATCTATTCATGCGCGATAGTTCAGCTTGGTACTACGGCTATGGAGCGGTTAACCGGATGTCTCGTCCGGCCCGGTGGCGCGAGGCCCTCCACCTGGAACTTATTTATCGTTTCCACCCCCGATTTGCACAAGGCGACTGGAAACGAATCGAACCTTATGTCTACCCACTGGACAAGGAAACCGAAAAGCAGCAGGAGCAATACCTAGATGGGCTAGTTCGCCCCACAGAGCTAGGAGATAACTGGTTACCTCAGCATGCTCCGGATGATGCGATTTTTGACTTCCCTGAGGCCAGTTTGGAAGGCGGTGACGTTCTCGTCCTCGGTAACGGGGCCCTAATGATCGGTATTTCAGAACGTACCACCTTTGCTGGGGTGCAAGCATTAGCGCAAAATCTCTTGGCCGACCCCACCGTGAAAACTGTTTTGGCCGTACGTCTGCCGCATGCCCGCGAGTTCATGCACCTTGATACGGTAATGACCATGGTTGACTATGACTCTTTCATCGCCTATCAGGGCCTAGGTATGGCACCAAGTGTAGCTATCACTCGCGGGACCAATGGACAGCTGCACTATCTGTTTGACGAGGGCGAAGGATTCTATGACCAGATCGCTCGCGCACTTGAGGTGCCCCAGATTGAGGTGCTTGTGCCATTCGCTGATCCACTTACTGCCGAACGTGACCAGTGGAATGATGCTTGCAACCTATTAGCTTTGGCTCCACGCAAAGTTATGGCCTACGAACGAAATGAGGCTGCTAACCAGTTCCTACGTGATCGTGGGATTGAGGTACTCGAAGTGGCTGGCTCTGAACTTGGTCGAGGCCGTGGTGGCCCGCGCTGTATGACTTGCCCGGTTGACCGAGACGAATAATCTGGTCGATTAGGGACCTTCCCGCACAAGGTTATCGCCCCAACCACAGTATTTCACTGTTGGTGGGGCGATAACTTTTTGACTTAAAAGCTGCTATACAAGTCGTGATTAACGCGCAGCAGAAGTCTGCGAACTAGTAATCCTAGTCATGAAGAAAGAAACCACGAAAGCTGACATGACGATGACTCCGGCGATACCAATAACTGAAGGCAAGGCCAAACGGGTAAGGAGGAAGCCGCCGAGGGCGGAACCAGAACCAATCCCAGCGTTGAAGGACGCATTGTAGATAGCCGAGAAGGTATCGCGAATCTGTGCAGGCGTGACCGAAAGCAAACGCATGACGAAGAATGGGGGGACGAATGCAGCCACACAACTCCAGAGCAGGAAGACAGCAAGTCCAGCCCATTTAGCTCCTTGTCCCAAGAAGAAGAGTCCAAGTAGGCAAGAGGATGCTAAGAAAAGGGCTGCTAAGAGTGCTCGGACCGTGTACTTTTCATATAAGCGACCGCTAGTGAGTGAACCGAAGAATCCCAAGATGCCTGAAATAAGTAGCATCAGTGATAGCAAACTGGGGGAGAAGCCCAACTGGCGGGTAATGATTAGGGCGATGTAGGTGTAGGCGGTATAGTGTCCGGTCACGTATAACGCAACGGTGACACATAGTCCAATTGCTGCCCCTTTGGAAACCGGGGCCAAACGACGTTTAGTTTTTCCTTGTGGAGCAAGGTCATCCACGGTAGCCGCTCCGCCCTCGGTCAGTTGGGCTGCGTTCTCTTCGGAAGTATCGTGGTGGTCGCTACCAATCCCTACTGCCGGCAGGAGTTTTAGCATGACAGCCCAAACTACGATCATAAAGACAGAAAGGGAAATCATCGCGCCACGCCAACCAAGCTGCTGCCCCAACCAAGTCGAGAAGGGAACACCGAGGATGAAAGCGGCCGAGCCACCAACCGAGGTGAAAGTGACTGCACGTGGAACCAAACGAGGTGGTACCAAATATGCTGGATATGCCGAAAGCAGTGACCAGAACATGCCGTGAGCTAGGGCGGTCACCATACGCATAACTAAGACTGATGAGTAATTGGGGACTAAGGCTGTGCCCAAGCAGCCGATTGCAAATCCTAGGACCACTAATCGAAGCAGTTTGGTGCGCTCAACATTTTTGGTCACAATAGTCAACGGGATACAGGTAATGACCACGGTGAAAGCATAGACGCTCATGAGGTAACCGACTGCAGATTCACTTACCTGCAGATCGTTCTTCATCACGTTAATCAGACCTGCTGGGAACAGCTCTGAGGTGATCACCGCGAACGAGGCCAAACTCAGTGAAACGAGGGCGCCAATCGGCAACCGTTGCACAGCTGGTTTAGATTGAGGACTCACAAATACCCCTTAACGAACAGTCGTTTGTGGCTTTTTGCCACGGAAAAGGTTGAATGCCGGGACTAGCTTGAGCGAGTTGGGCACTCGGATAAGTGGGCAGTTTGCTGCAGCCACTTCCAGCCGACCGGCTGGGGGCAAAACAAAACCGCTTGGTAAGAAGTTTTCCTTCAAACCAAGCGGTTTCCTTGGTAGCGGGGGCAGGATTTGAACCTACGACCTCCGGGTTATGAGCCCGGCGAGCTACCGAACTGCTCCACCCCGCGTCAACGTCCTCTAGCTTAGAGATTTTTACCAATGAATGCAAGCCCGCAAGGCGTGCGCTTGCTCACCGGAGTTTGTCTGTGCCCACCATTAGCCAGTTTTTCGTAGCTAAGACAAGGTCATTTTTCGTTGAGAAATCAAGGATATATGGAGGTGGTAGGGGTTAGACGACTTGTTCTAGCAAGGCGATCAACTGGGCTCGGTACGCTTTAGCTTGGTCGCTAAAAGCGCGCTGTTTTTCGATATAAATTGCTTTTCCTTCAGCGGTTTCAATTGCTACCGGTGCCAACCCACAGGCGCGGCAATCGTAGGCCGAGGCCGACATATCTAGTTGGCGAATTCGCAACGCCATGGCAAACACGTTAAGCATGAAACTTGTGGGAATCAGAGGTTCGAGTGCTAAGCCGTAACGAAGTAAATCCATATTCTGATGTAAACAAGCGGGTTGTTCACATTCAATAATGGTTTCTTCACTGGGTTGGTAATGGTTTAGCGGGCGAGCTGCAGGAGTGAAAAACCGGAAAGCATCATAGTGAGTACAACGAATCGGTAGTGTTTCAACTACTTTGGCGGTTCCCTCGACGCCTAAACGCAAGGGGAGGGGATGACGCTTTTCATCGCGGTAAACCATAGCCCATTCATGCAGTCCTAAACAGCCAAAGAACGGTTCTCGCTTCTGAATGATTTTTAACAGCTCTCGCCAATCGTAGGCCACCCCGCCGCGTCGGGCTTGCCAAGCAGATAGGTCAACAGACACAGATTCTTCATCTTGCTTGAAGTATTTGCGCCGCCCCATTTGAGCATAAAGTTCCTGGCATTCTTTTGGTGCATCCGGACTGGGGGTGCCCAGCCGGACTCCGATACCGGGTTGCCAACGTTCAAATCGAGCTGGTTTTAAACCATAGTAGTGCCAAATAAAATCAGTTACAGGCTCATTTAGAGAGCGCATAGCGCGTTCTCTGCGCCCGAAGGCAAGAGCTTGAGCTAGCTTGGTTTCTAACTTGGCCTGATCCCACCATTCTTCCCAAGAGAGCACTGGCCACTCATCATCCGGCAGTGTTGGCCACAAACCTAAAGGTACGAGGGGAACTACTGCTTCTAAGGCAGCTAGTGCTTGCTGATCCTCGTTTAGATATTGGTAGGTGGTGGAAGTTGCTTGAGCCATGCGAAAAGTTTGCCATATTTACGCTGGCTCGACACAGTTTCGCCCTCGGCAAGCTGAAGACAACAGAAAGCCAGAACATGTTAGGTTGGAGGCGAAGAAGGAAGGATAAAAATGACGAAACCAGCAATCTCCCTTGTGCTTTGTGACCTCGATGGTACCTTGCTAAACGGCGAATCAAAGCTATCGAAACGGAACCGGGAAGCTTTGGCGGCGGTGGCAAACACTGGGGTCAAAGTGGGGATCGCTTCGGGACGAGATGCCTACTCGATTTATGAGATGGTGAAATCTTGGGAAGCCACCGATTTTATTTCGGTCATTGTCGCCCAAAATGGCGCCGAGTTTTTCGATGTTGAAACCCAGGCCATCCGGACTTCTCACCTTGTGGAACCGGATGCTTTCCGTCGCGTAATGTCGCACTTCTCCGATCTACCAGTCAACTTCCTTATCGCGGAAAAAGGAACCTACTTGGCGCCCTTCGAGGACGAATCTCTCAAGCGTATGGCGGAATGGGGGCAGTTTAAGCTAGGGGTAGATCCAAACTATGATCGTTTGTTGACTAACCCGCAGGCGAAACTGCACTTGATGTGTGATCCTGCTTTGATGCCTGGAGTGATTGAGCATGCCCGTACGTTCTCTGATCCGCGACTTAAAGGCGTGCGTACTGGCCCTCAGCTATTCGAATATCAAGATCCTGCTTTGTCCAAGTGGAATGGGGTGGAGCTAGCCGCCGAGTATTTCGGAATCGATCCGATAAATAATGTGATGGCATTCGGTGATGCCGAAAACGACCTCGAAATGATTCGCCATGTTGGGGTTGGTGTCGCCATGGAAAATGCCTGCGAGGACGTAAAGGCAGTGGCTGGCTATCACACTTCATCAAACCTCGATGATGGGGTGGCCGCTTTCCTTGCAAAGTGGTTTGAGCTTGACATTTAATCGCTAAAAACTGTGAACCTGCGTACAAAACCGCATTTTTTCAGGCATTCTACTTAAATAATCGCCCAATGCTCGGTATTCTATTTTCAGTCTTTAAGATTGGGAGAATACTGTATGTCGAATGAATTCTCGGAAATGAACGCAGCAACCAACCCGCCTGCAGCGGAACCTAAGAAACGACGTGGCAAGAAGCTATGGATCGCCTTGGGCCTATTGGTACTGCTAGGTGCCGGTACTGGTGGCGGAGCCTACGCTTATGCTCAGCAGTACCAAGGGAAAGCGCTCCCTGGTACCACCGTGCAAGGCATTGACGTGGCGAAGAAAACTCCAGCAGAGATCGAAAAGTCCATCATGGATGCACTTTCGCAAGCCAAGTTGGAAATGAAAATTCAAGACCAGACTTTGAACCCTACTTGGGAAGAACTCGGGGTTAAGGTCGATGCTGCTGCCGCCGCACAATCCGCGGTTGCCAAGGGCAGTTGGATGGACTACTTCAAGTTCAACCAAACCAAGTCGGTTGCAGTGCCAATCACCATTGATCCTGAAGCAGTAACCAAGTATGTGGATGCGCACGTTCCGGCAGGACAGCAGGTTGGAAAGCCGGCAAATGTCACCATGTCCGAGGATGGTACCAAGTTTGACGTGACGCCCTCGGAACCTGGCAAAATGCCTGAAACCAATGGACTTTCCGACCAAGTGCTTGCTGCTGCCAAAGATTTTAAGCCGCTGGAATTGAACGTGCCTTTCTCCGAAAAGGATCCTGAGTTCAATACCGCCAAGGCAGAAGAGTTAGCCCAGGCGGCACAAGCGCAACTCGACACCAAGGTCACCATTAAGACCCCGAGCTACAACTACACTCCGAGCCAGAAGCGTCGCGCCAGCTTTATTGAAATCACCAATAAGGAAGGCGAAGCGCCAGCGATTAAGGTTAACGATCAGGCAATTACTGACTGGGTTGGCGCTGTCGCTGATGACGTTTACGTCTCTCCTCGTAACGCAGTTAAGAAGGTCTACCCAGACGGGAAAGAAGCTGCCCCACCGGTAGCCGGCCGTGAAGGTAAAGAAGTAGCCGACGCTACCAAGATCACCAACGAAGCCATCGAGGCTTTCAAGACCGGTAAAGAGACTGTTATTGAGCCAGAGATTAAGTCGACACCGTTTAAGGAAGTCACCAAGACTATCCGTCCCGAAAGTGTCAAGCTGGCATACGCTCCAGAAGATGGGGAAAAGTGGATTGATGTGAATCTTTCCAAGCACACCGCTACCGCCTATGAAGGCGTAAAGGCAGTGCGCGGCCCAGTTGCCATGGTAAATGGTGCTCCCAAGACTCCGACTGTTAAGGGGACTTTCCCGATCTGGTTAAAGCGCAAGACCCAGACCATGCGTGGCCCTGACTACGAAACCCCGAACGTACCGTGGATTATGTACTTCCACGGCAGCTACGCTTTGCATGGTGCCTGGTGGCGTTCCAGCTTCGGTTACGCCGGAAAGAATGGTTCCCATGGCTGCATTAACCTACCAGTTGGTACGGCCAAGTGGTTCTACAACTGGGCTCCCGTTGGCACCAAGGTTGTAGTGCACGACTGACCAAATAAATCTTTTAAGTGCCCCGACTAGTCTCGTACTAGTCGGGGCACTTGTTTTAAGGGCTTTTTAATTATCTGGCTTCGATACGGTTCGTTTGCTAGCGCTTTAGAGTCAACAATCAAATAGCGATTTTGGTATTACCTTATTTAGCTGGCGTTTCATTCTCAGGGTGTTCGGGCCAAGCATGCTTGGGATAACGTCCTCGCATTTGTGCCCGAACTTGCTGGTAGGCGCCTTGCCAGAAACTTCCTAAATCATTGGTTAAAGCCAAAGGGCGTTGTGCTGGGGAGAGCAACTCGATACTTAATGGAACACTGCCATTGGCAAGGAAAATCTGTTGCGTTTGCCCAAAAAACCATTGCAATTTGCCACGAATTCGGGGAGGCTCTTGAGAATAATCTACCCGATAATTCCTGCCGCTAATGCTAACTTCTTCCGGTGCCGTCTGAGCTAAACCGGATTGGTTTTCCCAGCCAATCACCGTGAAAAATGTATTCTGATCAAACTTTGGTAAGGCGCCGTTTGCTTCGATTTTCGTGGCCAAAATGTCTTTGGCTTCGACCACAAGTTCTTCGCGAGAGACTGTTTCTCCACTTTGGGCGCGAAGCCATTGGTATCTTTCGAAGTTTGCTTCGGCAGTTTGTGACCATGGGACAAGGCTGGCAGTTGCGGGGCTAAGCCAATTTTGGAAAGCCTCCTGCAATCGTTTCGGGTCGGCTTTAGGCACTCGCTGACGATGTAGCGCTATTGCCCCAAATTTATTCTCCTGCCAGAGCTGGAAGCCACTGCCGTCCTCGGCTAGAGAAATGGTTTCATTGGTTTCAACCCAGTTTGGGGCTAAGTAAAGTGGGTCAAGGTTCTCTGGTAAGGCGATTGCAGTTCGGATCTCGCCAGTACTACTTCCGGCGGGTAATGTCAGTGAGCCGATGGCCAACCAAGGTGAATTGGCAAAAGGCGCGGACGTAGCGCATTGTGCCCCCATGCCACCAACCAGCTGATAGCGGGTAAGCGCCAGGCTATTCGCTCCCGAGCTAGAAAGCGAAGCCCCATTACCATTGCCAGCTTTCTTCGGTTCAAGTTGACGATTTCGCCCCAATAATGCAGGAAATGCCAGCGCAGTAATAATCGCCACCATAGTTTCTGGCAACTTTGCTTGGTCCTCTTGCCAAAAGGTTTTCAACTCGGCAAAGTCATGTTCCCCAAGCAAGGACGTTACTTTGTTTACGTCCATTAGCTGCATTAAACGTTTGGCATTTTGACGCCAAGCTTTAGTGCTATATGGACGTCCGGTTTGTAACGCTCGCCAACGATCAAAAAGATCTGTTGGTAATGACTGGTCGGTAACCTCCAACATGGCGACAATTTCAGCTACAGTGCTGGGGGGAAAGATTGCCCGTCCGATCAGGAGTGCCCTACCTAGTCTAGGGTCGAGACCGAGTTGACTGAGGGCTTTACCAAGCGGAGTAATATTTCCGTCACGATTTAGTGCGCCTAAACCATGTAATACCCGTTGTGCTGCTTGCACAGCAGGTGTGGGTGGCTGATTTAGCCAAGCAAGATCCGTAATCTTGGCGCCCCAGTCGGCACAAGCCAGCACGAGCGAAGTGAGTTCTGAATGTAAAATCTCTGGTTCAGATTGGGCTGGCATGCGTGCCCAACTTTGTTCAGAAAAAAGTCGCCACACTTGGCCAGGTCCCAAACGATTGGCTCGCCCCGCACGTTGGATTCCATTGGCCTGTGACGTTGAGCGAGTTACCAGTGTACTAACTTGGCGTTCGAAATCGGTGTGGCTACGTCTTTCTAACCCAGAATCAACCACGCTGGAAACTCGTGGAATCGTTAAAGCTGACTGGGCAATCGAGGAGGACAGGATAATCCTTCGCTTAGGGTCAGGGCGAAAGATCCGGTCCTGATGCTCCTTCGCTAGGGAAGAGTGGATTTCTAGAATTTCGACCTCGGCGGGCAGCTTTGGGGTCAAAAGCTGATGGGTTCGTTTTATCTCGGAAAGTCCAGGAAGAAAGACCAGTACATCGTTTTGCCCTTGCTCGAGGGCGGTCAAGGCAGTGTTAGCCGCGTGCTCGAGAAATTCATTTGAGACCCCTAATCGTGCACCTGCCTGCCCCAGACTAGCCAGAGCGCTTGCCGAGGTGGCAGGAGGTGCCCAGTGGACTGTCAGCGGGTGTGAGGGGGCTGGAAGAGTCAGCTGATTTTGACTGGACGAGATTTTCAACAACGAAGCGAGACCACTAGGTGGCAAAGTTGCCGACATGGCAATAATGACGAGGTCATCGCGAAGCTCTTGCGTATCGAGCAAAAAAGCTAGGGCTAAATCGTAGTCCAAATGCCGTTCGTGGATTTCATCCAGAATCACCGTGTGGTACTCGCTTAACTCTGGATCAGCCTGTAGTTTCCTAACGAGGACGCCTCCGGTGACAATCTCCAACTGGGTTTGCGGGCCGAGGGCGCTTTCTCCGCGCACGCTAAAGCCCACACTTTCACCAGGTTGTTCTTTTAGGAGTGAAGCAATGCGCCCGGCCATGGCCCGGGCTGCTAGCTGCCGAGGCTGCACCAGTAGTGTCTTTTGGCCGGGTGTGACGCCAAGGTTACTTGTGCTCACGAGATGCTGGACCAGCGGTGGAACTAGGGTACTTTTACCGCTACCTGCAGGAGCTTCCAGCAGCAAGTTTTGGCGTCTTAGAATCGCAGAGGTTAAATCCTCACGTTTTTGGGCAAGCGGTAGCCCGAAATCGTCCTCGGCAAACTGGGCGAAAGGAGCCTTCGCTAAAGTCACTGGACTGAACGTTCCAAACGATTAATCAACATTTCTAGCGCCACTAGGTTATCCCCGCCCTCGGGCACAATCAGGTCTGCATGGCGTTTAGAAGGCTCGACGTAGAGTTCATGCATGGGCTTGACTGTGGTTAAATACTGTTCTTCTACCGACTCGAAGGTGCGCCCACGCATCGCGATGTCGCGTTTGATTCGGCGTAATAGTCGCACGTCGGCATCGGTATCGACAAAGATTTTGATGTCGCACAGATTGCGGATTGCTTCGTCTTGGAAAATCAAGATGCCTTCCAAAATAATGATTTGGGTAGGGTAGAGCGTAACCGTTTCCTGATTGCGTGTGTGAGTTGGAAAGTCGTAGGTGGGGGACTCAACGCTGTTTCCAGCTAACAGTTCTTCCAGTTGTTTGGTTAGCAGCTCATTTTCAAAGGCAGCGGGGTCGTCAAAGTTGAGTTTTGCGCGCTCGGCAAGGGGAAGGTCATCGTGAGAGCGGTAATAGGAATCGTGATTAATCACAGTGATTTTTTCTTTAAAGTGATTTGCAATGGCTTTGGTTAACGTGGTTTTGCCCGATCCGGTACCGCCGGCGATTCCCACCAAGATTGGTTTTTGCATAGTCATGATGATTCCCCTTTAGTTGAACTGCATTAAACTATAAGCCATGCAATGCGAATATTATCAGCTTGATCAGTGCCGGTCATGCACTTGGCTAGATTTAGAGCTGGAAACGCAACACGAGCGGAAAGCCGAACAGGTCCAAGAAATCCTTCCAATGATTCCAGCTCAGGCTTGGCTACCCATGGCATACGGGCCAGAAGCAGGGTTTAGAGCCAAAGCAAAGATGGTAGTTACCGGGAGTTGGAAGGATCCGCAGTTAGGGATTCTAAACCCGGATCATTCGGGACAGGATTTGTCGCAGTGTCCGTTGTACCCGAAGCAAATGCAGGAACTCTTTCCACTGTTGAAGACTTTCATTCGTCTGCTTAGGATTCCCCCTTACGATGTTTCGCGTCGTAGCGGGGAGCTGAAAATGATTCATGTGTGGATTAGCCCCGATAACGAGTTTATGGTTCGTTGGGTCCTTCGTAGCCCAAAGTTTTTATCGCAGATTAAATCGAAGCTGCCTTTGCTTTTGGCGCAAGTACCAGCGTTGAAAGTTGTTTCTGTAAACCTTCTACCTGAACATGTGGCGCTAACCGAGGGCGCTGAAGAAATTATTCTAACCCCGCAGGAGCATTTGCCTATGCGTTTTGCGGAACAGACTTTGTTCTTGCGACCAGGGGGATTTTTCCAAACGAACTTGTTTGTCACTCCAGAACTTTATCGGCAGGCCGCAGCTTGGACCGCGGATTTGGAGGCATGTCGGGCGGTAGATCTTTTTTGTGGCGTCGGTGGTTTTGCCCTTTGGCTGGCGCGTCCTAGCTGGCAGGTGCGTGGCATTGAAATTAGTGAACCGGCCGTGGCAGCCGCCAAAATGGCGGTGGCTGTCGGCTTGCAGCGAGGAACTTTGCCTCAGGATGCGAGCTTAGAGTTTTTTGCTGCCGATGCCAGTGAAGTTTTTGCTTTAGTGGGGGATTGGGATCCGCAAGTCGCGGTAGTAAATCCGCCACGGCGCGGAATCGGACCGGAGACGGTTGCGTGGTTAGCGGGCTCAGGGGTTAAACGTCTGATCTATTCGAGTTGTAATCCACGCAGTTTGGCCAAAGACTTGTCGCAGTTGACTGACTATGAGGTGAGTGCTGCTCGAATCTTTGATCTTTTCCCGCATACTTCTCACGCAGAAGTAATGGTGAAATTAGAGCGTAAATAAAAATGTTGGGGAGGAACTAGTTCCTCCCCAACATTGAAGCTTTGTGCTCAGCCGAGCATTTTGTTCATCATGGTTTCAATCAAGTCTGGCTTTTCCCGACCGATTACGAAACCAATTCCTAGAAGAGCAGTTACTTTGATTAGCTTACCGAGTAGCTTAAACATCATCGGATCCTTTCGTTTAACAGGTATCTCTATATTTTAGCGAGAAAAACCGAAAAAGTGAAGACCGGCACTTTTGTATGGCTGTACTAACTAATTGTTATCAGGTGTCCCTGTGTAGTTTTCAGGAAAGATTTTTCGGCTTTGCGCCTTCTAGCGGCGACGATAAACCTGAACCTTCCATCGGGCATCGCCAGATTTTTCACGCCAATCATCATCCGAAAGCGTCTCATCCAGTTCCCAAGTATTTGGGTCAAGTTCTGGGGCAAACACATCGGCGTCGGTGGGCGTAATGTCCAGATCGAGTAGAGAAACTACTACCACGTCCACCCAGGGAAGTGATTGTTCGTAGATTTGCCCGCCACCGATTACCCAGGCGTCAACTTGGTATTCATTTTTGGGCACCGAGGACGAATCCTCGTGTGTGGTAGCAAGGTTTGTTTCACAATAAGCTTTGGCTGCTTGAAGCGAATTGAATACTTGGGCGCCCTCGGCCTGCCAGTCCTCATTGCGGGTGCAGACCAAGTTCTTTCGACCAGGAAGCGGGTGAAGGGAGAGCGATTCCCAGCATTTGCGCCCCATTAACACCGGCGCTCCCATAGTGGCGGATTTGAAATGCCTAAAATCTGCTGGCACGCGCCAAGGCATATCCCCACCCTGCCCGATGATACGACTTTGGGTTTGAGCCCAAATAGCACCGAAGCGGATGGGATTTGTCTGGGTTGGCTGCGTTGGCATGTTCGTTTCTTTCACTTAGACCGCGATCGGGGCCTTGATACCTGGATGGCACTGATAATCGGTGACTTTAACGTCCTCGAGCTGGTAACTAAAAATATCGCTGGCTTTGACGAGCTCCAACTTCGGGAACTCAAAAGCGTCACGAGACAGCTGAGTCTTTACCTGTTCAAAGTGATTAGAGTAGATATGGCAGTCTCCGCCGGTCCAAATCATTTCGCCAACTTCTAGACCCGTTTGTTGGGCCAGCATGTGGGTAAGCAAAGAGTAGGAAGCCAGATTGAACGGCACCCCAAGGAAAAGATCCGCACTGCGCTGGTAAATCTGGAGGCTAAGCTTGCCATCAGCTACGTAGCACTGGAAAAAAGCATGGCAGGGAGCCAAGGCCATCCGGTCGAGTTCAGAAACATTCCACGCACTGACAATATGACGCCGAGAAGTTGGGTTCTGCTTCAAATCGTTTACAAGCTGAGCGATCTGATCGATGGCACCACCGTCACGGCTGGGCCAAGAACGCCACTGTACTCCGTAGACAGGCCCTAATTCACCATTCTCATCGGCCCATTCATCCCAGATATGGACGCCCTGATCGACTAGGGGGCCAATATTGCTGGTGCCTTGAAGGAACCACAATAATTCAGCCACAACACCTTTAAGAAATACTTTTTTAGTGGTGATGAGAGGGAATCCTTTAGAGAGGTCGTAGCGAAGCTGACGGGCGAACACGGCTCGTGTACCCACGCCTGTACGATCCATTCGGTCACTACCGTTAGCTAGGACATCAGCGAGCAAATCTTCATACTGAGTATCAATCATGGTAGTACCCTCCCAAATAGTTCTTTGTTCAATCTTAGCTTTTAGTTTCAAAAACGCCTAATACTAGCAGAAAGTATTTTCTATTAGATTTTCGTCGTCGCATTATCCTTTGGTTTTCAATAGCGACTGGATAATCTGCGTATAACGGGATTAATAACAAAACGCCAGCCGTGATCGGGAAAATACCTAGATCACGGCTGGCGTCAGGAATGTTTAGTTTTCGGCGCTGGCTTTTTCTGCGAGTTCGGCAAACTCGGGATCAGCTTCGCCAGTTTCATCAAAGTTAGGTAACTCTAGATGGCCGAGGCCGGCGTATGCTCCAGCAACCACTTCACGAGCAATTTTTCGGGTACCAAAGTAACCAACTAGGGCGCCAAGACCAAGTGGCATTGCGCGACCTAGCAGTTGCTTGGTAGCTGCCTTCTTAGCTCGGCGAGCAGCGTATTTTGCTAGGAACTTGTTTAGACGTGGACCTTTGGCGCCGGCCATCATCTTCAGGATGCTTTGAGCCCAAAGACTGCTGGTGGTTCCCAGTTCTCGGGCGGCTAGTGCCGGACCATCGGGTCCCAGCAAAGCAGTCAGCATTAGCCCTCGTCGTTGATCTTTATCGATCGCTTGTAAACCTTCAATTTCTAGAGCAAGCAAGACAAAGTAGGCGGTCTGGGTGAAGAAAGCGGAAAGTTGGGCGGCAGACAAGCCGATTGCGGCTGCAGTGCCGATTCCTGGCATAAATCCGACGGCACCGGTAGCACCAGCAGTCACCGAGGCGCTCTTGACAAATCGTGCGGCTACTTGGTCGAGTAGGTCTTGATTTGTAGCCTCAGGATCACTTTCCCTCAGACTCTTAACTCGACGAGATACCAACGGAGCGGCCAGATCCATAGCTTTGTCGATCATGGTTAAGATCTGCGGTTCAAATTTGTCAATCATGACTGGCGAAGCGGCTTTCGCTGCCAGACCTTTGGCCATGTTTAGGATACCCAAGTTGATACCTACCTTTCGAGAACTCAGAAGAGTTCGGGATTGGGATGTTTCCAATAATTGAAAACGGCTGGATTAGGGTAATTATTCCTAACCCAGCCGTTTTAGCAAAATCTCAGGCTTCTTTAGGTTCGAAGGTCAAGGCACGTTTGTATGGGGCGCCCTCGGCCAAGGTGTGGCCGACAGTGCAGTATTTATCAATGGCTCGGTTAGCAAAGTGAGCAGTGGTTTCAGCCTTTTCCTGATCGACCTCGGCGTCCTCGACCACGATTTCAACCTGGAAGCTTTCGTAGCGGTCATCTTCCTTATTGAAATCACCGGAAACGCCGACCGTGGCTTTAAAGTCCTTACCAAAGGTGCGGGCCAAAGAGTGGTCTGCCGAAAGCGAGTTACAAGTAGCGAGAGCAATCTTTAATAGTTCGCCTGGGCTGAACTGTCCTTCTTCCATACCCACGACGACTTCGGCGCCACGAGCATTACGGGCAACATACTGGCGTTCGCCAATGCGTTCTGCCCACAAGGGATCGTGTGGACCATTTTGGGCGGTGGGGTCAACATTCAAGTTATCAGCATTTTTCTCAGTCATGGCAGTATCTTCGCACTATTGCGGTTAAAAGTCATGCTAATTAGGAAAAATCGCCACGAATCTCGCCGAACGCAAAGTTCGACGAAATTGTGGCGAAAGACCCGAAAAAAGGGGAATAAAGTATGGGCTTAGTGTGTTTGGAAGTACTTCTTAGCGGCGTTAAGTTCAATCCGCTCGACTCGTTTAGTCTGTTCCAAAACCTTACGTTCGATGGTGCGCCCGATCAACGGAATGGTCACCTGGAAATCACCCGACCAAGTAGCCTTAGTCTGTCCCTCTGGCGCTTCCGACAAAAGAAGCTGTGCGTTGACCTTCAATGGAACGCCACTGGTCTGAATGTCCACTGCGACCGGAACTTTTCCGTCTTGGATTTCGCTGACCTTTTCGACAATAGTGGCACTGGCACCTTTAGCCACAAATCGCTTGACCTTGTCGGCAATACCACTTGGTAGGAAATCATCACGCATATCAACGGTGGAAGTAACCACAATCTGGTCTCCTTCAGCGTGAGCCTCAAGCTCACGGAAAAGATCCCGGCCGCCCACTCTCAATTTTCTAAATTCCTTGTCGCAGTACATATCGCGAACGGCAGCCAGCGGCTTCGGGTACAAATATGAAAACTCGAATTGCATTCCATTTCCTTTCGGTCAGCGCGACGTTGCATCATCGCCGAGCCCTTATCATAGCGCACACTAGGGGTCTGCGCGTTTAGAATGGAAGAGTGCAGACATTGACAGAAATCATTCAAGAGAACTGTAGCGAGACTCTTTCTCAGGCAGATCTGGACTGGCTCCACGTTTTGGTAGCCGACTGGCAGATCCTGTCAGACTTAGCTCCTGCTGACCTGATTCTTTGGCTGCCTACAGTCGATAATCGTTTTATTGCGGTGGCTCACTGCCGTCCGGCGACCGCAGTAACTGTCCATCTTGATGACATTATCGGTCTTTACATGCCGGCAACCGGATCCACCGAACTACAAAAGACCTTGAAATCGGGTCGCATCATTCGCGATGATGCACCCCGATGGGCTGGCTCATATTCGGTACAACAGATTTACGTCCCGGTCGTTCGAGATGGCCGCACTATTGCAGTGGTTTCTTGTGAGACGAACCTAGGCGCTTCGACCTCTTCAACTAGTGCTGATCGTTGGTTTGCGAATTCTGCAGAGATTTTGATGCACATGATTGCTTCCGGAGAATACCCCTACGAAGCGACTCCGTCCTCGGCTTTTAATGGTGCCCCTCGAGTAATCGATGGGGTTATCCGACTTGATGCAGATGGTTTAGTTTTGGGCATTTCCCCGAATGCTCGTTCTTGCTTCCGACGTTTAGGGGTTGCTTCAAAATTGGTTGGAGAACCGCTAGTGGAGCAGGTATCTGCCCAAGTAATGCCTGGTAAAAACACGGTGGATGAGGCATTGCCTTTGGTGTTGATGGGACGTGCCGCTTGGCGTACCGAAGTGGAAAGCCCAGGAGCTACGATCTCTTTCCGTGCTTTGCCATTAATCCGACGTGGTGAACGAGAAGGCGCCATCGTGCTTTGCCGTGACGTTTCGGAAGTGCGTCGAATTGAGCGCGAAATTATGTCTAAAGAGGCGACAATCCGCGAAATTCACCATCGAGTTAAAAATAACCTAGCGACGGTTTCTGCTCTGATTCGATTGCAGTCACGTCGAAGCCAAAATCCAGAAGTTAAGCAAGCCTTAAGTGAAGCGGAACGCCGTGTCTCAACAATCTCTACGGTTCACGAAGCGTTATCCCATACTCTCGAGGGCGAGTTTGACTACACTCCTTTGGCTCGCACCATTTTGACTAATGCCGCACTGCTTGCCAGTAGCGACCAACAAGTTTCCGTTCGGCTTGAAGGCGATTTCGGCAAGGTTGATGCTGATCGGGCTTCGACGCTCTCAACGGTTCTGGCAGAACTAGTGGCCAACTCAGTAGAGCATGGCTATCGCAATTACGGCGGAGAGATCACAGTAAGAGTCTCACGTGAAGAAGATTTCGCCCGGATTATCGTTAGCGATGAAGGCGAAGGCTTTGATCCGCAACGTAAAGGCAAGGGGCTAGGAACACAAATCGTACAGTCTTTGGTTAACGCGGAACTTCACGGTTATGTTGACTGGGTAGCCAATGACGCTGGGGGTACCGATGCTGTGGTAGTAGGACAAGTCCAACAGAAGAAGAAATCCAAAGCGTAATACCTAACTTGCAGGCTTATCTTCGCACCAATTTGGTTCGTGGAAAAGCTACAATGCTTGTGGTTAAGCCACGTAATGCTGTTCGGAAAGCTCTAGTGCAGCCTCGAAACTTAACGGGCGATTTGAACTTGTAACGCTCGGAGGAGTGTAACTTCCATTGCGTCGCATATCTCGCCGTTGCGACTCATCAGTTCCACCCCAAATACCAAACTCTGCTGGATTGTCTAAGGCCCAGTTGAGGCATTCGTCCATTACTGGGCAACGTTGGCAGACAGCTTTCGCTGCTTCTGCTTGTCGTAAGGCTGCAGCCGAAGAACCTATCGGGAAAAAGAGTTCGGGATCCTCTTCCAAACAGGCTGCTTCACTTCGCCATTCCATCGCTTCTCCTCGTCAAATCTCAAAACCGAAGTCTCTAGTTTGAGCCTTCCTTTCTTAGAAGTAAAGTGGGGCTGGCCACGAAAATATTTATTGAGGTAAGTAAGTTAAAATTCGTGCAATTTTCGCCCAAAACTGCTGTCAAAAGTCCTAAATTTATTCGAGTTGCAAGGAGCTCAGTAGGTGCCAGCTTTGTTGTTGCCGAGCTAAGAGAAAACCCGGCCGAAAAGATTCAGCTAGATGCCATGGAATTTGTAGTTCTTCTTTCCAACCCAAAGGAAGCTCACAAAGGAAGATAGTGCCATTGGCAGGAATCTCTTCCCACGGTACTGCTTGGAAAGCAGTAGGTGACAAGACTACTCTTTTTGGTTTTTCCTTCCCCTGGGGCCAAAGGCGAAGCCACGAGTCTATTACTCGGTTTTTGCTTCCAATAATCACCGAGTCTCGAGGTGGGTTGAAGGTTTGCCAACAAGGGCCAGAAATCAAGTAACTGCTGGAATGCAAGTCATTTTCTGATGTGGTCGTTGGGCTACTTTTTAATGAATGGCCATAGCTAAAGCCCAAAGGGGCTTCCCAAGTATCCGTTGAACCGGTAGGGAAAGAAACCGAATCTAGTAACTTCACCAAATACTTTTGATCATTGACCAAGAAATACATTTCTCCCATCCCTGCTGCATCGGTAGGCATTTTCGGTAAAGCCAAAGGATCGGTATTGAATAGTCCCCACCTAGCCTGAACTATTGGGTCAGCAACGACTGGAAGAAGGCAATAATCTGCTTGATGTTTCCAGATGGTTCCAGCCAGGTCAAAGGATCCCTGCAATATTACGGTTAGACCAAGTTGTCGCCACTTTTCCAGCTCACGTTGAAAATTGTCTAAATACTGTGGTTGTTGATTAAGGTGAGCCCAGAGTTGATCTGCATGCGTAATCAGGAGCAGCTTTGGGCCTCGGGAAATAAGTTGACTGATGTTGAGCCAATTAACCGGAAAATGCCAATCAAAAATATGGCAATCAATTTCATGCCACCATTGCTGTGAAGATATAGCAAGAGGGCTCCTTGAAAGCGATTCTGAGTCCGATGGCTTTACTCTACCTCTTGTTGTCGTGGTCAAATCGTTGCCTTCTAAGGTGAGTACAAATAGCTCCCATTTTTCTTTCTTGGCCTGAGCCGCAATCATTTCCAACAACTTCGGATTAGAACTTCGATCGGCCCAAAGAAGTAGCTCGCCGGGCTTTAGTACTAGCGTTTCGGGGTCTTTCATGGGCGATGTATCTAGCAACCCAATCGCCAAATTATTTGAAGAAGAATCTGTTTCGTCTCTTGCTTCGCCAGCTTTAGTTGCCAACAGTAGATTTCGGTCAGACTCGATTTGAGTTAAATCGGTTGATGAGAGCTTCTGTGGGAGCGCTTTGCCCCAAAATGGTTTAGCCATGAAATCGCTATTTGCTTGCAATACTGTCTGACAAATACGTTGTCTTTGTGTGGAGGAAAAATAGTGGATCTGGCAACTTTCTAGAGAATCATGAAGGATCCAAGCTCGCCCAGGGGTAGTGGGAGAGATTTGTGCTGCCACGCTTGAACCAATCAGATCCGCAGAGTCCATTGGGTCGGTAACTCGTAAACAAATTCTTAGTGGACAGTTAGCACGCAACTGCTGGTCCATGACCCCTCTAGGATGCTGGGTCGCCAAAATTAAATGCATTCCTAAGCTACGTCCTTGGGTTGCTAGCCTAGTCAGATGTTTCATTAGGTTCGGTGCATGCTGAGTGAGCTCTCGAAATTCATCTACAGCAATGATTAAACGGGGGAGTGGAGCACTGCCTGATGTCTCCCACTCTAGAAAATCAACGATTCTATGATCTTTAAACAGGTTTTCTCGACGTTTCAATTCAAGTTCGAGTGCAGCGATTACTCGATTAGTTAAAGTTGGTTGCAAATCCGTCAAGACTCCCTGCAGGTGCGGAAGAGATTTTAAACGATCAAAGGTGGCGCCTCCCTTGTAATCGATTAGGATGAGCTGCAACTGCTGCGGAGAATTCTGGGCACAAAGTAGCAAGAGCCAGGTCAAAAGAGCTTCAGACTTGCCGCTACCGGAAGTGCCAGCCAGCAGGGCATGCGGACCTGCAGCTGCCAAATCCAGGTGAGTAAAAACTTGGGGTTCAGCTGGATTGAATCCGATTGGTACCGATAGGTTCGCTCTACCTATGGTTTGAGCTTGTTTTAACTGTCTTGGGTTAAATAGCCAGGTGAGTCGCTCTGCAAGGCGAGGAACTTTTTTCGCACCGACTCGAGTAGTAAGTTTGTTCCACCAATATGGGCTCAAACTGATTGGCGGTGGTGAAACAACATGCGTGCTTGAAGGCAAGATATAGTCGTTGTTTTCCTGACAAATCAAACTAGTCTCACCTTTGGCCGGAGTGTCAGTAGAGCCAGGCCAGTAAAGATGGGCCCGTTTTGCTTTTGAAGCCTTAGTGGCTTTAGCTCCTAGACGATGCCTCACCATAGTCCTTTGGTCGATGTGCTCTACGACCTCGTCAAGTTGTCCGGAAAATAGTGCTTGGGCTAACCACCAGTGGGCATTTTGCAGTGCATTAGGTCCACAAATAGTCGCATGTTCTCCGATTGATAACGTCAAGATACGTGGATGGTTAAGGTCCTTTGCCAAGGTTTTTTGCCGTCGATAACCGCTGCCTAGCCAAGCAGTAATATTTTCGGTTTCTGCTTTAGGGTGCACCGGCAACCGCGGGGCAATTACTTGCAAAATAGCCGGATCAGCAAGCAACTTCAAGGTAAATAATGTTTTGAGTTTCCAAAACATGAATAGCACTAGGAAACCAAGCAATATCCCAAGTAGGACAAACCCAAATAGGGATCGTGCACTAGTGAAAAGCCATCGAAAAAAGAACCCTAAGAAGAATACGAAGGGAAAAAAGAACCACCAGTTTTGCTTAGAGATATCAGCTTTAGTCGGTGGCATGACTAGCTCTGCGCTCTGGGGCCGAGGGCGTAACTCCAAAAGATTCGAACCTATTAGAAGGCGCTGACCAACTGTTAGTCTAACCTTTTGTATTCGCTGTCTATTTCCCCTCAGATTAATGGTTTTTTCTTTCGCGACGCCAAGAGCCCTCCGCCCTCGGCTGGTAACGGTGGGCAAAAGAAACACTTCAGCGAACCTCTTGTTCATTTGCCAATAGCCGAGATTTTCATTTGAATATGAGGGGGATTTGCCGATTCGTCTAGGGATAACACCTGGTGCCAGACATTCACCAGTTGCCGGGCCGGATATGACGGCTAAGTGATAATTGCTTGTGCTGGCACTTTGATGTTGCTTTGAAGCTATTTTTCCCACCTCCAGACCGCCAAACAGTCAACGACGCGTAGCTAGCACGTCAAAGGGCTGAATTTAAGCTCAGCAAACGGGCAAGCTAACAAGTTAAAACTGTTGTCATCGCTAGATTTATTGTGAAGAACTAGCGTGCACGTCTCGATTTGAGAAAGGCAGGTTGGGGATAAATCTCGTGTGAATAAAATGAAGAATTTACGAGATAGATTTCGCGCTTGGGCGAGAAAGTGCCATCAAAAATCGGATTAGGCAAAATAGCATTATGGAAAAGTCTGTGTTACCCGATGATGATCTCTTCTCTTTGCCAGAACTAAAAGAGGCCAAGGCAATCACTCCCGAGATTAAAGCCGAGTATCAGCGACTTAGCACGCAGATCGATAAAGCTCGCCAAGAATACTATGACCTTAGTGCCGAAGAACTCGAAGTCACTGCGACCACCCTTTCAGATGAAGAATACGATCGACTTTTCATCCAGTTACAACAACTAGAAACTGAGTATCCCCAGCTAAAGACAGAACTATCACCCAGCCAATCTGTTGGCGGCGGCAGTACTGGTAACTTCCCGAAAGTTACCCACCATGCTCGCATGATGAGCTTGGATGATGTTTTCTCCTTAGATGAAGTCAAACAGTGGATGACTCGTATGCATGCCCTAACGGGGCTCGAACAACTAGAATTTACTGCTGAAACTAAGGTTGACGGGCTAGCAATTTCCTTGACATATGAACAGGGAAAGCTAGTACGTGCGGCCACTCGTGGCGATGGCAATATCGGTGACGATGTCACTCCAAATGTTTTGACTATCAAGGAGATTCCACTTGAACTAGCCGGTGAAAACCACCCAGATTTGGTGGAAATACGCGGTGAAATTTATATTCCGGTAGCCGCCTTTAACGAGTTTAATCAGCAGCGAAAAGCTACCAATCTCGAACTCGAACTACTAGAAAAAGAAACCGGCAAAAGACGTCCAAGACTTAAACTTTTCGTCAATCCTCGCAATATGGCAGCTGGCTCGTTAAGACAAAAAGACTCACTGATTAGCGCTAGCCGGCCTATGGCATTTGTGGCTCATGGTGTGGCGATCGGACAAACACAAACGCTTGATCTTGACTTGCCGACCTCGGTCGAAGAAAAGGCCCAAAATGGCTTTATCGAACCAAAAACACTAACCGGCTGGTTTGACCTAATGTCGAGCTGGGGGCTTCCCACCTCGCCTTACAACGAGACAGTAAATACCTTCGCTGAACTCGAGGCGTACATTAAAAAATATGGAGATAAGCGCTTTACCTTACATCACGAAATCGATGGGGTGGTAGTTAAAGTAAATCGCCTAAAGCTTCAAGATGACCTTGGGGCCACTGCCAGGGCACCCCGTTGGGCATGCGCCTACAAATATCCACCGGTTGAGGTGCATACCAAACTGCTCGATATTCGGGTCCAAGTAGGCCGGACAGGTCGGGTAACACCCTATGCCTTGATGGAGAAGACTTTAGTTGCTGGTTCAGAAGTTTCTAGGGCAACATTGCACAACCCAGGTGAAGTCAAGCGAAAAGAAGTACTCATTGGCGATACCGTGGTTTTGCGTAAAGCCGGAGACGTAATTCCGGAAGTGCTTGGTCCGGTAAAGTCGCTCCGTACTGGGGCCGAAAAAGAGTTCATCATGCCCCAAACCTGCCCTTCATGCCATGGCCCGATTGGTCCTGCCAAGGAAGGCGATGCGGATTTTAGGTGCCTGAATGCCAAATCCTGCCCCGCTCAACTGATTGAACGAGTTGCGCATCTCGGTTCTCGTGGAGCTTTGGATATCGAAGCCCTCGGTGATAAGACTGCCATGGCCTTGACCCAACCAGATCAGGATCGCGACCTAGTGATTTCTGCACTAATCGAGGGCGAACCAGTGAAACTGATTGACGGTCAGTGGCTTTCGCTTACGCCAGAACAGGTAGCCGACCTCGATGATGTCCAAAAACTGGCTTTGGCTGAAGAATTAATTCCCCAAGTCGAGCCAGTATTACATTCGGAAGCCACCATTTTCGACTTAACTCTTGAGGATTTACTCCCTGCTATTACTTGGCGACGAGTGAAGGCGGATCGTAAATTTGGCCCGCATTGGAAGCAAGAACGATACTTCTACAATGAGCCTAAAAAGGTTAAGGGTTCAGATGAACTACAGCTCCCAGAACCATCCAAGATCGCGCACTTATTGTTAGCAGAGCTGCAAGCTGCCAAAACCAAGACTTTGTGGCGACAACTGGTGGCTCTCTCAATTAGGCATCTTGGTCCAGTTGCAGCAAGAGAAGTCGCGGCAACTTTTGGCACTCTCGACGCCATTATGAA
Source organism: Boudabousia tangfeifanii (assembly GCF_001856685.1). Lineage (GTDB taxonomy): Bacteria > Actinomycetota > Actinomycetes > Actinomycetales > Actinomycetaceae > Boudabousia > Boudabousia tangfeifanii. The sequence goes on from NZ_CP017812.1 coordinate 728,634, forward strand.
CGCTAATGTAGAGGAAATAGCGCAAGTAGAGGGAGTAGGCGTCATTATTGCCCAGTCGCTAAAAGATTGGTTCGAGGTCGATTGGCATCAGAACATTATCGCATCTTGGAAGCGTGCTGGGGTGACATTCTTAGACGATACACCCCAGGTCTCTTCAGATGCTTTGCTAGCTGGTATGACGATTGTAATTTCTGGATCTATCGAGGGATATACTCGTACTTCCGCGCAGGAAGCGGTTCGAAATCTGGGTGCGAAAGCAGCTAGCTCCGTTTCAGCGAAAACCGACCTACTGGTGGCGGGTGAAAAGGCTGGCAGCAAATTGGCTAAAGCCGAACAGTTGGGCGTTCGCGTACTACCTGGTACTCGTTTTGAGGAGTTTTTGGCGAAAGGGCCAGCACTTTTTGAAGCTGAGTGATTAGAGCCAGAACCCTAGTGGTTTAATAATTCGCTCGATTACACGCCAGTGGGTTGGACGATTCTCCCACTGTTTAATATCGAGGCGACGAGAAGTGGTGAGATCCTTTTGGAATACTTTTTCCATCACTTGCGCTACGCTCTCGCCATGGAAACTGAGGTTGATCTCGAAGTTACCGGTTAGGGAAAGACGATCGATATTCGCAGTGCCGATAGTAGCCCAACGACCATCGATGGTGGCAGTTTTTGCGTGAACCATCGCATGCTTGTAGAGCCAAACTTCGACCCCTCCAGCCAGTAGTGTTTGGAAATGCGGGGCAGCTGCCCAGTCCGCCAAAATGTGGTTCGAGCGTTCGGGAATCAATACCTTAACGTCTACTCCGCGTTTAGCTGCTGCAATTAGGGCCGCAATAAACTCGGGATCCGGGATGAAATATGCTTGGGTAATCCAGATTCGTTTGCTCGCCCGAGCAATGGCATCAATGTAGGCACCTCGAATCGGGAAGAGGATTTTATTCGGAGCGTTGACAACTGCTTGGATACAGGTATCCCATTGCTTAGCCCCCTGATCTGGCAGTGGGGGATGATCGTTTTTTCTGAAGTCATTCCAGAATTCAACAAACGCATTTTCAAGTTCCCAAACTGCTGGGCCTTCAACCCTCACTTGGGTGTCGCGCCAACTCGTCGCGTAAAGATCGCCAATGTTGTAGCCGCCAACCCAGCCAACTTTACTGTCAACTACAAGTACTTTGCGGTGGGTGCGACCAAACATGCGCATACGTAGCAGGATTAAATCCGGGCGCATTAAGGGGAATCGTAGAATATGGAAGTTTTTGTTTCGAGGGAAAATCTTAAATTTGGGGTTTACTACCAAGTTTGCAAAGGTATCGTAGATGCAGTAAACCTTGACTCCGCGTTGAGCTGCAGCGATTAGCTCTTTTTTAAACTCTTTACCGACATTGTCGCCCTTCCAAATGAAAGTTTCGAAGTAGATACTTTCTTTGGCTTCTCGGATGGCTTGCAACATATCGGCGTAAAGCGCTTGGCCGTTGGTGTAAACGGTGAGATTGTTATCGGCAAGTTCCGCTGGGGTAGGAGGTAGATGTGGGAATCCTTTAAAACCACCAGGAACACGGTGTTTACGGAATTGGTCGTAGGTTAGAATCCCTGCAACTGTGCCTACCTGCAAGGTCGCGGCACCGATCAACCACCACTTCAAAGCGCGCGTGGCTGAGGTGGCGAGATTATCGGGATCAACTTTTCGACCAAAAAATTTCATGTGTCTAACATACCTTATTGAGCTTGTCAGCAGACAGTTTCGCCGCTTGTGCCTTAGACTGATTTTATGTCTGATTTTTCTAGTGAGATGGTTATGCGCCTTGCTCAGATGTCAAGAATCGCCTTGACAGAAGCAGAAGCGCAGGATTTAGCCGATGAATTGGCCGTTATTACCGCGGCAGTAGAGAAGGTAGCAAGTGTTGCTTCGGATGAAATTCCAGCAACTTCACATCCGCTACCTTTGGAAAATGTAATGCGTGAAGATGTGGTAGGTGACACGTTGGATCGCGATGAAGTACTCGCAGCAGCTCCGATGTCAGCCGATGGCATGTTCAAGGTTGCCCAGATTTTGGGGGAGGAATAAGCAATGACTAACGAAATCGTATTCCTCGATGCTGTCGAGATGGCCGAAAAAATGCGTGCTGGTGAGCTGACCTCGGAAGAGATCACCAAAGCTTGCCTAGAGCGCATCGAAAAGTTTGATGCCAAGCTTCATGCTTTCTTGTACCTAAATGCGGAAGGCGCTTTGGAAACCGCTCGTGAGGTTGACCGTTTGCGGGCCGAGGGCGCTGAGCTTCACCCGCTAGCAGGTGTGCCGATCGCCCTTAAGGACAACATTGTTACCCGCGGCATGCCGACTACCTGCGCTTCCAAGATTTTGGAAGGCTGGCTACCTCCATATGACGCTACTGTCGTTGAGCGCATCAAGGAAGCTAAGTTGCCGATCATCGGCAAGACCAATATGGACGAATTCGCGATGGGTTCTTCTTGTGAGCACTCAGCCTTTGGCTCGACTTACAATCCGTGGGATCTAGAACGTATCCCTGGTGGTAGTGGTGGCGGTTCTGCCGCAGCAGTTGCCGCTTATCTCGTACCTCTTGCTTTAGGCTCCGATACTGGTGGTTCAATCCGTCAGCCAGGTGCTGTCACCGGCACCGTTGGTGCCAAGCCCACGTATGGGGCTGTCTCGCGTTACGGTCTGGTGGCAATGGCCTCCTCCCTTGATCAGATTGGTCCTGTAACTCGTTCGGTTCGTGACGCAGCTGCCTTGCAGGAATTGATGGGCGGGCACGATGCTTACGATTCCACTTCCTTGCCAGGTGATCAGTCTGGACTACTTTCGGCCGTAACCGAGGCTAAAGCCGATCAGCTCAAGGGCTTGCGCGTTGGTGTGGTTAAGCAGCTGACTGGTGAGGGATATGCCCCAGCTGTTCGCGATGCCTTCGAAAAGACGGTGGCAGAGCTTAAGGCAAAGGGCGCAGAAATCGTCGAGGTTGATTGCCCCTCCTTTGATTACGCTATGGCTGCTTACTACTTGATTATGCCGGCGGAAGTTTCATCGAACTTGGCTCGTTTCGATGGTGTGCGCTATGGCTTGCGCGTAGAACCAACTGATAAGGCAGTTACTGCTGAATCGGTAATGGCAGCAACCCGTGCCGCAGGCTTTGGTCCAGAAGTGAAGCGTCGTATCATCCTCGGTACCTTCGTACTGTCCTCCGGTCAGGTTGATGCCTACTATGGCTCAGCTCAGAAGGTTCGTACTTTGATCCAGCGTGACTTCGACCAGGCATTTGCACAAGCAGACGTTTTGGTTTCCCCAACCTCACCAACAACTGCCTTCAAGTTGGGTGAGAAGAACGATGACCCGATGTCGATGTACCTCAACGACATTGCAACCGTGCCGGCAAACCTTGCAGGTGTTCCCGCTATTTCTATTCCAAATGGCTTGGATGAGCAGAACTTGCCAATCGGTTTCCAGGTTATCGCCCCAGCTAAGGAAGATCGTTTAATGTACGAGGTCGCCCAACTGGTTTCCTCATTGAGTGAAGATGTGCCGGCAAAGTGCCCGGCTCGTGACTGGAAGGAATGAACCGATGGCAACTTTGATGAAGTATGAGGATGCGGTCGCTAAGTTTGATCCCGTCCTCGGGATGGAAGTTCACGTTGAACTTGGTACCAAAACCAAAATGTTCGACCATGCTCCGAATGCCTTCGGTGGCGATCCAAATACCTACTTAACTCCAGTTTCGTTAGGTTTGCCTGGATCTCTTCCAGTAGTAAATGCACAAGCTGTTGAGTACGCCATCCGGATTGGTCTGGCTCTAAACTGCAAGATTGCCGAATACTGCCGGTTTGCTCGAAAGAACTACTTCTACCCAGATCTAACCAAGGCATTCCAGACTTCGCAGTACGATGAGCCAATCGCTTATGACGGCTACTTGGACGTTGAACTAGATGATGGTGAAATCTTCCGCGTTCCGATTGAACGCGCCCATATGGAAGAAGACGCCGGTAAGAACACTCACCTTGGTGGTGCGGATGGTCGCATCCATGGTGCTAGCGCCTCTTTGGTGGACTATAACCGTGCTGGCGTCCCTTTGGTCGAAATTGTTACTCGTCCAATCGAGGGCGCGGGCGATCGGGCACCTGAGGTAGCAGCTAAGTACGTTGAAACTTTGCGCGATATTTTCCGGGCGATCGGTGTATCTGAAGCTCGCATGGAGCGCGGTAACGTTCGTGCTGACGTGAACGTTTCATTGCGTCCTTCGCCAGAGGCTAAGCTAGGTACTCGTACTGAAACCAAGAATGTTAACTCTTTCCGTTCGATTGAAAGAGCTGTTCGCTACGAGATTCGTCGCCAGGCCGCCATCCTCGATGGTGGGGGCGAGATCCAGCAGGAAACTCGTCACTTCCATGAAGAAGATGGTTCGACTTCCTCTGGTCGCGCGAAGACTGATGCTGAGGATTACCGTTACTTCCCAGAGCCAGATTTGGTGCCTTTGCGTCCAGACCCGGCTTGGGTCGAGGAAATCCGTGCTGCGCTACCTGAACTACCAGCCGTTCGTCGTCGTCGCCTTGCTACTGAGTGGGGCTTTACCGACATGGAAATGCGCGATGTAGTCAATGCTGGTGCCGTCGAATTGATCGAAGAGACTGTCGCCTCTGGAGTTGCTCCCGCAGCTGCTCGTAAGTGGTGGATGGGTGAACTTGCTCGTCATGCCAAGGAGCAGGAGATCGGTCTTTCCGAAGTTAAAATCACTCCGGCTCAGATTGGTCAGCTCCAGCAGATGGTCGATGAAGGCAAGCTTAACGACAAACTTGCCCGTAAGGTGATGGGCTTTGTCCTTGCCGGTGAAGGCGATCCTGCTGAAGTAGCTGCCGCACATGGTCTTGAAGTGGTAAACGATGACGGTGCTTTGATTAAGGCCGTTGACGACGCATTGGCTGCTGATCCTTCGATTGCTGAAGCCATCAAGGGTGGGCGTGTGCAGGCCGCTGGTGCAGTTGTCGGCGCGGTTATGAAGGCAACCCGTGGACAAGCAGACGCTGCTCGCGTTCGCGAACTAGTTCTCGAGCGCTGCCAGGCTTAATGCTCAGTTGGGGTGAGTAGCTGATCAAAGGCTACTCACCCCAATTTGCTTATTATTAGCAACACAATCTACTGTTATATCGTTCTATTACGATGGATAATAGGTAAACTTAGGGATAAATCCCGAGGAATAGGAGAATATATGGGTCGCGTTAGCCCTTCATACACCGTTACCGTCCGCTTGCTCGCTGACGAGTCGGTTTCTTCCAACGAAATTGTTTCTGCGGTTACCAAAGTTGAAGCAATTCTTTCTGGGCTTGACGTAGTTAAGTCCGATCGTGCTGGATTGACTCTCGATCTCACCGCCGACTGCTACGATTCGGAACACCGTCGTAAGTTGGTAGCAGAATTGAAGAGCCTAGGTGGCGTTAAGATCCTTTCCGTTTCCGACTCAACTTTTATGGCGCATGTCGGCGGCAAGCTTGAAGTCCACTCCAAGATCCCGGTTAAGAACCGTCGCGATCTTTCCCGTGCATACACTCCTGGCGTGGCTCGTGTATGTACTGCCATTGCCGATGAACCATCGAAGGCACATTTACTAACGATTAAGGCCAATACTGTGGCTGTGGTTTCGGACGGAACTGCCGTCCTCGGTTTGGGCGATATCGGCCCTGCTGCAGCTCTTCCTGTTATGGAAGGCAAAGCCATTTTGTTCAAGGAATTTGGTGGTGTGGACGCATGGCCAGTCGTCCTCGACACCAAAGATACCGACGAAATCGTTCAGATCGTGAAGGCTATTGCCCCCGCATATGGTGGCATTAACCTTGAGGATATTGCTGCGCCGCGCTGTTTCGAGATTGAAGAACGTCTACGTGAAGAACTAGATATTCCAGTGTTCCACGATGATCAGCACGGTACTGCAATTGTAGTTTTGGCCGCGTTGCTAAACGCCTTGAAACTTGTAAATAAGCGAATTGAAGACGTGCGTATCGTCGTCTCGGGCGTTGGCGCTGCTGGTTCTGCCATCATTAAACTTTTGATGGCTCAGGGAGCTAAGGACATTGTTGGTTATGGTCGCTCTGGTGCGCTTCACGCAGATGACGTCGAAGGGATGCACCCATCGCGGCGTTGGCTGGCTGAAAACACCAATCCTCGTAAGGTGAAGGGTGAACTAGCTGATGGTCTAAAGGATGCCGATGTCTTTATTGGCGTTTCCCACGGCGATATTCTGACTCCTGATGACATCGCTCAGATGGCGGACAACGCGATTGTCTTTGCTTTGGCCAACCCAACTCCTGAGGTCGATCCTCTGGGTGCAGCCCAGCATGCGGCAGTGGTGGCCACCGGTCGTTCTGACTACCCGAACCAGATCAACAATGTTTTGGCATTCCCTGGTCTCTTCCGCGGTTTGTTAGATGCCCGTGTTTCTCAGATTACTACTGAGGTTTTGCGTGTGTCTGCAGTGGCAATTGCCGAGGTCGTATCGGCAGAAGAGTTGTCGCCTCGTTACATTATCCCCGGTGTGTTTGATGATCGCGTAGCGCCAGCAGTTGCAGAGGCAGTGAAATTGGCAGTTAAGGATTTGCCTACCCGCCAAATTGCATGTCAAGAGCACTTGCCAACGGCTGAAGAAGCTTGTCAAGAACACATTCACTGACGGTCTGTCGCTGTGTCATGTTACTTAGGTGACATGTAGTTCAAAATATCTTAAAATAGTTGGGTCTACTGTTTTGGCAGTAGGCCCAACTATTTTGGCAAGGAGGCCAGATGATGGAACAGAACAGCAGCGTGCTTTCCTATTCGTCGCCGGACTTTGTCCAGTGGCTCGAATCAGAGTTTTGGGAACTGGCAAAATTCGGCGCCAAGGCGAAAACCGAAAATGGATTTGGTTATTTAAATGAAGATGGCACCATCGATTTGAGTAAAGGTGCCCAGCTTTGGATCAATGCCAGAATGACACATATTGCTTGTTTGGCAGTGTTGAAAGGCGACGAATCTTACCGTTCTATGGCAGAGCATGGGCTCTCAGCATTGCTTGGCCCCTTCCGCGATGCGAAGTATGGAGGCTGGTACTCTGAGATCCCAGCAATGGGTCCGGTTGAAGATCAGCTTACGGATAAAGAAGCCTATGCTCATGCTTTTGTCCTGCTAGCGGCCTGCAGTTTATCGGCTGCTCAAATCCCTGGGGCAGATGAACTTTTGGAGCTGGCGCTTACTGATCAGGATGTCCACTGGTGGGATGAAGAAAGCCAAATGGTGTTTGATGCTTATAGTCATGATTTCTCTCAGGTACGTCAATACCGTGGAGCAAATGCCAATATGCATACTGTTGAAGCATATTTAGCTGCCGCTGATACTACGCGAAACGGGCTGTGGCTAAAACGAGCGGCTGCTATTACTAAGCGGATGGTGTCTCAGGCTCAGTCGCATAACTGGTTATTACCTGAACATTACGATGCTAGTTGGACCCCTCAACTTGATTACAACCGCGAAAATCCGGCGGATCCCTTCCGACCTTTCGGTGCCACCATTGGGCATAGTTTCGAATGGATTCGTTTGTGCGCGCAACTAGAAATCGCCAATTGGAAACTAGAACATGATTTGAGTCCCGACAAGAAGCTGACGCAAGAACCGGTGAATGATGAGCTGAAAGAGGACCTTGCAGAACTTATTACTAAACTTTGGCAATGGTATCTAGTGACTAAAAAAGTCGGTTATCAAGCAGCGGTAAATTCTGGTTTCGTTTATACCGTTGATTGGGAGGGAACTCCAGTAGTTACGGCTAGAATGCATTGGGTGATTTGTGAGGCAGTGTCCTGTGGAGAAACCTTAAGACGACTTTGCCTTGAGCCAGAGACTCAAGTCGAACTCTCTGAGGACTTAGCTTTGTGGTGGCGACTGGTGCAAGAGCAATTTGTAAAGGAACCAGGGCGTTGGCGACATGAGGTTAATGCTCAAGGGCTTCCTCAGATCACTACTTGGGAAGGAATGCCGGATGTATACCATGCCGGTCAAGCAGTACTACTACCAACCATTTCGCTTGATCCAGTGTTTGCTTGGGCGCTGAGGAACTAAGGAAAGTCTACATTTCGCAAGCTAGTAAACCTCGCCAATGACATGTTAAAAGCTTGGTGAACAACGGTTGACGAAAAATAATCGAAAATGCTAACATAGCTGTCTATTCGGTTAATGCGAATGGTGGCACGGTGCCTTAGCTTGCACCTGCAGGTGCTCAAGTAGCATCATTATCTAGCGCCGCACGGAGCGTTTGTGAAGTGTGGTTGTCATTGAAGGCCTGTTTGGTTGGATGTGATGAGGGTCGCTGGTTTTTGGTTTGACATTGTTTGTTTTGTTGGACTAAGATTGTGACTCGGCGATAAAGCCTGATTCTTTCTGATGGGGCCGAGTGTTTTGCTTGGTTTTGTTGGTTGTGGGTTTGTTGTTTGATAACTCGATAGTGTTTTTGTTTTGTTTTTTGTTTACGCAGTTTTTTTGTTTTTTGGTTGGGATTGCCGCCTTTTTTGGTGGTTTTTTCTTTCTGGATATTGTTTTTTGTTCGGAGAGTTTGATCCTGGCTCAGGACGAACGCTGGCGGCGTGCTTAACACATGCAAGTCGAACGATGAAGCGGTGCTTGCACCGTGGATTAGTGGCGAACGGGTGAGTAACACGTGAGTAACCTGCCCCCTTCTTTGGGATAAGCATTGGAAACGATGTCTAATACTGGATATTCACATCAGGGCGCATGTTTTGGTGTGGAAAGGTTTTTCTGGTGGGGGATGGGCTCGCGGCCTATCAGCTTGTTGGTGGGGTGATGGCCTACCAAGGCTTTGACGGGTAGCCGGCCTGAGAGGGTGACCGGTCACACTGGGACTGAGATACGGCCCAGACTCCTACGGGAGGCAGCAGTGGGGAATATTGCACAATGGGCGCAAGCCTGATGCAGCGACGCCGCGTGAGGGATGACGGCCTTCGGGTTGTAAACCTCTTTCAGTAAGGACGCAGGGCAATTTTCGGATTGTTTGACGGTACTTGCAGAAGAAGCGCCGGCTAACTACGTGCCAGCAGCCGCGGTAATACGTAGGGCGCAAGCGTTGTCCGGAATTATTGGGCGTAAAGAGCTTGTAGGCGGTTTGTCGCGTCTGTCGTGAAAACCAGCAGCTTAACTGTTGGCTTGCGGTGGGTACGGGCAAACTAGAGTGCGGTAGGGGAGACTGGAATTCCTGGTGTAGCGGTGGAATGCGCAGATATCAGGAGGAACACCGATGGCGAAGGCAGGTCTCTGGGCCGTTACTGACGCTGAGAAGCGAAAGCGTGGGGAGCGAACAGGATTAGATACCCTGGTAGTCCACGCTGTAAACGTTGGGCACTAGGTGTGGGGGGCCGTTTGGTTTTCTGCGCCGTAGCTAACGCATTAAGTGCCCCGCCTGGGGAGTACGGCCGCAAGGCTAAAACTCAAAGGAATTGACGGGGGCCCGCACAAGCGGCGGAGCATGCGGATTAATTCGATGCAACGCGAAGAACCTTACCAAGGCTTGACATGCACTGGAACACTGCAGAGATGTGGTGGTCTTCGGACTGGTGTACAGGTGGTGCATGGTTGTCGTCAGCTCGTGTCGTGAGATGTTGGGTTAAGTCCCGCAACGAGCGCAACCCTTGTCTCGTGTTGCCAGCACTTCGGGTGGGGACTCGCGAGAGACTGCCGGGGTTAACTCGGAGGAAGGTGGGGATGACGTCAAATCATCATGCCCCTTATGTCTTGGGCTTCACGCATGCTACAATGGCCGGTACAGAGGGTTGCGATATCGTAAGGTTGAGCGAATCCCTTAAAGCCGGTCTCAGTTCGGATTGGGGTCTGCAACTCGACCCCATGAAGGCGGAGTCGCTAGTAATCGCAGATCAGCAATGCTGCGGTGAATACGTTCTCGGGCCTTGTACACACCGCCCGTCACGTCACGAAAGTTGGTAACACCCGAAGCCCATGGCCCAACCCGCTTGCGGGAGGGAGTGGTCGAAGGTGGGATTAGCGATTGGGACGAAGTCGTAACAAGGTAGCCGTACCGGAAGGTGCGGCTGGATCACCTCCTTTCTAAGGATTTCTTAGATTTTATTTTTATGGCCAAGCGTTTGGCTGCTAGTTTAGTTGCTCTTTTGGGCTGATTACCGGGGTTTGTTTCCCATGTTTGTTTGGGGCTTTGGTTTTTGGTTTGTTTGGGTGGTGTTTGACGCTAGTGGTTGTTTGGTTGTGTACCTTTTTTTCAACCTTTGAAACTGTGGGTTGGCATTTAACAAAACGAGGATGCTGTCGGGTTATGGAACAATAAACCGTTTTAGGGTTTTGTTCTTGCGCTTTTCTTTAAAACACGAACTGTTATCAAACGTTTTGTTTGGTTTGTGTTTTGGGGTTGGGGCGTGGTTGTTTGTTAACTGTATAGTGGACGCGAGCATCTTAATTGATACTTAAACATTTTTGATTTTGTGTTCTGGTTTGTTTAGTTTTTAAGGGCATTCGGTGGATGCCTTGGTACCAGGAGCCGATGAAGGACGTTATGGCCTGCGATAAGCCTCGGGGAGTTGGCGAATAAGCGTTGATCCGGGGATGTCCGAATGGGGGAACCCAGCCAGAGTAATGTCTGGTTACCTGCATCTGAATACATAGGGTGTAGGAGGGAACGCGGGGAAGTGAAACATCTCAGTACCCGTAGGAAAAGATATTTCGTTAGTAGTGGCGAGCGAACGCGAATGATGGCCAAACCGTTAGCGTGTGATTACCCGGCAGGGGTTGCGTTAGCGGGGTTGTGGGAGCAAACATCACCAGTCTGCCGGTTGGTGGCGTAGTTACAAAGTGACATTGTAAGTGAAAGGCATTGAATGGCCTACCATAGTGCGTGTAAGTCGCGTAACTGAAGTGGTGTCACCTGCGTGTTTTGTTTCCCAAGTAGCACGGGGCCCGTGAAATCTCGTGTGAATCTGCCCAGACCACTGGGTAAGCCTGAATACTTTCTGGTGACCGATAGTGCATAGTACCGTGAGGGAATGGTGAAAAGTACCCCGGGAGGGGAGTGAAATAGTACCTGAAACCGGATGCCTACAAGCCGTCAAAGCCCTTAGGGGTGATGGCGTGCCTTTTGAAGAATGAGCCTGCGAGTTAGCGGTGCGTGGCAAGGTTAACCCGTGTGGGGAAGCCGTAGCGAAAGCGAGTCTGAATAGGGCGTTATAGTCGCGTGCTCTAGACCCGAAGCGGGGTGATCTACCCATGGCCAGGTTGAAGCGATGGTAAGACGTCGTGGAGGACCGAACCCACCTAGGTTGAAAACTGGGGGGATGAGCTGTGGGTAGGGGTGAAAGGCCAATCAAACTCCGTGATAGCTGGTTCTCCCCGAAATGCATTTAGGTGCAGCGTCGCGTGTTTCTTACCGGAGGTAGAGCTACTGGTTGGTCAATGGGCCCTCACAGGTTACTGAGATCTGCCAAACTCCGAATGCCGGTAAGGTGATAGCGCGGCAGTGAGACTGCGGGGGATAAGCTCCGTAGTCGAGAGGGAAACAGCCCAGACCATCGGTTAAGGCCCCTAAGCGTGTGCTAAGTGGGAAAGGATGTGGAGTTGCTCAGACAACCAGGAGGTTGGCTTAGAAGCAGCCACCCTTGAAAGAGTGCGTAATAGCTCACTGGTCAAGTGATTCCGCGCCGACAATTTAGCGGGGCTCAAGTACACCGCCGAAACCGTGGCATCACAACTTTAGCTAAGCCTTCGTGGTTCAGGCGTTGTGATGGGTAGGGGAGCGTCCCATGTTGGCAGAAGCCCTGGTGTGAACCATGGTGGACGACATGGGAGTGAGAATGCAGGCATGAGTAGCGAATGACAAGTGAAAAACTTGTCCGCCGATTGACTAAGGGTTCCAGGGTTAAGCTAATCTGCCCTGGGTTAGTCGGGACCTAAGGCGAGGCCGACAGGCGTAGTCGATGGATAACCAGTTTATATTCTGGTACCGGTTCTAAACCGCCCATGCTGAATCAAACATACTAACCTCCACTTTGAACTGTCTTACTTTCTTCGGATTGTTTGACCAGTTTTTTGTGTTGGGACCAGGTTTGGTAGTAGGCAAGCGTATTAACAGGGGTGACGCACAGTGGTAGCTTCCGCGTACAGATGGAATTGTACGTTTAAAGCCGCAGCCCGCCACCTTGGCAAATCCGGGTGGCACAAGGGTGAGAGCTGATGATGACAACTATTGTTGGAAGAGAGTGATCCTGTGGTGCCAAGAAAAACCTCGACGTGAGGGTTAGAACCGCCCGTACCCCAAACCGACACAGGTAGTCAGGTAGAGTATACCGAGGCGATCGAGATAATCATGGTTAAGGAACTCGGCAAAATGCCCCCGTAACTTCGGGAGAAGGGGGACCACACCCGTCAAAACCCTTGCGGTTGGCAGCGGAATGTGGTCGCAGAGAATTGAGAGAAGCGACTGTTTACTAAAAACACAGGTGCGTGCGAAGACGCAAGTCGATGTATACGCACTGACGCCTGCCCGGTGCTGGAAGGTTAAGAGGAACGGTCAACCAACCTCGGTTGGTGAAGCTGTGAATTTAAGCCCCAGTAAACGGCGGTGGTAACTATAACCATCCTAAGGTAGCGAAATTCCTTGTCGGGTAAGTTCCGACCTGCACGAATGGCGTAACGACTTCTCTGCTGTCTCGACCATGAACTCGGCGAAATTGCACTACGAGTAAAGATGCTCGTTACGCGCAGCAGGACGGAAAGACCCCGGGACCTTTACTATAGCTTGGTATTGGTGCTCGCTTGGACTTGTGTAGGATAGGTGGGAGACTATGAACCAGCCACGCCAGTGGTTGGGGAGTCAATGTTGAAATACCACTCTGGTTCAAGTGCGCATCTCAACCTCGGTCCGTAATCCGGACCAGGGACAGTGCCTGGTGGGTAGTTTAACTGGGGCGGTTGCCTCCCAAAAAGTAACGGAGGCGCTCAAAGGTTCCCTCAGCCTGGTTGGTAATCAGGTGGCGAGTGTAAGTGCACAAGGGAGCTTGACTGCGAGACTGACAAGTCGAGCAGGTGCGAAAGCAGGAACTAGTGATCCGGCACCACCTTGTGGAAGGGGTGTCGCTCAACGGATAAAAGGTACCCCGGGGATAACAGGCTGATCTTGCCCAAGAGTCCATATCGACGGCATGGTTTGGCACCTCGATGTCGGCTCGTCGCATCCTGGGGCTGGAGTAGGTCCCAAGGGTTGGGCTGTTCGCCCATTAAAGCGGTACGCGAGCTGGGTTTAGAACGTCGTGAGACAGTTCGGTCCCTATCCGCTGCGCGCGCACGAAACTTGAGAAGACCTGTCCCTAGTACGAGAGGACCGGGACGGACGAACCTCTGGTGTGCCAGTTGTACCGCCAGGTGCATCGCTGGTTAGCTACGTTCGGAAAGGATAACCGCTGAAAGCATCTAAGCGGGAAGCCTGCTTCAAGATAAGGTTTCTTTTGAGGCTCCCAGCAGACTACTGGGTAGATAGGCCGGACGTGGAAGCACAGCAATGTGTTCAACAAGCCGACCGGTACTAATCAGCCAACAACTAAACAACAAAACACCAACACAAAACAAAAAACGCGTCCACTATACGGCTAACAACCAACCACACCAAACCACAAACAACAAAAAAGAATAAAAGACTTGTGGTGGTCATAGCGGCGGGGAAACGCCCGGCAACCATTCCGAACCCGGAAGCTAAGCCCGCCAGCGCCAATGGTACTGCAACCGCCAGGTTGTGGGAGAGTAGGACACCGCCACACCAAACCACAACAGGGCCCCCCAACACACCACGTGCTGGGGGGCCCAAAAAACACACCCAAAACGTCCTCGTCTTGCTAGGTTGGCTAACGGGGGCTTTGGGTTTCTTTCTCGTTTTTCTCTCTTCGCCCTAGTCTTTTTGACCGGGTATTACGGCATTTAGTTTTGTTTTCTTGGTGCCTTAATATTTTTCACACCATCACTTTTATTAATCGGGACTTTGTGGCTAGATTTATCTCAAATCTCATGACAAACTTGACCCGTGAAAAATGAAAAGCTTGATCCAAAACTACATCCATTTCTCGCCGCAAATCCTGAAGTGGCCGCAATGGATCCTCACGCCCGTCTAGCACAACAGTCCGCTGTTGTACTTCGTCTAGGACGTCTGTTGCTTGCAGCTGGCGCTAGCTCTTACCGTGTTAAGTCCTCCATGGCTCGTATGGCCAAGGCCGTAGGTATCGAAGAACACCGTGCTTCCGTCAGTTTTTCTGATATCGCGACTTCTGCCTATGCCAACGGTACGTTCCGCACCGAACTATACGAGAACCGTACCTTTGGGGTTAATGCTGACCGCATCGATCGCCTAAAGGCTCTGGCTCACAATCTACGTACCGATATGTCGGTAGAGGAACTAAACTCACAGCTTGACGAAATCGAAGCCACCAAGCCGTTGTACGGACCTATCGTCAACATGCTGGCTTCTGGTATCGCCTGTGCTGGTTTCTGCTTCCTAAATAAAGGTGGCTGGCCAGAATGCTTAGCAGTCCTCTTCGCTGCTACTGTCGGCCAGGCACTGCGTCGTGCTACCCTGCACCGGAAATTTAACCACTTTGCAGTTTGGCTGCTCTGCGGCCTTCTAGCTTCTTCCGTCTACATCGGCATCATCGAACTCATGGGGGTCGCTGGAATCATCGATCCTAACCTCTATCAGGCCGGTATCATTTCAGCCATCCTCTTTTTGATTCCCGGTTTCCCGATGACGACAGCAATACTCGACCTCGTTCGAATGGACTTCCCGTCTGCCCTTACGCGTTCTAGTTATGTCTTAGCGGTAATGGCGTCAGCTGGGGTAGCGGTGTGGGCAGTTACCTACACCTTCGGCTGGAGCGTTGACGTGCATGCGTCTTATCAGCTGCCATGGGCGGTATTGATTGCGTTGCGTTTCTTCTGCTCCTTTATTGCCGCGTGGGGCTTCGCAATCCTCTTCAATACTCCTACCAAGGTGTGCGCGATTGCGGCAACCATTGGTGCAACTGTGAACACTATCCGTACTATTGCTGTGGACGCGCACTTCCCATGGCATGCTGCTGTCGGTGCCGCAGCATTGGCGATCGGTCTACTAGCTGCTGCGGTAGCTTCTAAGACCTATTATTCGCGCGTATCTCTTTCAGTTCCGGCTGTAGTTATTATGATTCCAGGTGTGCCGTTCTACCGTGCGGTAACCGCTATGAACAACGGTATGGTCACCGATGCGATTTCTCAGATCGTACAGGTGTTCTTCGTTATCACCGCTATCGGTTTTGGTTTGGCGATCGCCCGTATGGTTACCGATACTAGATGGATTGTTGACGTGCCTACCAATACGTTGCCAAGCCTAGAATCGTCATCTCGACGAGAAATTCGCTAACTTCTAGCCCTCTAGGTACAAGAAGACTCATTATTTTAAAAAAGGGGCTTGGCTACTCTTCAACGAGTAGCCAAGCCCCTGAACTATTTTCCTGCTAAGTCTAGCTAGATCTTCTTGGGTAAGAGCTCTAGCTGGCGAACAATCAGACTATAATCCACCCAAAATTTGTCCGATAAGAATCTTCAAAACCATCGCGACTGGATAGACCATGGCGTAGCCTAATGCCACTCGGGGATCTGCATTAGTACGGTTGTTTGCAAAGGCCAAGACCGCGGGTTGAGTTTGAGTACCGCCAATGACGCCAGAAAGACGCGTGCCACCCATATTGAACAGTCGACGCATCGATACGAACAAAATCAAACCGACTATGTTTGTAATTACGAAACCTAGGATTGCCATCTTCCACCAAACACCACCAGTGAAGGCATTAGCGATCTGTCCACCTGCGTTGGTGCCGGCTTGAGCCAAGAAGATTAATAGCCCGAATTCGGATAGAACCATACAAGTGGTATATGGCATAGCTGTCACCAGCTTGTCGATACGTCCAATACGACCAAAAAGCAGACCGACGAGCAAAGTGCCTGCGGCTGATCCAATAGAGAACTTTGCTCCCGTAGGGGTAAGAATGGGCATTTCACCGATGAGAATCCCTAGTGCCATTCCCAAGCCTAGTGCGATTGGATTAAGATCCGTGAGGCCTCTAGTTGAGTCACCAAATAGTTTGGTTAAAGCCTTCATATTCGCGGTAGGTGCGACTACTCGAACACGGTCACCCTGCTGTAGGACGAAATTTGGATTTGCGATCATATCGACATCACCACGTCGAACTCGTGAAATTGATGCTTGGTAAGTTTCTGGGAGATTCAAGGCACCAATAGTCCGTCCTGCCAGTTTTGGATCCGAGACGGTAATACGACGGAAGTCCAACCAACGACGATCCTGAATCAACGATAGGGAAGAGTCATGTCCAAGTTTTTCGGTAATTAGATCAATATCGGCTTGTGGTCCAACAACTGTTAACAAATCACCTGCATTTAGCTTGTCGAACATGCCTGGACGGGTGATAGGACCGTCTTCTTGCCGACGTAGGCGGCTGAAAACAACTCGACCTTGAACTAATTCATAATATTCTTCGATAACTGGCTGAGTATCAACGTCGATACGAATAGTACGGTTTGAGATATCGCTGGGTTTATCGTGGTCATTAGCAGCTAAGTGTAAAGCGATAGTGGTGAAAATAAGCATTCCGATGACACCATATAGGTATGCAATCGAATAACCCACGGTAGCGTTAGGAAGATCTCCAGAGGCCTTTCCTGCTGCTGCCAGCGCAGGTGTGTTGGTAGTGGCGCCAGCAAAGACACCGGCAATTTCAGCAATCGATAGATTAAAAACATAACGCCCCATGTAATAGGCAATCGCGCCGCCTGAACTCAAAGCAACTACCATTGCCAGGATTGGGCCGCCAGCAGTTTTCATTGTGTTAAAGAAATTTGGTCCAGAATAGACACCAATGGCAAAGGTGAAAATAGCCAAACCAAAGATTCCCAATTCATGCGGCACCCGGACATGAATGCCATATGTCTCAGCCCAAGCTGAGGCTGCGATTGCGGTAAAGAGCACAGCTGCGGCGCCTAAGCTGATCCCTTTAAACTTGATATGGCCAAAAGCCATACCAATTCCAATGAGAATAAAGAGCACCAGCACTGGTGCTTCCGCTAGGAAGGTAAAAAACTGCGTCATTGCATAACTCCCATAACAGGTCTAGTGTTGTTGCCATGTATTTTCTCATGTTCGCTCAGCGAATGGTGACTTGAGACTTAAAATTGCCTTGAAATTAGGCCTTTTATCCTAAAAGGAGAAACGATGGATCGGGTAGAAACGGCTTTAGAAAAGAAGTCAGAACATTTACCGAAATCAGCTAAGGAGTTAGCTGGAAAATTTCAACCATCAGACCTACTTGGACTTGCTGATGAGAAAAGTGTGAACCAAGCTCTAACTGAACTCAGCTTCGATTCGGGTATCGCACCGTATCTGGCAAAAGCAGAGTGGAACCAGGAAACTGGCTGGCATGATGCACAGCTAACTTCAATTGATGACTTCGAACTTTCACCAGCAGCGCCGGTGCTCCATTATTCTCAGGAAATCTTTGAAGGGCTAAAAGCTTATCGTCATCCTGATGGTGGCATCTATCTTTTCCGTCCACAGTTTAATGCGGCTAGATTTAATCAATCCGCTCTACGTATGGCTATGCCCGAACTACCTGAAGAGCTTTTTATTTCTTCGTTGATTGATCTTGTTACCCACGATTCACGATGGGTACCAGAAACTGAAGGTGCCTCATTGTATCTTCGTCCTACTATGGTATCGACTGGTCAACGACTTTCTGTGAGTGCTGCGAAGGAATATCGCTATTTCTGTTTAGGCAGTCCGGTGGGACCATACTTCTCTAATGACTTATCGCCGGTGCCGGTATGGGTGACCAAGAAATATCATCGAGCCATGCGAGGCGGAACAGGTGCCGCTAAAACTGGTGGTAACTATGCGGGAGCAATGCTCGCGGGAGAAGAAGCGATTGCACATGGCTGTGCTCAAGCATTGTTCCTAGATGCAGCAACTAGCACCTATCTTGAAGAGTTGGGGGGAATGAACCTCTTTGTGGTATACGCTGATGGCAGTGTTGCTACTCCAGCCCTAACCGGCACCATTCTCGAGGGCGGAACCCGCTGGGCGATCATTCAGTTGCTTCGAGAGAATGGTCATCAAGTCATGGAAACAACCATTTCTCTTCCGCAACTGATAGAGCAGATTGAAAGTGGGGAAGTTACTGAAATGTTTGCTTGCGGTACCGCTGCCGTAGTCGCTCCCTTTGCTTTGCTTCGTGGAGATGATTTTGAAGTGGCTTTACCGGAAATGAAACTAAGTCGAAGTGTTTATCAGCAGCTGACGGATATTCAGTTTGGATTGGCGGCAGACGAACACGGTTGGATGTATCGGATTGCTTGATGTTTATTGTGGCCGATCAAAAGATTTTGATCGGCCACAATAAACGTAAAAATCCATCTGCTGTTATCTAGTAGCAACTTTGAGTTTGCTAACAACCACTCGTTGTTGCTCGTTGCTGGCTTCGCGGTCGATCAGCGCCCAAATAGCCCAGTCATAATCTCCGTCTTCATCTACTATTGTTTGAATTGCAAGCTCATAGTTGCCAACCTGTATGCCTTCAAGATCCGACCAGAGCTTAAGTAAATCAGCTGTCTCTAATTTTCGCTGCCATTCGAAATAGGTGGCCGAGCGGGCTTCCTGATCAATGATTATTTCTTCATGATCTTGGAAGTAGCGACCTAAAACTAGATCCCAATCATCATCACTCCAGCCAGCGATGGCAAGGTCACCTAGCTTTTCTACTCGATCAGCACTCATCTTGGTTATTAGATCGAAAAGTAGATTTCGAATTTCTTTCCCGAATTTGTGTGGGTTTGCGCTAAATGGAACTTCACCATTTTCATTAGCACCAAAAGCTAGTTCCTGATTTTCGTCAGCACTTTCACTGGTGGAAGGAGCTGTACCACTGGCTAAGGCGTCCCATTCGTCAAGTAGTGAGGAGTCAACCGAGCGTACTAGTTGGCCTAGCCAATCCACGATTCTTTGTACTTCGTCCGTAGAGTACTCCGGTGGAATTACTTGTCGACAAGCGCGATAAGCGTCGGTTAGATAGCGTAAGATAACGCCCTCGGCCCCTGGAATCTGGTAGTGAGCGATAAGTTCGCTGAAAGTCATTGCGTTTTCTACTAGATAACGCACTACAGATTTGGGTTTTAGCTCTTCGTCGCTAACCCATGGGTTAGCTTTAGCAAACATGGAAAAGGCTGGGTCCAGTAGATCTTCTAGGGGCTTAGGCCAAGTGATTTCTTCTAATGCGGCCATTCTTTGGTCATAATCCCAACCCGCGGCTTTCATTTCATTGATGGCGGTACTACGCGCTTCGTTTTGCTGTGCATAGAGAAGTGGTCGAGGATCCTCCAAGGTTGCCTCAATGATGGAAATGACGTCTAACGAAAAGCTAGGATCGTCTGGATTTAGCAAATCCATCGCAGCTAAAGCAAAAGGGGAGAGCGGTTGGTTGAGGGCGAAGTCTGCTGGAATATCTCGAGCAAATCGTAGCGGGTATTTTTCGTCCTTATCGTTACTAACCTCTATATCGATGATGGCGCCTTCGTTGCGCTGCTCATGGTGGTAGTCGATTACTTCTGCGGTAAGCAGGGACTGATAGATTTGTCCGAGAGTTCGTAAATGTGGGTTATTGCCGTGCCACTGATCATGGTTGTCTGTCGCCAACTTTAAGAGATGTGCTTCCGGGTCACCTTTTCTTTCTAGCACCGAGAGGAACATGGAATGCGTAAATGTAAAACGTGAGACTAGTTTTTCAGGTTCGGCCTGGCACAGTCGCTCGAAGGTAGCTTCAGTCCAAGAAACACGGTTATCGGTTTTATTTGATTTGACCGTTTTCTTTGCTTTTTTCCCGTTCGCCTCAGCTTTTTGCTCGCGCTTGTGAGCTTCGATTTTATCGGCAGGAGCCTGCGCATATACGTATCCCACAGTGTCAAAGCCGGCGCGTCCGGCGCGTCCGGCGATTTGGTGGAATTCACGTGCCTGCAGATGGCGTTCGCGGCGTCCATCAAACTTGGTTAAGGCAGTGAACACAACCGTGCGAATCGGGACGTTAATACCAACTCCGAGGGTGTCTGTACCGCAAACTACGGCCAGCAGGCCTTGTTGTGTGAGACGTTCAACCAAGCGTCGGTATCTCGGGAGCATTCCCGCATGGTGTATACCAATCCCATGTCTTAAAAGTTTGTTTAAGATCTTGCCAAAACCGGGCGCGAATTTCACGGTTGCCAATTCGTTAGCGATTGCTTCTTTTTGCTCCTTGTTTAGCAAAGGAGTACTTAGGAGGTTATTTGCAGCGCTTAGAGCTTCTTTTTGGCTGAAGTGCACAAGGTAAATCGGGTAGCGATCCTCTGATAATAAGCGTTTAATCAGCTCATCCGTAGCCTCAAGGGTGTAGCTCATTTCGAGCGGGACTGGACGTTTTGCATCAGAAATCACTGCCACGTCTCGATTAGTCCGAGTGGTTAAATCTTTGACGAAAAAACTAACGTCACCTAAGGTTGCGCTCAATAGCACCATCTGAGCTTGAGGTAATTCTAGTAAAGGAATCTGCCAAGCTACTCCTCGTTGGGGATCGCCGTAATAGTGGAATTCATCCATAATGACACAACCAACGTCGAGGTCGTTTCCTTCTCTTAATGCCTGGTTGGCAAGAATTTCTGCCGTGGCGCAAATGATCGGAGCCTCGGCATTTACTGAGACGTCGCCAGTTACCATACCAACGTTTTCTGCGCCAAAGTAGCCGACTAGGTCGAAGAATTTTTCAGAGACGAGAGCCTTCAGGGGAGCGGTGTAATAACTGCGTTCCCCTTTGGCTAGCGCATGAAGGTGCCCGGCTAAGGCGATTAAGGATTTACCCGAACCAGTGGGGGTAGTGGCGATCACATGATTATCGCTAAAAATCTCTAAAGCTGATTCTGCTTGATGCGGATACAAGGGTCTACCACCAGCTTCTGCCCATTCGGTAAAGGCAGAGAAGACCTCTGTGGGATCGTTGATTCTCCCTTGATCTTCTAAATCGTCAAGTAGTAGATTTAAACTGGCGCTCTGTTGCATGGTTATATCATCTCAATAGTAACGGTACGGTTGCAAAAGACGTGCCAAAAAGCCAATGTGCGATAATGGTATTACACTATTACTGATTAATTTTACCCTTATCAGAAATTAGATGGAGCTTTACGTGGATGCTTTAGCCTCGCTACTCGGTCAAATTGGTGACTGGATTACGCTTTACATCACCGCTGTAGTACTTGCGGGTGCTGGGATTGCGTTCACTATCGCCACCCGTGGTGTCCAGTTCCGTTTATTTAGACAAATGTGGAAGGTTGTCTTGCATTCTCGTGAGAATGCAAGAGGTGGGATTTCATCTTTCCAAGCCTTCGCAATTTCCTTAGCTGCCCGAGTGGGCATTGGGAACGTTTTTGGGGTGGCAGTAGCTCTCCTGCTTGGTGGTCCGGGTGCAATCTTCTGGATGTGGATAGTTGCTCTACTTGGTATGGCAACCGCGTTCTACGAGGCAACCACCGCTCAAATTTTCAAAGTTCGCAGTGACAAGGGAACTTTTGTTGGGGGCCCGGCTTACTACCTCAGTCTTGGGCTAAAACAAAAATGGTTAGGCGTCCTATTTGCGTTTATTACGGTAATTACTTGCGCCTTCACCATCACTATGTTGCAAGCAAATGCGATTAGTTCCACGATGGATAGCTACGGAGTGGCCAAGCCAGTATGGACTGCGATTATTTTAGCTGTCCTCACCGCGCTAGTGGTGCAGGGTGGGATTAAATCTGTCGCCCGAGTTACCGAGATCTTAGCACCAGTGATGGCTGGTATTTACGTGCTCGTAGCGCTTTTGATCATGCTATTGAATCTTTCCGCAGTACCGGAAGTCTTCCGCCTAATCTTCACCTCGGCATT
Source organism: Boudabousia tangfeifanii (assembly GCF_001856685.1). Classification (GTDB taxonomy): domain Bacteria; phylum Actinomycetota; class Actinomycetes; order Actinomycetales; family Actinomycetaceae; genus Boudabousia; species Boudabousia tangfeifanii. The sequence continues at coordinate 750,644 of NZ_CP017812.1, forward strand.
CTCGGTGAATCCAGTGGTCGGCGGACTCGGAGGTGGCATTGTTGCTGCGATTATTAACGGAACCAAACGAGGGCTATTCTCCAATGAAGCTGGTCAAGGCACTGCCCCTAATGCGGCTGCTACGGCAAATGCATCTCATCCGGTACAGCAGGGCTTGATTCAGTCGTTGGGCGTATTTCTAGACACGATTGTAGTCTGCTCAGCTACTGCCTTTGTGATTCTTTTGGCGGGTAAAGAGGTTTGGGAAGACCCTCAAAGCAACCCTGCGACGTTGACTACTGCAGCAATTGCTTCGTTGCTTGGTTCAGGTGCCATCATTCCGATGACCATCATGATTTTCGTGCTTGCCTTTAGCTCCATCATTGCAGCCTACGTCTATTCGGAAGTTAATCTACGATTCTTTACCAATAATCCGCAAGCTATTATGGCTGTGCGAGTTGTATCTGTCGTTTCAGTAGTCCTCGGTTGTCTTGCTCCCTTGCCAATCGTATGGAACACAGTAGATATCGCGATGGCCATCATGACTTTGGTAAATCTGGTTGGTCTACTTGGTTTGATGCCGTGGGCTGCCGGGGCGTTGCGTGATTACGAACAACAACTTAAATCCGGAAATAACGAACCTGTATTTGTCGGGAAAAATAACAGTTATCTACCATCAACCCTTCCAACTGATATTTGGCAGTGAGAGGAACAATCATGAGACCAGTAGCATTCGAAGATACTGTAAAGCTAGTTAATGACTACCTTTATGGGTATATTCTGCTTTACTTACTAGTTGGCGTCGGTTTGGTCCTGACTGTTTATTTAGGAGCGCCGCAGATCCGCCACCTGGGAGCAATTTTTAAGTCGCTTAGCGGCTCTCGTAAAAAGAGCAAGGATCAGATTTCTTCCTTCCAAGCATTTGCCGTGGGAGTTGGAACTCGTGTCGGTATTGGCAATATTGGTGGCGTCGCCCTCGCATTGCTGCTAGGTGGGCCAGGCGCAATTTTCTGGATGTGGTTGATTGCCCTTATCGGGATGGCAACGGCTTTCTCAGAATCGAGCCTAGCTCAGCTCTTTAAGATTCGGCACCGTGATGGTACCTTCCGTGGTGGACCGGCATACTACATGACCATTGGTTTGGGAAACAAAACCATGGCGTTGATTTTTGCGGCTATCACCGTCCTTGCCTCCGGCGTCGCAGTTCCAATGGTGCAGGTAAATGCGATCGCTTCGGTGATGCAGGAAAACCATGGTATCGATCCTTGGGTTACCGCTCTTATTATGATGTTCTTGCTGGCGCCAGTAATCCTAGGTGGGGTTAAGAAAGTAGCGCAGGTAGCGGAAGCGCTAGTGCCAATCATGGCTTTGCTATACCTTGGTCTCGCCATCGTGGTAATCGTGGTTAACTTTAGTGCAGCAGGTGCCGCCCTCGGCATGATCTTCAAGGGCGCTTTCGGTTGGCAAGCAGGCTTTGGCGGCGGAAGCGGTGCATTCTTTGCTGCCTTGCTAAATGGTGCTCGTCGTGGTCTCTTCTCCAATGAGGCCGGTCTTGGTACTGCCCCCAACGCTGCCGGTACTGCTACTACTGCTCACCCAGTGCAACAAGGCCTAGTGCAGGCACTTGGCGTTTTTGTTGACACTATCTTGGTATGTACTGCTACCGCCCTTCTAATCCTGATCGCACTACCCGAAAAACTAGTTGGTGGCACTGCCGATATGGCTGGGTCCCTAACCTCAAATGCGCTGATCTACGTATTCGGGTCGTGGATTACTCCACTAGTCACTTTTATTATCTTCATCTTTGTCTACACTTCGTCCTTCGGTGCGTACAGTTACGGTCAGGTCGCCCTCGATTACATTTTCGGCGATGAAGCAACTTCGATGCTCTACCGTACCTTCGTAGTAATTGCTTGCGGTTGGGCAGCGATGCAGTCTCTGACACTCGTTTGGGGTATCTCGGACGTACTGTTAGGACTTGGCGCTATCTTCAACCTCTACGCGTTGATTCGACTAGCACCTTGGACCAAGGCAATCTTGAAAGACTGGAAGAGCCAAAAGGGCAGTGAACTACACTTCCAAGCAAAGGGTAATCCACTGCTTCCAGGTGATGTCCCAACTGATTCGTGGGACTAAGCACTAAGGTTTGAAACTGGGCGAAAAGTCTACCTACGCTGGTTCCGAAGCATATACTAGGCACATGCGTGTATTGCGATTTAGTGTAGGAGACGAGATCTTCTACGGAGTAAGAGAAGAGAATTCAACCAGGGTAACTGCGCTCAAGGGGGATCCGTTGTTTTCGGTTCCAACCCCCAACGGAAAAGTATTCGATCTGGATGAGGTACGTTTGCTTTCTCCAGTGATTCCTCGTTCCAAGGTAATTTGCGCAGCCGATAGCTACGCTTCTACCGACAACGTAGATTTCCCAGAATCGCCGGTTTTCTTCCTAAAACCAAACACTGCTGTCATTGGCCCAGATGATCCTATCGTGTTGCCAAAATATGCAGAGTCTATTACTGGTGAAGTAGAACTTGCGGTTGTAGTTAAAACTATGTGCAAGAATCTAACGCCGGAGCAAGTCCCAAATATCGTATTCGGCTGGACGATTGCTAATGATGTAACGGCTCACGGTCCCGGACTTGAAGGATTAACCGCGGCACGCAAAGGCTTTGATACTTCCTGCCCATTAGGCCCCGAGTTGTATGTGGGAGATTTTTCTGAAGTCGATCATCTCACTTTTAGCTCAAGCGTTGATGGAACTGAATATCAATCGGGAACGACCTCGGAAATTAAAGGCAGTATTGCCCAGTGGGTGGCCGCGGCGTCACGCATCACTACCTTGTTGCCCGGCGATATTGTGCTTACTGGATCGGTAAGTGGTGCCCCGACTTTATCGTCTGGGCAAAAAATGACTTGCCAGATTGAGCCTATTGGCGAACTAACAAATCCCGTACTTTCTCGCTAAAACCACAGAAAAGAAGTAAGGTTTAACCATGACTGAATCAAAAAATGTGAGAGTTCGTTTTTGCCCTTCTCCTACCGGCATGCCACACGTAGGAATGGTACGAACTTGTTTGTTTAACTGGGCCTATGCCCGCCACACTGGTGGTACTTTCGTATTCCGTATTGAAGATACTGATGCAGCCCGTGATAGTGAAGAATCCTTCGAGCTAATTCTTGACTCCTTGCGTTGGCTAGGACTTGACTGGGACGAGGGCGTAGGCAAGCCTGGCCCTCATGAGCCATACCGTCAGTCGCAGCGCATGGATATTTACGCCAAGGTAGCCAAGCAGCTTCTTGATGGGGGATACGCATACGAATCCTTCTCAACGCCAGAGGAAGTTGAAGCTCGTCACCGCGCTGCTGGTCGTGACCCCAAGCTAGGCTATGACGGTTACGATCGTGACTTGACCGAAGAACAGAAGGCCGCTTACCGTGCAGAAGGTCGACAGCCAGTACTTCGTATGCGTATGCCTGATGAGGACATTACGTTTACCGACGTGGTTCGTGGTGAAATCACTTTCAAGGCTGGATCTGTTCCAGACTACGTAATTGTTCGAGCCAACGGTCACCCGCTATACACTTTGGTCAACCCAGTTGATGACGCTTTGATGGAGATTACCCACGTTTTGCGTGGTGAAGACTTGCTATCGTCTACTCCTCGCCAGATTGTGTTGTACCGAGCATTGCAGGAATTGGGTGTTGCTAAGTACATGCCTGAGTTCGGTCACTTGCCGTACGTGATGGGGGAAGGCAATAAGAAGCTTTCCAAGCGTGACCCAGAGTCGAACCTGTTGCATCATCGTCGTAACGGTATGATTCCAGAGGGTTTCTTGAACTACTTGGCCCTCCTAGGATGGTCGATTTCGCCAACTAACGATATTTTCTCGGCAGAAGAAATGGTTGGCGCTTTTGACGTGCACGATGTGAACCCGAACCCTGCACGTTTCGATGTTAAGAAGTGCACTGCGATTAACGCCGAACATATTCGTTTGCTAGCCGAGGACGATTTCCGTGACCGCCTCGTTCCTTACCTGGCAGATATTTATTCTCCGGAAGATGAACGCCAGCCGATGGTCTCCGCTGAAACTTTCGCGCAGCTATCGGAACGTGAACAGGAAATCTTGACTGTGGCAGCGCCACTTATCCAGACCCGTATTCAGGTCTTGTCTCAGGCGCGCGAAATGCTTGGATTCTTGTTTGTTGGTGCTGATCAGGTGGAATACGATGAAAAGGCCGTTGGTAAGCTAAAGCCGGAAGCTAAGGAAGTTTTGGCTGCTGCCATTGAAACGGTTGAGGCTTTGCCTGAGTTCACCACCGAGGCGCTAGAGCATTCCTTGCGCGCAAAGATTGTTGAAGAGATGGAAATTAAGCCGCGTCTAGCCTTTGGGCCTTTGCGCTTGGCGGTTACCGGTCGGCTAGTCTCTCCACCTTTGTTTGAATGCATGGAGCTACTAGGCAAGGAAGAATCTCTTGCTCGTTTGCGTCGGTTTGCAGGCATGATCTAACTAGATCTTTGGTATTAATCGGCAGAGGTGATCTCTTTCACCTCTGCCGATTTGCTACTAGAGGCCGAAGTGGGTATAGTATTCCAAGTCGCAAAGATGAAAATCTTAGCGAGTCACCATTGGGGTATGGTGTAATCGGCAGCACGAAGGTTTCTGGTTCCTTTAGTCTAGGTTCGAGTCCTGGTACCCCAGCCAACAAAACTACGGTTTTGTGCCGCTCCCGTCGTCTAGCGGCCTAGGACACCGCCCTCTCAAGGCGGCGGCGCCGGTTCGAATCCGGTCGGGAGTACTCCTAGTTTGTTATCACCGTCAATGACGGTGTTTTTTTATTTCTTTTGTTAATTTTCCTTAGCATAACACGTGAGAAAAGAATCCTAACCGCGGGTATAAAACCGCGAAGATAACGCGCAAGCGATAAGATTAACCCTGTTACGAAATGACCGGAAGGGGTTCATAAAGATGGACAGAGTACTGCGAGTTAATGGCGGTCGTCCGCTACAAGGTGAGTTGCGAGTTCGTGGGGCCAAAAACTTTGTACCCAAGGCTATGGTGGCGGCTCTGCTTGGTGAAACACCCTCGGTACTTAAAAATGTTCCGTTAATCCTCGATGTTGACGTTGTTTCGCGTCTTTTGCGCCTGCATGGCGTGAAAGTAGAGTTTGACCAGTCCGAAGGCGTCCTGACTATGGATCCGACCTCGGTCGAATTGGCTCATGTGGCCGATATTGACGCTCATGCCGGCTCAAGTCGTATTCCGATTTTATTCTGCGGCCCTTTGCTGCATCGCTTAGGGGAAGCCTTTATTCCCGATCTCGGCGGTTGCAATATTGGGGGTCGTCCAATCGACTTCCACATGGATTCTCTTCGAGCTTTTGGCGCGAAGGTTGAAAAGCGTGATTCTGGGATTCATATTTCTGCCGAGGGCGGCTTGTATGGCACCCAAATTGAGCTTCCTTACCCCTCAGTTGGTGCCACTGAGCAGACTCTGTTGACCGCTGTTCGTGCTCAGGGGCTGACCGAGCTACGTAATGCCGCGGTGGAACCTGAGATTATGGATCTTGTTTCTGTGCTGCAGAAGATGGGTGCCATTATTTCGGTAGATACCGACCGTACGATTCGTATCGAGGGCGTGGATTCCTTGTCGGGTTATACCCATACGGCGCTTTCCGACCGGATCGAAGCGGCATCATGGGCCTCAGCAGCCTTGGCTACGGGCGGTGATATTTTCGTCCGGGGAGCCCACCAGCCTGATATGACGACGTTCCTTAACACTTTCCGTAAGATCGGTGGCGCCTTTGACGTCCAAGAGGATGGCATTCGTTTTTGGCATCCAGGCAGCGATTTGAAGGCCATCATGATGGAAACCAATGTGCACCCAGGTTTTATGACTGACTGGCAACAGCCGTTAGTAGTTGCTTTGACCCAAGCCAATGGTCTTTCCATCGTGCACGAAACTGTTTACGAGAAACGATTCGGTTTTACTGAGGCATTGACTGCAATGGGAGCACAGATTCAGCTTTATCGTGAATGTTTGGGATCTTCGCCTTGTCGTTTTGCCCAAAAGAACTTTAAACACTCAGCGGTTATTTCTGGCCCAACTAAGTTACATGGGGCCGACATTCAAGTTCCTGATTTACGAGGTGGATTCAGCCATCTGATCGCGGCCTTAGCGGCAGAGGGTCAATCGAATGTCTCAGGGGTGGGGGTTATTGCTCGTGGATACGAGCACTTCACTTCGAAGCTATCATTACTTGACGCCGACTTTGAAGACATCTCGGAAGCCTGATGATCCCAGAGTTGCCATGGATTACGCGTCTAAGCGCGCGAATAGTTTGGCCACTTTTTCGATTATTAACAAATACTTCCTTTGAGGGGATTCAGAAGCTTCCCAAAGAGGGTGGTTTCCTGTTAGTCGGCAATCATATTTCATCTTTCGATGCGATACCTCCTACTTTGATGTGTTGGAGAATCAATCGAGGAATTCGATATGCGGCTAAACACACCCTGTTCGAGCAACCTGTACTGGGCTGGTGGCTTAGAAAAATGGGTCACCTACCAGTCCGTAGGAGCGCTAAACAGGGGGAGAGCTTCATTAGCCAAGCCACCGAATTAGTTTCTTCTGGTCGCGTCCTCGGTATTTTCCCGGAAGGCACTACTACCCGCGAAGAAAAATACTGGCCTATGACTGCCAAAACTGGTGCGGCTAAGATAGCTTTAGCTTCGTCTGCCCCAATCTATCCGGTGGTTTTCTGGGGTACTCAGCATTTTCTTCCTAGGTATTCATATTTACCGAGGTTCTGGGCTAGGCCAAGAATCGTCTTGAAAGTGCTAGATCCGATTACAGTAGATCTTGATACAGTTCCTTCGACAGAATACGCACGAGTTATCTCGAACGAAATTACTAAAGTGCTAACCAACGAGTTAGCGAAACTGCGAGGCGAACCTCCACGGATTCCTTCTTACGATTTAAGAGTGGATGGAGATCCCTGGGGAAAAGTACCTCGCTCGCAATTGGTTGCCCAAGATACAATTGAAATTAAACGTCAGCTCAAACTGGCACGACAAATGAAGAAAGCCCGAGAGGAAATGCGATGAGAAAGTTTTCGCCTTTTTACTATTTTGCAAAAACTGTTGCTAGCTGGGCAGTTCATGGCGTTACCAGAACTAACTGGGAGGGGCTGGAAAACCTACCCAAAAACGGTGGATATGTGGTTGCTGCTAATCATGTCACCGAATTTGATGCGCTAACTTTGATGCATCCCTTGGTAGATAACGAAATTCCGGTACGAGTTATGGCTAAGGCGTCACTGTTTAAAGTACCGGTACTCGGTTGGATTATGCGCCAGGCTGGTCAAGTTCCCGTATATCGCGGCACCAGCCATGCGCAAGATGCCTTAGTAGCAGCAAAAGAGGCTCTGGCTGGTGGGGAAGTCATCGCGATCTTCCCTGAAGGGACTTTGACTCGAGATCCTGAATGTTGGCCGATGACACCAAAAACTGGAGTCGGTAGATTGGCACTAGCTGGACCTGAACCGGTAATTCCTTGCGCACAATGGGGCGGCCATCAAGTGCTAGGTCGTTATTCCCGGGTTCCCCATTTGCTGGGACGTAAAGATGTCACTGTTAAGTTTGGGAAACCAGTATTTGTAGATGATTTGAGAGATTGGGATGATCAGGTAGCTGCAGCCCGCGAGGCAGCTAATCGGGTCATAGATGCCATCACTGCTCTACTGGCAGAAGTTCGCAACGAAGTGCCACCGGCTCTCCGTTACGATCCCAAGGTGCACGGGGAACTTTCGAAAGAGGCGCTTGGGCGAGTGTGGCCGAAACAGGCCGAAAAGTTTAAATATTCAATTAAGAACTGATTACCTGGAGGGAACATGCCTAGCGAAAAAATACAGCGAGCTGCAGTTGTTGGTGCCGGCGCTTGGGGAACCACCTTCGCTCAGGTACTTTGTGATGCTGGTTTAGAGGTTTTGCTTTGGGGTAGGGACCCAAAATTGATTGAGACAATCAATGAGGTACATACTTCGAAGTACCTATCCGGCATAGTGCTGCCAGAAAATTTACGTGCCACCTCTGATATTTCCCAGGTGCTGGAGTTTTCACCACAAATGTTGGTAGTAGCTATTCCGTCCTCGGCAATTGAGCAGGCACTGCTGCCACTCGCTGGTCAAGTTTCTAAACTAGAAATTGTTTCCTTGGTTAAGGGTCTAAAGAATGGGCATTTTATGTCCGAACTAATAGCTCATACATTGCAGGTTCCACAGGCGAATGTGACGGTTATTTCGGGACCAAATTTAGCAGGTGAAATTGCTGCTAGACAGCCTGCCGCCACCGTGGTGGCTAATCAAGAAATTGAACGCGCACAGAGAGTAGCAGAAGCTTGTGACGCCGGTTATTTTCGCCCCTATATTTCTACGGATGTTATTGGCTGCGAGATTGGCGGTGTAGCCAAGAACGTCATTGCGTTAGCAGTAGGTGCTGCAACTGGCATGGGTTTAGGAAAGAATACTCAATCAACTTTGATTACACGTGGATTGGCTGAAATAACGAGACTAGGTTTAGCGCTAGGAGCTAATGGAGAAACCTTCCTAGGACTCGCAGGAATTGGAGATCTAACTACCACCTGTTCCTCTCAACTCTCACGAAATTTCACCTTCGGTGAGAACATCGGCAAGGGTTTGTCAGTACAGCAAGCCTTGGGTGCTTCAAGAGGCGTTGCCGAGGGCGTTAATAGTTGCGATCATGTTTTGGCATTAGCGAAGGAAAACGGTGTTGATATGCCAATTACCGAGGCCGTCGTTGACGTTGTTCACAATAATCATTCAGCTGCGCAAATGGGGGAGAGGTTGCTTGGCCGCCCTCGGAAAATGGATGGTGTCGAGATCCAGTTAGCCTAGCTTGGCGCGTGAAGTTCACTTTCTCGAGTTATAGAGCTAACCTGTAAACAGTATCTTTAAAACAAGGTGGGAAACATGGAAGAATCAGTACAAACTTCAGCAAAGACTCGCGTCCTTCTCCTCTTTGGTGGGCGAAGCGGTGAGCATCCAATCTCTTGTGCCACTGCAGCTGGTGTTTTGTCTGCGATCGACCGTGAAAAATTTGAAGTAGTTCCTGTAGGAATCACTCTCGATGGACGTTGGCTACGCGTCCCAGACGATCCTGAACTTTACCGCCTAGAGGGTGGGACTGGCGCTACCATTGAACCAGGTCCACACGAATTAGCATTAACTCCAGGTACCGGTCGAGTAATCGAAATTGAATCGGTCGCCACTGGTGAATTCCCACCGACCGAACTAGCGAAGATCGATGTAGTTTTCCCACTTCTACATGGCCCTTACGGTGAAGACGGCACGCTTCAAGGCATGCTTGAAATGGCTAATCTCAAGTATGTTGGGTGCGGGGTGAGCGCCTCTGCGGTTTCCATGGCCAAGCATCTAACAAAAACAGTACTAGCTGGTCGTGGCTTGCCAGTGGGACAATGGAAGTTCATTTCTCCAAGAGAATGGGTTGAGGATCGCGAGGGCGTCCTCGGCCAATGTGAAGCACTTGGGTTGCCTCTATTTGTCAAACCCTCTCGTGCAGGATCCTCCCTCGGAATTAGTAAGGTTGAGGACTTCGCTCAGTTGGGTGAAGCGATTGATTTTGCTCGCCGTTATGATCCGCGAGTCATCGTGGAGGCAATGGCTGAGGGACGTGAAGTTGAATGCGCGGTACTTGGGGGACGAAATGGTTCTGAACCACGAGTGGCACCATTAGGAGAAATCTCAGTGGTTGGGGATGATAAATTCTACGATTACGAGACCAAATATGTTGCGCACGATGCTGTCAAGCTAAGTTGCCCAGCAAATATTGCTCCCGAAGCAGTAGACCGGATTCAAGAGGCAGCCATCGATGCTTTTGAGACTCTTGAATGTGAGGGGCTTGCCCGCGTAGATTTCTTCTACAACGATGCAAACGGACAAATCACTATCAATGAAGTCAATACCTTGCCAGGTTTTACTCCATTTTCGATGTATCCAGTAATGTGGGAAACTGCCGGATTGGCCTACCGAGATCTAGTTACCGAACTGATTGAACTAGCGCTCGAGCGTCCAGTCGGTTTACGTTAGAAATCGCCTAGTCAGTTTGTTTATTCTGCTGACGCAACTGCTCAATTTCAGCTTTTCGCTTTAAATCTTTTGCCGAGAGCTGTGATTGGGCAGTTGTTTTTGCAACCTGAGTTTGTTCCTGTGACTCTTCCCTAATCTTTTTGAACGCCTTCACATTGCCGTCCTCGTCAAACAGACGATTTTCCTTGTAAGCCCGTGAGAGGTATTTATAGGCCACCATACCGGCGGCAATCAGGAGGAGAATTAGCGCATTTCCAAGTGTTTTATTGCCATAAACGACTACTGATCCGCCAATCGCGACTACTGCAATCATGGTAATTAGTACGAGCACCGCTAGTAGCCGGTAGTATTTGCGCTTATTGTTCATTTGTCCTCCAAAGTCAACATTGGTGACTATTCTAAAGCATTTAGCACGAGAAACTCATGTCTTAGGTTCACACTTGAGATAAAAATGCGGTACGGTAAGTCCGTGAGTAAGCCAATCGTATATCTAGTAACTTCAGCTAACTATCCTTCGTTGGACGAAGATAGTGCCATTTTGGTACCTGCTCTTAAGGAACGGGGCATGGATCCACGCATCGCCGTTTGGGATGATCCGACGGTTGACTGGTCGGCTGGCTCGATGATTGTGATTCGGTCAGTCGATGATTATGCTCAGCGTCGTGATGAGTTTCTCGCATGGGCACACAGCCAGCGTCGAGTATTAAATCATCCTGATATTTTGGACTGGAATACTGACAAGCATTATCTACAAGAGCTAGCGTTACGTGGCTTGTCTACGATTCCTACGACTTGGCTAGAACCTGAACAGAATCTTACTAAACACAAGATTCACTCCCGCTTCCCGGCACTGGGAGACTTTGTAGTTAAGCCAGCTGTTTCGTCTGGAGGGCGAGATGCTGGTCGCTACACTGCGAACTCGGCGAGCTCTCGTCAAGAAGCGATCATGCATGCCGTTGAGCTCTTAGAACAAGGTCGCACTGTTATGGTGCAGCGTTACCTTGAGGAAATTGACACCCACGGTGAAATTTCCTTGATCTACGTTAATGGTTTGATTTCCCATGTCGTTGAGAAGAAGCCTATGTTGCATTCTTCGATTAATGGGCCACATGCATTAGAAACTCCAGTTGAAGAAGTTACAACTGTTCGGGAAGCCACCGCAGAAGAATGGGGCTGGGGTGAAGAAATCCGTGCAGTGCTTCATGGCTATGTTAAAGAGCGCTTGGGACATGATCAACTGTTCTTATTCAATCGAATCGATCTCGTCCGTCGGAATGGCGGGGGCTATTACGTCATGGAAGTTTCGCTAGTTGACGCCTCGCTATATCTTCGGTCTAGTGAGGATGCATTAACAAACTTTGTTGATGCGATTTCACAGCGAGCTTTCTGGTAAAAACATTCTGACCATGGTCTAGGTGTGACTTTTCGCACCTAGACCCATTTGTGTCAGTTTTGAGTTTTGCTTTTCAGTCGAGTTTGATATAGTTACTGCTCGTTGCAAAGCAACAATGGTGATCGTAGCTCAGTAGGTAGAGCATCTGGTTGTGGTCCAGAAGGTCGCGGGTTCAAGCCCCGTCGGTCACCCCATGAAAAAAGCGGATCCGATTGGATCCGCTTTTTTCATATCATGAGAAGATTTCAGTTCGAGCCGCTTTGGCTGCCTCAGTTAGTTCTTCAGAAGTTGGACCTTCGTCTTTCGGGAAGAGTGCTCTACGATAATAATCTAGTTCCATAATGGAATCTTTAATATCTCCGAGTGCTCGATGCCCACCAGTCTTATCTGGGGAATGGTAGTAGGCCTTTGGGTACCAACGACGAGCTAATTCTTTGATGGATGAAACATCAATTAGACGATAGTGTAGAAAATCAATCACTTCAGGTAGATCTCGGGAAAGGAATGCTTTATCCATGCCAACTGAGTTACCGGCAAGTAGTGCTTTTCCTGGTTCTAGATATGACTTGAGATAGTCCATTATCTGCCGATTTGCTTCGGCCATTGTGGTGGATGTATTGGCAAGATCAGTGAGCAGGCCAGATACAGTATGCATATTACGCACGAAGTCGTTCATTTGTTCCAAAGCTTCATTCGACGGTGGAATCAAGATGTCCAGCCCGTCGTCGACAGGATTTAGATTCTTGTCAGTGATGATCACAGCAACTTCAATTAATGCATCGTGTTCAAGATCAAGTCCGGTCATCTCACAGTCGATCCAGACCAAAGCGTCGGTCAATTTCTTCTTATTAGTCATGTTATTAGCTTAACGAATTTACTCTCGTTTGCGGGCTTAACGATGTGTGGAGTGATTATTGTGAGAAATCGTTGTATCATAACTGAGTTATAAAGCCTCCATAGCTCAGCGGATAGAGCAGCGGGTTTCTACCCCGCGTGTCGTGGGTTCGAGTCCTACTGGGGGCGCCAAGATAGGGCTCCAGCGTATGTTTGGAGCCCTGACTTTTCCACACTTGTATTTTTCCTCAACCCTTTCTCTGATTGAGTTTTTCGAACTAGAAATCTTGACAGCATTTTCTTGTCCGAATCTTTCTCAAAGTGAGGGGAAAAAATGCATACAAGAATCAATCGCAAGGCTTTAATAACAGTCTTGTTGACATTTGGTTTAGTCCTTGGCGTTTTCCTATCGACTCCATTGTGGGCATCGGCGGGTAACACCAAATGGACTAAAGTGGTTGGATCACCTAGCCAATATCTCAATGCTTATGTGGCAGCTGACGGAACAGTTGCGATTTGCTCTGGAGACTACCAAGGTGGTTTTAAATATTGGAAGAGTCATAACGGAAAAATCGACTTCCAACAGGTTGTTATTAATGCCGGAAAGACTGCGCCAAGAAATCGGGTTACAGATAAAGGAGCTGTACGCCGAACTGCGGTTGTTAAAAGTGATAAGTCTTGGCAACTTTCAACTTTGCTTTTTCGTCAGCAGAGCACTGCAAGAAAAGGTGGTTTAGCAGCCGAATCATTAGTTTACGCAGCTGCAGATTTATTGACTGCTGGCCATTTTCGCGGGATGGGAAAACCGGTTGACGGCGGAAAACTTTCCCGAAAAATGCTAGCTGACGCAAATATGTGGTCTGGGCCTTGGAAGGTAAGTGCCTTGCTCAATACTGACCATTTACAAAGTATCACCGGACTTGGAGTTAAAGGAAGAACCGGTAAATTTTTGCCTGGCTTACCGATCAACCTAACCTTGGAAGGGGCAACTTTTCCCAATGGGAAAACTACGACTCAGTTGGTTTCAAAGTCAAGCCCTATGAAAGTTCAAATTAATAGTGATCGCGGTTCACTTGTGAAGCTGGCTGTAGAAGTGCGAGAACTTCCTCCTACCACCTTCAGAATTTTGCAACACCCTCAAGCACAGGACCTGGTTACCGCTGGAATCGGTAAATCGACTATACGCTTCAAAGCTAGCAAGAGAGATCAAAGGAAAGCCTTTGTGCCAAAGATTAGAACGAAAGCCAGCACCACCAATGACGAGAAACAGTCGGTGGTATTCCATGACGAAGTTCGAGTCACTGTGGCCAGCGGTAACTGGCCACGTGGACGAGATGGCAAGTTCTTACCTATAAGACTTGATGGAGCACTCTATCACACAGGACAGTCCCGTCCAGCAACGGCACAAGTCGTACCAGCTAACGCAGAGGCGGTTTTTGTTACCCATCCAGTCGTTCAGACGAAAGATGGGCGAACCGGGATACTGAAGGTCAAGAAATCGCTAAAAGATGCCAATGGTTACTACACCTGGGTTTGGGCAATCAGACCAGAACACCAAAATCAAGGCGATGCCCAAAATGCAATTCGACTTGAGGTTAGAGAGAACCTTGGAGAACCAACACAAACAGTATTTGTTGAACAAAAACATCGGAAGCCGGCGCCTAAGGTGAAGGTGGTTCCTAAGCCGGCGCCTAAGGTGAAGGTGGTTCCTAAGCCGGCGCCTAAGGTGAAGGTGGTTCCTAAGCCGGCGCCTAAGGTGAAGGTGGTTCCTAAGCCGGCGCCTAAGGTGAAGGTGGTTCCTAAGCCGGCGCCTAAGGTGAAGGTGGTTCCTAAGCCGGCGCCTAAGGTGAAGGTGGTTCCTAAGCCGGCGCCTAAGGTGAAGGTGGTTCCTAAGCCGGCGCCTAAGGTGAAGGTGGTTCCTAAGCCGGCGCCTAAGGTGAAGGTGGTTCCTAAGCCGGCGCCTAAGGTGAAGGTGGTTCCTAAGCCGGCGCCTAAGGTGAAGGTGGTTCCTAAGCCGGTACCTAAGGTGAAGGTGGTTCCTAAGCCGGCGCCTAAGGTGAAGGTGGTTCCTAAGCCGGTACCTAAGGTGAAGGTGGTTCCTAAGCCGGCGCCTAAGGTGAAGGTGGTTCCTAAGCCGGTACCTAAGGTGAAGGTGGTTCCTAAGTCTGAAACAGTCGAGTTGGTTACCGGAACACCAGAGCATAGTGTGAGGTGCGAAGATAATACACCTGAGAATGGGACGATTGAGCAGATCCCGGCTAAATCGCAGAAAAAGTCTAAGAAGCAGCGACCTCCTCGAGCTGTAAAGACAGTTGAAACGCCACCGAACCCTAAGCTTTCTGAAGTTGTGTCGGCGCAGTCTATTGAGCCACAAAATAGCACTGTCGAAAAGCAACAAACTGTTTTTACTCCAGAAAAAGCAAATGAGGAGCCTGATTCTTCTAGTGCTCTATCACGTGAAGTTAAAACGGAAAAGGTATCCGAACCCAAAACTAATCCGGATCAGAAAAATGCAACCCTTTCTCAGCCACAACTTGCTAATACCGGTTCTAGTCCTTTGGGCTATGCAGCACTATCGCTTTCTTTGGCAGCTTTGGGAGCATTGACTTTGGCTGCAGCCGGAAGCAAAAAGAAAACTAAGTGAAAGGAAATGAAATGACTAGTATGACTACCTTTGTACGTGGGCATTTGGGCAGTTCTCCAGAAATGTTTAGCGTAAAAGAAGAAGGGCGGAGCCCAGGGGTAAGATTTCGGCTTGCAGTAACTGAAAGCTATCGAGATGCGCAAGGTGAATGGAAACAACGTGAAACCCAATGGATGACAGTGAAGGCTTGGGGGAGTCTAGCGCAGAACGTTTTTGCTTCTTTGAAAAAAGGAGACCCGGTTGTAGTTATGGGTCGGTCTGCTTTGGAAAGCTGGACAAACTCCGATGGACAAGAGCGTTCGGCGCTGGTTGTCACAGCTTCAAGCGCTGGATTAGACTTGGCAAGATGTACGGCTTTGAAGACTGCTTCTATCCAAGAACTGACGCGTGCCCAAGCTGAAAAACTAGGTGAGATTAATTCGAGTCCCTTTAATTCATCGAACTATGAGGGAAATATTAGTATCGAGGATCCACAGGGAGCCTTAAATTCTGATAAACAGGAGGAAAAAGGCAGTCTAGAGGAGCCATCACTAAATGGGGATGAGGCTCCCTTCTAAGGTTATGTTGGGTTGGAGAACTGAAAACAGTCTCCAACCCAACATAATGATTCTACTAAGTGGGTCGCCATAAGAGATAAAAAGGCACTAGAATATAAGAGAATTTGCCCGCTAAATATTTTGGAGAATCGTGGCTGAGTACATCTATTCAATGGTCCGTGCCCGCAAGGCACATGGCGACAAGGTCATTCTTGATGACGTTACCATGGCATTCTTGCCTGGTGCTAAGATCGGCATGGTTGGCCCCAACGGTGCCGGTAAATCGTCAATCCTAAAGATCATGGCTGGTTTAGACCAGCCTTCAAACGGTGAAGCACGACTAACCCCTGGCTATTCGGTCGGAATTCTCATGCAGGAACCTCCTTTGAACGAGGAAAAGACTGTTCTTGGGAATGTTGAAGAGGGCGTAGCAGAACTTAAACAAAAGCTAGATCGTTATAACGAAATCTCGGCTTTGATGTGCGAACCTGATGCGGATTTTGACGCGCTGATGGCTGAAATGGGAACCTTGCAAGACGAGATCGAAGCTGCAAATGGTTGGGAGCTTGAATCGCGTCTTGAACAAGCAATGGATGCGCTACGTTGCCCTCCGCCGGACGCAGATGTAAAAGTACTTTCCGGCGGTGAACGGCGCCGTGTTGCGCTCTGTAAGCTCCTTTTGGAACAGCCCGATTTGTTGTTGCTAGACGAACCGACAAACCATCTGGATGCAGAATCCGTACTTTGGCTAGAACAGCACCTCGAGAGCTATCCAGGCGCTGTCATCGCGGTAACCCACGACCGCTACTTCTTGGACCACGTCGCTGAATGGATTGCTGAAGTTGACCGTGGACGTCTTTACCCATATGAGGGCAACTATTCTACCTACCTAGAGAAAAAAGAAGCTCGTTTACAGGTACAAGGTAAGAAGGACGCTAAACTTGCTAAGCGCCTGAAGGAAGAACTCGAGTGGGTTCGATCAAATGCAAAGGGTCGTCAGGCAAAGAGTAAGGCTCGTCTGGCTCGATACGAGGAAATGGCTGCCGAGGCTGAGCGGACACGTAAACTTGACTTTGAAGAAATCCAGATTCCACCCGGTCCGCGTCTAGGAACGGTAGTCCTGGAAGCAAAGAATCTTCGAAAGGGATTTGGCGACAGAGTACTCATCGAAGACCTCACCTTCTCTCTTCCCCGAAACGGTATCGTGGGTATTATCGGCCCTAATGGTGTTGGTAAGACTACCTTGTTTAAGACTCTAGTTGGTTTAGAACCTCTTGATGACGGTGAGCTAACGATTGGCGATACGGTCAAGATTTCATATGTTGACCAAACTCGTGCTGGCATTGATCCAGAAAAGAATGTTTGGGAAGTTGTTTCTGACGGTCTAGACTTCATTAAAGTAGGTAATGTCGAAATGCCTTCGCGTGCCTACGTTTCTGCCTTTGGTTTTAAAGGTCCTGACCAGCAAAAGCCGGCAGGTGTTCTATCAGGCGGTGAACGAAACCGACTAAACCTAGCGTTAACCCTAAAGCAGGGGGGTAACCTCTTGCTACTTGACGAACCTACCAACGACCTCGACGTGGAAACTTTAGGTTCACTTGAAAACGCGTTGCTTGATTTCCCTGGTTGTGCTGTGGTTATTACACACGATCGCTGGTTCCTAGATCGCGTTGCTACCCATATTCTGGCCTACGAAGGTACCGATGAAAATCCGGCAGCTTGGCACTGGTTCGAAGGTAACTTCGAAGCCTATGAGAAGAATAAGGTCGAACGACTAGGAGTTGAAGCGGCTCGTCCACATCGAGTAACTCACCGTAAGTTGACCCGAGACTAGATCAATATATTTGGGGGGAAAGCGAGATTTGCTTTCCCCCCAAATATTTATTGTTTTAAACCTCTGCCATCAAATGCCCAGCGACCGGCATCTTCTGTGGCTAAACGAATCATAGCTTCTTGCGTCATTGAGCTTACGAGATTACCTGTTTGGTCATAGACCTTTGCCTCGGAAATACCTCTAGCGCCTCCCGCAAAGGGTGAGTTACCAACAAATAAATGCCACTCATTAATATTGATACTGCGATGGAACCACATTGCGTGGTCTAAGGAAGCTAGGGCTAATCCATCGGACATCCAACAGAGCCCAGATCTTCTTAGTAGTGGTTCCATCATCAATTGGTCAATCACGTATGCTAATAATGCTTTATGTATTATCTGTTGGCTCTCAATAGGTATTTCAATCCTAGGTTTAAACCAAACCAAATGGGGTGCATGAGGATCACGTGCAGATTTTGTGTAGACATGTCCGTTCGCATGTCTGATATCAAAAACACTTGTTCTACCTAAAAATTTTCCTACAGGATTATCTACCAATCTAAAAACATCGAGATTTGAAGACAAGCTTTCTGGAGCGAGCACTTCGGGACTCGAACTAGTATGAGATGGTCCTTCCTGTGGGCGCTGGAATGAGGCGTTTTGAGTCATTAATTGCCGGTCATCCTGACTAGCAATAGCCATTCTCGTGATGAATGAACGACCTGTGCGAAGTTCATTAATCTTAAAATCAACCGGCTTGCTCGGATCGCCTGCCCGCATAAATGTCGTGTGGATTGAATGTAAATGATCTTGGACTTCTGGATCCACGGTATGCGCCGCAGCCACAATCCCTTGAGACAATAACTGTCCTCCGTAGATATGAGCAAAGAGCTGGGGCAAGCTCTCTCCTTTGTATGAGAGAGGGGAAAACTTGGTCAGGTTAATGGCCCGCAAAACTCCAGATAATGGTTCTTGATCAGTTTGCGGTACTTTAAGGACATGCTCAGAAGTATTCACATCGACCATATTACCGGTCATTTCAAATCTTGTGAGCAATAATTAAGCCAACTCACTGAGCCGTACCATGCCAGACAAGTATAATAAAGGGCGAAGCCTAAACGGTAAGGAGAAGTAATGCCTGCACAGCCCTGGGGGGAAGAAGCCACCTATTTGCTGCGCCAGCTGGCGGATAAGTATGGGGTAAGTACTCATTTTTGGGATTACCATGGGAACTACCAAGGAGTGAGCGACCAAACCATTATTGCGGTTCTGACAGCCCTTGGGATTACGTTACCTGCCGAGCCTACTATCGCCGAGCTGGAGAAACTGCTTAAAGACGCAGAGTTACGTGCATGGCGTCAAGTGCTTCCACCAACCACAGTAATTCGACATGGCGAACCTAGTCGTTTGGCGATACATGTGCCGCATGGGACTCGCGTTTGGGCGCATCTGGACTTGGAAGAAGGCGGCCGCTGGGAGCTTTCTCAGGCAGACGTTTTTGTTGAGCCACAGGAAATTGATGGCCAGTTGATTGGCCGCGCGACCTTTGATTTGCCATCTAATCTACCGTTGGGATATCACACATTAGTTTCAGATCACGAGGATGGCAGCTGGCATAAAGCGCATCTTTTTGTCGTTCCGAGCCAAATCGATCCTCAAGGATTAGTAGGTCATCAGCGCCGGTGGGGCGTAGCCGCCCAACTATATTCGGTCATGTCTAAAGGCAGCTGGGGAATTGGAGATGCCTCTGACTTAGCTGATCTCGCGTCGTGGACAGCTAATCAAGGTGCTGACTTCCTACTAATTAATCCTTTACATGCGGCAGAACCGGTTCCGCCAGTCTCTAACTCTCCTTACTTACCGGTGACCCGTCGATGGATTAATCCTCAATATATTCGTCCTGAATTGATTGAAGAATCGATTTCTTTGGCGAAATCTGACTTTAGGTTACTCTCTGACCTAGCGGCACAAGCGTCATCAGAGATTGCTGCTGGTATCACGGAGATTGATCGTGATCGATCTTGGGATTTGAAACTACAAGCGTTAGAGAAAATCTTCGCGCTGCCGCGAACTTATGCACGAGAGGCAAGTTTCCAACGCTTCTGTCAGCTCGGTGGGGAAGATCTAGAAAAGTTTGCTACTTGGTCTGCTCTCTACGAACAAGCTCGTGCTACCGGAGCAACAGGGCCTTTGCCAACATGGGAAGAACTATCCAACGAAGCGATTCGACAATTGGCGCCTAGAGTGACGTTCTTTAAATGGCTTCAATGGGTAATGGATGAGCAGCTAGATCGAGCACAAGAAATGTCTCGAGAAGCAGGAATGAGCATTGGCATTATCCACGATTTGGCTGTTGGGGTACATCCTTTTGGTGCTGATCTTTGGTCACACCCGCAGAATTTTGCGTCAGGTATGGCGGTCGGTGCACCACCTGACATGTATAACCAACATGGGCAAAATTGGTCCCAACCACCTTGGTCGCCAACAGCTCTTGAAGCAAACGGATACGAGCCTTTCCGCAAGATGTTAGCAAAAGTTATGGCGCATGCCGGTGGCGTTCGCATTGACCATATTCTTGGGCTCTTTCGACTTTGGTGGATTCCTTCGGGAATGTCTCCTTCTGAGGGAACTTATGTTAAGTATGACCATGAAGCAATGCTTGGCATCCTGCTTTTGGAGGCTGCCCGAGCTCAGGTATTAGTCATTGGTGAAGATCTTGGCACTGTTGAACCATGGGTTCGTGATTATTTGGCAGCTCGTGGAGTACTAGGCACCTCGGTGTTCTGGTTCGAGCGTGATCATACTGGGGATTTCCTTTACCCAGATCAGTATCGAAAGAATGTTTTGGCAACTCTTAATACGCATGATTTGCCGCCGACCGCTGGCTACCTTGAAGGTGTCCACACCTTACTTCGTGAGAAACTGGGTTTGCTGGCCGAGGACGTTAAAACTGTTTTGGCGGAAGACGCTAAAGAGATTAACTTGATGCGTCAAAAGCTTGCTGAGTTGGGTATTTTACCTGATGGTCAACAGGTTTCTAATGCTGAAATGATTGATCGACTAAATGAGTTTATGGCGCGCACTCCGTCACTTTTGACTGCTATGTCATTAGTGGATGCGGTTGGGGAGAAGCGTCCGCAAAATCAACCAGGAACCTTTATGGAGTATCCGAATTGGTGCGTGCCTTTGGGCGATGAGCAAGGGCAGACTATCTTCCTAGAAAAGATGGTGGCTGACGTCAAATGTGCTCATGCTCTTCGCCATCTTGGTGAAGTTATGTAGTCTATTTGTTAACAGAGATAAAAATGTTGGGGAACCCTTAATGGGTTCCCCAACATTTTTATGCTTGCTTAGTTGACTCGTAGGATCGGGTCACCCGCAGCTACTACCGAGCCAAGGGGAACCAATACTTCGAGGTTGTCCTTGGTAGCTTCCATTGCGATCACGGGGACGATCGGATTACGACCGCCCTTTTCAATCTCGGAAGGGTTCCAAGTAATCATGTCGTCTCCGGCCTTGACCTCGGTCTTATTCTCTTGATGGAGAGTGAATCCCGCTCCTTCGAGAGTAACGGTATCGAGGCCAAGGTGTACTAGCACGCCCTTTTTGTCGGAGGTGAGTAGTACAAAAGCGTGAGGATGGATTTTCATAATCTTTCCATCCGTAGGGCTGACGGTGGTGACATCCCCTTCAGCATCGGGAATGATTGCCACGCCTGGACCTACGATCTCGCCAGAGAATACTGGGTCGGGAACTTCGCTGAGTGCTACTACCTTGCCGCTCAGGGGAGCGTTAAAGGTAGTGCTCAACGTAGGTCCTCCATGTCTTCTGCGATGGTGTCAGCGTTAGGGCCAACCACAACCTGGATGGCGTTACCAACGTGAACGACACCGAAGGCGCCTGCTGCCTTGAGAGCAGCTTCGTTGACTAGGGAATCGTCAGATAGTTCGACACGTAGGCGGGTGATGCAAGGTTCGAGGTCTTCGATATTGTCCCAGCCACCTAGTGCTTCCAAAATGCTTTCTGCCTGGCTCATGTTTTCTCCTTCGAAAATGAATCCGCGTTTACGGATGGTTCTTTTTAGCGAGCTCTGGTGCCCAAGTGGACTAGACCAGTGCATGTGTTAAAGGTATCAGATAATTTCTGTTTTTTCATCATCTGCCGACCAGATTTCTTGAGATATCTGTTCAGCAATTAGTTCCGCGTGTGGACCTACTACGATTTGGATGCCGACGCCATGCTGCATTAAGCCGTGACACCCCGAGGCACGTAACTGTTTGGAGTCAATTTTTTCAGTGCTGTGGACTTCAATTCTTAGTCGAGTGATGCATGGTTCTATCTCGACAATATTTTCTGGTCCACCTAATCCGGAGATTAGTAAGTCGATGTTGGTCATCATTTCCTCCTCGTGTTGGGGAGCTGCTGGCCCGACATGGTAGGGCTGGGGGATGAAACTGGGACCCATAGTGAGTAACGGTCGTGACGGTATAGCGTTTTGGAGCACAGTACGGCGGTTTCCCCGCTGAAAGTCCGCCTAGTAACGTAAAGACCGGCCTGCGGTGGGGTTTGTTCTAGGAGCTCTGCTTCCTCGTCTGTAATTAGCTTTGTGGTGATGGTGTCTTCACCCCATTGAGGCGGCATACCGTGTTGTTTTAAGGTGGCATAGAGACTTGCGGGCATGCCTTCTGTTAGCAATCCTGGAGCCAGTTTTGCTGGCATCCAGTCTTCCTGGATCGAAATAGGCATGCCGCTGCCGTAACGTACTCGGCGAAAATGGTAGACCGGTACTCCGATACTTGTTTCGAGAGCAGTTGCCACCACCGGGTCTGCTTCAGTCTCTTCTGCTTGTAGATAGCGGGCCGAGGGCGAGAGTCCTCGTTTGCTCATTTCTTCAGCAAAAGATGAGAGTCGTAACTGCAGGTCAATATGTGGTCTGGACACAAAAGTGCCCCGTCCCTGTACGCGTTCTAGGAGGCCTTCGTTAACTAATGCATCCGTAGCTTGGCGCACGGTCATTCTTGATACACCGAATTGTTTGCAGAGTTCACGTTCAGAGGGCAACGGTGCCCCGACTTGCAAACCTGATTCGATGAGCGCGCGAAGATGCTCGCGAACTTGATCGTGCTTCAACTGTATCACCCCTTTGAGATCCCAAGTTGTCCCTCTAGTTTAGCGATAAAAGCGGATTTTCTCACTACAAAAATTGTTGGGGCCAAAGCGAAAACTTTGACCCCAACAAAATAATTATGTCACCAGATGGTCACGCGATCTTCTGGATCTAACCAGAGCTTGTCGTCTTTAGTTACTCCGAATACTTCGTAGAAGGAATCGAGGTTCGAGACGATACCGTTGCAACGGAATTCTCCAGGCGAATGGGGATCGATGGTAAGTAGATGCTTAGCGATCTCTTCACGTGCTTTGGTACGCCAAATTAGACCCCATGAGACAAAGAATGCTTGGGCTGCGGCGATACCATCAACTTCAGGAGCATCTTCCCATTTTTCGATTCCTCGATCCTTGAGCGAAAGTAGCCAAGCCTTCCAAGCAATAGCTAAGCCGCCGAGATCGCCGATATTCTCACCAATAGTAAATTCGCCATTGACCTTGTATTCATCAGAGAGATTACGAGGTGAGAACTGGTTGTATTGATCAATGAGCTTCTTAGTACGCTTTTCAAACTCTGCACGGTCTTCAGCTGTCCACCAGTCGCGTAGTGCGCCTTTACCGTCATATTTGCTGCCCTGATCATCGAATCCGTGGCCAATTTCGTGACCAATAACCGCGCCGATACCAGCATAGTTAATGGCATCCGCTGCTTCTGGATCGAAGAAGGGAGGCTGTAGGATAGCAGCAGGGAAGACAATCTCATTGTTTACCGGATTGTAGTAGGCATTAACTTCCTGTGGATCCATATGCCATTCATCTGGATTAATCGGGTCGCCAATTCTTCTGAGCTCAAAGTCAGTTTCAAAGCGGGCGCTTTCACGTGCCATTTCTACTAATGATTTATCAGCTAGCTTTAAGCTGCTGTAGTCACGCCAGCTATTGGGGTAACCGATCTTTGGATTGAATTTTGCAAGCTTATCCAATGCTTCTTCGCGGGTTTCTGCTCCCATCCAGTCAAGGGTCTGGATTGATTGGCGATATGCTTCGGTGAGATTTTCAACTAGAACTTCCATTTTGGCTTTATTCGCAGGTGGGAAGTGTCGAGCCACATATAGTCGGCCTAGCCCTTGGCCGATCATATCTTGCACAAGGCTAACTCCTCGCTTCCAGCGGGCGCGTAGTTCTTGAGCTCCAGTTAGCTGCTTGCTCCAGAAATCAAAGTCGGCAAGTACTAGTTCACTAGTTAAAAGTCGAGAGTTAGACTTCGCGATTTTCCAACGTAGCCATAGCTGAAGAGTGGATAGCTCTGTCTTTGCGTATAGCTTAGCCAATCCAGAGAAAAAGTCGGGCTGGCGAACAACTAGCTTGGCTAGTTGTTCAGCTGGCAGATCGAGGCCTTTTACCCATTGTTCCCATGGGAAATCAGAGGCGCTAGCAACCAGTTCATCCCATGTCATTTGGTTATTGGTCTGTGAAATGTCTCGAGCACGGACACGATCCCAATGAAGATCAGCAATCGAAGTTTCAAATTCGAGAATGGTCTTGGCGGCTTTTTCAGCCTCGGCCTCGGAAACCACACCGGCTAGAGGGAGGAACTTAGTAAGGTATTCTAGGTAAGCTTCTCGAGTACCAGCCTGCGTTTCATCATGATAGAAGGACTCGTCTGGTAGTGAAAGACCACCTTGGTGGAAATAAGGGTGGTAGGTACCGGGATCGTTTGAGTTGTTTTCAACGTAGAAACCAAAAAGGTTGCCGGACCCATGACGAGTTTCAACACCGAGCAGGTACCCAAACTCTTCGTGAGATTCAGTTTGGTTGACTGCTTCATAAAGGGGCAGCAAATCGGAAATGCCACGTTCTTCAATAGTCTTTTCGTCGAGGAAGGAATTGTAGATGAGGCTGATCTTTTCAGCATCAGCATCCTCAATCTTGCCCTCTGCACATTCTTTGATGATTTGGTTTACATTCTCTTCCGACTGATCAAAGAGATCATAGAAGGCACCATGCATTGGACGATCTGAGGGGATTTCAAAAGTTTCCAGCCACTGGCCATTAACTGCTCCGAAGAGGTCATCTTGCGGGCGAATACTCGCGTCCCCTCCCGAAAGCAATGGTGAATTAAAGTTTAAAGTTGTATTTTTCATGCCGTTAATCTTACATGTAGGACTAAAGTAAGGCACAATTGAGGTATGAGAATTCATCTAGGAACTGACCATGCTGGTTTTGAGTTAAAGAATCGTCTCGCAGATTATCTTCGAGATCAAGGACATGAAGTCGTCGACCATGGGGCACATTCTTATGAGCCGTTGGACGATTATCCGGCTTTTTGTATTGCCGCTGCTCAGGGAGTAGTTGCAGATCCTGGAAGTCTAGGGATTGTTATTGGTGGCTCAGGTAATGGTGAGCAAATTGCCGCCAATAAGGTTAAGGGTGCTCGTTGTGCCTTGGCCTGGTCGGTTGAGACTGCCAAACTTGCTCGAGAGCATAATAATGCCAACTTGATGGGCATTGGCGGGCGAATGCATACTTGGGAAGCAGCAGTCGAAATTATTGACGCCTTCTTATCAGAACCTTTTAGTGAAGATGAACGACACATTCGTCGTATTGAACAGATTTCTGAATTCGAAGTGAAATAGACGAGAACATTTTGGGGCCGAAGAAGATATCTTCCTCGGCCCCATTTTTATCTAAAGTTTGATAACTAGTTAGGTGATGAGGTGAAGATTCATCGCTTTACTTCTTGATATTTAACACCAATCTTTTGTAGTTGATATGCACCTTTGGTGAGGTTAGCAATAAATGGTTCTAGAAGAGTTTCTTCTGAAGGGGGACATGCCAGCTTAAGAGTGATGGATCGGCTGGTGTATTCGGTGTCAATCACCTCGATGATCTCGTGACTGCGCAGTTGTGACTCTAATTGACCTGCTAAGGAAATATGCGCTTCGAGTAAGAAACAAGATAGCTTTTTGAGTTGAAAAAGTGGCGCAAGTTCGATCGCTTTACTTACGCTATCGCCGTAAGCGCGAACTAGACCACCGGTTCCCAGCAGAGTGCCACCAAAATATCGGGTACAAACTGCGGTGACATTCACTAGTTCGTGGCCTACTAGGACCTCCAACATGGGCTTTCCAGCGGTTTGGCTTGGTTCGCCATCGTCGTTGGATCTAAGAATATTATTAGGATCACCGTGGATTACAAATGCGGTGCAGTGGTGCCGTGCATCAGGAAACTCTTTGCGAATTGAATCGATGAAATCACGGGCATCGTCTTCCGTTTCAGTCCTAAGCATTGAAGTGATAAATCTTGAGCGTTTAACCTCAATCTCGTTTCGGATTAGCTTTTTGGCAGGAAGAATTAGCATAATCACTAGTGTGACAAAAAGGGCGATATTTGGCATACCGAAAACTTTTTGGGGAGCCGATAAAATGACCGATGCTTATGCGAATAAGGTGAAAACGTATTTATGGCAACTCGTTTTTAGCTATGGTAGAATATTCAAGTTGCCTAGCGATTGATGTCACAGGTAAAAATTGGGCTTTTGGCTGGATTTTTTCCTCATAAAGTGGCACAGTATTCGTTGGTAACTTTTTAACTATCGATTCAAAGGAAGGAGCGGCAGGGCTCATGGCAGTACCAAAGCGTAAAATGTCCCGCAGCAACACCCGCTCTCGCCGGTCCCAGTGGAAGGCCCAGCTAACTGAGCTGGTTAATGTCCGCGTTGATGGCCGCGAGGTTGCGATTCCGCGTCGCCTAACAAAGGCATACAAGACCGGTTTGGTTGAGGTCGAAGACTGAAATTTGGACTTCGAAAAAGAGGCTCGCTCATGCGGGCCTCTTTTTGTATCTATTTTTATGTTGAAGTTTGATGTTTAAAGGCCCACTTTTGTTCGAAACAAGAGTGGGCCTTACCAACGAAGAACAGTTAGTTGTTAGTTTTTCGGGAAGATATCTGGTGCGATCTGCTCCAAACGTTCTTGGGCAATCTTTCCCATTGATTCAGCGTAATGGATAGTTAGATGCTGTTCGTCGAAGTAAACGAATGAGTTACCAATGATGCCAGGGCAAATCTTGCCTGGGCATTGTAGGTCACTTAAATCGAGCGACTTAAAGTTTGGCAATTCAGCTAGTTTTCCAAGCGGAATCTGGTCTGCGTATATCTTCGATCTTTCAACGAAACATCCACCGATAGGTACTGGATGATCTTTGTTTTGAGGATCCCATGAGTTCGAACAATCATACATGTTGTATGGGAATCTAGGAGTGTCCCTAAAACCGATAAGCTTGATGCCGTGGTCTGTAAGATCCTTGGCATAAGGGTAGAAAGAGTCGCGAGCAACTTCTACCTCACCGCTGCGGGTAGCTGTACTCTTCGTGATTACTGCTTCAGGTTTGATACGAAGAATAAACTGATGAACTTCTTTTTGCCATACTTGGCAATATTCTTCCTCGGTCCCTTTAACCGGTTCATATTTACATCCACCCTTGTACGCAAGAATCACGTTCTTGTTGTGGTTCTTTAGTGCTTGGATGACTGCAGGAGCAAACTGTTGCGTGTGGGAGCTACCCACCAGCATTACCGTTGGTCGACTAGGGTCGAATGGAAGCATGAAGCATTGATCTTGAATACCAGAATAGGTTGGACCGAAACCGGCACACTTATCAGGTAGGCTGAACCACTTCTTTCCCTCGGCGACTTGCAGGGGAGTTGGAATTGGCGGTTCTGAAATTTCACCTGCGACTATGCCGTCGTAAATTGCTTGGGCGCCTGGGTGGTTCTTAAGACCTTCAGACTGTGCGTTTAGATCAGATAGCTTGCGCTCGGTCACCTGGTTTAAACCAAAGACTCCAAGTAGACCGGTAGCAAGAGAAACTACTACAACGATGACTTTATTTCGGAGATTAGCATTAGCCCAAGACCAGTATCGAAGCGGTGTATCGAGTGTATTTGTAGTCAAAAGAGCCAGTGCAACTGAGATAACAAGGATGGTGATCCCTTCGGTGAGAGATAGGTGTTCCTTGTTGGTTGTACCAAGATAGATTGCCATGATTGGCCAGTGAATCAGATATAGCGCATAGGAGATATCCCCAAGGGCTACTAAAGGCCGGATAGAGAGAAAACGTTTGACGGAGTATTTCGTAATCGTACGATTACCACTTCTTGAAGGAATCTCAGAGGTGCCTGCTAGGATCGAAGCAGTTGCCAACATAGGAAATAGTGCTGCATGTCCAGGGTAACGACCGATTGACACTAGGCTGAAAAGAATGAGGGTGCCAAGACCGAGCCAAGTGGCTACAACTCGCAAGATAGGGGAGAGCTTTAATCGAGGAGTTAGGATAGCAATTAGCGATCCGAGGGCGAATTCCCAAAGTCTAGAACGCGTGTCAAAGTAAATGTTAGCTGGCTGCGGGTAGCGGTTTATCATCATCCATGTAAAGGATAGGGCGAAGATTCCGCCCATCGTGATAGCCGCAACTAATCGATGGTTTAACTGCTTTCGTTGGCAAAAACGACCTAAAAGTATCAGAATCAGAGGCCACAAAATGAAGACTTGACCCTGCATAGACATCGACCACAAATGCAAAAGTGGGCTAATGCGCGAAGAATCAACGGCATAGTAATCCACGGACTGCCATGCAAGTAGCCAGTTTTGAAAATAAAGAATTGAGGCAAAAGCTTCTTTAATGATCTGAGGCCAACGAATTGGTGGCAAGAAGGCGATCGAAAAAGCAACTGTCAAAATAACAGTGACGACTAGCGGGGGGAGTAAGCGTTTAAAGAGTTGTGCCCAACGGTTGAGGATGCTTTGACGTTTCCCCTTTTCATTTCTTTTGACAATTGAGTTTGTCAAAAGATATGCCGAAATCATAATGAAGGCATCAACCCCGATGGGAGAGCCAATATGCCATGCGTGGTACAAGAGCACTTGGATCATGCAGATGGCGCGAAGCCCTTGGATCTCAAGTCGGTAGAGAGGTTTTGAATGAGGAGATGTGCTAACTACATCAGCTCGGGGTATTGACATGTTGTCACCAACCTAAAATTGAAGGCTACATGGTGCCCCGAGGGGCCAAATAAATGGTCGGGCTGACAGGATTTGAACCTGCGACATCCTGCTCCCAAAGCAGGCGCGCTACCAAGCTGCGCTACAGCCCGAAACTCAAGACTTGCCTGAGCCGAGATATAACTATACGTGACTTTTTGGGTGGGCGCATCTTGAAAACAGAAATGTGTGGTAGGTTACTAGATTTATGGGGGTGAACCGCGAAATTTAGCCGTTTTTATTTTAGAGTTGCCCCAAGAGCGGACTCTGGTTTAATATTTAACCTGTTGTTTTCCTCCATAGAGGAAAGCGCGGGCGTAGCTTAATGGTAAAGCCTCTGCCTTCCAAGCAGATTACGCGGGTTCGATTCCCGTCGCCCGCTCGAGCTAAAGGGTTCAGTTTCCTTCAAGGAAACTGAGCCCTTTTTTATAGTTAGTAGTTCATATGTATGCGGTACGAAAAACAAAGGCTCGTCGTTAAAGGTAAACAACTTTCCCGTTTAAGAAAATGCTTTTGGAGTGAGCTGTGAAGTTTTGAATGCTCACATCTTTTCGGATCGAGGACGTGTGGGTTTTCAGAGGGGTATTTGTGCGTTTATATAGCCTTCTGGGGGTGCACAGTAGTAGCTATGCACCCCCAGAAGGTAATTGAAAACTTAAGTGTTGGCTGGCTTAAACTACAACAGCTAATCGAGGATCGTGTCTAAGACCGCCAACGCTGCCTTTAATCCGGTGTTGTTATTGTCGTCAAGGCCTGGGTCGAACTCTACAAAATCACCAGATTTTAATGGCAAAGCTTCCTTTAATCGAGTTACAAACTCTAAGGCCTGGGGGAGTGGCACCCCATCAGGAACATCGGTAAAGACGGAAGGAGCAAAGCTAGGATCCACACCGTCTAAGTCAAAACTTAAGTGAAGTCTAGTTGCTTTGCTCTTTTCGAACTCTGTGACGATTTGTTCCACAACTACTTTTGGCCACTCATCTCCCAGTTGTTTTAGCGCAGACATAGGGTGGTTTGGAATGCTGTGCTGTTCAACTACATTTTGTTCGAAATCGTCCACGGAACGAATCCCTACATAATGCAGAGCTGAGGGGTCGAGATATTGTTCTTTTTGGTAAAAGCTTGGAAAAATATCCTGATCGTAGCCAATCGCTACAGCTAAAGGAATACCATGAACATTACCCGAGAGCGTACCCTTTGCAGTGTTGATATCGGTGTGCGCGTCAAACCATACAACGAAAGGCTTTTCGTTGTTTTCTTGACAGTAGTTAAGCAATCCTGAGAGCGTTCCAATGGCTAGTGCATGGTCGCCACCAATTGTGAAAGGTAAATGTCCTTTCTGCAATGAGCTGTAAACTTCTTGTTCGAGAGCCTTATCGACCTCCATGATAGGGGCCAAATACTTTAAATGATCGTGCGAGGCATAAATTTCAGACTCGGTTACAGGTGGGGTATTAACCTCGTGGCAAGTTAACGAGAACCCTTTATTTTCGAGTTTCTCAAGCAGGCCACTCTCGACGAGGCGTGGGAAACTTCCGGAATCTCCTAGTCTGCCTGTGCCTAGGCGCATTTGAGTAGAGATTAAATCTAAATTCGAGTTAATGAAGCTCATGCTAAAATCTCAGTCTTCCTCTTCTTCGGGAAGATGGTCGAGCAGAATATTTTGAGGGGGAAGGTAATAGTATGCTCCGGTGTCTGCATGTGAGAAGAATGTCAATGCGTCACGGACGCCATCTTTACCTGCCATGCGGTCGAGCATTACTTGCATAGTTTCCCGTTTGGCCGCGATTCCAACAAACATCGTGCCGTGAGTTGCGACATCGCCGAATGCAGTATTGCGACGCAAAATATCGCCTAGGTCTTCTTGGTCGTTTCGCGCTACGTGAGAAGAAACCGGACGATCTTCAAGCTCAACGTCGGTGTCTTTGGTGCGACCGATTACAGCTTCCTGTTCCTCGGTGGACAAAGCTAGCCATTTATCGCCCTCGTGTGGCCATTTCTGTAGTAACAAGACAGAGCCGCCGGTGGTTTCGTCTTGGATTACCTCGGGGATCTCCAAGGGTGAAGGGTTTTCGGTGCCATCAACAAAACCGGTTAGATCGCGATTGTGCTGATATACCCAGCCGCTGTCAGCGTTTTCTAACTTGAAGTATTGCGAGATAGCCTGCGTAAGGTCTGCGCCGGCATTAAACACAGCGTCCATGGCACCGCCATGAATCCATAGAACTAGGTCATGTTGAGTTGCTGGCATAGAAAAACCATCGAGTCCAACTACTGGACGGTTAAAACCCTCAAGTTTTTGAATCGCAGGGTAGTCACTACTGGCCCAAAACTCGGGGCGGAAACCGATGACTGTCATTACAGCGGTTCCGGTCTGCATTGAGGCAGCTACTGCGTCAAGGGCCAAGTCAATAGCTTCTTCTTGGTTTTCTAGTCCCTGTTCAGTAAGGTCAAATTCCAAGTAAGAATGAGAAGTAGTACCAAATGCGGAAATGCCCGCCTGGGAAGTGAAAGTAGACATGTGAACCTCAATCCATGTATTTCTTGTTGTATTTCTCGGCCATTTTTTGATCGATGACTTTGCGTCGATCCTCACCAACGCGCCAAGCAATATAGGTAAAAATAATCAAAAAAACGAACGCTAAAACAATCGAAATGAAATAAACACTTAGGGTGAAAAGTGAGATTTCTTGTCCTGGCGGTTGATCTTTCAGGGAATGATAGATTCCCACGTTAACGAAAAAAGAAATCATCGCTAAAGTTAGGAAAATCCAACCTTTGAGTGGCATATCAGAGAATAAGCCAGACCATTTTGAATTACTCATACCTATTTCCTTTTACTTAGAAGTCTAGAATACACCAACACATAAATTTCGCTGTGGGGGTTTCCACCCGCCCTCGGTCAGGAAAGTGGAGTCTAAATGCTTTAGGATTATTTCGTATTATTAGGCGCATTGCCTATACCGACTATTGTAAATTGGAGTAATCCCTGTGAAAAGCACAGTTGAAGAGCTTGATCCAACTAAGGTCAAGATGACCGTTGTTGTCCCTGCCGAAGAACTCGACCAGCCGATGAAGGCTGCTTACAAAGAGGTTGCCTCGCAGGTCAACGTCCCAGGCTTCCGTAAGGGTAAAGTGCCCCCACGTATCATCGACCAGCGTATCGGTCGTATTCATGTAATCGAAACTGCGATTAACAACTCGCTTGGCGGCTTCTACCAGGAAGCTCTCGAAAGCAATGAAATTATGCCGCTTGCACAGCCTGAGATTTCAGTTGATGGTATCCCAGCCCCAACCGGCAAATTTGAAGGCGAACTAAAATTTACTGCCGAGGTTTTCCGCGTACCAGTATTTGAACTTCCAGAGCTAGACGGTGTGGAACTTGTTGTTGATCAAGTTGAAGCTACCGAC
The DNA here is from genome assembly GCF_001856685.1 of Boudabousia tangfeifanii. Lineage (GTDB taxonomy): Bacteria > Actinomycetota > Actinomycetes > Actinomycetales > Actinomycetaceae > Boudabousia > Boudabousia tangfeifanii. The sequence goes on from NZ_CP017812.1 coordinate 782,522, forward strand.
GAAGACCTTGATCGTGAACTAGATCAGCTTCGTGCTCGTTTCGGCACCTTGAAGAACGTTGAGCGTGCTGTTAAGAATGGTGACTTCGTTTCGATTGACCTTGTTGCTAAGGTTAACGATGAAAAGATCGATGAAATGGCTGGCGTCTCCTATGAAGTTGGCTCTGGCACCATGATCGACGGCATTGACGATGCTCTTATCGGCCTACAGGTTGACGAAGATTCCACCTTTAGTGCGACACTTGCCGGTGGCGACCATGCCGGTGAAGAAGGTGAAATCAACGTTACCGTTCGCTCCGTTAAGGAACGTGAGCTACCGAAGGTTGACGAAGACTTCGTGCAGCTAGCTTCCGAATTCGACACTGTCGAAGAACTCAAGGAAGACCTAAAGAACCAGATTCTTGAACAGAAGCGCGCCGAACAGGCTGTTGCTGCTCGCGAAAAGCTAGTCGAGAAGCTCAACGAACTCGTTGAGCTACCTTTGCCTGCTGAATTGGTAGAAAAGGAAGCTAAGGCTCGCGTGGGTGAAGATGCTGACAAGAAGGCTCTTGCTGAAGCTAAGGAAAACATTGAAAAGTCCTTGCGCAACGATATCCTGCTTGATCGCGTCGTGACCGAAACCAAGCCAGTTGTTAGCCAGGAAGAACTCGTTGACTTCCTCGTTCAGGCTTCCCGTGCTTACGGTCTAGATCCAATGCAGCTAATGAGCGATCGTAACCAGATCCAGATGATGAACCTTGAACTTGCTCGCACCAAGGCTGTTGCTTTGATGTTGGCCAAGGTTACCGTCAAGGACTCTGAGGGTAACCCAGTTGATATGAGCGAATTCTTGGAGGAAGCTAAAGCTGGTCAGGAAGCGGCTGACGAAGAGAAGAAGCCTGCTGCTAAGAAGGCTCCTGCTAAGAAGACCACCGCCGCCAAGAAGCCAGCAGCTAAGAAGACTGCGGCTAAGAAGGATGCGGAAGCTGACGAAGAGAAGAAGCCTGCTGCTAAGAAGGCTCCTGCTAAGAAGACCACCGCCGCCAAGAAGCCAGCAGCTAAGAAGACTGCGGCTAAGAAGGATGCGGAAACTGGCGAAGAGAAGAAGCCTGCTGCTAAGAAGGCTCCTGCTAAGAAGACCACCGCCGCCAAGAAGCCAGCAGCTAAGAAGACTGCTGCCAAGGCTACGGAAGAAAAGTGAATCTTAGCTACTAAATAGCTAATTTTTCGAGGGCGTCCAGCTAGTCTGGGCGCCCTCGATCACATCTGCGCCAGTAGCGAAAAACCGCGAAATTCCTAGCAAAACTAGCGAATTTACATTATTTTGTTGACATTGAGTCTAATAGCTTGGAGGCTAAACTAGTGGAGCACAACATCACCATGGGAGCGGATACCGCAGCCCAACTTGGCATGAGCCAGCATGTATTCTCACAGTTGATGAAGGAACGCATTATCTGGTTGACAGATGCTGTTCGCGACGAGAACGCAAATCTTATTTGTGCGCAATTGATGCTCTTGGCTGCCGAAGATCCGGACCGTGACATCTATTTATACATTAATAGCCCAGGTGGCTCCGTCACCGCGGGCATGGCTATCTATGACACTATGCAGTTTATCAAGCCCGATGTGGCGACTGTAGCTATTGGTATGGCTGCCTCGATGGGACAGCATCTCCTAACTTCAGGTGCCCCAGGAAAACGATATGCTACTCCTAACACGCGGATTTTGATGCACCAACCATCGGGTGGTGCAGGCGGTACCGCTGCTGATATTCGCATTAATGCTGACCTGATCATGCAGATGAAACGTCATTTAGCAGAGATTACTGCGGAACGTACCGGCAAGACCGTTGAACAAATTTTGGCGGATTCTGATCGTGATCGTTGGTTCACTGCTCAAGAAGCCCTTGAATATGGCTTTATTGATCATGTGGTTGACCATGCTGCAGCCGTTTCTGGTGGCGGCGGAGTTTCCTGAGCTAGCGATAGAAAGAAGAAATAAATGCTAAACCGTATGCCTCAAATGTATTCGCAGCCTGGGATTGAAGCCCGTTATGTTTTGCCTCAGTTTGAAGAACGAACTGCTTATGGCATCAAACGCCAAGACCCATATGCCAAACTCTTTGAAGATCGTATCGTCTTCCTCGGCGTGCAAGTAGATGACGCATCTGCTGACGATATTATGGCGCAGTTATTGGTTTTGGAATCTCAGGATCCTGATGCCATGATCACCATGTATATCAACTCCCCAGGGGGATCGTTTACTGCTCTAACTGCTATCTATGACACGATGATGTACATTCGTCCAGAAATTCAAACTGTTTGCTTGGGTCAAGCTGCTTCAGCTGCCGCAGTTTTGCTTGCCGCTGGTGCTCCAGGAAAACGTTTGGCTCTGCCCAATGCGCGCGTCTTGATTCACCAGCCAGCCATGGAGGGTATGCAGGGCCAAGCAACCGATATTGAAATTCTGGCAAACGAGATGGATCGGATGCGCGACTGGTTAGAAAACACCTTGGCCTCGCATTCAGGTCGTCCGGTTGAACAGGTCCGAAAGGACATCGATCGCGATAAGATTTTGACTGCGCAACAGGCCCTTGAGTACGGCTTGATTGACCAAGTTTTGCAATCTCGTAAAGTTACTCAGAACTAGGTAAAAACATGTGTTTTTGTAGGGGTGTCTGCCAAGTGGCAGACACCCCTACAACTGTGTTAGCGTAGTCTCACAATACACACTGTGGTGAGGAGAAAATTATGCGTAAACCGCAACCATCCGATAAGTTTTCATTTGGCCTATGGACAGTAGGTTGGACTGCAGGTGATCCTTTTGGTGAGCCTACTCGACCTGCGCTCGATCCTTGGCAGTATGCGGAAAAGTTGGCTGAGCTCGGTGCCTGGGGCTTTACTTTCCATGATAATGATGTTTGGCCTTTTGATGCCTCCGACGCTGAACGCGATGCCCGAGTTGGAAAATTAGCTGAAGCCGCTAAAGCTCATGGTCTAACCATTGAAATGGTTACCACCAATACCTTCTCCCATCCAATTTTTAAAGATGGTGGTTTGACCAATAACGATCGTCAGATTCGTCGTTTTGGTCTAAAGAAGATTTTGCGTAACGTTGACTTAGCAGCAGAGCTAGGTGCTACTACTTTCGTGATGTGGGGCGGTCGTGAAGGTTCGGAATATGATTCTTCCAAGGACCTCAATGCTGCTTTTGATCGCTACAAGGAAGGCCTCGATACCGTAGCAGGTTACATTAAGGAAAAGGGCTACGACCTTAGAATCGGCCTTGAGCCAAAGCCAAACGAACCACGTGGCGATATCTTCCTACCTACTGTTGGACATGCCCTTGCCCTTATTGCTGAACTAGATAATGGTGATGTGGTCGGTCTAAACCCAGAGACCGGACATGAACAGATGGCAGGTTTGAACTACACCCATGCCCTTGCTCAAGCTCTAAACGCTGGAAAGCTATTCCACATTGATCTTAATGGGCAGTCTGGCATTAAATACGATCAGGACAAAGTCTTTGGTCATGGTGATCTGCTTTCCGCATTCTTCACTGTAGATCTATTGGTCAATGGGTTCCCCAATGGGGGTCCACGCTACGAGGGCCCAATCCATTTCGATTACAAGCCTGCTCGTACTGATGGCCTTGATAGTGTTTGGGAGACTGCAGCAGCGAACATGGAAATGTTCCTAATGCTCAGCGAGAAGGCTAAGGCTTTCCGTGAGGATCCAAAGACACAAGAACTAATGAAGCAATCAGGGGTCTTCGAATTGAATGAACCGACTCTCGCTGCTGGTGAATCAGTTTCTGATTTCATGGCTGCGCAGGAAGACTATGATGTTGATTCTCTAGCTGCTCGTGACTACCACTTCGTTGAGTTGCACCAGCAGGCATTGCGTCATCTAATCGGCTGATTTAAAAGGAAGTCCAATGGCAAAGCGTGTGGTAGGAGTCGATTCTTCAACCCAATCCTGTAAGGTTCTAGTAGTTGACGCCGAAAATGGAACAATTATCCGTAGCGCCAACGCTACCCATCCTAAGGGAACAGAAGTTGACCCCGCCGAGTGGCTTAAGGCTTTAGAAAAAAGTCTTGAGGCAGTGGGGGGAATTGATGACTGCCACGCGCTAGCTATTGGAGGCCAGCAGCATGGAATGGTTTGCCTAGATTATTCGGGTCAGGTAATCCGTCCAGCTCTGCTATGGAACGATACTCGGTCGGCCCAAGCCGCAAACGACCTTGTCAACGAACTAGGAGCAGGGGATGACCAAGCTGGTGCGGATGCTTTTGTCCAAGCTACTGGTTCCATCCCAGTGCCTTCATTTACGATAACTAAGTTACGCTGGCTAGCTGATAATGAACCAGAAAATGCTAAAAAGATTGCAGCAATCTGCCTGCCGCATGACTGGTTAACTTGGCAGTTACAGGGTGCAAAGTCCCTAGCAGATTTGGTTACTGACCGTTCCGATGCCTCGGGAACTGGTTACTTTGACTCGGCAACCAATGAGTATCGTTATGATCTTCTTGCTCTGGCTCTTAGAATCTCCGAGGACGAAGCTAAAAAGATTCAGTTGCCGAAGGTGTTAGGACCTAACGACGAGGCGGGCAAAGTTTGTGATAAGTACACGCGCGCAGAAATCGTATTGGGCCCGGGGTGTGGTGATAATGCTGCAGCAGCACTTGGATTGGGCTTAGAGCCGCTGCAGGCAAGTATCTCATTAGGCACATCAGGAGTGATTTGTGCAGTTTTCGAGGAACCTTTGAATCGCCACGAAGGGCTGATGGCTGGATTTGCTGATGCCACTGGAAACTGGCTAGCACTTACTTGTACCCTCAACTGTGCCCAAATCCTCGACTATACAAGAGAACTGCTACAAGTCGATTATCAGGAATTCGACCGCTTAGTATCTCAAGCCGAGCTAGGCGCTAATGGTCTTGGATTAACTCCCTTTTATGCCGGTGAACGAACTCCGAATCTGCCAAGCGCGACAGCGAGTTGGTGGGGACTTAATACTGAAAATCGGAAGCCGGAAAACTATGCTCGGGCAGCACTCGAGAGTCTCGGATATTTGCTGCGCTACAGCCTTGAGGTAATGGCGAAAACTGGTAATCAAATTTCCTCGGCACTGCTAATCGGAGGTAGTGCTAAGTCAAAAGCATTACAAGAGATATTCCCGAACCTTTTGAACTGTCATTTGGATTTGCCCACTCCTGGAGAATACGTCGCTTTAGGAGCGGCAAAACAAGCAGCCTGGGTATTGACCAGTGAACTGCCTACCTGGAAGCTGGAAGTGGCATCGTTAAATGCCCCAGCGAATGACGATATTTATCAAGAAAGCTATGGCCATTGGGTCAAGCAAGCAATCGGCTGAAGTCTAAAGTGAGAATAAGCTGAGGCAACCTTTAGCATCGAACCACTCAGAAACAATGCAAACATATACGTCTTTTAGCGATCCCTATGGGCACTGGTCGGCGAAGTGGGATACCCTACCCGAGGCAGTCCGAGCAAAAACTATCGCATTAAATATCGCTGATCTTGAGTTCATTACACCGCCCTCGGTTAGAGCGGCAGTGATTGGAGCCGCCGAACACGGCAGATACGGGTATACCGAAATCTTTGATGATTTTCTGCAGGCGGCAGTCTCGTGGCAAACGAAGTGCCATGAATGGACCCCCATGGTTAGCCAAGCCGTATTTTTTCCAAGGATCATTCTGGCCGTAGGCACGATCGTTGCAAAACTACTGCCAACCCAACCCAAGCTAGTTACTTTAACCCCAGCTTATGATCCGATTCTCGAGGTTTTTCGTGAGAATGGTGCCAAAATTGAGTTTGTGCCGTTGGCCAATCAAGGCGACCGCTACGAAATCGATATGGGTCAATTGGCTATCACACTAGCTGATGCTGATGTTTTTCTGTTAACTAATCCGCATAATCCTACTGGCAAAGTTTTTTCCTCTAATGAACTTGCTGAACTCGGTAAGCTCATTGATAGTCATCCGAACTTAATGGTCTTAAGTGATGATATCCACGCGGATTTTGTTTGGGATGAGCATAGGTACGAACCTTTAGCTCGCTATGCTCCTGCTAGTTGGGAGAGTGGTCGTCTTATTCAGTTCACTTCTCCTGGAAAAACGTTTGCGATGGCTGGAGCAGAGGCTGCCGTAGCATTTACTGGATCTGATGAGTTAAAAATTCGTTTGGAACATGCCAAGCGCCAGATGGGGATTCACAACCCAAACTACTTCGCCGTTCCTGCAGCTATCGCGGCTTGGGGGGAGGAAAGTGATTGGCTAACTCAAATTAAAGCGGCAGTTAGAAATAACCTTGACTATTCCCAAGAACGCCTAAATCAGATTCCAGGCTTTAAGGTATTACCTACAGAAGGAACCTTTTTGCAATGGGTTGATGGCACCGAAGCCGGTTTTAACATTGAGAAACAACAACAGGTCATGGAGCTTACCAATGTCCTATTCTCGATGGGTTTTGGATTCGGTAACTTTGCGAATTTCTTCCGTTTGAATGCGGCGATTGAACCAAAGATTTATCGTGAGGCTATTGAACGACTTTTGATTGAAATTCCGCGTGTAATATCTGCTAAATAGTCTGATCAGCAGTAAAGTTATAGTTTGAAGTAGCCAAGTTTGCCAGGAGGCGCTATGACCACCCGATTTACTGATTCCGCTGATCTATTGAAGTGTTCCTTCTGCGGAAAAAGTCAAAAGCAGGTGCGGAAGCTCATTGGTGGACCTGGGGTTTATATCTGCAATGAATGCGTTGAGCTTTGTAATGAAATCATCGAAGAAGAGAAACGTCAGCTGCAAACTGGCTCTAATTTAACGCATCTGCCAAAGCCTCAGCAGATTTTTGACTTTCTTGACAGCTATGTAGTGGGACAGAACAAGGCAAAACGTGCCCTATCTATTGCGGTCTACAACCACTATAAGCGGGTGAATGCACGTGAGAATGGGGCTACCGAGGACGTTGAACTAACCAAGTCTAATATCCTTATGTTGGGCCCAACTGGGGTTGGTAAAACTCATTTAGCTCGCTCTTTAGCCAAGCTTTTGCAGGTACCTTTTGTCATCGTTGATGCCACTGCCTTAACCGAGGCTGGATATGTGGGCGAAGACGTCGAGAACATCTTGCTCAAGTTGATTTCTGCAGCTGGGGGAGATATCGCGAAGGCGGAAAAAGGCATTATTTATATCGATGAAATCGATAAGATCGCTAGAAAAGCTGAAAATGCTTCGATTACTCGTGACGTCTCGGGGGAGGGTGTGCAGCAAGCCCTACTTAAGATTATCGAGGGGACTGTAGCTTCGGTACCACCGCAGCCAGGTCGAAAGCATCCTCATCAAGAGTTCCTTGAGTTTGATACCTCAGGGGTATTGTTTATTGCCTCAGGCGCTTTTGCTGGTTTGGACGAAATCGTGAAAGCGCGTCTGGGTAAGCGGGCTACCGGGTTTGGATCAGATTTGAAGAGCGATGCAGAGCATGGTGACCTCTATGCCCAGGTGACAACCGAGGATCTTCACAAGTATGGCATGATCCCAGAATTTATTGGTCGTTTGCCTGTGATGACAACGGTTTCACAGTTGACTGAAGAAGACCTCTGTCATGTGCTTACCGAGCCGAAAAACGCCCTCGTTTCGCAATACCAGAGCTTATTTAAACTCGATGATGTGGATTTGGTCTTTACCGATGAGGCTGTGATGGCTATCGCCAGGGAGGCGGCTAGACGGAAAACTGGGGCACGTGCTTTGAGCTCGATCTTAGAGAATATTCTTGCCGATGCAATGTTTGAGGTACCTTCCTTGCCGTTAGTTAAAACGGTGACGATTACAAAAGAAGTGGTCGAGGACGGTGCCCGCCCAGTATTTGATAATACGGTAAACCAGCGCGATCAAAAGAGTGCCTAATATGAGTCAAGAATTACCACAAGAACTGCTCTCTGCTCGTCAAACAATTGACAATCTAGATGCGGCGTTAGTGCATCTTTTAGCGGAGCGTTTTCGTTGCACCAAAAATGTCGGACAGATTAAGGCGCAGTATGATTTACCTCCTTCTGATCCTAGCCGGGAAGAAGTCCAGATTAAACGCTTGCGTAAACTAGCACAAGAGTCTGGACTGGATCCCGAGTTTGCAGAAAAGTTCCTGACTTTGATTATCTCTGAGGTCATCAGGCATCACGAATCTTTACGATAGTTTCAAAGGAGAAAAATCGTGAATAGTAATCCGTTGGGCACCGCCCTCGTTTTGGGGGAGGCGCTTGTTGACATTGTGATCGATCAAGCGCAAACACGTGAGATCCCGGGTGGGTCTCCGGCAAATGTGGCTTTGGGCTTAGGACGATTGGGGCGGCAAGTCAGGTTAGCTACTTGGCTGGGGCAAGATCAACGCGGTGAATTGATTCAAGAGCATTTGGCCAAATCAAACGTGGTGATAACTCCTGAGTCGTTTGGGGCGGAACATACTTCCACGGCTCGTGCACTTTTAGATGAGCAGGGCGCAGCTACTTACGAGTTTGATTTCACCTGGGAGGCTTCCCCGGCTTTACTTTTGGATACAGATATCTTGGTGCATACTGGCTCCTTGGGAGCGTTTATCGAACCTGGCTGCCAAGGAGTATTGGATACTCTGGTCGCAGCTAACGATCAAGCTACTCTAAGCTATGATCCGAACGCAAGGCCAACGCTGATGGGGGATGCAAAAACCGCAGCTGCTAAGATCATGCCTTTTGTTGAGGTAGCGGATGTGGTCAAGCTTTCTGATGAGGATGCAGCTTTTTTCTCGAATAAAGATGAAATGTCTCTAGCTCAAATCGATCAGCTAGCTGAAGACTGGCTGGGGCGTGGAGTAGAACTTTTAGTTGTTACTGCAGGTAATGCCGGATCAGTTGCGTACACCGCCTCGGGTATGCGATTTGCCCAATCAGCGCCTAAGGGAGAGGTAGTTGATACCGTAGGTGCTGGAGACTCGTTTATGGGTGGTTTGCTCGATGCATTGTGGCATATGCATTTACTTGGTAAGACTGAAGGCAACAAGTTAGCTCATATGAGTGAACGAGAACTACAAAAAGCAATGGAATGGGCGGCAAAAGTAGCTGCAGTTACGGTCTCCCGTCAAGGTGCTAATCCACCAACTAAAGCTGAGTTAGTATTTTCGTAGTCTTTGGAAAGAACTTCCCTAAAGGGAAAATGATGCTAAATGTCCATTCTCCCACTATTTTGTGACAAAGCACTTGTTTTCTCGGAACCGTTTAATATCCGGCGTAAAATGAAGGCTATGTATAAAAACTCTCTAAAACAAGCTGAAGATTTCGCCGAGTTCGTTCGTCTCTCGCCCTCTTCGTTTCATGCAGTTAAAACCGTTTCTGAACGTTTACTTGCTGCTGGTTGGACCCAACAATTCGAGGATGAGGACTGGCAGGCAACCCCGGGGGGACATTTTGTAGTTCGGGACGGGGCGATTATTGCTTTTATGATTCCAGAGTCTGTTTCGCCCTTGACTCCATATCGTATTATTGGTGGCCACACGGATTCTCCTGCATTTAAGGTTAAGCCAAATCCGCAAAGCAAGACTGGTGATGGGTTTACTCAGATCGGGGTTGAAGTATACGGCGGACCTTTGCTCAATTCATGGCTTGATCGTGACCTAGCCGTTGCCGGTCGGCTAACCACGAAATCCGGCCAGATTAAGCTGGTTCGTACTGATGCGATTCTTAGGATTCCACAGCTCGCGGTTCATCTAGATCGTGCGGTGAATAATGATGGCCTGAAGCTTGGAAAACAGCAGCATCTGCACCCTGTGATGGGTGTTGACAGCGAGGCAGATTTCCTTGATTTGGTCGCTAAGGCCGCGGGGCTCTCGTCAGGGGAAGAAATTGATTCTTATGAGCTCTACACCATTGATGCGCAGGGACCGGATTTGATCGGTGCGGATGCTAATCTCTTCGCGTCTCCTCGACTAGATAACCTGGTTACGGTGCACTCTGCGCTAGCTCCGCTACTCGCCCTCGATAGCAGCATTAACGAGATTGCAGTTTATGCGATGTTTGATAATGAAGAGGTAGGGTCTCAGTCTCGAGCAGGTGCTGGAGGCTCCCTGCTAAACGATGTCATCACCCGTACTTCACTTGCGCTTGGCGCCACGATGGATCAGATATTCCAAGCTAAGTCCAAGACGATCTTTGTTTCTTGCGATGTGGGGCATTCCGTTCATCCGAACTACGCTGATCGTCATGATCCAGATACTCGTCCGATTATGGGGCGTGGTCCTATGGTTAAGCACAATGCGCAGCTACGTTACATTAGCCATTCTCCCGAAATTCAAGTTTGGCATGAAGCCTGTCGTCTAGCTGAAGTTAAGTGTCAGGACTTTGTTTCCAACAATGATCAACCTTGTGGTTCCACAATCGGCCCGATCTCGATTGGATCGGTTGGGGTACCAACCGTTGATGTCGGAATTCCGATCCTAAGTATGCACTCTGCTAGGGAACTTTGCCACATAGATGATTGCTTTGCTTTAAGTAAAGTATTCCTTGAGTTCTGGCGGATGAGTCGCTAACTCTAATAAGTTTAGATGGTTGTGGGCGGGACAGTTATTACTGTCCCGCCCACAACCATCTCTAGCTACTATTAGAGGTAGATAGGATTGAGAGATTCTACCTGGACTTGCAGGTCAAGAGTAAAGCTTTCGCCTGGCTTAATAACGACTGCATTATCGTAAATACAGGCAGTTTCAAGACAGAAGAATCGTTTCCAATCGTCGTCTTGTAGGTCTGCCATCTCTTTCGCCCCTTCAGGACCGGGGTTCCAAACAATGGCATTTGAGGCATTCTCTGAGTGGGTTCGAATTACGCGGTTGTTTACTCGATCGACGATCGTAGCATTTGGGGGAGTAAAGAAGACGCGATCGATCTCAGCGGCAGATTCCAATTCGCCTTCTTGGCGGAAGAAAGCTGGAGAAATAAAGGGATCCTTAGCAGAGGCTCCATTAAAACCCAGGATCCGGGTATTCTCGGTGTCACCTACGTGGAAATAGGTATGGAAAGCAAGTTCGCAGTCGAATTCTTCGGTATCTAAGTTTTCTACGACGAGGGCGACGGAGAGAGCCTTACCGGTTTTTACTTCAAAACGAGCACGGAACTTGTAGGGGAAATTCTCATTGTCGAGAGGACCGTTGAGTTCCCAAGTTGCGGTGGTTTCACCATCTTTAGAAGAAGGACCTGAAACCAGCTGCCAGTTTTCGAAGCGGACGAAACCATGTCGTGGGGTCAAACCTGGTTTTCTACCAGCGTTAAACCAAGGAAATACAATCGGGATGCCACCTCGAATGCCGGTGCCGACTTCATATTTTGAAGCGGTTGAGGTCCAAATTACTGGAGGTTGCTCTTTTGGAGTCCAAGTCGCAAGATGTGCGCCTTGTTCGTAGACTTCCGCGGTGGAGAAATCGGAAGATAGTGTAGTTTTTTCAAGCGTCATTTTTCAATGCTAGCATGTAAAACAATAATCCGTGTCCAAATATCTTTTCAGGAACAAGCCTAAAGGTATTGGACACGGATTATTGTTCAGTTTGCCTAGTTATCTAGGACGTTTGGTTTCTTTTTAGCTTCAAGTTCGCCAAGTGCACCAGCGGTCTCATCCGAGTGCGTTGCCATTAGAGCTGCACCGAAGCCAAGTCCACCCCAAACGATTAGTAGGTAAACTACCATCATTACGATTGCGTCAGTAGTCATTTCTCTTTCCTTTACTTAGAAGTTGCTGCTAGTTGAGCTCGGACTGCTTTAGCCGAGAGGTCAAAGCCCTTCGGAACATCGAAGCTGACGTTGCCGTGCCATTTGCTGAGCCCTAGCGCGATTGCACCAACATACATGACTGCGGTTAGTCCCCAACCATAGACACCAAGTTGAGCTTGAGTGTAGTCTCCGTATGGTGAAGCCAAGAGCTCTTTCATGTTGCCCCAGAAGGTGATTGCCAAAATGACTGGTGTAAGAACACCGACGGAAAGCTTCCACCAGTACTTGGTTGGAAGAGTAGAGATCGCGTCTAAGTGATCTTCAAGGACAGAGAACATGCCCTTGCCCCAACCAACGACGACGAGGGTGACAACGGCAATGAAGACGATGCCGGTAACGTTGATGAACTTGTCCATGATGTCTAGCGCTGGCAAACCTGAGGTGGTTGGTAGTAGAACTACGGAGATTACTGCAGCGAGACCACCAACGAGCACAACTGCCTTGCGGCGGGAGAGCGCAAACTTATCCATGCAAGCACTGATTGGTACTTCGATGATGGAGAACATCGAGGTGAAACCGGCTAGGAAGAGAGAACCAAAGAAGAGTACGCCGAATAGTGGACCGCCAGGCATCTGCGAGATGATTTGTGGGAAAGCAATGAAGGCCAAACCGATACCATTGGTAACGACATCTGCAATTGGCTTGCCGCTCTGGGCAGACATGAAGCCGAGTGCTGCGAAAACACCGATACCGGCGAGAACTTCGAAGGACGAGTTCGCAAAGGCTACGGTCCAAGCAGTGGTGGTCACGTCAGAGCGACGCTTTAGGTAGGAAGCTTGGGTTAGCATAATGCCGAAGCCGACTGCCAAGGAGTAGAAGATCTGGCCGTAACCAGCCATCCAGACACTAGGCTCGAATAGAGCATCCCAGTTTGGGGTAAATAGTGCGTTTAGACCATCTGCTGCACCTTTAAGGGTGAGCGCACGAATAGTGATGAGGATGAAGAGAACGATGAGGGTTGGTACGGCAAACTTGGAGACACGACCAACGCCCTTTTCGACACCCAGTGACATTACTGCGAGTAGTGCAACCCAGATCAAGACCAGTACTGCAGTCAATGCTAATAGGTAGTTACCTGAGTAAACCGAGGCGCCGTCCATCTTTAGGAAGTTTTCGAAGAAGAACGCATTAGGATCGTCGCCCCACGCGAGGGTGAAGGAATAGTAAGTGTAGAACGCCGACCAGGCGAGAATCGCCATGTAGTAGACCGCGATGAAGAAAGTAATTAAAGTCTGAACCCAACCGATAGGTTCTGCCCAACGGGCGATGCGGGCAAACGCTAATGGGGGAGCAGCGCGGAAACGGTGACCAATGGCGTAGTCGAAGAACAACATTGCAACGCCACCGGTCAAGAGAGCGATCACGTATGGGATCAAGAATGATCCGCCACCGTTTTCATAGGCGATGTAAGGAAAACGCCAGATATTACCCAAGCCGATTGCTGATCCAATTGCTGCAGCTAAGAACATTGGTCGCGAGGACCATGTTTCGCGTTCGTTGGAAGCCATATTAATACTTTCGTGTTGATTTCGGACAGAAAAAAATCCCGATTCATTTTGATATCGGGAGGGTACGCAGGTCAGCGGGTTCGAGGCTTGCTAGCCTGCGTACCCGCTAATAATTAATAATGATGCGTAAGTCATGTAAATAGTATATGTCATAATGTTCCAATGCGCTAGTTTTATCGCAGACTAATTTGATATGAAAGTGGGGCGCCTGAAAATCAGGCGCCCCACAATGCTATTTAGTTGTCTTACTTGGCGTCTTTAGCCCAACCAATGAGTTCCTTCGGAACAATGGTGTAACCCATTGCGCCCTGGTTAGCTAGGCCCTTCTTAGTTGCAACCATGGTAGGTCCAACGGAGAGTGGCAGCCAGCCGACCTGGTCCAAAGCAGCTTTTTCAGCTTCGTTACCGAGCTTGATGGCTTCATCGGCGGTGCTGGCATCTAGTGACTTGCGGATCTTTTCGTCGATTTCCTTCGAGCCTAGACCAGTCTTGGAAAGAGCGGAATCAGAGAAGTAGATCTGGCCGACATCAGCCATACCGAATGGGTTGCTTTGACGTAGACCGGAGAGGACTAGATCAAAGTCGCGGTCCTTCATGGTGCGCTGGAAGTCAGCAGGCTTACGCTGGTCAACGACCATCTTGACGCCAGCATTCTTCAGCATCGACTGGATGCCGTCGTAAAGAGCCTTAAGGGTAGCGCTGGTGGAGAAGGATGGAATCAAGACGGATAGTTCTTCGCCATCCTTGGTGCGGTAGGTCTTGCCGTCTTCTAGCTTCCAGCCAGCTTCATCGAGTAGCTTCTTGGCGTGCTCTAGGTCAAAGTTGCCGTATTCGCCAACGTTGTTTTCGTAACCCTTCTGAGAAGGCTTCATGGTCAAGGAACCCAATGGTGGTTCACTCCAGCCCATGCCTTGGAAGCGGATATCGAGCAAGGTCGGGCGGCTAATCGCCTGGAAGATTGCGGTACGGACATTCTTATCGTCCATGTGAGGGCGCTTCGAGTTAATCTGAAGCAGGGTTTCGCCAGTGCTGGTCGAGTTGTAGCGAGCCAAGTCCTTCATGTCCTTGGTCTGGTCTAGACGTTCCTTATTGCCGACTGCAGCAATGTCAAGCTCACCATTCTTGAAAGCGGTAATTTCAGCCTGAGGATCTAGTGCACGCATCAAAACGCGGTCTAGTTTGCCTGGCTGGCCCCACCACTTTTCGTTCGGAACGACCGAAACGGTACCGCCCTTAGAATCGAAGGCTTCTAGCTTGTAAGGACCGGTGCCCCATTCTGGGTGAGGATTGTTGATGTAGCCTTCGTTGTATAGCTTGGGATCTGCAGCAACCTTTGGGTGTAGCAAGCTTTCGAAGGTCTTCTTCCACCAAGGGAAGGTGCTCTTGTAAGTGACGACGACCTGGAAGTCGTTCTCGCCTCGGGTTAGAGATTCAATATCAACATAGCCGTCTGGCTCGGAAACTTGGTACTCTTCGTTAGAGCCGTTCTGGGCCTTCCAAGTGGCTTCCCAAACCTTCCAGTCGATTGGGGTGCCATCGTTGAAGACTGCCTTATCGTTAAGGTCGTAGGTGACGACGGTCTTGCCGTCTTTAACTTCTTCTTTGTAGTTAGTAACGTATGCTGGGTTTGGGTACCATTCAGCGTTATCGTCGTAAAGAGCTACCTGAGCGTTGTACCAGCGCCAAATACCTGTGGTTTCAGCGTCTGCGTTCGCCTGGAATGGGTTCATCTGTTCAGGAACCGCACCTAGGGCGAATGTAAGAGTGCCGCCGTCTTTAAGATCTTCATACTTTACTTTATTGTAGTCTGATGCTTTTACTTTGATCTCAGACTTTTCGTCAGCGTTGCTACCGCAACCGGCAAGAACCATGGCGGTGCTGGCCGCTAGGATTGCTGTGGCCTTAACAAGGCGGTTCATAAAATACCTCCAGTAGTTTTACGACAGAAACACTTTCTATCGGACTTACAGGATAATACTTTACGAATTTTTGAACTTTATGTCAATATTTATAGGTTTAGTTATTAAATAGTTATATTTGAATATAGATATTGCTGAAAAATGCTTCTGGGGGGATGGCGTCAGAACGCCATCCCCCCAGAAAAACTAGGTCAGATTATTTCTCAGCCTTGAAATCATCCTTTGCCCAACCAATCATTTGTGGAGCTTTGCGCGCGAAGCCCATGGCACCCATATTGGCTAGTCCCTTGGTGGTTGCGACCATGGTTGGACCGGTATAAACCGGCATGGCGCCAGCTAACTTCAAAGCCGCCTTTTCAGCTTGGTTGCCGAGTTTTGTTGCCTCTTCTTGAGTTTCTGCGTTCAAGGAAGCAGCGCATAGGTCGTCAACCTCCTGTGAGCCAGTGCCACTCTTGAGTAGGGTGTGACCCTGTCCATAGAACTGGCAAATGTCAGCCATGGCGAACGAATTTTCCGCGAAGAGAGACGAGATCATTACATCGAATTCTCGATTCTTCATGATCTGTGGGTAGTCAGCATTTGGGCGCTGCTCAAGCTTGAAATTAATACCAACGTTCTTAAGCATTGATTGGATAGCATTGTTCATTGACTTTGTTAGGTCGTCGTTGCCGAAATAAGGACGTTCTAGAACTAATTCTTCACCTGCTGCGTTGGTACGGTAGGTCTTACCTTCTTCCAGCTTCCAGCCAGCTTCGTCGAGCAGTTTTCCAGCAGCTTCCGGATCGAAGACGCCCAAATCGCCCATGTTGTCTTCGTAGCCTGGTTGGGTCTGCTTGAGAATGAGGGAGTTGAGTAGATCTCCCTCGAAGTTCATACCCTGGAAACGAACCTTCATAATAATTTTGCGATCAATTGCTTTCATCACAGCTTTTCGAACATTGATGTCTTTCAATGCAGGCCGAGCTGAATTGAGAGTCATGAATACCTCTGAAAGGGAAGTGCCCGCGTAAACTGGAGTGTCATCGGTGAGCTGGGCAAGACGATCTTTAGTACCAACTCCAACTACGTCAATCTCTTTATTTTTGAAGGCTTGCATATCGGCAGTGCTTTCGAGTGCTCGGAAATAAATGTTGTCGAGCTTGCCTGGATCGCCCCACCACTTTTCGTTTTTCACGAAGGTGGCAGTGCCGCCCTTGTTATCGATGGATTCGACTTTGTACGGTCCTGCACCCCATTCTGGGTGTGGATTATTCAGGTAAGCGGTTCCGAAGTTTTCTCCAGATGCTGCGAGGCCTGGATGCATCAAGTAGTTGAAGTTCTTTCGCCACCATGGGAAGTGTCCCTTGTAAGTGACTTTGACTTGGAAATCATTTTCGCCACGTTCTACCTTTTCTATAGCTTGGTAGCCAGTTGGGTCACCAAGTTGCATCTTGGGGTCATCGCTTGAGCCTGCTTTCCAGGTGCCTTCCCAGACCTTCCAATCGATTGGAGTGTCATCGTTGAATTTTGCTTTATCGTTAAGATCGTAAACAACGACAGTTTTTCCATCGGTAACACTATCTTGTGCTTTGGTGACATAATCAGGGTTAGGTTCCCAGTTGCCGTCATCGTCGAAGAGTGCAACTACTGGGTTCCACCAATACCAAAGCGATGCAGTTTCAAATGTTGCAGTGGCCGCCATAGGGTTTAGCTGTTCCGGAATCATGCCCGTTGAGAGGGTTAGCTTACCGCCGTCTTTCAGCTGATCGTATGGGACGTGTAAGTAATCGGCGCCCTTAATATTAGCGGCGTCTTCGCCTAGTTTTTGTTCATCGCCACAACCAGCAAGGGTCATTAAGCTTGCGATTGCAACTAAAGATGTAGAGATTTTAACAATGCGGTTCATGAAAACTCCTAGAAGTGCGGAATAAGGAATAGTGGGCACCGTAGCCTTACTACTATGTGTTAAGTCTACTCAAAAAGTATCCTAAGGGCTATTTGAATTCATGCGTTTTATCTAACTGTAATCATGCTAAAAAACGTTGAAAAATCAATACAAAGCGCTTATTGTGGAAGATTTTTTCGAGGCTTTTAAAAGTAGTTTATGAAACTATTAATATAAAGCTTTTTGGGGGGTGGAAGAAATATCTTCCACCCCCCAAAAAAGAGCGTAATTATGAAGCGAAGTTATTACAACTTAGCCTCGGATTGTTCGACCCAGTGGCATGCCGCTGTATGATCGGGACCATGTGAGGTAAGGATCGGTTCCTCGCTATTACACTTCGCTTGTTGTTCAGCCCCTAGCAACTTGTACAAGGGACAACGAGTCTTGAAAGAACAACCAACAATCTCATCCGCAGGTCCAGGTAAGTCACCTTCAAGGGTAACTCGTGCACGTGTCTTTTCTACTTCTGGATCTGGAATCGGAATAGCAGAAAGTAGTGCCTTTGTATACGGGTGAAGTGGGTTATCGAAGAGTTCATCGACTTCACCAACTTCCACAAACTTACCAAGATACATCACCGCAACGCGGTGTGAAATATGGCGAACTACGGAAAGGTCGTGAGCGACGAATACATAGGACAAGCCAAGTTTCGCACGAAGTTCATCGAGCAGGTTGATCATGCCGGCCTGGATCGAAACGTCAAGTGCAGAAACTGGTTCGTCTAGTACGACTACGGCAGGATTGGAGGCCAAGGCGCGGGCGAAACCAATACGCTGACGTTGACCACCAGAGAAGGCTCCCGGGAAACGGTCAATATGGGACGGGTCGAGGCCAACCAAATCCATCAATTCGGCAATTCGGTCTTCCAAATCACCTTCGTATCCGAAGGAACGTAGTGGTTCGGCAATGATATCGAATACCGTCATACGGGGATCCAAGGCGCCCATGGGGTCTTGGAAAACCATTTGAATATTACGACGTGCCGCCCGGCGTTCGCGGCCCGACATTTTCGCTACGTCTTCCCCAGCAAGTTCAATCTTGCCTTCGGTTAGTTCTACACCGAGATCCATGATCTGGAGTAGGGTAGTGGTCTTACCACAACCGGACTCGCCTACAATCGACAGCGTTTCGCCCTCGCGTACTTCGAAGTCTAGGCCGTTAACTGCACGTACCGTACCAACTCGACGCTTAAGGAACGCACCCTTAATTAGCGGGAAGTGCTTCTTAAGATCGTTAACCTGGAGCGCAATCTTACGTTCTGAGCGAGGGACATCGGCTAGGGTTTCTTCCGGCAATGGTGGAACCGGGAAGAGATCCTTACCGTTGATCTGCTTGCGGAAGATATCCTGCTTACGAATACAAGCTGCCATGTGACCCTCGGAACGTTCACCGTGGCCAGTGTCAATTGGCTCAAGATGCGGCTCTTCCTTACGGCACTCAGGCATTACGATCGGGCAACGGTCAGCGAAAGGGCAACCAGGAGGTAGATTAATTACGGTTGGCGGATTGCCGTCAATCGGAATCAAAGGCTGATCTGCAGGCTGGTCTGCGCGCGGGATAGCCGAAAGCAAACCGATGGTGTACGGCATACGGGGAGAATCAAATAGCTCGTATGCGTTAGCTTTTTCAACCGGACGCCCAGCGTACATCACAATAACGTCATCGGCAGTGTTTGCTACTACGCCCATATCGTGAGTAATCATGATGACGGCTGCATGAGTTTCACGCTGTGCAGTCTTGAGTACTTCTAGGATCTGTGCCTGAATAGTAACGTCAAGTGCAGTGGTTGGTTCGTCAGCAATAATGACTTCCGGGTTATGTGCAATCGCGATAGCAATAACCACGCGCTGACGCATGCCGCCAGAGAATTCGTGCGGGAAGCTCTTAACACGTTTATCTGGGTTTGGAATACCAACCAAATCCAAGAGCTCGACTGCACGCTTCATCGCATCATTGTAGGAAATGTCTTGATGGCACTGAAGAGCTTCAACGATCTGATCACCGACGGTAAAAACAGGAGTTAGTGAAGACAATGGATCTTGGAAGATCATGCCAATCTGCTTGCCTCGGATCTTTGACATCTCCGAATCAGACTTACCGAGGAGTTCTTCACCGTTAAGTTTGATCGAACCGTTGATTTTCGCGTAGTCAGGGAGCAAGCCCATCACTGCCATCGAAGAAACAGACTTACCCGATCCAGATTCGCCGACAATGCCTAGCGAACGTCCGGGGTAAAGATCAAAGCTAACACCGCGGACAGCGTCAACTCGACCTGCTTCAGAAGGGAAAGAAACTGTCAGATCTTTAACAGATAGTACAGGTTTCGTGGTCATGCTCTACCTCCAGCAGAGGAGTTCGGATCAAGGGCATCACGAAGGCCGTCCGCAATGAAAGCAACTGCCAAGGTGATTAGGGTTAGGAAACCCGCAGGAATGAAGAATAGCCAAGGTGCCGAGTAGAGCACGTCTTGTGCTCCACCAAGCAATGTACCTAGCGAAACGTCTGGTGCCTTCACACCCAACCCTAGGAAGGAGAATGAAGTTTCAGCCATAACAGTAGCTTGTACGCCCAAAGTCATCTGGATTACCAAGAGAGAACCGATGTTAGGTACCATGTGGCGCCACAAAATCTTACCGGAACTAACACCCATGTAGCGGGCTGCGGTAACGAATTCACGTTCACGGATCGACATAGCAAGCGACCAAATAACACGCGCTGCACCCATCCAGCCAAAGATGACTAGCACTAGGATTAGTAGCTGCCAAGAGCCACCATAGCCCTTAATGACCAACGCGATGATAAGGAAGGAAGGGATGATCAACAGGAAGTTGATGATTCCGAGCATCACCTTTTCCATGCGTCGTCCGGCAGGACCGAGGGCACCGAAATAGGCGGTTGCGGTGCCGACCATAGCTGCAATCAAGGTGGTCAAAATAGAAGTAGTAAAACCAATGATAAGTGAGCGACCAACACCATGTGATACCTGTGCAAATAGATCATGGCCACTCTTTTGAGTTCCAAACCAGTGACTTCCATTAGGGGGAGCACCCAAGGCAGTAAAGTCTGGGTCAGCATAGTTCCATTCAGTCATCATCGGTCCGAAGACGGAGAATACCACTAGACCGAAAATAATGAATACCCCGAACACCGCCAACTTATTGCGACGGAAGCGACGGTAGTAGAGACGCATCATACTGGTGCGCTTTTTTGAAGGTGGTACCGGAACGGCAACCTTTTCTTCAGAAACTTCGTTTTGCATAGTCATGTCAGTTCACTCTCACTCGTGGGTCTAGCACGACAACGAAAATGTCAGCGAGGATCGCGCCAATAGCGGTCATTAGAGCGCCAAAAGCAGAAACAGCTACCAAACCGTGGATGTCATTCTTTTGGAGGGTTTCCATCATGTAGCGTCCCATACCGTTCCAGCCGAAGATGGTTTCGGTAAGTACTGCACCACCGAAAATGCCGGGGATTGAGAACGCAATCTGGGTTGCAACAGGAATGATGGAAGTACGCATTGCGTGCTTACGGATTGCTTGGTGACGAGTCAAACCCTTAGCTCGAGCGGTGCGAACGTAGTCGGCATTGATGTTATCGAGTAGCAGTGAACGCTGGAGCATGTGCGTGCCGGCGAAGCTAACGATAACAAGTGAGACTGTGGGTAAGAAGAGATGCTGAAGAGCATCGATAAATTTCCAAATACCATGGACATCGAATGAGGATGAGCCAGTTACGTAGAACACGGTGGTATTTAGAGCTCGGTTGATCGAAATACCGATGTATACGACGAGGAGTGCTGCAACAACGATGTGGGTGTTAAGAGCGAAGACCGAGATGCCTTGCCAAATACGGTCCGCAAGTTTGTACTGTCGCGATGCAGTGTAGATACCTAGGGAAATGCCGACTACGGTTGCGATGATTGTCGCGCCCAAAAGAAGTTCAGCAGATACCCAAATACGGTAGCTAATCTGTTCGTTAACGGAACCGCCGGTTGGGTTTAGTCCCCAATTCCAGTGGAATAGAATATTAGATAACCAGATCCACCAGCGTTTGGCTAGTGGTACGGTAAAGTCCAAATTTAGTGGCCGCAGCATTGCGGATAATTGTTCCTGTGTAAAAGGATTCTTTCGTTCAGCGTAATTTGCCCGTGGGTCAAGAAACTGATTTGCGAGCAAATACGTAATATTTGTCGCCAGGAAGATCATGGCTAGCCACGATACAACCTTTCTAAAGACGTATTTAACCATGCGTCTTTCCCTTCGCCGATAAACCAAAAAACGTAGTGCCGATAATGTGGTTCAACACTTCCGGCTCTTCACTTCGCTTTCATTAACCTAAAGTCTGATTAATGAAACTACTAAGAGCACACTTACTTTACATTCAAATTCGTCTTTCGTCATCTGCCGGCGTGCCGTAGTAATGCGGTATCACTAAACGTAACTTGTGAAGTCGCTATATTTTGAGTGGTTTATCTGGTCTTTATCTGTCCGCTTGAGATATGCTGAGTGTGTTAAATCAATACATTAATAAAGAAACATCAGTTATGCGTAAATAACTGGATGAGAGTGATGGTAAAAATGAGTATTCGTTCTGATCTTCGTAACGTGGCTATTGTGGCTCACGTCGATCACGGTAAAACCACTTTGGTTGACGCTATGCTTTGGCAATCAGGGGTTTTCGACGAACGGGCCACAGTTGAAAAAACTGGCGAACGGGTCATGGACTCCGGAGATCTTGAACGTGAAAAAGGCATCACGATTCTTGCTAAGAACACTGCAGTACACTACCGAGGTCCAGCAGCTCAGAAACTTGGCTTGACTGACGGGGTCACAATTAACGTGATTGATACCCCTGGTCACGCTGACTTCGGTGGAGAAGTTGAGCGTGGTCTCTCAATGGTTGATGGTGTAGTTCTGTTAGTGGATGCATCAGAAGGTCCACTACCTCAAACTCGTTTTGTGCTTCGTAAAGCGCTAAGTGCCGGTTTACCGGTAGTCGTGGTGGTTAATAAGGTCGATCGTCCCGACTCTCGTATTTCCGAAGTAGTAAGTGAAACGACAGATTTGCTATTGGCCCTAGCTCAAGATCTTGATGATGATGGGGTAGAGGTCGATCTTGATGCATTGCTCGACGTTCCAGTTATTTATGCCTCAGCTAAGTCCGGTAAATCATCTAGAACTCAACCAGCTGATGGTGAACTACCCGACGGTGACCTAGAGCCACTTTTCGAAACTATCCTAGAGCGCATTCCTGGACCGTCGTATGATCCGGAAGCGCCTTTACAGGCTCACGTAACCAACTTGGATGCGTCACCTTTTCTAGGTCGATTGGCCCTCCTACGTATTCACAATGGAACTTTGCAGAAGGGACAAACTGTCGCTTGGGCAAAGCATGATGGCACCATGTCTAATGTGAAGATTTCGGAACTACTCCGGACTGAAGGTCTGGAGCGTATGCCGGCACAAAGCGCGACGGCCGGCGATATTGTGGCCGTTGCTGGTATTGAAAATATTACTATCGGGGAATCGTTAGTTGATGTTAACGATCCACGTCCGCTTCCGCTGATTACTGTTGATGATCCCGCTATTTCGATGACGATTGGTATTAACACCTCGCCGCTTGCCGGTCGGGTTAAGGGAGCCAAGGTTACTGCTCGCCAGGTCAAGGATCGTCTTGATCGGGAATTGATTGGTAACGTCTCTTTGAAAGTATTGCCGACCCCACGTCCTGACGCATGGGAAGTTCAAGGGCGTGGTGAACTCGCCCTCGCAATCTTAGTTGAACAGATGCGACGTGAAGGTTTTGAACTAACTGTGGGCAAGCCACAAGTAGTTACCAAAGAAATCGACGGGGTACGTCATGAGCCGATGGAACGCATGACCATTGACATCCCTGAAGAGCACCTAGGCGTCGTTACTCAGCTACTTGCCGCTCGAAAAGGACGGATGGAAACCATGGCAAATCACGGCACCGGTTGGATTCGTCTTGAATTTACCGTACCGGCTCGTGGCCTAATCGGTTTCCGTACTGCATTCTTAACCGAAACACGTGGTACCGGTATCGCGTCCTCGATTCAGGCTGGATATGAACCTTGGTGCGGTCCGATTGAGCGTCGTCTTACAGGATCTTTGGTTTCTGATCGTGCTGGTCAAGCCACTCCTTATGCTATGACTCAGTTGCAAGAACGTGGTTCTTTCATTATTGAACCAGGCTCTGAAGTTTACGAAGGGCAAGTCGTAGGCGAGAACCCTCGCGGCGAAGATATGGATGTCAATATCTGTCGTGAAAAGAAGCAGACGAATATGCGCTCTGCAACTGCGGAACAGTTTGAAAACTTGATTCCTCCGCGAAAACTAACTTTGGAAGAATCTCTAGAGTTTGCTGCTGAAGACGAATGTGTTGAAGTAACTCCAGAATCGGTAAGAATCCGAAAGGTTGTGCTCTCGACTCAAGATCGTTTCAAGATCGCTGCCAAGGAACGCCGAGCAAACAAAGCCCAGTAGACATTTGCGATCATTCACTTAAGGAGAACTGGAGGAAATCGCTCTATGCCAAAAGATTCCCCTAAAGGGACAAGCACTAGCAATAAGAACACCAGTATTCAGGGGACTGACAAACAGTCGAAAGAAGCCAGATCTGGCTGGAGTAGACTCGTCCTGCCTATTGGAATTGTGTCGATTTGTGCGCTTTCTTATTTAGGAGTGGCTTGGGCGGTTTCCGACAAGATTCCTGCTGGGATTTCTGTTTTTGGTCTCTCATTGGGCAATGAGAAGGCAGATGATGCGATTGCTCAGTTGGAGGCAAAGGCGCAAGAACGTGAACAACAGGAAATTACTGTTACCGCAGGTGAAAAAGAAGCAAAAACTACTGCGCAAAAGTTGGGGATTTCGATTGATGCTCGTGAGACCTTAGCTGAATTGACTGGTTTTTCTCTAAATCCCCGTCGAATTTGGCAGCATTTTGCTAACCATCCCGTGGCAGAGTTGGCAGTGAAAACTGACCAAGAAAAACAAAATGCTGAGTTAAAAAATATTGCAAACGCGCTAAATACAGACGTAGAGAATGCAAACCTCAGTTTTGCTCAAACTGAAGTAAATGTGTCACCTGCGGTTTCTGGAATTCAAGTTGACGAAGCTAAGACATTTCAAAAGATCCTAGTAGCTTGGCAACAAGATGAACTGACCGTAGCAGCAGATTATTCGGAAGTCGGGCCGAAGATTACTACCGAGCAGGCTGAGGATGAAAAAAATAAATTGGCCCAACCCATCGTTGCTGGAAATGTTCAGCTAAAACTACCTGAAGGCACTTTAGAGGTAGAGCCTACTTTAATCACAGCGAACACTACTTTCGATAACTCCGGTGACAAGTTGGTTATGAACACCAATTGGGAAGAAATAGCAAAGACTCTTCGTCAATCACATCAAAATCTATTGCCAGAGCCAGTTTCTGCAAGTTTCGCTTTTGACGGCGGCGTGCCTAAGGTAGTGCCGGGCAAAGTGGGAAAAACTATTATTCCCCAAGAACTGCAAAAATCAATGGAAACAGCTTGGCTCAGTGCAAACCGACAAGCTGATTTGACAGTGACTGAACAAACTCCAGAATTTGATGACCAGGCTGCTAGTGGAATGGGAGTGAAAGAAGTAGTAGGGGAGTTCACTACCCCGTACTATTCTGAACCTGGAAGAGACCAGAACCTACGCCGTGGGATGACGCAGATTACTGGAAAGCTGATCAAACCGGGAGAAACCTTTTCGCTAGAAAAAGCGCTTGGAGATATTTCTGAAGCTAACGGTTACGCCAATGCTGGGGTTATTTCCGATGGTATGCACATTGATGCCATGGGCGGTGGGTTGTCTCAAGTTTGTGTAACTACGCTCAATGCGGCATTTTTTGCTGGTCTAGATATCGTTGAACATAAGCCTCATTCTAAGTACTTCCGTCGTTATCCAGCGGGTCGTGAATGTACCCTTTGGACGGGAACTCACGATTTGAAGGTGAAAAATAATACTCCCCACGGGGTAGTTTTATGGGGGCAGGCTGAGGGCGGAAAAATGACCGTGAAGGCTTGGTCTACCAAGTACTGGGAGGTTAAAGAATCTACCAGTGATCATCGAAATATTGTGAAACCGAAGACAGAATATCGGCTAGATAGAAATTGCGAACCATCTGGAGCTGGTAATGCTGGTTTCACAGTAAGAGTTACTCGTGAGATTACCCATGATGGTAAGCCTGGGGAACCAATCGATTGGACTTGGACGTACCAGCCTGATAATCGAATTGTTTGTGGACCAAGGCCAAAACCGAAGCCAAAAAAGAAACAGACTGTGAATAAAGAAAAGTCGGCGCAATCAAAAAACAAAGATGCGAAGGCAAAATCAGACAAATCTAAGAAGTAAATTCTTATAGTCATTGTTTAGTTTTTCCTTGAGTTTTGGCTAAATCTGATAACTCACAGTGAAAAAGGTATTTTTTGTGTGGCATGACTTGTATGATGTTCACAGAAAACTTATGGAGGAATCATGACCTATGTAATCGCACAACCCTGTGTTGATGTTAAAGACCGTGCTTGTGTCGCAGAGTGCCCCGTGGACTGTATTTATGAAGGGGAACGTACCCTTTATATTCATCCAGATGAGTGTGTAGACTGCGGCGCCTGCGAACCTGTTTGCCCCACGGAAGCTATTTATTATGAGGATGATCTTCCTGAGCAGTGGAGCGATTACTATCGGGCAAATGTTGATTTCTTTAAGGACCTAGGCTCTCCTGGCGGCGCCTTCAATACGGGTGTGTTAGATTTTGACGATCCCATGATCGCAGCCTTGCCGCCGCAGAATGAGGAGTATCGAGCAGAGCATGGTTTGGAATAGGAATTGCCTTGAATCTAGATACTTTTAAACTTCCTAGTTTTCCATGGGATTCCCTAACTCCTTACAAGGAATTAGCCGCGAAGCATCCTCAGGGATTAGTTAATCTTTCAGTAGGCTCGCCGGTCGACGATACTCCAAAGTCGGTTCAGCAAGCTTTGATTGGGGCGGCAAATTCGCCGAGCTATCCTACAGTGGTGGGTACCAGCCAGCTACAAAATGCGATTCGTAAGCACTTGGGTAGCCGTGGACTCAAATTTGCCGAGGGCGATTTGGTGTTGCCGACCATCGGTTCTAAGGAAGCCGTTGCTTTATTGCCTTGGCAACTTGGGGTCGAACCTGGGGATACAGTTTTAATTCCTAACTGTGCTTATCCTACCTATGAGATTTCAGCTCTCTTAGCTCACGCTAGGGTGGTGCCGGTTGATCCTGATCCGGCAACTTGGCCTGATGCCGATTTTGTTTGGATCAATTATCCGGCTAACCCTCATGGTGAAGTGGCAAGCGTAGCTAGACTACGTGAGATTGTCTCTTGGGCCCGGGAGCATGATGCGGTAGTTGCCAGCGATGAGTGCTACGCTCAGTTGAACTGGGCAGGGGAAGAAAGCACGCCTTCGCTTTTGTCCGAGGAAGTAATTGCTGGCGATAACCACAATCTATTGGTGCTTTACTCCTTGTCAAAGCAATCAAACTTTGCAGGTTACCGGGGAGCATTTGTGGCTGGTGATCAGAGGCTGATTCGCGCGCTGATTGAGTTGCGAAAGCATAGTGGTTTTATCGTGCCTGCTCCAGTCCAAGCGGCAATGGTAGAGGCGCTTGAGGATGAAAAGTCTATGCTTGCTCAGAAGGAAAAGTACCGGAGTCGGCGTGAAGCTTTGATTTCGGCAGTTGAGGCTGCTGGTTTAGAAAATGATCCAAATGCTACGGCCGGTCTTTATCTTTGGCTACGCACACCTGCTAACGCGCAGAAGACTTTGACTAGCTGGGAATTAGTGGGGGCTTTGGCCGAACGAGGAATCTTGGTCGCTCCAGCTGATTTCTACCAAGCTAATCCTAGTGGACATGTTCGAATGGCCTTGACTGCTTGTGATGAACAAATTGCTCAGGCTTGTGAAAGGCTGAAGGCCTCACCCATCATTTGAGTTTAGATATGCTCTGGGGGGCTCTAGCAGATAGCTAGAGCCCCCCCAAAATTATTTCAGTTTGCGTGGAGAGCGGCATTTAGCTCAATGCCGACACCGTTGCGTGGACGGGCTTCTACGCGACCGGTCTTTGAGTTTCGCCAGAATAGAAGGTTCGACTGGCCTGACAGGTCACGAGCGGAGACGACGATTTCTTCGTCCTCGGTAACTACTGTTACTTTAGTGCCTGCCGTTAGGTAAAGTCCGGCTTCAACTACGCAGTCATCACCGAGGGCGATTCCGAGGCCGGCTTCGGCACCTAGCAAGCAACGTTTGCCGAGGGCGACGCGCTTTTTACCGCCGCCTGAAAGGGTGCCCATCATGGAAGCGCCACCGCCAATGTCGCTGCCATCTCCAATTACAACGCCTTGTGCAATGCGGCCTTCCACCATTGAGGTTCCGAGGGTGCCAGCGTTAAAGTTGACGAATCCTGCTGGCATGACGGTAGTGCCAGGGGAGAGGTAGGCGCCCAAGCGAACTCGTCGTGCATCAGCGATGCGGACACCTTCAGGCTGGACATAATCAGTAAGCGAGGGGAACTTATCAACCGTGTAGACGTGAGGGAACTTGCCATTCTTGAGGCGAAGTAGCCAACGTACTTCCTCAAATGTTTCTGCGTCGCATGGCCCTGCATCGGTCCAGACAACGTTGACGAGAGCACCGAATAGTCCTTCTAAGTTGATGGTATTGGGCTGGCGTAGACGATGTGAGAGAACCTGAAGACGTAAATAGGCATCCGCCGTATCTGTTACTGCTTCAGCTAGATTGCTAACTGTGAATACAACTTCGGTACGTACATGGCGGGCATCGTCTTCGTTCGTAGCGGTTGCGAGCTTGTCGGCCAACTCTTGATCTGGGTTGGTTTGAGGAGCTTCGTTGGCAAGTTTAGGTTCTGGATACCAGACTTCTAGTACTTTACCTTCGTAAGTGACAGAAGCTAGCCCAGTGGCATATGCATATTGTTGTTCCATAGTGATATATTAACAGGCTTTTACGGGTTTAAGGGGGAGAGCCCTTCTCTTGTTAAGAGGAAACTTCTTGGTCCCACAGTTGTGGCCAGCTGATCCCGACTGTTTTTAGCATTCCTCTTAGGGTAGTGAGGGATAGGCCGATGACATTTTGATAGTCGCCTTCGATTGCTTCGACAAACGGAGCTCCGTAACCATCGATCGTTAAGGCACCTGCCACTTTCTGTGGTTCCCCAGTTTGTGCGTAGGCCGTTATTTCGTCTTGGGTTAATGTGGCTAGATGAATTTTTGTACTTTTGCAGGCAGAGATTATCAAACTTTCATTTTCTAGTTCTTCAAGTCGGTACTGGCAGTCAGCCAAGTTTGTGGTGGGGGCCAACTTCAATAAGCTTCGAGTTGTTGGAGGAATGATTACCGCATGGCCAGTCAGCAGCTCTCCACTTTTTCCGTTCATGTCTTGCCAGCGAGCTAGCACGTTTTCAGTGTTATGAGGTTTACCTTGAAGCAAGCCATTAATGCTTAACATTGAATCGGCGGCGATGATAATTTCTGGATTCTCGCAGGCGTTACGTTCCGCCTGGATAGCTTTACCCTTAGCCTTAGCTAGTTGAATTACCTGTTCGGCAAAGGGTTTTTCGCTTAAGGTTGTTAAAATAGCATCTTCATCGACTTTTGATACTGCTACAATCGGTGTGATTCCAGCATCTTTTAGGAGTTTCAAACGTGCTGGTGATTGTGACGCAAGAACTACTTTCAGAGTGAAATTATTATTAAAATGTGTCATGAGTCCTATTTTAGTTCTACGATGTATATGTGAGCCACATGTTAGAAGGAAGTTGCGCGCAGAATGAAAGTAAAAATCATTCTGCTTCGAGTGATGCCCTGCAGGCGTTGCGAACTCAGTTGCTTGGCGACGGTGAGTTTCTGTCGCAGTCTGAGCTGGCTGCTCGAGCCGGCACCTCGGAAGCAGACGTAGTTGACTTCTGGCGTGCTATGGGGTTTGCGGATGTCCAGCCTGACGCTAAAATTTTTACCTCAGCTGATGCTGAGGCGCTTGAGACCTGTCGAGAACTAATCGGCTCCCATATTGTCGATCATGACACCATGATTTCTCTTTTGCGTGCGTTCTCTTATACATCTGATCGGCTCGCACTCTGGCAAGTTGAAACTTTGGTAGAAGACCAAGTAAGGCGTATCGGGAAAAGCGACTTATCTGCTCGAAAAGAAGTCCTTGAACATATTAACGAGATACTTCCTGCACTCGAACGGGCTGCAAATTACGCCTTTCGTCGACACATTTATGCTCTTCTAGCTCGGATGGAACGAGATTATGTGGGGAGACGAATTAGTGAGCCTCAACCTGATCGTTACCCCTTGCGTCGCTCATTGGGATTCGTCGACATGGTGGCTTACACCTCCACCTCGGCAACTTTGAGTCCGAGTGGTCTTTCTACTTTAATCAGACGTTTTGAATATTTAGCTCGTGATGTTATTACTTCTCGAGGCGCTCGAATCGTAAAAACCATTGGCGATGCGGTGTTGTATATTGCGGATGATTTGGAAACCGCGACTGAAGTTGTTTGTGCCCTAGTTGAAGAGTTTTCAGCTGCAAAGGATCTCCTGCCGGTACGTGCGTCTTTAGTAGAGGGATATGTAGTTTCTCGTTCAGGTGATGTCTTTGGGCCACCAGTGAACCTTGCCTCTAGGTTGGTTGATGATGCACCTCAAGGGGCGGTATGTGTAGACATGAGTACTGCACAATCAATTATCGACTCTGACTGGGGAAAACGATTTTTCCTAGAAGAACTTGAAACTCAAGATATGCATGGTCTTGGGCCAGTGAGGCGTTTTATGCTCAAGCCTCGTGGTAAATAACTTAAGTAAAACTTATTGCCCGGTAAAAAATGCTTAAAGAACTTGTTTACATTATGATGTAAATGTGAATAAAGTACTATTGGTTGAAGACGATGTAGCGATCCGTGAACCTCTTGCTCGTGCTCTAGGGCGTGAGGGATATCAAGTGGTGGTTCATGAAACCGGTATGGGTGCGCTTGAAGACGTTAACGATTGTGATCTCGTGGTCTTAGACTTAGGCCTACCGGATATGGAAGGGCTCGATGTTGCTCGTCAAATCCGCGCCCGAGGATTAACACTTCCAATTCTTATTCTGACTGCCCGTACCGAGGAAGTGGACATGGTTGTCGGGTTGGACGCAGGTGCCGACGATTACGTGACAAAACCCTTCCGGCTGGCTGAGTTAATGGCTCGTGTGAGGGCACTGTTCCGTCGCGCAGCTAAGACTGAAGAAGCTACTGGAGACTTGCATGCCCAAGACATTCATATTGATCTCGCCGCCCACCGGGCGTATCGAGGGAATGAGGAGCTTCACCTCACCGCCAAAGAATTCGATCTTTTGGCTGTGTTGGTCGCTGAAGCTGGCAACGTTGTCTCTCGTGATGTTCTAATGAAACGAGTTTGGTCCACCGATCCTCAGAGCAGTTCCAAGACGCTTGACATGCACATTTCATGGTTGCGCCGCAAGCTTGACGACGAGGCCTCTCATCCAAAGTATATTTCCACGGTTAGAGGGATGGGTTTCCGGTTTGAACCTGGCTTAAGCTAACAATACTCAGGACATTTAGTGTTACAACGACTTTTACGGATGACGGTAACAGCATTGCTGGTTGCCGTCATCCTTTTTGCCCTCCCAGCAGCTATTGTTGGCTCGACTATGGTTTGGCGAATGGATAAAGAAGCATTCGAGATGCGTATCGCTTCTATCGCCAAGGTAGTCGAAGGATACTCAGCGAAGTCATTTTTCCGTGACGAGGTACTTTTAGAACATTGGCGGATTGATGGTAACCAGCCGCTTTCTCACCTCGAATGGAAAAAGTTTACTGGCGAAGACATCGAAGCAGGTGAAAAACAAAGCTGGCCCACGATGGAGTACTCGGTCGAGTTAACTAATGGCGATGAAATTATTGCCCAAAGGGATGCTAGCGATACCGTAGAACATATTTTTTATTTGAACCTGATTATCGCCGGCGGGGTAGTGGTCGTTTTGGCAGTTGGGTATCTTATTTCCAGACGAGGTGCTCGCAGGCTTTCTGCCCCACTTATTTTCTTGGCAGCACAAGCTGAACAAATTGGATCCGGACAGGCCAGAGGAACATTGCCAAAATCAGGCATTGAAGAAATTGACTTAGTCCAGGAAGAGCTCGCTCGGACAGCAGAGCGAATGGCTGCAAGAATTGCACAAGAAAGACAGTTTTCACGTGATGTCTCACATCAGATTCGAACTCCTTTGACCGCCCTCGGTCTAAGACTTGAAGAAATTGAGTACATAACTGATCAGGACGAAGTTAGAGAAGAAGCTCGTGCCTCCATCGCCCAAGTAGAGAGACTAACCGAAGTTGTTCAGGTGCTATTGTCTAAAGCCTCTAACCGTCGAGCAGGTAGTGCGCAGTCACTGTCAGTTCTAGAGATTTTTGCTCCGATGCGGGAAGAATGGGAAGAATCATTTAGCCGAGTAAATCGAGAACTGATAATTCAAGATGATTCGACGGGGAATGTCATGGTTACTCCGGCGGTATTATCGCAAGTCTTAGCCACACTCCTAGAGAACTCTTTGAAATATGGGGCAGGAACTACCACTGTGGTAGCTGCCGGTGGCAGTCAGATAGGCTCCAGTTTCCATATCGACGTTATGGACGAGGGGCCAGGAGTCGACGATGAAATAGCTGAAAAAATATTCGAAAAGGGATTTTCTGGAAAAGGATCCTCTGGTCTCGGTTTGGGGATTGCAAAAGATCTACTTGCTTCTGACGGTGGTAGTATCCAACTGTATCGTCGTCGTCCACCTTGCTTTAGAATTTCCCTGTTGGCTGCACCTACGTCAAATATCAAGGAATCTGAAGCTTTCGTGGCAGCAGGCAGAAGACATTCACATCTAAATTAAGAAGGATTGCATATGGCTTTCTATAAAGTTGCAGTGATCGGTGCTGGACAACTCGCTCGTATGATGACTCCAGCAGCAGAAGCACTCGATATTGAGCTTAGAGTTTTGGCCCAAAGTCAAGGTGAGTGTGCTACCAAAGTCATATGTAATACCGCCATTGGGTCGCCTAAAAGTGTGTCTGAAGTGGCGCAAATCTGCGATGGAGCCGATGTTCTAACTTTCGAACATGAGCATATCGGCTCTGATGTGCTTTCTCATTTTGGTAAGAAAATGTCGGTGCAACCTTCCGCAAGTGCTCTACTTTATGCCCAAGACAAATTGGCGTTGCGTCGTAAGTTAACTGAACTTGGACTTCCACAGCCAGCTTGGAAAGCATGCCACAATAACGAGGACGTGGCCCAGTTCCTTAGCGACCATGGTCCTGAAATCGTAATTAAAACGCCAACCGGTGGTTACGATGGAAAAGGTGTCAAGGTGATCCGCGCTGCTGAGGAAATTGCGGATTGGTGGCAAGATCGTGAAGTACTATTAGCAGAAGAAAAAGTTCCGTTTACGATGGAAGTTGCCGCTCTCTTGGCTCGTCGCCCTAGTGGTGCAAGTGAGTCGTGGCCACTCGTGCAAACCATCCAAGCAAACGGAGTATGTCATACCGTAATAGCTCCTGCCCCAAGAATTACCGAAGCCGTTCAAGAGGAAGCAAAAAAGGTTTCCCAAACCATCGCTAAGGAACTTGGAGTAACGGGGGTACTAGCAGTTGAAATGTTCGTATCTGAGGAAAACGGCAAGCAACGTGTACTTGTTAATGAACTGGCTATGAGGCCTCATAATAGCGGTCACTGGACTATGGACGGAGCCAATATCAGCCAATTCGAGCAACACTTGCGCGCGGTTCTGGATCTTCCTTTACAACCAGTGAAAACATTGGCACCTTTTACCGTGATGGTAAATATTTTGGGGACCGAGGACGGGCAAGAGCCAGCTTCTCGACTAGCGGCTGTCGCCAGTAAATGTCCAAATGCAAAAGTGCATCTATACGGTAAAGACGTAAAGCCAGGGCGAAAACTAGGACATGTCAATGTCATTGGTAATGATCTAAAAATGATTAAAGCAGAAGCGGAAGAGGCCGTTGAAATTCTAAGAGGAGAAAAGCGATGAAAGTAGCAATTGTGATGGGCTCAGATTCTGACTGGCCAACAATGAAAGCCGCAGCAGACGTGCTGACTGAATTCGGAGTTGATTTTACTGCGCAAGTCGTTTCTGCCCATAGAATGCCTGTTGAGATGATCGAATTTGGTCAGAATGCGGCGTCTGAAGGATATCAAGTCATTATTGCAGGTGCGGGAGGCGCCGCTCATCTTCCTGGTATGCTGGCGGCAGTTACGCCCCTTCCCGTGATTGGCGTTCCGGTTCCGCTCAAACATCTAGACGGAATGGATTCATTGTTATCTATCGTGCAGATGCCCGCTGGCGTCCCGGTGGCAACTGTTTCGATTGGTGGAGCTAAAAATGCAGGGCTTTTAGCCTTGCAGATTTTAGGAGCTGGAACTACCGAAGAAGCATTAAAGATCCGAGAAAAGATGGTTGATTTCCAACAAGAGCTAAAGCAACTTGCTCAAGAAAAAGGTAAGAAGCTTCAGGCTGAACTAGGAAAATAACCTACAGAAAACCCGAAATTGTGAGTTAGCCGATACAAGGAGTAGAATACTAAACATGAGTATTTTAGTTGCTGGAGGCGCCGGATATATTGGCGCCCACGTCGTTCGTCTATTGCAAGAACGCGGAGAAAAAGTTGTTGTTGTTGATGATCTTAGCTATGGCAGCAAAGATCGTATCGGAGATGCCCATCTGGTACAGCTCGATGTCGCTAGCGCTGATGCAGTTGCAGAGCTAACCAAACAGATGAAAGAGCATGAAGTCACAGGTGTTATCCATTTTGCTGCTCGTAAGCAGGTCGGTGAATCGATGGAAAAACCCATGTGGTACTACCAGCAGAATGTTGGTGGCTTGGCCAACATGCTTCTAGCGATGGAAGAAGCCGGCGTCAAGCAGATGATTTTCTCTTCTTCCGCCGCCGTTTACGGGATGCCGCCGGTAGAGGTAGTTAGCGAAGATGTCGTTAAGCAGCCGATCAATCCCTATGGTGAAACGAAGCTGATCGGCGAATGGATGATGGCGGATTGTGAACGCGCATGGGGGCTACGTTGGGCTGGCCTACGTTATTTTAACGTCGCTGGCGCAGGCTGGGACGACCTCGGCGATCCCGCCACCTTAAACCTAATTCCAATGGTGCTAGACCGACTTGCAAAGGGTGATAGCCCCAAGATCTTCGGTACCGATTACCCCACCCCAGATGGTACCTGCATCCGTGACTACATCCACGTGCTAGATCTGGCAAAGGCTCATCTAGCCGCCCTCGATTATCTCTCCTCTGATGGCGAGATGGAACACCACGTTTTCAACGTCGGTACTGGACAGGGTAACTCGGTGAAGGAAGTTATTGACCAGATTGCTAAGACCACTGGCCTTGATTTCGAATCTGAAGTTCTTGCCCGTCGGGCAGGCGATCCGCCTCAGTTGATCGGTGATCCTTCCCGCATTGCGGTCGATCTTGGCTGGAAGGCACAGCACTATCTGCCAGAAATCATTGAATCTGCTTGGAGTGCTTGGCAAGCAGGACCACGTCGCATTGAAGGCGTCTAATTCCTCATAGATAACAGTGATTCGGGGCGGGATACTCACAGTATCCCGCCCCGAATCACTGTCTCCAAAGTAGACAGTCTAACCAAGTATCCTCGATCATCATCTTATAGTTGCGTTTGTTGGCTTCCACATCCCGTCGGTATATGAAAAGGAAATAAACATTAACGCAATCAGAGGTAGTGAAGTTAAAAGAAATATCGCCTTCAGGCCTCTAGTATTCGATGAGCGAATGAGATTATTTTATTCGTTACCTGTAAGCCGATTAAAATCTTCAGGCTTAATCTCACCCTTCATCACTCGATTGAAGAAAACCGGAGCTTCCTTGGGATCGAGTAACACTGATGAGCCATGCCCGCCACGATAGTCAAGATCCTTAATGGGTGGAATCCCGCTCAACTTATCTTTGGATGCTGAGCGATAAGACAATGCCATTTTCATCAGATCGACTAAAGAAGTATTTCGATCAACTTCAAGCGAGCCAGTGGCAGCTCGTACTAGCGCTAACTGCTTCCCTGGATTGAGAATAGTTCCTGCACTAGTCGCTTTCTGTACAATTTTAGACAGTACTTGACGCTGACGATCTTGCCTGCCAAGATCACCACGGGGATCACCATAGCGCATGCGAGAGAACGCCAAAGCAGTTTTGCCGTCAACTTGATGACAACCCTTCTGCCAAACAAGTTCAGAACGCTCGTCATTCACATCAAAATCTAAACAAAGCTCGACTCCACCAAGTGCATCTACGATTTGAGAGACCGCACCCATACGAACTAGCACAAAGTGATTTACTTGAAGCCCAGTTAAATTCTCTACCGTTTGGGTTAACAATGGAGCACCGCCAAAAGAGTAGGCAGCATTTAGTTTATTATTACCATTGTCAGGAATTTCAACGAAAGAGTCTCGTGGCAAGGAAACCACTTGGGATGTATCGTTGGCGGCTTTATGAACCAGCATCATTGAGTCTGTACGACCGCCCTCGGTCCCATCATCACTAACCCCACCTTTATCTCCACGCGCATCTGAACCTGCGATTAAGAAGGTATCCCCAGTGTCGTAATTGGTTGAAACTCCAGCATCGATTCGTTTTAAACCATTACTCGCAGTGATAAAAAGGAAGATTCCCCAAAGTACTATCAATACAATCAATAGCAGAAAGAATCCACCCAAATACCACGCGGGTTTTTTACCAGCAGATTTCTTGGGGATATTAATGCCTGCGACAGGAGTCTTCGGCTCAGGAGAAAACGTAGGTTGTTCGCTTATTTCTGGGCGAGTGGTGGTTGGTCGTTGGCTTTGATGGCTCGCAACAACTCTAGGAGCTTTGGACGCAGAAACTACCGAGGGAGAATGATAGCTCTTGGTGGACTCAACCTTGCGAGGTGCCTGACTCTGGATTGATTCTGCCTCAGCACGTCCCTCAGGTCGCTGAACAGAGGTAATCCGAGATGACGGATCAGGATTGGCCGGTACGTTTGAAGACGATGGCTTTGGGGAGTAATGCCTTTCACCATAATTCTGAGGTGTCTTGGGATCACTTGATGAGGTGAAGGGCTTTCCTTGAGCTTTGG
Source organism: Boudabousia tangfeifanii (assembly GCF_001856685.1). Taxonomy (GTDB): domain Bacteria; phylum Actinomycetota; class Actinomycetes; order Actinomycetales; family Actinomycetaceae; genus Boudabousia; species Boudabousia tangfeifanii. Next base: position 818,892 of record NZ_CP017812.1, read on the forward strand.
CAGGTTTAGTAGTCTTTCCATGCGGACGAGGGCGACGCCCTGCCGGTTGGAATGATGGGATATTTTCCTGCTGCGGCATTACTACTCCTGGGTTGGGGCTAGATTATTGTCCGGAGAGGGAGAAGGCTCTGGTGATGGCTCATGGAATTCGATGGTATCTCGAACAATACCCTCGGCATCTTTTCGCTCAAATCCATCAGGTAATGGTTCATCTTTATCCAAAGCGTCCCACATCAATTCAGCTTTAGATGTTAATAATACGCGGTTGGGATCCGCGGGATCGATAGTCCAAGGTGCGGTGGCGAAAACAATATTGTGGCGATCAATTCCAGACAATGAATTTCCTAGCCCCATCAGAGTACTGACCGACCCTAGTCGACGTGACATGTTGGCATTTTTCAATGCTTCCTTAGCAAAGGATACCTGGGTCCAAAGTGCTTCATCTAAAGCCGTTGTCACGAGCCTACCAACCAACTGTTGTTGCCGACCGATACGAGAAGTGTCCGAACCATCTGAATTGGTAACATGTCGAGCACGAGCGAAGTGAGCAGCGGTTAAACCGTCCATTAGCATGCAGCCTGGACCGACATCTAGGCCAGTGTAGTGTGGATCGGCATAGTGGGCGTCGAGACACATCTCAACTCCTCCCAAGGCATCCACCATGCCACGGAAACCAGCAAAGTTGACTACGACGAAGTCGTCAATTGTAAGACCAGTGAGCTGTTGGACCGTATTGATTGTGCAAGCAGCTGCTGAGCCAATATCGCCGTGCGCTCCACCTCTAGAAAAGGCGGCATTAAACATGCCTCTAGTAGCAGGAGCAACAGTTCCATCCGAACGAGGACAGCGCGGTATGCGGACAATAGTGTCACGTGGGATGGAGATCATCTCGACTCGGCTACGATCTGCACTGACATGCATCAAGATGTTGGTGTCAGCTCTCATCCCTTCACCAGAATCACCTTCACGGATTTTGCCGTCCTCGTCAACATTATCTCGACCCATTAAGAGAATATTGATAGCTCTGCCATCGTAAGAGTCAGGCGGAAGCGGTTCATTTGTTTCCCGCGGTAACGGAGTTACTAGTTTATGAGTTTCAACTACGCTTTTTTCGATGGCAATTGAAAGATCATTAACGGTGAAGGCTGCGGCAGTACCCGAAGCTAGTAGTCCACTAACGGCTACTAAGGTAGCCAGACGAACCCACGGGAAAAGTGGGCGACGACGTGATCTATGCTTGGCGATACGTCTCGTTTTTGAGCGTGGAAGGTACTGCACAGTGTTCTACTTTAGCAAGCGAATTGAAAAATGCGGTAAATGACTCGAAAAATTATTTATCTGACTTAGGCAAACCAAATGGAGCTTCGTTGCCGGCAGGGGCGTCATCGGGAATTTCTAAAGAATTGAAAGCAACTTGGCGAGCTAGTTGGGTAAGTCGCGCTTCAGTAGCTAGAGTACGTCGGTAGCTTGTAGCTAGATTAGTAAAGAAAGCGATGACAAGGAGATATAGCACTAAATCCGTGCCACGTCCGACGCCTAGGAAGTATGCAAGATATGACAACAAACTGGGCCAAAGTACGGTGATAACAGCAAAAATCAAGAAGCTGAACAGCGCAAGACGCCTTATGGCGAGAGTTCTTTCGCCACCTTGAGAACGCAAGGTAAAATACGCGACGATTAATATGCCAATAATCAGGACGACCTTAATTGCCAGCTGATCGCCAGTGAGACTCATAGTTGATAAAGCTTGCATTGATCTACCTAATAACCAAATCGACGAGAATATTAATAGAGTTTAATAACGATTGTCCTTTGGCTCGGGAATAGTCGGTATAACGAATATGAACCGGAGCTTCAGCGTAGGGTAGCTTTGTGGCGGCTAACTGTCCCATGATTTCTGAAGCATGTGCCATTCGGTTTTGAGTTAGGTTTACTGCTTGCGCTGCGTCTCTACGAAGCAGGCGAAGACCATTGTGGGCATCAGAGAGCTTCAATCCGGTACGGTATCTAGATAAATAAGCCACCGCTTGTAAGGTAATCCGCTTTAACCACCCAGATTCAATTGGGGTGCCCATAAATCTTGAACCAAAAACGATCCCTAGATCATTTGCCTCTGCCAACGTATGCATTGCCCGTGCGTCTTCGGGTTGATGCTGGCCATCGGCGTCAAAAGTGATTAGATATTTAGCCGATGTCTGCTTAAGAACAAAATCGATACCTGTCTGCAGAGAAGCACCTTGCCCAAGATTTACCGGGTGCTTCAATACGTAGGCCCCAGCGGCTAAAGCCTGAGCTGCGGAATCGTCCTTAGAGCCATCATCAACACAAAGAATAAAAGGGAAAATTTTCTTTGCTTGTTGAATTACGTCAGCGATGACTTCGCCCTCGTTGTACAACGGGACGACAAGCCAAGTATCGGTGATCGTTTCTTTCATGGGGCTAATTGTCTCAAAAAAGTTGAGAATATTACTGATTTAAAGCTGTGACATTGCCGAATTCGTCAATGAAAAGTATTCATTGTGTGCTACGTCATTAAAAGTGGGGGAGTAGGTAGGTCAAAGAGACCTTGAAAATGTGTTCTGGCTTGCTATTATGGCTACATAAAACATCTATAGAAAGTTGATGCGTGATGCCACGGATTGTTGATAGTGCTGAGGTTTCGGATGAAGCCAAAGTCGGTGAAGGAAGCTCTATTTGGCATTTAGCGCAGGTGCGTGAAGGTGCTGTGCTAGGTGAGAACTGCATTGTTGGTCGGGGAGCCTATATTGGTTCTGGTGTTCAAGTTGGAGATAACTGTAAAATCCAAAACTATGCTTTGGTTTATGAACCTGCCGTTTTAGGACATGGGGTTTTTATTGGACCAGCTGTAGTACTGACAAATGATCACTTTCCTCGGGCAGTTAATCCTGATGGTTCTATTAAATCAGCTCATGATTGGGAACCCGTAGGTGTTGAAATTGCTGAGGGGGCGGCAATTGGAGCTCGTGCCACTTGTGTTGCGCCGGTGAAAATCGGCCGATGGGCTACAGTTGCTGCCGGCGCTGTAGTAGTTAAAGATGTTCCAGACTTTGCCTTGGTTGCTGGTGTTCCAGCGCGTCAGATTGGTTGGGTTGGAAAGTCCGGCGTTAAACTTGAACAGGTGGCGGATGAAGTTCGCGACCTGTGGCGTTGTCCGCAATCGGGTGCGCTATATGAAGTCGTTGAAAACGAACTGAAAGAGGTTGAAAACTAATGACTCGTGAACTTATCCCGGCTGCTAAGCCGATTATTGGTGATGAGGAACGTGCCGCAGTAGACGAGGTATTGCGTTCTGGAATGGTCGCACAAGGACCTCAGGTTAAGGCTTTTGAAGAAGAATTCTCGGAGCACTTTGTATCCGGTCGGGAATGCGTGGCAGTAAACTCTGGAACCTCCGGATTGCACTTGGGGCTTTTGGCCGCCGGCATTGGTGCTGGTGACGAAGTTATTGTTCCTTCTTTCACTTTCGCAGCTACTGGCAACTCGGTTGCACTAACTGGTGCGAAGCCGGTGTTTGCTGATATTGAACTTGATTACTTCTGCCTTGATCCAAAGAGCGTTGAGGCGTCGATTACCGACAAGACTAAGGCGATCATGCCGGTGCATCTATATGGTCACCCAGCTGCGATGGATCAGTTGCGAGAATTGGCTGATAAGCATGGTTTGATGTTGTTCGAAGATGCTGCACAGGCGCATGGGGCTTCGCTTCATGGCACGCCAGTAGGTGCTTTCGGTACCTTCGCAATGTTCAGTTTGTACCCAACTAAGAACATGACCAGTGGTGAAGGTGGCATGGTTTCTTGTGTTGATAGTGAGGTAGCTCGTCGAGTTCGTTTGCTTCGTAATCAGGGTATGGAACGTCAGTACGCAAATGAGCTTGTTGGTCTTAACAACCGTATGACTGATATTCACGCGGCAATTGGTCGTGTACAGCTGACTAAGGTTGATGCATGGACAAAGCAGCGTCAGGAAAATGCTGCATTCCTAAATGCCAACCTAGAAGGTGTTATCACTCCTAAGGTGGCAGAGGGCGCTACTCACGTTTACCACCAGTACACTATTCGCGTTGAAGCTGGTGACCGTGACGAGTTTGTCCGTCGTTTGCGCGAAGAATACCAGGTCGGTTCCGGTGTTTACTACCCAATTCCAAACCACCGTCTAGAGTCTTTGGCTCCTTATGCCCCAGGATTAGACCTACCAGTAACCGAAGAAGCTGCTAAGACTGTGATTTCGTTGCCAGTGCATCCTTCATTGTCCCAAGCTGATCTTGAGCGTATCGTTGAAGGGGTAAACGCCCTCGCTAAGGCAGGTGCATGATCACATGGCTAACTTACGAGTTGGTTTGATTGGCCTAGGTTCGATGGGCCGTCATCACGCTAGAGTTATCCGTGAGACTGAAGGGATGGATCTGGTCGCAGTTGCTGATCCAGCTGGTGATAAGTTCGGAGTTGCCGGAGAGCTAGAAGTTCTTCCAGATGTCCAAGCATTGATTAAAGCTGGTTTGGATGCTGCTATGGTGGCCGTTCCTACTATTTACCATGAAGAAACCGCTTTAGCTCTTGCTGAAGCTGGCGTGCATACCATGGTGGAGAAGCCGATTGCCGCTGATGTTGAAAGTGGCGAGCGAGTAGCTCAAGCTTTTGAAAAGGCTGGGCTAGTTGGTGCCGTTGGTTATGTCGAACGTTGCAATCCTGCTCTTTTGGAGATGCGTAAGCGAATTGCAGCCGGTGAACTTGGCAAGGTTTATCAGATCGCCACTCGTCGTCAGTCTCCTTTCCCTGCACGTATTTCTGATGTCGGCGTAGTGAAAGACTTAGCTACCCATGATGTTGATCTTTGTGCCTGGGTTGCCGGTTCTGACTACGCAGCAGTGAGCGCTCAAACTGCATTCCGTTCTGGACGTGAGCATGAAGACATGGTGACAGTATCCGGCCGGATGAAGAATGGAGTGCTCGTTTCTAACTTAGTTAACTGGCTAACTCCATTTAAAGATCGGACAACTATTGTCACTGGTGAAGCAGGTGCATTCGTGGCAGATACCGCAATGGGAGATCTAACTTTCTACCGGAATGGTTCAATCCCTTGTGAATGGAGTCAGATTGCTGCTTTCCGGGGCGTTAGCGAAGGCGAAGTTACTCGTTTCGCTTTGAATAAACGCGAACCGCTGAAGGTGGAACAGGAAAACTTCCGTGACGCGATTTTGGGCGTACGACAAGACCATGTTTCCATGACCGAAGGCGTGCAAACGCTAAAGGTAGTCGAAGCGATTCTAAAATCTGCTGAAGATGGGGGCAACCTAGTCAGCCTCTAACGACTAAACATAAGGTTTTTCTGGTGAGAATGACTTAGTCATTCTCACCAGAAATTTATTCCCTTAAATATTAGTTTTGGTCCTAGCCTGTTTTGGCTAATAGATAGTTCTGTAAAGGTTTTCCCATTTTTCTAGACAGTGCTTTGGACCATGATGATTCTCTACCCAAGTCAAACCACTTTCGCTATGCGATGGATCGATGCCGGTTCTCAAATCATCTAAAATTCGAATAGGAAGCTCCGCCAGGGTAGTAGCAGTCATTGGCGCATCGGTATTGGCATATCCCCTCATAAGAGGTCTTCCTGTTTGCAAAGCCATGAGATCAGCAACTCCTAGGGCAGGCAAACCAAATTGACCTACGATAATTTCTGCTGAACTCATCAGCTGAGCAAATCTACCTGGATTTGTAAGCGGCAGGAGATTAACTCCTGCAGCTTTTGCTTCAGATGCGAAGGTACCCCAATCTATTCCGACCACTTCTAGTCCTGATCTGACTAGTGCTCTTGCTGCTTCAACTAGTTCGAGCCCACCCTTACTTGCGTCCCATCGAGCGTTAAAGAAAATTCTATTGGGAATGACAGACATTCTTTTTGAAGGTGGTAACGGGGGTGGCACTGGATTTGGCAAATACAGTGCATCGGGGCAAATGCTTTTGACTTGGTCTTCAAGATCTGGAGTTGCGTAGACAACTGCGGAAGCGCTATCAACTGCTTTATCAATCACCGTACGGATAATACGATTTTGGTAGTTTATCCTGGCATCCGTTCCATGAAAATGTAGGATTGAAGGGCCTTTGAAACCGTATAGATAATAACCATTAGTTGCGTAATGAACGTGAACAATGTCTATTGCTTTTCGGCCTCTTAACCAATTCAACTCATCAATACCGCGGTGATACAAGCCTTGGGGGCTAAATACTACTGGTGGTAAATCATGGAACGCCCATGAACGTCCATCTTTTCTTGCGATCTCAGTTATTCGTTTTGGTACTTGGGCAATATTGTTCAGATGTAGAACCCTAGTGCCATTGTGGTAACGGGTGGAACCTTGCGTTAGGTGTTTCATTTTCATTCTTTAGGTAGAAGAGAATATTGGTAGCTGTTACCAGATTTTCAGATTAGGATGCCATTTATCATTGATAAACTCTTGGGTCCAGTGAAAATTCACAGGGGCACCTTGTAATACGTTAAAGAACAATCTTAACTTAGATGGATTAGTTGAGTATTGGTCGAAAGCCATTGGATGGCGATAAGCTTGTTTAGCTGAGAAGAACCGGTTCACTATGAAATTTATTTTTGTCTTTTCTCCCATCTTTTTAAGGCGTTCGCGCCAAACTGGATCTAACTTGTTAGCTGAACCTACAAACAGTTGAGAAGCAGTTCCAGTTTGTTCTGAATACATGTTTTGAATCCAAGTGCCATAAGCTTTGCGGGTGATCGTAAGATCTATTGGCCCTTGGCACCAAACATCTGTAAACTCACGATCCAACATTGGAATTGCCCAACGTAGATGGTAGTACTCATATGCCCTAACAGAGTTATTGATATATTTTGTTTGGCGTTCAGAGAAGTTAAAACCTTCGACACATCGTTGTAAAGAGCGATGTGAGCGATCATATTTTTCTTGGGATAAGAATTTTCGAGCAACGTGGTAACTATCTGCTCTGCCAGCATCAGTATCAATTTGTGCTGGCATCACAATGTGCTTATTTAACAGAATTCTCGCGAGAGTATCTGCATCTGGTCCTTGTGAATCTAAAAGCATCTCGTGATTATGGAAGTTATCGACGATGGTATGTCCGGGAAACACTACGTCACCATCAGAGATTAGATTTTTTTCTTTTAGTTCACGAATTGCGTACCAGTCCTGCACATGGGGGAGTGAGTACCCCGCAAATGAGTTGTATAAGAACTCCGCGGTGTCATTTTCTAGCCAAGCAGATTTAATACGCTGATCGTTTAGCGAAATGGATTGCCATGGCAGCTGAAGATTGTCAGCGATTTCTTTAGATACGCTTACTTCGCCGCTTCCTTCACGTCCATAAGTGAAGCAAAGAACGTTTTTGATCTTGTTTTTTGAGAGCCAAGTCGCGATTAGTCGTGAGTCAAGCCCACCTGATAACGGAACCAGTATCTTATGATCGCCAACGTGTTCAATGGCGCGTGTCATTACTGCGTTGAAGGCATCATCCAAAAGTTTAATGAAAGAGTCTTCATCGCTTGGTATCTCTGGTTCAAAAAAAGGTAGATGGATAATAGTTTCGTAGATATCGCCAGTTATGAGGTTAATCTTTACTTTTCGTCCAGGAAGTACTTGTTTAATTCCTAAGCCTGCAGTTCGATCTCCAAAGCAAAAACCAGCTAAAGCAATCTCTTCTTTGGCAACCTGGTCAACACGAGACGAGTTGAGTCGATGAATCTCGTCGAATTTGCCCGATACTATTACCCTATCTTTTGAAACTAAATAGTAAAGAGGAAAAGAACGCATTTGATCAGTAACAAGGATGACTTCATTTTCGTTTACTTGAACACCTGCATAATGCGAGCGCAGGTTCTTTAATAGTTGATCGTCGTCTAGATCAAGATCGTTCGGGAGATTAGGATCGAAGGAACGGAAATAGGTTTGTCGAGATTGATTAACTTGAGAGAAATCCCCAAGCTTGAGTATTAGTTCCATCGTGTCCTCTTCTTAAGTTCGAATGGGTATATGCTGTATTTACTCTGAGTGTTTATAGCTCATTTTAGAGTATTTAGTATCTAACTATTGTAGAGCTAAAACCTCTTAATAGTTAGGAAGCGAGAAGTAAAGTTGGTTGGGATGATAGGCTCATATCACTTTAATTGAAGAGGGAATATGAAGCGTATTTTCCAAAACAATGTCTAGTGTTAAGGTAGGATTATCACTTAACTGCAGTACGAAGAGTGAGAATAGAATGTCTTCTAAGAAAATGCTATTGGTTTTTACGGATTCGTATCCGTATGATGTTGGTGAAGAATTTTTCGAACAAGAGATCGAGTATCAGGCTAGAAACTTCGACAAAATTCTTATCGTCTCTCAACGAGTTCCAGTAGATGCAAAACAAACTCGTTCACTCCCAGATAATGCGAGCGCAAAAATACTTCCGCCGGTTTTGAATAGCGGGTGGCTCATTAGATTAATGAAGAATTTCTTCTCCATCGTCGGCACTAAGGAGCCTATCTTTAATGCCCGTAGATGGAAAAATCCAGTTAATGCTTTACAAGACCTTAAGTTTGCATCAAAGTTAATTGATATGCGTCGCGAGTTGCCGGATGTGCTACAGCCTTCAGATTTTGCCGGTTTCGAAGATATCGTTATTTATTCTTACTGGTTTTTCACTGGTGTTGGGTTAGGGGCATATCTTCGCGATACGTTACTAAAAGATAAGAATGTAACTATTGTGTCCAGAGCCCATGCGTATGATGTTGATGAAAAAGACGCACCATTTGGGTTTATTCCAGCAAGATCATACTTACTTTCCAAAGCTGACATAGTATTTCCCATTAGCAACTATGCTTCCGACTTTTTGCAAAAAGTGAAGGTTTCTCCAAAAGCGGAGATTGAAGTTGCGCGTTTAGGGGTTCCTGCTGTTAATCACAAGATAAGAGAAAATAGCCATCCTTTTACAATTGTAAGCTGTTCTCACCTAGCCCCATACAAACGAGTCGATTTACTTCTTCAAGCTGTTTCTGTTTTGCAAAGTCGTGGATATGAAGTTTTTTGGGAGCATATCGGTGAAAGTGATCCTAATCGACTCAATGCTATTAAAGCACTGGCTCGAGACACTTTAAAGGCTGATACTTATCTTTTCAGAGGGTATCTAGCTAACCAAGAGGTTAGGAATCTATACGAATCGCAACCTTATTCGATCTTTGCGAATGTTTCTGATGGCGAAGGAGTGCCAGTCTCAATTATGGAAGCATTGGCGTCGGGTCTACCTGTTTTAGCAACAGATGCAGGGGGGACCAGAGAGTTGGTACATGATGGGATTAACGGTTGGATTATTCCTGTTGATACTACTCCAGCACAGATTGCAGATAGTGTTGAAAAGATTTTAGAAATTCCTGCTTTGGAATATCAGAAGATTTCTAAGTCTGCGATTAAGACCTGGGACGAAATGGCTAACGCGGCCAAGCAATACTCACGCATGGCGATGAGGCTATCAGATCTAGCATCGAACTGAACTAGCGACCATGAATTTTAAGAAATTTGTGTCCAGCAAGCTTGGTAAAAGCCCATTTATTAAGCACATGCTGACATTGGTTACGGGAACCGCCCTTGCCCAGTTTGCTTCTATTTTGTTACAGCCAGTCTTGTCAAGAATATATTCTCCGGAAGTCACCGGAGATATGGTGGTATTTTCGTCAGTAACCGCAATAGTTATTTCAATCGCTGCACTTCGTTATGATATGACGATTATGCTTCCTAAAAATGATGACGATGCACGGCAGCTAAAACGTTTAGCCACGAGAATCATCATTGGTTTCGCAATTACTTTGACGATAATTTCTGTTATTGGTTTTCCATGGATCAAGGGCAAGTATGGTCAGCTTGCTGCGATTTGTTTCTTATTTGCCGGCTTATCGGTATTTTTAGTGGCTGATTCTAGCGTCATCCAATATTGGCTAAATCGTAAGTTAAATTACAAAGCGATTGCGATAAATCGTGCGCAGCAATCGATTGGTTCCCAAACCGCCCAAATAATCCTCGGATTGGCTGGGTTAAGGAATGTTTTAGGTTTGCTATTCGGATTATTGATAGGTCAAATGGCGGCTTGGTTAAATATTCAGAGAAAGGTTCCAGACTCCAAAATATCGCCTCAACCTGATACTCCATCCCTAAAAGAGATGGCGTATAGATATCGGAAGATGCCATTACTTAATGGTCCTAATACGTTAGTTGATGCAGTTAGATTCAACGGCATTATTCTCTTGTTAACTCTAACATTCGGGCGTGCCATGGGTGGCGAGTTCTCAAAAGCTTGGGCACTGAGTGAAGCTCCTGTAGCTTTGATAAATGGAGCAATCGCTCAAGTATTTTTTCAACGTCTAGCAACGGTCGAGCAGGGCGAAATGACAGGGCTAGTTCGTGCTGCGATTAAAAGGGCATTTATCGTTGGGCTAATTCCTTTTACCTTGTTTTATTTCCTATCCCCACCCTTAGTAACATGGTATTTAGGCAGTGAATGGTCCAATGCAGGATATTATGCGCAGGCTTTAGTACCTTGGTTATACCTGCAGTTGGCAACTTCGCCAGTAGCTTTTATTTTCGTAGTTACTGAGCAACAACAGCGATTGCTTGCATTCGCGGTAGTCTACGCAATCGTTCCGTTATCGTATCTTTGGTTTGTTCCTCACGAGAATCCTGTTGCCACAATTCGGGTTCTCGCGCTCATTATGGCGGGAATGCTAATTATCATGCTTTTGATGTCAGATAAAACTGCCCGAGACTTTGATAATGGTTTAACTACAGCTACTAAACAAGATGATCGAGAGTAACGTTTTTCTGATTACCCGGTTGGTGTTTATTGCTCTCTCCCTGGGACTTTTACTTTACCTTCCTGGTTGGCTGGTATTGCGCCAATTTGGGGCCAAGGGGTCGCTACAAACTGTGGGTGCGCCTGCTTTAACAGCGATGCTACTAGCGACGAATGCCGCGTTGATGCATCTATTATCAGTTCCTTGGACTCCACCAACGGTAATCTTAAGCCTCTTATTTAGTGTGTTGATCTGTTTTTGGATATCTCACAAGACGAAGACCACACAAGCTTTGTCGTTAACTGCTTATGCTCCTGATGTCTTCGATTCAAAATGGATGAAGGCTCTCACTGCTCTTGCAGCTTTCTTTTTATTGTTACCTCCAGTATGGGAAGGGACTCTACGTCAGATCCCGCAACATTCAGATTCAATTTTTCATTTAAACGGGGTATGGAGCATTTTGACGTACGAAAATGCTTCACCTTACAGCGGATTAGCGCCACTTTATGGAGCCGGAGTAAAGCACATCTACTATGCCGCTGTCTGGCATGAATGGATTTCCCTTGTATCGAACGTTAACAATATTGTGGTCGTAACTAATGTGGCGCTCTGGATTCTACCGTTGGTTTGGCTCCACCAGATTGTCGTGTTGACGGCAATGATTTGGCCTAATAATCCGCATCCGAAACACTGGGCACCACTTATCGTTGTCGCCTCACCTTTAGTGCCAACTGCTTTAACTACGATTATTTCGCGGTGGCCTAATGCTTTAGCAGTTACCATCTTGCCCGGCATCATTGCTTGGATGCTTTTCACTTTCAGATATTACTACCATCGAAAACAAGCAAATAGTTTTGGTACAGCGTCACTTGTTATTGCTGGGCTAGCGATGTGGCTGGGAGCGATACTAACTCATCTATCATCTCTAGTGTCGATTGTGTTTCTTTTCTTTCCTATAGGAGTAGAAACTCTCCTGCGAGTAATTCGTGCATGGAAACGAGGAACTCTAACTGCGATAAACAAACTTGTTTTTACTTCATTCGTATTGGTGCTGACGATTTGGACGCTCCTCGTAGGAAAGATGAGCTGGAAGTTTATGCTAACCCAAGTTGGAAAAAACTTGACTTGGGATCATCCACTTCTGAAATTGCTGGGCATCCTCCGATTATATAATCGTAATGATGGAGCTTTTTGGCAAAGCATTATTCTTAATTTTGTTCCAGCTCTGATTGTAGTTGGGATTTATATTACCGTTAAAAATAAGCGCCTACATTGGTCTGCGCTTTGTTTTATTTGGTTCTTTTTTCTAACTTTTGCGTCGGTAGTTCGTATCCCATTTTTCACCTTATTAACTGCATGGTGGTTTTCTTCTAGCTTGAGGATGCTAAGTGTACTTTCCGTCCTCGGTCTGCCGCTAGCGGCAGCTGGGGGAGCAGCTATCTCTCAATACTTGAGAAAACTTTGGCAACCAAAACTAACCGGTTCTTTAGCCACTTTAAGAGCACAGAGAATATTGGCTTTAGGGCTAGTAGGCTTATGTGCATTTGGAGCGACTCCATTGCGTCTGTTTATGAATAATAATCTTTATCATCCGCTTAATGCATATAGTTTAAGACAGTACTCTCCAGGGGAATATCAACTGGGTCAAAGGATGAAAAATTACGTTAAACCTGGTGAAAAGGTTCTAGGCGAAGCTGGGAATGGTTCAGCGATGCTTCCCACTGTCGCGAATGTAGACGTCATGCTAAAACAACAGAACTATTCATCATTAGACCATGATGGCTATTTCTTGCGAAAGCATTTCAACAAATACAGTGAAGAGCCATCTGTTTGCCATTTAATTCGCAAGCATAACATCCGTTATTATTACGAAGATCCGCAGAAATGGTTTGGTGATCATAATTTGGAAGAGCGTTCACCAGGTCTTTTCAACGTTTTTACGGGACCAGGTTTTGAACTCATGGATCAAGCTGGTAAAGTCCGAATTTGGCGAATAACCTATTGCGATAATCACTTCCTAGATTATCCATTGCCACCTCGAAAACCATAAAATCTTGATTTTTCTATCAGTTTTCGTTGACTATGGGCATCAGATAAAACCATGGCGTAAACTAAAACTGTTCATTTGAGAAATAGGAGTTTGATTGATGCGTATTGCAGTTGTAGCTATGGGTAAGATCGGTTTGCCTTTGGCGGTTCAGTTTGCTGATTCTGGACACGAAGTTATTGGTGTTGATGTTAATCCGCGAACTGTGGAACTGATCAATAACGCAGTAGAACCATTCCCTGGTGAAGCTCATTTGCAAGAGAAACTTTCTGAGCTTGTGCCAGCAGGAAAACTACGTGCTACCACTGATTATGCTGAAGCAATTCCTCAGGCAGAAGCCGTAGTTATAGTTGTTCCGTTGTTCGTTAATGATGAGACTTGGGAACCGGATTTTGGCTGGATGGATGCTGCTACTCGTTCTCTTGGTGAACACTTGAAGCCAGGTACTCTTGTTTCTTACGAGACAACTTTGCCCGTTGGAACAACTCGTAACCGCTGGAAGCCATTGCTAGAAGAGATGTCTGGCTTGAAGGAAGGCGAAGATTTCCACTTGGTATTTAGCCCTGAACGAGTTCTGACTGGACGTGTATTTGCAGATCTTCGCCGTTACCCCAAACTAGTTGGCGGTCTTACTGATGCAGGTACCGCGAAAGCTATCGAATTTTATGAGTCAGTTTTGCAGTTCGATGATCGTCCTGATTTGCCTCGTCCTAATGGGGTCTGGGATATGGGTTGTGCTGAAGCCGCAGAAATGGCTAAGTTGGCTGAAACTACTTATCGGGATGTCAATATTGGTCTAGCTAATCAGTTTGCAGTTTATGCAGATAAGGTTGGGATTGATGTTCAGCGGGTTATTGATGCTTGTAATTCCCAGCCGTACAGTCATATTCACCGCCCAGGGATCGCAGTCGGTGGGCACTGTATTCCAGTTTATCCACGACTTTATTTGTCTACTGATCCGGATGCGTCTGTCGTTCGTACTGCGCGTACTTTCAATGCGGGTATGCCTCAGTATGTGGTTGATCAGGTGGAGACCATGTTTGGTTCTCTAGATGGTATGCGGGTGGCAGTACTTGGTGCTTCCTACCGTGGTGGTGTTAAAGAAACTGCCTTCTCCGGAATCTTCGCTACGGTTGAAGCCCTCCGTGAAAAGGGAGCAACCGTAATGGTTGAAGATCCTATGTTTACTGATGAAGAGCTTCGTTCATTCGGATGGGAACCATACCACTTTGGGCAAGAAGTTGATGCCGCTATTGTCCAGGCTGATCATGCAGAATACAAAACTATTTCTGCCAAGGACCTACCTGGCATCCGATTGCTTGCAGATGGTCGTCGTGTGACTGATCCAGAGCTTTGGCAAGGAACTCCTCGAATGGTCATCGGAGATGCCATTCGATCGCACTGATCCTGTTGTGGATCAATGATCCCTAACAGTTCAAACTAATATCTCGAGGAGTAATTTGTCGGCTTTTCCTTGGTTGGTTCTCACCTTGGCTTGTCTGGGGACATTCCTTTATCTGTTTATTATCGGATTTGCTCCAATCTTTTTACTTGGTGGGAAAAAACATGTTTTCTTTAGTGTCTTTCTCTCACCTGCGGTTGCAGTTTCAGTCCTAGCCGCTTGGGCAATAGCATCACATTATTTAAAGATTCCTTGGAATCGTGAAAATTTGCTGGCTTTAGGGGCTGTATTCGCCGTTGCGATAATTGCAAGGCTTATTTTTGAAGTAGTAAACGAAAAAAGGCACAAACAGAATCGTCATAAGGTTAGTCAGCATACCTTTGCAGACTCGTCTACAGATTCAAAAAAAGTGCGAGGCAGTAGTGATATTGCTATAGAGGGAAAAGCTAAATCTAAATCAGTTTGGAACACCGGCCCACTTGAGAACAACAACGGTGAGATTAACGCCAAAGTTACTGCTTTACTCCTAGCAATTGTCGGTATCGGATTTGGACTGCTTTACTTTTCTCAGTTTGAACGGCCAGACTTATTTAGCCAAACTTACGATGCAGTTTTTCACTTAAACCAGACTCAGTGGTTTATCTCGCGTCAAGACGGATCGTCATTCCACACCAATATTCTTGGCACTAATCAAATGAAGGGATTTTATCCGTCCGCTTGGCACGATGTTACTTCTGCAATCGCCATGCTTTTTGGATTGAAAGTCCCATTGGCCACTAACGTGGTTTCATGGTGGGTAATGGGGATCGTTTGGCCATTTTCAAATGCCGCATTTGCATATGTGATTGGCTCAGATAAGCGCACCAAATTAGTCAGTTTTGTTTTAGTTGCTTCCTATGCGTTCGTAGCCTTCCCATATCTAATTGCATATTGGGGAGTACTATACCCAACGGTATTGAGCTATTCTCTTGCTCCAGCTTTGCTAGCTCTAATCTACACGTTTGCTCAGACGAGAAGGATAAGAACTGCACTACTGGCTTTGGGTGGTATTCTCTTACTTTTTGTTGGAGTAGCTTTAGCTCAAACAGCGACCGTGTTCTTAGTGGCGGTCTTAAGTTTGCCTGCTTTCTATATGTTTATTAGGCATATTCTTTGTGATATTAAGTTTCCGCGATGGTTGGCTGCAATCTTCGCCTTTGGGCTAACAGTTGCTTTAGTCTTAGGCCTCGATAATCTTTCGATGAGGATACCTACTATCAAACACTTGCGTACCGCTTTTGTTGGATGGGATCCACCATATGAAAGCTTCGGAGATAGCTTGTGGTACACCTTAATGGGAGTCGTACCGATGCTAATGTGGACGCAAGCATTGATTTATTCCATCAGCGTGCAAATTCTCTGTCTACTTGGCTGTGTCTGGTTGGTAAAACATCGGCGAGGAACTATTGTCGTTGCTTATTTCACGGTAATTATGATGGCTGCTACGCTTTTCTCAATTACTGGTCCTTGGCGTGAGTACCTGTTCGGTTTCTGGTACACAGATAACAATCGGCTGGTCAGTGCGATTCCGATAGCTGCGGTGCAAACTCTCAGCGCTGGTATGCTTTTGGTCTACGAGTGGTTCTCCAAACAGATAAAAATTGTGGGGAAATCTAAGTTACTCTTTAAATATCCAGAACTAACTGTTTCCATTGTGGCTCTAGGGCTTTATATGGGTTCGGCTCCGGTAACAGCGGTAATGCATCAGTTAAGTATGATTTACGATCTTGATGAAGACCCGATTGTGTCGGAAGAGCTAGTGTCAAAGGATGAATTTGAGCTACTTAATCGCTTGGAAAGAGAAGTACCGAAGCAAGATACTATTTTAGGTAATCCTTGGTATGGAACGGCTTTAGCGCAGCCCTATAGCGGTCGTAAGGTGCTCTTTCCTCACTTGGCTGATTCTAATAATCCAGATGCGATTTATCTTGCACGAAATCTAAACCGGGCAAAAGTTGATCCAAAAGTTTGTCCATTAGTGCGGAAATATCAAGCATATTATGTCCTTGATTTCTCTGGGAACGTATTATGGGGCGGTAGGGATAAAGAGCATCGACAGATGAACTATCCAGGCCTAAACAATTTAGTGCCTCTTGATCTAGCCACTGTGGTGGATCAAGAGGGAGAAGCACGTCTGCTAAAGCTAACAGTTTGCCAGCCGTAACTCACTTAGCGAATATCTAGAGGACGATCGCTAGGCTAGCGACGAATCAGGTTTGCGCTTTATTACGGAAAGACTTGTTTTATTAACAATTTTCCGTGTGTCGCTTTAACCGGCGTATTGCATCCTTTAGACTGGGAGAATGAGAAACAACCGTCCAAAAGTTGTAGTGGCCTTAGTGGCCTACAACCGTGCACCACTTTTGAAAGAGTGTCTTGATGCTCTTTCTGTTCAAAGTGTGCAGCCTACAGCTGTTGTGGCGGTCGATAATGCTTCAAGCGATCAAACGCCTGAGATTCTTGCTGCGCATCCAGTGGTTTCGCATACTCTGCGCCTAGAACGTAATACGGGAGGTGCTGGAGGATATGCAGCGGCTATCGCTTTAGCGCTTGAAAAGGCCGAAGCCGACTGGGTTTGGATCATGGACGACGACACAATTCCATCGCCTACCGCCCTCGAAAAACTTATTGAAGTTCGCGATAGCTATCCGGAACCAGTAACTTTGTTGGCATCTAAAGCTATCTGGACTGATGGGAATACCCATCCTATGAATACGCATCGGCAGCGTCCATTTGCTTCTAAAGAAGAAATTCAAGCTGCGAAACAATACGGAGCAATGCCAGTTAGAGCTGCGTCATTCGTATCGATATTAGTTCGAGCTGAAGCCATCAGAGCTAATGGCCTCCCGATTGCTGACTACTTTTTATGGAATGACGATCTAGAGTACACCGCACGTTTATTGCGCGATGGGGTAGGGCTCTATGTTCCTGCTTCAGTGGTTACTCATAAGACCAAGCAGTTGGCGAGTGCCACTGATGATCCCGGCGAGCGCTTTTATTATGAAGCTCGAAATAAACGCTGGTTCCTTAAGTCAGACCATCTACGAGCGCGAGACCGTATCCTTTGGGGCGGAGCTACTGTCGTTCGTTGGGGAAAGATGTTCCTCAAATCGAAGCAAAGAAAGCAACTCTGGCAGTTAGGATATAAAGGCTGGAAAGACGGTTCGCAAACGCCAAAGACTAATGAAGAGTATTTTGCCGATCTACCAAAGGTGCGTCAGGTGATTTCGGGGTTAGATGATCAGACCGAAACCATCCAAAATAATCAAGGAACCCCCAAGATTTTGATGGCTGGTTCCTCTGGAGGTCACCTAGCACAGCTACGAAATCTTTCATATTGGTATCAAGATTTAGACGTGACTTGGTTGACCTTTGATACCGAGGACGCAAAAACAGCTTTGGAAGGTGAACGGGTTATTTGGGCCACACACTCACCTGAACGCAAATGGCAGCAGTTGATCAAATCAGCAAAACTGGCAAGAAGGACTCTTGATAAATCACGGCCAGACCTAATTATCTCGGCTGGAGCTTCCTTAGGAATTATGGCTTTACTGTATGGCAAAATGTTGGGCGTGCCAACTCTATATATTGAAGTTTTTGACCGGATAAAGTTGCGTTCACTTTCAGGTCGGATCGCTTATCGTTTGGCCGACGAATTTTGTGTGCAATGGGAAGAACAAAAGAAACTCTATCCCAAAGCTAAACTAGTGGGACCACTATTATGACTGAAAATGTTTTACAGCTGATAGCCCGAAAAAGCGAGTACGATCAGTTGGTCGTGTTCATGGTTGGTACCCACCATTTGGCTTTTGATCGGTTTATTGGTTATGCCGAGGCATATAGCACGGAACACCCTAATTCCCTTGTTCTAATCCAGTATGGTTCTTCTCGGGCTCCGCGTGCAGGACACGGCTTTGCTTTTTTCACCAAAGAAGAAAGCAAAATTTTGTCCCAAAAGGCGGATTTGTTAGTGGCGCATGGCGGTCCTTCGATCATGATGGAATGGGCCAGAGAAGGCCACTATCCAGTATGTGTTCCGAGGAACCCCAAATTAGGGGAGCACATCGATGAACATCAAATGGTGTTCTGTGAAATGATGCAGAATCGTGGATTGACCATTACTGCTCACAATGAAGAAGAACTGAAGATTGCAATCCAACATGTCTTAGCCGATCAGATGCCCAGATCTGAACGTGCTCGACGTTGTAACCAGCTTCTACCACCTGTGACAATTTCCGCTAGTCGCGTGGGAGAGCTAGCAAACGCCCTGATTCAAGCGGGGCGTGATAGATTAAGACAAACGAAGTCCTGAACTAGTAAATAGCTCAGTCACTAACTCAAGGAGAAACCTAACGTGGAAGCCGACATCGTAATTGTGGGAACGGGCTTTTTTGGTCTGACCATTGCCGAACGTTGTGCCAATGAACTTGGTCTAAAAGTACTAATGCTTGAAAAGCGCAACCATATCGGCGGCAACGCATACTCGGAAGCCGATCCAGAGACTGGAATTGAAATCCACAAGTACGGCGCACATTTATTCCATACTTCGAACGAAAAAGTATGGAAATATGTAAATCAGTTCACCTCGTTTACGAACTATGTCCACAAGGTATACACCAACCACAAAGGTGAAGTTTTCCCGATGCCGATTAACCTCGGAACGATTAACCAGTTCTTCCGAGCAGCCTACACACCTGATGAGGCAAAAGCACTGATCGCTGAACAAGCTGGGGAACTTGCTGGAAAAGATCCTGAGAATTTAAACGATAAGGGAATTAGCCTGATCGGGCGTCCATTGTATGAAGCCTTTATTAAGGAATACACCGGGAAGCAATGGCAAACAGATCCCAAAAACCTACCGGCCTCGATTATTTCTCGTTTGCCGGTACGTTATAACTACGACAATCGTTACTTTAACGACACATATGAAGGTTTGCCCACGAATGGGTACACAGCTTGGATCAATGCCATGGTTGATAATCCAAATATTGAAATCAAGACTGAAACTGACTTTTTCGATGAGAGCCAGCCCTATAATAAAGCTGCTTTAGTCGGAAAAATCCCAGTAGTTTACACTGGTCCCCTTGATCGTTACTTTGACTACAGTGAAGGTAAACTATCTTGGCGCACGATTGACTTCGAAACTGAGCATCTCGAGGTAACAGATTTCCAGGGTACTTCAGTAATGAATTACGCTGATGCGGAAATCAATTACACTCGTATCATCGAGCCTCGTCACTTCCACCCAGAACGTGAGTATCCTGAAGGCAAGACGGTGATTATGCGCGAGTTCTCCCGTTTTGCGAACGAGGACGACGAACCGTACTATCCAATCAACTCGGATGACGATCGAACTGCACTATTGGCGTATCGGGAAAAGGCTAAGCAAGAAACCGATGTCTTGTTCGGTGGACGTTTAGGAACTTACCAGTATCTCGATAT
This sequence comes from Boudabousia tangfeifanii, assembly GCF_001856685.1. GTDB lineage: Bacteria > Actinomycetota > Actinomycetes > Actinomycetales > Actinomycetaceae > Boudabousia > Boudabousia tangfeifanii. Next base: position 838,646 of record NZ_CP017812.1, read on the forward strand.
GCATATGGCTATCGGTTCAGCGTTAACCGCATTCGAAAACCTAGTGGCACCACATTTCCGAGATGGCGCACCTTTTGCAGCTAAGGAGAAAGCAAATGACTGAAACCATGCTCCAGCGGCTTATTTTTTCCGCAGAATCTGATGCGGATCTGATGCCGCTTTACGCTGAAGGACGCCTGGAGAACACTGAATTTCCAGACACGATTGCGGCAGCTGAGCGTGCCAAGCTTAAGTCGTACACTCGAACCAGTGCGGTAATCGCTGCTGGTCAGTACGTTTCTTTTGCGACCTACTTCAACGCGTTTCCTGCAGCTTATTGGTTCCGTTTCACGCCACTTCGCAAAGTCACCTTACGGATTGAAGCGAAGGGTGAAGGTAAAGTACTAGTTTATCGCTCAAGTGCGAAAGCAAACTGCTACCGTATCGAAACTTTGGAAATCGATCATGACGGTACTTACGAGATTACCCTGCCCCTAGCCAAGTTCCGTGATGGCGGTTGGTACTGGATTGATGCTCAAGCTGGCGAAAAGGATCTTGTTCTAAATTCCGTACAGTGGGTTACCGATGTAAAGGGTCGAATTGAGAACCCAAAGATCACCATTGGTATTACCACTTTCAACCGCCCAGAAGACTGTGTTCTCGCCCTCGGACAGTTGGCAGAGTCAGATGCGGTTGCTGAGGTTCTCAATGAGATCGTGGTGGTCGACCAAGGCAATAAGAACGTGGTCGATGAAGAAAACTACCCACAAGTAAAGCAGAAACTGGGCGATAAACTCCGCGTAATCACTCAGCCTAACCTAGGCGGTTCAGGCGGCTTTACCCGAGGTATGTATGAGGCTTGCCAAAACGGTTCAGACTTTGTGATTTTGCTAGATGATGACGTTCGAGTTGAGGCAGAAGGCTTTGCTCGCGCAGCCATTTTTGGCGCTATGTGTACGAAAGATACTATCGTTGGTGGGCACATGTTCTCCATGTACCAGCGAACTCTGCTTCACGCTTATGCAGAAGCGGTTTCTCAGAAGAACTTCTGGTGGGGTCCGATTCCGGGAACTCCTGCCAACCACGATTTTGCCAAGCTGTCCTTGCGCTCGACTCCAGCGATCCACCACCTAGCTGTTGGTAACTACAACGGTTGGTGGATGTGCATGATCCCAACTAAAACTATCAAGAAGATCGGTATGTCCTTGCCATTCTTCATCAAGTGGGATGACTCGGAATATGGCCTGCGTGCGGCTAACAACGGGGTACCGACAGTTTCGCTCCCTGGGGTTGCAGTTTGGCACGTGCCGTGGACAGACAAGGATGACTCCCTTGACTGGCAAGCTTACTTCCACCAGCGTAACCGAGTGGTAGCGGCATTAATGCACTCCAAGCTCAGCCATGGTGGACGTTTGCTACCTCAGTCCACTACTGCTCAACTCAAGCACCTATTGTCTAGCCAATACTCGGTAGTGGCTCTACGCAACAAGGCAATTGCGGATATTCTTCGTGGGCCTGAACATATGCATGCAGAAATTGCAACGATTGTCCCTGAAGTTCGTAAGCTCCGTGGCCAGTATCCAGACGCACAGGCTAAGGCTGAGCCGGATGCTTTCCCGCCCTCGCGAGTTGATGCCAAACTTTCTAAAGAAGAAACTTTGCACCGCCCGCACAAGCACTCCCATCGTTTGCTCATGGCAGCCACCGGTTTGGCACGGCACTTCATTAAGCCGAAGAAGCTATCGCGCAAATACCCGGAAATGTATGTTCCGTTCAGGGATGCCGAATGGATCGTTCTTTCCCAGCTTGACTCCGCCGTAGTTTCTAACTCTGATGGTTCCGCTGCTTCTTGGTATCAGCGAGATCCGAAGATTTTCCGGGAACTGCTGAATGAATCAAATCGCCTACACCGTGAATTATGGCGACGCTGGCCTGAACTTTCTGCTAAGTATAAGGCAGCAGCCAGTGAAGTAACTGGAACTAAGGCATGGGAACGTACCTTGGGGATTGACTCTCAAGCAGCGGCCGAGGAGAGTACTTTGGTAGAATCCACGTCTGTTAAAAACTAGGTTTTGGAGGAAAATTTGAGTAGCCAAACGCCGCTCTCTGCTCCTGACAAACTCACCGTCCCAGGACGCGGAAAAGGTCTAATTGACGTTTTCCGACAGCGATATTTGCTTAAGCTCATCGTTAAAAAAGAGCTTCGAGTTCGATATCACGGATCAGTCCTGGGAATGATGTGGAGTTACGTCAAACCAGCAACACAGTTCGTAGTCTACTTTTTGGCTATGGGTGTCTTCCTCGCCCTCGGACGAAACCACCCTGGCTATGCAGTCTACTTATTTTCTGGCATGGTGGTAATTAACTATTTCTCAGAAATTCTATCTAATGCGACGCGTACCCTAGTTTGGAATGCGCCGTTAATTAAGAAGATCTATTTGCCTCGAGAGATGTTCCCGGTGGCTAGCATTTGGGTGGCGATGGTTCATCTGTTCCCGCAACTTTTGGTGTTGCTAGTTGGTACCTTAGCTTACGGATACATCTATCAATCACCGATTCCTGATTTTATGATGTTTGCTAGATCAGTCGGTGCAATTTTCTTAGGCACGCTAATGGTTACTATTTTGTCTCTGGGGTTAGGGCTAATCTTTGGCACTTTTAATGTGTTCTTCAGGGATTCCGAAAATCTCGTAGATTTATTGCTGTTAGTAGCAGTATGGATGTCTCCAGTGCTTTATCCCTTGAAGATGGTGGCTGAAAACGCTCCGGCTTGGGTATATGACCTGTATATCCTAAATCCTGTAACCATTGCAGTGGAACTGTTCCATTACGGTTTTTGGTTGCCAATTACTACGGCTCCTGAACATATGGAAAATTTGCTGGCAATGACTGGACTCGGATTTTTAGTGTCGTTTGTTTTCCTCTTAATCGGACAATGGGTTTTCCGTCGTCATGAGGGCAACTTTGCACAGGAGCTATGATGGAACCGAGAATTAGTGTTGAAAATGTTAGCAAGCATTTCGTGCTCCGTCACCGTCGAGCTCTTAAAGACCTAGCGATTGCTGCATTATCGCGTAAAGAGGTCGGGATTGATCGCTTTTGCGCAGTAGATCAGGTTGATTTTACGGTCAACGAAGGTGAAACTGTAGCATTGCTTGGCTATAACGGCTCAGGTAAATCTACGCTGCTAAAAATGATTTCAGGGGTGCTTCGTCCTGATGACGGCAGGGTGCGAACCCGAGGTCGAGTAGCTGGTCTGATCGAGGTCGGGGCTGGTTTTCACCCGGACTTAACTGGGCGTGAAAATGTCTACCTTAATGGTGCCATCTTGGGTATGAGTGAAGCTCAGATCGACCAAGCTTATGACGATATCGTAGCCTTTAGCGAGATCGAGCGTTTCATGGATACTGAGGTTAAGTTTTATTCCTCTGGTATGTTTTTGCGCTTAGCTTTCTCTGTTGCAGTGCATTCAGATCCTGAAGTGTTCTTGATCGATGAGATCCTGGCGGTTGGCGATGAACCCTTCCAAAAGAAATGCATCTCTAGGATTAAGGAACTGCGAGAAAGTGGTAGAACTTTAGTAATCGTCTCGCATGATTTGGATATGGTCTCGAAGCTTTGTGAGCGTGGCATTCTCCTTGATCACGGAAAGATGATTATGGATGGGCCGACCTCGGAAGTGGTTGAACGGATGAGGGCTGGAAACTAGCTTCAAATAGTTTTAAATGCGGGGACCCGAGCGCTTACTTTTGCTCTGGTCCCCACATTTTACTTTTTGGGTTTAAGCTGCTTCAAGGCATTTCGCCCGAGGGCGATAACACTACTGTGATCAACCTTGTGCAGGAGCCAATTAAGCATTTCCTTGATTTCGCTAACTGTCTGTGTTTGCTGAGCAACCTGTTGTTCGAGTGCTCCGATTCTTTCATTTTGTGCAACTACAAGATCGGTCAGAGCACGAACTTGCTCGGCTAGGGGACGGATTTGATCGTTTAGGGACCTCAACTGGTCATTAGCATCGTTTAGCTTATGATCTAACTGGTAATTCTGTTCCCTAAGGAAGTGGAATTCAACGCCGTTGGCTAGTAGCCTTCCGATTTGCTCGTTGCTTAAATCATTTCCTAAGTATTCTCTTCGTATTTTTGAGTCATACTTGGTATGTTCGGATTGTGCTGCGAATACTGAGTTGCCCGTAGTTCCTTGAAGAGAGGGGCGTTGATGCCAGTAGGCGAGAGGTGCTCCATCTAGGAAGCCTATTTGGGAGTACCTCGCGAGTCTTAAGTGGTATTCCCAGTCTCCGACTACCGGCAAATCTGCGCGGAAGCCGCCGAGTTCATCTAGGGTTGATTTGCGGTAGAGGCAAGAGATGGGAACTGCCTGATTCTGTCTCGATAGGGAAATCAAATTAATGTCTCTAATTTCTGGCCAAGCAATTTGCCTGCCTTCGAAAACGATTTCTCCATCTTTGATAGTTTCGTAGATGATTTCAGTTCTTACTGCTACCGCACCCCAGTCTTGGTGCTTGCTCAAGGCTTCTGTGGTTTTTTCCAGGAAAGTTGGCTCCCAAGTGTCATCGTCATCATGAATAGAAATGAACTCGCCCCGTGCTTTTTCCAAGCCCAGATTAGAAGCCGCTTCCATTCCTCGGTTTTGCGGTAGATGTATAACTTCGAAACGAGAATCTGTTCCCCAAGACGATAGCACCTCGTCTACTGCCTTCGGATCACCACCATCATTGACAATAAACACCTCGTAATTGTTAAATGTCTGGGCAGTGATATCAGCGATTGCCCGGGTTAAGAACTTTGCTCGATCTTTAGTTCTCACAATGATGGAAACTCTTGGGCTCATGATCAACCTTTCGTGATGCTATGTAGGAGATTAGTTAGTTAGGGGACGACGATTAATCCACGGACCTTGGTGATAGTCGTAGGCAAATCGGGCATCTGCGAAAGTATCGTGTCGTCCAATCAAGCCGAATAAGTCGGCTTTAACAGTTTCTTGTTCGCTAAGCGCCGCTAGCGCTTCTTCGCGTTCTTGATCTAAACGTGCGGTTAGATCTGGAAATGATAGGTCTGTAGGTAATGGGGGCTGAGAGTGAGACGAGGAAAGCTGTTCGATTGTCTGTAGGTAATTTCCAGGTGGGGTCTGTTTTTGCAGCAGTATGCCAAGCATGTCATACCATGCAGCTTGAATCGCTTGTAGCTCGTTTCCGCGTTCCTCTAACGACTTGCTAATTTCAGCTCGATTCTCCCAAATCTTCTTGATGGTAGATAGTAGGCGAGATGAGCTGTTCGAAGAGGCGGGCGTCTTACTTTCCTCTGAGGAAATTAGGGACAAGTCGTGAACCGCGTCTGGCCGTTGCCAATGTGCACAAAGTCCGGTCATACGCACTGCGGTGTAGGCATTTTGTGCTAGACCAATTACTGGGACTGCTCTAGCTAGTCCAAATACCATTGGATGGAAGCGGGCCGAAATAACTAAAGCAGCCCGATTAACTCTGTTGGCGCTGACCAATGCCTGTTCGACGGGGAGAGCTACAACTGGAGAAGTCATCATTTTTGCCACTTTGTTCGTGAACTCTTCATCCCATGTATTGGATCGAGGGGGTGCCATATGCGGCACTAATAAAGTCGGTAGGTGTGTTATTTCGTGGATCTTGTCTAAAAATTTTGCCCACTCCTTGACGGGATCGGCACCTAAGGTATCATCAGTTTCAGGATTTAACGAAACTAAAACATATTGTTCGGTTTTTTCTCCGTGGGCACTTTGATTATTGGGCACCTTATGAGGGAAAAAGCTGGCGTCATCAATAACTAGCTGATGGTTAGCATCAGGGAAAGTAGCCTTTGCTAGCGTTAACGAGCTTTCGTCGCGCCACCCTAAAATGGCTGCGTGATTAAAGATATCGGTAGCTAAATCCTGGTCAGTCTCAGTTAAAGCAGGACCTAGTGTTTGACCTGAAATAGCATAAGGCTTGCCAAGTTTTTGGGCGATGTACATCGCTAACAAACGTTCTAAAAATAACCAGCCGTACTGAGAGTTTAAGGAGCCGCCACCAGCAATAAGTAGTGCGTCTACTTGTTCTAGTTCGCGAACTAATGCCACTAGTTCACTGTCTACATAAGCAACTTCAGAAGGAAGCAGAGTTGGACTTGAAATGGCTTGGTCGACAACCATTTTGGCATGTAGATAGGCAAGGTGGCGTTGGCCGGGATTGATCGGAAATGGAGTGGCCCAAATGGCATCAGTCTGATCAGAAGTGGCTCGTAGGGTGGCGATAATATCCCTAGTTATCAGGGTAACTTTGTGCCCTCTATCTTGTAGTAGTCGGCACGCCTGTAAGCCAATCGCCTCATCTCCGACGTGGTAGGTGTGTTGTCCGATATCTGCAAGAACTGCGATGCGCATAAACCCTCCTTTAGGTTATCCATATTCTACGGTTTACTTTGCGACGCTGCACTCTCGCCAAAAGTAAACGTGTGTGCTATATAACAATTTTCGGGTTTTTAGCGTTTCGCCGCGTGTCTGTTTGAAAATTAGGAAAAACGATTAGTGATATTTTTGGGTTTGGGGTGCCAAATCTTTGAAAATGGGCTAAGGTAACGAAATGTAATCGCAAATAACACTGATGTAGTTTTCATAGAATATAGCTATGATTGGTGTCAGCTTGATGAGACTTAACGAAAGGCGCGGGCAATGTGGAACATCCTAGGTGACGGCGAAATTGCCCCCACCTCATTTGATGAGCTTGGTGCTGAGCTTTTTGCTGATGATGGTTTGTTGGCCTGGCAAGAGCGTGCTCTGTGTGCCCAGACCGATCCCGAGGCCTTTTTCCCAGAGAAGGGTGGGTCTACTAGGGAAGCTAAAGGTGTTTGTGCCATGTGCGAAGTCCGTCAAGAATGTTTGGAATATGCGTTAGCAAATGACGAGCGCTTTGGCATTTGGGGCGGCATGTCCGAGAGGGAGCGGCGTAAGCTGAAGAAAGCTCAGGGTTAATCATGAGTGATCCCTGGTTAGTTCACGCCTTTATTGTTACTGCAGGAGCTACAAACTTCCTAGACTATACTGTTCATGCAGTCCAAACTCAGACTCGGGCTCCGCAGACCGTTACCATTGTTGATGTCCGCGGAGATGAATCGGTCGCTGAACTTGCCCAGAAAAATAATTGGTCGTATTTTGAGGCTCCTGAGGCAACTAATCTAGGGGCGGCGATTAATCTCGCTTGGCAAGCCCATCCAGAGCAGGAAAAAATTGACGATCGAGCGCCACTCATCATTGCAGATGATGGTAGTGCGGAAGATACAGTTGAGCAGGCCGCTGAGAATGAACCGGCATTTTTGCAGCCCGATTTAGCTCATGTTGGCACTAGAGCGGTTGAGGAAAAAACTTGGTTATGGGTGCTTCATGATGATTCGCCTCCGGAAACCGACTGTTTGGAACAAATGCTTTTCTCTCTCGATCGAGTGCGCTCGGTTGCTGTTGTCGGGGCTAAGCAAAGGGACTGGTATCACCCGAGAGAACTATTGGAAGTTGGTATTCGGGCTACCAGGCATGCACGCCGAGTTGATTTCTGGCGTGGGGAACTGGACCAAGGGCAGCATGATCATATCGAGGACGTTTTGGCAGTCTCGACTGCTGGAATGCTAGTTAACGCTCAAGTTTGGCAAACTGTCGGCGGTACCGATCCCGCCTTGACTGTTTTTGGAGAAGGCCTCGAGTTTGGCCGCAGGCTACATTTACTCGGGTATCGAGTAATCGTGCAGTCCAAAGCCGTGTGTTATCACGCTCAAGCTACCTATTTAGGAGTACGTCGTGCTCATGCGGCTCCTGATGCGCAAAGGTCCTTTGCTCCTAGACGTTTCGCTCAGCTCTATAACTGGGTTCTCGCGACTCCAACTTGGCAACTTCCCTTCTTACTTTTGTTATTACCGTTCTGGACTTTAGCTCGAGCTTTTGCTCGACTTATAGCTCGACAGCCAGCTCTTGCATTAGCTGAATTAGAAGCCTTTATCAAGTTGGTAATGGCATCGGGAACGATTTTATCTAGACGGAAATCTTATCCAAAGCAGGTTTCGGCCAAGTCATTATCTCGCCTTGAAGCTCATCCTGGTTTGCTCAGAAGAGCAAGATGGGAAAATTGGCGGATCCAGCAGGATGGTCGAAATGCCATCCAGATCGAGCCTGTGGCCGCGGCAGGCATGAAGGCTCGAAGAGAATATGCCCAGTTGGCAGCCGTATTCGTTATTGCGGTTCCGTTAGTACTCTCAATCTATTTCTTCTCGAGTAGAATCTATGGTTTTACTGGTGGGGCAACCTACCAATTTTCCAGCAATTACCGAACTTGGTGGGACTATGCATGGAGCGGATGGAACCAAGGAAATCTAGGGACTCCAGTGCCGGCAGATCCGTTGCTGTCCCTAATTTCTCTAGTTCTATCTGGGGGATACCTAGTCGGTATTTCTTTATCTACCATGGCTCGAATCGCTTGGCTTTTAGCTATGCCCTTGGCAGCGATTAGTGCATGGAAAGCGGCGGGAACTTTAACTAGGGCAGTTCCATTGCGAATCTGGGCAAGCTTTGCATGGATCGCACTACCAACGTTCTGGATATCGTGGGCTCAAGGCCGATTGAGCGTGATGGTCTTAGCTGTCTTTTTGCCTCTAACTTTTTGGGGGCTAATGCGAGGCACTCGCTTCCACAAAGCCGAGGTCGTAGCCGGCGCCCGCCGGATGGTTGCGGTTAGAACTATTGGCGGTGAAACCCGTTTCTTCGCTATCGCTGCGATTGGCCAAATGTTTGTGGTGGCAGCTTGGCCTGCTTTGCTTGGGCCGATGTGGCTGGCAACGATTATTCTGACCCTTTTTACTCCTTTTAGAAGGTGGTCGGTATTCGCCACAGCTATCCCGGCTACCATTCAAGTGACACCCTTCGTATTAACTGCTTTTGCTTATGGGCATACGAAAGCGGTACTTGGAACGATTGATCGTCCACTTGCTTTTGAGGCACCCTCGGTTTGGGATATTTTGACCTTATGGCCTCTAAATGCTCATGAATTAGAAGTTTCTAACTGGGCTTGGTGGACTGTTGCAATTGTTCTTTCGATCGCATTTGCTTGTGTTCTTTCATTGCTTAGAACGGGGAAGCGCGGTTGGTTTGTGAGGATCGCTATTGGGGCGGGTCTACTTTCCCTCTACGCTGCTTTGTATCTGCGGAATCAGCCGATTGCTGCGACCGATCGGACAGTATTTGTTTATCCCGGTTTGGCCTTAACAATTGCAACTGCTTTTTTCTTGATTGCTGGTGTTGCTGGCCTAGATCGCTATCTCAGCTTATCGGCAAAATTGCCACAGTTTAGAGCCTTTACCCGGGTGAGTGCGGCACTCGCTGCAGTTTTGGTGGTCTTGGTTCCATTATCTTTTACTGCGAAATGGGGAAATGGAATTAATTCGGTAACTAAAGCTGACAGTGGTCCATTCATTTCGGCCTCCGCACAGCTTTCAACTCAAGGTCCTGCTAAGAATGCCGTTTTGCTTTTGACTCCCAAGCCCAAGGGAGAGGTTCAAGCCCAAATCTGGCATGATAACGGTGCTACATATTTGGAACACAATGCGATTTTGGATTATCGCGAGTTGATCCAAAGGCAAAACCAGAGTGATTATGTTCCACCTTTTTGGCTCACTGCCATCGCTACACTTCGTGCCGGCCAAGATAACCCCAATTTAGCAAATGAATTAGCAGTTGCTGGGATCGGTCAGGTTGTGCTTAAAGGCCACAATGATGCTGAGTTTGAAACGGTCCGGACACGATTGGATCAGACTGATGGTTTGACCTACATTGGCCAGACTGAGGCCGGGGAGACTTGGCGAGTAGTCGATCCAGAGACTCTCACTGCTAGTGGTAATAGTGCGGTCCGGGTCCGATTAGTGACCGAGGACGGTTCCAAGATGATTCCTAGCGGTGCGATTACTGCTAAGGGGGAGATCCCTGCCCCAGGAACCGTAAGCTTAGCTCAGACTCCTGATGTTGGTTGGTGGATAAAGGTAAATGGTCAAAGCTTGGCAGTCACAGAGGGGAAGGTGCAAACCTTTGTGGCAGAAGAAGCTGGACATATTCGTCTTGGTTGGAGTCGGCCTTGGTTGCGGCTTTGGCAGATTAGCTTAACTATTTCTTACTTGGTTTTGGCTTCTGGGCTATTGGTTGCGAAGCGAGGTCGCGTATGAGTTCTCCACACAACGAATTGCCACGTGACCTACCCGCGATCCCAAAGCGTAGTCGTCGTGCGCGTTTAAGCACTGAAAGTGCCGTAAATCAGGTTAGTGAGCCGTCTGTTCTAACGGTATCTAAAGATGATGCAAAAGCTAAGAAAAAGATTTCTTGGCGCACAGTTGGTTCGGTAACGTCAGCTACTTTCTCTGCCATTGTATTGGGAGCCATGGCTCTTTTCCTTACCAGCGCAGAGCTTTGGTGGCAGGGACAAGAGCCCGAGACAATTCCCTATTTGTCCGTCAAACCAGTAGTTAACGAGGTTACTACGATTTGTCCACCGCAGCCGCCAAACCACAATGATAGTCTCGCTAATCCTGATGGTTCTGTGACTAAGGCTGAGGTTGCTTCACTTTTTGCGACAACCGCCAAAGCGCCTAGATTCACTTCGCTACCTGGTGATGAAATCTCGGTACCACCAGTTCCATTGGAAGGCTTTAGTGTCACTTCTAAAGCTGGCAATCAGTGGGATATGAGTATCAGAAATACGATTGCTACCGGCGGTGACTTAGCTGGTATGTCGATTACCGCTTGTCAGAGGCCTAGTGCGCAACAGTGGTTGTTCGCGACGGGCACGCAGGCTGGTGACAATGCGACTCTATTGTTAGTTAATTCCTCAGCTACGGCTTCTACGGTCACCATTAGCGCGTGGGATGAAACTGGCGACTTGGGAGAAAAACGTGTAGTAACAGTTGCTGGCCGCTCGAAGGCTGAACTGCAGGTAGGTGGCATGTTCAACCCTTCCGGACCGATGATGTTGAAACTAGCTGCTGACGGGCCTGGTATCGCTGCTTTCTTACATACCACTGAAGCCGAGGGACTTGTGCCGTTAGGTGCAGAATGGTCGCCTTGGGGATTGAGTCCTGCGAAACAAAATATCGTATCGGGACCGGTTCTACAAAAAGCAGGTGGTGTCCTTTACTTGGCTAACCCCTCAAGTCTTGCGGCTAAAGTTAACGTCAGCTTGTTTACCCAAAATGGTCCGGCCGCTTTACCTGGTGCCGAGGATATGGTGGTGGAAGCAAATTCGATTATGAAAATTGATCTTGCTGGTCTACCGTTGGGGGCGCAGTCGTTCGTAGTCAAATCAACTGAGCCGATTATTCCTGTGGTTTCAACCAAATCCACGGTAGCAAGTTCTCAAGCTGAAGCAGCAACTGCTGAAAGCAAAGTTACGGATAGTGCTTTGAATAATCGTCAGGATGCGGGTGACTATGCCTTCTTTGGTGCTACAACCCCAATTACTGAAGCGCCCCTACCTATCATGGAGAATGCTCCGGCTAAATTAGTTGTAACTAACCCGAGCAAGACTGCGATAAAGGTAAAGATTGGCGAGCGCCAAGAGGAAATTGCTCCTGAATCGGCCAGTGTTTTGGGCTTGCAAGGGGAAGACCGTTTGGTTTCAGAGGCGCCAGTATATGCTGCTCTCTTGTATCAAGATGCCGGAAGAGCTTATTACGTGTCTGGGTTGGGTCTAACTCAGGGTGAAGCGAATCTGGGAACTGTGCGGATCGATTTGCGCCCGTAAACTTTAGTCGTTGATTTCTGGATCTAAGGTGTCAGGCAAGACGCCAAGTAGGGATGCAAGATTCTCTACTAAAACTAGTTTAATCAAACCCGCTAATAGTTCTTTTTCGTCACATCTGCGGACGATTGGTTGGCGGTAAAGAACTACTCTTGACTTGAGTCCAAGACGACGGTCTTTAGCAAAAGTTTTGCCTAATCTAATTGCGCCATGTTCCCAGCTAGGCGGATCTGATGGGGGGACCTCTTCTACCGCCAATTCAACTTCAGCAGCTGGTGGATATTTTTTCACAATCTCGCCAAATACTTGGGCGACGATCGTATCGAACTGATCCCGGTAGCTTTGCCACAAAGGCATCGTAGGGACAAGCAATGGACCAAATTGGTTCCGACCATGCTTGTCTTTAGCAGCGAAGGGATCTCTAGGGATGGGTGGTTTAAAGGGAACCGCGACATTCCAATTTAGCTCTGGCATAGTGCAACCTTACGGCAAAGCAAATATGAGAAACAAATTATCTCGGTGTGCCTTTGCCTTACTAAAAATTCGAAAATGATAGCATTAGAAAGTGAGTATGGCACGGGTTTGTTCAAAATCAGCTTGTAATCAGTTAGCAAGCGTGACTTTAACGTACGATTATGCGCAATCTACTGCTGTGATCGGACATTTAGCAACGCAGGCGACACCTGGCGCATATGATCTTTGTGAAGCACACGCAATTAATTTTACGGCACCTCATGGCTGGGAAATAATTAGATTGGTTCAGGAATACCCTCTTCCACAGCCACTTGACGAGGATTTTGAGGAATTGAGCGCTGCTGTAAAGGAAGCAGCCCTAAGGGCAGAAGCCGTTTCACGCAGGATCGGGGAACAAACTCCTGAATCTAAAGCTTCTACTTCCGAAGCTAAGTCCAAAGTGGTTTCTGAAGGTAAACAGTGGGGGCATCTGCGCGTAGTAGATGGGATGGCAGACTAGCTACTAGTCATTTGAGTAAGAAAGACTAGTAACTTTATCTAGTACTTTATCCATTTGAGCCGAGCTTCGTTTTTTGGCTTCTTCTTGGTTTTTTGCATTTGTTGCGAGCAATGCTTTCACCATCTCGACTGGCGGTAATGCCGGGGGACTGGGGGAGAAATAAGTCAACATCGCATTGGCAAGTCTAATCGCTTGTTCATTAGAATTGCCAGTAGTTAGCTTGTTTTCAAAGGCGAGGAACTGATATCCCTGTTCAACTAGACTGGGCGGAAGAGGGCGGTAGCTACTTGTTATTCGCCATTGTTCAATTTCCGGTGATAGTTCGTTTAGTTTAGCTCGCTTTAGGGCAGGTAGATAAACCACATAGGTTCCTGCTGCAATATCACCTAGTCGTTTACCTCGTGTTACCAGCATCGAACTTAATACTGCAATTGAGCCAATTGAGAGCCACCCTTCAATTATCCAGAGGAATGCTCGAACGAAGGCGTGCCTTGGACCGATAACGCCACCATCATCACGAATGACCTGGAGCGAAAATAGGTACTTTCCTAAAGAGCGACCTTTGGTAAAAGTTTCAACTAACGCTGGAATGATCAGGAAGGCGGAAATTAAAAAAATACGACCGACGATTTTTAGGGAAATTAAATCAGCATTGGCCCTTACTAGAAGTTCGATGCTAGGCATAAGCAGAACGAAAACGATTGTGAGTAAGACAAGTGCGTCAAAGATAGCGGAGAAGATACGACGAACTAGGGAAGCTGGAGCTAATGATAAGCTGACAGCTTCTCCGATCACAATTTTGTCCTGATGTAAGTCTGTCTCGGACATGAAATTTTCGCTCATATATGGCAGGGTACATGTTGTGGATAGATTTGTGCTAGAGAAACTTCGAAAAGACCAGTGGCGACGGCTTGAAGTTTTGTGTGCAAAGAGAAAACTTTCGGGTCCACAATGTGACGAGCTGACTCACCTTTATCGTCAGGTTGCTGCTGATCTTTCGTTACTGCAGGCAGAATATGGAGATAACGATACCAGTGCTTATCTCTCGAACTTATTGCAAATGGCACGCTCAAAAATGTCGGGAGCGCCGAAACTGAATTTTTTTGAACTGGTGAGTCGATTTTTCCTAAAGGACTTTCCCATTGCGGTTTGGCGTGAAAGGGGCTGGATCATTGCGGCAACCGGTCTTTTTCTGTTGGTTGCCCTGGTCTCAGGTTTTCATGTTTATCTAAACCCTGATGCCTTGTTGCTTACTTCTTCCAAGGATTCCCTTGACAGATATGCCAATGAGTCGTTCATCAATTATTACTCAGAGCATGCCGCCTCTTTATTTTCCACTCAGGTTTGGACTAATAACGCCTGGCTGGCTGCTTTGATGGTTGCCTTAGGGTTGACCGGTTTCGTGCCGGTATACATTTTGATTAGTAATGCTGCTGCAGTAGGGAGAGCTGGAGCGGTTGTTTCTCTTTACAACTCACCAGAAGTATTTTTCAGTTACATCCTGCCGCATGGAATTTTGGAGTTAAGCGCATTGTTTATTGCCGGCGGGGTGGGGTTTTCACTTTTTGTCAAAGTGCTTATGCCTGGCAGAAAAACTCGTTTGCAGGCGCTCGGCGATGGCGGAAAACAGTTATTGATGGTTGCTTTTGGGTTAGTCTTCGTACTTTTGAATGCCGGTATCCTCGAGGGATATTTGACCCCTTCTGCTTTACCAGTTTGGCTGAAGATTTCGATTGGTACGTTTTGTTTGCTTGCGTGGATTGTCTACTTTTGGTTTTTTGGGTCTCGCCAGGCTCAGTTGCTTGCCGAGGACGAACATGGTTATTACCAGCCGACGGCTTAAGCGAATGACCTGAACCTAGAAAAGACCGTGCCGTTTAAGCCAAACATATTTTTCTGCTGCCTTCGTAGCGATTGACGATTCATCGCCAGTTAAAGATGTAACTTGATAACTGGCCAACGTGCTAGCCAGATTGTTTTGTTCTACTAGAGTGTAGGTAGCTGCAGCTCGTTGAAAACTAGTGTATTCAGACTTGATTTCTGAATTGGCAATCGTTTCTACTGTTTGGTCAGTTACGCTGATTAATAGCACCGTTGAACGTTTGGCGGCATTCTGGAGTTGAAGTAGTAAGCCTGCTGGGACCATAGCCAGATCAAGTGCCGTTAAAACAATAATTAGGCCACCATCGCGGTGGAAATTTCGTAGGGTGGAAAAGGCTAGATCCCAGTTGGTTTCGACTAATTCTGGTTCCTTATTGGCAATTGCCAGGCCGATAGTTTCTAGGACTGCATTTGGTTTGAGTTTAAGAGCCCGTGCTCGAACTAGATTTGATACCTCGAGATAATTTACTTTATCTCCGGTTTTGGCAGCCATGGAGGCTAGAAGCAGCGAAAGTTCTAGCTGTGTATCGTAGCGCGGAAAAGTAGTCAGCCGCACGGCGCTTTGTCGGCCTGCGTCGTTAATAATGGTTACCTGTCGTTCCTTCTCAGGATGCCAAGTTTTTACTATCGCTTCTCGGGCTCTAGCGGTAGCACGCCAGTCGATATCTCTTACATCATCGCCGATGACGTAAGGACGCAAGGAATCAAACTCACTTCCTGCTCCTTTTTGGAGCAGGGCATTGTTTCCTTCTGCGGTAACGATTTTCTTAATGTAGCCAGGAAGCAGTGGTGCAGATCTGAATTCTGGCAGTACTTTTACCGTAGGTGTGGGTGGGTACTTTTTGTGCTTGCCTGCTAATCCGAGGGGCCCAAAGCTGAAGACTACGATTGGTGATGAGTGAAAATCGTGCCTCCTGGAGGGCTCTAACGTGATGGCGTAGGTTATTGACTTCTTGTTTGTCTTTGCAGGAAACCACTCACGACGGTATCGACGTAGAAGTTTAGGGGAATGATCGGATTTAACCTTTTTCCTAGAAGGGAAACGGGATGTTTGCGGAGCCGAAATTGGGGACAGATCACTAGCTTTGATACTTGGAGCCCATCGAATCTCAAGTTTTATTCGGTGAGTGTTGGGACTGAGTCCAGTTAGTTTTATTGCTAGTTTCGCCAAGCGGTTAACTCTAGTTTTTACCGGTGCTTCTACTTCCAGCGAGACTGTTTTGAGACTAGGGGTAAGCCACAGATCGAGGGCGACTAGAAGTACCACGAACACCAACCACACGATAGTTGGTATCACGCTCTCAAAAACTAGATACGGAATGAGCGCAAAGAGTACTAGTAAGATAACTGGAGGGCTAAGAAACATCAGCGTGGAGTGGGGACGTTGTTAAGAATTGAGGTCAAGACGTGATTAGCATCCATCCCTTCTAGCTCGACATCAGCTGATAGTCGTAGGCGGTGTCTCATCGTGGGGAGCACTAAGGTCTTGACATCGTCAGGGATGACAAAGTTTCTTCCTTGCAGCCAAGCCCAAGCCTTGGCTGCAGCAAGTAGGTTTGTCGCGCCACGAGGAGAGACCCCAAGTTCAACTGCAGGATTATTTCGGGTTGCTCGCACTAGTGCCACAATGTAATGGAGAACTTCTGTTGAGACTTCTACCTGCTGTACAAACTGCTGAGCAGCTCGTAATTGCTCTGCGGTGAGTACTGCTTCTAGGCCGGCAGTTTCAAGTTTACGAGGATTAAAACCGTTGGCATGATTTTCTAGAATTTGAACTTCTTCTTCCATAGATAGCATTGGCATTTCTAGGTGGAAGAGGAAACGATCGAGTGCCGCTTCTGGCAAAGCATAGGTACCGGCGAACTCGATTGGGTTTTCTGTTGCTAGCACCATGAAGGGGGCTGGCAATGGATAGGATTTACCATCAATCGATACTTGCTTTTCTTCCATTGTCTCGAGCAAGGCAGACTGGGTTTTTGGGGGAGTACGGTTGATTTCGTCTGCGAGCAGCAAATTTGTGAATACTGGACCGGGGCGGAAATCGAAGTTTGAAGTTTGATTGTCATAAATTAGAGAGCCAGTAATATCACCGGGCATGAGATCTGGGGTAAATTGAACTCGTTTATTATCAAGCGATAAACATTTTGAGATGGTTCTTACCAGCAAGGTTTTACCCGTCCCCGGAACGCCTTCGAGTAGCACGTGGCCGCCCGCTAGTAAGGCAATAATAATGCCTGTGATAGCCCCTTCCTGGCCGATAATTACCTTATTGATTTCTGCTTTGAGACGAGCAAAATCCGCTTTCAACTCAGTTTCGTCGAAATTAGTTGGCGTTTCCATATGCAATCTCTTTCTTCAGGTTAGCTAGGTCTTTTTGAAGTTTATTAAGTTCTTGGTCGTTGTTAACTTCACGCTCGTAAAGTAGTTTGGTTAGCTCTATCTGGGACTGACCAGTTAGGTCGCTAACGGCCTTTGCAACGGTTATTTTGTCTGCCGATCGTGGCAAGCCGATTTGCTTTGTGATTTGCTGGAGATACCATGCTCGGAATATTTGGGCGGAATGCTCATAGACTTTGTTTTTGCGGTATAGTCTGGCTCGCCCTCGGATAGTTTCTGTCGCCGGAACAATGGTAGGCAAGTTCTCGCTCATCAGTGGAGTAAACCTACGTCCTAAGACGAAGACAGTAACTAAGAATGCTAAGAATAGAAGCCAATATATTCCTGGTAGGAGTTTTGACTCAATCGTCTCGCCCTCGGTAAGTAAATCATTGGGATTACCTAAATACCAGATTACTTGCTCATATTGTCCCCAAGTTTGGTAGATCAAGCTGGCCTGACCACCATCTAAAATGTTCGAGTTCAGGAGCGAAGTTAAGCCACTAAAGTAGAAACGATTAGCTTTTCCATGGAGACTTTTTGTGCTGAGCCATGCGGCAGTATTCGGATTGTGATCATTTGGGTAGCAACCAAGCTCAGACTCTTTGGTTAGAAAATAATAGTCCGGAGTCTGAATATTGCCAGCTTTGGCAATGGATTGTGAACACCTCGGGGCGATTGATTTTGGTACTGGACGGAATTTATCGTGGTAAGAAGGAAAGTAGACTGCTCGGTTTTCGATTCGTTTACTCCACCCACTCACCGGAAGGTACATTAGGTCAATCTCAGAGTTTTTGAGCGTGTCGAGACTTGCTGCAGGTAACCATTCCGGGCGCACTACGACGAGCAGAGAATTAGGCTTTTTAGCAAGGGCATATGCCAGATTTAGGCTATCTGCTCGCTTTACTTGCAACCCATGGGAATTAGCTGCATTAATCAGCGCCGCGGTACCATTTTTGTGATAATTCCAGCCGGAAAAGTCGCTTTCCTCCGTTCGGTTATTAGACCGCATGAAGATGGTAAAAAGAACCGCGATTAGGACAAAAACGAGGAGAGCAATAAGCATTGTCCGAGATTTTTTAGCTTTCAATGCCTACCTCCTCTAATTGCTCTGCTTTGGCGGAGGAAGTCTCTTCAAAAGATGACAAATAGGGGATGAGTTTAGAAATCTGTTTCCAATCAGATTCAGTTGGAAGATAGTGACCGTAAAAAATCCGGTTGAAAAGATCTGCCGATTTTAAGGCTTCACCGGATAGGGCGGGTGGAAGATCTGCCTCCAGAGCTTGACCTGCTTCAAGGGCAGTTAAGCCAGGACTGAGCGTAAGCGTTTCACGCTTATGGGCCATCGACACGAAGATCCTAAACTGAGTGAGAATAGCTTGTTCCCAGTCTTGTGCCGAAAGTGCGTTTGCTAAGGTTTCTTGTAATCGAGGGAGGTCGTCATCTAAGAAATCAAGCGCCTTTTTCTCTCTTTGAATACGAATGATTTCTTTGATAACAAAGAAGGCCAGAACTCCTGCTACCAGCACGGCAAGTCCGATTAGTAACCAGTTGTAGGTTAGGAGTGCTTCGGTTCCTGGCGAGATATTGAACCAGCTAAGAATCCAATCGATAGCCTTAGCAAGAGCTTTTTCTACTGGATTTTCCCATTCCTGATAGGCAGGCCTAGCTAGCTCCTCTCGCAGCCATTCGACTGCAGTGGAGCCATCAGGATCAACCGTTATTGTTCTCAACTGATATCAATCAAAGTTTGTGCGAAAGCTTCCTTACGGATTCTCAGGTCGTGATAAATCAGCGTGTAGAAAGCAGCCATTACTGGGATTGTCAGGGCGGAAGAAATCGTGCCGATAAGCTGACTAAAGTTGAAGGTCAGCTGTGGATCTGAAGCCAGTCCTAACATCAACGGTAAGGTGAGGATTTGAGAAAGTACTCCGACAATGATGCCGATAATCAGTGAGAATACAAAGGTGTAGCCAAAGATTGGGAAGAAGCGTCCCTTAGTGAGCTGCCAAGAGCGCTTCATTGCTTCCACCGGCCCTGATTTCTCCAGAACGATAACGACAGAACCGACTGATAGGCGGATGGTGACAAAAATCAGTGGAATGATTGCTAGAAGGAATAGCAAGAGGACGCCAAAAACCATCGAGATGGCAGCGCCAGATCCAAAAGAAGAAGGATCTGAATCGCTTGCCGTGTAAATGATGTATCCAACAAGGCCAACAAGTAAGCCTATGGGGATGATCATTACTAAGATTTCGACCACTAGTTGCAGCAGAGTGTAGAGAATTAGTGCTGGGATCCGTCCCTTAGTTTCTTCCCAAGATTTTTGCCAAGTAGGTTTCTTGCCAATGATTGCTCGGGCGACGGTGTACGACGAGAGTCCAGACAGAATAATGATGGCAAGTTGTTGGGTGATGCCAGAGAACAATGTAGTGCCAGCAAGTTTAACGATAATTGAGGCGATTGAGTTACCAATGGTTTCTGCGTCATTACTTTCGAAAAAGTTATCTGGGTTCTGCATAATCAGCCCAAGATCGTTCCCGAAAGGAAGTAACCAGAATACAAGTACATTTAGTAAGGCGATAAATGTCATTACGATTAGGGATACACCGAAGAGGATTCCTGGATTTGCCCTAAGTGCAGCGAACACTGATTCAATAATATCGCCCAAAGTCAATGGTCTAATGGGCATGATACCTGGTTTAAAATTTCGTCCACCAGAGTGCCCATAGTAATTGGTGGTTGTTTGATAATTCGCAAAGGGGTCGTTAGGGGCAGCGCCTTGGTAACCTTGGTTTGGATTTTCCGCGTAATTTTGTGATGACTGGTTGCCATCATTGGTATTATTAGCTTCATAATTGGGGTAATCATTGTAGCTGGAGGAAGACTCAGATTTTGGTTGCTGGGGGTAGGGATCCCACGACCATTGTGAGTCGTTTTCTGTTGCAGGCATAACTACTCCTTAAGGTAGAAAATCTTTGTTAGTAAGGATTTTCAAAAAATATTTGTAACTATTATGCCAAATTTAGTTCTTTCTTGGCTGGCTGGCTAAAAAGCTACGCTGATTTCTTAAAGATAGGCCGATAAGGCGAGTTTTTCCTGCCACCTTTATAGTTTTGTGCGAATATAACACTATGAATGCGAAAGTTTTGGTGGTTGATGACGATGTCGCTTTGGCGGAAATGATCGGCATCATTCTGGAGTCGGAAGGATTCGCGGCGGCTTTTTGTGCTGATGGAGCTAAAGCTGTAGATGCCTTTCATCGGGTTAAGCCAGATCTGATTTTGCTGGATGTGATGTTACCAGGTCTTGATGGCATTCAGATCTGCAGTCGAATTCGTTCTGAATCTGACGTGCCAATCGTCATGCTGACTGCAAAATCTGATACTACTGATGTGGTCGCTGGTCTTGAAGCTGGGGCAGATGACTATGTGCAAAAGCCTTTTAAAGCAAAAGAACTCGTAGCTCGGTTAAGAGCGAGGTTGCGCCGGACAGACGAGGGACAAACCGACAAACTAAAGATCGGTGATTTGGTGATTGACGTTGCCGGTCATCAGGTTAAGCGTGGCGATGAAGTGCTTTCTTTGACGCCGTTGGAGTTTGATCTTCTCTCCACTTTGGCGCGGGAACCATGGAAGGTTTTTTCTCGTAATGAGTTGTTGGAGAAAGTCTGGGGATATCGACACGCTGCTGATACCCGTTTGGTGAATGTTCACGTCCAGCGGTTGCGTTCAAAAGTTGAATTAGACCCAGAAAATCCCGCAATAATTATGACTGTACGCGGTATCGGCTATCGCTCTGGGGCACCTGTCGAGTCCTAAGGTCAGATAGTTGCCAGTAAACGAACCTCCCGCAACAACTGGGCAGCTTCGAGTCTTAAAGAGTTTAAAACGAAGCGACGAAGCTCAAAAGAACCGTAATACGACTCTGCTTGCCAAGCACCGGAAAACTTTGCCTCGACTCAATAAGTTAGTTGAGCGCATAGTTCATTGGTGGCCGATCGAAAAAATAAATTCATCCCTAGCCTTACGCACTGCAGTTTCATTGACGGTATTAGGCTTTGTGATGGTAACAATCCTTTTTTGGTTTATCTCTAGCCATTTAAGCGCTGATGTGTTTTCAGAACGTGTTAGTCAAGTTGAAGCTGATGCGACCGTGCGTTTTAACGCCGCTCAGCAGGCATTTAACGAGGGCGCTGCGAACACTATTGACCAAGCGCAACAGCTAGCGAATACCGTGGTTCGTGAAACTCGCACAAATGCCTTGGGAGCTCGAGCTGTTGCAGTATTTCTGTTGCGGAATCAACAGGCAGTAGCGGGACCCGAAATTAATGATATTTCCTTAGTTAGTAATGCTAAAGAAGTTGTCATTTCGCCCCAATTACAAGCAGCTGTATCGCAAGGGGGCGAAGAGCATCAGTATTGGCAGTCGCAAGAGATTGTTAATGATGATGATGTTCCGGTAGCTGCACTCGCCATCGGGAAACAAGTTAACCTACCCGTGGCGCATAACTATGCCATGTACATCGTCTATAGTTTGGAAGCGGAAGAA
Organism: Boudabousia tangfeifanii; assembly: GCF_001856685.1. GTDB lineage: Bacteria > Actinomycetota > Actinomycetes > Actinomycetales > Actinomycetaceae > Boudabousia > Boudabousia tangfeifanii. The sequence goes on from NZ_CP017812.1 coordinate 860,194, forward strand.
CGCACTGTCTCTACTATGTTGCGTACGGTGGTAGCCGGTTCAATCAGCTTATTGCTGCTATTAGGAATGCTGATTTGGTTAGTAACATACCGAGTACTTGGACCAGTCCAAGGCACTGCACAGGCGGCGAGAAGACTATCGAATGGTGACTTCGACGTTCGGGTGAATGTCAGAGGACATGATGAGCTTGCGGTATTGGCTCGTTCTTTTAATAACATGGCAGAGTCACTCCAAACTACTATCCAAGAATATGATGAACTATCGAAGCTTCAGCAACGTTTCGTTTCAGATGTCTCACATGAACTTAGAACTCCGCTAACCACCATAAAAATGGCCGGCGAAATGATTTATGATGCGAGGGATGACTTTGATCCGCTTGCTAAACGCAGCGCCGAGCTATTACATGACCAGGTCGAACGATTCGATACCATGTTGGCCGACCTACTTGAAATCAGTCGTTATGATGCCCAAGCGGCACGCCCCGACTTTGAATTCACTGATTTAACGGCTTTAACTGAAACTGTGATGTCAGATGCCGAGACACTGGCGTTAAAACAAGGCGTGGTTATGCGTTTGCACGCGCCACAATATCCAGTGCGTGCTGAAATTGATGAGAAGCGAATCGAACGTGTGATTCGAAATATGGTGGTCAATGCGATTGAGCATGCAGAGAGTAAGCCAGTTGAAATAACCATCGCAGAAGATAATGACGCGATTTCCATTAGAGTACGCGATTACGGGATTGGGATGACCGAGGAAGTCAGTGCCCATGTATTTGATCGTTTCTATCGTGCCGATCCAGCGCGCGCACGAACCACCGGAGGCACTGGTTTGGGTCTCGCTATCGCAACCGAAGATGTCAACCTACATGACGGTAAATTAGAGGCCAAGGGAGAGCCGGGTAAAGGGTCTGCCTTCATGATGACTCTGCCGCGTCGTCATGGCGGCACTTTTAAGCAACCAGCTTTGCAATTATGGGAGGATGGCAATCTTCTGCCGAAGAAATCTTCTAAGGGACGTCCCGCTGCCTTGCCTAAACAGTTCACGGCCATAGATAACCCTTCGTCTAAATTGCCTTCACCGCCCTCGGCAAGCAAAACAAATGGGGTGTTGAAATGAAGACTAACGCATATTCAAGCTACCATTTTTCGACCAAACTTTTGAGCATATTCGTAGTTTTTGCTGTGGCAATACTCGGCGGCTGTGCCAGTTTGCCGCACCAAGGAGAAGTTAAAGTCTCTAGAGTGATTGTGCCTAACGAAGGTTTTTCGACGCAGAAAGCACCTAAGCCTTTAGCTTCGGCAACTAAGAATGAAATTTTAAGTGGTTTTCTAGCTGCCTGTCGTGCTGGTGCCATCAATAATGATTTCGAGGCAGCCGGCCAATATCTTTTAGAAAAAACTGCGAAGGCATGGAATCCGCAGAAAGTCGTTCACCTTTATCCCAATGATGTTGTTCCACAAGTGAAGTCGAGTAGCGATAATCAGTTGGTACTTGAGCTTTCTTCGTCTGGCACGGTTGATGACCGAGGAGAATTGCAAAGTAGTCCGAATCTACAATTAGCGGCCACTTTTACTTTTGCTCAAAATAACGAAGGGGAGTGGCGGATCGCTTCACTGCCAGATGGGATTACGATTTCCGAGGGTGCTTTTCATGATGCCTATGTTTTAAGAAATCTGTATTTCTTAAGCCCTGACAAGCAGGAACTCGTGCCTGACCCAAGGTGGGTGCCGCGTTTCAGAATCGTCACATATCTGACGTCTTATCTCTTGGAAGGACCGAGTAAGACTCTAGACGGCGCGGTAACAACGGCGATCCCAGCGGGCGCTTCACTTTTATCCCGAAATGTCCCAGTAGAAAATGGGGTAGCGCAGGTTCGTCTTGAGGCTGCCGATCCGGTCACTTCGTCTCGTGGTCAGAGCCTACTTTCGTGGCAGATTCAAAGTACCCTACAGCAAGTTCCTTCGGTGACGGGGGTAGAACTAACTCTCAATGAGCAGACAATCAATGCTCAGCCTCCAAGAGGCCTGACGTATAACGCTCCAGTAGGAGTTGTGGTTAAAGGCAACCAAGTTGTGCGAGTTGATGGTCAAAAAGTCTACTTATCTGCAGATAAAACTGCAGGTATCAACCTTCGCCACCCAGCGCGTGGTCCACTTCCAAATTCTCCGATGGTTGTGCTGGACGCAAACCGGAGAATCTTGTCGATAGATTTGCAAAATGGAAATTTACAGGAGTTAGTTGCTAGCAATAATATTGCTCCTCCTGTAGTTGATCGATGGGGATGGATTTGGTATTCAACCCCAGACTTGACTAATTCTCTTAAAGTAGTCAATACGGGCCAGGAACGTTATGAAGTCACCAAAACTTATGCATCGGGTAATCTGACTCGTTTCGCTATTAGTCGTGATGGTGCTCGTATGTGGGCAATGAGGGCTGGTGACAAACCTTCACTTGACCTGCTTAGGATTGTGCGAAACGAAGAAGGGGTACCAAAATCACTTGAGCTTATTTCGCAAATGGCACTCGATCCGGGGAGCTTGGCGTTTCCAGCTTGGCAAACTAGTACTTCTGCAGTCGTGCTAGTTACCTCTCCGGGACGGGCGCAGAGCCGTTTAGTCTCCTTGAAATTGGGGGAGCGTCCAACGGAAGTCGCGAATGCTCCTTTGGGAACGGACTTTGCCGCTGGTTTCGGTACTGAGGAGATGCTTTTGCAGACTCCATCTTCGGAAGTGTTTTCTCGCGATGGTAGAAGATGGTCGATCAAATTTAGGAAGGCACTCGATCCGACTTTCTTCTAAGAAACTGGAGCGATATAAAGCGACAGTTGTTGAAGACTTAAAATCTAAGTACTAGGCACTTTATCCACAACATTTTGAAGAGCTTCCGTATCTTTGATTTCTGATACGGATGATAAATGCATGACGGTTGCAGGGATTCTAAAGTATTTAAGTTTTCAACTTTGGCTCACGGGCAAAAGCGTTATTGATCTGGTGGCGCCTACAGAATGTGTTGGTTGTGGTCGTCTGGGAACAAAATTATGCCAAGAATGTCTAGGCGAAGTAATCGGTGGAATTAATTTACAATCTGGGCTAGCCGGCACGATTGACACCATTCCCTTAATTTATGCTGGGAGCTACGAAGGTGTAATTAGACGGACTATGGTGGCGGCAAAACATGCCGATGATTTTCCTAGCGATCGTTATTTAAGCGTCCTGACTAGAGCCCTGGCGGAAAGAATCTGGGAAGAAATCGATCTTCCGAAATCGCTCTTAATTGTGCCAGCACCTTCTTCAAAGAAACGGATCGAATCTGGGCGCTATGTAGCTGGGCAAATTGCAATTGGAGTGGGCAAGGAACTGATGGAAATCGCTGGGGTTTATAGAAGAAACCTAGTTATCCAAGTGGTAGAGGCGCTTGGTTTTGTGTCCGATGGAGGAACGCAAGCAGAGCTCAGTGGAATCGAACGACGAACCAATAGAGAAAGCCAGATCCAAGCAAGAACATTTTTCTCAAATGAAACTCAGATTATTCTGGTTGATGATGTCACGGCTACTGGAGCTACCTTGAAGGCTTGTGTAAAGGCGTTAGAGACTAAAGGCGCCAAGGTTATCGGTATTTTGGTCGGCGCGATCAGCCCGATGAGTATTTCACAAACCTGAGCCTAGAGCGAAACGCCACATTTTGTGTTGTAAGTCCATTACTTAATAGGTATGATGGTTAACACAAAATAAAAGCGGGAAAGGGGTGATGAACTTATTTCCAAACAGCGTTACTGCTGTGTTTTTATTTCTTAAGATGACTTCCCAAGGAGGGGAAAAATGGACATCAACTTGACTGCTCGAAACGCCGAAATCCACGACCGTTTCCGTGAATATGTAGAAGAAAAAGTCTCGAAGGTGAGCCAATTCTACAAAGGTGCCACGTCAGCAAATGTGGAGCTAACTCATGAGCGGAATCCTCGCCAAGCTGAGCATTCGGAGCGAATCGAAATTACGGTATTTGGAAAAGGCCCAGTGATTCGTGCAGAAGCAGCTTCGGTGGATCGATACGCTGCGGTTGACTTGGCGGTAGGAAAACTATTTGAACGTTTGCGCCGAGCTCGTGACCGTATGAAGGATCACCGTCGCCGATACCGTAATGTTGAACCTGAAGACTTAGGTGCAGTCGATATTACGATGCCTGAGGACGAACAGGAGACTACGGCTACCGAGCATGTAGATCCGGCTACGTTGAAGGTCGGCGAAGCCGTGGAAGAGCAGCTTGGTGACAGCCCAGTAGTTGTTCGTCAGAAGCTACACGAGGCAGATCGCTTAACTGTAGATCAGGCGCTCTATCAAATGGAGTTGGTTGGTCACCCATTCTTCCTCTTTATTGATGCTGATACTGGTCAGCCATGCGTGGTCTACCACCGCCATGGATGGACATATGGTGTGCTACGACTAAATACAGTTGTTGCAGAGTGATCACACACAAGATTTAATGGGGCATTCACAGCGTGGTGAATGCCCCATTATTACGCCAAATCTACCTAATTACTTTGCTATCAGTGAAGCTGGGGAGTTTTGTGCTAGTTACGACTAAAATAGTCCAAGGAATCTGTGTACCCACGCCGTGGGAAGACTGTTGTATTTGAAGGAGATCAACCTTGGGTCTAGGAACTAAGCTCTCGAATCTGGGCAATAAGATTTTGCGCATGGGGGAGGGCAAAACCCTCAAGCGATTAGAATCGATCGCCGATCAAGTCGATAGTCTTGAAGATGACTTTAAGCAGCTTTCAGATGAGGAACTCGCAGCGAAAACTGACGAGTTTCGCCAGCGTTTGAAAGATGGCGAAACTCTAGACGACATTATGGTCGAAGCATTCGCTACCGTTCGTGAAGCCGCTTGGCGTACCTTGCGCATGAGACATTTCCGTGTCCAGATCATGGGTGGTGCGGCACTTCACCTAGGCAATATTGCCGAAATGAAGACTGGTGAAGGTAAAACGCTAGTTGCTACCTTGCCGGCATATCTTCGGGCAATAGATGGTAAGGGTGTTCACGTTGTTACTGTTAACGATTACTTGGCGTCATACCAATCAGAGTTGATGGGACGTGTCTTCCGATTCCTGGGTCTAACTACTGGTTGCATCATGGCCGGTCAAACTCCAGCAGAACGCCGCGAACAATACAATGCGGACATTACCTACGGTACCAACAACGAAATGGGCTTCGACTTCTTGCGTGACAATATGGCAACGCGAGTTGAAGATTTGGTTCAGCGGGGACACAACTTCGTGATCGTGGACGAAGTTGACTCTATTTTGATCGATGAAGCTCGTACTCCGCTTATCATTTCGGGACCTGCGGATGGCGGTAACGATGATTGGTATATTACCTTCGCGCAGCTGGTTGATGGTCTCGAACCCGATGTTCATTACGAAGTAGACCATAAGAAACGTACTGTGGGTATTCTTGAGGCTGGGATCGACGAAGTTGAGAAGCAGCTAGGCTTTGATAACTTGTACGATGCTGATTCTACGAAACTCATCGGTTTCCTTAATAATGCGATTAAAGCGAAGGAACTGTTCAAGATTGATAAGGATTACATCATCCATGATGGTGAGGTTCTGATCGTTGATGAGCACACTGGCCGTGTTTTGCCAGGTCGTCGTTACAACGAAGGCATGCATCAGGCTATTGAAGCTAAAGAAGGCGTAGAGATTAAAGCTGAGAATCAAACCTTGGCAACAATTACTCTCCAGAACTACTTCCGTTTGTACCCAGAAGGATCCCGTTCAGGTATGACTGGTACAGCTGAAACGGAAGCAGCAGAATTCGCTGAAACTTATAAGATCGGTGTAGTCCCGATTCCTACAAATAAGCCTATGATTCGTAAGGATCGTGACGATTTAGTTTATCCAACTGCAGCTGGTAAGTATCGAGCAGTGGTAAAGGATATCGTTGAACGTCATGCTAAAGGCCAGCCGATTCTTGTAGGTACCACTTCCGTTGAGAACTCAGAGCATCTTTCGGCTTTATTGAAGAAAGCTAATATTCCGCACACTGTGCTAAATGCAAAGCAGCATGAGTCTGAGGCTGCGGTAGTTGCTCAAGCAGGTCGTAAGGGAGCTGTTACGGTTGCTACCAACATGGCTGGTCGTGGTACTGACATTATGCTTGGCGGTAACGCAGAGCATATTGCTATTGCGAATTTGCGTGCTCAGGGTTTAACAGCCAACGATAATCCAGAAGAGTATGAGGCTGCATGGCCTGAGGCACTTGCTGCTGCCGAGGCCGCTGTGAAAGCAGAGCATGATGAGGTAAAGGAACTCGGCGGTCTTTACGTTCTAGGCACTGAACGCCACGAGTCGCGTCGTATCGATAATCAGCTTCGTGGTCGTTCTGGTCGTCAAGGTGATCCAGGGGAATCTCGCTTCTATTTGTCGATGGAAGACGAACTAATGAACCTATTTGCTTCCGGACTTGCGAAAACGCTGATGCAGTCTGCTAGCTACCCAGAAGATCAGCCACTTGAAATGTCGATGGTGTCGCGTTCTATCGCATCTGCTCAAGCACAGGTAGAAGGACGAAACCGTGAAATTCGCAAGAACGTTCTGAAGTATGATGACGTAATGACTGAACAGCGTGAGCTTGTTTACGAACAGCGTTTGCGTGTACTTAAGGGCGAAGATCTGTCGGATCAGATCGATTACTTTATTGAAGATTTCGCAAAGGGCATTGTCAATCAATACACTACTTCGGTGGATGGCCGCGATTGGAATATTCATGCTCTAACGAATGATTTGCAGCAGATGTATCCATTGAGTGAAGATTTGAAGGAGCTTCTAACCGCTGCTGATCAGGAGCATAATGTTCCTAAGGCTGATTTGGTTGAGGCTATTACTGAGGATCTTCGTGAAGAATATATGAAGATTGAAGATCACTTCAACGAATCCGAACTTGCCGCGCAGGCGTATGGTCCAGAACCGATGACTGCACTTGAGCGCGACGTATTGCTACGAAACGTAGATGAGCAGTGGCGAGCACACCTTTACGAAATGGACTATTTGAAGGAAGGCATTGGCCTTCGAGCTATGGCCCAGCGAGACCCCTTGGTCGAATATTCAGACGAGGGAGGCCGCATGTTCAATTCAATGATGAAATCGATTCGTGAATTGACGGTCCAAAGCCTATTTAACTCGAGTAAAGAACTCACCGCTGCGGAAGAACGCATTAAGGCTGAGATGGAAGAAGCTCAGGCTCGCGCTGCAGCAGTTAGTGCAGAGGAGATGGCTGCGGCGACTGCTCGGGCTAATCGTCCAATGACTAACCGTCGTCGTCCTATGATGAATGCGTCTCTCAATGCTCCCTCCAAGAACCGTTTTTCTAACCCATCAACTTTGCGTAAAGCACCTCAGCAAGCGCAAGAGCTTCAGATGAGTGGCCCTGCTGAGAATATGGACGGGATTATGGAAGCTGCTCGAGCTGAGGGAATCATTGACGGTTCTGAAGTTGGTCCAACACAAACCGAGGGTGTCCCCATGAATCGAGCAGAGCGCCGAAAGCAGAATAAGCAGAAATAAGCTCTGTAGTTTTCTTTCGTTAGCGGTGATCAGGATTAGCCTGGTCGCCGCTAACTATTTATACATTGAGAATATCGACTGAGGTCATGATCCATCGGCCCTTTTTAGCCTCAAGCCTGATCGCAAGTGTATGAATAGTTCCGTTGATTTTCACCCAAGCTGATGACTCTACGGAAAACGGTCCTGCCATAGCGGCATGAGAACCACCGACTTTTATCAAACTAATCTTCTTAGAGGGGTGTTTTTGTTGCCACTGAGCTTGTAGTTCTTTTAGCTTTCTTTGAGTTTGTAGGTCGGTCCAGCGATTTTGGGTGGATAAAATGCGATATCCCATAAGCATTTCAAAGACGGCCCTCGTTGCGGTTCGAGTCCACTGAGCTGGGTTAGGCAGTGGTAATCCTTCGGCATCTAGATACTGGGGGTTAGGTGCTTTTACTTCGGATTGGGGACCGGCAAACCATAGACTACAAATTTCTTTGACTTTAGGCGCTTTGCAGGTTCGTTTAACCTGAGCACTCTGATTATTCTGTGGCTTAGTTGGCCTTGTGACGCCATTTGAGAAGTCAGTGGGTTTGCGAATTGTTAAGGTTGGCATGTTACTCTCCTAGTGCTCGATATTGGGGATACGCAAGGTAATTTCGGTTGGCAGAAAATCTGGATTATTTCCAATAGTTGTTTCATTTAATTCATAAATTTTTCTGACTAACTTTGCGATATCTTGTTTTTGAGAATGCTCGGGTGGCAGATAATCCTTAGCGATCAACCATAGACTTTCTCCGCTGGTTACTTGATGGGTTAAATATTTACCTGGATTCTTAGCTTTTTGTTTGGTAGGTTCTTTGGGAAGGAGATTCGTGCCGAGTTTCGTTTCCAGCCAAGGTAAATCGCCTTGCCAAATATGTTCTACTAATTCTTGGTTTGATGAGGCGTGGCCACTTGTAGACAAGGGCGGATTAACTTTTTGATTAGCTTTTGGCACCCTTCTTTCCGATTCACTAGATTTTGATAATAAGTGCTTCTCATTATTAGAATCAGTTACACCATTAGTGTTTTCGTGGGATGAACCTGGAAGAAAGTCTGGGATTTCTTTTGGTCTTGTGGAGTTATCTATCTTTTTATTCCCAGAGTTCATAGTTTTGGAAAGCGGTGTATAGCTATTAAGACCTTTCTTCTCTGTTGTTTTATCTAAGACGAGTAACGGTTGTTCTATGGTGATTTGTTTATCCACCAACTCGTTGGTGGGCTCAGGACTCAGCTTAGAAACAGGTAGTGCACTCTTAGGATTGCTAACTGCTTCCCTCTGATGATGGCGTGGAAGTGGAACCTCATCGGTAAACACTGACGTTTCTGGAGTATTTGAGTTCTTATTCAATAGTGAGTTTCCGGGGAGTAGATCTAACTGATTAGTCGTCTTTAAATCGGTTAGATTTTCTACTTGGTTTACTTCAGGAGAGCCAGGCTGGTCGTTTTGAGTGGCGAGGGGCAAGGCACCTGGTAAGAAATCTTCGATTGTCTCGGTAGCCGATGCTATTGGTGTAGGTGTTGCTGGGGTATTGACTTGATCGCTAGTAATCGGGCTGGCCAAGGCGGAATTCGTACTTAGGCTAACTACAAGAACTGACGAAAGTGCTGTATTTGAGGCAGCTTTTATCACTTTCGGGGCAAAAGTTTTTATTAAGGCGAATAAAGCCAAGCTGCCGGTTCGGTAGCTTACTAGGAGTAGGATTGCCCAAAATGCGTACCAAGAAACAGTAATTACTGTGCCTGTTAGGATTGCGAACCATAATGTACTTGAAACAAAATTTGAGACATTGTTCAAGTAATAACTGTATTGAAGCTGATGGACGGCAATGGGGTAAAGAGTGGTCAGTAACAAAGTATCTAAAGCTAATAACAGTAAAGTGTAGAACCTCCAGATAAGAAGGCTAGATTGTGAGCCTTCTATTGCTTTTCCCGATAACTTTGTGGATTTTGAAGGATTCAGATTTCGCAACTTTTCCACCCCTTAGATGTCGTTAGGTGTTGTTTGGTTATGTTAGAAATCATTCTACGGCCTTAAGTTCTTGTCAATTTTTATTTGCGACTTGTGGATAATGACTGTAGGTGGCACGATTTATTTGTGAGTATTGAGCTTGTTATTGCCGATCTAGAGTCGAAGTTCTCAGCCTCATTACGTGCTGAGGCGGAATCGATGGTTGCCGAAATGGTGCCGGCTTATCAGTCTGGTATTACTCTTTTGGGACGTCTAAAAGGGAGCTTGGGTCAAGAAATTGAACTAACTCTAACCGATGGTCGGGTTATTGATGGCTGTTTGCTTCGGGCGACCAAGGACTGGGTTTTGCTTAGAACTGCCTATGAGTCTGTTTTGATACCGTTAAGCCAAGTGAACGTTTTTGGCCCCTTAGGAAAGGCTTTAATGGGTTCTCATAGGCTCGATAACTTGTCAATGGGAACGATCTTGCGCGATTTAGCAGATAAGAAAAGTCTGGTGCGACTGTTTTTACTCTCGGGAAATTGGTTAGGGCACGTTGTTTCTTGTGGAAGTGATTGGATCGGATTTCGTGTTTATGAGACACGTAAAGAGCTGATTGTGCCGCTTACCGCAATAGTCTCGATTTCGACGCCAGTGATATTAGAAGAGTAGATGATAGTCAGTTTTCTGCTTGTCCAGCCAAAATACGCTCTTTGGTGAGAGCGTATTGTTTTTGAATGTATTCCTCTAGGGCACACTCTTCAACTCGCCAGAGCTTACGAGCGCCGATTTGAATAGCGGGAAGTTCCCCACTTAAGACTAAGTTGCGGGTAGCTGCTGGCGTTAAGTTGAGTTGCTCGGAAACGTCTGCAAGAGTCAAAAATCTGGGCATGCATCTATCATGTCACCATCGCATTCAAACGTAAACTTTTAGAATAAAAAATAGCTAAAGCTGTGGAAAACTTGCCAAAATGAATAAAAAGTAAGAAAAATACTACATAATATGCATGTGAATAAAAAATCTTTGATTACTCAGTTTGCCCAAAAGAAACCTGCATTGAGAAGAGATCCAAGATTTCTATTAGGGGTTTTGCTTGTGATTACTTCAGCTTTGCTTGGCGGGTGGCTATTTAACGCTAACTATCGGGGATATGCTCTTTGGGAGGTGAATAAAGACATGCCGCAAGGTAGCGTCATTACTGAAGCAGATGTGACCAAGGTATATGCAACTCCAAGTCATCCGAAAGTTTATGTTTCTGGTAGTAAAGCGCCGTCCGGAGTGGTTTTACGTTCCTTGCAGGCAGGGGAATTAATACCAAAATCTGCCTTTCAAAATGGTGGTGTTGGATATGTGCAACTAGTACTAAACCTTTCACAGATGCCGTCAAATTCGCTAAAAGTTGGCGATTTGATAGATCTGTGGGCAATCGGTAATCGACGAGAGAATGAGTCGCAGGAACCAGCATCTCAGATTGCGACTGGATTAGTTATGGCGTCTGCACCGCAAGCATCGCAAAGCCTTGGAATGGGCCAAGTGACTACCCTTGAAGTAAAAGTCGCAAAAGCATCACTTAATCAAGTGCTAGATGCAATGGGTAGTAAACGTGCTCTAATGGTTATTCCTACGGTTGAAAAGAAGTAAAAAGAGAAACACACTATGGTTAAACGTTCAGTTTTGCTACTTCTTTCAGGGGCCTTTGAAGTAGAAATGGTTAAGGCCTTGAATACTCATCCGGAGACCGAAGTCGCACTCAGATGCGCAGATTTCATCGATGCTCTTGCCGCTGCTCGGAGTGGCTTAGGAAATATTTTGTTAGTGTCAGATGGCGTTGAAATTACCAGACAGGATGTTTATGAGCTTCATGGTCTAGAAATCGCAGTTATTGTCTTATCGAAGAACGAAGAGCCAGACGAGCTCATTGAAATCGGGGTGGATTCAGTTTTAAACGCGGCCTCGGAAGAAAACGTTCTTGACGCCATCTTATCGCTCCCGTTGATCGAAAATGAAAAAATCGAACCAGAATATAAGTCCGATTACCATTATGAAAGAACTGCTAACAACCAGGTTCGTGATGATGACGAAGAATTAGTAGATCTGACTAACTCGTTCTCAAACTCTATCCAATCCGAAGAACACAAAAAAGAGAAGCAGATTTTTGATTCAGATAGCTCTAAATTGCGAGAACAAGAGCAGCCTAGGACTAACTCAAGAAAAATACCAAGTCGGAGGAACCTACGAAATAAACCAAATCAAGAGGAAGCAAATGTTACTAAACTCGAATCCTCTCCTGAAAGTTCGCTTTCCCAAGGCAGCGCTTACTCCTCGGCTGAGATCAAAGAATTACCGAGGCTAATGGGGAACCACATTGCAGATAATGCTAAGGACAGCAAAGCGGATAAATCGGTGATTACTGATACGACTTTGGTATCACCTGAATTTTTTCACACAGAAAAGGCAAAGCAGAAAAATTCAACCAAAAATGCCCAAGTATTACTGGCAACTAAAGCACAAAAACATGAGTTTAATAGGCAAATGCAGAAGGTTGGTCAGCTTAAACAACTTCCTCAAGTAATTGCCATGCGTAGTGCGATGGGTGCGCCAGGTAAGACCACATTAGCTGTAAACCTAGCATATTTACTTGGAAAATTAGATTACTCTGTACTGTATATAGATGCCGATTTATTATCGCCATGTGGAAACCTATTTTTGGGTGCCAGTCCGAGTTGGGCAGGTTTAGCTCTTGCCTGCCGGTTGGCAAGTAGAGGGCGTTTAACAGAGAAAAATTTTCAAGAATTACTACATCCTATGGGCGATAATGCTCAATTTTTAAGTGGCATCAATTCTGCTGAACGTTGGCCTGAAATAACTGTAAGCGATCTTGAAGCAGTATTAAAAACTGCTAAACAGATGTTTGATTATGTAGTAATCGATACTCATTCACAACTAGTTTATTCAGAGAATCAACAGATGATGATCGAGACTGATCCAAGGGATGAGATTTCTTCATTCATAATGCAGGCGGCCGACTTGGTTATTACTGTAATTAGCGCCGATCCAATCGGAATTAGCAGGGGAGTAAGCCTTTGGCGAGGTAGCAAATTTTCAGAAGAATTATTGGTATTCAATCAAGTTTCTAGGGAACGAAGTGGGAAAGCTTTCCAAGATAGTATTTTGCAACTGCTAGGCAATGAATTAGCTTCACAAAAATATTTGATCATTCCTGAAAGTAAAGAAGTACCCTCAGCTTTACTTGCAGCTCGTCCGATTTATACATTAACTCCCAAAGCCTTCTGCCTTGGGGGAATCATCGCGATACTAGCCTTATTGACCGAAAAAGAGAACCAGCGACAAAAGAAAGCACGAAAATGGTTCAGAAAATGAGCATTTTTTATTAATCAGTGTCAAGATAGATAGGTGCGTATTTATATTCCGGTTGCTCCACAAGATCTTGCCGCTGATGCGGTTAATGCAAAACTAGTGTTTGCTTTGACCCCAAAGTTGCTTGAGCTGGCAGATGAGATTGGGTATAACGAATCAGAAGCTGAAGAACTCGCTGCCACATATGCGGCACAAGCGTCAGCAGAATTCGATGAAAATGCTGCTATTGGACGTCGAATCGTGCTTGCAGCATCAACCGAGGAAGCCAAATTACGCAATTTAGACAAAGAAGGTTATGCTTCAGCGGAAACCGATCTATCACTTCCTTGGAAGAAAATTGATGCGATATTAATGGACCTTCCTGGAGTAGAGACTCTAGTTAAAAGGCTTCACGAAGCAGACGAAGACGCTTGGGATGAGTTAGCCGAGCTTTCTCTTGCTTGGTTTGATCCTAGTGAAAGAACTGCCTTACAAACCGAACTCGGGCTTAACTAGTCACTCTTAAAGTCGAGGTGCCATCAGGTTTAGGGGAAATGGTGATTCGATCGCTGATTTGTTCCTTTAGAGCTGGCACATGTGAAATCAGGCCAACGCTAATTCCTTGAGCACTCAGTTTAGTCAATTGGGCAATTACTGTGTCTAAATAGTTGGGAGAAAGTGTCCCAAAGCCTTCGTCGATGAACATCGACTCGATCGTGATTCCACCGTTTTGAGCTGAAACTACTTGGCAAAGTCCAAGAGCTAAAGCAAGTGCGGCCATGAAGCTCTCTCCTCCTGAGAGAGTTTTGGTAGCGCGGATTTTGTCTGCATGAACGTCGTGTATCACGAGGCCTAAGCCGCCAGTTCTGGTAGTTTGGCCGGGCTGCAAGTCTGTGCGTTCTAGGTAGAATCGCCCGTCAGACATCAACCGCAGTAGGGGATTAGTCGCAGCTAAGACATCTTCAAGTTTTTGCCGGAGCACATAATGAGATAGCGGGGTGCCAACCAGATTATCTTTGGTAGTACCGGCCACCAGCACACCGACTCTAAGCAAGGCAGCGTTTTGTAATTCAAGCTTTTCTAGTTGTTGGTAGCTCTGTACAAAGGAGGTTAATGCTTGTGATAACTGCTCGCTAAGAATACTAAACTGACCGACAAGCCCATTAGTCACTTGTAAATTGTGCTTTTCAGTGCTGGATTGGTCTGCTAGGACTTGAAGATCTGGAAGTACTTCTGTGGTTAGGGCGGTTTTGACCTCCGGTTCAGCTAAAGTACCTTCGGCTAGTGTCAATTGTTTTTGCCACCGAGTGGTGCTGTCCGTGTAGTCAGCAACTTGTTGGGATGAGAGCTTGGAGGCTAGAGCTTCTTCGACTTTTTCGAAAGGCGAGTCTGTCAGAGTTTGCTGAAGATTCTCCTCTGCGATTTTGAGAGTTTCGCGATTTTCCTCGAGCTTCTCTATCGCTTTCTGTCTTTTTTGCGCTAGTTGTTTGAACTCGGAGCCGGCTTGCTCAAGTGATTCAACCGTAGTGAAGTCTCCTAATAAGAAATCCAAATATTTCTGATTTAGACGAAGGTGCAACCAAGCTTCTTCCCAGCGTCTAGTGAGCTGGTTTGACTCTGCTTTTAACGCTGGAAGTTTAGCATTTAGTTCTTCTTGTTCTTTTTGCAGATCGGCCTGTGATTTTTCTAGGCGAGTTAGTTTTGCGCTGGCGGTCTTTGCAGCTTGCCATTTGGCAGTTGTGTCTTCGAGTTGTTTAGCAATTACCGACTTATCGGTACTAACTAACTGTGAGGCAAGTGAAGCTAGTTTAGCTTTTACCATTTCAAGTGCTTGACTGCTTTCCTGTAGTTTATCCTGTGCCGCTTTAAAAGCCATGTTTGCAGTTTCTATGGCGCTATCTGGCACGAATTCAGTGGAATCGTGCTGGGCTCGCTTTGGGTCGTATGGAGCGAAACAGACGGGACAAGGATCGTTTGGAGCCAAAGTCGCAGCCATGCGGATAGCTGCTGAGGCTTGCCATGCGGAAACAGTATTATTCAAGTTTTGCTGTTGCTCATCGCGTTTTTTCTCTAGATTCTGGTGTTTCGTTTGGAGTCGCTTTTCTTTCCCTAACTCAGAGGCATATTCGGCATAGAGATCTGCTTGTTGCTTGGCCGTTTTCAATGAGACTTTGAGTTCAGGGAATTCGTCAGCTTGCTTCTTTGTTTCTAATAGTTCGGACTTTAATTTCGCTTGTAGTTCTGGGAACTTAGCTAGTTTGGTTTCTAGGTCAGAAATCATGGGTAAGAGAACTGCCTGTTTTTCACTGGCTTTAGAGCTTTCATTTTGCCAATTGATAATGGCTTTATTGGTTTGTTTTGCTGCGCTTAGTTGAGCTTCAAATTGTTTGAAAGCAGTGTTAGTTTCGAGTTCTTCGAGTTTTGAAAAGTCTGTAAAGCTATCCTCGGAGAGTTTGTGGCAAAGCTGTTTAGTTACTTGCGTGATATCCCAATTGGCTGGTTGGTATTCTTCGATGGTAGTTGGAATCTGCTGAGCGGATCCGAGGATCTTATTTTCCAACTCCTGGTAGATGGTATCTGGACTCATAGCTAAGTCGGCAAAGGGGAGTGCTCTAAGTTTTTCGCCGGTGCTATCGGCCCACTTTGCTTGCCAAAGCTCATGGATTGTTTCCAATTCTGCGGTCAAATTTTGGATTTTTTGACTTAACTGTTTTTGATTTTTTATCGCCACGAGGACGGCCTGACTTGCTTGGTGCGATTCTAAGGCTTTTTTCTGTGAATCGATTTCAGCTTTTTGTGCTGAAAGCTCGGTGAGTAAAGTCTGTGCTTTTGCTCCCCGTTCAAAGTTTTTGTGAAGTATTTTCGCATCGTTATAGGTTTTATCGGCTTTCGTGGCAATCAGCTGTCGGCGCTCTTGAAAGTGTTGAATGACTTCGGTAATCTCTTCCAGTTTGCTCTTCCAGTCTTTGCTTACCGAGGACGCTTGCTCTAGTCCAGCACTAACTGCTGCAGTGTGAACCAGAGGCTGAGCTAAATTTAGAAAGCTTTCTTTAGTCCACTGGCCATGCAAGAACTTTTTTTCAAGCGATAGTTCAGAGATTTCACTAATCTGGTCATCAATTTGTTGAGATACTTTCCAGACTGTTTGCGCATTGCTTTCTAAGACGCGTCTTTGCTGTTCAGAAGCGGCACGCACTGTTTTAGCTTTTTCGGCTAGAAGTTTGGTAATTTCGCTGTAGATTTGGGTTGAGAAGATTGATTCCAGGACCCCTTGGCGTTCCTTAGGCTCAGCGCGTAAGAACGTTTGGAACTTTCCTTGGGGCAGAACCACGGTTTGGAGAAACTGCTCTTTAGTTAATCCGACTAGATTTGACAGTTCTAAAGCCACTTCTTTGACTCTGTTTGAGATGACGCTTTCTGCTCCGCCCTCGGTTGAGAGCCTGCTTAGGGAGACTTTAGCGGAAACTGGGGTTTTACGATCGGAACGTTCGTATTGTGGACTCCGGTGAATCCGGAAGGTACCTGCATCGACTTGAAAATCAAGTTCTACATAGGAAGGCTCGTGGTCGTCGCAGTGATCGGACCGTAGTCGGTCTTTGGAAGAGTCCTCTAGTCCAGCAACTACTCCAAATAGGGCGAAGGAAATGGCATCGATGATGGTTGATTTACCGCTACCAGTCGGACCTTCTAGTAGGAAGATGCCGCTGTCTCCGAAATTTTCAAAATTAACTTCGAATTCTTTCCGGAATGGTCCAATGCCAGCAAATTTTAGTCGCAGTAGTTTCATGCGCTTTCTCGATTCAATCTAACTTCTTCGACAATTTCATTAACTACTTGAAGTTCTTGTTCGCTGGGTTTATCTCCGCCCACTTGCTCTAGAAAATCTGCGATTACTTGGGCGATATCAGCTTCTTTTAAGCTAATTTTTTCTGGTCCTGGCAGCGAGACTGGGTTGGTCGGTTGGTGCACATAGACAAGTAAGTAAGGGAAAGCAGCTCTTAATCTTGCATAGAGTGCTTCCGGACGGGCATTGTCTGTAATCGTAATTTCGGCAAAGGACTGTGCGATTTGTGGATCCTGAGCCTGTGCTATGACTTCATCAATCGAACCTTTAAGCCGGACAAGACGGCGCCAAGGCGGAACTACCAAGTCCTTAGTTTTTATCTGTCCGGCATCAAGTTCTACCACCGTAATAGTTTTTTCGTAACCGGCTTCAGAGAAGGAGAACGGAAGGGGAGAGCCGGAGTACTTGAGATTGTCTTTTCCTGCCACGGTTTGAGGGCGATGTAAGTGGCCGAGGGCGAAATATGCTTCATGATCGCATTGTCGATGGAAGTCTGCCGCCGCTTCGGGGGTAAACCCGTAGTCTAGGAATAGTTGGCTGGGGATGGTGGCGACGCCGCCAACGGTAATGTCTCGTTCCGAGTCGCTAACTTCGCCACCGGTGACAAAAGCGTGAGCCATGACGATCACAGTAGGTTTGGCAGCGGTTTGATAGTTTGCTTGAATCCAGTTCCGGATCCTCTTTAGGGCGCCACTCATTACCCCCTGTGGATTTCTAGGAAGGCTGGGGAGCAAGTCATCTGCTGTTGTGTCTAGTTCATGTGGCTCTTCTGTCTGGCTACTTGGGAGTATTGAGACTTGGTCTTCGACTTTAGAACTCAACCTACTTGAGTTGACTGTTGACGTAGTAAGATCCGGTGATGCCAAGTCAATGGTTACTAAGGGTGCTTGAGAGCTTGCATCCCATGGAGCAGCTAGACGGTAGCGCCAAGTATCGGGATCTAAATACGGAAGCCCAAAGAGCCAAAGGGGTTGCTTGCAGCTTCGATCCTTGACAATTATCGGGCGTCCAATTTGTTCGTCTCTCGCGATGATTTGTAGGCGAGGTCCAAACTGATTCCAAGCAAAGCCGAGGCGGGTTAAAGAATCGTGATTTCCTGCTGTTATTACCACGTAGCATAGTTGGGTCAATTTACTTAGGATACTTTCGAGCAGATTGACAGATTCTACTGGGGGAACGGCTCGATCGTAAATGTCGCCGGAAATCAGAACTAGGTCGATTTTTTCTGTTTTGACGGTGGCTAGCAGGAATTCAAAAAAATGTTCTTGAGCCGCAGTTAAGTCGGCGCCATGCAAGGTTCTGCCTAGATGCCAGTCTGAAGTATGTAAAAGTTTCATTTATCAGCGTCCTTGCTAGCTTTTTCGACTTTTTTATTCTACGTGGCGACTGGCAATTAATCTACGGAAAGAGTTGAGACGAGCCTGTCGATATTTCTGTTCTTCTCCTGCCACTTGTCCCGGCCAGGTGGACAAGGCACACTGAGGACTATCGGCTAAATGCTTGCACCCCCTAGGACAAGCAACTGCTACTTCGGACAAGTCGGTAAAAGCGGCTAGTAATGTTTCATTGTCGACGTGTGCCAATCCGAAGGAACGAACGCCAGGGGTGTCGATAACCCACCCTCCTGCAGGTAAGGAAAAGGCGATTGCCGAGGTCGAAGTATGCCGTCCTCGGCCGGTAACTGCGTTGACTTCGCCAACTTGCCGATTGGCACCAGGCACAATTGCGTTGATTAGAGTAGATTTTCCGACGCCAGAATGCCCAACAAGTACGCTTACCTGGTTACCAAGCTTGGGCAGCAATTGGGACAATCCTTCGATTTTTTCTGGTGTCACGCTTGTAGTTACGATTTCAATGCCAAGGGGAGTATAGGCGGCATAGAAATCGGTGCTGTCGGCGAGATCAGATTTGGTCAGGCAGATTAATGGTCTGACTCCTGCTTCGTAGGCGGCCACGAGGCAACGGTCAATCATGCCGTATCGGGGTGGAGGATCGGCTAGAGCCACCACGATAACCATTTGTTGAGCATTGGCTACAATCGGTTTTGGTTTACCTTGCCGCTGTCCTTCTTCTGCGGAGCGTAGGAGGAGAGTATCTCGTTCTTGAATTTGTACGATTCGGCCGAGGGTATCTTTTTGTCCACTAATGTCTCCGCCAACATGCACGCGGTCGCCAATTACTACGCTACCGCGTCCTAGTTCTCTGGCTTTGATTGCGGTTACGGTGGTGCCATCAGCCATGATTACCTGGTATCGTCCTCGGTCGATACCGATCACCATGCCTACTGGTTTTTTACTATGGTCAGGACGCTGTTTTGAACGAGGACGGGAGGACTTGCCTGGACGTACTTTTACCCTTGGGTCATCGGTGCCTAGGTCGTATCGGCTCATTTAGTCTTCCTGTCTCGCTACTTTTTGCCAGAGGTCGACAAAGTTTGGCAGAGTCTTATTTGTTGTTTCGACATTTTCGATTTCGATGCCGGGGATCGCAAGACCGATGATGGCTCCAAAAGTTGCCATTCGGTGGTCGTGATAGGTTTGGACTTTTGCCCCGTGAGTTACCGGAGACGTGATGATGAGTGAGTTTTCGGTGGTAGAAACTTTTCCGCCTAGGCGTTTAATTTCGGTTTCGAGAGCTGCAAGACGGTCGGTTTCGTGCCCTCGAAGATGTCCGATGTTGGTGATAGTGCCACCGGTTGGACGCAAGGCTAATAGTGCCGCGAGAGTCGGTGCTAATTCTCCATAATCGCCGAGATCGAAGTGATGCTCGGTTCGGTTGGTTAAGAAGTCATTAGGACCAGTCAGGGTGAGCCCAGCATCACTGAGCTCGTAGCTTGCTCCTAGTTTAGTGAGGAGTTCACGCCAGTAATCACCAGCTTGTGTGGTCTTGCTTGGCCAGTTAGGAATTGTAATTTGTCCGCCTTTGATCATAGCAGCGGCAAGGAATGGTCCAGCATTAGATAAGTCTGGTTCGATAGTTGTTTCAGTCAGTTGTAACGGGCAGGGCTCGAAACTCCACGCGTTTTCGTTTTCCCTTTCCTGAAAAGACGCTCCACATTCTTTGAGATTTTCCAGGGTCATTTGGATATGTGGAAGGGAAGGAAGTTTGCCGAGGGCGCGTATCGTTACGGGTTCAGGCCAGCGGCTGGCAGCTAGAAGTAGGGCAGAGAGGAACTGCGATGATTGCGATGAATCTACCGAAAGTGTTTTTGACTCGCTTTGCTGGAAGCTGTGTGGTTCTTCTTGGTGTGGGAATGTTCCAATCGTAAAGGGGAGTGAATCGGGCGTTGGGGGAAGATCGATGCAAATTCCATATTTGGATAAGGCATCTAGTAGTGGGAGCTGCGGTCGTTTGGCAGCGCCCTGGTCCCCATAGAAGTAGGTTTTTGCTTTAAAGATTGGAGCTAGGGCGGTCAGAAAGCGCATCACATTCCCCGAGAGTCCGCAGTCGATTTCTGCTGGGTTCTCGAAGTTTTCTGACGATTTTGGAATGGGGGTAATCTGCCAGCTTGAATTTCCAGTAAACGCGCTGAGCGAAGTTGGCGAAGTTGAAAGTTGCTCAAAGCGAGCGCCGAAAACTGTTAGTCCCTGACGCATCAACATAGTGTCTCGAGCCTCAAGACAACCATGAACCTCGGTCGGTTTTTCACTGAGCGCTGCCAAAATAAAGGCACGATTGGTTAGGGATTTTGAACCTGGAAGATTAACTGTGGCCGACACAGAACTAGAAAGAGTCGGTGCCGACCACAGTGAATGCTTTGCTGTTTCTGTCACTTGGTTACGTTGGATAGCTTCTGGGAAGCAGCTTCGAGTGATGCTTCAGCGTTGTTCTTGACCTGATCAAGTTGAGCACTTGCGCGGTTCATCTTGTCAGTGACCCAGGAATTTGCTAGCCACGCAGCGGAGGGAGCCCCCGCCCGGTCTAGTGAGGCTAGGACCATCGCGCCGGTTAGGGCGCCACGCTGGATGCCAGTTGATACCTTGGCGCGCATATCTTTTTCCGAAGCCGTGTTCACGATAGCTAATGGGACTGAAATCGCAGTAAGAACGGCAGCAGTAGTGCGTGGCATTTTTCCAAGAGCTAGCATACCTGCTGCTCCAACAGTAACAGCTCCGAGGGCGCGTGATGCTAGCTCAGGGTTATCTGCTACTACGCCTAGACCTAGGCGGCGAAGAGTTGGTTTAAACGGAGAAATTTTCTTGGCATGCGGAGCTGGGCGGCGCATGGCGTCTAGACCGTCAGCGATGAATGGGGCGGCGATCAATGGGCGGATTATGGTGCGGAGAATATTCATACATACTATTCCACCGCAAAACTGCCGGGAATGAAACTTGAATCTACGGTGTTTTCCAAATTGCTAACTATTTACCGCAAAAATTTGATTTTGCCGCTACTCTCTAAGGTGATGGATAAAGTTGTTGAAGACCAGAAACAGTCAATGTCAGAGGGGCAAGCTGGCACTTTTGAGGAGTTAGCTATGCCGTTACTCGATGTTGCCTACTCATCTGCGATGAGATTGACGCGTAATCAGCAGGATGCTGAAGACCTAGTGCAAGACACTTTTGCTAAGGCATTTTCTGCTTTTTCTCAGTACCAACAGGGTACAAACTTTAAGGCTTGGTTACTTCGTATTTTGAAAAATACGTTTATTAACCAGTATCGTAAGGCGCAACGTTCTCCGGCCGTTACGGACAGTGAAGGTGTGGAAGATTGGCAATTAGCGGATGCCGCCAATCATGAAGGAACAGGTTTGCTTTCGGCTGAAGTGGAAGCTTTAGATCGTTTAGGCACTCAGGATTTAATTGATGCTTTGGACTCTTTAAGCGAAGAACGTCGCATAGTTGTTTATCTAGCCGACGTTGAAGGCCTGAGCTACAAAGAAATCGCTTCTGCTTTAGATATTCCGATTGGTACTGTCATGTCGCGCTTGAATCGAGGACGAGCGCAGTTGCGTGAGCAGCTCAGTGAGGTAGCGAAGCATTATGGGATTGGAGAATAAGATGGGTGACTGTACCTCACAAAGTGATTTGACATGCGAACAGGCCTTAGAAAGTTTGCATGAGTTTTTGGATGATTCGTTGACTGAGGAAATGTCGCAGCGTGTCGAACGGCATATTGCGTCATGTGACTACTGTTCAACTTCAGCTGATGTCGAAAGACATTTTCGTGTGCTGCTAAGAAAGAAATGCGTGCAAAAAGCTCCCGCAAGTCTACGTCAAAGAATTCTGGTGCAGATGACTAGTTTGCGTATTGAGTATCAAGGCTAGATTCAAACAATCACCGAAAAATGATGACGTGAGTGGAATAACGTTGTGAAAAACTGCGTTCCAAGTTTCGTTTTTCTTGTGATTGTGCGACAATGCTTAGGTTGAAAGTGCCGCAAGACCTTCGTGTCGAAAGGCGGCGGACCATTTTGAGGAGGAAGCTATGTCGAAGCGTGGTCGTAAGCGTCGTGCACGTAAGAAGAATGCGGCTAACCACGGGCGTCGTCCTAACGCCTGATGTTTAAGCTCTTTGTTAAGGCCTTGTAGTGATCACTACAAGGCCTTAACTATGTTCTAGGTCACGGTTTTTCTGTGCTCAAGAAAAGTTTCTACTTTTGGGCCATACTAGTAGGTGGTAACTTTTATTTACTATTGCTCTCAGTGTCGAGAAGGCTCTTGAAAGTAGGCTCATCACAGGTGATGGCTTTGTCTTCTCGGTAACGAGAGCGGTGGTTAATGTCTTTAATGGATAGGAAAGGCCCTATTTTATGAGCATCGGAAAGACTCGAACCCGTTTGCTGGCTACCCTCGCCACCTCGGCATTACTTTTTTCTACGATTTCTACAACGTCTGCTTTTGCTATGAACGATGGGCGTGATGCGGCCGAGGATGATCCATTAGTTGGACCGGTCACGTATCTTTTTACAGGCGATGGGGCTTGTACTGGTGCCTTGGTATCACCTCACTGGATTTTAACTGCACGTCACTGTGTTGATGTGTCTAACATGAAGATGCTCAAGGGATCCTATGCGACCTTTGGTCGAACCTACACGAATAAGCGCGAAAAACAGCACCGAGTCGACTATTTCGTCGGTGCTAAGACTTCCGACGTCGGTTTGGCTCACCTTGCTGAGCCGGTAAACGACGTAACACCAGCAGTATTGAATGACAAGCAAATGCTGGTTGGTAAGAAAGGGATCGTTTACGGGTGGGGTGGCGGTACCACCAAGAATGAGGGATCTGCGGTTAGCGTTTCTGATTCTACGATCCAACGTCTTGCCCCTGACCGTCCTGGAGACAAAAGTACTACTTTGGGAACGTTTATTGCCGATCCAGGAGCCTTAAGACCTGGTGATTCCGGTGGTCCGACTTTTGTAAATGGGAAATTGGCTTTTGTTTCCCATGCGATCGCAAGTTTGGATGTTACACCTTATTACCACTACTACACGGCAGCTACTGTCTTCGATAATCTGGAATGGATTAATCGTTATATCGAAAATGACAGTAAGAAACCTACTGGTGTCCATTTCAAAGAGATCGTAAAAACGCTACCGAATAATGAGAGTAATCATATCGTTGCCCAAATTGATCCTGTGGTGCGGGGCAATTTGACACTTACTGTTAATGGTCAGGAAGTCGAGACTAAGGCAGTTGATGAGAACGGCCGGGCGGAGTTTGATTACACGAATACTTCCGGTGATCGTTACCAAGTAAATGCTCATTTCGTTCCTGAGAACTCTGAGGACTACATTGATGGTTATGCCGCTAGTGTCTTTGTACAAAATGGGCCGAGGACGTTACCGGTTAAGGTGGTAATGCCAGATGTGCTTCGACCGGGTCGAACTGTCAATGTTGGAGTCGACGTGCCAGCTGCAGGTAAAGTCAAGTTAGAGCTTACCTATTCAAACGCTGCTGGTGAAGAGCAGAAAATTGAAACTGAAGATGTAGTTGTCACCGCTCCTGGAATCGTGAAGGTTCCGGTCGCATTACCAACTGACGCTAATGGCAAGGTTGGGTTCCAAGCTCACTTTGATAGCAAGGACAAAACTAAGGTTCGCAACGCTGATTCTAAGATTGTTCGTAGAATGCTAGATGGTGAAAATATCACTAATGAGGTCGCTGAGTTGCTAGATCGGGCAATTGACAATGTGGCTCCAGTGAGAGCTTCTTCTGAGCATGATGGCAATAGCCGAGCGGGGAATGCATTTGACCACAACTCTGATTCTCTATGGCACACCACTTGGGACGGAGAACCTGCGCCCCATTGGATTGAAATGGAGACTCCAAAGGCATTTAAGTTCACTAATCTTCTATATTTGCCTCGTAAAGAGGGACAAAATGGCTTTGCCAAGAAGGTCAAGGTTAAGGTTGCTCCTCAATGCGGGCCCGACGCCCAATGGACTGAGGTTGCTTCACAGACATTAACTGCGAAACACAGTTGGCATAACATTCCAATGACTGCGCAGGAAAATGGTGCGAAGTGTGTTCGATTCGAGATTGAGTCAACTCAAAATGGTCGACAGTTTGGTTCAGCCGCTGAGATTCGTTTGGTTGGCATCGATCCTGAACAAAAGCAAGTAACTGCAAATTTGCAAACTGATGAATCTGTGACTGTAGGTAATGAAACTGAAATTACGGTATCGGCTACTCCTGAAGATTTTGTTGGGACTGCAATCCTGCATGTAGATGGTGCCACTGTGGAACCAGAAGTACCCGTGGAAAATGGTCGGGCGACATTTACTTATCGTCCTCAGCGGGTAGGTTCTCTGGCACTTCGGGCGTTATTAAAGCCTAGCGACTCTAGTAAATATTCGTCTGCTAGTGCAGTTGGGCAGCTTGCCGTTTCTCCTATCGATACCACCCTTGGTCTAACTCATGAGGGAAACAAGGTGTATCAAGATGCGGGAGAAGTCACGGCTACCGTCGAACCTTCCGGAGCAACGGGTAAAATTAAGTTCTTATTTAACGGAAGCCATGCAGTTTCAGTTGAGCTAGTAGATGGGCACGCAAAGGCTCCTGTTCCTAATGATCTTGCGGGAGATGTCACGGTCAGTGCTACTTATCTTCCTGCTACGACTAACTACCGTGAAAAAGAAAAATCACTGACGTTCAAAATTGCTCCAAAGCAAACCAAGCTAAGTGCAGAACTACTGGATACTAAACTTGTTGTAGGCCAAGATGCTCATCTGAAGCTTCTAAGCTCTGCTGATGGTTTGGCAGTAGTGGCGGTTGACGCCGGTGGTAAACAGAAACTATTAGGTCCTTATGAACTGAAGGCTAACGAACCTAAGACGGTTAACGTGCCATTGGAATACGTTGGTCAGTTGCGTTTCGCCGCAAACTTCATTCCGGAAAGCGCGTTGAAGGCAACTGATGCTGAAACGACAGTACGGACAGTTATGGTTGAAGATGTGACACCCACACCTGAACCAACTCAAGAAGTAAGTGTGGAACCTTCTCCAGAAAAGACCGTAGAACCAACTCCTGAGTTCGTAGATCCTTTCCCAATTCCGACTCCGGTCCCAACTCCGGTTCCTACTCCGGCACCTGAGCCGACCAAGGAACCAACTGTTGAGCCGACTCCGGCCCCAACCCCGGCTCCTACTCCGGCACCTGAGCCGACCAAGGAACCAACTGTTGAGCCGACTCCGGTCCCAACCCCGGCTCCTACTCCGGCACCTGAGCCGACCAAGGAACCAACTGTTGAGCCGACTCCGGTCCCAACCCCAGCTCCTACTCCGGCACCTGAGCCGACCAAGGAACCAACTGTTGAGCCGACTCCGGCCCCAACCCCGGCTCCTACTCCGGCACCTGAGCCGACCAAGGAACCAACTGTTGAGCCCACTCCGGCCCCAACTCCAGCTCCTACTCCGGCACCAGAGCCGACCAAGGAACCAACTGTTGAGCCGACCCCGGCCCCAACCCCAGTTCCTCCGGTAAAGCCAGAGCCAACCCCGGCTCCGAAGCCTCCGGTAAAGCCAGAACCGACTCCAGCTCCTAAGCCACCGGTAAAGCCAGAACCGACTCCAGTTTTGCCTGATCCAAAGCCTGAGCCGAAGCCGCTTCCTCCGGTTAAGCCGAAGCCTCCGGTAAAGCCTGAGCCGACTCCAGCCCCGGTTAAGCCTGCTCCTAAGCCGCAGCCGAAGCCAGAGCCTAAGCCGACCCCGGTTAAGCCTGCTCCTAAGCCGCAGCCAAAGCCAGAGCCTAAGCCGACCCCGGTCAAGCCTGAGCCAAAGCCTGCTCCGGTAAAGCCAGCTCCGGCTCCGGTTAAGCCTGCTCCTAAGCCGCAGCCGCAGCCAGAGCCTAAGCCGACCCCGGTCAAGCCTGAGCCAAAGCCGCAGCCAAAGCCTGCTCCGGTTGAGCCTGCTCCGAAGCCTCCGGTAAAGCCGGCTCCAGCTCCGGTCAAGCCTGCTCCGAAGCCACAGCCAGTACGTCAGTGCTTCCCATTCGATGCCACTCGTGCTCCTAAGTACAACGCTCGTTTGTTCAAGGATGTGCCTTTGTCTGAATGGTTCTCGCCTGAAATCTACTGGGCTCGTGCAGTTGGTGTCACCACCGGTTGGAGTGATAACACCTTCCGTCCATTAAGTGGTACGAAGCGTGAAGATATGGCTGCGTTCTTGTACCGCTTGGCTGGTTCCCCAGCTTTCCGGGCAGATCGCGTTGGCTTCAAGGACGTACCGCGTCAGAACCCATTCTCTTTTGAGATTGAGTGGATGCGGGTAAGTGGTATCTCCACTGGTTGGGCTGATAACACCTTCCGTCCAAAGCAGTATGTAACTCGTGATGCTATGGCCGCATTCTTGATGCGCTTTGCTAACAAGTTCCCGCACGTAGTTTCTCCTGATGTTCGTCCAGCTAACTTGGATCTACACAAGGCTAAGATGGGCTTCAAGGATGTTCGTGTAACTGATTTGCACGGTGAAGCGATGCGTTGGGCTTGGGCTTCTGGTGTTTCCACCGGTTGGCCAGACGGTACCTACCGTCCACTTAACCAAGTTAATCGTGATGCGATGATCGTATTCATCTACCGCATGCTAAACAATAAGGCAAAGACCAAGTGCTAATGGTTTAGCAAACTAGATAGTGATGGCCTAGAGGAAGAATAAGCGCAAGCTTAACCCTCTAGGCCATCACTATTTCTACAATAAGTTCTGAGAACCAGGTTAAAGGCAGACAAAACTAAGCTCTAAGATTAGCGCTTCAAGTGTTTATTGATCAGAAGCACTTAGCATCTTAAATCTAGTTTGACAACCATTCATACCAGCCATCATGTAGCACTAGCCAGGCCATAAGACCATAACCAGTCTGTTTTGGTAAGGCGGCCTGAGGATCAAGAAAGTCGCTACGCCATTGTTCGTGTTCAACTAACGGATGGTAGAGATCAACCCAAGTTATCTGTCGCCGATGGGCAACTTCGTAACCGATCTGAACTAGTTCCTCAAGATCATTACTGCTAATTGAGGGTAGCGGGGGAGGACTTACTAACATCACTTTGGCGCCCAGCTTCGTTAATCCATCCAAAGTGTTAGCTAAATGTAAACGGGTTCGGGCACTAGAAATTCCGGCTTCGATATCATGAATCCCCATCCCAACGGCAACATAAAGAGGTTCACTTTGGTCAGGTCGACGACGCTGAACTTCTTCTAGGAAACGCTGTGACAAATCTTGGGTGGTTTCTTGCGGAATTCCAAGGACCAACACGTCAGTTTGCGAAGTAAATTCCGTTCGTGTTACCGCTCGCCCAATCCAACCAAGAGCGCGCTCGTCCCCAGTACCGGCAACAAGCTCGTCACCTAAGAAAACTAATTTCGTCATACTTCTTCCAAAAGTGATTAGTAGCAGCTATCTGTGAGCCAACTATACTCGATTAAAAGCTTCAGCCAACAAGGTACGGGCCTGTTGCTGGTGGAGTTTCATAGTACCAGCACTAGTAGACGCCATTTCAGGACGAGATACTACGGATAAACCACCTAATTCAGGTGCCAGGTTTAGTGCCATAAATGGCCAAGCACCTTGGTTACGAGGCTCATCCTGAACCCAGACCAACTCTGCCTCTGAGTACTTTGCTAAGGTCTGCTTAATCTCTTCGAGCGGTAACGGATACAGCTGTTCGATTCGAATAATAGCGGTAGTGTTATCGCCTAGGTCTTTTCGTTCCTTAACGAGGTCGTAGTAGAGACGACCGGTACAAAGCAGAACTCTAGTTACCTGCTCGGGAGAGTTGAGAATAACTTGGTCAACTTCATCGAGCACTGGCTTAAACTGTCCGGTTGTAAACTCGGCAATGTCGGACTGAGCCGCAGCAAGACGTAACAGCTGCTTAGGGGTGAAAACAATCAACGGTTTACGAGGCTGTTGATATGCCTGCTCCCTAAGTAGATGGAAATAATTTGCCGGGGTAGAAGGCTGAGTTACCCTCATATTATTTTGGGCGCAAAGTTGTAGGTAACGTTCAATTCTGGCAGAAGAGTGGTCTGGCCCCTGTCCTTCAAAACCGTGAGGCAACAACATTACAAGAGACGAGCGTTGGCGCCACTTCTGCTCGGCAGAAGAAACGAACTCATCCATGACAGTCTGCGCGCCATTTGCGAAATCACCGAATTGCGCTTCCCAAAGAACTAGAGAGTCCGGGCTTTCAACCGAATAACCGTATTCAAAAGCCAAAGGTGCGTATTCAGATAACGACGAATCATAAATCATGAAAGGTGCTTGCCGATCAGATAGATTAGCGAGCGGAGTCCATTCTTGGCCAGTATGTAAGTCATGGAGAACTGCATGCCGTTGGACGAAGGTGCCACGTCGAGAATCCTCGCCGCTCATTCGAACAGGAGTGCCCTCAAGTAGCAAAGTACCAAAAGCCAAGAGTTCAGCAAAGCCCCAGTCAACCTTGGCTTCTCCCAAAGTCATTTGCCGGCGCTTTTGCAACAGCTGGACCATCTTAGGATGAGGAGTAAAACCTTCAGGGAAGTTGATATGAGCTTCGCCCACACGTTCAATTAGTTCTCGTGGTGCATTTGAAGTCCAGCCAAGAACTACACCACTTCCTTCTGATTGGGATTGCGGAAGTGGAATCCCTGCCACTTCGTTATGATTCTTAGCTTGAGGATATCCGCCATTGGCACGAGTCTCTTCCAGAATGCGATTCAACTCATTACGGTACTCGTCTAAAGCCGCAATAGCTTCGGCCTCGGTGATATCTCCACGACCAATCAAGTTACGAGTATAAACTTCTCGGGTCGATGGTAGCGCATCGATTTGCGAATACATGATGGGCTGGGTCATCGAAGGATCATCGCCTTCGTTATGGCCACGACGTCGATAACAGACTAAGTCGATAATCACGTCTTTATGGAACTCTCGTCTAAAGGCATACGCCAGATGAGCAATTCGAACCACCATTTCGGGATCGTCTGCATTCACATGGAAAATTGGAACTTGGAGACCCTTAGCCAAGTCTGTACAGTAGTTAGTCGAACGGGCCGAAGTTGGTCCAGTAGTAAAACCGATCTGGTTATTAACAATTACGTGGATTGTGCCGCCGGTGTGGTAGGCCTTCAACTGGCTCATATTAAGCGTTTCATAGACGACACCTTGTCCAATAAAAGCTGCATCGCCATGGATTAGGATAGGCAGAATATCTGCAGGGGAATTAATACGATCAGCCTTGGCACGTGCAATCCCTTCCAAGACGCCGTCTGCAGCCTCTAGATGCGAAGGATTAGCCGCTAAATAAACTTTGACTGACTTTCCGTTGTCGCAGTTAAAAACGCCCTCGGTTCCAAGGTGATACTTAACGTCACCAGAACCCTCGTATAGACTCGGATCGATATTACCCTCAAACTCCGAGAAAATCTGGCCGTAGTTCTTGCCGCAGATATTCGCCAGAACATTCAAACGACCTCGGTGAGCCATACCAATTGCCACTTCCTCCAACTCATCGTTGGCGGCATGATAGAGCACATTATCGAGCAATGGAATCAAAGATTCACCGCCCTCCAGAGAGAAACGCTTCTGGCCCATGTACTTAGTTTGTAAGAAGGTTTCAAAAGCTTCAGCATGGTTTAGAGTGCGAAGAATACGACGTTGATGATCCGAAGAAACCTTCTCATAAGGTTGCTCAATAATCTTCTGCATCCACTCCCGCTGAGTGGGATCTTGGATATGCATGTACTCAATCCCAGCCGTACGCGAATAAGTATCACGAAGCTGATCCAAAATATCGCGTAGAGGAAGACGAGATTTTCCGCCAAAACCGCCAGTGGGGAAGGGATGGTCAAGATCCCAAATGCTTAGACCATATTTGCCGATGTTCAAGTCTGGGTGTCGACGAACTCGGTAACGGAGCGGATCGGTATCTGCGGCGAGATGACCTCGGGAACGATATGCATGAATAAGCTCAGAAATACGAGCCGACTTGCCAAGCTGATCGGCCTCGTCCCAATCTTGATTCTGTGCCCACTCTAGTGGCTCAAGTGGAATATTAAGAGCGGCAAAAACCCGCTCATAGAAGCCATCCAACCCCATTAATTTGGTGCTCATGTCTGCTAGAAGCTGGCCTGACGCTGCACCCTGGATAACTCGGTGGTCATAAGTTGACGTTAAAGTCAGAATCTTACCGACGCCAGCATGCGCGCGTTGCTTCAAAGAAGCACCCGCCCATTCGGCCGGATAGTCCATAGCGCCGACGCCAATAATTAGAGCTTGCCCCTGCATCAAACGGGGAACCGAAAAAGCAGTCCCAATAGTACCCGGATTAGTTAAAGTTGCTACCGCACCAGACATATCCTTCGGACTCAATTTGCCAGCGCGGGCACGACTAATCAGGTCCTGGTTTGCTTTCCAAAACTCACTAAAAGTTAGAGTATCTGCTGCGTTAATAACTGGTACTAGAAGAGTACGTTCACCATTATCTTTAGGAATATCAACCGCGATACCCAAATTAATATGGCTGAAATGATGAATTCCAGGTTTGCCATCAACCTCCTCATAGCGCACGCAAAGCTGAGGTTGTTTCGCCAAAGATTCAGTTAGGGCGTAACCGATTAGGTGAGTAAAAGAGATCTTACCCCCAGTGGTCCGAGCTAAATGATCGTTGATGAGCTTTCGATTTTCAATCATCACTCGCGCCGGAACTTGACGGGATGAAGTAGCAGTTGGAACTGAAAGCGAAGCTTCCATGTTCCGAGCGATGGCAGCCCCCATGGCTTTTAGTTTGCTTACGGAGTCGGTCTTTTCGTCTTTAGTTGAACTCGTCGTTGAGCCATGAGCTGCTGCATAAGGAGAAGTGGGAGGGGCTACATAAACCGGGGGCAAGGGAGGAAGATCTGAACGTGACGCATCTGCGATACGAGAACTGGCGGAAAGACCATCAACTTTTGACGACATCAGTTTTTGAGGCTGATATCCAACCGGCGGTGGAGGAGGAGTCACGGGACGATGCGCCACCTCTGGATTGTTAACAGAAGAATCTTGCTCGTTATTAAAATCGTTGTGGTTCACGGCATTCCTTTTCAATCGCAGCTCCAAGACCGTATGTGAATAAGATTATGACGAAAAAGAGGTCAAGACAATCTCAACAAGCCTAAATCAATGAACTTTACTGATAGTTTAGAAATAACCTTTAAAAAGCCAATGAAGCTATGAAACTTTTTAAGCTTAACGACTCATATCAAGCTAAGGTGAGAAAGACTGCTTGTTAGTAACTAAAAAGTGACTCCGACAAAGCGTAGAATTAGTTAGAATGAAATTGTCGTCATTAACTTCTAGAAGTGAGCTGAGTGCTGAATGAATCCTGCTTATAGCAGTCGAAACCATGTTACGTTGCCGGCAATGATCGTCGAGGTAGCGCATGTGGCTTGATCTTTTCCTGATTCTTTGCGGCGTAGTGCTGACTCTCGGGACGGCATTATTTGTGGCTGCAGAATTTGCCCTCGTTGCCTTAGACCAAGCGCTTGTGGAGCAAAAGATTGCGGCAGGACAGTCAGAACATAAGGCAACGCTTAAGGCACTCAAAAAACTTTCGACACAACTATCGGGTGCTCAAGTCGGGATTACACTAACTACGATTCTGCTTGGCTACACCACTCAGACCGCCCTCGGCAAGATCTTCACTAACTGGGGGCTTGCGTGGGAACTGAACTTGGCTATCGCCACTACGATCGGGCTTTTTTCGGCAGCAGTTATTGTCAACTTGGCATCTATGTTGTTTGGTGAGTTGATTCCGAAAAACCTTGCTCTTGCTGATCCGCTAAAGATGGCAGCTCGAGTTGCCCCATGGCAGATGGTCTTTACCAAAGTAATGTATCCACTAATCGTGGTGCTAAACGGTAGTGCTAACTGGGTATTGAAACGTTTCGGACTAAACGCAGTAGAGGAACTTTCCTCAGCACGGTCAGCTCCTGAACTGGCTGCTCTTGTTAAGCATAGTGCTCAAGAAGGCATGCTAGATGAACAAACCGCCACGATTTTCACCAAATCAGTACAACTCGGTGAGCTAGAAGCTGTAGACGTTATGACCCACCGGTCATCTATGCACTGGATTAAGGCAGAACAGTCGGCCGCTGAAGTCATTGCGCTTGCTAGAAAAACGGGGCATTCCAGATTCCCAGTAATCGGGGAAGACATCGATGATGTCTTGGGGATTGTATATCTCCGCCGTGCCGTAGCGGTGCCCGCAGATAAACGTGAAGAGGTACCTGCCTCGAGTCAATCTCTTATGACTCCTGCACATCGCGTGCCCCAAAGTGCTTCGCTAGCTCCAGTACTAATCGAGCTTCGTGAAGGTGGCTTCCAAATGGCTATCGTCGTGGACGAATATGGTGGTACTGCCGGGTTGCTTACACTGGAGGACATCGTTGAAGAAATCGTTGGGGAAGTAGCCGATGAACATGATCGACGTTCTAGGACCGGCACTCGCAAAGTGGGTGACGATTGGATTGTGCCAGGTTTGCTTCGTCCAGATGAACTAGAAGAATTAGCTGGTCTGACTGTTCCAGATGATGGCCCGTATGAAACGTTAGGCGGGTTGATGATGCAACGTCTAGGGCGCATTCCACAAGTTGGCGACAAAGTCGAAGTAAACGACATCCACTTAAAGGTACGTCGGATGGATGGACGAAGAATCGAATCGCTTCTCGTTTCGCCGCAAAGCCCACCGGCAGAAGAAACCATCGTAGTCAATCTGTCAATGGAGGAAACTAACTAATGTCTAGTCAGTTAGCAATCTTCATCAGTATTGTCTTATTGCTGGGAAACGCATTCTTCGTGGCCTCTGAGTTCGCCATTATGTCCACTCGACGAGCCAAGCTTGAACCTTTGGTCGAAGAAGGCAAATGGGGTGCCAAGCCAGCGTTATGGGCTGTAGAACATGTCTCGGTTATGTTGGCGACTGCCCAGTTAGGCGTAACGCTTTGCTCGACCGGTTTGGGCGCAGTTGCCGAGCCTGCTATCGCTCATTGGATTGCCACACCACTGCATTCCTTAGGATTGCCTGAGGCCAGTGCGCATGTCGTGGCGATTGTAATTGCCCTCCTTATGGTTGTTTATCTTCACGTGGTGTTTGGTGAAATGGTGCCAAAGAACCTTTCCGTTGCCATGCCGGAAAAAGCTATTTTGGTACTAGCGCCGCTATTAGTCGCCTGTGAACGTTTATTTGGACCGCTAGTTAGAGCCTTAGATCGCTTCGCTAACCGGATTGTGCGGCTCTTTGGAGTTGAACCAAAATCTGAAGTCGGGGCAGTTTTTACTCTGGAAGAAGTGGCCCAAATTGTGGAAGTCTCTCGGGCAGAAGGCGTATTAGAAGACGAGGTCGGATTGCTGGCTGGAGCTCTTGAGTTTTCCAGTGAAACGGCAGCAAAAATTATGGTTCCGCTAGAACAATTAGTTACGGTACCTGAAGATGTCACTCCAGCTGAAGTTGAACGAGTCGTAGCAAAAACTGGTTTCTCTCGCTTCTTGGTCGTGGACGAAACTGACACTATGGTCGGATATCTGCACCTCAAGGATGTGCTCTATGCGGAGCATTCCGAAGATCAGGATCTTCGTGAAAAGCCGGTCGATGCCTGGAGAATTCGATCACTCGCGCGGGTAGCTGCCGATAGCGAGGTAGATGAGGCGCTAGCGCATATGCAGCAAACTGCAACCCATCTAGCTATGGTGATGGAAAATCAAAAGGCGGTAGGTGTCCTCTTCTTAGAAGACATTATCGAGGAACTTGTGGGCGAGGTTCGAGACTGCATGCAGAAGGCGGATCGGCTCTAATCAATAGGACTGAATACGTGATTAAGTATTCATTTTTACTGAGCCGATAGACCCAAATATCAATAGCTAGTACTGCTTTAGTGTTATTTTGGCTACCAGAAGCTTGGCAAAAATGTACCATTGCTCGGCTATTGCGCTATGATTCATAAATAAGTTGTTGTTTATCCCTTGGAGACTTTGTGACTGAAAACGGTAGTGAGGCTATGCCCAAACGCCAGTATCCTTCGCGGCGTGCACTTCGCGGCGCGCAGCAAGCTCGTGCGTACGCTGAGGCAAGTCGAGTTCCTGAAACTTCATCGTCATCATCGCAGATCTTAAACCGGTCTGTTCGTTCTCTAATGGTGGGCGCTCTTGGTTTTGCCACTGTAGTAGTACCACTTTCTGGCTTTATTTCCCCAGAGGTCGCTAATCAAGCCAAGATTAAACGAGCGCAATCGTGGGCTGATATTTTGCAATCCAAAGTACAGGCTGCGGAAGCCTTGTCTCTTCGCTCTGACCCGGCAGCGGCCACTCGTGCCGCCGTACGCGAACAGTTGGAAGCTGACAAGTGCCTAAAGACTGATTCTTCAGCCAATGGTGTGCGTACTGCACTGACAGAGAAGCCTGAAGAGCCAGTCGGACAAGATCTTTTCTGGCCACTCGCCCGAGGCACTTACCGTCTTTCTTCTGGCTTTGGTATGCGCGTGAATCCTGTACTAGGTATTTACCGCTTGCACGCAGGAATCGATATGGCTGGTGGTGCTGGTACTCCGATTACCTCTGCTGCTGATGGCATTGTTTCCCGGGTAGGTTGGATCAGCGGGTTAGGATATTCAGTCGCTATCTACCATCCGACGCAAAACGTTACGACCGTATACGGCCACATGATTTCCGGATCTTCGCCTTTGCATCAAGGACAAGAACTAAAAGCTGGAGATTTTGTCGGGAAGCTTGGCTCAACTGGTAATTCTACTGGTCCTCACCTGCACTTTGAAGTACACCGCGGTAAAGATGATAATGACGGTAGTGCTGTAGAGCCGTTGTCTTGGATGAAGAACAATGGTGCGATTTATTCCGACGAAGCTAAGGCTGAACCTAGCTGCTGAACAACTAAAGAGTTATGATTCAGCCAAAAGAATGGACTCCTGGCTCTAAAACTTTAGTATTTGCACATCGTGGCTCGCCTTTACTTGGCGATTTTGAGAATTCTGAAGCTGCCTTTTGCAATGCTTTAGCTACCGGAGCTGAAGCCATTGAATCGGATATTCAAGTTACCAAAGATGGGGTAGCAGTACTTAGTCACGATCCCACCTTGAAACGTTTATTCGGTCAAGACCTCAGTATCGCAAAACTAGCTTGGAAAGAGATCCGAGCAGTTACGAGGGACTATTCGGCACCTTTACTTCGGCTCGATGAAGCTCTGGATTGCTTTTCGGAAACCACATTTAACCTCGACACTAAATGCGATGCGGCAGTTGAGGCTGCGCTGCCTATCTTGTTACAACCCAAAGTGCGTGATCGCGTCTGCGTGGCAACGTTTAGTGATCGTAGAATGCAACGCGTAAGACAAGGTGCGAAAGGCGCCTTGGCTACTTCATTATCAACTAAAGAAGTCCTTCGTTTATTGCGCCTTTCTTACAGTCCGAGGGCGAATCAGCTTAAGCCAGCCGACCTCGCAAAAGTACTGAGCATCTCACCTGAACATGCGGGTCCCGTGGTAGCTGCGCAGATTCCATATCGTTTTAAAGGAACTTTTAAAGTGCTCAGTCCAAATGTGATTACGACTGCGCATAAACTCGGATTAAATCTGCAGGTATGGACGGTAAATAACAGTTCTGAGATTGAGCAAATCACGAATCCAGAAAGCCCCTTGCGGGTAGATGGGGTGATTACCGATCGTTTGCAAAGTGCGTTGACAATTCGCGATAGCTTTTTAGCGTAACAGGTCGGAAAATAGGTAAAAGAAGTACCCCGAACAGGATTCGAACCTGCGACCTTTCGCTCCGGAGGCGAACGCTCTATCCACTGAGCTATCGGGGCAACTAGGACAGTATAGCACTTTTTTTGGCTATCTAGTCAAGCTTTAAAATGTGGGACGAGGACGATTTAGAGATACGTCCTCGTCCCACAAAATAGGCGGATTGTCAGACCAAGCTAGTCTGAAGATATGCCTTTACTTTTGGCACTTAAACAGGTCCACCTGGTAGGTGTATTGCAAATAAGTGGGGTAGCGAACGATGTTTTGTTTAGCAACAAGCTTCAACGGTTTGCCGTTGGTGTTCAGCACCATCTTACGGAAGTTGGTGTCTTCCCAAATGTTCTTTGCCGGATTCGAAGACTGGTAGAGGGAACCGTTGTAAACGCATTTTTCTCCCTTGGCCTTCTTGACGCCAGCCTTTGCGGCCAAGTCATAAAGCTTATTGGTCTCTGCAGCCACGTCAAAAGGCTGGTTTACCAATTTAACGGAGCGACTCCAAGGCAAAGTTTTTGGCGTGTTGGTCAGAACCTTTAGATTCTCGGACTGAATCTTTTGGTGTACACCCTTGAGGAATACGGCCACAGCGTCACGCTGGATGCCCAAGGTCGGACGGAATTCAAAGTGACCCTTGACCGGCCAACCCTTTGAGATGCCATTAGCGTGGAGCCATTCGATCGAGCCACGGAATGGTTGCGACATTGGGACATCGCTGAAGGAAGAAGGAGCTGCTCCCCACTTCTTTTCAGCCATTTTGTCCTGGTTGAGTAAACGGGTAATGAATACTGCCATATCTGCGCGAGCCATGTGGTTCTTTGGACGGAAGGTATTGTCATTCCAGCCGTTAGCTAGGCCGGCTGCCTTCATCCAGCAAATCTGCTTGCTAAAGGTCGACTTGGCAATGTCCACGAAGCAACGGTTGAGATCCTTAGGAGCAGTGAACTCTGGACTACCAGCAAAGCGATAGAGGAAAGCAGCGAAAGCTTCACGGGTTACCTTGGCACGAGGGCGGAAGGTACCGTCGGCCCAACCGGTGGTTAGACCTTCGTTTGCCATCCAATAGATTGCTTTGGCGTGATCCGTTTTAGCGGTAACGTCCTTAAAAACAAATTTAGGCTTGGAAGCGGGGGCTGGTTTGTTTTCCTTTTTAGGTGCCGGGGCAACAGGTGCCTTGGCCTCAGGAGTTTTGGTGGTGTGTGGTTCAGCGGTAGCTGCTGGCTTAGTAGCCTTAGCTTCGGGAGTCTTCACTACGCTAGTTTCTGGAGTCTTGGCAGCCGGTTCGACCGAAGGTGCTGGAGTGGGTTCAGGGGAAGGCGCAACTGGGGCAGCGAGGGCACTACCAGCGCTGGTTCCAACTAATGCGGCAGCGGCCAATGCGGTAGCTAGATTCTGCCAGGATTTCTTAGACATATATTCTCCTTAAGAAATTATTTTGCAATTGTGCCTATCTTCTCAAGCAAAGCTCAATAATGCGCGTTGAATGAACTTTCAGTCATTTGGGATATCAGCTACTATTACAGTCATGACACCAGACCAACTTGCTGCGAAAATTCGCGAGATTCTAATTTCTTTTGTTTCCGATGGCACTCTTGCTTTAACTGAGGCAGATATTCCAGATCCCGTCAAGGTTGAACGCCCGCGCATGCGCGAACATGGCGATTGGGCTACAAATATCGCTCTACAGCTTGGCAAGCGTGGGGGAATGGCGCCGCGCGATCTAGCGCAAAAACTATGTGATGCTCTTGCCAAGGTAGAAGCTGTTGACTCCGCAGAAATTGCCGGTCCTGGTTTTGTCAATATTCGACTTTCGGCTGCGGCCGCTGGTGAACTTGCTCGGACG
This sequence comes from Boudabousia tangfeifanii, assembly GCF_001856685.1. Lineage (GTDB taxonomy): Bacteria > Actinomycetota > Actinomycetes > Actinomycetales > Actinomycetaceae > Boudabousia > Boudabousia tangfeifanii. Next base: position 897,975 of record NZ_CP017812.1, read on the forward strand.
ATTTTGACCGAGGGAACCAAGTATGGAACTAATGACGCTCTTGCTGGTAAGCACATCAACCTTGAGTATGTTTCGGCAAATCCGACTGGCCCGATTCATATTGGCGGTGGTCGTTGGGCTGCGGTTGGCGATGCACTGGCTCGTTTGCTGAAGGCTTCTGGCGCCAAAGTTACCCGCGAATATTACTTTAACGATCATGGTGTTCAAATCGATCGTTTTTCGCGGTCATTGTATGCGCGTGCCATGGGTCAAGAAGTGCCAGAAGATGGCTACGGTGGTCAATATATCGATGATATTGCTTCTAGAGTGCGTCAGATTGCAGCGGAAAAAGACGACCCAGATCCGGTAACTTTGCCTACCGAGGACGCCCTCGAATATTTCCGGGCAGTCGGCGTCGACTTGATGTTTAGCGAAATTAAGAATGAACTACACGGTTTTGGCGTCGATTTTGATGTCTTTTTCCATGAGGAAACTTTGCACGCCTCGGGCGCGGTAGAAAAAGCTATTCAGATTTTGCGTGATCGTGGCATGATCGAAGATCGTGATGGTGCGGTTTGGCTGCGCACTACCGAATTTGGTGATGATAAAGACCGCGTGATTATCAAATCCGATGGACAAGCGGCTTATTTCGCTGGCGATATTGCCTACTACCTTGACAAGCGTGAACGCGGTGCAGATAGCGCCATTTATCTTTTGGGCGCCGATCACCACGGTTACATTGGTCGTATGTACGCAATGGCGGAAGCTTTTGGCGACAAGCCAGGGGAGAACCTACAGATTATTATCGGTCAGCTGGTAAATCTACTTAAGGATGGTAAGCCCTTCCGTTTGTCCAAGCGTGCCGGCAATATGGTGACCTTGGGCGATTTGATTGAAGCAGTTGGGAAGGACGCCGCTCGCTACGCCTTGGCGCGATCATCCATGGACTCGCAGCTTGACATCGACCTCGACCTATTGGGATCTAAGTCGAACGACAACCCGGTTTACTATGTGCAGTATGCCTATGCTCGTACCCGTTCTGTGGCTAGAAATGCTAAGGCAGCTGGGATTAGTCGAGAATCAGGTTTTGACCCCGCACAGCTAGATACTGCGGCTGATGAGGCTTTGCTTGGTGTCCTTGCACAATTCCCACAGTTAGTTGCCACTGCCGCTAACCTACGTGAACAGCACCGTATTGCTCGTTATCTCGAAGAACTAGCTGCCGCCTATCACACCTGGTACGGCAAGTGCCGAGTTACTCCGCGTGCGGATGAATCAGTAAATGAAGGTCACGTTGCGCGACTATGGTTGAATGACGCGGTTGCTCAGGTATTGGAAAACGGACTCGATCTACTAGGCGTTAGCGCTCCAGAACGGATGTGAACATGCTTTCCCAACAAGAACTCGCCAAACTGTCCTGCCCTCATCCAGGTGAAATTTCTGGTTATTGGCCTTGGTCTTTAACCCGAAACGAGGAAGGGGAACTAACTTTCCCAACAGCGACAGTTTCAGAGCTAGCTCAAACCTACGGAACCCCGCTTTTTGTGGTTGACGAGGACGATCTAGCTGGCAAAGCGGAAGTCTGGATTTCGGCAATGTCCGAGGCTTGTTGGGATGGCTATGGCATGAATGGAGCTACGGTATCTTATGCCGCAAAAGCGTTCATGTGCGGCAGCATCGTAAAATTGATGAACCAGCACGGTTTATCAATCGATACTGCCAGCTTAGCCGAACTAGAATGCGCTATTCGTGCTGGAGCAAAACCTGAACAAATCGGGCTGCACGGCAACGCCAAATCGGACGCGGAGCTCCGTCGCGCTGTCGATTTTGGCATTGACCATATCTTCGTAGACAGTCCCGCTGAGGCAGAACGCATCTCACAGATCGCGGCTGAACTGGGCAAAGTTGCGCGCGTTATGATTCGCGTAACCACTGGGGTGCACGCTGGTGGCCACGAGTTCATTGCCACTGCTCATGAAGATCAAAAATTCGGTGTTTCCTTAGCTACTGGAGCTGCTTTCGACCTCGGTCAGAAAATCTCGAATGATCCGAACTTAGATTTCCGTGGATTGCACAGCCATATTGGTTCCCAAATCAATTCCCTAGAGGCATTCGAACAAGGTGCTCTCAAGCTGCTTGGTCTTCGTTCTCAGTTCCTAGCAGCTGGCATTGATATTCCAACTTTGGATCTCGGTGGTGGTTACCCGATCCGTTATCTACCAACCGATCCACAGCCTCTTACTCCTCGGGAAATCGCGGATACGTTAGCTAAGACAGTACGTGAATACTGTCAGTCTCGAAACGAAGATATTCCTCATCTTCAGGTCGAACCAGGGCGTTCTCTGGCTGGTCCGACAGCAATTACGCTCTATCGAGTGGTGGGCATTAAACGCGTCACCATTGCAGAGGGGCAGTACCGTGACTACGTGGCAGTCGACGGCGGTATGAGTGACAATATTCGTCCCGCACTCTATGGTGCGAACTACACAGCTTTATTAGCTAACCGAGTTGGCTCAAGCGAACTAACTTATGCTCGAGTAGTTGGCAAACACTGTGAAAGCGGCGATATTTTGATCCCAGAAATTGCTTTACCAGCAGATCTCAAACCGGGTGATATCTTGGCGATGCCGGCTACTGGTGCCTACGGACGTTCAATGGCTTCAAACTACAATATGGCATTAAAGCCAGGCGTAGTTGCAGCTAGTCGGGACGGAGTAAAAGTTTGGCTACGTCCCGAGACCATCACAGATCTATTCGCCCTCGATCCGGCACTCGCCGAAGTCGAAAAATAGAGCCTAGGTTAGGGGAAGCAAAATGCGCCTACAGAAGTCCTTTGTGAGTCTAAAAGTTCCTGCGGCGTTAAACGGTTTTTCCACCTTTGCACCGGGGATCTCTAATCCTGAAGGACTAGCGGTGGGGTTGGGGCAACCAGATACCGTCCGCATTAGGGCGATCGCTGGGCCCGATCAGTTGTTTCACACCATCGGGGGAGTGGAGACTGGCCTATCTGTCCAAAGTCTTCCGATTTTTGAACTCCTTCATGAGATTTTGGATTTGATCGGTGCGCCCCAGGCGGGGTTTAAAATCGAGTGGCAACAGGGATTACAAGCTATTCCAGGCTTAGTAAAATTTCAAATGTCTTTAGCGGTCGCGGTGCAAGCGATCAAGGCATTGCTGGGCGAACCATATACCTTAAGCCAGGATGAAACAAACGAAATCTACAGCAGATTTACCACGTTAAAGGCAACGACTTTAGCGATTTCGCAGGGCGGCTGGCACTTTAATTCTGCGCTGGAACCTTCCAGAACATGGCAAGAGCCTGAAAATGCAATTCGGTTGCCATTAGACTGTGCTAAAGAACTGCCGGTGACAATTTTTTCTAACGGAGATTTGGCTTCGAGCGTTGAGGCTGAGCGCTATATCCAAGGGGCCGACTTTACTCATTTTGAAGCTCTCGTGTCTTCTGCGTTTTTGGTTCGTCTTTTGTCCTCCAAGGATTTGAATGCGGATCAACAAATCGAACTATTTGACCAATGGGCGGTAAACGCACCGCTACTACCAGCGTTATCGCCTTTGTATCCACAATTAGTCGAGATGCAAAAATGGCTCGAACAAGTTGGCATAGGAGCTTTCGCTTGGGGTGAGAGCCCCGTTCTATTCGCTTTCGGGCAGCTTTCGGAATCGGTGAAAAAAGCGGCAATGGCTGCGGGCTGGCAGATTGAAGAAACCACGATCTGTGACACCGGCCTTGAAATTATGACAGTTTCATAAATATTTGTTAGGCTTGTCCTCAGGCTCAGTGAGCCTTTCACTTTCATCAAAACATGTCGCGTTTTGATGTGATGACCGTAATCGGTCCGTTATCCTCACCCAATGGGTGATTCACCACGCCTTTCTAGGCACTCTCAAGTTAAGGAAACTATGAGCGACGATACTCAGAGCGTAAAAAATGCTCCTTTGTCAACCATGCGAGTTGCGCAGTTGCATGAACTCGCCAAAGAGATGGGTTTACAGGGCACTGATAAGTTACGTCGAATGGAACTTATCAAGGTAATCCGCGAAGCACGATCCCAAGGTGCGTCGGCTGAGAAAAAGCCTAGCAAGTCTCGCCCAGTTAAAAAGACTGAAACTGTGACGGAAAACGTTGCCGAAGCTCCGGTGAAAGACATTGATTCTGCAGCTAAACATGATGACTTGGCTGATAACACAGACAAGACTAATGTTGATGGGGAAAACAATGATCGTCGGCAAAAGGATGCAGGTAATCGCCGAGGACGAGGACGTCGTCGTGCCACTCTTCCTGCAGGTGCTAAAGCTAGTGAGACTGACAAGAACTCCGCTTCTGAAGAAGTGAAGGCAGCGATTGCTGCTGAACTAGCTTCAGCTAAGGCAGAAAAAACAAATGAGCAGCCTCGTAATGAAAAGGCAAAGGTAGAGTCATTAGACGAAATCTCTTTGCCGGATGAACCAGTTCGAGAGCGCAATCATAAGCGTTTTGACGACGATGACGAAGAACGTGGTAACCGTCGTCGTCGTGGTCGTGATCGCAATGGTAAGAACAATCGTCGGGAGCGTGGCAACCGCCGAGATCGTGATGAAGAGTCGTACGACGATTCACGTGAAGAAGAGCTAGTGCCGATCGCAGGTATTTTGGATGTACAAGATAACCATGCCTTCGTTCGCACTTCTGGATACTTGCCAGGACCAAACGACATTTATGTCACCCTAGGGCAAGTACGTCGTTATGGCTTGCGCTCTGGCGATGCCATCCAAGGTGCAGTACGTCCACCAGTCGAAGGTGAACGTCAGCGCCAAAAGTACAATGCTTTGGTCCGACTAGATACCATCAATGGAATGACCATTGAACAGGCCGCTACCCGTGTCGAGTTCAATAAGCTAGTACCGCTATACCCGCAAGAACAGCTCCGTCTAGAAACTAGCGAAAAGGCCTTAACTCCACGAGTTATTGACCTAATCGCTCCTATTGGTAAGGGGCAACGTGGTCTGATTGTATCGCCACCAAAGGCCGGTAAAACCATCATTATGCAGCAAATTGCTAACGCGATTGCGGTAAACAATCCGGAAGTTCATCTCATGGTGGTTCTAGTCGATGAACGTCCCGAAGAAGTTACCGATATGCAGCGAACTGTTCGAGGGGAAGTAATTGCTTCCACCTTCGATCGTCCCGCTGCTGACCACACAATCGTGGCAGAATTAGCTATCGAACGTGCCAAGCGTCTAGTTGAACTCGGACAAGACGTAGTTGTGTTGCTTGATTCGATTACCCGTCTTGGACGTGCCTATAACCTAGCTGCTCCGGCCTCGGGCCGCATCCTTTCTGGTGGTGTTGATGCTTCGGCTCTATACCCGCCAAAGAAGTTCTTCGGCGCTGCTCGTAATATTGAAGGCGGCGGTTCTTTAACGATCCTTGCAACCGCCTTGATCGAAACTGGTTCGAAGATGGATGAAGTTATCTTCGAAGAGTTCAAGGGCACCGGCAATATGGAACTTCGTTTGTCTCGGCAGTTGGCTGATAAGCGAATCTTCCCTGCCGTTGATATTAATGCTTCAGGTACCCGTCGTGAAGAGGCACTATTTAACCCACAAGAGCTCAAGATTTTGTGGAAGCTTCGTCGCGTGCTTGGTGCTTTGGATATTCAGGAATCGGCAGAATTGGTTCTTTCTCGTTTGAAAGAAACAAAGTCAAATGCCGAATTCTTGATGACTGTTGCGAAAAACATGCCAGTAGGCGAGTAACTTGTTGGTGGGCCCGCAGATTGCGGGCCCACCAATTTATTCTTTGCGATGAAAGAGTCTAAGCTAAATAATCCATATTTACTGGCTACAGAGGAATACAATCAAGTACGTCCTAACTACCCAGATGAACTTATAACCCTAATTGCTGCGCAAGCAGAATATCTACCAGGAGAAATACTGGAAGTCGGAGCCGGAACCGGACGCTTAACAAAGGATCTCCTGACTTTTTCTAAAGTTACGGCCCTTGAGCCATCTGCTCCGATGCGTAGTAAGCTTGCGACGCTAGCTGGTGAACAACTAACCATTGTTCCTACTACCTTGGAAGATTCAAATTTCCCCCAGGCTTCGTTTTCCCAGATAATTTTTAGTCAATCTTGGCATTGGTGTAATCCCCAGATTACCGTTGAGAAGATTAGGTCTTATCTACAACCTAGCGGCACTATCTTAGTCGTGTTTAATCAGCTTGATGTTTCTATTCCGTGGGTGAAGCGTCTGACTAGGATCATGCGTTCTGGAGATGTTCATAAACTGTCAAAACCTCCAGCATTAGGTGAAGAGTTTTCTCCCGTCCTCGGGCATGCCATTCCTTTTACGCAAGAATTGACCTTTGAGCAAGTAATGACTCTAGGCAGGACTCGGTCATCTTATCTGAAGTCGACGAGTGCTAACCAACAAAAAATGCAGCAGAACTTGAAATGGTATTTAGAAGACCATCTGGGAATTCCTACTAGCTCGACAATTAAGTTGCCATATCATTGCTTAGTCTTTGCCGGACAACGATGAATGCGTTCAAACTTGAATCGTTAGCCTAGTTTATTTCGAGCATTGATCTAGATGGTAGATTGTCACTCCATCTCCTGATTCAACGACGCTCATCTGATCGGGGTTTTCTAGCAGAGCATCAAGACTGGTGTATTCACTCTTATTTCCAGTATTTCCACCACGGTATTTCTCCGAATCAGCATAGATGTACTCTACCCCTAGTTTTTTCGCTAACTCGCAATATTTAGGAGCAAGTGGTCGGTCTCCAATGTGGCGGAGCAACTCAAGCTCATCGTGATTTAAAACCAGTGAGGTGTAACGTGGGAATACCTTTAGACCGGTAGCAGCGTAGATTAATGGGCTACCGGTGGAAGGATGCCCAATCAGGCCGGCGTGAGGGTGCTCCTGAGCGAACTTTTTCCATAGCTCGACCTCTGGTTCATTTACCAAATTGGCATTTTCGACTCGAGCTGCATTATGAACGATATCGAATCGCTCTTTATTTCGAAGATCTGGGTGTTCGGTATATAAAGCTCCCGCTGAAACAACGCATAGAATCGAGGAGATAATAAGCAGAGGAGAAATCGCATGTGCAGGTTTTTCTGAATCAGACTTGACCAAGCTAGAAATGATTTGGCTCCAAGCGTTAATCCCACCCACGATAAGTAGGGGACCTGCTAGTGATAGCAAGGAGGCAGTCCTGGTGCGATCATTGTAGAGCGGATGAAGCAAGAAATAGTAAGGTACTTCGATGTAAACCGCAGCGAAATAGAAGGCGACTGCTAGTAGGTAGCTAAAGATCAGCCATCGTGGACCGTTGAATGCAAGTGCTATTAATGAAAGTACCACTAACACCAAGACTACTTTAGAGCCAATTTCAGGTGCTCCAGAGTACCAACGAGACATTTCGCCGGCTGAAAAGCCTTCCCAAAGCGCGCGTCTAGCTAACGACAACTGAGGGTACTTAATCGCGCCAACATTTCTCAAGCCATACACTAAGAGTCCCACGGTTATGAGAGAACTGAAAAGTACGGTAACACCGGCGTAGGCCATACCGGTGAGGTCTTTTCTTTGTTGCCAAACCAATGAGAGGGTCCATGGAATGACGAAAAAGCCAATGAGATAAAGTGCTGCCGCATGCCCTAAAGCTAACGCTAGAACTGCTGCTAGCGTGGTAATAGTTGAGGTTAAGAAAGTGCTGGCATTGCGTTTTTCGTTCAGCCATTCCCAAGTGTTAAAAAAGAGCAAGAATACCCATGGGGTGAGCGCAAATCCGAAGCCATAGGCCCAGCGACCTCCTGTGGCGTGTAGCTTTGCCGCAAAGGTAAGGAAAAATGGCATGGTAACAACCATAAGCCATGGAATCAGAGGAGAGCTTTGAAACATTCGTGCCGCTAACAGGACTAAGCCAGCGCCAAAGGCGGCAACCATTATCGTCTCGGTCAGGTTTACCGCTAACATCACGTTATTTTTACCTAATAAGGCGCTGACAAACGCCAAACCATTTGGGTAAAAACCGTTAATTGCTCGTGGACTACCGGTGGCAAATGAGGCGACCGTGAGGGGAGAAGCATCACCGGTTTCTGCGATATAACGAGTTAGATTGTTATGGAATTGTAGATCCCAGAGTGAAGGGGTTATAGAAACCGGACTAATTGAGCGATAGAAAACTCGACCGAATAAGATCGCACCGCTAAGCGCGGCTACTAGGACATTAAGTGTCTTGAACTGAAGTAAATCAGAAAAATGATAGCTGGTAAAAGTAAACTTATTTTGAGATGCTTGCCAAAGACCCAAAAAGTATGCGATTACCCAAACCGGAACTAACGCAAATGGAATGATATATGGGCGATAAAGTCCTGGAATGAAGGTACTCGCAATAGCGACTAACGCTAGGCTGGCAACTGATCCCGGTAAGATAAATGGGTAAACAAGCTTCGCTGGCAACCTGAGGAATAGAGCTAATACTAGTCCAGGAGCGAACAGCCAAAATAGTAACTGGAAAAAAGATAAGGCAAACATCGGAACTAGGATAGCATTGTTGTTTCTTCCAATGCGCGTAATATCACATAGTTGTTAATAATCGTTGCTTGGTTTCTGTTCCATTTTTATGGAATAATGATTTTTTGTGTTTCCGGTTCACCGAGACCTCACTGGTTTTGGACCCGGCATCCTCGAATTCCTTAAGGAGATAAAATGAAAAAGGGTATCCACCCAGAGTACGTGCCTACTCACGTAACTTGTACTTGTGGCAACGAGTTCGATACTCGTTCTACCTTGACCTCCGGTCAGATGCGCGTAGACGTCTGCTCTGCCTGCCACCCGTTCTACACTGGCAAGCAGAAGATTATGGACACTGGTGGTCGTGTGGCTCGCTTCGAAGCTCGCTACGGTAAGCGCAAGAAGTAGTCTTTTTGCTAAGCGCCGGCGTATATTTCCGCCGGCGCTTAGTTATATCTTCTGTTCAAAATTACTGACAAATCAATCGGAGCCCTCAATATGGACAACCAATTCGCCGCTGTTAAACCTCTTCTAGATGAATACTTAGAGGTGGAAAAACAACTTTCTGATCCTAAGGTCCACGAAGATCAGGGTTTAGCGCGAAAACTTGGTCGTCGATATGCCGAACTCGGCCGGATTGCCGCTGCAGTTAAGCGCTATGAAGGTGCCGAGGGCGACTTTAAAACTGCTGCCGAACTTGCTGAGATTGATGATGATTATGCCGCAGAGTTACCTCAGCTTGAGAGTCAACTTGAAGAGGCTAAGCAAGCACTATTAAAGGTGTTGGCCCCAAGAGATCCTGATGATGCTCGAGACGTCATTATGGAAATTAAAGCTGGGGAAGGTGGCGATGAATCTGCCCTATTTGCCGGCGATCTGTTGAGGATGTATACCCGATACGCGGAGACCAAAGGCTGGACTGTGCAAGTCTTGTCTACTACTGACTCTGACTTGGGTGGTATTAAAGACGCCCAACTTGCTTTTAAGGCGAAGGGTAATCCAGCACCGGAAGAGGGTGTGTGGGCACATCTTAAGTTTGAAGGTGGCGTCCACCGGGTACAGCGAGTACCGGTGACAGAATCCCAAGGTCGTATCCACACTTCGGCAGCTGGCGTCCTCGTCATGCCAGAAGTTGAAAGTGATGACGAAATCGTAATCGATCCTAATGACCTGAAGATCGATGTCTTCCGTTCATCAGGTCCAGGTGGGCAAAGTGTTAATACCACGGACTCTGCGGTACGTATTACTCACTTGCCGTCTGGAATCGTAGTATCTATGCAAGATGAGAAGTCGCAGTTACAAAATAAAGAAGCTGCGATGCGTGTTTTGCGTTCACGACTCCTAGCGGAGGCACAAGCCCAACGAGCAGCCGAAGAAGCTGATATGCGGCATTCTCAAGTTCGGACGGTAGATCGATCGGAACGAATTCGTACCTACAATTTTCCAGAAAATCGTATTTCTGATCATCGTACTGGTTATAAGGCGTATAACTTGGATCAAGTAATGAATGGTGCTTTAGGGCCAATTATTGATTCCGCCATGGAAAAAGACGAGGCAGAACGACTCGCAAATGCAGCCAGTTCCAACTAATTTATTACTTCTTGAGTGGAGAAAATGGCTCCATACTGCGCTCCTACCAATTTATGGGAATGCCACTGCTCAGCATGTAAAATGGCTTATTGAGTGGTCTATGGGAGGCAAAAGCTGGTGGCAGCTTCCTAATGAGTTAACTGTCGCCGCTTCAAAACAACTTGAATCCGCGGTTTCTCAGCTGCTCGCTGGAGAAGTATTTCAAAGGGTGATCGGGTCGACTACTTTTCGTCAGCTTGACGTGAAGATTTTTCCAAATGTGTTTATTCCTCGTCCCGAGACTGAACTTCTAGTTGAAAATGCGATACGAAAGTTTGCTGCTACTGTTCAACTAAGAAAAGCACAAAGGGCAGCCGATAAACCGATTATTGTCTTGGATTTATGTAGTGGTTCTGGAGTAATCGCTATTTCGTTGGCAAAAGAACTGCCTGAACTTTTCCCGAATGCTACTTTTAAAATCTTTGCTGTCGAAAAATCTCCTGAGGCGATAGCCGCAACAGTTGAAAATGCGGCTCGTAATCATGTTGAAATTACAGTATTGGAAGCGGACATAAGATACGGCGTACCAGGTTTTGAGGCTAAAAGTGTAGATTTGATTGTCTCTAATCCACCTTATATTCCACCGAACGTAGATTTGCCACAAAACGTTTTGATGCATGATCCTCATTTAGCCTTATTCGGTGGGGGAGAGCAAGGGATGGAGTTACCTGCCCAAGTAATTGCCTTAGCCGCTGAACTCTTAGTAGTGGATGGATTGTTGTTAATGGAGCATGATGACACCCAAGGGGAAGCTACTAGGCATGAAGCTTCAAAGCATTCATTTTCAGAGATTGAAACTTTACCTGATCTCAACGGGCGTGATCGCTTTTTATATGCAAAATGTAATAAGTCATAACTAATAGTTTCAAGTCACCTTTTTGTGTGTTTTATGCCAAAATGAAGGTGTGAATGAACTGCTTTATTTACGAACTCCGTTGACAGATACGCAACGTGAACGAATTGCTCAAATTGTTAAGTCTGGCGGTTTGATTGTTGTTCCTACAGACACGATCTACGGCATTGGGGCTAATGCTTTGGATCCTGCTGCAGTCGATCGTCTCCGAGCAGCGAAGGGCCGAGGACGTCAGATGCCTCCACCCGTCGTGGTTGATAGTCTCGAATCTGCTTTGCCTTTAGTGGCAAGTTCTTCACCAATTTTAGAAAAACTGGCAAAAGATTTTTGGCCTGGTGCCTTAAGCATTATTGTTCGTGATAACCCTGAGGCGAAATTAGACTTAGGTGATCTTAAAGGAACGGTAGCTTTGCGGGTTCCGCAGGACGACGAGCTGCTAGAGTTGCTTCGAATTACAGGTCCGTTGGCGCTAACTAGCGCGAATACCACGGCGTCCGAGCCCTCGATTTCTTGCTTCCAAGCTCAAAAGTATTTTGGTTCCAAAGTAAGTGCTTATGTTGATGGTGGCTTGTCACCATGCGGTATTGCCTCTACTATGGTGGATATTACTGATGATCATCCTCGTATTGTTCGCGAGGGCGCTATTCCAGTTGAACGAGTACGAAAATCGTTATCGGAGATTGGGGTAGCACTTCACTAGGGGCCTTACTTGAAACTATATGCATTGATTCTGTTGGTGGCAGTTGCCGCTACAGCTATTCTTACGCCTGTAGTTCGACAAATCGCTCTAGTTGAAGGAATCTTTTTGCCGGTTCGAGAACGCGATGTTCACACTGTGCCAACTCCAAGATTTGGTGGCATTGCAATGACTGCCGGATTCGTAATATCCATGTTAATTGCTGCCAAAATGCCTTATTTTGCTGATATTTTTGCTGATTCACAGGCATGGCCTTTGATTTGGGGTGCCGTCGCAATGTGTTTGCTAGGCGCCGCAGATGATCGTTGGGATCTAGGCTGGTTGCTGAAATTCTCGGCTCAAGCCTTGATTGTAGTCGTAATGGTTTGGAATGGGGTAGTGCTACTTACCTTCCCTATATTTGGGGGAATCCTAGGATCGCATTCTATTTCAGTCCTAGCTACTTGCTTGATTATTCTAGGCACGGTCAACGCGGTAAATTTTGTTGATGGTCTTGATGGGTTAGCTGCTGGTATTTTGGCTATCGGAGCTGCTGCGTTTTTTGTTTATAGTTACTTTCTATCTCGAGTGATGAATGCTGCTTCGTATGCTTCATTAGCCTCATTAGCCTGTGTCGTGCTGGTTGGAATTTGCGCCGGTTTTTTGCTTTACAATTTTCACCCAGCCACTATTTTCATGGGTGATTCGGGAGCTATGGTGTTAGGACTGCTCATATCTTCCGTTGTAGTAATTGTCAGCGGTCAGCTCGATCCTTCAGCTCTGGAATCTCATTCTCAGCTTTGGGCGCTACTTCCTCTGGCGATGCCCTTTGCTGTGATATTTTTGCCTATGCTGGATATGGTAATGGCGGTCGTACGAAGAGTAGGTAACGGCAAGTCGCCATTCCATCCCGACAAGATGCATCTTCATCACCGTTTGCTTCGTTTAGGTCACTCTCACCGGCGTACTGTACTGCTGCTATACCTCTGGTCGGCAGTGATTGCTTTATCGATGGCCTCGGCTCTATTTTTAGACATCTATGCAATTTGGCTGGTATTGATCCCATTATTGATAATCGCGAGTGTTGCGACTGTGGGGTTTATTCCGCAGTGGCGCGAAAAAGTCAAACATGCGTGGAAACATGAAAGCTGATTCGATTAAAAATCATCGCCTAAAAAAGTTAGTTAAATTTCTGATTCTGTCTTGGCTTGTCGTAAACATTCTTAGTGCGGCTACGTATTGGTCATTGGGAAATGGGGATCTAACGATCATTCTTTTAAGTGCACTTGCCCTTGGAATGCTATTGCTGGCCTTTTTGGGACAAATCTATTATCTTCTCAAAGTAGATTCGCAAAGTTTCATGGGCGTTATATTTGCGTTTTACTTTTTAAAAATGGTTTCATGGTTTGCCTTAGTCTGGTGGGCAACAACGCTAGGACAAGAAAGCGTGAAACCAGCAGTTTTTCTACTCTCTCTAATGATTATTGCTGATCTTATTATTGAGACTTTTTATCTTTTGAAAAATAAGGACTTATTTTGGGCAGCCTGAGTTAGAAAAAAGTGTGAGACAGTGCGCAATTTCCAATTTTGTCCAATATTGGCCTTAGGGTAACATTGGGAATAATACAGTTACGACGAAAATGAGAAAGGGACTGCTGTTGGTTCTAAATACACTCAATGCGTCGATTAATAGAATGATTCCACTTGAAGCTCCCGAACTTCCGGGCATGGAAGATTTTTTTCCAGAGCCTTTCCTATTTGAGGGAACTCCGTTTGAATTCAACCGCATCATGTTGGTGCGGATGGTTGCAGTGGTTTTCATTTGTCTATTGTTTGGAATCGGCGCCAGTCGGGTAAAGCTTGTCCCTGGACGATTCCAAGGTGCCTTGGAAATGGCACTACAAGTAGTTAGAGTTAACGTAGCTGAAGCAGTAATTGAATCCCCTGTATTAGCAAGACGCTATACACCAGCACTTACTGTGATTTTCTTCGGCATCCTAGCCTTGAATTTGACCGGTATTGTACCTCTATTGCATATTGCAGGTTCATCAGTAGTAGGTGTCCCAATCGTATTTGCGGTTTTCGCTTACGTTTTATTCGTTGGGGCAGGCATTCGAGCACAAGGCTTTGGGCACTTTTTTAAGAATCAGTTATTCCCACCAGGTGTTCCTTGGCCAATTTATTTCTTGCTCACTCCAGTAGAAGCTTTTTCTACTTTCGTAGTCCGTCCAGCGACTCTGGTGATTCGTTTGTTGGCCAATATGATTGCTGGTCACATTCTTCTCGCTTTGACTTTCTTCGGGACTCATTACTTGTTGTTCTATGCCAGCGGGCTGCTAAAGGGTGTATCGGTACTTACCTTTGGCGCTTCGATTCTGGTTGTCTTACTCGAAATCTTGGTAGCTGTAGTACAGGCATTCGTGTTCTCTCTACTCACAGCTGTCTACATCCAACTTTCGGTCAGTGAACACTGATCGTGCTGAAAAAAGCAAAACCATCTCTCAGGAGGAACAAAAATGACAGGTAACATCGCAACTATTGGCTACGGCCTTGCGACTCTCGGCCCTGCAATCGGCATTGGACTTTTGGTCGCCAAGACTCAGGAATCTGTTGCTCGTCAGCCGGAAGTAAAGAACACCCTATTCATCAACATGATTTTGGCTATCGCCTTCGTTGAAGCTCTAGGCTTGATGGGTCTTGTTGCTGGTTTGATGTTCAAATGATTCTTCGAACATTGGTTATTCCCGCTGCTGCGGATCATAACCCGATGTTGCCGCACCTTTATGACTTGGTGTGGGGAACAATCGCGTTTGCTCTTGTAGCGGCCGTGTTTCTGCTTTATGTTCTACCTCGTTTTAACAAGGTTCTAGACGAACGCACAGAAACAATCGAAGCTGGGATTGAAAACGCTAAGGCAGCAGAAGTAGCCTTGTCTCGGGCAAAGCACGACGCAGACCAAGAACGTCAAAAAGCCCTTGATGAGGCAGCGAAGATTCGTGAAGAGGCTACCGAGCAGGCACGACGCATTGTCGCTCAGGCAAAGAACGATGCTAGCCTTGAAGCAGCACGTCTCTATGAAAATGCTAAAGCTCAGATCTCCGCGGAACGGCAAAGTGCTCAAGTTGCTCTACGCCAAGACGTTGGATCACTTGCTACCGAACTTGCCGAAAAACTTATCGGTGAACACCTCTCGGATCAAGCCTTGACCGATCGAGTAATCGATCGTTTCATGAATGATCTTGAAAATGAGATGGCTAAGCAGGAGGCATAATGAGGACAGTCAGCAAGCGTAGCTACGAGGAAGTGTCGGAAGTACTAACCCAGCTACTGATTGATAATGCCGATGAAGGTGAACGAATTAGTCAACAGCTATTTGAATTTGCTGATGCCGTCGTACAGTCACCTTCTTTAAGTCGTGCTTTACTCGACCAGTCTCGTGACGCAGCTGACAAAGACGCATTGCTCGATCGATTGGTATCTAAAGATCAGAATCCGATCTTGTTTGCCATTCTTTCAGCAGCTACCCAACGTCGATGGGCTCAGGGTGAAGATTTTGTCTCGGCTGTTAATCACTTAGGTTATTTGGCTGTCGTCAAACAAGCTCGAGCTCAGGGAAAGCTTGAATATATGCAAAATGAGCTGGGGGCTTTGCGTAATCTGTTACGGCAAAATCGTCAGTTCCGGATGCTCTTAACGGGTATTGAGCTAGATTCAAGGGTTCCTCTAGAGCAATTGGTTGATAAGTTGCTTTCGAATCAACTTAGCGAGCAAACTCTTCGACTTTTTAACAGGCTGCTTGCAGTGCCCTTATCCCCGTCCTTACTTGCAGACGTGGACCAACTTGCCTCACTCATGGCTCATGAGCGTGGTGCCCGCTTGGTTCGAGTTGCTTCAGCAACACCGCTAAGCGATCTTCAAAAGCAGCGTCTAGCAGTTGCTCTAAATAAGAAATACGGAAACGTTACCCTTAACGTCTCGGTAGACCCATCATTAATCGGTGGTTTGCGAATCCGAGTAGGAAACGATTCCATCGATGGAACAATTAAGGCAGAACTCTCCGACGTGCGTCAGCGTATGGGTGTTTGAAATTGTCGATAATAAGGATCAGATAAATGACGGATTTGAACATTAGCCCAGAAGAGATTCGGGCTGCACTAGATAGTTTTGTAGATAGCTACGAGCCATCTCATGCAGCGACGCAAGAGGTCGGTCATATTACTTTGGCAGCAGACGGCATCGCTGAAGTTGAAGGTTTGCCTGGCACCATGGCCAATGAGCTTCTACGCTTTGAAGATGGCACGCTTGGTCTAGCCATGAACCTTAACGTCAATTCAATTGGCGTGGTAGTGCTTGGTGACTTCACCAACTTGGAAGAAGGACAGCGCGTTTACCGCACTGGAGAAGTTCTTTCCGTGCCTGTTGGTGACGGCTACCTCGGTCGTGTAGTTGATCCGCTAGGTCGTCCTATCGACGGTCTTGGCGAAATTACCGATCTTGAAGGCCGTCGTGCGCTTGAACTACAAGCGCCAGGTGTAATGGCACGTAAATCGGTTCATGAGCCTTTGCAAACTGGTTTGAAGGCGATTGACACCATGATTCCTATCGGTCGTGGACAACGTCAGTTGATCATTGGCGACCGTCAGACCGGTAAAACTGCAATCGCTATCGACACTATTTTGAACCAGCGTGAAAACTGGAAGAGTGGCGATCCGAGCAAGCAGGTACGCTGCATCTATGTAGCTATTGGTCAAAAGGGCTCAACGATTGCCTCTGTTCGCGGAGCTTTGGAAGAAGCTGGTGCAATGGAATACACCACGATCGTTGCTTCTCCGGCTTCTGATCCTGCCGGCTTCAAATATCTAGCTCCTTATACCGGCTCAGCTATTGGTCAGCACTGGATGTATGGCGGCAAACATGTGCTGATTGTGTTTGATGACTTGTCTAAGCAGGCTGAAGCATACCGTGCAGTTTCGCTTTTGCTTCGTCGTCCACCGGGCCGTGAAGCTTACCCAGGCGACGTTTTCTACTTACACTCTCGTCTGCTCGAACGTTGTGCCAAACTCAGTGATGAGCTAGGTGGCGGTTCCATGACTGGTCTACCTATTATCGAGACTAAGGCAAATGACGTATCTGCCTATATTCCAACAAACGTTATTTCAATTACTGACGGCCAGATCTTCTTGCAGTCGGATTTGTTCAATGCTGATCAGCGCCCGGCAGTTGACGTTGGTGTTTCGGTTTCGCGTGTAGGTGGTGCCGCTCAGGTAAAGGCTATGAAGCAAGTCTCCGGTACTTTGAAACTAACGCTTGCTCAGTATCGTTCAATGGCTGCCTTCGCCATGTTCGCTTCCGACCTCGATGCGGTTACGCGTCGTCAGCTGGCTCGCGGTGAACGCCTTATGGAGCTGCTAAAACAGCCACAGTACACTCCTTACAAGGTCGAGGACCAAGTAGCGTCTATTTGGGCAGGTACTAATGGTCACCTTGACGAAATCCCAGTAAAGCAAGTTAAACAGTTCGAACATGAGCTACTAGACTACTTGCGTTCAAATACCGAAATTCTCGATACGATTCGTGATACCGGTAAACTTGAAAAAGAGACCGAGGAAAAGTTGGCAGAAGCGGTTGAGCACTTCAAGTCTCGTTTCCGGGCTGAAGCTGAAGCCGAGGCCGAACCTGAAAAGGTTAAGGTAGAAAACACCCGCGAAGAAATCGTTGTGGGCCAAAACAAGGCGTGATCCATGGGCGGTAAACAACGAATTTATAAGCAACGGATACGTTCCACCGAGACACTCAAAAAAGTGTTTCGGGCAATGGAACTTATCGCTGCTTCTCGCATCGGTAAGGCTAGAAAAGAAGCAGCTCTAGTTGGGCCTTTTTCTCGTGCAGTTACCGAGGCAGTGGCGCAAGTTGCTTTGCACTCCAAGGTCGATCATCCGCTAACTCGTCCTCGTACGGATACTAATCGGGTAGCTGTGGTTTGTATTGCTGCAGACCGTGGTATGGCCGGAGCCTACTCTGCGGTGATCTTACGTGAGACTGAAGCACTACTTGAAAAGCTGCGCGACCAGGGGAAAGAGCCGGTACTTTATACCTCCGGACGACGGGCAAAGGGATATTTCCAATTCCGCTCCGTGCCCATTCAAATGAGCTGGGATGGTGAATCTGACTCGCCTACCAAGAAGACGGTAGCGGAGATGGCAGATGAACTTTTGGAACGGTTCTTGAATCCAGATCCTCAAGAGGGTGTCTGCGAAGTACACTTGGTCTTCACTAGCTTCCAAAACATGGTTAAGCAGACTGTTGAAGACCGTCAGATGCTACCGCTTACCGTGGTAGATGCTCCTTCAGCGGTGCCTGAGGAATCCGCTGCAGACACCGCTGATAAGCTTCGTCCGCTATACGAGTTTGAACCTAATGCAGATGAAGTTCTTAATGCAGTATTGCCATTGTATGTATTTTCTCGAATGGAAAATGCCTTACTTCAATCTGCTGCTTCGGAACTAGCTTCTCGTCAACGAGCTATGCACACCGCGACGGATAACGCCGAAGAACTTATTACAAACTACACTCGCTTGGCGAACACGGCCCGCCAGGCGGAGATCACGCAGGAAATCAGCGAGATCGTTTCAGGTGCCGACGCACTAAGTCAATCCTAAGAAAAGGTAACAGTATGAGTAACGAAAACAAATCTACTGGGGTAGGCCGCATCGCCAGCGTGATTGGCCCTGTCGTCGATATCGAGTTCCCGCCTGACCACATCCCACAGATGTACAATGCCTTGCACGTCGAAATCGATCTATCAGATCAGGGTGAAGGCGAAGGCAAACAAACCATGACCATGGAAGTTGCCCAGTACCTAGGCGACAACATGGTTCGTGCGATTGCGCTAAAGCCAACCGATGGTCTCGTGCGTGGTGGTTTGGTCACCGATACTGGTGCGCCAATTTCCGTGCCGGTCGGTGATATTACTAAGGGACACGTGTTCAACGTGACCGGTGACGTTTTGAACCTGAAAGAAGGCGAAAAATTTGAAGTTACCGAACGCTGGCCAATCCACCGTCAGCCACCAACTTTTGATCAACTAGAATCAAAGACCAAGATGTTCGAGACCGGTATTAAGGTCATCGACCTTCTGACCCCCTATGTTCAGGGTGGTAAGATCGGCCTCTTCGGTGGTGCTGGCGTTGGCAAGACCGTTCTGATCCAGGAAATGATTCAGCGTGTAGCCCTAAACCACGGTGGTGTTTCGGTATTCGCTGGTGTGGGTGAACGTACGCGTGAAGGTAACGACCTGATTGTTGAAATGGAAGAGGCAGGCGTGTTTGACAAGACTGCGCTAGTCTTCGGCCAAATGGACGAACCGCCGGGCACCCGCCTTCGCATTGCCTTAACCGCGCTAACTATGGCGGAGTACTTCCGCGATGTTCAGAATCAAGACGTGTTGCTGTTCATCGATAACATCTTCCGCTTCACTCAGGCAGGTTCTGAAGTATCGACGCTTCTAGGTCGTATGCCTTCAGCTGTAGGCTATCAGCCCAACTTGGCTGATGAAATGGGTCTACTGCAGGAACGCATTACCTCTGCTGGTGGTCACTCGATTACCTCGCTGCAGGCTATTTACGTTCCCGCTGACGACTACACTGACCCAGCTCCAGCAACTACCTTCGCCCACCTTGATGCCACGACTGAACTTAGCCGTGAAATTGCTTCCCGTGGTCTTTACCCAGCGGTTGATCCTTTGGCTTCAACCTCTCGTATTCTTGACCCAACTTATGTGGGCGAGACACACTATGCGGTTGCAACCCGAGTTAAGTCAATCCTTCAGAAGAACAAGGAATTGCAAGATATTATTGCGATTCTTGGTGTTGATGAACTATCTGAAGAAGATAAGGTCACTGTTGCTCGCGCTCGCCGCATTGAGCAGTTCCTTTCTCAGAATACCTACATGGCTGAGAAATTTACCGGTGTTGAAGGCTCGACCGTTCCATTGGACGAAACAGTTGAAGCTTTCCGTCGCATTGTAGATGGCGAATATGACCATGTGGCTGAACAGGCATTCTATAATATTGGCGGCATCGAAGACCTCGAACGTAACTGGAAACGCCTGCAGGCAGAAGGTGACTGATAGATGTCTATGCATGCTTCGGTAGTTTCACGAACAGAAACGCTTTTTGACGGCGAATGCTCGGCAGTTGTAGTGCCTGCTAGCTCCGGCCAGCTTGGTATTTTGCCTGGTCACGAACCCTTAATTGGCGTTTTAGGTAAGGGAACTCTCAAGATCACCACCGGAACTGACGAACTTATGTTTGAAATCGGAGACGGTATTTTTTCGGTGGACGACGATCTGGTAACGATCGCATGTCAATCAGGAAAAGCGGCATAAGATCATGGGAAAGTTAGCGATCACTGGGCTGGTCTTCGGATCACTTTTGGTGGTATTGCTGATTCTTGGTGCAATCTACATTTATCGAGTGCGCCATATCGCCCATCGAGTCGGTGCTTTTGAACTCGCGATCCGGCCAAACACCTCAGAAGAGTGGACAAGCGGTGTCGGGGTCTATTCGGCGAATCAGCTGGATTGGCACCGCACCGTGTCCCTCTCATTTAAACCTCGTCGCACTTATGTTAGAGGCGGATTCTCCCTAGGAAAGCCCATCTGGCGTGAGGGTGGAAAAGTGGTTGAAATCGAGGTTACCGATCGTTACGGCAGCCGTTTTTTCGCAATGCACGATAGTTCATATGATGGTTTGGTCTCTTGGATGGAATCAGCTCCGCCCAAAGCCGACCTTTTTGCCTAAGCCTTGTTCTTGGGTTCATTCACGTGAACCTAAACAGGTTTTGCTAAATTTTACCTGCCCATAGTTACAAGGAGTTACTTTGCGAATTGTTGTTGCCGACTGCCAAGTTGACTATACCGGTCGCTTAACAGCACATTTGCCTAGAGCTACTCGCTTACTCTTAGTAAAGGCCGATGGCTCTGTTTTGGTTCATTCCGATGGAGGTTCATATAAACCTCTTAACTGGATGAGCCCACCTTGTAACCTCAAAATTACTGAACCTGATGAGGCACAGCAGGTAGCGGGGATTATTGAGACTTGGACCGTAAGAGCTAGCAAAAGTGATGATCAATTGCAGATTTCACTTTTCGAGGTCGTTTCCGAGCATTCGTGGGACCTTGGCGTCGACCCTGGACTAACAAAGGATGGGGTAGAAGCACATTTACAAGAGCTTCTCGCGGCACAGCCTCAAACTTTGGGTGCGGGCATGAAACTGATTCGACGTGAGTATCCTACTCCGATCGGTCCAGTTGATCTTATGCTGCAAGATTCCGAGGGACATTATGCTGCCGTTGAAGTAAAGCGAGTGGGTGGCATCGATGGGGTAGAGCAACTAACAAGATACCTTGAAATGCTCAGTAAAATCGGAGGGCTGCCAGGACTAAGAGGGATCTTCGCTGCCCCCATAATCAAACCCCAGGCTCGAGTTTTAGCCGCGGAACGCGGTATCGAGTGTATCGTCGTAGACTACGACGAATTACGTGGCTTTGAAGATCCACAGGGCAAACTTTTCTAACTGCAAACAACTGTGACAGTCGACTTTAACCTAGCTCGTAAAAGTGTAATAATGGGCACATGGATAAAATTCAAATTTTGAGAGGCAAGGTTGTCACTGCTGACGACCTGCTAGAAGATGGTGTCGTCGCATTTGAAGGCGACAAATTGACCTATGTTGGCTCGGCTAAGGAAGCAGACTTTTCCTTGGAAGAGGCAGAAACGGTAGATGGCTACATTTTGCCAGGTCTGGTAGATGTTCACTGCCATGGTGGTGGGGGAGCTTCATTCCCTGATTCCAAGACCGCCGAGGACGTTACCACCGCCATTATGGAGCATCGACGTCACGGTACCACCACTTTGGTTGGATCCTGTGTAACTGCAGCTCCTGAGGTACTTAAAGAACGCGCTGCCTTGATGGCTGATGCTTGTGAAGCTGGCGAGCTAGCTGGTATCCACTACGAGGGGCCTTTCGTTTCCCAAGCTCGTTGTGGCGCGCAAGATCCCCGCTACATCATTGATCCCGACCCAGCATTGACTCAAGAACTGATTGATGCTGGTCGTGGATACGTGAAGACCATGACCATTGCCCCTGAAAAGCCGAATATTACCGGTGATGAAGGTGTTAGCGCGGTTCTAATTAAGGGCGGGGCCTTGCCGTCTTTTGGCCATACCGATTCGGATCCTGCACCAGTTCGTGAAGCCTTGGCAGATGCCCGCCGCGTGCTAGCCGAAACTGAGAACAAACTAAGCCCTCGGGCTACCGTTACTCACCTGTTTAACGGGATGCGTCCCTTGCACCACCGTGATCCAGGCCCAATCGCTGAATGCCTCGCAGATGCTCAGAGCGGTGGGGTTGTGCTCGAAATGATTGCTGATGGGATTCACCTAAACCCTTCAATTGTTCGCGACGTTTACGAGCTGGTAGGACGTGACAACGTCGTATTGGTGACTGATGCGATGGCTGCTGCTGGTATGCCTGATGGTTCCTACGTTCTAGGCCCACAGGCTGTGACCGTTAAGGACGGGGTAGCACGTTTGGCTGAAGGTGACTCGATTGCTGGTGGCACTTCACATCTGCTTGATCAGGTGAAGCTAATGACCGAGTTCGGCATGCCTTTGGTCGATGTCGTTTACATTGCTTCCGAACAGGGCGCAAAGATTCTCGGCGATACTACCGTTGGTGCACTCGCTACCGGAAAGTCTGCAGATGTAGTTGTTACTGACAACGAGCTAAACTGTCAAAAAGTTTGGCGTCGTGGTGAATTGGTAGACTGATTATTTTTGCTTGCCGAGGACGTCTTCCACATATGGCGTCCTCGGCAAGTTTATATTTGCAAACATGGCTAAGAGTAGACGATCTAAAAAACGGAACTATCAGGCAGGACATGTACCCCTGTCTTTTGATCGATTGAGTTCGATGCCTCAGACTCAAACAGGTCCGCACGGCAGGTCATACTCGGTTCAATACCTAAATCGTGGAGCTAAGGACTATATTTGTCCGGCTTGCGGACAAACCATTACTCCACAAATGGCTCAAGTTGTAGCTTGGGAGAACGACTCCATTTTTGGCACTGAATACGGTTTGAACGCGCGGCGTCATTGGCACCGCAACTGTTGGGATCGGGGATTACCCCCTAAATTTTAAAAGAAGGGATAACAAGATGAGCATCAGCTGGAAAATTCATGGAAATCATCCTAAACGAGGCGCAGTTTTGGTGCTCGTTCCAGCATTCCCCTTCGATCATCGCCTGTGGTTGTCGGTGTGCGATGGATTGGGAGAAATCCCTACAATCTTGGTTGATAATCCAGGATTAGGTTCGGGTACGTACCCCGAACATGACATTTGCGTCTTTGCTGATGATTTAGTTAATCTGGTGAAAACTCTGGGGTATGACCGAGCAATCTTTGCCGGAAATTCGTTTGGGGGATACGTGGCACAAGAGGCGGCATTAGCTCATCCTGACTTTGTGCATGCAATTGCCCTAATCGGCACTAAAGCGGCAGCTGATGATCCTCAGACTAGAGCAGGGCGTCTTGAGAAATCAATAACGGCACTCGCTAGCGGCGAGGTAGAACCGTTCCGCCAAGGCGCTAAAAACTTGGTTGGCAAGGATTTCTTGGCTAATGATCCGACACGTGAGCAAATGCTATATGACCTTACCTCAAATCTAACTGCCGAGGGAGTTGCTTGGTGTCAGCGGGCTATGGCTGCACGGATTAATCGGGAAGCTGATTTAGCTAAGTTAAACATTCCTGCGGTGGTCATGTATGGCATGGAAGATCCTACGAGCCCGTTGGAACTTAGTGAAAATATGGCGAACGCGTTGCATACGCAGCTTCAAGTGATAGAAAGCGCTGGACATCTTTTGCCTTTGGAAGAACCAGCAATGGTTTCGCGCCAATTACGTAGACTGTACTCCAAGATTCAATAAGCACTGAATTTGTTTGGGCCCCAACCACTTGGTTGGGGCCCAAACAAATTCAGAATGGTACTAGTCAGTTCTCGTCATCCGAAGCGGCAAGTTCTGCAGCCATGGCAGCCTGAGCTTCTTGCTCAGCGCCAGCTAACACTGCAGGAAAACCTGGGGCAGTGCCCAAAAGGCCACGCATTTCTTCGAGGTAAGTCGAGACAGCTGCACGCTGACGTTCTAGCTTCTCGACCGTACGCTGCGCGATGATGCGTTCGTTGGCAGCTTCAGCACGAGCGGCTTCACGGATCTGCTGTGCTTCGGACTCAGCTGCAGCCAAGGTGGCTTCAGCGGTACGACGTGCTTCCTCTTGACGACGGCGTACGACTGCATCGGTATCGGTGAGCAGACGCTCAGCACGCTGGAGAGTTTCGCCCAAGTGCTTTTCAGCTTCAGCCACCTGAGCCTTGGCAGCTGCTACCATTGTGGCGGTTTCATGACGTGCCTGTTCGTGTGCTTGTGCGTCGGCTTCACGAGCATTTGCACGTTCGCCTGCAATATCAGTTTCTGCTTCTTGACGAAGCTGCTGAATCTGTGCGCGCATGGCTTCTGCCGCGGCACGAGCTTCACGCAGGATGCTGTCAGCCTCGGTACGAGCAGAAGAAAGCAAAGTTTCAGCTTCGCGAGCCGCAGATTCACGAGTAGCACTGGCTTCAGCTAGCGCAGTCTCACGAAGTGACTGAGCCTCCTGGGAGGCCTCAGAACGCATCAGGGAGGATTCTTGCTCGGCCTTGACTCGAGTTTCTACATAGTCTTTTTCGGCCTGGGCACGCTGCAGTTCGGTTTCACGCTGAGCGGTAGCACGAAGGTCATTTACCTGAGTATTAACTTCGGTACGAAGGCTAGTAGCTTCGCGTTCGGCTGCTGCCACAAGTTCGTCGGCACGGTGCTGGGCATTGGTGAGCACAGTTTCTGCTTCGGTGGCGGCGCGGGAAGTACGTTCTTCTGCTTCGCGGCGAGCCTCTGACAAAATCGCGGCTGCTTCCGATTCAGCGCGCTGGCTTAGGCGAGAGGTATTTTCACGGGTGCGTTCCAACAAAGTTTCAGCTTC
Organism: Boudabousia tangfeifanii; assembly: GCF_001856685.1. Taxonomy (GTDB): domain Bacteria; phylum Actinomycetota; class Actinomycetes; order Actinomycetales; family Actinomycetaceae; genus Boudabousia; species Boudabousia tangfeifanii. Next base: position 922,708 of record NZ_CP017812.1, read on the forward strand.
AGCGTTAGCCTTAGTAAGGACTGCGGCTGATTGTTCTTCTGCAGAGTGCAAAAGCTGTTCAATCCGAGAACCAATTCCGCTGTAACCGCCACGTTCTACTTCGGAGAGCTGACGGGTTGCTTCCATCAACTGGCCTTCCAAATCTTGGACTCGAGCTTGAGCATTCACACGAGTGCTGTGCTCGGCGGTAAGTTGTTGGCGCAATGCGTCTAATTCGGCGTCAACGGCGACACGGTCGTATCCGCGCATGACGATAGGGAATCCTGCCTGTTCCTCAGTCACAGTTTTAGCTCCTTCGAAGGGGGTTTGAAGATGAAGTTTTTTCCACCTGACATGTTACCCAATAGTGTAACCGTATTTTCAAAATAACCACACCGGTAACGGCAAATTAATAAAATTACTCCGTGCAAACGTGTGGTTACTGTCATGTTTGGGCCTATGCCAGTGGCTAATTACCTAATTGGGGAATAGAGTTTAACTGAATATAACTGTAGCCAAGGAGAATCTAACGTGGCCGATCTTCTGAGAAAACTTCTCGGACCGATTATTTTGTTGGCAGTGGGACTGGCATTATTACTCACCAGTATCCTGGCATTAACTGCTTTCCGACCTTCGTCCCAAATCGAAGCGGTTTTGCCTGCATCGTCCGATAGTCAAGCTGTTTACACCCGAGCCGGTGTCTTGTCGATGTTTAACGGACCGGTCACAGTAAAAGCTAGCTCAGAAGGAGAAGTGCCAGTTACTCTGATCGTTGGTCGATCCTATGATGTCGTGGCAGCTTTAGCTCCATTAAAGACAACAGAGATCAAGGGGCTTTCTTCTTGGACTCAGCTTGATTCAGCCCAAAACGAAGCAGTTCAAGGTGAAGGTAAGACAATGGATCTGGCCACCCTACCTGCCTCGGATATGTGGTTGGAGACTAAGACGGCTGATAAGACAGTTTCACTTGAGATTGCCGATCCGAATGCGTCTACTTCGATTTTGGCCGTCAATGCGAATGGTCAAGGTAGCCCATCGTTGACCATTACCTGGCCTTATTCGGCTAGCTTAGTTTGGCAGTGGCTCCTCTTCGGGTTAGCTTGGGCGCTTATTTTGGGTGCACTAATTTGGGGATACCTATGGTACCGAGGTGAAACCCAAGACGATCGAGTGATTGTACTAGAGCCTAAAAATAAGACCGCGAAAAAGCTTGAAGCTTCCAAGGAATCTGAAGCGGTCGACGGCGATTCTGTAGTTGAACCGGAAATGACAACTGGTGAAGTTCGAGCCATTCGTGCCGCAACCGGTGAGATCCATGTACCTACGCGGCGAGCTCTTCGGCAAGCACGTGCCGCTGGAGCTAGCCAGATCGAGGTCGAGGGCGTTCGCTATTCGACCGGTTCCATTCCACGCATTGATGGTGAACTCGATACTGACTCTCTTGGTCAGATTGAAATTCCAGCCGACGAAATCAATCCAAAGGTCGAAGCCGAAATTAAAGCTGCTGAAGCTAGCGCAGCCACGGAGAACAAGTTAGAAAATTCTCCAGTCGTCGATGCAACTAACGCACTAGTTACTAAACCAGCTAACGAAGAGCCTGAAGCCTTTCTAGAATCTCCAGCCGAGGTCGTCAATAACGAGAACGAGCCTCACGCTTCAGAGGTCCAAAACGAACCCGCAGACCAAGAGGTAAAGCCTTTTACCTCGGTTGAGAATCCAGCGAAGGTTAAGAGCGTTGGCGAGCGTTTAGTTCAGCAGGAAGAAGCTGCTAAGCAAATGGAAGAGGAAAAAGCTGAAGTACAAGCAGCGATCCGTGAAGCTAGAGCTAATGCTGGACAAGATAACTTGGCAGGAAAGATTAAATCTAAGTTCTCTACTTGGGTGCGTTCACGTAAACAGGAGAACTGGGATGATAAGTACGAACAGGCTGTTGCCGCTGATCTAGGCGAATCTGAAGGAAAAGTCGAAGACGAAGCCAAGGAGGACTGAAGATGTCTAAAAGGTTGCTTTCCTCTGCACTAATCGCGCTTAGCGCCCTCGGCCTAGGTGCCTGTGCAGCGACTCTACCGACTCCTACAGCTCCTCAAAATGAGAGCTACCCAAACCTCGATCAGGACCGTGCCGATCGGATTCTTGAACAGACACGTACCCTTCTCGCAGATACGGCGAAAACTAATGATGCTGGCCCGCTCAAGGAACGTTTGTCTGGGGCTGCCCTGATGATGCGTAGCGCGGAATACGAGGTCGCAAAAGCCTCTGGTTCTCCTGCTCCAGAAATTAACTTAACTAGCCAAGCGGTTACCGTTGCCAATGGTGAGACATGGCCTCGTGCGATGTTCAATATTTCGGAAAAAACTGGTACTCAAACAAGAACAGTAAGCGTCTTTTTACAAGACGATGCCTTTAACCAGTACAAGTTAAGCAACTGGGTGCGTCTCCTACCGGGCGTAACCTTGCCAGCGACTGCCAGAGTTGAGACCGGGGCACAAATGTTGCCAGAAACCGCGACTGGGTATGTGCTGAGCCCACGAGATGCAGTAAACGCGTATGTTTCGGTGCTAAATAATCCTGAAGCGGCAGAGACCAAAGATTTTGAGAACGATGCTTTTGCCAACTACTACCATGACTATGTCAAGCAGTGGACAGAACGAGTACAGCAAATCGCTGAAGTAAATAGCAATATGGCTGTGGCCGAAAAACCAATCGTTGCCATTCAAACGGGCAATGGTGACGCGCTAGTAAGCGCTACCGTCAAATATCGGGTGACTACCAAAGTAACCTTGGAAGGTTCATCTCTCACGGCAACTGGCTCTGTTGGTCTCCTACTTGGCGATCAAAAAACTGCCACCGGACAGCTCTCCACGCTGCATTTGGCCAATATTCTCATGGTCGTGCCAAAGGCGAATTCTGGACAGAAAATCCAGGTAGTAGGTGCAGAAACTGTGCCAATTCAAGCTGAAACTAAATCGTGGACTGACACCGGACGCACCATCGAGCCTACCCCTGAAATCAAGTAAGGAGCAGCATGCAGGATTCATCACCTTCAATCCCATCAACCTATGGCGCCTTTGATCTCGGCACTTTAGCAAAATCGCAGAATTCTTCAGTTTCAACGGCATCTGAGAACAATGGAGTAGCCGCTGCTACCCAGCGAGTTCCTCTGACTATCGCCTTAGATGAGAAGAATTGGCCAGAAGTTGCTGAACTATCTGGAAAAGTCCCAGTAGTTGTTTGCTTTTGGGATCATGATGACACCGTCAGTGATCAGCTCACTGCTACCTTGCAAGAGTCGGTTACCTCGCTTGAAGGGCGAGCACTCCTAGCACTCGTTGAGGCGAAAGCGACCCCAGCGTTAAGTCAAGCTTTTCAAGTCACGGCAACTCCGGTTGTTTTTGCTCTGTTAAATTCTCGCCCGATTCCGCTTTTTAGCGGTTTGCAGGATAAGCAGACGATCGATCAAGTACTTGCTCAGTTACTCCAAGTCAGCGAGCAGGCTGGGGTTAATGGCAGGCTTGAAGTAAAACCAGAGGCATTAGGCCAGAATGAGCCAGAGATTCCCGAATACTATCAGCCAGCATTAGCGGCATTAGCAGCTAATGATTTGGCCTTGGCCGTCCAAGAGTGGGAACGAGTAGTAGTAAATCATCCTACTGACGCCCCAGCGAAGGCACATTTAGCTGCTGCCAAAATGGAACTTCGAGTGCAAGAAAACAATGCTAACGAGCTCCAAGAAGATAACTTGGTTCGTGCTGATCAAGCCTTCCAAAAGCAAGACATCGAAACGGCCTACGAACTGCTATTGGCAGAGGTGGCGGCTAAGTCAGAGCAAAGCGAGGAAGCACGCAAACGCCTTCTCGAAGCTTTTACTGTCTACGGAAATGACCATCCGCTAACGGCACCAACTAGAAGGAAACTAGCTTCCTTGCTGTTTTAGTTAGCTTTTGGGTTGACTTGCATTCGAGAGATCAATCTTGCCAAAGAAGCTAAAACAAGATAATAAGTTCAGACGGAATTGTTTAATCGGGGTGACCTCGCCAAGCGAGGTCACCCCGATTAAACAATTAGTTTACTTACTCGCCCTTAGGCTCTAGCCAGAGAGCTCCGAGTGGTGGAATACGAAGCGAAACCGAATGCGAACGACCATTCCAAGGTACGTCCTCGGCGGTAACTTCTCCTAGGTTACCTACCCCTGAGCCACCGAATTCAACGCTGTCGGTATTCAGAATTTCCTTCCACTTACCTCCGGAAGGAAGACCAACGCGGTAATCCTCGTGGGGGTTACCTGCGAAGTTACAGATACAAACCATCACGTCGTCAGGATTACTGCCGCGACGGACAAAGCTGATGAGATTTGCATTGGAATCCGATGCATCAATCCACTCAAATCCCTCATGGGTATCACGCCAAAGGGCAGGGCGAGATGCATACAATTCGTTCATCTTTTGGAGTGCTTGCTGAACCCCGCGGTGCTGAGAATCTTCCATCAAGCCCCAATCCAACGACCAGTCTTGATTCCATTCGCCGGTAGCACCGAGCTCTTGGCCCATGAACAAGAGTTGTTTGCCTGGGTGAGCCCACTGGTAGGCGAACAATAGGCGCAAGCCTGCCAGTTTCTGCCACTTGTCGCCAGGCATCTTCTGGTACAAGGATCCCTTGCCATGAACGACCTCGTCATGAGAGATAGGTAAGACGAAGTTCTCTGAGAAGGCGTATACCAAGGAGAAAGTCAACTCGCCATGATGCCACTTGCGGTTAACTGGATCTTCTTCCAAATAGCGTAGGGTGTCGTTCATCCAGCCCATATTCCACTTCATGCCGAAGCCTAAACCACCGGCTTCAGTCGGAGCAGAAACCCCTGGCCAAGCAGTGGATTCTTCTGCAATCATGACAATCCCTGGATTACGACGATAAGCAGTGGCGTTTGCTTCTTGCAGGAACTGGATAGCTTCTAGGTTTTCACGGCCACCATAAATATTTGGCTGCCATTGTCCATCGTTACGCGAGTAGTCGAGGTAAAGCATGGAGGCAACAGCATCGACACGTAGACCATCAATGTGGAATTCCTCGAGCCAGTACAAGGCATTTGCTACCAAGAAGTTACGAACTTCAGGGCGACCGAAATTGAAGACCAAGGTACCCCAGTCAGGATGTTCGCCACGCAGTGGGTTCGGGTCTTCATAGAGGGGAGTGCCATCGAACTTTGCCAACGCCCAAGCATCCTTGGGGAAGTGGGCTGGTACCCAGTCGAGGATGACACCAATACCGGCTTGATGCAGGGCATCAACCAAGAACTTGAAATCGTCTGGAGTGCCATAACGAGATGATGGAGCGTAGTAACTAGAGACTTGGTAGCCCCAAGAGCCGCCGAATGGGTGCTCAGCCACAGGCATGAATTCGACGTGGGTAAAGCCCATTTCCTTCACGTAAGCGACAAGTTCCTTGGCTAGACCTCGGTAGCCCAACCCCTGAATCCAAGAGCCGACATGAACTTCGTAAACCGACATTGGACGATTGTGCGGATTAGTGTTCTTTCGTTCGTCCATCCAAGCGCCATCATTCCATTCGTGATGGGCTTTAGTGACTACTGAAGCAGTTGCTGGTGGAATTTCGGTGGCGCGAGCCATGGGGTCGGCCTTCTGGAACCAAGAACCATCCTGGGCACAGATTTCGAACTTATAGCGGGCGCCCAACTCAACGCCTGGAATAAAGATTTCCCATAGGCCACTAGCACCCAAGGAACGCATCGTGGTTCCCAGACCGTCCCAGTAGTTGAAGTCGCCTACTACGCGCACTGCCCTGGCGGAGGGCGCCCAGACAGCGAAGGAGGCACCATGGACGACGCCGAGCGGACCAGTGTAGGAACGTAGGTGTGCTCCTAGCACCTTCCAAAGTTCTTCATGGCGGCCTTCATTAATCAGGTACATGTCCATTTCGCCCACCGAGGGGAGGAAGCGGTATGGATCGTCGACGGTCTTAGTCTGCCCTTCGTAAGTCACCTGGATACGGTAATCAGGCACCTGAGGAACAGGTAGATGAGCTACCCAGATTCCTTCGTGCTCGTGTTTTGCTGGGAACTTACCATCTGGGGTTACTACCGTAACGTCCTCGGCCAAACGGCGGAAAGTACGGATCGTGACGCCCCCGTTGTGTGGGTGGGCACCAAGTACCGAGTGAGGATCGTGGTAGTTACCATGGGCTACCGCATCCAAGACTTGTGGGGAAACGGGGAAAATATCGTTACTCATGATTTAGCTCTTTTCGCGGTTGAGATTATTTAGGAAGGACGGAGAAAACGTGAGCGACACGTTCGTTGGGATCAAGCCTGACATAGTTTTCACTACCCCAAGTGTATTCATGACCATCAAGTAGGTCGCGCACTTGGTAAGTGCCTTGTGAAGTATCAACACCGAGTTTAGAAAGGTCGACCCCGACCATGCCTTCTTTGACATTTTGCGGATCTAGATTCACTACCACAATGACGGCGTCAGACTGGCCGTCGGCAGATAGTGTGGCCGGAACGTACTTCAAGAAGGCTACTAAGTCATCACTGGTGGAAGGCAATGCAACAAAGCCGCGCAACTGTCGGAGTGCCGCATGTTCTGCTTTTGCCTGATTCAACTTAGTTAGCAGGTCAGCAATCCCGAAATGGTCGCCGGCCGCAAAATCCCGAGGACGGTACTCGTATTTTTCGTTGTCGTTTTGTTCTTCGAAACCCGGGCGTGGTTCGCTTTCGACCAGTTCATAACCCGAGTAGATGCCCCAAGTTGGTGCTCCCGTAGCAGCAAGAACTGCACGGATCGCAAACATGTTGCGTCCACCAGCTGTCATCTGAGGCGTCAAAATATCATGTGTGGTTGGCCAGAAGGATGGACGCATCAAATGATCGGTTTCGTGCGAAACTTCCCAGAAGTAATCCAGAATCTCCTGCTTTCCAGTGCGCCACGCAAAGTAGGTGTAAGACTGGTGGAAACCAACCGCGCCCAAGGTTCGCATCATCGCTGGGCGAGTAAAGGCCTCGGCCAAGAACAACACCTCAGGGTGAGACTGACGCACTTCACGCAGTAAGCGCTGCCAGAAGATCAGTGGTTTAGTGTGCGGGTTGTCTACGCGGAAAATAGTCACCCCGTGCTCAATCCACTTTAAAATCACCGCCAAAATCGCTTGGTAAATTCCCTCGGGATCCTGATCGAAATTCAGCGGATAGATATCTTGATATTTCTTGGGCGGATTTTCAGCGTAGGCGATAGTCCCGTCGACCCTCTGGCTGAACCACTGTGGGTGTTCCTTCACCCAAGGATGGTCAGGGGAGCACTGCAACGCCAAGTCGAGGGCAACTTCCATCCCATGAGCTTTTGCGGCAGCAACTAGGGCATCAAAATCGTCGAAAGTACCCAAGTCGGGGTGAATTGCGTCGTGCCCGCCCTCAGGGGAGCCGATGCCATAAGGGCTACCTGGATCGGTGGCACTAGCTTCAAGGGAGTTATTCTTTCCCTTTCTGAAAGTGGTGCCGATCGGGTGAACCGGAGTTAAATAGAGGACATCGAAGCCCATTTGTTCAATCCGATCGAGGGCGGGAATCAAGCCACGGAAGTTACCAGAGACCCAAGCACCTTGCTCGTCTCGATGAGCACCAAAGGAACGAGGGAAGACCTCGTACCAGTTACCGGTCAGCGCGCGGGAACGATCTACCTGTACTGGGAAGCGACGACTCTTAGTTACCAAGTCCATAAAGGGATAGTCGGAGAAAACTTTCCGAGTAGCGCCCGAGAGACCAGCAGAAAGACGTTCTTGGGGAGCTAAAGAATCGTCTGCTAGTTGTTTGCGAGTTTGAACTAGGTGTTCCCGAGCAGACGCGGAAAGCTGATATTTAGCTGACTCGCTCTTTGGTGGATAAGGCTTAACCTCGCCCGCTAGGACGCGGTCGAAGAGCGCTACGCCCTCGGCCAACATCAAATCGACATCGACGCCCGCCGCAATTTTGACTGAAGCATCGTGGACCCACGTGGCGTAGGGATCGGAGAAAGCTTCGATGTGGAAGTAGTAGGCACCTGGCTCATCGGCTCGCAAGAAAGTTTCGTAACGATCGAGACCCGGCGCGATATCAACCATCTTCCGGCGATCCTTTTCTTCGCCAGCACTGTTGGTCAGAACGGCGTGGACACCAAACGCATCGTGGCCTTCTCTAAAGACAGTTGCTCTAACGGGGAAAGCTTCTCCTTCTACGGCCTTGGCGGGCCAGGAACCATCCTCAATTTGGGGAAATACTTCCGTCACTGGAATACGACTGATTGGGGTTGGCTCAGGGAACACCCAGGGGGCAGTAGTCTTAGTTGCCAAAGACGAGGGCGTCGATTCGAGTGGCGCTTCCTTCGGGCTATTTGACGACTTGGCAGAAGCTCCCGTGGTTTTGTTTGCGCCCTGAGGGGCTGAAGTTGGGGTCTTTTTCACCGTACTCTCCTCACTAACTGTTGATCTAGCGTCCTTGCTAGGCGATAGACGAGGCAATTTGATTTTAGGCTGCTTCTTTTTCACCCTTTAAGGATAACCAGAAAAAGCGAGATATGTGTGACCAAAGCGTGTGCCACGACACTAAAAAGCGGTGTTAAGGGGAGAAAACCCCTTAACACCGCTAAAAATAAGCTCTAAGGCCTAGTAAACCATCTTCATGGCCTGTCGCACCTGAGCTAACTTTTCGTCAGCTTGGGCGTTAGCCTTTTCATTACCGGCAGCTAGAATCGAACGCAAGTAAGCCTCATCCTGGGCCAGTTCCGTACGGCGGGCACGAATTGGCTCGAGCATGCCATTAACTGCGTCAATGACCAAAGCCTTCAAGGCGCCGGCGCCCTTATCACCAATCTGGTCAGCGATTTCAGCAGGTGCTTGGCCAGTGGCTTCTGAGGCCATGAGAAGCAGGTTGGCAACTTCTGGGCGATTTACCGGATCGAAAGTGATCAGACGTTCGGAGTCAGTCACTGCCCGCTTGAGCATCTTGGCTGTCTGGTCGGCTGTCATTCCAAGTTCAATGGTATTGCCACGCGACTTAGACATCTTCTGGCCATCCGTGCCCAAAAGGTTCTGTACTTGAGAAAGTAGGGCATCAGGACGACGGAATACTGGATGCGAAAGCTCACCGCGACCATAACGCTTGTCGAAGCGGTTCGCAATCAAACGAGTCTGCTCGATGTGAGGGAGCTGATCCTTACCAGCAGGCACCAAGTTAGCGTCGCAGAACAGGATGTCTGCAGCTTGGTGCACTGGGTAGGTCAACAAAAGACCGCTCATGGCACGGCCGCCAGTGGCTTCCAGTTCAGCCTTTACCGTGGGATTACGGTGAAGTTCACTCTCAGTCACCAAGGAAAGGAACGGCAACATCAGCTGGTTCAGAGCTGGGATAGCCGAGTGAGTAAAGATAGTGGACTTTTCGGGATCAATCCCACAAGCGAGGTAATCAGTGACGAGAGAAAGGACCCGCTCACGAATCGGGCCAACCCCATCACGGTCGGTAATCACCTGATAGTCAGCGATGATTACCCAAGTGTCAACGCCCTGATCTTGCAGGCGGACACGGTTACGCAAAGTTCCCAGATAGTGTCCCAAATGCAAATTGCCGGTGGGGCGGTCACCGGTTAGAACTCGGAACTTTTCTGGATTGGTTTTAATCTGTTCTTCAATTTCTTGAGAACGAGCAACGCTGCGAGCCAGTGACGCGTCAGAGGTTGCTTCGCTGAGTGTATCTGCAGTAGTCATGCCTGTTAGTTTAACCTTAAATAGAAATCGATGCGGCTTTGAGAATGCTAAAAGATCCCCAAAGCTAGGACAAAAATACGGCTAGTGACAAGGGTTCAAGGGAGAACTCTTCTAGTCTTTGCACTTCGAGGACGGGACCAGAGATGGAACCATCAGCGTTAAAACCACCATCGTGAGGATGCTGCCAAGTTGAGTCCCAAACTAGGCGATAGGTGTGCTCTCGCCCAGCGGCCAGCTTAACTTGTTCGGGGTTTAGGGTTCCGTTGATAACCAACAATAAATCATGCCCAGTACCACCACAACGATGCATTTGGAGTACCCGAGCTCGAGGATCATTCCAAGTGGTTGGCTCTAGATGGCGGCCTTCTTTGTCAAACCAGTCCAAGTCGGGATGTTTAGCATGGTCAGTTAATGCTTGACCGGAGGCGAAGTAATTGGGTCGCATTACTTCATATTTTTCGCGTAGGCGCAGAAGGTAACGAACCATTTCGCGTAGGTTAACCTGCCATGGGCTAATCGCCCAGTCTATCCAAGAGATCTCGTTGTCTTGGCAGTAAGCATTGTTATTGCCATGTTGAGTACGAGCAAACTCGTCGCCGGCAGTAATCATTGGTACCCCGGCAGAAAGTAAGAGCATGGCGAAAAGATTGCGAATAGTCCTCTCACGTGCCGGCAGAATTACATCCACCAGGCCAGATTCAGCAACAGTGGAAGGATTCGGGCCGAGGTCGGATAGGGATCCTTCGGCACCATGGTTCCAACTACGGTTATCATCGCTACCATCACGATTATCTTCCTGGTTAGCACTGTTGTGCTTATGGTCGTAACTGACCAAATCGGCCATAGTGAAACCGTCGTGCGCGGTAATAAAGTTAATGCCCGCCAGGGGAGTGCGGATTACGCCATTAGGATCGTGGTAGAAGACATCGGCACTTCCTGCTAAGCGGGTAGCAAGTTCCGATTGACCTGCAATCTGGTTATTTCCATGAGCCAGATCTTTGGCATTCGCGACCCAAAAGTCACGCATTGAGCCACGGAAACGGTCATTCCAAGCTGCAAAAGGTACTGGAAAATCCCCGGTGTGCCAGCCGTCAAAGCCAATATCCCACGGCTCCATAATCAGTTTGACCTGAGAAAGAACTGGATCGGCGGCTGCGGCCACCAAGAATGGATGCTGTCGGTTGAAAGCACCATGAGCTCGAGCCAAAGTAACTCCGAGGTCAAAGCGGAACCCGTCAACACCCATTTCTTCTACCCAATAGCGCAAAGAATCCAGTGTCATCTGGACGACTCTTGGATGAGTGAAATCAAGTGAATTACCGCAGCCTGTGACATCAGCTAATGTCCCGCGATCTTCCGGAACTGACAGATAGTAGGCAGCATTATCGGCGCCTCGCCAAGACAATGATGGACCGATAGCCGAACCTTCACAGGTGTGGTTGTAGACCACGTCCAAGATAACTTCTAAGCCAGCTTCATGGATGCGTGAGACCATTCCGCGGAATTCGTCAATTACTGCCTGAGGACCAGCCGCCTGAGCTGCTGCAGTGGCATACGAAGGCTCCGGAGTGAAATAACCTAGGGTGGAGTATCCCCAGTAATTAGTTAGCCCACGTTCTTGGAGGAAGGTCTCATCGCACTTGGCATGAATTGGTAGAAGCTCAATCGAAGTGACCCCTAAATCGCGAAGATAGCGCAGACTAGTGTCATGAGCGAGCCCCGCATAAGTGCCTCTAAGCTCGGGCGGAAGTTGATGATTGAGAGCAGAAAAGCCCTTAACATGCATTTCGTAAATGACCGTCTTTTCCCAAGGTACGTTGGGACGGGCGGCGAGTGGGAAGGAATCACCTAAAACGACTGCCTTGGGAACATAAGGAGCGGAGTCGACCTCGGAACGAACCAACGGGTAGCCAGTAGGAGTTAGATCGTCATTTACCTGATGGGCATAGATCTGGGGACCAAGCTTCATTTGCCCCGTAAGAGCTTTAGCATAAGGGTCTAGTAGTAGCTTCTGCGGATTAAATAAGTGTCCTTGATTAGGATCCCAAGGGCCGTAGGTGCGAAAACCATAGACGGTTCCGGCCCCAGTGTTAGGGACGAGACCACACCAGATGCCGTTGTGAGGTCCATGAAGCTGGAAACGATCCCAGCTGCCTGCGGCGCGTTCGATGCAAACTTCGACGGCCTCGGCATGTTGCGAAAAGAATGAGAAAACTACACCTGCGGAGGTTTTAGTCGCACCTAATGGATAATTCCAGTTGGCGGGGGCTAAGGCATATTCACTGGAAGCAGACCAAGAAACCTTGGGCTTAGTAGACTTAATCGCAGGTTCAGTAGACATAAATTCCATTATTGCACGTTCCGTCAAAGAAAATTACTAATCTCTTGTGAGCAACTTGGCAAAGCGCTTGTGTGATTGCCTAAGTTGATCCGTTAAATGCCACCTTTTAGTTTTTCGGCCGGTGAAACCGCTAGCAAAAAACGGCGTGGCATTTACCCTTACGCCCTATATATGGCAAGGTATTGGCATGAGAATTGCTGTTTGTGTAAAGCACGTGCCCGATGTGCAGTCCTTAAGACGCCTTGAAGATGGCACTTTGGTACGTGGTGAAGATGACGTATTGAATGAACTAGATGAGAACGCGATCGAGGTTGCGGTCTCTCTAGTGGAAGAAAATGGGGGAGAAGTCGTAGCCTTCTCTATGGGGCCCGAAGATGCCTCGGATGCTTTGATGCGTGCCCTACAAATGGGGGCAGATCGAGCAATCCTGCTTAGCGACGAAGCACTAGCGGGATCTGATGTTTTTGCCACCGCGAAGGTGTTGAGTGCCGCGATTTTGGCTGAGGAATCGGAACAGCCTTTTGACTTGGTGATTACCGGTATGGCTTCTCTGGACTCGATGACTTCGATGTTGCCGGCCGCCCTCGGCAAGTACCTTGGACGCCCGTTCTTGGGCCTAGCAAAGGAACTTGACACTGACGGTCAAAAGGTGACTATTCGACGTGTTGCCGACTCCTTTAACGATCAGTTACAAGCTCCACTGCCAGCAGTGGTCTCGGTGACTGACCAGGTAGCAGATCCGCGTTATCCAAACTTTAAGGCGATGGCGGCAGCTCGCAAGAAACCATTGGACACATGGGATCTAGCTGAGCTCAAGGAGGCGGTAGCCGCAGTAAACGCGAAGATTGATCTTTCTCAGGTGGGTATGCAGTCTTCCGGGGCTAACGTGCTTTCTGCGGACCAAACTCCTGAGAAAGAACCTGGACGGATCGTAAATGACACTGGTCAGGGCGGCAAGGAACTCGCCGCTTACATCTCGGAGGTGCTTGGAAAATGAGTGAGAAATTTGCGAATCCAGTTTTGGTAATCGTCGATCATGTCGGTAATGAAACTGAAGGATTTACTCTGACTGAGCCTTCTAAGCATCTCTTGAAGGTTGCGCGCACTCTTACTGATAGTGATGTCTGGGCGCTAGCACTAAATCCTTCTCCGCAGATGGGAGCCTTGGGAGAATGCGGCGTCTCGAAGGTATTTGTACCTGATTTAGCTGGACGTTCCCCTCGAGTCAGTGCGGTGGTCGCCGAATGTGCTATTGCCGCCACAGAGATTCAGCCACCGGCGCCGATTTCAGCGATTCTTTGCTTGTCTAACTATCGAGGGCGAGAAGTGGCTTCTATCCTAGGGGCGCATTTCGAATCGGGTGCGGCAACAGATGTTACCGCCCTAGCTGTTAAGGATGGTCAGCTGGTTGCTCACAAGTCCGTCTTGGGTGGTCAATGGGAAACCACTTTCACCATTCCTCGCGGTCTGCCCATCGCTGCGGTTCGTCCTGGTGCAGGTCAGGCACCGGAGGTGAAGCCGGTGGCCACCCCAGGGGTGGTACCTTTGAACGTTCGTTTTTCTTCGGTAACCGATGCAATTAGCGTGATTTCTTCGGAAGAACTACATGCTGAAGGGCCAACTTTGACTGAGGCGGCTGTAGTTGTTTGCGCTGGTTACGGGACAGATGGCGACCTTGATGCGGTCAACGACCTAGCGGAAAAACTAGGGGCGGCTGTGGGCGCTACCCGGACAGTGTGTGATGAGGGCTGGTTGCCTCGTACTGCTCAGATTGGTCAGACAGGAGTTAGCGTGGCCCCTAAGCTCTACATTAGTGCGGGTGTCTCTGGCGCTGTCCACCATACTTGTGGCATTGCGGGGGCAGAACGTATCGTGGCTATCGTGGATGATGAAGAAGCACCGATCGTGCAAATTGCTGATTTGAGCATTATTGGTGATCTGCAGGAGATCATTCCGGCAGCCCTAGCAGAACTAGGTTAATTCTTTTCGTGACCGCCTATTTAGATTATGCTGCATCCGCGCCGATGCCAGCCGAGGTTTTAGCTTCCTATCATGAAGATTTATCTCGGCTGGCTAAGGAGCCGGGAAATCCGAATGCGCTTCATGGCGCTGGTCGGGCTGCTAGAGAAATGCTTGAGGACGCTCGTGCTCGAGTGGCAGATGCTTTGGGAGCAGACGCACAAGAAGTGCTTTTTACTTCTGGTGCCACCGAAGCAAATAATTTGTTCTTAAATGGTGCAACTAGAGCGAAGCTGGAAAAGGCAGCGACGCTAGAATCGGCTCAATCAAGTTCAACTCAGGTGACGATTTATTCATCAGACTTAGAGCATCCTGCAGTTAAGGTCGTCCTCGAAGGCCTTGGTGGACCACAGGTTGATTTAATACCGGTCGCCGTTAGTGCCAGTGGGGTAGTAGCTCTGCCCGATCTAGCTGAAAAACTAGCGGCTTGTCCAGCTGATCTAGCTTCGTTCATGATGGTTAATAATGAGCTTGGGACGATCCAGCCGGTGGCAGAACTTACCGAACTGGTTAAACGTGCCAATCCTGAAGCTTTAGTTCATACTGATGCGGCTCAAGCGGTGGGGCAAATTCCGGTTGATTTCCATGCCTTGCAAGTAGACGCGCTATCTCTGTCTGCTCATAAGTTTGGAGGTCCAATCGGAGTTGGAGCTTTGCTGCTGAAGCGAGAAATTCCAGTAGTTTCCGATCGTCGAGGGGGAGGTCAAGAGCGTAGTCTTCGTTCTGGCACTCAGAATGTTGCCGGTGCAAGAGCAATGGCTAAGGCAATCGAATTGGCGACGGCTAAGAATGCACAAAGGGATAGGCGACTGGCTGATTTGCGGCAAAGACTCATAGCAGGACTAGATTCTCGAGTTTGCTTAACCACCAATGCTCCAACTACTGCACACATGGTCCATCTTCGGTTGCCAACTAAACACCCAGAAATCGTTTTGCTGATGATGGATCAGTCCCAAGTGGCTGTTTCTGCCGGCTCAGCTTGTCACGCAGGCGTTACCCGTCCATCAAGCACTCTGCTGGCGATCGGGCTACCTGAGGAGGAAGCGATGGGAGCTTTGCGAATTTCCTTTGGTGACCAAACTACTGAAGCAGATATTGATCAGTTCTTAATGGCTTTGCCGCCAGCTCTTGATGCGGCACAAAGACTCGATAAACGGGAGAGAAAATGAAGGTTTTAGCGGCCCTTTCGGGTGGAGTCGATTCTGCTGTAGCCGCAGCTTTTGCCGTTGAGGCAGGACATGAGGTTACTGCTGTCCACATGGCACTATCTTCTAACAAAGCTCAATCCCGTTGTTCTTCACGGGGATGCTGCACGATCGAGGACGGTACTGACGCGGCTAGAGCAGCAGCAATGCTTGGAATTCCCTTCTACGTTTGGGATTTGGCTGGTGAGTTTACCGATACTGTGGTGGATGATTTTGTCTCTGAGTATGCCGCTGGGCGTACTCCCAATCCTTGTATTCGTTGTAACGAGTTCGTGAAGTTCCAGGAACTACTTGAGCGTG
Source organism: Boudabousia tangfeifanii (assembly GCF_001856685.1). Taxonomy (GTDB): domain Bacteria; phylum Actinomycetota; class Actinomycetes; order Actinomycetales; family Actinomycetaceae; genus Boudabousia; species Boudabousia tangfeifanii. The sequence goes on from NZ_CP017812.1 coordinate 938,299, forward strand.
GTTTAGCACTGGGCTTTGACGCAGTTTGTACTGGTCACTATGCGCAGTTATTGTCTGGACCGAATGGGCCTGAGCTACATCGTTCAGTAGACAAGCTAAAAGACCAAAGCTATGTGCTGGCAGTTATGGGGCGAGAGAATCTCAATCACGTGATGTTCCCCCTAGGGCATATGGCCTCTAAGGCTGAAGTACGTCAGGCTGCGGCAGATCGTGGACTGACAGTTTCGAATAAGCCAGATAGTTACGATATTTGCTTTATCCCAGATGGTGACACAGCGGGTTTTCTGAGCCGCAAGCTTGGGACTAAGCCAGGCAATATTGTCAGTTATGAGGGTGAAGTATTAGGTGAACACCAGGGCTATTTTGCTTATACGGTGGGACAGCGTAAAGGGTTGAACTTAGGACGTCCGGCGCCAGATGGTCGCCCTCGTTATGTTCTTGAAACTCGTCCTGAAACTAATGAAGTGGTGGTCGGGCCTGCTGAGTTGCTTACTGTCGATCGAATCCAAACCGAGGATCTGGTTTGGTTGGCCGAGGACGATCATGCGGCATTGGTCGACGGTGAGTGGGGGACTGAAGTTGCCATTCAGGTCAGAGCGCATGGTGAGCCAGTTGCTGCACGTATTAAACGGGTTGGCAATGGACTCGAAGTAAAGATTACTGGAGAAGAACGGCCAGGCACTGTCGGGATGCGCGCCATTGCTGCTGGCCAGTCGCTAGTGGTTTATCAAGAGAGTCGCGTTTTAGGCCAAAGCACGATTGCTAAAGCCTGGCGAGAGCGCGTTTAAGCGTAAATAGTGAGATGGGAGGCGAAGTCCTCCCATCTCGTTTATTAGGCGAGAATAACCCCTTACGCAAGCATCGCTTAGATCAGCGTCTGTAATCAGAGTTGAAGGTTAAGTGGTTGCAGGCGGTAGTCAAGATAGGGGTTATAGGACAAATTTGCCAGCGATCTGTTCGATATATTGATGTCAAAGATAAAAGAATCGGCTTTCTTAGAAAACTAAGAAAGCCGATTCTATTCGGTGCGCGAGGGGGGACTTGAACCCCCACGTCCGAAGACACTGGAACCTAAATCCAGCGCGTCTGCCAATTCCGCCACTCGCGCGCGCCCAGATAGTTTAACCTATTTCGAAGTGTAACGCTACTTGAAACCAAAAGTTTGTTTCAAAGCCTTCGATCTAGCTCTGTTCTCTGGAATGAACTAGAAAAATATAACCGATTATTCCTTAATCACGCTAGTGGAAAAAGCGAGGGCTCGCTCACGTTACTTCAGTAAAATAGTAGTAACCCAACTAAGAATGGAGATAATAAATGGGAATGTTAATGCTTGACGATGTCGCTCCCGATTTCACTCTGCCTACTGCAGATGGTCAGGTTTCCCTCGCAGAGTTAAGAGAAAAGGCTGAAAAGGGAGTAGTTATTTATTTTTACCCAAAGGCAGAAACTCCTGGCTGCACCACTGAAGCATGTGATTTCAGGGATAACCTTGGTCGTCTACGCCAAGCCGGTTATGAGGTAGTCGGAATTAGCCCAGATAAGCCTGAGGCACTAGAAAAGTTCGCCAAGAATCATGAGCTACCGTTCGTACTTGCTTCAGATACTGCTCACGTGGTGATGGAATCGTATGGCGCCTGGGGGCCGAAGAATAACTATGGGAAGACGGTTATCGGTACTATTCGTTCTACGGTTGTAGTCTTGCCTGACGGTCGAGTTAAGCTCGCTCTCTATAACGTGAAGGCCAAAGGTCATGTCGATCGACTACTGCGCGAGCTGGAAGTTGGCGTCTAAATAACTTGGTAGACAAAACTCCAGCGATTAGTGCTGTGAACTAAAACGGCTAGAGACTTAAGTGGCCGGTAGCACCATCAGGTTCTACCGGCCACTTAAATAAAAAGGTCAGGCTTTGCGATTTCGTAAATTTCGGAGGTAAGCAGCTAAAAACTTCTTAGCCGCTAGTTGCAAGGGGGCAATCGGCTCTTCCTTGATTAGCCACTCAGACGGTTTCATCCCGTCCAAGTTACTGTTGTCGCGAATAAACCAAGCTGCCACCATCGCTCTGGGGACACGGTCTAGGATCTCTAAACAATCAGAAATGCCAGCAAGGGGTTTCCGGTCTTCTCGTAGCTGCCAGGTAGGGAAATGCCAAGTACGTCGATTGTCTTGAACCGCAACTACTCGGTGCTGCGAAATTGCCTTATGGATTGCCTGGCGAGATACTCCCCACCAAGCGGCGATTTCAGAAGTGGAACAAGCTGGACCAATTAAACTATTTGCTTTAGAAGAGGTCTTGAGTGCTGCAACTGTAATTCGCGCAGCTTCTTGAATTACTTCTGGTGAAGGATCAACTGGAGGGTAAGCAGCGATTCGATCAGCAATTGCATCGAGTAACTCACGTTCTGCATCGGTGAGTCGTCGTCTCGCCATTTGTCCTCCGAACATTTGAATTTGGTTAGATAAGAAGTCTAACTGTTTTTGCTAAAAATGGCATAAAAAGTGCGCCGTGAGGGAATCGAACCCCCAACCCGCTGATTAAGAGTCAGCTGCTCTGCCAATTGAGCTAACGGCGCTAGGTAACCTAAAAGTTAGGTCGTGCGCCGTGAGGGAATCGAACCCCCAACCCGCTGATTAAGAGTCAGCTGCTCTGCCAATTGAGCTAACGGCGCTGGTTTTTGCTACGCCCTGCGGCGCAAGCAACACGGAAACTATACTCATTGCTGACGCTAAAAACAAATTGTAAAGCCGACTTGAGGTGCGCCCCACATTTTTTGAGTTAATTTTCTGTTTTGCGCCCTCACTTTAGCGCGCAAAGATTCGAGATCTACGTGGTTGTTTAAATATTTGATTTGTTTGACTTAGTGATGAAGAAAAAACGATGTCAGCTATTTAAAAGCTAACTATGGCTATTTATTGGTAATCGCGCTAGAGTTTTTTTCTAGCATATTTCAAGGAGAAACAAGTGAATGAATTCCGAGATCCTAAGGATCCCAAAGCCAGCCAACCTGTCGATTCGACTCAGTCGTTGGAGCCAAAAACTTCAGAGACAAGCCGTGAAGCTACCCATTTTGAGGCACCCGTAAATAAGCAGACTACTCCCAGTAGTGATGGGGCAAGAACTGCAGGGGAGGGCGTTAGCACAAAGCAGCCTGTAGCTGCTAAAAAAGAAACGAAGGACGAAAAGTCCGATGTACTCTCGCAGCTCTCCGATAAGGAAATCGCTGCCGAATCAGCTAAACGTTGGGCGCCCTCGGAACATGAAGTTGCTGGGGGACTAGATTTCATTCCAGCGATCTTCGCGGTTCTGCTTTCTTTAGCGGGCCTTGGGGCTTCCCTCAAACTAGTACTTGCTACTTTGGAGCATGCGGCTCACCCAGATCAGGCTCTCGGCTGCGATCTTAGCGCTTGGATTTCTTGTGGAGCCTCGATGGACTCTTGGCAGTCCCATGTTTTAGGTATGCCAAATGCGATTATTGGGCTAATTGCCTTTAGCGCTCTTTCAGTTGTGATGGTGCTGCTACTTTCAAAAGTTAAACTTCCAACTTGGTTCTGGGTGGCAATGAGCGTTTGTGCTACCGCAGCTTTGCTCTTCGTTTACTGGTTTGCCTGGATTAGCGTCTTTACCTTCAAGGCTCTTTGCCCATGGTGCTTGGTAGTTTGGGCGGTAATGCTACCGCTATTTGTCATTATTGTGGGGCGTGCTGCTCGTGCACAGTTCCCTGGTCTTCGTTGGCTCGGGCGTTCTTTGGTGCGCGATTGGTGGGGTTTCCTAGTCGTGATGTACATTTTGTTGGCCATCATTATTTTTGCTGGTTTAGGTACCCGCTTATTTGGCTGACTTTTGCTAATAGTTTGGGCTGGTCGAGGACGTCCTCGACCAGCCCAAACTATTTACCGTCGATTAGCCCAGAAGTTGTTCGGCTTGTGTCACCTCAGTTTCGTACCCTGCGACGCGTAGTGCGGCACGAAGCTCGGTAGCCTTTTTCGCTAGCTCTTCGGGGGAGGGATTGGTGCGAGAAGGATCTGGGATTAGGTCCTTCTCACTGTTGATGGGCACCAAATGAAGATGAGTATGAGGTACTCCGTATCCCATAATCATTAGCCCTACTCGAGTGCAGTCAAAAGTTGAGGCCATGACTTTGGCGATTTTTTGACTGGTTTGGAACGCCGTGGCCGCAAGCTGGGGCTCCACATCGTAGAAGTGGTCGACAGGTTTGCGTGGAATTACCATCACATGTCCTGGTTGAACCGGGGCAATATCCATGATTGCAACGCAATCATCGTCAGCCCAAACAAAGTTTCCTGGAATCTCACCAGCAATAATTTTTTCAAAAATAGTACTCATACCACTATTGTGGGGCTTAAAGCATGATTTTTCCTGATTCGCGAGTAGCCAAACGAAGCTTTCCCCAAATCGACCGAGGAGATGCGTCAAAAGTGTCGGTACTGCGCTAAACTACTAGGCGAATCGTTTAGTGTTGGAGAAGAATGACTATGGATACCACTCAGAATCCCGTTCCTTACCGTTATGACGCTGCTCGTGCGGCAGAAATTGAAGCCAAATGGCAAGCAAAATGGGAAGAACTTGGCAGTTTTAATGCTGATAATCCGGTCGGTGATTTGGCCGGGCCAGGAGCGGAAAAAGAGCGTTTCTTCTTGCTAGACATGTTCCCTTACCCCTCGGGTAAAGGTTTGCACGTCGGACACCCCCTCGGTTACATCGCTACTGACGTAGTAGGCCGTTACCAGCGCATGGCTGGAAAAAACGTGCTTCACACAATGTCCTACGACGCTTTCGGCTTGCCGGCAGAGCAATATGCCGTACAAACAGGGCAGCACCCACAGATTACGACCGAACAAAACATTGCGAATATGGAGCGCCAGCTAAAGCGCATTGGCCTTGGTCATGATCGTCGTCGTACCTTCTCTACGACCGATACTGAATACGTAAAGTGGACCCAATGGGTCTTCCTACAAGTTTATAACGCCTGGTATGACCCACAGGCCCCTGCCCGTAGCGGTAAGGGCACTGGTCGCGCTCGCCCCATTAGCGAACTCGTTGAGCTGTTCGAAAAGGGTGAAAAACAGCTGCCAGATAATCGTAAATGGGCAGACCTATCGGATAAAGAAAAAGCCGACGTGCTTGCTGAATACCGGCTCGCCTACAACACTTACGCTCGAGTCAACTGGTGCCCTGGGCTAGGAACCGTCCTCGCCAATGAGGAAGTTACCAATGAAGGACGCTCCGAGCGTGGAAACTACCCAGTTTTCCCAGCTAAGTTGCGCCAGTGGATGATGCGTATCACCGACTACGCAGATCGTTTGATCGAAGACTTGGACTTGCTCGATTGGCCAGAAAAAGTTTCCTCAATGCAGCGTAACTGGATTGGGCGTTCACAGGGTGCCAATGTTAAGTTCACCGTTGGGGATGCCAAGCTCGAGGTTTACACCACCCGACCCGACACTCTCTTTGGCGCCACTTTCACCGTAGTGGCCCCAGAGCATGACCTGATTGCCGACCTAGAATCGCTTCCTGCTCAGTGGCCAGAAGGAACTAAAGCAGCCTGGACTGGCGATTTCGCCTCTCCACGAGAAGCCGTTGAAGCTTACCAAAAGCAAGCTGCCGCGAAATCCGAACTTGATCGTAAAGCTGACGATAAGGAAAAGACTGGGGTCTTCACTGGTCTGTTTGCCACCAACCCGATCACTGGCACCGAGATTCCTGTGTTCACCGGTGATTACGTCATGATGGGCTACGGGACCGGCGCCATTATGGCGGTGCCCGCGCATGATCAGCGTGACTTCGATTTCGCAACGAAGTACGACATTGACGTTATCTACACCATCGAAGTACCGGCAGATTTCGATCGCCAAACCGCGTGGATGGAAGACGGCCTGGTAATCAACTCCGCTAACGACAAGATCGATCTAAACGGACTAGACAAAGCAGCAGCTAAGGCCAAGATGATCGAATTTATCGAGGCCGAAAACCTCGGTGAGGGAGCCACCACCTATCGTTTGCGTGACTGGTTGTTCTCGCGTCAGCGCTACTGGGGTGAACCATTCCCCATTGTTTACGACGAAAATGGGCAGGCACATGCACTACCAGAATCGATGTTGCCGGTAGAACTTCCTCCCATGGAAGACTTCAAACCACGCGCTTTTGACCCAGAAGATGCCAATACTGAACCAGAAGCTCCCTTGGGGCGGGTCCAGGATTGGGTCAAGGTTGAACTCGACCTCGGCGATGGGGTAAAGACTTACACCCGCGACACCAATACCATGCCGCAATGGGCTGGCTCCTGCTGGTACGAACTACGGTACGCAGATCCACACAATCAAGAGCAATTCATTGATCCTGAAAATGAAGCCTACTGGTTGGGGGCCAAGACCCCCGGCGGTGGCGGCGGCGCCGACCTTTACGTCGGTGGGGTAGAGCACGCCGTCTTGCACTTGCTATACGCTCGCTTCTGGCACAAGGTTCTCTTCGACCTCGGTCACCTTCAAAGTGCGGAACCTTTCCACAAACTCTTCAACCAGGGCTACGTACAGGCTTATGCCTACACTGATAGTCGCGGACAATACGTCCCAGCTGACGAAGTAGAAGGCGACGAGCAAACCGGTTTCACTTGGCAAGACCAGCCGGTAAACCGCGAATATGGCAAGATGGGCAAGTCGCTTAAGAATATGGTGACCCCAGATGAAATGTGCGACGAGTTCGGTGCCGATACCTTCCGCGTCTACGAAATGAGCATGGGGCCACTAGATATGTCGCGTCCTTGGGAGACTCGAGCTGCAGTTGGTTCGTTGCGCTTCCTTCAGCGTTTGTGGCGAAATGTGCGCGATGAACAAAGTGGTGAACTCACTGTCACCGATACCAAGATGGACGACAAGACTGCTCGGCTAGTAGCTCGTACCATTGCTGAAGTGACCGAAGAGTATGACAATATGCGAGTCAACACCGCAATTGCCAAGATGATTGTGCTCAATAATCACCTCACTTCACTCGAGCAAGTGCCTCGTGAAGCGGTTGAACCTCTAGTGCTCATGGCAGCACCAGTCGCGCCACACGTGGCAGAAGAACTCTGGGAGGTGCTTGGACATGAAGAATCTTTGGTCCACCACCCATTCCCAGTGGTCACCAACCCGGAACTGCTTAAGGCCGAGGCCGTTACCTGTGTCGTACAGATCAACGGTAAGGTAAAGAGTCGACTGGAAGTTGATCCAGAGATCTCGGCAGAGGACCTAGAAGCCGCAGCTAAAGCTGATCCCTCCGTGGTGAAAGCAATCGGAGACTCGCAAGTGTTGAAAACCATTGTTAGAGCTCCCCGAATCGTCAATATTGTTATCAAGAAATGAGGCATCCTAATGGGAATGCATAGTTCTTCTTTCGCCCCCTCCATCGTGGACTGGGAAATTGCCAGCGATGATTTTCACGCTGCTGGAACCACCCGTGGAGGCATCCTAACTAGCTGGTATCGGATTGAAAATGGCGAGCGCGTTGACTTACTTGACGGGTATCAAAATCAGAATGAGCTACTTGCTAAGGACGGCTTCCGCTCGGGCGTTTTGGCTCCTTGGTCTAACCGTATTCGCCAGGCTACCTACACTTGGGACGGCGAAACTTACGACCTCGGACCAAGCGAAAACGGGATCCGTGAAGCTCTTCATGGGTTGGTAGCCGACCACGGCTTTAAAATCGTGGAATTGGAAGCTGACACTGTGCTACTCGAAACGGAAGTGCTGCCCCAAGAAAGCTATCCTTTCCACTTGCAGTTGCAGGTTCGCTACACTTTGGCTGGGCCAGAACTAAAGGTTGAGTTTGACTGCACGAACCTGGGAGAAAAAGACGCTCCGGTTGGACTTGGCTGGCACCCGTACTTCTTCCACCCAGAAACTGACTGGCAGGTTGTCTTACCAGCACAAGCGCAGATTTTGACCGACGACAAGATGATTCCGTTGGCCGGGCCAGATGCCTTCGACCCATTGCTGGGGGAAGTTGTTTTGTCTGCGCCAACTGGTACCGATGACGGCTTCACTGATCTAACTGGTCAGAGCGCTTACTTGGTGAACCCAGATTACCGTCTTCGTTTTGATTACCACGGTCTTCGCAGTGGTAATGGCGTCGGTATCTTCCATGTTTATACCGGTGATCATGTGAAGAATCGTACCGCCCAATCGGTGGCTATTGAGCCTTGTGAATTCATGACTGACGCCTTCAACCGTAGTGAATGTGCAGAATATGTCAGACTTTCGCCGCAAGAGACGAAAGCCTACTCGACTAGCGTTACTTGGTTGCCGGCGCTTGGTGAATAACCCGGAAAATTATCCAGATTTGATCCCACCAGCCTCGCAAGAATCAAAAGATTCTCGGCGAGGCTGGTGGCGTTATCCTATGCTCGCAATAGCCGTATTTCTTTCGGCGACGATTGGATTTTGTGTCAGTTCATTGACAGTGGCTTATTCTTACCCTGATTCTCGTGGGTCGGTGGCTCCTAAGACTTGCGAAGATGGTACGGCTATTTCAGACATTGTGGTGTTGGGCGCAGCCGTTTATCGTCCAGGGGAACCTAGTCGGATTCTTCGGCAGCGTTTGGATACGGCGATCGCATTGTGGAAAAAACGTCCAGATGCTCGTTTGATTATGAGCGGGGATGCTACTTGGGACCATGCAAACGAGCCGAAAGTGATGCGCGATTATGCGATCAGTAAGGGCGTTCCGAGGAAAAAAGTGTTTCAAGATCCTGAAGGGTACTCCACCTCGGAAACTTTAAGAAATGTAGCGCGAGATTTTAACAGTCGATGTTTAGTCATCGTCACGAATCAGTTCCACGTGCCGAGGGCGGTCTGGCTTGGACGGTCCTATCATTTGGAAACTTATGGGGTTTATCCTAAGCCGGAGTTACCGCTTCCGGGGGCAAAGAAACGTCAGGTACGTGAGTTTATGGCCCGGGCTAAAGATTTTTGGCTGGGCTGGGGATACTGGTTTCAGTCTTTCGTTACCTATGGCTAGAGACTATTTTTCTAATTTGAAAAGTTTCGGTAGGTAATGAGCGGCATTAGTAGTGAGGAATTTTACTTGCACTAGTGTGCTGTTAGGGTTGACTAGTCACTAGTTATCGTTAGACTTATTAGTGCTATGATCCGGCTTGCTTCGCAAGGTATCACCGGGGAGCTTCCGGAAGAACAAACTTAGGTTTTAGTAGAACCGGACGGGTAAGCCCGAAATAGCAGTATTGAGCGGCAATGCTAGACATTGCAAGCGGGGTGGTACCGCGCCAAACACGACAGTGTTTGTCGTCCTCGGTCAGTTTAAGTACGACAAGGACCGGTTAATGACTGCTCAATCAGAAAATAATGCTCGCGGGGGATACTACCCAAAGCATCGTGATGAGGCTCTGCCTTTGTCTCCAAGCTTTCCGCAGATGGAAACCGAGACTCTCAAGTTCTGGGAACAAGACAATACCTTCGTAGCTTCGGTAGAAGCTCGCCCAGCTGGTAAAGATGGTTCCAATGAATTCGTCTTCTATGATGGTCCTCCCTTTGCCAACGGTTTGCCACACTACGGGCACTTGCTGACCGGTTACGTTAAGGACCTAGTCGGACGCTACCAAACTCAGCGTGGCAAGCGGGTTGAACGCCGTTTCGGCTGGGACACCCATGGCTTGCCAGCGGAACTAGAGGCTGAACGTATCCTCGGGATTAACGGTAAAGATGATATCGAGTGTGAAGGTGGCGTTGGCATCGGCAAATTCAACGATGTTTGCCGCACCTCAGTTCTTAAGTTCACTGATGAATGGCAGAACTACATCAATCGTCAGGCACGTTGGGTTGACTTTGACAACGACTACAAAACTCTAGATCCCACCTTCATGGAATCTGTTATCTGGGCTTTCAAACAACTCTATGATAAGGGGCTGGCCTATCAGGGCTATCGTGTGCTTCCGTACTGCTGGAAGGACCAGACGCCTCTTTCCAACCACGAACTTAAGATGGATGACGATGTTTATCAAGATCGTCAAGATAATACCGTCACCGTTGGTTTGCGCCTCCAAGGCAAGAACGGTGCCGATGGCGATCTAGCCCTCATCTGGACCACCACTCCATGGACCTTACCTTCGAACCAGGCGGTGGCTGTCAATCCAGAATTCACTTACGTGCGCGTGCGCCCAACCGAGGGCGAACTTGCGGGTGAAACCGTCATCCTGGCAAAGGACCTGCTAGGTGCTTACGCCAAGGAACTTGGCGAAGAATATGAAGTGGTTGAGGAAGTTAAGGGTGCCGATTTAGTCGGTTTAACCTACCAGCCAATGTTCACCTACTTTGTGGACCGTTTCTTAAAAGCCACCGGATATGACAGTCTGACAGCTCGTGGCGAAAAAGAATCTGATCCGCAGGCTGAAAACCACGCCATTTGGACCGTTGTGGCGGCAGATTATGTTACCGCTGATTCTGGTACCGGTCTGGTGCACATGGCACCAGCTTTCGGTGAAGACGATATGAATGTCTGCTTTGAAAAAGGCATCCGTGACGTGTTCCTTCCAGTTGACGAAGCTGGCTTGTTCTCTGCAGAGGTAGCAGATTATCAAGGTCAGCAGGTCTTCGAAGCTAATAAACCTATTATTCGAGATTTGCGTGATGGTTCTGGCCCATTGGCCGATCGTGCTAAGGCTGAACGTCCGGTGCTGGTACAGCAGAAGTCTTATGTTCACTCTTACCCTCACTGCTGGCGTTGCCGTCGCCCGCTGATCTACCGTGCTGTCTCTTCATGGTTCGTCGCTGTCACTAAGATCCGCGATCGAATGGTGGAATTGAACCAGGAGATTGAATGGACTCCAGCTCACTTGCGTGATGGCCAGTTTGGTAAGTGGCTCGAAGGCGCTCGCGACTGGTCAATCTCACGAAACCGTTTCTGGGGTGCTCCGATCCCAGTTTGGGTGAGTGATGATCCGCAGTATCCGCGTACTGACGTCTACGGCTCTTTCGCAGAGCTGGAGGCAGATTTTGGTGTCGAGGTAAAGGACTTGCACCGTCCATTCATTGACACCCTCGTTCGGCCAAACCCAGATGATCCCACCGGTAAGTCGATGATGCGTCGTATTCCTGACGTATTGGATTGCTGGTTTGAATCAGGCTCTATGCCATTCGCGCAGGTTCACTACCCATTCGAAAACCAGGAATGGTTTGAATCGCACTACCCAGGCGACTTTATCGTAGAGTACATCGGTCAGACTCGCGGTTGGTTCTACACGCTGCACGTTTTGGCCACTGCGCTTTTCGATCGTCCAGCTTTCCGCAACTGTGTTTCTCACGGTATCGTCCTCGGTGACGATGGCCTTAAGATGTCGAAGTCATTGCGTAACTACCCAGACGTTAACGAGGTCTTCGACAAGTATGGTTCGGACGCAATGCGTTGGTTCCTCATGTCATCGCCAGTAGTCCGTGGTGGCAACCTGATTGTGACCGAAGAAGGCATTCGCGACACTGTGCGTCAGGTGCTACTGCCTTTGTGGAACACCTACTACTTCTTCACCCTTTACTCCGGTACTGCCAATAAGGGTGAGGGCTACGATGCGAAGCTTTTGCCGCTTGATAATGAAGCAAAGATTGCCGAACTAGACGTGATGGATCGATACCTTCTTGCACGTACTCGCGATTTGGTAGCAGAGGTTACCATCGATCTCGATGCGTACGCCATCACCGATGCTGCCGCTCGAATTCGTGCTTTCTTGGATATGCTCACTAACTGGTACGTGCGTAACTCGCGTGACCGTTTCTGGAACGAGGACGAAAAGGCCTTCGACACTCTTTACACCGTGCTGGAAACCTTTACTCGTTTGTCTGCACCACTTTTGCCTTTGTTGAGCGAAGAAATTTGGCGTGGTCTAACCGGTGGTCGTTCCGTGCACTTAACCGATTGGCCGACCATGCCTGACACGCTTGCTAACGAGTCCTTGGTTGCCACCATGGAAGAAACTCGGGAAGTTGTTTCTGCTGCCCACTCACTACGTAAGGCAAACAAGCTTCGTGTTCGTCAGCCACTACGCCGTTTGACAGTAGTTTCTTCGCGAGCAAGTGAACTGTTGCCATTTAGCGATCTCATTCGCAGTGAAATCAATGTTAAGGAAGTCCAGGCAATTTCGCCGGCTGAATCGGGCTACGAGGTAAGTCAGCAACTAAGCTTGCAGCCACGTGAGTTCCCAGCAGCGATTAAGCGTTACACTTCAGCTTTGTTTGCCGCTCAGAAGTCGGGTGCATGGCACCTTGATGGAGAGCAAGTGGTCTTTGACGAAGTGCAGGTAGACGAGCAGCCAGTTCGCCTCGAACCTGGCCAGTATGAGCTTTCCACGGTAGTTAGCGCTGCCGAAGGAGAAGTCGCGACAGTTTTGGCTTCAGGTTCCTTCGTGGTACTAGATACCGCTTTGGATGCTGAACTCGAGGCCGAGGGCGTGGCACGTGATCTGATCCGTATGGTGCAAGATCAGCGTAAAGCTCAGGATTTGCATGTCTCGGATCGGATTAAACTGTGCTTGCTACTGCCTCAACAGATTGCGGAGCAAGTTTCCGACTACCTTGAGATGATCTCGCAAGAAACTCTTGCTAAGGTCTGTGAAGTTAAGGTAGAAGACGGAGAACCAGCCGCCGAAATCGTGGTTTGGAACGAATAAGTTTCACTGCTGGGGCAAGGCTTTGCAGCCTTGCCCCAGCTTTTTTATTTTCCGGTTAAACTGAATCTTAGACACAACAATCGTTGGTTCGAAAAGCTGCCACTGCAGGAGAAAAAATGACTGACCAGAACAACACCCAAGACCTGTCCGATTTTGAGGCAGAACTTGAGGAAAATGTTAAGCATAGTGAGGACTTTGACCTTACTGAAGCGGATTTGTTACAGCCATTTGAAGTGCCGGCAGATGGATTGACCGAGTTGTTCTCCGACGATTCCTCAGTAGCTAGTTTTCAGGCTGAACTTGAATCCGTAGAGAACTTACCCCAAAGCAAACCGTCCTCGGCAAACCAAAACTCGCGTCTTTACGATAACGCCAAAGAACGGGAAATGGCCTTACGAGTCGAAGAAATATATCAATCGATCATTGCCCGTGCCCCCGAACACAAGGTACAGCCTAGCTTGGAACGGGTTGAGATGGCTCTGGATTTAATGGGTAATCCACAACAAAACTATCCTTGTATTCATCTGACTGGAACCAACGGTAAAACTTCTACTTCTCGTATGATTGATTCCCTAATCAGTGCCAGAGACCTTACCGTAGGTCGTTTCACCAGCCCCCACTTGAGTAATGTCCGCGAGCGAATCTCTATTGGTGGACAGCCCATCAGTCAAGCAGCATTTATCTCCGCTTGGGAAGACATCGAACCATTTATTCAAATGGTAGATGCCCACTCGGAAAAGACCGGCGGCGTCCAAATGAGCTTCTTCGAAGTATTCACGGTGATGGCATTTGCCGCTTTTGCAGCGGCCCCGGTTGATGTCGCAGTGATTGAAGTTGGGATGGGAGGAACTTGGGATGCAACAAACGTGATTTCAGCTCCAGTTTCTGTGTTTACCCCAATTAGCCTTGACCATGAAAAGTGGTTGGGGGCAACTTTGGCAGAGATTGCTGAGGAAAAGTCGGGGATTATCAAGCCCCATGCCACGGTAGTAATGGCTGAGCAGGTGCCAGAAGTAGCAGAAATTATTCTGGCCAAAGCTACCCAGATGGATGCTTCGGTGCGTCACGCTGGGGTCGAGATGCGCGTGGTTGACCGGCAATTAGGTGTCGGGGGACAGATGCTAACTTTGCAAACTCAAGCTGCCACTTACACCGATATTGCCTTACCCCTATTCGGGCGGCACCAAGCCGAAAATGCGTTGTTAGCTCTAGGCGCGGTTGAAGCCTTCTTTGGCGGGGGAGCACTACCGGCAGAAGTGGTTGAGGCAGGCTTTGCTAAAGCTACTTCGCCAGGGCGACTAGAGGTGGTTAAAGGCTCTCCAACCGTACTGGTTGATGCCGCTCATAACGTTGGGGGTGCCCAGGTACTGCGTCGTGCCATCGACGAAGCTTTTGCTTTTGAACGAGTTTATGGTGTTTTTGCGGCTATGGCTGATAAAAATGTGGAAGGTATCTTAGGCGAGTTAGAACCATTACTTGATCAGATTGTCCTAACTCCCATGGACTCGCCTAGAGCCATGCCGCTAGAGGAATTACAGGATTTAGCTGTTGACGTCTTTGGCGAAGATCGGGTACATGTTGCCCAAAACCTCCCAGATGCCCTAGATAAGGCGACTGCTCTTAGCCAAGAAGTGGGCAGTTCCTTAACCGCTAATGGGGTACTGGTTTGCGGTTCTGTCGTTTTGGCGGGACAAGCAAGACAACTTTGTGGGGTAGAATAAGCAAAGTTGGTTGAACGTTTAACAAAGGACGGCAATGAGTAACCAAATCATAGACCCTCACTCAGGACGCCCATTTACCCTTGCTCAACGGGTGAAAGCATGGTCGGTTCATGCCTTTACCATGACTGGTGTCATGTGGGCAGTATTTGCCTTGCTAGCGTTATTTGAAGGCCGTACTGGTTGGATGTGGGTCTGGCTTGGGATCGCTCTGATTGTTGATGCGATCGATGGTACTTTTGCCCGTCGTTGCCGGGTTTCTGAAGTGGTGCCATGGTTTGATGGAGTTATCCTCGATGACATCGTGGACTATTTAACTTGGACATTTATTCCGGCCATCTTTATGTATCTCTACATTCCACTTGGCCCGAAACCGTTAGCGGCGATAATGACCATTGTAATTGTGGCCTCTTCGATGTTCTGTTACGCCAATAAGGGTATGAAAGCCGAAGATAACTATTTCGTAGGCTTCCCAGCAGCTTGGAATATCGTAGCGATATATTTCATTATTTTGGGAACCGGTCCCGTATTTAACGTTATTGCCACCCTGATTATTGCAGCATTGACCCTTAGCCGGCTTACGTTTGTGCACCCCTTACGCGTGCGAGCGCTTATGCCAGTAAACATTGTGGCCGCTATTTGTTGGCTCGTTTCTACAACTTGGTTACTTGTTGTGGTGAATGATCAGCCACTTTGGTTACAAATCATTTGGTGGCTATCAGGCATTTACTTCTTAGTTGTGGGAATCATTCGCACTGCCTTGGGACGCCGTGGTATGGCGAAGTTTGTCGGCCTCGAATCAGCATAAATTTGGAGAAAAGTCATGAAAAACGATTATGAGAAAACTCTGCTACTTATCAAACCTGATGGGGTCGAACGTAAGACCATCGGTCAGATTATTTCCCGTTTTGAACAGCGTGGTCTCGATATTGTGGCTTTGAAACTCTTGCAAGCTTCTGCTGAACAGTTGCGGGCTCATTACGCGGAGCATGTAACTAAAGATTTCTATCCAGAAATGGAAGAATACATGTCTCGTGGACCGATCTGCGCCCTTGTGATTGGGGGAGTGCAGGCACAGAGTGTAGTTCGTACAATGATGGGTGCAACCATGCCAGCTCAAGCTGCCCCCGGCACCATTCGGGGGGACTTGGCTCTTAATCCGCTAGATGGCCCAATTGAAAACTTGGTTCATGGCTCTGACTCACTAGAGTCTGCAGCTCGTGAAATCTCGATTTGGTTCCCTGAACTAGCTAACTGAGCAATCTTTATTGCCGATAACGCTCACTAAACCTCATAACACTGGACTGATTTATTTATGCAAACTCTACTTGACTACCTCTACCTGCCGGAAGTCTGGGGCTCCCTCGCAGTGGTGTTGGCTGCCATTGCTGGCTTCTTTGGGTTCCGCAATTTCCGCTCTGAAGAGGACAAAACAGATGAGTTAACCTCGAGTCAGAGTCCTGCTTCGAGCGAAGAAGCAGAGATATTGGCCCATGAGCCTGAGGCGGGAGAAGATGAGACTAAACCGCTCGGTGCTCCGACGCTAGATCAGTTCGAGAAGCCGGAAGCAGTTGCCTCTCGCATGACCCGTTTGCGTGCTCGCTTGGCTCGCTCTGGTGCCCTTGGTCAAGCCCTACTAGGGATGCTTTCCAAAGATCAGCTCAATGCCGCCGACTGGGAAGAGATCGAGG
The DNA here is from genome assembly GCF_001856685.1 of Boudabousia tangfeifanii. Lineage (GTDB taxonomy): Bacteria > Actinomycetota > Actinomycetes > Actinomycetales > Actinomycetaceae > Boudabousia > Boudabousia tangfeifanii. The sequence goes on from NZ_CP017812.1 coordinate 954,373, forward strand.
AAACTCTTTTGAGTGCAGACCTTGGCCTAGCAGCAACAGATCAAATTATGGAGGCTTTACGTACCGAATTGCAGGTTAATGGTAAAGCTGATGAGGCCACCATTAAAGCGGTTTTGAAACGTGAACTTCTGCAGCTAGTTGAGATCGATCAGCCACGAGAGCTAAACCTCGATGGTGGTCAGGACGAAAACGGTCAAAAACTACCGGCTGCAGTGTTAGTAGTGGGTGTCAACGGAGTTGGGAAAACGACCTCGGTAGGCAAGATTGCCCGTATTTTGGTGGCCGAGGGCGACCAAGTGATTTTGGGTGCTGCTGACACCTTCCGGGCGGCTGCTGCCGACCAGCTTCAAACTTGGGGCGAACGCGTGGGCGTGGAAGTAGTTCGTTCCGATCGCGAAGGAGCTGATCCTGCGGCTGTCGCTTTCGACGCAGTTAAAGCCGGCGTTGAACATCAAGCTGACGTAGTTTTGGTGGATACCGCTGGACGTTTGCACAATAAGTCGTCCTTGATGGATGAGCTCGGAAAAATCCGTCGCGTAATGGAACGAGGCGCAAAGGTAACCGAAACTTTGCTGGTGCTAGACGCGACCACTGGCCAGAATGGGATGGCGCAGGCGAAGGTATTTGCCCAGGTCACCAATGTGACCGGTATTGTGCTGACCAAGTTGGATGGCTCTGCTAAGGGCGGGATTGTGGTCTCTGTTCAGCGCGAATTGGGTGTGCCCGTCAAGCTGGTGGGCTTGGGTGAAGGCGCCGATGATATGGCTCCTTTCGATCCCGAGGCATTCGTAGATGCGATTTTAGCTTGATGCTTTTTGACTAATGGTATTCTTTAACAGATAAAAACTTTTGACGAAAGGGTGCTCGTGTACGCTTCCTTGTCTGACCGGATTTCAGACTCATTTAAAAAACTTCGCGGAAAAGGCGTCCTGCGGGACTCCGATGTAGACCAGACAGTTGGCGAGATTCGCCGTGCGCTGATCGACGCTGACGTGGCTCTGCCGGTCGTAAGGGAATTTGCTCAGCGAGTGCGTGAGCAGGCGTATGGTGCTGCTCGTTCCAAGTCGCTAAACCCTGCCCAGCAGGTCGTCAAGATCGTTAACCAAGAACTAGTTGAGATTCTAGGTGGCGAGACTCGTGAGCTTACTTTTGCCCAGCGTGGTCCGACGGTTTTCATGCTCGCTGGTCTCCAAGGTGCCGGTAAGACTACTTTCGCCGGTAAGCTCGGTAAATGGCTAGCCGAGGACGGTAAGCGCGTCCTACTGGTGGCCTCTGACTTGCAGCGTCCAAACGCGGTCACCCAGCTACAAATCGTTGGTGAACGCGCCGGCGTTGACGTTTGGGCTCCAGAACCTGGTAATGGTGTGGGCGATCCAGTTGAGGTTGCTCGTTCGGGCCTGAGCCACGCAATTCGCAATGGTTACGATGTGGTGCTGGTCGATACCGCCGGTCGTTTGGGCGTAGATGAAGAACTAATGGAACAGGCCCGCCAGATTCGTGACGCGGTCAATCCACACGAAATCATGTTCGTCCTCGACGCCATGATCGGTCAAGATGCGGTTCATACTGCGACGGCATTTAAGGACGGCGTAGGTTTCACTGGCGTGGTCCTGACCAAACTTGACGGTGATGCGCGTGGTGGTGCGGCACTCTCAGTGCGTGGCGTTACTGGTGCTCCGATCCTCTTCGCCTCTACTGGTGAAGGCATTAAGGATATCGAGCGCTTCCACGCAGACCGCATGGCTTCTCGTATCCTTGATATGGGTGACATGCTGACCTTGATCGAACAGGCCGAAAAGGCCTTCGATGCCAAGGAAAGCGAAGAAATGACCGGAAAACTACTTTCTGGTCAATTCACTTTGGATGATTTCCTGACCCAAATGCAGCAGATTCGTAAGCTCGGTTCAATGAAGAAAATGCTGGGCATGCTACCTGGTGCGGGGAAGATCCGCGAGCAGCTTGAGAACTTTGACGAGCGCGAAATCGATCGGATCGAGGCAATTGTTAAGTCAATGACCCCGGCAGAACGAGCTAATGTCAAACTACTTGATGGTTCGCGACGTGAGCGTATTGCTCGCGGTTCTGGTACTTCTGTCTCTGACGTTAAGGGACTTGTGACTCGCTTTGAAGCGGCCCAGAAGATGATGAAGAGCGTCGGCAATGGTGGTGGAATCCCCGGAATGGGCAACATTCCAGGGATGCCTAGTGGCCGCGGCTCCAAGCGCGCCCAGGCTAAAGCACAGAAGAAGGCAGCGAAAAACCGCCGAGCAAAGTCCGGTAATCCAGCCAAGCAAGCAGCTTTGGCTAAGCAAAAAGGCAATGGTACTCCGGGCGCCGCTTTTGGCGGGGGAGCCGCATTCGGGGCACCCGCAGGAAACTCGCAGGTGCCAAATCAAAACCCACAAATTGATGAGAACGATTTGCCACCGTTACCAGATGATGTCAAGCGGATGTTAGGGCAGCTCTAAAGATGGGACGCAAAGTCTTAGTGATTCAGCATGAAGCTGATATTCCACTCGGAATATTGGCGGATATGCTGGATAAGCATTCTCTAGAGATTGAGATCATTAAGGCTTGGACAGAACCCGAGCAGATCAGCATATTAGTTGAGCGATTTTTGACTGCGGATCTCAGCAAGGAGTATGTGGCACTGATCGTTTTAGGGGGACGTGCTAACGCCTATGCGGTTGCGGAACATCCCTACCTAGCTCAAATTCATCGCCTGCTCCCGCTTGCTTTAGCGCAGGAAATCAAGGTGCTCGGTATTTGCCTTGGCCATCAACTGCTAACAGTAGCAATGGATGGTGAAGTTGAACTGAGTGCGAAGGCTGGCCCAGAATATGGTCGTGTTCAACTTAGTTGGAGTGAGGACTTACCACTAGAATTGGCTAAGTGGTCGCATGTTAAATCAGTGTATGCGGATCATGCTGACTGTGTAAGCAAAATACCTACTGGGGCTAAAGTTCTGGCGACTTCAAATAAATGTGTTCAAATCATGCAATTGGGTGAATATGGGCTTAGCGTACAATTCCATCCAGAAGTTGACGAACACATTGTTAGGGATTGGCAAAGAACCCAAGAAGTACAGTTAGCTGCTGAAATTATTGCGGATTTTCCAAAGTACGCGGCAGAAAACGCACAAATGTGCCAGTATTTGGCAGATTGGGTGGCTGGCTAATTAGACCTCGACTAGCCGAAACTAGCCAAGGTTAAACCTAATAGACTTAGGCTAGCGAGTAAATCTTAAGAGCAAGTGAGCAATTGCACTGTCACTTTTCGGTGGTGCATTGGGACTTTCGCTCGTTTTCTGGCAGAATAACCAGTTGTACTCGCAATGCGTGACCCCTCTCTGATCGCAAAGCGCCTACAGGATCCAGATCGGACCCGTATCCCACCGGGAATGACAAGCGGTCCAAATCTACTAAGTATAGGAGTGACCACTAAAGTGGCAGTTCGAATTCGTTTGAAGCGGATGGGTAAAATCCGCTCACCTTTCTACCGTGTTGTTGTCGTTGACTCTCGCAAGAAGCGCGATGGTCGCGTCATCGAAGAGGTTGGCAAGTACAACCCCATGGAAACCCCGTCTTTGATTCAGATTGAATCTGAGCGTGTGCAGTACTGGTTGGGCGTTGGCGCACAGCCATCCGACCAGGTAAAGCACCTGCTCGACCTCACCGGCGACTGGGCTAAGTTCAAGGGCGCCAAGAACACCGAATCGCGTGTCTTGGTTAAGGAAGCAGATGCTAAGGCAACTGAAACCGCTAAGGCCATGGAAGAAGCCGCTAAGGACGCTGAAAAGCTAAAGGCTGCACAGGCTGAAGCTAAGGCTAAGGCAGAAGCCGAAGCTAAGGCAGAAGCTGAAGCTGCTGCTAAGGCTGCGGAAGAAGAAACCGCTGAAGCTGAAGAAGCACCAGCAGCAGAAGAGTCCACTGAGGAGGCCTGATCGTGTTAGCAGACGCGCTTGAGCACTTGGTTCGGGGCATCGTTGATGACCCTGATGCGGTTGAAGTAACTCGCAAGAATATTCGCCGTGGGCAGCTGCTTGAAGTGCGGGTTGCACCCAATGATCTGGGCCGAGTAATCGGTCGAAGCGGACGAGTAGCTAAGGCTCTTCGTACCGTGATTAATGGGATTTCAACACGTGGTCCGGTTCGTGTCGATGTGATTGATACGGATCGCTAAAAAGCTGATAAGAAAAGAGGCTTGGGGAGACCCAAGCCTCTTTTCTTTACCTGTTTGCTTTTGGCTATCTGACAGACGAATCGCAATCCTGACCATTTAGTTAGTAATAGCCGAATAGCAATGGAATAGTTATAGTTAAAGAGATGAGTGAAAATATGGAATTAACAGTCGCCGTGATCGGGGCACCGGTGGGGCTAAAAGGCTATGTTCGTCTAGACGTACGTACTGACTCTTTACGTGAACGTTTTGCCCCAGGAAACCAGTTAAATACGAATCCGGCAAAGCACGGCCCTTTGACGGTCCAAGGGCTAAGAAAACAAGGTGGCAGTATTATCTGCGCTTTTAAAGAGATCACTGATCGGACGGCTGCGCAAGCTCTTACTGGGGTCGAACTTTTAGCACCGGCACTTTCGGAGTTGGCAGAAGATGAGTTTTATCCTTATGAACTCGAGGGACTTTTAGTCAAGGACCTAGCTGGAAATGAACTGGGTACTGTGAACCGCTTAGTTTTCGGATCTGGCCATGATTATTTGGAAGTGACTACACCTGAAGGGGAAGACGTCCTCGTCCCATTTGTGAAGGCACTCGTGCCTGAAGTTGACCTCGAGAAGGAAGAAGTAGTAATGGACCCGCCAGGTGGATTATTCCCTGGCCACGGAACTGCGCTAGAAGCAAGGTGAACCGGTTCTATGCGTTTTGACGTAATTACAATTTTCCCTGATTTTTTCGCTCCATTAAAGCTATCTTTGATTGGAAAAGCTCAAGAAAAGGGCACCTTGGATCTGCATGTTCATGATCTTCGTGACTGGACTGATGATCCTCGGCGAACAGTTGACGATAGCCCTTATGGAGGAGGCGCCGGGATGGTTATGCGTCTCGATATTTGGGCTAAAGCTCTCCAAGCTGTAGCCCAAATGTCCAGTAGCGCCATGTCCGACTCGGCGCGTCCCAGCCAGCTTGATATCCCTAATGGGGCTAGCGAGCAAGGTGGCGAAGATCGTCGCATCCTCATGATTCCTACTCCCTCAGGAAGACGATTAACGCAAGACTGGGCGCAAGAGTTAGCGGCAGCCAAGCAGTTGGTATTTGCCTGCGGACGATATGAAGGGATCGATTCGCGTTTTGCCACTTATGCTCAGCGTCAGAGCGATTTCGAGGTTCAAGAGTTTTCACTTGGAGACTATGTACTAAATGGAGGTGAATCGGCCACCATGGTACTGATCGAGGCGGTTGCTCGTTTGGTGCCAGAAGTGATCGGCAATGAAGCCTCTTTGGTGGAAGAATCTCATGGCAATAATGGGTTGCTAGAGTATTCTGTTTTTACTCGTCCATGGACTTTTGCGGAGCTAGAACCGCCTGCTTGGCTCAAGAGTGGGGATCACGCTTTGGTTGATTATTGGCGGCATCGTGAAGCTTTGGAACGTACTTGGCTACGGCGTCCCGATTTGTTGGCGCCTAGCGGCAAAGCCTTTGAAGCATTAACTATTGCTGATGAAGCTTATCTATTAACTTTAGGGTGGCCGGGAAAAACAGGTGACTGGTTTTGGTTATTGGGCGAGGGCGCTGTAACTAGTGTGGGACGACGAGCAAATATTGATCAGTCTCCCGAAAATCAGTGGGAAGCGGATCTGCTAACTACCCCAGATAAGGAAGACTCTGCTATTGCGTTACTGCAAGTTACGCAGGTCGAACCCATGGATGAGGCATCCTGGTCTGTCATTGACAATGATCAGGAGTTTTCCTCGATTGCAGACTTGCCTCAGGATAAAACGAAACCAGCGCTAAGCTCTGATGATGAGTTAGCTATTTTGGCCTTGCTTGATAAATTCCGTGCTTCCTATGGTCCGATGGCTCCAGTTGATACTTCTGCTTTTCTCGCATTGCCCGAAGGAGCAAAGCTTTCTGAGGTAGCACGACATGCCGGACGAGTTAAAGCAGCTAGCGGAAAACAAGTCCATGCTTGCCTTAAGGCTCTAGACCCCAAACGTACGGGCAGGCTAAAAAATAGGGTAATCTACAAACTTAAGTTTGGGTATTAAACCGACCTTAGTGGCGATTTACACAAAAGTCGCGCTAGCATTGCTCTTAATACTGTGGGAAGATTTTCTATTGTGTAGTGGGCGCTAACCTGCCGCAGGGGGCACGCCAGGAGCTACACATTGGTACCAAATGGTGCAGATAGGCACCCGAAACACACGTTTCCGACCTGCGGCGAGAGGCGTGAAGGAACAAAAATGAAGAAGTTTGACGCACTAGACGCAGCTCAGCTCCGCGATGAAGTACCTTACTTCCGCGCAGGTGATACCGTCAAAGTCAACGTGAAAGTTGTTGAAGGTAACCGTTCCCGTATCCAGGTTTTCCAGGGTATCGTCATTGCCCGTCGCGGCTCTGGCGTCAGCGCTACCTTCACCGTCCGCAAGGTTTCCTTCGGTGTTGGCGTTGAGCGTACTTTCCCAGTACACGCTCCAACCATTGAATCCATCGAGGTTGTAACCCGCGGTAAGGTTCGTCGCGCCAAGTTGTACTACTTGCGTGACCGCCACGGCAAGGCTGCTAAGGTCAAGGAACGTCGTATCCGCTCCGCTAAGTGAGTTAGATCGCGAACTTTGCCAAAACGTGCCAAAGCTATTGTGCTTTGGCACGTTTTTGCAATTTGATGTCTACAATAGGGGAGTACTGTTTGAGAAAGGGAAGCGACTGGTTGTGAGCACTTTAGAATTTTTCCCCGATAATCTGCCCGATCCTGAGCCTCGTAATCGCCCCGCACACTTGCGGTCGAAGAATGAGGAACGTTCGGTTGGGGGACAAGTTTTTGACTTCTTGCTGATCCTAGTCTTGGTGCTAGTTACGATTGCGGGAGTTCGTCACTTTGTAGCGCAACGCTTCTATATTCCAACTGGCTCGATGGAGCAAACCATTATGCCTGAGGACTATGTTTTGGCATCACGTTTGACCCCAAATACTGTCCCAGTTCGGCGCGGAGATATTGTGGTCTTCCATGATTCCGGGCATTGGTTAGGCGAAGCGAATTCCGACAAAGTTCCCGTTTGGGAAAAGGGCCTTGTTTGGCTGGGGCTTAAAGGCGATCGCAGTTCTCAACAGTTGATTAAGCGAGTAATTGGCTTGCCTGGCGACCGCGTGTCGTGTTGTAGCCCTGAAGGTCGCCTAGTAGTTAACGGCATTGCGGTTAAGGAGCCTTATCTTGCTCCCGGTACGCTTCCGTCCGAGGAACCTTTTGATGTTCGTGTTCCCGAAGGCCGTATTTGGGTAATGGGAGACAATCGCCAAAATAGTGCAGATTCGCGTGCTCACATGGATTTAGACGGTAAGGGTAGCGTTCCCTTATCAGACGTTCTAGGACGCGCCGTAGCGATCACTTGGCCCATTAGTCGGATGTCCTTCCTTGAGGATTATTCAGAAGTATTTAGCCAAGTTCCAAACGCTAAATGACCAAGCAATTTGCTAGTTCCCAGTTTGAGCAGGAGCTATTGCGTGACTTCCAGCTAGTTGGCGGGATGGACGAGGTCGGTCGTGGGGCTTTGGCCGGTCCGGTAGGGATCGGTCTTTGCGTGATTTCAGCTGCAACAAAACCTGCCCCACCAACCTTGGCTGATTCTAAACTATTAGCAGCTAAAACTCGCGAATCCTTGGTTTCAGTAGTTGAGGAATGGGCCGAAGGCGCTACTGTCACTTATGGCACCAGCCAAGAGATTGATCAGTTAGGGATTATCGGTGCGCAACGATTGGCTGGTTGGAGAGCCCTCGAACAGATGCGTAATAAGCAGTTATTACCCTCTGTAGTGATTCTTGATGGCTGTCACGATTGGCTTTCACCGCCACAGGATCTTTTCGCTAGCATGGAGCTGGAAACTCAATTTCCGGAATTATTTTCGGTCTTTCCGAAAGTGATTATGCGAGTTAAAGCAGACCGTGATTTAACTGTGGTGGCAGCAGCTTCAGTTTTAGCTAAAGTTAGTCGAGATGCTTTTATGAAAGCTTTGCCTGACCCTGGATATGGGTGGGCCCAAAATGTAGGATATGGGACGAAAACTCATTTACTCGGTTTGGACGCTTTAGGGCCAAGCGAATATCATCGAATGAGTTGGAAAGTCAACGGACAAAGTCTAGAGACACAAACGAAGGGTAATAAATGAGCCGCGAAGATCTTGAGCGATACGAAAATGAACACGAGCTCGCTCTTTTCAAAGAGTACCGAGATGTGCTGGCACTTTTTACCTACGTGGTAGAAACTGACCGTCGTTTTTACCTGGCAAACCATGTCGATGTGCAGGTACAGTCAACTGGCACTGAGGTTTTCTTTGAGGTGACCTTAGCCGATGCATGGGTCTGGGATATTTATCGTTCTTCCCGTTTCGTCAAGCGAGTACGCGTTATTACATTTAAAGACGTTAACGTAGAAGAGATTGCCAAAAGTGAACTAATGCCCTCTTAATCTTCATAACGGGTAGTTTTCCACAGTGGATTTTTCCCCCAACTAGAAAATACCTAAAACTAAACCATCACCTCCTGAAGCGAGAATCGATTCAGGAGGTGACTGCAATTGAAAGCAGATTTATTAGCACAAAGAGTTACGAACCAGGAAGTTGGCAAGATCGGAGAAGATATTGCTTGCCGAGTATTGGCTGACAATGGATGGTCGATTATCAGTCGTAATTGGCGTTGCCGTTATGGCGAAATCGATGTGATTGCCGTTAAAGGTCAAGAAATTAGCTTTATTGAAGTAAAGACCAGACGTGGAAAATCGCATGGTAGTGGGATCCAAGCAATCGACCCACGAAAGCTAAATCGGATCCGGAAACTTGCTCGGCTTTGGCTGCAAAGCAGCAGCGACTTTTTCACACAAATAAATATCGATGCCCTCGAAGTGCAGCTTCACGATGATCTGAGTTCTAAAGTACGTTATTTTCGTGAGGTAGCCTGATGGCCCGGGTTGTTACTACTAACGCCGTTTCATTACTAGGTGTACATGGTGCTTTAGTAACCGTTGAAGCACATGTGTGTAATGGTTTGCCGACCATCAATCTTGTCGGACTACCGGATGCATCGCTACGAGAAGCCAAAGACCGAGTTAGAGCTGCGGTATCCTCTTGTGGCTACACTCTAGGTTCTCGAAGAGTAACCGTGAACCTCTCTCCAGCGGACTTACCTAAGACTGGTAGTGGATTCGATTTAGCAATTGCGGTTGCCATGCTATGGGCAGAGCAGAATTTTCCAAAAAATGAGTTAAAAAACTGGGCATTTTTTGGTGAACTAGGATTGGACGGCCAAATTCATCCGGTTAAAGGAACTCTGCCAGTTGTTGCCACTTTGGCGAAATACGGAATAAAAAAGGTGGCTATAGCGCCGCAATCCATTGCACAGGCTCGACTGATTCCGGGTATTGAAGCTCATGCCTTTAGCCATCTATCAGCCCTGATTAGAACTTTAGGGGGAGATTGCAGCATAACGCCAGAGAAGAATATGAATACTGCATCCAACTGGCAGGGAAGTAAGAGTTCAACTGAGAGCTATTTTTCCGCCGAAGAACTCGATATGACCGAAGTACAAGGCCAGGCGGAAGGAAAGTTCGCTTTAGAAGTAGCAGCTGCTGGTGGTCATCATCTATATTTTGTGGGCTCTCCTGGGGCGGGAAAAACCATGTTGGCCAAACGTCTGCCAACCATCTTGCCGCCTTTAAATCAGGTCGAATCCTTGGCTGTTTCCGAAATCCATTCATTGGCAGGAACATTTGATGCACAAGCTGGTTTGCTTAGAAATCGACCTTTTGTAGCTCCACATCATGGGGCCTCTATGGCGGCAATAGTTGGTGGAGGTACCAATATTGCCGGTCCTGGGCTTATCTCTTTGGCTCATAAAGGAGTCTTGTTTCTGGACGAAGCCCCAGAGTTTTCACCTAGAGTGCTGGATGCTCTTCGTCAGCCGATCGAAAATGGTCAGATTGTTTTATCTCGAGCGAAATCTACCATCACTTTGCCCGCACAGTTCCAACTGGTCATGGCGGCAAATCCATGCCCTTGTGGTAACGCCTTTGCCCTCAATCGGAGTTGTGAGTGCAGCCCATTTACTAGACGAAGATACCTACAACGACTCTCAGGTCCACTTTTAGATCGAATTGATATCCAGATGCGAATAACCGCACCGAGTCGAATTGAACGGAGACAAAGGTATCAAGGCGATACCTCGAAAACTATCCAACAACGAGTAATCGCAGCAAGACAGAAAGCCAAAGTCAGAATCGGTGACGGTCCATGGGAAACAAATTCTCAAGTTACTAGTCGCGTAATCCAAAGTTGGTCTAAGGAACTGGAAGCACCCTGTCTTCGACTACTAGATCAGGCTATCGAACGAGGGGTTATTACTATGCGCGGAGCTGATCGGATTCAACGCCTAGCGTGGACCATCGCTGATCTTAAAGGAATGAATAAGCCTGAAAAAGCAGAAATATTGCAGGCACAAGAATTAAGAAATGGAAGTGTAAAAAATGACTACTAAACAAATGCAAACAGTGGCGAACATTGAATCGCCCAAAGACGCAATGATGATCTGGAGTTATCTGGTCGAACCAGTTGAACCTTTTGCTAAACAACTATTAGCAGTTTTCGATCCTATCAAGGCTTTAGAATGGTTGGCCCCCGAAAATTCGTTTTCCCAAAAATGGGAACAAGTGCCAATGGAAGTAAAAAACGAACTGATTATTGGGCATCAGCGCCTCCCCATAATGGTAGAACGTTGGCAAGAACGTTTGAAAGAGTGCAATTTAAATGCAATGAAAGATCGCCTCCGAGAAGTCAATGCAAATTTTCTTGCTCCAAATGATGCAGATTGGCCGATTGGCTTAAATGATCTTGGCTACGAAGCCCCGATTGGTCTATGGGTAAGGGGAAAACTACCCAAACAACTGCCAATAGCGCTTGTCGGCGCCCGCGCTTCCTCACTTTATGGTGATAGAGTCGCAAGTGACTTCTCTGCACAGCTTGCTGAAGCTGGAGCCACCATTATCAGCGGTGGAGCTTTCGGGATTGATGCTGCTGCCCATCGAGGGGCATTAGCTGTTTTAGGGAAAACTGTTGCTTTCATGGCTGGGGGAGTCGACGAGCTTTACCCGCTTGCATTAAGAGAACTACATGAAGAAATTATTCGAACTGGCGCGATCGTAAGTGAATACCCACCATTCGCTAGACCTGCCCGATGGCGTTTCCTACACAGAAATCGGTTAATCGCTGCTGCTAGTCGCTGTACGGTGGTGGTTGAAGCGGGAAATCGCTCAGGTGCCCTTGCTACCGCAAGAAGGGCACAGGAAATCGGTCGCCCGGTTGGTAGCGTGCCTGGTGCGATAAATGCTCCAACTTCACAGGGGACAAATCAACTCTTACGTAATGGGGCAACCTGTGTAACTAGTCCTGAACAAATTATTGCCCTTTGTCGTCCAATCGAAACTAAAGGCGAGGATTTTAATGTCGAAGTTATTCCTGGGATAGATACTGCTTTACCAGGTGAACTATCAGCAGTAGCAAGAAGGGTCTGGGATTCCTTACCAAAACGAAGCAACGCCAAAATCGCTCGTTTAGCGAATGCGGCAGGATTAAGCCAGAGTGAAGTCAAACCAATCTTAACCGAGCTGCAATTGCAAGGATACGTAGTGCAAACCGGACCTCAAGAGTATAAGCGGGGCATACGTGTGCCTGAAGGATAACTAAAATTTTAGGCTAAACTCCTCTTAGGAGGAACAGAGTGGACAAAAGCTTACCGGCGCAATCAGTTGAAGTGCTCGAAGGGTTCATTGAACACTTACAGTATGAACGAGGCCTATCTGAGCATACGGTTCGGGCATATCGACGTGATATTGAATCGCTTGCGAACTATCTTCAAAAAGAACAAGGCACAACTTTACTTGCTGCCACTACGCTTGATTTAAGAGCTTATTTGGCAAATTTGTATGACGAGCAAAAAGCACGGACTACTATTGCTAGACAAGCAGCATCTTTTCGGGCTTTCTATCGTTGGACTCAAGCTCACGAATATTTAGACTTCGATCCAGCAGCTAGACTGCATACCCCAAAGCTCGGTAAACATTTACCCACAGTTCTTAGCGTTAAAGATGTCCAAAAACTTTTCAAAACCCTAAAAGACTATGCATTGGCGTTTCCCAATGACCCAAAGGACGAAGAAACTATCTTAGCCAGAGCGCAGGCACTACGTGTTTGGGCAGAATGCGAATTACTTTATGCCACTGGCATTCGTGTCTCTGAGCTTTGTGGCATTGATATTCCACAAGTAGACCGTGCCATTCACGCCATCAGAGTGACAGGTAAAGGAAATAAAGAACGGGTTGTGCCGTATGGACGACCAGCTGGGACCGCCCTCGGCACATATGCTGAAAAAGGTCGGCGTATGATTGCCCAACCAGATTCTCCACCTGCTCTGTTTCTTTCAAACACGGGAAAACGAGTAGATCCAAGAGCGGTCAGAGCGGATGTGCATAAGGCGGCAGCACTTGCCCAAGTTCCAGATATTTCACCTCACGATTTACGTCACGCTGCCGCTACCCACTTACTTAGTGGGGGAGCAGACCTACGAATCGTTCAAGAATTACTAGGACATTCCTCTTTGGCTACCACTCAACGCTACACTCATGTTGATCAGAAACGTTTGGCATTAGCCTATACGCAAGCATTCCCACGAGCCTGAAAACTACTCTTCTATTCGTGCCATTTGCGCCAAAACATAGATACCTAGGATGCTACTTTATGGGACTAGCCGAGTGGTAAATTTTAGCTGTGACCACGGGTCTTGATAGACATGTGCCGACTTTTTTAAGCCCCAGGATAAAACGTTCCCAGTAGCGAAGCCGACTAAATCGCCTCGCCTGACTTCTTGATTCAGTTGCACTATCGCTTGTAGTCCAGTCAAAGTGGTGCGCCAAGGACCATAGACGGAAATAGAGACCGCGCTATCAGTCGCGACTTGCCCCGCAAAAACTACACGCCCATTCACTGGAGCGTAGATGGGCTGGCCCTTGCTAACAGTTAAGTCCCAGGCACGATTTCCTTGGTGCCAATCGAGCTTCGGAATCGCAATCGGTGAAAGCACTACGACTCTAGACACTGGCGGCAATAAGCCCGCGTGATTAGCATTTGCCGCCGGCAAAGAAGAAAAGCTAAGTAATAAGAACAACCAAGACAATGAGAGTAACACCAGATATGTTCGCGTCAGACTGCGATTAAAAGGGCAAGTGTGAGAAGAGAAAATATGATGGTGAACAACCCGTAAGAAATAGCTCATGCTTCAACAATAAAATCATGGTTTTTTTATCCGGTTTAAAAAAATCCGAAAGTTGTGGATAAAACAATGGGAGCAAAAGTCGTCTGGTCGGTTCTCAGATGCCAATAGGGTAAGATTAACTGCATGAGAGCGTCCTTTGAAACTACCCGTTTAAGCTTGAGACCATTCGTGGCTAGCGATGCCGCAACTGTATTCGCTTCGATTGATGAAGAGATCAAGAAGTGGACCACGGTTCCTTACCCATACACTGAAGAATCTGCCAAGTATTTTGTTACTGAACACGTTAAACGAATCAGTGATGAGCAGGGGCAACTGTATGGCATTTTTACCAAATCTAGCCAGGATTTGGTAGGAACTATTGAAATCCGAAATTGCTCCCGTAACGAAGAGCAAAACGTGGGCAGTATCGGACTATGGGCTGCTAAGCCTTTCCGCAGTCAAGGAATGTTGGCCGAAGCATTACGCGCTTTAGCCACGGAAGCCTTCGAAACAAAAGCCTACTACCGGCTCGAATACCGAGCCGAAGTCGAAAACTGGTCTTCAAGAGCATTAGCCTGGGCTTGTGGATTCGAGTTTGAAGGAATAGCTCGAAAGAGTATGCCCCCAACCCCATGGGCACAAGCTCAAGGAGAAACTGACTATCGAGATATAGCAGTTTATTCTCTCCTAGCTGGCGATCGCACGACTCCAAATAGCCGCTGGCTCGGGCCGCTTCCTGGTCAGCCAAGTGGACCAAAACTAGCTGACAGTCATCGCCCAGATCAGCTGGTTCGTCAATTCCACGAAACTTATGACTGTCCGATCCTAGACGAGCCAAGCTTAGAGATTGAACGTCTAGGTATGCGAATGGATCTAATCCTAGAAGAAGCATGCGAACTCGTGGGTGCAGTCTATGGGGCAAGTGCTCGAAAAACGATGGAACTCGCTTGGCAAAACGCAAAAGCCGAAGACGATGGCACTCGTGATTTGGTAGAGACTGCGGACGCCCTCGGCGACCTAATCTATGTGATTTACGGCATGGCCCTAGAAACCGGAATTGATCTACCTGCGGTTCTTTCCCAAGTGCAAGCATCTAATCTTTCTAAGCTAGATGCTGATGGAAGCGTAATTTACCGCGAAGACGGCAAGGTCCTAAAGGGACCAAATTTCTTCGGACCACGAATTGCCGAAGTTCTAGGTTTATCCCGCGATTAGCCTCGCTTCGTGGCACAATATAAAGCAATGTTCTCTAATGGAAGGTAAACATCAAATGGCACGCGTTGTAGTTGTTGGTGGCGGATACGGTGGTATCACGGTTGCTGGCGGTTTGGACGATATTGCAGAAGTGACTTTGGTCGAACAAAAAGACCAGTTCGTACACCATGCTGCCTCCTTGCGAGCTGCAGTTGACCCAGTATGGTCTCGCGCTATTTTCATGCCCTACACCCGTTTGCTCCGCAACGGTAGAGTCATTAACGCACCAGCTATGGGCGTTCAGGGTAACAAAGTTTATGTTGCTGGTCATGATCCGATTGAAGCTGATTACATCGTCTTCGCTACCGGTTCTACCTACCCATACCCAGCTAAGCACATGGTTTCCAAGTCCGCGGTGGCGCAAGCTCGACTAGAGCAGACTCGGGAAAACCTCAAGAACGCAGAAAAGGTTCTCCTAGTTGGTGTTGGTACCGTTGGCATCGAATTTGCTGGGGAACTTTCAAGTGCATACCCGAACCTTGAAATTACCATGGTCGAAAAGCAAGACCAGATCCTCGGCACTCACGACTACACCGATGAACTTCGCAAAATCATCACCAAGCAGTTGGAAGAACGTGGAATCAAGGTAATCACCGGGGCTACCCTCGGCTACAACCCACCGATCGATATGGGTGCGCTTTCGCGTTTCCAGGTTGAAACCACCAACGGGGAAAAGCTGGAAGCAGACATGTGGTTCCAATGCTACGGTTCCCAGACCGCATCGGGATACCTAGCCGCAGAATTCTCTGATGTGCTACGTCCAAATGGCCAGATTAAGGTCGACAAGTACCTCCGTGTTGAGGGACGTGAGAACGTTTACGCGGTTGGCGACATTACTGACGTGAACGAATCTAAGCGTGCAGATGCTGCTCGCGCCCACGCCCGTGTGGTGGTAGCGAATATTCGCGACCAGATTGAAGGCCGCTCGCCTTCGACCACCTACTCGGCTGGTAAAGAATGGGTCATTTTGCCACTTGGTCCTGAAGGTGGCGCTTCACAGCTAGTTGAGCCAGATGGCAAGGTTCGCATTGTGGGCGCAGATGAAACCGCACAGATTAAGGGAACCGACCTGATGGTCTCGATGATTCGCTCGCAGTTGCGTCTGCCCTGATCAGCTTTCTAGTCAGAAAATAACGGCATAATAGAATCGTTATCAAAATGGAGCCGAGGTCAACTATCCTCGGCTCCATTTTTGCCGTAGTCTAGGGGTATGGAAAACATCGATAGTCGCCAAGCTTTAGAAGCTCTAGTCAATGCACTTGAAGCTCACTATGAGTGCGCTTCACACGCGGCTGATCAGGATAAACTGGAAGCTGCAGAAATTGAACTTCGTGACGCTTTCTTCACCTACGATGATTTGCTCTTCACCGAGTTCGATACCGAGTTGCCTTTTGAAATGCTCGAAGACGTGGACGAGGACGTTGACTATGTCCTACTAGACGAAGATGGCGACGAAACTACCGTCATTTTTGGATACGTTGACGAAGACGATGACGACGACTATGAGGTCGAAGAACTCGATGATGAAGACTTCGACGACGAATACGATGACGATGATGACTACGACGATGAGGATGATGACGAGGACTAGTCCACTGTAAAAACAGTGAAACTAGTGCGACTTTCAACCAAAAGTCATTTTGTATTTCTCTTCGCCGTTTCTAAAAGCTTGCCTTGAGTTAGAGTGTGTCTAATTTTGCATGTTGATATGCCAGTGCCGGAATAATTGATAGGTATGCTTATCAACATGGATTATCTATCAGCGATTATTTTAGGCATTGTTCAGGGACTGACCGAATTTCTTCCGATTTCGTCCTCGGCACATTTACGTATCACCACAGATCTACTCGGCCTCGGTGACCCAGGTGCCGCCTTCACCGCAATTATTCAGATCGGCACTGAACTTGCTGTCCTCATTTACTTTTGGAAGGACATTTGGACAATCCTAACTCGCTGGTGGCGGTCAATGCCATGGGTCAGCCACGGTCATTTGCCCAGCTCAGATCCGCACGTCCGGCTCGGTTGGATGATTATTGTTGGTTCTTTACCGATCGGTATCCTTGGCCTTGCACTTCAAAAATGGATTGACACTTCCTTTAGAAATCTTTGGATTACGGTATTTACTCTCGCCTTTTTCGGCGTTTTGCTAGGTGTTGCTGACTGGTATGGAAAGCGCGAAAAGACACTCGAAAAAATGACTTGGTCAGAAGCATTGATTTATGGTTTCGCGCAGGCACTGGCTCTAATTCCAGGTGTTTCTCGTTCTGGCGGCACGATCACTGCTGGTCGTCTCATGGGCTTTACTCGTCCAGCCGCCGCACGATACTCCTTCCTTCTCGCAATGCCAGCAGTCTTTGCTTCCGGCTTGTACAAGGTATATGACGTCTTTAAGGGCGACGAAGCTGCTAACGTGCAATGGGGACCAACGATTGTTGCCACGGTAGTTTGTTTCGTCGTAGGCTACGCTGTGATCGTTTGGTTCTTGAAGATGATTTCAACCAAATCCTTTATGCCGTTCGTCTACTACCGGGTGGCCCTTTCTGCCTTTGTTGCCATTTGCCTTCTTACTGGACTTTTGCACGCTAACGCGATTGGAGTTGGCGTTTGAGTAATGGCCTGCCGCAAGCCGTCCTGCTCGATATGGATGGTACATGTATCGACTCAGAGCCGCTTTGGATTGCGGCTGAGGTAGCTTTGGCGAAAAAACACGGGGAAGTTTTTGATCCCAAGGATGGAGTCCAGTTCGTCGGAACTTCCATCTTGGATACGGCTGAATATTTTAAAAAGTGGTTACAACTTCCGCAAAGTGCACAAGATATTGCTGATGAGATTGTGGCAAATGTAGTCGCTGCTCTAGGCAGCGCGGCACTACAACTACGACCGGGATTGCCACAATTGTTGGTTGAATGCCAAAGGCTGAATCTTCCGGTTGCTTTAGTTACCAGTTCCTATCAGGTTTTCGCCGACGCCTTTATCGCTAAACTTGAGCAGGAGCCATTTGCCCAAGAATTGAAGCGGCCGATATTTTCCGCAGTGGTCACTGGGGATGAAAAGCTACCGAATAAACCCGATCCAGCACCATACCAAGCGGCAGCTACTCGTCTTGGGATGAACCCCCAAGAGTGTCTTGCGGTTGAAGACTCACCTACAGGATTGCGGAGTGCTTTAAATGCCGGATGCCAAGTGGTAGGAATCGAATGTATGAATCCAATCCCTAGTTGGCCAGGAATTACTGAGCTTTCCTCTTTAGCTGATTTGGATGAGAAGCTGCTTAGGAAGTTGGCCTCCGCCTGATGGTGAGCAATTGCTTCGCCCGTTCATGATCATATTTCGGTAGTTCACTACCAAAGGCAGGACAGATCGACTGATATGAGCACCAAGGACATAAAGGTCCGGTTTTTGGAATGAAATTTCCGCTTTCTAGCGCTTTTTCCATTTCATTCCAAGTATCATTGATGTCTCGTTCAATCAGTTGTAGATCAGTTTCTTGCGGATCAAGGGTTAGGACTTTTCCATGCTCAACATAGACCAGTTGGCACCTGGCCGGGAGAGTCTGCTTTTCATTATTTAACAGCAGAGAATAGAACCGCATCTGGCTTAAAGCTTTTTCTTGATATTGCGGTTTGGGAACTTTACCGGTTTTGTAATCGACCACGCGCAAAGCGCCATTATCTGGGCGGACATCAATTCGGTCAATAAAACCTCGAATGGCAACGCCGGAAGGAAGTACTGTCCGGATTTCAGTTTCGGTTCCACCGTTTTGTAGGGCTGGTGGATTTTCAATCTGAAAATATTTGAAAATGACTGCTTGAATTCGCTGAACTAACGCAAGTTCATCGTCTTTGGTGGGGAACAGGACATCAGCTTCAGGATTTTCTTTTCGAACCAGGGCGAATGCTGGATCGATTTGAGATTGGGCTGCGGCAAGAGTTCGTTCTTGGGGTGGAAGCTGAAATAAGTTTTCAAGCACTTGATGTACCGTGGTGCCGAAAATCAGGTGTAGCTTAGGCTCCTCGGGAATACGGTCGACCATGGTAAAGCGATATTTCAACGGACACTGTTGAAAATCTTTTAGCCGTGAGAAAGAAAGGAAGCTTTGTGGCCTTTGTAGTTCGGTTTCACCTTGATTTTCAGTCATGCTCCTAAAATACCCGCTTTTTCTGTTTTTTGGGGTTTTCCACACTCCAAGTTAGGCAAAGCACGCTGGTATCTAGCTAGCGGGTCGTTCGAAAAGGCAAACACACAGGTAAACTAGAAGGTGATGAATACACAAAACGAATCACCAGCTTTTTCCGAAGATGAATCGGAAGTACTATTCCAACGCGTTGATCTTGAGCCAGTCGCTGATCTTGGCGTGCGTCGCGGGCCATTTCGCGTAGGCGATCGTGTTCAACTTACCGACCCCAAGGGGAAGCTTTTTACGATTACTCTAACCGAGGACGGTACTTTTAACACTCATAAGTCAGCGTTTAAGCACCGTGATTTGCTTGGAAAACCGGAAGGCACAGTTTTAGAAACTGCCGAGGGCGTTCGCTACTTGTGTCTGCGTCCTCTTCTTAGTGACTATGTACTGTCCATGCCTCGTGGAGCTGCAGTAATCTATCCGAAAGATGCTGCCCTAATCGTGCAATATGCTGATATTTTTCCAGGCGCTCGGGTAGTGGAAGCTGGCGTTGGTTCAGGCGCTCTTTCTCTTTCTTTAATCTCGGCGATTGGGGATACTGGCAAACTACTTAGCGTCGAGCGGCGGGAAGACTTCGCGGAGATTGCTAAGGCGAATGTTGATCTTTGGTTTGGTGGGCGTCCTAAGAGCTGGCAGGTTGCAGTTGGTGACTTAAACCAGGTACTTCCCGCAAGATGTGAACCGCATTCGGTTGATCGGGTCATTTTAGATATGCTTGCCCCTTGGGAAAACTTGGAGGAAGTTGCACAAGCACTAGTGCCCGGTGGTGTTTTGCTTTGTTATGTAGCTACTGTCACGCAGCTTTCTCGCTTGGTCGAAGATTTACGTGCAACTGGTCGATTCACCACGCCTCACGCTTGGGAAACTATGTCTAGGGATTGGCACCTTGAGGGGCTGGCAGTTCGTCCCGAACACCGGATGGTGGGCCATACCGGCTTCCTTTTGACTTGCCGGACTATGGCGAGTGGTGTTAGCCCCTTGGAGAAGAAGAAACGCCCAGCAAAGGCGGCAGAAGGTCTAGCTGGACAATGGGATGATACTGATTCTTGGAGCGACACAGAGATCGGCTTGCGTCCAGTTTCTGAGAAAAAGCTCCGGCGAGTTCGGCGTGATGTGACGGCTAAAGCTAATCACTGGTTAGGCGAAACAACTGACGGCTCAGAAGCTTAAAGTAGGTGAAATTAGTGGTGGGATCAGAGGAAAATACGCTAGAAACGGCCTCGGATAATCAGGCATCAGGAGCAGCTAAAGCTCTTACGGTAGGTGAGCTAGAAACTCAAAATCGAAAACTTGCCACCGCTTTGACTTTGACCCAAAAGCAACTTGAGCGGGCTCGTCAGCAACTCGCTGAAGTCGCGATGCCACCAATGACCACAGCCTATTTCCTAAAAGCTTTTTTAGCCGAAAGGCAGGCTGAAGTTCAGCTCGCGGCAAGGCGCATGCGTGTTTCAGTTGCCCCTGGGGTCGAACTCAGTTCCTTCGAACGCGGACAATCCATTCGGCTCAACGAACAAATGGTGCTGATTGGCGCAGCTAGCCCAGTGCGAGAAGGCACGATTGCTACCATCAAAGAATGGCTGGGGATAGACCGCGTGATTTTGACTGTCAATGGAGGAGAGCAAGTCTTTTCCGTAGCAGCTAACCTAAATACGCAACAGCTTGAGGCAGGAGACCAAGTCCGCGTTGATACTGCGGCGAAGTTGGTGCTGGAAAAAGTTGTTCGCCAAGAGATGCAAGAACTTTTGCAACTTCATGATCCTGAAGTCGGCTACGATGAAATCGGTGGTCTGAACAAACAGGTTGAACAAGTTCGCGAGGCTGTCGAATTGCCTTTAAAGCATCCGGAACTTTTCAAACAGCTGGAGTTGCGTCCGCCCAAAGGAATTTTGCTATACGGGCCTCCAGGATGCGGCAAAACCCTGATTGCGAAAGCTCTGGCCACCTCATTGCGACAGGGCAAGAAGCCGGCAGCATTTTTTACCGTAAAGGGACCGCAACTTTTAAATAAGTTTGTAGGGGAGTGCGAACGTGAAATCCGCGCTATTTTTGGTGCCTCAAGGCAAATCGCTAAGACCGGACGCCCGGTGGTGATCTTCTTTGATGAAATGGAAGCTTTGTTCCGCACCCGTGGCTCCGGAATCAGCTCTGATATCGAAACGTCTGTAGTTCCACAATTCTTGGCAGAGCTAGACGGCGTTGAAGAACTACGCAATATCATCGTGGTCGGTGCTTCGAACCGTGAAGACATGATCGATCCCGCAGTACTTCGTGCTGGTCGTCTAGATGTGAGGGTGCACGTTGATCGACCCGATCGTGCGGGTACTGAGGAAATTTTACGTATTTATCTTTCGAATAATCTGCCCTACGCTGGGGGCAGTCGCGATTCGATGATTATTGAGTTAGCTCAGTATTTGTTTAGGCAAGATGCACAAAGTGTGCTGTTGACGGCAGAACTTGCCGGTGGTGGCAGCCAAGATTTCTTCGTCAAGGATTTCCTCTCGGGGGCGACTTTACGTGGCATAGTTGAACGGGCAAAAAAGCTAAGTTTACGCCGTTTGGTGGCTGATCCAAACAGTGGACTGACTCGAGACGATTTGTTGCAATCTGCTAAGGCGGAAGTCACTGAGTTGGTTGATTTGGCGGCCTCGACAGCTCCTGATCAGTGGGCCAGAGTTCTTGGGATTCGCGGCGATCGGGTGGTTCGGCTTACTCGCAATGAACTTGAATGGTGACGAATGCTGCTTGGATCAGAGTTTGAACTTGGGATTGTTCCTTTAAGCTCGAAGCCGGTAGGGGTCTGTGAACCGGCCATTAACTTGGTGGGAAACTACCAGCGGGTACTTCGTTCGGCCGGCCATCGGGCTAAGTGGAATTACTTGTCAGAGACTCCACTAAAAAGTGTGTTCGGTGATGATATTTTGCGGGACGAGGCCGATCCTTCCTTGCTAACTGATGACGCTAAGTCAGTGCTGGGGCGCGATGATCTTGATCTACTAGCGACCAATTTGGTGACTAAAAATGGCGGTCGCTTCTATGTAGACCACGCCCATCCTGAATATTCGACCCCTGAATGCGAAAATCCCTTAGCCCTCGTTATGGCGGAGGCAGCGCTTAGCCAAATTGCGCAGGAAGCAATGGCAGCTAACGATCGACAGTATCTCTTGTATCAGAATCTTACGGACGGTAAGGGAAATACTTGGGGATATCACGAGAACTATCAGTTCAGTCGTCAGACAGATTTTCAAAAATTGATAGTTCCGCTGGCTACTTTTTTAGTGGTTCGTAATCTGCTTTGTGGTGCTGGCAAGCTTGGTATCGGTCGTAAAAATGACTTGCCTGGTTTCCAAATTTCGAGTCGAGCTGATTTCTTTGAATCACTATCTGGAGTACAGACTACCTATCAACGACCGATCGTTAACTTGCGCGATGAACCTCATGCTGATCGCCAAAAGTGGCGACGCTTACATGTAATCACCGGGGACGCTAATCGCCTCCCTTTTACTGCCTATCTAAAGTTTGTGGGTACAAGCTTGTTTTTGTGGGCATGGGAACGGCAAACTTTAAGAGGAGATGACTCTGAGTTCCAAAAGCTTTGTTTGTCTGATCCGGTAAAAGTAATGCCGTTAGTTTCACGTGATCTTTTTGGGGCAAAAAGATATCAAATGCAAAGTGGTAAGGAACTTTCCGCGGTTGAAATCTTGGTCGGCTTTTCGAGGATCATAGGAAAAGAGTTAGAGAGCGTTCAACATGAGTCCGATCTCCCTTATTTAGACGCACCAGCTTTCTTTGCAAATTGGCAAGAAACTTTGCAGAAGTTTACGCAAGGTGGTCCGCAAGCTGTCTCGGATCGGGTCGAGTGGGCCTTAAAATATTCTTGGCTCGATGCTGCTAGGCAAAAGTTTGACACAGATTGGCAAGATCCAAAGCTAGCTGCCCTAGAACAGAGTTGGGCAGATTTACGTGATGAAAAATCAGTTTATCGGCGCCTCGAAAAAGCTGGATTGGTTGCGCCGCTCCCAACCCATGAGGGGGTAAAGACGACTCCCTCGATCCGAGCGCAGAGACGAGCCGAACTAGTTAATGATCCTCGGGTCGAATCGATTGGGTGGCGCTATGTTTGTTACCGTGGCCATGGAAAATCAAACTGCCATGAGATATTGTGTGAAACTGCAGCGGACGAAAGGGAAGAAAAGTGAATGGGAAGCAAAGCCAGATGCAAGAGAAGAACTGCCAGTGCCAAGAAGTAACCCAAGAAGTGGATGCCCCAGACGATTTTTCGATGCCTGAAAACCCCGCATCCCGCACCGTGCAGATGCAAGATATCTTGGCAGATATTGATGAGGTCTTGAGTGAGGAAGCACAAAGTTTGGTTGCTTCTTACGTACAGGCAAGCGGTCAATGATTATTGATCCGCGGATTCTCGAGACTAAAGTTTCGGTTTCTCCACGAATATTTGGTCTGGAAACAGAATACGGTTTGGTTGCTCCCAGTGACTTTGGCGGGGGAGTAGTGAAAGCTGCTCGGGAATTGTTACGACCCAAAATTGATTATACGAAGTCGGGTGCGACCTTTTTGCCTAACGGTGGTCGCTTGTACTTAGATGTCGGCGCACACCCCGAGTATGCCACGGCTGAATGTATAAAACCGTTGGATTTAGTGGCTCAAGATCGTGCTGGTGATCTGATGCTGGCACAGCTCTTAACTGATTTTGCTACTTCCTCTGGCACGACTTTAAAACTGTTTCGCAATAATCTCGATGGTGCTGGTAATAGTTTTGGGTGCCATGAGAATTATCAGATTGCTCGTGAAGGAAATTTTGAATCCTGGAAAGATGATTTTGTCTCTTTCTTAGTTACGCGCACCTGTTTGGTGGGGGCTGGTGGGGTGATCACAGATCGTAACGGTACGCATTTTGTGCCGTCGGTGAGAGCGGGTTTGATGACTGCTGTGGAATCTGCTTCATCCACCCAAGATCGTCCTATCTTGAATACTCGAGATCAGCCTTTGGCAGATCGAAGTAAATATCGCCGTCTCCATGTGATGCTTTCTGACACTAATTTGGGGCAATTTCCTACTTTTTTGAAAGTTGCCTCGGCGCTTTTGGTGCTTCAGTTTTTGGAATCGGGTGGTTCCTTTGCGGATTTGCGTTTAGCAGACCCGATTGACGCATTGCACATTGTCGGAAATGATCTGTCATTGCAGGCCGAGGTCGAGTTGCTAGATGGTCGACGACTTCGTGCAGTTGAAATCCAAGCTCTGATGGTCTCTCGTGTGCTTTCTTGGCTGGGGGGACAAACCGCAAGTGAGGCGCAAAACCACGCCACTTCTGTGCTAGCTAAATGCGGAAGTTTCAAGAAGTTTTTGGCAACTTTTGAAGTTCCCGAGCTCGATCATGATTCTTTAATTTCACAGCTATCATTTGCGGCTTACCAGTGGCTGGAACTTTGTGTGATCTTACTTGGTGAAGATTGGTCTGCGATTTCTGGTCGGATCGATTGGCTTCTAAAGCAAGAGTTTTTCTCGCAGTATTCGTCCTCGGCCCAAGGAAACTGGGAAGATCCCAAAGTTCGCGTATTAGACTGGTCTTTCCATCAGGTTGGAGGGCGACTATGGCCTGAGCTAGAAACTCGCGGCCTCGTAGCGTCCCTACTTACCAAAGACGAAATTGGTAAGACTTTAGCACAGCCTCCTAGTGATACTAGAGCTTACGTTCGAGGCAGATTGATTGGGGTGGCGCAAGAATTAAAGCTGGCGGTAAATGCCGATTGGGATCGAGTATATTTCGGTTTAAATAATGAAGTTAAGTTGGACTTAGACGATCCATTTAATTGCTCGGGTTCGTTAGTTGCCCACACAAAGACTAAGATTGAGGAAATTGCTAGAGCAGAAGTGGAAGGATTCTATGGGGTCTGAGCGGGAAGAGGCTACGAGCCTAAACGAGGTCGAGGCTGTGGGTGAAACTTCAGATCGTTTTCCCAAACGAGTTCGTCGACGTAGTCATTCGAGCCAAGCCGTAAACATGAATCAGCTGGAAAAGGCGGTGCAAGCTGAGACTAGCTCGCCCGACTCTACTCATTTTTCGTCTAAGGTCGACGGTAAGGGGACTGACCAGACTTCGATTGATGCCACGACTGCGAGTGCCGAAGCACGAGTAGCTGAAGCAACTGAAATATCGGAGCGGGATTTTTCGTGGAATGGGCTTAAAGCTACTACAAAACAAGGATTGAGTGACGCTAAGCTTTACATTAAACGTAATCCCAAGCGCGTGGTTTTTGCCCTTGTTGCAATGCTGTTAATGCTAATGGTGTTAGCGGCTCTAGTATTTTCTTTCCGGTCATTGGCTGCTAAACAGGAACAAGAACCGGTCACGCTTTCGGCAACTTTTAGTGGTCGTTTAGGTCAAACCGTGACATTGAAGTTGCCCGAGGAAATCACCCCACTTGAGTATGGGAAGTTCGTGACAATTAAAGGCGGTGGGAAAGAGCTCGCGATTGGTGCTCCAGCGCTACTCGCCGTTTCAACTTTTGATGGCAGGTCGGGAGCTCCCACTGGAGCGTCGACGTCACCATTGATGTTACTTGGAGCTTTGGATGCTAATTTAACCGGCGAGCAGCTGGCACAACAACTAGTAGGAATCAAAGAAGGCTCACGAGTCGTTTTTGTTCGTCCGCTTAGTAATGAAAAAAATCCTCCACTTGAGCTAGTCGTAGTTGATGTTTTATCCACGGTAGCTACTGGGCATTCTCAACCTTTGCCGAAAAATGCAGGGGCTTGGGTGACAGAGAAAGATGGCGTTCCAGTAGTGACTGAGATTAAGAGCCAAAATGCTAAGGAACCATGGGGTGCTGTCGTCATGCGCGGAAATGGTGACCAAGTGGGTGAGAATGATACGATTATTGCGCAATTCTTAAAGGTAAATGCTTTGAATGGTCAAGTCGAGGAATCGACTTGGGAAGCTGGCGGGATGCCGATGAAAGTCAAACTTTCTGAGATCATGAAACCGCTAGCGGCTGAACTTACAGATCAGAAAGTTGGCTCGCGTATTATTACCACTATCCCTGCAGCGAGTTCCGATGGGACGAACCCAATTGTGGTAGTAGTGGATATTTTGGCAATCTTAAATCAGGAGAAATAATTGCTCACCTCACTCATGGCTAATTGGCCATTTTCTATTCCCTCGCCTTCCCAGGCGGTCTGGTACTTGGGGCCGATTCCTTTGCGAGCTTATGGCATTTTGATCATGATCGGTATTCTGATCGCTATCTTTTTAACCAAGCGGCGCTATGCTGATCGCGGGGGAGATGGTGAATTTATTTACGAGGTCGCTATTTGGGCTGTTCCAATGGGGATTATCGGAGGACGCCTCTACGAGATTGCAACCTCCCCACAAAAATATTTTCCGCCAACCGGTGATCCTTGGTTAATGCCGCAACTTTGGCTCGGTGGGATGGGCATCATGGGTGCTGTTTTACTGGGGGCCTTAGGAGCTTATATCGCTATGAAGCTCAACGGACAACGACTTGGTCCTTTTGCTGATGCCCTTGCTCCTGGACTATTGATGGCGCAAGCGATCGGTAGAATTGGTAACTACTTCAATCAAGAGCTTTTTGGCTGGGCAACTACTTTACCTTGGGGTCTTGAAATTGATGATCGTCATCTTCCCGCTGGATATGCGCCAGGAACGCTATTTCACCCAACATTCCTCTACGAATTGATTTGGAACTTACTGGGTGCTCTCTTTTTACTCTGGTTTGATCGAAAGCATAAGATTCAATCAGGACAGTTATTCTTTTTGTACATTTCGGTCTATGGCTTAGGTCGTACTTGGATTGAACATATCCGTATCGATGAGCCGGCCCACTGGATTGGACCTTTACGATTAGCCTCTTGGTTCGGGTTGGGGCTGGTAGCTTTTGGATTGATTGGGTACTGGTTAGCGGGACGCTTGCATCATTCAACTCGAGTAACCCCAGAAGAATTAGAAACTTGGGAAGCGAAGAATAAAGCATAAAATTGACTCGAGAAGTTTTGCCACTGGCGTAGAACGTTATAAATGACCAGTAGCACTTTAAATTCGTGTCATGATGTTAGAGATATTTTCGTTACATAGCGTGCTAATTAGGACTTAGTTCCGCTAAAATGATTACGTAATAGTGACTAAGGTGAAGGAATCGAGACATAACCTATGCGTCGAGCTAAAATTGTGTGCACCATTGGTCCAGCAACTGATACTCCCTCTCAAATTCAGGCGTTAGTTGATGCTGGAATGGATGTGGCTCGGATCAACCGAAGCCATGGTTCTCAAGAAGAACATGAAGCTGTTTACAGTGAGGTGCGACGTGCAGCCCGAGCATCAGGGCGTGCGGTCGCTATTCTAGTTGACTTGCAGGGCCCCAAGATTCGTTTGGGCAACTTTATTAATGGCAAGGAACTTTTGGAAGTTGGTGACAAGTTCACCATTACGGTAGAAGACGTCGAAGGCACTAAGGAACGTGTCGGTACTACCTTCAAAGGTCTTACCGGTGACTGCCGTCCTGGTGACCGTTTGCTGATTGATGACGGTAACGTTGCTGTCCGTGTTTTGGAAGTAACCGATACTGATGTGGTAACTACTGTTGAAGTTGGCGGCTATGTGTCTAACCACAAGGGCTTGAACTTGCCTGGGGTCGCCGTATCCGTCCCTGCTTTGTCCGAGAAAGACAAGGAAGATCTGCGTTGGGCCCTAAACTTAGGGGTTGACCTCATCGCGCTCTCCTTCGTTCGAAGTGCAGTGGATATTGAAGATGTCCATCAGATCATGGAAGAAGAAGGACGTTACGTTCCAGTAATCGCGAAGATTGAAAAGCCACAAGCAGTTGATAACCTGCAGGGAATCGTCCAGGCCTTCGATGGCATCATGGTTGCTCGTGGTGACCTTGGTGTAGAAATGCCTTTGGAAGCAGTGCCATTGGTTCAGAAGCGAGCGATTGAATTGGCTCGTCGTGAAGCTAAGCCGGTAATCGTGGCAACCCAGGTAATGGAATCCATGATTAAGAATCCGCGTCCGACTCGCGCCGAGGCCTCTGACTGTGCTAACGCTATTCTTGATGGCGCCGATGCAGTAATGCTTTCGGGTGAAACTTCTGTGGGTGCTTATCCAATCGAAGCTGTTCGCACTATGGCTCGTATTGTGGAAAATGTCGAGGAAAACGGTGGTGAACGTATCGCCAACTTGGGTACATTCGTTCACTCCCGTCCAGGTGTTATTACCCACGCGGCAGCCCGCATTGCGGAAATGATGGACGTCAAGTTCATGGTGACCTTCACACAGTCGGGTTCTACCTCGCGTATGATGTCGCGCCTGCGTTCGCCGATTCCATTGTTGGCCTTCACTCCACTGGAATCTACTCGTAATACTTTGGCCCTTTCTTGGGGTGTCAATACCTACCGAGTGCCAGAAGTGAAACACACCGATGACATGGTTTGGCAGGTTGACCAGGTGCTACAGGCAACTCATATGGCAGAACCTGGCGATCAAATTGTTATTGTGGCAGGTATGCCGCCAGGCACTTCCGGTTCAACTAACTCGATCCGTGTACACACGATCGGTGATGATGTAGATTATTCGCACTGAGGTTAGTTAACCAGCTAAAGCCTTCTTAAATGTCGCGGGACAATCATTCAGATTGCATCCCGCGACATTTTTGTATATACTGTTGTTTTGCGCTGATGCACGTTAAGAAAAACATTGTTCACCCGATCGGTGTTAATGGGTGAAAAAGTATCAAGCAAAATCGGAATGATCCGAACTCGTGGCTACCAACACAACCCAAGTGTTCACCACAAAAAGACCAAATTCTATTAGAAGGAGGGATTGTATGATGCAATCCATGATTAGTATTCGCGATAAGAATCGCTCGTTTGAGGCACACAACCTCTTGGCTACTGCTTTGCCTGCAACTGTTGCGGCATGGTTTAATGAGGACAATGATCCTCGTGTCAAGAAGGCGATTGGCGACCTTAGCATGGGCGATCAGGCATGCGCTGCTGCCCTGAAGTTTTTAGGGATTGAAATCATCTCAGCAGCATAAAATAACGCGGGCTTCTTTTACGAGCCCGCGTATTTCTTTTGGTCAGGATACCCTGGCCATTTTTTATTTCCATTTTCCGTTAATAAATCCTTCTTTGTAAGAGCTAATTGCTGGCATTTCTTCTACTAAGTGTCGTCTGGCAGGAAAATTTGGACATTTAGTTATATGGTGAGTTTATTCGAGTATTTTGTTCTCTAGCTCACTGTCTCTCTTAGGAGCTTCGGTAAGGTTAGCTCACAATAGGTGACTTGTATGTAAGGAATATTTGTTATGAGAAGAACTGCGGTTGTCGCTGCGTTGGCTACTTTGACTTTAGGCGCTAGCGTTTTCACCCCTCTTTCCGCTCCTGTTGAGGCGTCTGCTGCTGGTGGCCGGATTGTGATTGCTAGGGCTCCGCTTGCTGGTGGGAAGTTTGTGGATGTTTCTCGTGAGACTTTGTTTTCTGGTGAGATGGCGTGGTTAGCTAACGCTAAGGTTTCGACTGGTTGGCCTGCTGGTGGGGGCCTCCGGGCTTATCGTCCGTTGGCTAATATTGAGCGTCAGGCGATGGCGGCGTTTTTGTATCGTTTGGCTGGGATTGATAAGAGTGGTTATCGTCCTCCTTCGCGGGCGACGTTTAAGGATGTGCCGGTTGGTTCTCAGTTCTTTAAAGAGGTTGAGTGGATGGCCGCTACTGGGATCACGACTGGTTATCGTGATAAGTCTTTCCGTCCGCTTGGTCCGGTTAATCGTGATGCGATGGCGGCGTTTTTGGCTCGGTTTGTGAAGAAGTATCCGTCTAAGGTTTCGCGGGCGATTGTTGAGCTTGGTGCTCCTGGTCGCGCTAGTGGGAATGTGTTTGTTGATGTTCCTGCTGGTACGCAGTTTGCGGCTGAGATGGAGTGGTTGAAAAAGACTGAGATTTCGACTGGTTGGGTTCGTGCTGGTAAGCGTTTTTATCAGCCGGTTACCCCGATCCACCGTGATGCGATGGCTGCGTTCCTCTACCGTTTGAAGAACAACAAAGCCGCCACCCCAGCAAAGCCAAAGCCTACGCCGGCCAAGCCTAAGCCTACGCCGGCCAAGCCTAAGCCTACGCCGGCCAAGCCTAAGCCTACGCCAGCAAAGCCTAAGCCTACGCCGGTCAAGCCAAAGCCTACGCCGGTCAAGCCAAAGCCTACGCCAGTGAAGCCAAAGCCAGTACCGGCCAAGCCTAAGCCTACGCCGGCCAAGCCTAAGCCTACGCCGGCCAAGCCTAAGCCAAAGCCAACGCCTGTGAAGCCGATAGATCGAAAGAAAATCGAACAGATTAAGAAGCTAGTAGATCAAAAATGCCACAAAATAAATTGGTATGATGGCGACTTTTACATGCTCTGTAATCTAGTTGAACTTACTCCTCAGATAGCTAAGACTATTAATGCGAAGGTGGTTAGCGAAAGAGCAGATATATTGAACGTGAGGGTGCAAAAAACTCATACGCTCAACGATGCTAATATGGTTTTTCCGAATGTGAGAGAACTAGATTTGGCTGGAAACAACCTGAAAACGGTACCGAATTTTTCTCACCTGCCGAATCTTGAAATTCTGGACATGATCGACATTCATCTGAAGGCAGTACCTAACTTTTCTCACCTGCCAAAACTAACTGAACTTCATATACGCGGAAATGAGTTGACGTCGGTTCCTGATTTCTCTCATTTACCAAAGCTAGAGATACTCAATCTGGGTGAGAATCGTTTAGGATCGGTCCCTAATTTTGCTCATCTGCCAAAATTGACCTCGCTGTCTCTAGATAAAAATAAGTTGAGGACAGTTCCTAATTTCTCCCGTCTTCCAAGACTGAATACTCTTGACCTACGTGATAATCCATTTAAGGTTTGCCCAAGGTTCACCCACCTGCCGAAAAATGTAAAAATCAGTAAAACATGCTGATGGTTAATCGAATCTGGTGGATCCAATAGGTCAGCTGGGGGCGGCGTCAAATATAGACGTCACCCCCAGTTTTCCATTGAAAGTCTGCTTGATTATCTAATTTCGGACAATGATTGTTAGCTGTCCATTGAGGATTCTATTTCTGAAAAGTTTTGGATAGAGATTATACGACTGCGCTACTACTGGGGGAGTGGAAGGAACTATATAGGGGTAACTGCTAAATCTTCATCGATTTCAGGCATAAAAAGTACCCAGGGTGGGATTCGAACCCACAACATGCCGAGTTTGAGTCGACCGCCTCTGCCAATTGGGCCACCTGGGCTTTGTTCTTGCGAACAGATAAGAGTATAGGCAGGAAAGTAGTGAAAAAACAAATTCAAAAATGCTAAAAGAGGTGAAGAACACTATTTTTAGTCGCTAGAGCCAGTAGCAAAATAGGTCAAAAGGGCTAAAATAGGGAGTTATGACGCTCAATGATGAAGAACTCGAAATTGATTTGGCTCCAGCTGGACAAACTATCCTCGTAGCTGAGGATGAAGCCCTTATCCGGATGGACATTGTAGAGACCCTAGTTTCGGCTGGCTACGAGGTCGTAGCTGAATGCGCCGATGGGGAAGAGGCAGTAGAAAAAGCGCTCGAACTTGATCCCGATCTTTGCATCCTCGATGTGAAGATGCCGAAAATGGATGGGTTAAGCGCCGCCGAAAAAATTATGTCCGAAACTAGTGCTGCAGTAATAATGCTGACCGCCTTCTCACAAGATGAACTAGTTTCTCGAGCCGCTGATGCCGGTGCCATGGCTTACCTCGTAAAGCCCTTCACCCCGAATGACTTATTGCCGCAGGTGCGAGTAGTTCTCTCTCGTCAGGCAGAAATGCTGTCTTTGGAAGACGAAATTGCCAGTTTGACCGAGCGCTTTGAAACTCGCAAGCGAGTTGACCGAGCAAAGGGCTTACTAATGGAACAGATGGGGTTGACTGAACCAGAAGCATTCCGTTGGATTCAGAAGACTTCAATGAACCGTCGTCTTTCCATGCGCGAAGTTGCTGACGCGGTTATTGAGCAAGTAAGCGGCAAGTAACCTGCACAATACTGACTAGTCTCTCTTCCTGATCAGTTACTCTTACGTCGTAAGTAGCGCTAGTACGTCCTAAATGGACAGCCTGACAGGAAGCCGTAACGAAGTCGCCTCGGGCACTTTTTAGATGAGAGCCAGATACGTTGGTGCCGACCGCAACGCAATTTAGCTTATGAGCGTGAGCATTAGCCGCCAAGGAAGCACCGGCCTCGGCCAATAAAAGAATCGCACCACCATGCAGTAAACCATAAGGCTGCACGTTGGGGGAGATGGGCATAGTCATGACAGTATGCTCGGCAGACCACGAGATAACTTCGATCCCCATACGCTCATGCAAGTCGCAGGTGGGAATTTGGTTGGTCGGATCTAAAGGCTGAAACTCAATCATGTCAAGAGACTATCAGTGACATGGTGAGGGTGTAAATCTTTGTATGCTTTAATGCTTTCCAAGCAGCCCTTGTCAGGAAATAGTGAATGCGCCAGTGTTGTCTTCATAGATAACGAAACAATTCGAACTTATCGAGCAAATATTACGCGGCTAGCTAGGCGGCTTGCTCCTGACACTGCAAGCAGTTAGCCTACCAATATGGGAAAAAAGCTTTTAGTAGTAGATGGCCATTCGCTCGCCTTCCGTGCATTCTTTGCACTTCCGGCAGAAAACTTTGCCACGGCCACTGGTCAGCACACCAATGCCATCTATGGCTTTATGTCCATGTTTGCGCGCATGCTCGAAGAGGAACACCCAACCCACGTGGCCGTAGCATTCGACCTCGCCCGTGAATCCTTCCGGAATGAAATTTATCCAGACTACAAAGGTGGACGCGAAAGCACCCCACCGGAGTTCAAGGGGCAAGTGCCGATTATTGAACAAATCCTGGAAGCAATGAATATCCAGGTGCTAACCAAAACCAATTATGAAGCTGATGACATTCTGGCAACTTTGGCCTACAAAGGAGAAAAAGAAGGCTTTGAGGTGCTGGTAGCATCAGGTGACCGTGACTCCTTCCAACTCATCACCGACAAAGTCACCGTACTTTGGCCAGGACGGTCAACCGCTGACGTCAAATATATGAATCCACAAGCGGTAGTCGACAAGTATCAAGTTACTCCAAAGCGTTACCCAGAACTGGCAGCCCTAGTAGGGGAAGGCGCCGACAATATTCCTGGAGTTCCTGGGGTTGGCCCGAAGACCGCCGCTCAATGGCTTAACAAGTTCGACGGCCTCGATAATTTGCTTACCCGCGCTGACGAAATCGGTGGAAAACGCGGGGAAGCACTACGGGAACACACCGAGCAAGTTAAACTCAATCGCCAAATAAACGCTCTACTAACCGACCTGGAACTTGACTGTGAATGGGAAGATTTAGAACGCGGCACCATTGACCGCAGTCGAGTAGAAGAACTCTGCGACACCCTAGAATTTAACCGTTTAAGATACCGCTTGATCGCGCTTGATCCTCAGGGTGGGCAAGTCAGCGCTCCAGAAAGTAAATCCGATCCACTCGGAGAAGTCGAAATCACTGTGGCCGACAGCAAAGATCAAATCTCGGCTTTCGCATCAGCCCTGCTTGATTCGCCCTCAGCAGTAACCCTCTGCGCGGGGAGTGAAGACAGTAAACTAGCTACCGTCCTCGCACTCGTTCTTTCCCACAACAATCAGGTTTTGGTTGCCGCTCCACATCTGCTTGACGAGGACGCCACTAACGAACTACTCGACTTCCTAAACTCGGAGCAAGAGTGGGTTTATGCAGACTACAAGGCTACCGCCCACCAGATTGCTACCCTCGGATGGGAATTACCAAAGCCTAGCTTTGATGTTACTTTGGCTGCTTATCTGGCGAACTCTGACCAACGAGACTATGGACTCGATAAACTCAGCGCCAAGTACCTCAAACTGACCCTTGAAGCGCCAGCCAAAGCTAGTGACCAGCCAACGGGACAGGCCACCCAAGACACCCTGTTTGACGAGTCTGCCCTAGATACCAAAGCAATGATTGCCCCCGAGCAAACTGAAACATGGGCAAGACAAGCCAAAGCCATTAGCTTGCTCTATCCCATCCTCGAAAAACACCTCAGTGAGATCAACGGCTTAGACCTGCTTAACGAGCTGGAATTGCCAACCGCAGTTGAGCTCTTCTCCATGGAGCAAACTGGTGTGGCCGTCTCACAACCAGTACTAAAAACCTTAAAAGCCGACTTGAAACACCTGGTAAATACTGCCCACGATAATGCCATTGCCGCCATCGGTGGGCAGGAAGTGAACCTGTCGAGCCCCAAGCAGCTACGTGAGATTCTATTCGAGCAGCTCGACATGCCTAAGACAAAAAAGACGAAAACTGGTGCCTACACCACGAATGCTGCGGCCTTGGAAGAGCTATTTCTTAAAACCCAGCATCCATTCTTGCAAGCACTGCTGGAACACCGCGACAAGATTAAGCTACTACAAACGGTCGAAGGCCTCGAAAAAGCGATCGCCACCGACGGTAGAATCCACACTACCTTCTTGCAGACTGTAGCAGCCACAGGACGTCTTTCCAGTGCTGACCCGAACCTACAAAATATTCCCGCACGCACCGCCGAGGGACGCAAGATTCGTTCAGCTTTTGTGCCTGGAAAAGCAGCAGAAGGCCTATTAACTGCTGACTATTCACAGATCGAAATGCGAATTATGGCGCACCTTTGTGGTGACCAAGCTCTACTGGAAGCCTTCCAAGGTGGGGAAGACGTCCACCGCTCGATGGCTTCAGCGGTTTTCAATGTCAAACCAGAAGAGGTTGATAGTGAACAGCGCGCCAAAATTAAAGCTATGAGCTATGGCTTAGTGTATGGTCTGTCGGCCTACGGTCTATCAAACCAGCTCCACATTAGCGTTGGAGCAGCGGCTGAGCTGATGGAAATGTATTTTGCCCGATTCGGCGCAGTGCGAGACTTCCTAGAAGGAGTTGTGGCCCAAGCCCGAAAGGACGGCTACACCGAAACCATTTACGGTCGCCGACGTTATCTACCCGAGCTGAATTCCACCAATCGTCAGCTACGAACCATTGCGGAACGAGCCGCACTCAATGCTCCGATTCAAGGTAGTGCCGCGGACATTATTAAACGGGCCATGCTACTTGTAGCTAAGCAACTACGCGCTGAACAGTTGTCATCGAAGCTACTGCTGCAAGTCCACGACGAACTAATCCTCGAAATTGCACCGGGGGAGAAGGAAGCCGTCACCAAACTTGTAACCGAAGCTATGTCTGGCGCTGCCCTTCTGGACGTGCCGCTAGAAGTATCAGTAGGATACGGTTCTTCCTGGGAAGATGCCGCGCACTAACGGCTCATGCGAATTAAATCAGCTACAAACTGATTAGCTGGATGGGCTAAAAGTTCCTCGCCAGTACCATACTGTTGGATTTCGCCCTCGTCTAACACCAAAACCTTGGTGCCTAAAAAGAGAGCCTCGCGAATATCGTGGGTAATAAAAACGATGGTGGTATTGGCCTGAGCATGCCAAGCTTTTAACTCATGCTGTAACTGGTAACGGGTAATGGCATCAACCGCCCCGAACGGTTCATCCATCAATAGAATCGAGGGCGAGGTCGCATACGCGCGAGCAATTCCGACCCGCTGGGCTTGGCCACCCGAAAGCTGGTGAGGAAAACGATGTCGAAGTGAGGGGTCTAAGTTGAACATTTCCATCAACCTAGTAACAGTTTCTGCCTTCTCCTGTTTCGACTTACCTAAAAGCTCTAAGACAAAGGCAATATTGTCAAAAACATCTAGATGGGGGAAAAGGACATTACCTTGAATGGAATACCCGATCGAGCGACGTAACTCGACTAAGTCCATGTCAGAAACATCCTGCCCAGCAATGAGTACACGACCTGAATCAGGCTTCACCAAGGCGTTAATCATTTTTAAGATCGTGGTTTTGCCGCTACCGGAGGAACCTACTACTGCTAAGAAATCTCCGCAAGCAATCTCTAGGTTAAAGCCAGAAAGTACCTGTTGTTGACCATAGGATTTCGAGACATTTTCAAAAGTAATATCACTCATTACTTCCCACCTTCGTTCGTGGTTTCAGGTGTGACTGGTGTGCTGGTTAGCAGCCCACGTTCACTGAGCCAGTCACGAGCCACTTTTGCCACCGGTTGATGCTCAACTTCAACCTGATAGTTTAGATGCGCCATAGTTGCTTCATCCAGTGAATTTTGAAGCCGTGACAAGCTAACTGCCAACGAAGGGAAATCGGCCAAAAGCTGATTAGTTGCTAACAGTCCGGCACGATAGGAAGGGTAGAAATGCCGGTCGTCAGCCAATAGTTGAATGTCAGGGTTAGACAACTGGCCGTCGGTGGTAAAGACCGTTATTACATCAATCTTGTGGTCCAGCAAGGCTTGGTATTTCAACCCGTTGTCCATGTCGACTCGTTTTGCAAAATGCATCTGGTAGAAATCGGTTAGGGCACGGTAGCCATCTTCCCGTTCAAAGAAATCGTACTCTGCCCCAAAAGATAGCTGTCCACTGACCTTGGCCAAATCTGAGAAGGTAGAAAGGTGAAATTTATTTGCTGTTTCTTTCGAAACTGCCAGCCCATAAGTGTCGTTGAAACCAAACATGGTGACAAATTGTTGTGCTTTTTGTGCGCTCAATTCATCGTTTAGCTGTTTAAACTTATTCTCCTGATAAGGCTCCGTATTCTTTAGGACTACCTGCCAGGCAGTGCCGGTATATTCCGGATACAAATCAAAGTCACCGTGCATCATACCTTGTTGAATATTCGCGGTGCCGCCACCAACACCGTCAGTGACTTCAACCTTGAAATCAGTGTTGGCCCGTAAATACTGGGCAGTAATTTGACCGAGGACGAGTCCTTCTGTGACTGGCTTAGTAGCTAGACGAATCGTCCGATTGTTATCATGCATTGAGTAAGCCCAAGCGCCTCCGGCAACTAAACCGGAAATCGCCAGAACGGCAGCAAGAATTTGCCAAGTGCGTCTTTGCTTTGCGCGGGTACCAGTTAGACCATGCTGAACCCATCCCAATAGGGCATCAATTGCTAAGGCGAGAAGAGCTACGAGCAACGAACCGATTAGAATCATCGATTTATTGTTGGTGGTAATGCCACGATAAATTGCGACGCCTAGCCCGCCTGCACCAACGAAGGAAGCAATCCCAGCCAAGGCAATGGTCATAGTAACCATCGTACGAATTGCCGCCAAAATAGTTGGTAAAGCAAGCGGCAATTGGATCTTAAAAAAGACCTGTTGTTTCGTGGCGCCCATCCCGGCTCCGGCCTCTAACAGAGCGGGATCGACAGTAGATAAGCCCACATAAGTACTTCGTACAATCGGCAAAAGCCCATAAATAATTAGCGCGATGATCGCGGTAGTATTACCGATCCCGCTTAAAGAAATTAAGGCACCTAGCAAGGCGATAGAGGGAATGGTGTAAAGAATATTGACAATGCCAATGACTACTTGAGCTAAACGCTTATGGCCTAACAGTGCAATGCCTATGGCCACGCCGATAATAGTTGCTAAAGCAGCTGATAATAAGGAAATTGCAACGTGGTCGACTAAAAGACGCCCATAAAAACTGAGGCTATTGTTAGTCAAGCCGCTGCCTTTCTCTTGACACAGTTTCGCCAGAAAATCCAGAAATAGTTCCGGTCATCTCATTATAACTACTAGAGCGAATAACAAATATTGGAGGAATTCATTCCCAGGTTGCAAGCGATGGAAACCCGCCGAGTTGGGGGAGTTTATCCAACTCTTACAAGGAAGGGTGCATCGTCATAAAACTGCTTGGATAGTTGACCAAGTTTAATGATTTCAAAGGTTTTTGCTGATAGGTTTCGCAACTTGTTATCTTAACCATCATCTTTGGCTATATTGCGCCGAAAGTGGGACAATCTAAACAGAGAAAAAAATCGGCTTGTTTCCGGCTAGTTTTCGACCGCGAAAACGGGGCTGGGAGCATTACTCAATGGAGATTAAATGCGCCTCAACGTTGCAGGCCTTGAGCAACTTGCTCAAGCTAAAGCTGAGAAGAAACTAGATCTTTCCTTGCCCGACTTTTCAGTCGCCCAAATGCAAGAACAAGCAAAAGAAAATCCTCGTTGGGTACATATTGGACCTGGCAATATTTTCCGAGTTTTTCTAGCTCGCATAGCTCACGAAATGCTTGCTGCTGGTCACCACTGGCCAATTACGGCAGTAGTACCACTTGATCCACAAGAACTTGATATTCAGCTTGCCGCTCACGATCTGATGAGCCTAGGCGTTACCCTGCACCCGCAAGGCGAACTGGATCTACAAGTGATTGCCGGCCTCGGGGAAGGACTGGCTACCAAGCGGACTGCCGACTTTGAACGATTACAAGAAATCTTTGCTGATCCTAAGGTAACCTTGCTCTCCTTTACTGTGACAGAAAAGGGCTATGCGATTCATACTTCCGCTGGAGAATTAGCTCCGGCAGTATCTGAAGCTATCTCAGTGGATCCTTGGAATCAAGAATCAGATTCCCTGACCTATCAAGGCCATACCATGGCGTTAGTAGCAGCATTGCTACTCAAGCGCTATCACACGGCAAAGGCTCCAATCACTCTGCTTTCTTGCGATAACTTCAGTCATAACGGTGATAAGTTGCGAGATTCGGTATTAACTATCGTTAAGGGATGGCAGCAAGCCGGTTTCGTCTCAGAGGACTTCGTTGCATGGGTTTCCGATCGGAAGCAGGTGGCTTTCCCGATCTCCGTGATTGATAAGATTACGCCCCGCCCGAACGCTAAGATCAGTGAAAAATTGACCGAGCTTGGGTTTGAAGACATGGGGATCGAAACCTTGGGCCGAACCCCACTAGCTGGTTTCGTTAACACCGAACCGGCAGAATATTTGGTTATCGAGGACGCATTTGCGGAGACAGAACGTCCGCCCTTCGAAGATTTCGGAGTTTCAATTACTTCCCGCGAAGTATGCGACGATTTCGAACACATGAAGGTCACCACTTGCTTGAACCCACTGCACACAGCTTTGGCAGTTTCGGGTTGCTTGCTTGAATTCCCTACGATCGATTCGGAAATGCGAGACCCAGCACTAGCAAAACTAGTGGATCAGCTGGGTTGGCAAGAAGGCATGCCGGTAGTAATCGATCCAAAGATCGTCTCACCTGCAGAATTCTTGAAAGAAGTACTCGAAGTACGTTTCCCAAATCCGTACTTGCCAGATGACCCAGCACGTATTGCGATGGATACTAGCCAGAAACTACCAATCCGTTTCGGTCAAACCTTGTTGCGATACCAAGAACGCGGTTTGAGCACCGACAATCTAGTGGCGATGCCAATGGTCTTTGCACTTTGGTTGCGCTACCTACTTGGAGTAACCGACATCGGTGAAGAGTTCCAGCCAGCCTCCGATCCATTATTGGACGAACTTCAAGCACAGGTATCCCCACTAAAGCTAGGCAATGATTACACCCTAGAACAGATTCACGAGGTTGTCTCACCAATCCTAGCCAACGCCAATATCTTCGGCGTGAACCTATACGACGTAAATCTTGGTGAACGCACTGAAGCTCTCTTGCAAGAATTGCTACGCGAGCCCGGGGCAGTTCGTCGCGTCCTCGATCAGCACTTTGCTAACTGAACTTATCAAACTAACTGAACCAACCAAAACACCAAAGAAGGAACCAAAAATGAAGATGACTTTCCGCTGGTACGGCGAAGGATTCGACCCGATTCCCCTGCAGTACATCAAGCAGATCCCAGGTATGAGCGGCATTATGGGCGTCCTCGACCAGTACGCGGCCGGGGAAGTTTGGCCAGAAGAAGACATCAAGGCTCTAGTGGACCAGGTTAACGCCGCCGGCCTCGAATGCGAAGTAATTGAGTCCGTAAACGTGCACGAGGACATCAAACTAGGTTTGCCAACCCGTGACGAGTACATCAAGAACTACTGCACCACTTTGGAAAACCTAGCCAAATATGGCATCAAGGTCGTCGTCTACAACTTCATGCCTGTTTTCGACTGGCTACGTACTGAGCTCTACCATGAGAATGAAGACGGCTCGACCTGCTTGTACTACAACCATGCTGATGTTGAAGGCATGACCCCAATGGAGATCGTGGAACGCACCGCCAAGGACTCGGGCGGTTTCACCCTTCCTGGTTGGGAACCAGAACGCCTCGGTCGACTTGAAGAGGTACTAAATCTTTACGCTAACATTTCCGCCGATGACCTGCGCGAAAACTACCGTTACTTCTTGGAGCGCATTATCCCAACTTGTGAAAAGGTCGGGATTCGCATGGCCGTACACCCAGACGATCCAGCTTGGGAACTCTTCGGTATTCCTCGTATCTGCAATAGCCGTGACGACCTCGACAAGATCGTTACCATGGTTGATTCACCTGCCAACTCGCTCTGTGTCTGCTCCGGTTCACTCGGCTCGAACCCAGATAATGACGTGCCGGCAATCTTCCGCGAATTCGGGGAACGAGGCCGCATTGCTGCCGCTCACGTACGCAACGTTCGTTACCTCGGTGATAAGCACTTCCAAGAAGCTGCTCACCTATCAGCTGATGGCAACCTCGACATGGAAGCCATTATGGAAGCCTTGTACGACACCTGCCCAGATGTTTATGTGCGTCCCGACCATGGTCGCATGATCTGGGGAGAGGAAGGTCGCGCTGGATACCCCCTCTACGATCGTGCCCTTGGCGCCACCTACCTTAATGGCCTTTACGAAGCCATCGCCAAGCTCAAGAGCCGCAACAACTGAAGTTTGAAAGAGAAAATCATGACTGAAAATAAACTGCAAGTACCTGACATTGCGCCACTACTGCCCGAAAATCCACTGGTACCAGTGGTTGTGATTGACGATGCCAAGGACGCTGTGCCAACCGCGCAAGCGCTAGCTGCTGGCGGAATTACTTGTGCGGAAGTTACTTTCCGTACCGCGGCCGCCCCTGAGGCTATTCGCCTGATTGCCGAGGCCGGTGGCACCACTGTTGGTGCTGGCACCATCATCAATGCCGAACAAGCAAATGCTGCGATTGACGCCGGCGCTAAGTTCTTGGTTTCTCCAGGTCTGTCTCGCGAGGTCGCAGAAGTTGCCGCCGAACGAGGCGTACCATTGCTCCCAGGCGTTGCCACCCCGAGTGAGATTGTTACTGCGCTATCGTGGGGTCTAACCACGCTTAAATTCTTCCCTGCTGAAGCCATGGGTGGCCTTCCAGTCCTAAAGGCTTTTGCCGGTCCTTTCGGTCAGGTTAAATTCGTGCCTACTGGTGGTATTGGCCTGAAGAACCTTGCTCCATGGGCTCAGGCACCATTCATTAGCTCAATCGGTGGTTCCTGGATGGTCACCAAGGCGATGATTAATGCCGGAGACTTTGAAGGTATCACTAAGGCTTCCCAGGAAGCACTAGCTGCCTACCAAGCTGCTCGAGAGGAACTAAACAAGTGAGCGCCAACCTAAACTTCCGAAATGAAGACGAAGTAGCCTACGATATCGTTTCGCTAGGCGAAGTTATGCTTCGCCTAGATCCAGGCGAAGGGCGTGTTCGCACTGCCCGCCAATTCAACGCATGGGAAGGGGGCGGCGAATACAATGTCGCTCGCGGC
This sequence comes from Boudabousia tangfeifanii, assembly GCF_001856685.1. Taxonomy (GTDB): domain Bacteria; phylum Actinomycetota; class Actinomycetes; order Actinomycetales; family Actinomycetaceae; genus Boudabousia; species Boudabousia tangfeifanii. The sequence goes on from NZ_CP017812.1 coordinate 995,941, forward strand.
CTGCGTCGTTGCTTTGGGAAACGTGGCGCTATCGTTACAGCTTTTGCTAAAAACGAGGTCGGTCGACTACTCGAAGACCTAGTGCTCACTTCGGGACTCGATACCCAATTTATCCAATGGTTCGACTTCGACGGTGTGGGACGAAATGTGCGAAACGGCCTAAACTTTACTGAGCGTGGCTTTGGCGTGCGCGGAGCCGTCGGCTGTTCAGACCGTGGCCATACTGCGATCGCACAACTCCAGCCAGGCCAGGTCGATTTTGATCGACTATTCGGTCAGCTTGGTGCTCGGGTACTACACACTGGTGGCATTTTTGCCGCCCTAAGCCAGTCAAGTGCCGAGGTCGCAAAAGAAGCGATGATCGCCGCTCGTAAACACGGTACCTTGGTATCTTACGACCTAAACTACCGTCCGAGCCTTTGGCAGGGAATTGGTGGGAAGGAACGAGCCCAGGAAGTAAACCGTGAGCTTGCTCAGTACGTAGACATCATGATTGGTAACGAAGAAGACTTTACTGCCTGCCTTGGGCTCGAAGTCGAAGGAGCAGATGAGAACCTGACTCAGCTCCCAATCGATTCCTTTAGAGCCATGATTGAACGAGCAGCTAGCGAATACCCGAACTTCCAGGTAATCGCGACCACTTTGCGGGCAGTTAAAACTGCCACCGTAAACGATTGGGGTGCCATTGCTTGGTCGCGTGAACAAGGATTCGCTCAGGCCACCCAACGTGATGGTCTCGAGATCCTCGACCGTGTCGGTGGGGGAGACTCCTTCGCTTCAGGTCTGCTTTATGGCTTAATGGAGTTTGGTGAAATCGAAACCGCGGTTAACTTTGGGGCCGCTCATGGCGCGCTAGCAATGACCACACCAGGTGACACCTCCATGGCTTCGGTTGAAGAGGTAACTCGCCTTGCCCAGGGTGCAGGAGCTCGCGTCCAGCGATGAAAATATGATGCAAAAAATCATCAACTAGTGGATCCACTAGCCGTATGAGATCGTTTTGGGGTGTAAGTCGAACAGGCTTACACCCCAAAACTAATTGCAACCAAAATCCTCGGCAAATAAGACCCATGAAACTAGCTAGCTCGCGCTTAGGCAACTAGTCCACATTCGGTGATCTAAATACGTAAAGACCTTATATCTTTGCCTAGGTTTAAGAAAAAGTTTTGGGGTCGAGAAGCCTATTCGCCTCTCGACCCCAAAACTAGTGATCGTGGTTTAAACCGATTGCTTTAGTTCAAATGCTCCTGGGCCAGCTTAAACAACTGATAGCGACGTTTAGCCAGTTCCTCATTTGTCGGGAACCCAGCCGCATAATCCATCGAACCATCAGGATCGATAATCTGTAGCAGAGCATCTCGCCCGACTTTATCCTCAAGAGCATAAAGCAGCGCCAAATCCTGCCAAGCTGAGCGGATCATCCGGTGACGCAGTGACAACCACGGCTTAAGATCCGTGCCCGGGTAAATGATGAAAGGATCACCCGAAAGGAAGTTGCCTCCCGCGTCCGTATCATTAACTGGATCAACCAGACCTTGTGAGTACTGCCGGTAGTAAAAATTCAGACCCCAGTGCAAGAAGCCCTTTACCTGATGTTTGTAGAACTGGAAACCTTGAATCGCATGTCGGACACCATTTTGTGCCAGTAATTGGTTCGCTTGTCCCAAAGACTGACTAACACAGTAGTACACCCAGCTTGGTTCAACTCCTACAGCCCTGAACTTATCTACTTCACTGGTGGCCACCACAGGAGTGGGCACCTCCTTGAGATATTCAGGATCAGAAAGAGCATCAATAACTTCTGCGCCTGCCAACAGTGGACGTACCTGGCCAGCAGCCGCCTGGTACTCTGCCAGATGTTCTGCATGAGGTTCGTCCGAGACATGCCAGAAGATATTTTCAACCCCATAGATCGGTTCGAGCAAGGACCTCAACTCAGTAATCAATTGAGTTAACAAAGCCGCATATTCTGGGTCTGTTGCGCTAGTGTGCCAGCCAAAGTAGGGCTGTTCATCCGCAGTCTGATCGGTCAAATAAATACCGGCAGCAAAACCAGCACCCCACTGGGTGAAGAATTGCGGAAGCTCCACCTGCCTGATGCCGGCGGCCCGGGCAACTTCAACCCACTTTTCTACTTTAGAAAGATCAAGTTTGAAGCCACCGTTTTCTTTGGTTATTCCGATTAGTTGAGCCCGATGACGGTAGTCCCCGGGTTTAACATCTAACGGGGGAGTCCATGCCGGAATCATTAAGCTAGTAACACCGAGGTCGGCAGCCGCCTCGAACTGTCCCTTGATGGCTTCCCAATGCCGTTCGCTCCACATTTCGAGACCGTAATATTCGGCCAAAGAGTCATAGTGGAACCAACGTGCATGAGTTACTGGGGCTTTGGAAAGAAGAGCGGAGTAGCTTTCGATTGGTAGCGTCTTTGAGAAGAGCATTTCGCCCTTATCGTCCTCGACTAGCAACGAAACTTCAGATGCAGTTAAACCGACCTCGAACCAAATCGAACTGAAACCACTTCCAGTTGGCTTAGTGACAAAAGAAATTTCATCCTCGCCAGAAGCCAGTGGAATCAGCAAATCTGGAATCAGTGCAGGACCATCAACCTCGTAATCTGCCAAGTCCTGACGCCAAGAAGGACACAAAGCTGGAACCACTCGAACTTGCTGGGCTAAGAGGTTCGCTCCAGGTGCCTTCAGCGTTACTTTAATACTGGGCCAATGAGGCGTGCGTTGCGCTCGAGCAAAGGAATATGCCAGCTGAAAAGCAGCGTTCCCGCCGAGAGGACCGAACAAAGGTAGTTCAGACCGTTCGGCGGGAACCTTGCTGGGATATACCTTCGTCAAATCGTCAACGATAACGAAGGAAAAAGACATTTACTTACCCCTTGATACCGCTTGCGGCAACACCTTCAACGAACTGACGCTGCAATAGCACGTAAGCGATGAAAGGTACCGAGAAGGCGATAGTAGTACCGGCCATGACGAGGCCGTATTCGGTCAAGAATGCACCCTGGAGCTTCGAAATAGCCAAGGTCACGGTCTGGGATTCATCCGAGCCGAGCGAAACCAAAGGCCACAAGAAGTCATTCCAAGTTGCCAAGAAGGTGAAAACGGTCAGTGCGGTCAACACCGGCTTAACCAAAGGCAAGATAATCTTGCGGAAGATCATCCAGTCAGTGGCACCGTCAATCTTGGCAGCTTCAAGCAAGGACTCTGGGATACCCTGCATGAACTGGCGAACCAAGAACACACCGAAAGCGTCAATAGCCGGCAAGGCCAAAGAGATAGTAGTGCCCAAGATGCCAAGCTTGTTGAACAAAACGAACATAGCAATCACAGTCACCTGACGAGGAACCATCATGGTTGCCATGTAGATCCAGAACATGGCTTCCGAGCCAGGGAAACGCTTGAAAGTGAAACCGTAAGCAGCCAAGGAACAAACGATGATGTTCATGACGCAAGCAATGACAACAACCGAGGCCGACAGCAACATTGCTGAGCCAAAGCCATGGTATTGGAAGAGGGTAGCGAAGTTATCGAAAGTTAGCGCATCCCAACGGATCTTGAAATCAAGAGTCTGAGTGTGCTGGAAGGCAGCAAGAACCATCAAGATGAATGGCAATACTGACAGAATCAGTAGGATCGCTACGATGAAATTTAGAATAAACTTTCCGATTTTACCGATCATTTTTCAATCCTCTTGTAGATCAGCTGCTGAGCGACCGAAATCCCAACGACGCAGACGAACAAGAACATCGAGATTGCCGAGGCATAACCCATCTGCATGTTCTTGAAGCCTTCTTCGAAGATAGAGATAACGATGGTGGTGGTGCCGCCTGCAGGGCCGCCACCAGTCATGGAGTAAACCAAGTCGAAGACCTGGAAAGACCAGATAGTACCGAGGATTACAACCAGGAAGGTAATCGGTCGTAAGCCTGGCATGGTGATGTGAATGAACTGCTGTACGCGGTTCGCTCCGTCAACGCGGGCTGCTTCGTATCGTTCACGAGGAATATCTTGAACACCGGCGTAGAAAATCACTAGGAAGTAACCAATGTGCTTCCAGATGGAAACGAAAGCAACGGCGAACAAGGCACCAGTACGGGTACCTAGGAAGTTGATGTTGTAATCATCCGAAATCAGGTGGAAGAAATGGAGCATTTCATTGAAAGTACCGCCATTTGCTGCCAGCATGTACTGCCAGACCATACCTACCAAGATTAGGGAGGCAACTACTGGGATGAATAGGGTAGAACGAACAAATCCCGAAAGCTTAGGGTGATCGGAACGGACTAGCTGATCGGCCAAGATCATCGGAATGATGGTCTGGAACGGTACCGTCAAGGCCGTGAAAATCACGGTGTTGAGCAGTGCTAGACGGAAGTTTTCATCGTGTAGTAGTTGACGGTAGTTTTCGACTCCGTTGGGTACAGGAGCACTGAAGACATCGTAGGTAGTGAAGGAAAGGTAAGCGGTGTAGATAATTGGTACTACAGCAATGAGGCACAAGATAGAAAACGATGGCAGGACGTAAAGAATCCCGCTCGCGCGATCTACCCGCTCTTTAAAAGTAAGGTTTTGGGGTTTGGTCATTAGATATCAATCTCCGCGGTAAACGGATCTACCCGTAAAGCAGAAATGGCGGCCTAGTACCATTTATAGTTTGGGCACTAGGCCGCCATTTCATGCTAAAGCGAGTAGGTCATCACTTGCTGAGGATCTTGTTGCCTTCAGCGGCTGCGTCCTTCATGGCCTGCTCAGGAGACTTAGCTCCAGCAAGCATGGACTGCAAGTTCTTGTAGAGAACCTGGTAGGTGCCAACCGAACGAGGAACGACTGGCAAGGTGTGCAAGGCATCTTTGTCTTCGGTGTAGACCTTTGCGAATTCATCGTTAGGATCGCCCTTTTCATCCTTACCGACTGGGAAGAATGGAGCCTTGGTGTGGAACTTAGCCATCTGGTCACCCTGGGTTAGGTAATCCATAAACTTGTAGCAGAGGTCCTTGTCCTGGCAACCCTTGAATAGAACCAAGGAGTTCGAGGCGAAGAAGGTACCGCGTTGCTTATCCTTGAGGGAAACGATGTAGCCGTAATCGATGTTCGATTCCTTCCAGAGGGAAGCCTTAGCCGAGTTTTCGAAGATGAAAGCGGACTTGCCATTCTGGAACGACTTACGAGCCGATTCGGTGGTTGCACCGGTTGAAGTGGAATCTAGGACGCCCTTGTCTAGCAAGGTCTTGAGGTAAGTTGCGGCCTTGATAACTTCAGGGGAGTCAAATTCGGTCTTCTTGCCGTCTTCAGCGAAGAGGCGGCCACCGGCCTGCCAAATGAATGGGAAGAAGTTGGAGTTCATGACGCCGCGGGACTTATCAGCAAAATCGGAGATCCAAGGAGCAATGCCTGCACCCTTGAGCTTTTCGCCAACTGCCACAAAGTCATCCCAAGTTTCTGGCAACTTGTCAACGCCAGCCTTGGCTAGGAGCGCCTTGTTGTAGAACATAACGCGAGCACCGCCAACCAACAAAGGTAGAGCGTACTGCTTGCCATCAACGACGCCATTGTCCAAGAACAATAGGTTCTTCTTCTGGTCTTCAGTTACGAAGCTATCGAGAGGTTCGATCTGAGCCTTTTCAATGTAGTCACCCATCATTTCTGGGTACATGAAGCCAACGTCAGGGCCCTTGCCTGAGGTAACGCCGGTGAGGAACTTGGTCTCGTAATCCGACCAAGGAACGATGGTGACGTTTACCTTAACGTTGTTTTCTTTTTCGAACTTCTGGGAGATTTCCTGCCATAGCTGCTTGTCCTGGTTGTCATTAGCTAGGGTAGGCATCCAAAGTTCGATCTTGTCCATCTTGCCGCCGCCGGCTTCCGAGTTGTTATCACTCGAGCCGCAGGCTGCCAAGGCGCCCGATGCTAGGGCAAGAGACATGACCAGTGCGATCTTTCGCTTCATTGCGACACTCCTTGTGTGCGGGAACAAAAGTTCCTGAAATATTGTCGTGGTTGACGTTGGGGTGAAGTGTTTTGTAACACCCTTGCAAATCATTATAGACAGCGCTCTAGAAAAGTGACAACACGAATCAAAAGAGTGTATTCTTTATAACGTGCCTTCAAATAATTCACATGAGACGATCATCGGTGTTCGTCGCACCAATACTAGGGCAGTACTGGCCTGTTTACAAGAAAAAGGGGACTTCCAGTCCCTTGAAGAGTTAGCTCGTGAGACGAATCTTTCACGGCCAACGGTCACCCAAGTTTTACGTTCGCTATGTGACACAGGTCTTGTAGAACGTAGTTTAGGAACTACCAAGTCTTTTGGTGGTCGTCCGCCTAAACTCTTTAGGATCAAGTCGGAACATCATGCCACTTTGATTCTCCGCCTAACTTTGTGGGAAGTAATGGGCTTCTTGCAGGATGCCACAGGACGGACAATTGCAGAGGCTTCTCTTCCTTACGAGGAAATGTCTCAAGCTGGTGACGTTTTAATAGAACTTGCGAAACAACTCGTAGCGCAAAAGCCAGAAGGGGTTCCGCTAGCCCGAACTGTGGTGGTAGTGATTGGCGTCGTGCGTGACGGTAAGTGGATTCGTTCCCGTAATTATCCTGATCTGATTGGGGGCAAACTTGAAGAACAGTTGAGCCCAGTCGTGGAGTGCCCCTTGGTAATCGCTAATGATGCGAAGCTAGCTGGATACGCCGCTCACCGATTGCTGCCGGAAGATGCCCCAGACTCCATTGTTGGTGTTCATATTTCGGAAGCTATTGGTTGCTCGCTTGTTATGAATGGCCAAGTGGTAGAAGGCGCCCATGGCGCGGCCGGGGAAGTAGGCACTGATCGCCAAAATGGTTGGTGGGAAGCAGAACTTTTGCTACGTGATGCCACCACCAAACGAGGTATCAATAATCGTGAGTTGTTCATTTTGGCCGGTGAAGGTGAGGAATGGGCGCAAGATGTGGTAGCTAAAGCTGCCGGTCAAATTGCTCGTGGTCTCGTTCCGATCGTTTTAGGATTTGATCCAGCGCAAGTAGTGATCATGGGGGCAATCGAGGACTGTGGCAATATTGCGGTCGACGCCATGAGTGCAGTCTTTAACCGTATTGTTCCATTCCCTCCAGAAGTAATCATGCTGGCGAACTCCGCTAGTTGTGTCCATGATGGCGCACGCATGGTTGCATTCAAGAAAGAAACCGACGATATTTTCAAAGCCATTATGGCTTCAAAAGCTAAAAACGGGAAATAATCGTCAGCAATACTTAAAAGTTTGGCCCCCTCATGATCAAGGGGGCCAAACTTTTTGTTAGTTTCCTGATACTACTATCAGTCGATGGTTAAGGTGAAGGCAATTCGCATGTTGCGGGCGAAAGCAGTGACACCAGGACGGACACCAGGTCCACACGAACGTGTGCCAATACCTTGCTGAAGGGCATCGAGGTAAAGGTGTAGACGATCGGATTCTGGTAGTTCCCAATCATGCTGGGCAAGGGTTAGCTCTTCGGGAGTCCAACGGCAAACGCTAAAGCCCGGAAGCTGGTCTTGATAGCCGCGTTCAAAATTGAAGGTGAAAGTTTGTTTTTCTGATTTCAGAATTAGTTCTCGAGTATCAAGACGCAAGCCAGCTTCTTGTGGGAAGATTCTTAGCCCCCACAAGTCCTTCGCTGCAGCTTGGTAGTGACCTACCACTGTGCCTGCCTGCATATCTGAATAGCACTCATTGGGACCTTGGCCGAGCCAAGCTGCCTCCCAACCAAGTTCGGGCAATTCTAGATGCAGTCCAATCCTAGGCAATGAGTTTGGCCAGGGACCAAATGGGGCCACCTCTGTTTCCACATGAACTTGGTCGGAATCGGACAAGGTGTAGGTTGTCAGATAGTCCAATCCAAACTGGTATTCACGCGGAGCGATTCGCCAACGAGTACGCAACGCGATAGTGGAGACAGTTCCGTTTTCGTTTACCTGCTTGGCTGGAACATATTCCAAAGAAACCAGCCGGGTCATGGTCTTGTCTTGGCATTTAGCTTGCCACTTATCGGCCTCGGACTGACTCCAAAGACCGGTGCCGCCACCGAGATCGACAGTGGGATCAGTTTCGGCATAATCCTGTGGCCCGTGGCCCGAGTCGTTGTCGGTAGGTGCACGCCAAAGCTGTGGCAAAATTCCTTCAGCTTCCACCTCGCCAAGCTGCACCAGACGCCCATTACGCGCATTAAAAGTAAGAGGCCCAAGGACTAACTTGTCGCCCAAATCCGAAGTGAAAGGCTGGAAAGTAAGCGGTAGCTCTTTCGCCCAGCCGGTCTTACCAAGCGACCAACGTCCTCGGCCAGCATCTGCAGAGGAAAACTCTAGTTGCGCCACGTGCATTGTCCGACCGCCAGAATATGGAGCGCCAACTAAGAGCTCGGGGCCAGATGTCGGGGCCTGATAGCTGTAGCGTCCGTCTGGATCTACCACTGTGGTGGTCAGCCAACATTCGCTCGCTTGGCCCATGGCGCTTTCGCATGCTTGTTCCCAAGCCAGCTTTAGCTCCGGGATCTCAACTTCAAATTGGCCATTTTGTGCCGGCAAATCAACCTGACCAGTGGCCATTTCTTCAGTTGGAGAGAAAATGCGCCAAACTACTTTAAAACCTTCACATGTTCGGGCATTCCAGCGGGCATGAATGGGAAGCCTGCCGGCAAGAACAGTTTCTGTATTCAAAGGTGAAACCTGGACTGGGGCTACCAAATTCGCCCAGTTTGATAAACCGGCCGATGGTCGCGAAAGAGCGTCAATCATGCCGTCACAGACGAAGTTGTAATCGTGGTTTACTTCGCCAAAGTCGCCACCGTAGGCCAGTCCTGTTTGACCTGGTAGCTGACGCACAAGCGAGTGATCACGCCATTCCCACACAAAACCGCCAAGGTGTCGAGGGTGATCCATCTGAGCAATATATGCCTCAACTCCACCGGGACCTGTTCCCATGGCGTGAACGTACTCGGTTAGCAAATAAGGCATTGTGCGCACATGAGCCGCCTGCGGAACAGTAGCATTGGACGCCTGATGGTTCTTAAAAGCAACTGGTCCGCGACCATTAAGGATGGTATCGACTTCCTCTAAAGAGGGGTACATGCGGGAATAAGTGTCAGAGTAGAGGCCTCCGCGGTCGGCTTCATAATGAACCAATCGTCGAGGATCGCGACCTTTTACCCAGCGCGCCATCGCAGCCAAATTCTGGCCGGTAAAAGATTCATTTCCTAGAGACCACATGATCACAGCAGGGGAGTTCTTATCTCGTTCAACCGTACGGCGAGCACGTGACACGAAGGCTTGCTGCCAGCGCAGATCGTCACTAGGGTTGCCGCGCCACTGGGTGAATTCGAAGCCATGGGTCTCAAGGTCGCATTCAAGTACCGTCCAAAAGCCCATTTCATCGCAAAGATCTAGGAACCTAGGATGGGGCGGATAGTGACTCGTGCGAATTGCGTTGACATTGAAGGACTTCATTAGTTTGAGGTCCTCGTGCGAGAATTCATGATCGTAGACTCGTCCAGCTTCAGCTCTGACCTCGTGGCGGTTCATACCGTAAAGAGTCAGCGGATTGTCATTGACAAAAACTGTGCCATCGATCAGCTCAATTCGGCGGAAACCGGTTTTAAGCTCCCAAGTTTCGGCAGCATTTTCTATCTTGACTTGGTATAGCGTTGGGATTTCCGCACTCCAAGGTTCTACCTGTCCAAGCTCGAATTCGTAGCTAGCGGTTACGGTCTCAATCCCCGCATTTTCACTCGAACGTGCCGGATTCTTAGGTGCTTCAAGTACCCCTGCGAAATCTAGTTCTGGCAAAGAAATATTTACTGGGAAGGCAGCAAGCGCGGCGCGCACTTCTAGCCGTAACTTACCTTGATAGGTGTTAGCGTCGTAGTCGGTTTCGACCCAAACATCTTCAATACCGAGGGCGGGACGTGCTAGCAGGGTGACATCCCGATAGATACCGGGCAGCCACCACTGGTCTTGGTCCTCAATGTAGGAGGCGATTGACCACTGGTGTACTTGGACGGTCAGTTGGTTTTCGCCCTCGGTGAGGAAATCGGTGACGTCGAATTCGGTAGCTAGTCGGGAACCTTGGGTGATGCCAACGAGTTGACCGTTTAGGAAGACGACTCCTTGGGACTCGATGCCGTCGAAGCGGAGGTAGGTGCGGCCATTTTCGCCTGCCCAGTTTTTCCCTTGAGCGTTATCAGGCAGGGTGAAGGTGCGACGGTATGTGCCGGTTGGATTCTCGTCAGGAACTGCCGGTGGGTCAACTGGGAAGGGGAAACGAACATTGGTGTATGCCGGTAGTCCGTATTTGCCGTCTTGTCCCAGCACCCAGTGCGAGGGAACAGGAATTCGATCCCATGACGAGTCATCCAAATTGGGGTCAGCGAGTCCTCCAGCTTGTGCTAAGGATTCGAGTTCGGGTGCGGTTGCCTGGACGTATTCTGGGGTAAAGCTAAAGGCCCATTCGCCATTCAAATCTAGTTTAGGAGCGTTCGAACGGGGGTATGAACGAGGGGCTACTAGTGACCCAAGTCCATCTTGGTAAGTGCCATCAACATCGATTAAAGCATTGTTTAGAAACATGGTTGCAATTCTAGGGGATAGATTGCCAAATAGCTAATTGTTTGGGGTTTTTCGGGGCGAAATTCTTGTGGGGACCGTTGCGCGTTTTTGCACTTTCTCGGTCAGTCTTCACAAGCACTATAATTAGAATATGTTCGGGCGCTTAGGACAGTTTGCAAGTAATCATCCCGGACGACTCATAGTTGTCTGGTTGGTTTTGCTTGCGCTTAGCGCCGGTGCTCTCTTAGGAGGATTTGGACAAGGTGGTCTATTTGCTCGTTTAGATACCCAAATGGGACGTACCCCAAACACCCAGTCAGCTGAAGTTAGCAGCATTCTTGCCGGGAAAGGGCATCGAGAAAATGTCCTACTGGTAGTGCAGTCAGTTCCAATAGCATCGAATCTTAATGACCTGAGGAAACGAACCGACAATTTTGAATCTGTTTTAAAGCAGATATCAACAGTTAAACAAGTTGAGCAACCACTCGATGGTTTGGCTAAAGAAAGAGAACTTCAGGACTTAGCTAAAAGAACCGAGGACGGTTTGCGTACTTTGCAAAACCTCAAAAAAGATTTGGAAGATAAACAGGAGTTGCTCAAACAAGGGCAGAAGTCTCCTGAGCAACAAAAACGCTTTGAGGCCCTGCCCTCGGGTGAACAGGTGCGTCTGCTAAAAGAAATGCGTGAGCAAGAAGCTAAGTTGGCAGCGGGTTTAGCGAAAGTAGAGCAGCAACTATTATCGGTTAAATCAGAGAAAAGAAAACTTGATGAGGGACTTAAAGAGCTACAAGACGGGATTGGAATACTTCTAGCTAAGGACGGAAAAGGCTTTGTGATCAGTGTTGAGCTGGAAGCAAAATCAGCAGAGGAATTGTCCGAGGCCGTAACTGGGGTTGAGCGAGCAGCTAAACAGTTTGAAAATGGATTGAAATCATTAGACTCACACGCTGAAGTCGGTATTTTATCGGCACAAATCGTGGGTAACGAAATAACTGAACTATCCAAGGCAGATCTTGCTCAAGGGGAAATGGTTTCGATGCCAGTTGCCTTGATCCTTCTGGTCCTTGTCTTTGGAGGATTATTGGCCGCTTTGCTACCACTGCTAGGGGCAAGCGCGGCTATCGTCCTCGGACTAGCTGGGGTTTGGGTGCTGACGTTCGTGATGGACGTTAATAGCTTTGTCTTGAATGTAATTACTATCATCGGCTTAGCTCTTTCGATTGATTATGGACTTTTGATCGTTTCTCGTTTTCGAGAAGAGGTAGATCATCTTTGTGCCAAAGAATCATTGGACGCTAACCGGCTTAATGCTTCGCAGTCTAAGAAGATTACTGAGCAGGCCTTGGGAGTAGCTCTCGGCCAGGCTGGAAGAACTGTCTTATTTTCGGCTTTAACTATTGCTTTTTCGATTGCAGGCCTTTTTGTTTTCCCCACTACAGTTTTGCGGATCATTGCCTTCGGCGGGGTTGTCGTTACGCTTGCTGCAGTTGCGGCATCCTTAACCTTAGTTCCCGCCCTTTTGAGTTTGTTCTCAAACTATTTAGTCAAACCGCCGATAGTGAAACGACTTTTTGGGCGCAAGGCAGTCTCTGCGACTCTAGAAGCAGAGTTTCATGGCGAAAGGGGAGTTTTTGCGTCGCTTGCTCGGTTAGTACAAGCTAAACCAGTGGTTTGGACTGTTGCCCTTACTCTGCTTTTGGCTACGATGGCACTGCCTTTATTCGGCATGCATACCAGAACTAATTTGATGGCTTATTTGTCGGTAGATTCGCCTGCAGGGAAGGTACATCAAGTCGTTTCTGAGCAGTATCCGAAGCTTGCCGATCCGCCAATCACCATTTTGTCGGAAGCAAAAGGTGAACAATTAGAACAACAGTTAAAGACATTTGAAAAACGTCAAGAAGTAGATCTTGTTTGGAAAGTTCCAGTTTTTGATAATGACCGGTATACCCAAATCAACTTAAGTTTAAAATCTGCTTTGAAGGATAACCCGCAACTTGAGCAGGAAGCACTAGCAGAGTTGCGCCATGATTATCCGGATTTGTTAATTGGGGGGCCGATCGCTTTCCAATACGACTTCACGCAGAGTTTAAAAGCGGGCTTCCCTTGGGCGTTATTAATAGTAGTTACGGCAGTTTTCGTCTTACTATTTGCCATGACCGGTTCGATTCTGGTTCCTTTGAAAGCATTGATCCTAAATGGCTTGTCTTTAGCCGCCTCATTGGGATTAACCGCTTGGCTATTTAGTCAAGGCTGGTTTGGACTGCCACAAGTGGATTCCCTGGAAACATTTATCGTGGCTTGTTCTTTAGCTTTTGGGTTTGGGCTATCGATGGACTATGAAGTCTTTCTCGTGGCTCGAATTAAGGAGTACTGGGATTCGCTAGGTGATAATGATGCGGCTGTTTCTCAGGGATTGCAGCGTTCAGGAAGAATAATTACTTCGGCGGCAGCAATTATTGTGGCCGTGTTCGTGGGGTTTGTAACGGGTCAGATGCTTCCAATCAAACAAATCGGGGTTGCCTTAGCCATTATGGTTATTACTGACGCTACTGTGGTTCGAATGCTTTTGGTACCAGCGACAATGACTTTGCTCGGTAAGTGGAATTGGTGGGCACCAGAACCTCTGGTTCGTTTACATCAGAAAATTGAGCTGAAAGATTAGTTCGCTTGCTTTAGCTGATTAAACTTTTTTCTCGCTTTTCAGCCGGGGGTAACAACTGTCATTTGTGGGGGATCGTGCTAGACAGTATTTTCAAAACATTTTTGGTAGCAAGCGGTGTGGATTAATCTTGGATATAGATGGTCATAAAGATTAAAAGGTGTCCCGACAAAGCTGGGCTTTGTCGGGACACCTTTGACTAACTAGCAACTAGCAGCAGCGCATTCCAGGAGATTTCTCCTCCCGATCGCACTTGTCACGCCAGAAGGTTTTTTCATCCATGGGTTCGTGACCAGTGTGCTCGCACCAACGAACGTATTTTTCGTAGGCGTCTGCACCAACTACGCCTCGCACGTACCAACGGACATTGCGGTAGGCAGTTTGCAGTTTGCTAGATACTTTTTTCATGCTTTGGCGCTTTCTTTAGCGAGTTCTGCATGGTGGGAGTTTTCTAGGTCAAGTTCTGGGTGCTTGGCGTAGAACTCTTCCCACTGCTTGACGAGAATCTTTTCGTCTGGGTTGGCACCCATGCCCGAAGGAGCATACATGCGAGAGTCGACGTAAGGATCTTCGGTATCGATTAGGTTCTTGCCTTGCAAAGCCTGAACTGTACGGATGCAAGCAACAATCATCACGATGAGAGCACAAACCACGAAGAGAATCGATAGTGAACCCTGGATGGCAGTGTTCTTGACGACGGTGTTCATGGCTTCCACACTCTTAGCGGCGCCTAGCTCGGTCTTACCGGCGGCTAGTGCATCCTTGTAACGGAAGTGGTTAGCCCAGTAACCGATCTTGGGATCAGCTGAGAAGATCTTCAAGTAGGAACCGTAAACGGTGATGATGGCAGTGAATACCATTGGGATGAAGATAATGAGTAGCTTCCAGGTGTAGCCCTTGCGCGCGAAGACCACCAAACAAATCGAGAGCGCAACTGCAGCTAGTAGCTGGTTAGCGATGCCGAATAGTGGGAAGAGAGTATTGATACCACCAAGTGGGTCGTAAACGCCCATTAGGAGAATCGAGCCCCAACCAGCCACCATGAGTAGGGTGGTGATCCAAGAACCTAGGGTCCAGGAGTGGTCCTTCATGCGGGGGATAAAGTTGCCGAGGGCGTCCGAGAGCATGAAACGGGCAACACGGGTACCAGCGTCCACCGAGGTAAGAATGAAGAGAGCTTCAAACATAATGGCGAAGTGGTACCAGAAGCTCATCATGGACTGGCCACCGAAAATCTGGTGCATGATGGTTGCTAGACCGACTGCCAAGGTGGGGGCACCACCGGTACGGGAAACGACGGAGGTTTCACCAACTAGGCGAGCGGTTTCAGTGAGGGTTTCTGGCTGGAGGTTTACCCCAGTCAAACCAAGCTGGTTTACGAAAGCAACCGCGCCCTCGACCGTACCCTGAGTAGCGGCGATGGGGGAGTTCATGGCGTAGTAGATGCCCTGGTCAACCGAAACTGCGGCGACCAAAGCCATGATGGCTACGAAGGATTCCATCAACATGCCACCGTAACCGATAAGGCGTGCTTGAGATTCCTTTTCGATCAGCTTTGGAGTGGTACCAGAGGAAATCGTGGCGTGGAAGCCAGACAAAGCACCACAAGCAATCGTGACGAATAGGAATGGGAAGATGGTACCCGAGAAGACTGGGCCATTGCCGGCAGTAGCGAAGTGGGTAACGGCTGGGACGGTGATTACTGGACGAACCACAATGATGGCGAGAGCCAACATGGTGATAACGCCAACCTTCATGAAGGTGGATAGGTAGTCACGTGGGGCTAGTAGCATCCAGACTGGCAAGATGGCGGCGGTGGCGCCGTAAATGATAATGACCCAAGCCAAGAACGGACGACCTAGGTGGAGCGCAGTTGAGAGCGAGGAGTTTTCAATCCAGCCACCGGAGATGATGGCGAGTAGCAAGAGGACGATACCGATCATAGAAACTTCCATGACCTTGCCTGGGCGAATGTAGCGGAGGTAGAAGCCCATGAACAAGGCGATCGGAATGGTTAGGCCTACTGACCAAACACCCCAAGAGGAAGCTGCTAGGGAGTTAACTACTACCATTGCCAAGATGGCAACGATGATAAGCATGATGGAGAGGGTGGCAACCAATGCCGCGATACCGCCAACAGTGCCGAGTTCGTCCTTTGCCATCTGACCGAGTGAACGGCCGCCGCGACGCATCGAAATAACGAGGACGAGGTAGTCCTGGACAGCGCCAGCAAAAATAACACCAACGATAATCCAGATAGTACCTGGGAGATAGCCCATCTGAGCAGCCAATACTGGGCCGACTAGTGGGCCAGCGCCGGCGATAGCGGCGAAGTGGTGCCCGTAAAGGATGCGGCGGTCGGTGGGAACAAAGTCGCGACCGTTGTAGTCATATTCTGCTGGGGTAGCGCGCTTGTCATCAGGCTTTACGAATTTATCCTGAATGTACTTGGCGTAGAAGCGGTATGCGATTAGGTAGGAACCTACCGCAGCGAAAACGAACCAAATGCCGTTTACGGTTTCACCTCGGGCAATGGCGGTAAACCACCAGCCGGATGCTGCGATTAGAGAAATGATTGCCCAAATAGCAATCTTCTTTGGGTTCCAACGATCGTTGCGAGCTTTTGCTTCTTCGCTGAGCTCGACTGGAGGCATCTCCGCAAGTGTTTCGGCAGAAATACCCGTGCCGTGGTTATGGGTCTGTTGAATATCAGACTCTTCTGGCTTTGAGTTCATTTTGACCTCTCTGTCATAGTCGGTACGTGGCTGTAACAATTTAAAGGATCTTAATTAAAAATGTGAGACCTAATAGACATAATAGGGGGCTAGGTGAGATATCGCACTAGGTAAGGCATGGCTAAGTTTCAGTTGGTGCCTGCTTAGGTCCTATTTTGCAAATTGAATCTAAATCTGTCGCGGTTTTTTGCCGCTTTTTCTCTGGATCTGTAAACTGTTTTTGTTCGCGTCATCTATTCATAGGAGTCTTAGAAATGACAAAAACAGTAAACGAGTCGGTAAATCCTCAGCGTGATGAGTTAAAAAATGGGGGAGTAGTCTCTCAGTCATTGGAAGTCGATGCGCCAACTCAGGCACTTTCTCAGGCTCCCCAGGCTCCGATTATGAACCCGATGATTGAGGCGCAACTGGCTCATCGTTCAATTCGTGCTTATAGTCAGTCTAAGTTGACAGCTGAACAGCTAAAAACTTTATTGACGGTGGCTCGCCATGGAGCTACAAGTGCTTATCAGCAACAGACCACGATTATTCACGTTACCGATCCCAAGGTGCGTGAACAGATTTATCAAGCCTCGGGTCAGCCGTATGTGGGCGGTGACCGTGGGGAGTTGTTCCTCTTTATAGCTGATTTGTATCGTAACGCTAAGATTCGTGAGGAAGCTGGGGTTGATATCGAAGACCTTGCCAGAATGAATCTTTTCCTGCAGGCCTGCCAGGATACTTTGATTGCGGCTCAAAATATGGTGGCCGCAGCTGAATCCTTGGGATTGGGTACTGTTTATTTGGGCTCGATTACTGCTGATCCTCGTTTGGTAATCGAGGCGTTAAAGTTGCCTCGACTGACCTACCCATTGGTTGGTTTGCTAGTTGGGGAGCCGGAACAGAGCCCACAATTTAAGCCCCGCTTACCTCAAAGCATTGTGGTGTCAGAGAATGCTTACCCAGATTTTGAGAATTTCCATGAAGCGCTTGCCGAGTACGATGCGGTGGTACAGCAATACTACGATCTGCGGGACACCACAAAAACAATTGGTACCTTTACTTCGCGCATTGAAAAGCTTTTGGGTAAAGGTGCCGCAGATCAGTCACCAGTTCTAGAGATTCTGCACGAGCAAGGACTTGGACTGAAATAGGCTGTGCTTTTTGTATGAGCTAGTTAGTCTCTAAAATTTCGTTGTCGCCGGCTCTGTTTTGGTTTTTAGAGCCGGCGACACTGGTTTTTAGTAACTTTTTTAGTAACTTCTGTGCTACCTGCTTGCTACTGGTTTATTTTCTGAGCGTTAGCACTCTTTCGACCGCTTCCACAAGTTCTTTTTGGTAGCGTGGTTCGAATCTGTTTAGGAAATCATTTCCGAGGGCGTTTAAGCCGTTGAGGCAACCGACGAAGGCACCTCCAACGGCAGCTAAACTGTCTGAGTCGCCGCTGGTGTGGACTAGTGAGCGGATGGCTTCGATGGGCTGGTCGGCGTAAAGTGTACTGGCTGCCAGGGCTGTGGCGTAGAGTTGTTCGGCAACCCAACCCGCCCCAAAGATGGCGGATAGATCTTGG
Source organism: Boudabousia tangfeifanii (assembly GCF_001856685.1). Classification (GTDB taxonomy): domain Bacteria; phylum Actinomycetota; class Actinomycetes; order Actinomycetales; family Actinomycetaceae; genus Boudabousia; species Boudabousia tangfeifanii. The sequence continues at coordinate 1,013,474 of NZ_CP017812.1, forward strand.
TTGTTGTATTTCGTTTTTGCTTCAGGATCGTTTAATAGCTTTTCCGCATTTTTAACGGTCGTGATGAATTCTGCCTGCTCCTCAGGTGAAGGTCCTGCTAGCTGCTTGGCTACTTCAAGCACTTTTTGGGTTACGTCTTTTGAAGTCTCTAGCCACCATTGTGTTTGGCTCTTAGGGGAGGGGTTTTCGGGATGCTTTTCGACCTCGGCCATGATTCTGTGGACCATGAGGGCGCCTTGAGCAGCGCTAAGGTGGGCGGCGAGATGGTTATGTGTAGTTTGGGATTGGATAAATGCCAGAGTGATTGTTAGGTTCTCGCTCCAGTTTAGTAAACCGATCCATGGTGCCCTCATGATGGTGCCGCAACCTTTGGAATGATTGTCGAGGGCGCCCTCGACTCCGGTTAGATCTGGCAAATTGTGTGCGCGATGTTTCTCCCAGTTGATCAGAGAATCGGTAACGGTAATACCTGGGGCACGGAGGGAGGTGTTGTCAGGGTCGTTTAAATAGATGAGAAATTCATCTGCGAAGATTTTGCGTGCTTTTGTGATGGCATCGTCGTGATGTTCATTCAGTTGGTCGAGCAGGCCTGGGGTCTTGACGATTTTTTCTATGGCAGTGAGCACGTAGAGGCTCATTTGGGTGTCATCGGTGATGATTAGCTCTGGAGGAATTTCTAGTTGGTCTTCATCGATAAAATCGTAGTTGGAGAATTCGGTTTCTCGTCCCCAAGCATCTCCAAGTGCCAATCCGTAGATACCACCTGCTATGTGATTCTCTAGCATTTTTCCTCCTATTATTTATCGAACTAAAACCTCTAATGTGTTAGTTGAAAATTTATCCTAATCTGTTGCTAACTTCGTCTTGGATTGAAGAACTCTGAGCATTTCTCTATCTTTGTAGAAGGCTTAAGTAATGAGGCGGATTTCTTCCTTTAATATGTGTATGGCATTTTGCTAGATTGTGGACGACTGACAGCAATTTTTAGGTTGTGTTTCACGGGCTTTTTGGCGTGCAATATCAAAGAAAACGTGTAGAATAGCCTATGGTGTGCGCTTATTGAAGACTGACAATAGGTAATCACCACCAAGAATTGTCCATACTAGATCAGTCACTTTCGGAGTCTATTTTTTATGACCACCACCTCGCAGCAGCCGGGCACCCCGCAGGTTGCCATTAACGACATTGGTTCCAAAGAGGACCTAATTGCCGCCATCGACGCCACCATCAAGTACTTTAATGACGGTGACATTGTTGAAGGCACCATCGTCAAGGTCGACCATGATGAGGTCCTCCTAGACATCGGTTACAAGACCGAAGGGGTAATCCTATCCCGCGAATTGTCCATCAAGCACGACGTTGCACCTGAAGACGTTGTCAAGGTGGGCGACACCATTGAAGCCTTGGTTCTCCAGAAGGAAGACAAAGAAGGCCGTTTGCTGCTGTCCAAGAAGCGTGCACAGTACGAGCGCGCTTGGGGCGCAATCGAAAAGGTCAAGGAAGAAGACGGCGTCGTTCGCGGTTCCGTCATCGAGGTTGTCAAGGGCGGTTTGATCCTAGACATCGGTTTGCGTGGCTTCTTGCCTGCTTCCTTGGTTGAAATGCGTCGCGTCCGTGACCTACAGCCTTACATTGGTCGTGAACTCGAAGCCAAGATCATCGAACTCGACAAGAACCGCAACAACGTTGTGCTTTCGCGTCGTAGCTGGCTCGAGCAGACTCAGTCTGAAGTTCGTTCCCACTTCCTCAACACCTTGCAGAAGGGCCAGGTTCGTTCCGGCGTGGTCTCCTCGATCGTTAACTTCGGTGCGTTCGTTGACCTCGGTGGCGTTGACGGCCTAGTTCACGTTTCTGAACTTTCCTGGAAGCACATCGATCACCCAGGTGAAGTTGTTGAAGTTGGTCAGGAAGTTACCGTTGAGGTTCTTGATGTGGATATGGATCGCGAACGCGTTTCCTTGTCCCTCAAGGCAACTCAGGAAGATCCATGGCAGACCTTCGCACGTACCCACGCCATTGGCCAGGTTGTTCCTGGCAAGGTCACCAAGTTGGTTCCTTTCGGTGCGTTCGTGCATGTTGAAGATGGCATTGAAGGCCTCGTTCACATCTCCGAATTGGCTCAGCGTCACGTTGAGGTTCCGGAACAGGTTGTTAAGGTGGGTGACCCAGTATTCGTTAAGGTCATCGATATCGACTTGGATCGTCGTCGCATCTCCCTCTCCCTCAAGCAGGCTAACGAGGGCGTTGACCCCAACGCTGAAGAGTTCGATCCTTCGTTGTACGGCATGACCGCCGAATACGATGAGAACGGCAACTACAAGTACCCAGAGGGCTTCGACCCAGAGACCAACGAATGGCTCGAAGGTTACGACGAGCAGCGTGAAGCTTGGGAAGCACAGTACGCTGCTGCTCAGGCTCGCTGGGAAGCTCACAAGGCTCAGGTAGCTGCTGCTGCTGAAGCTGACCGTGAGTCCAACGCTGCCGCTGCTGCTCAGACCGAAGAAGCTCCTGCTTCCTACTCTTCCGCTCCGGAAGAAATGGGTGGCACCTTGGCTTCTGATGAAGCTCTTGCTGCTTTGCGCGAGAAGCTCACCAACAACTGAGTATCTTAAGCATTTCGATTAGCAGATTTTTCTGCTAGTTGGACTTAAGGGCCTCTCAAACCGAAAGGTTTGAGAGGCCCTTTGCTTCTTATGTGTACATTGTCATGGTGACTAGGTAGTGAACTTACTGCGTAGGTCGTGGTTTCGCTTGGTAGTTATTGGCTGATTTGTTTTTGATAGTAAGTGTTTTGTATGCTCGCACGTCTATCAGATTGTGCTTGTTGCAGGAGTTTGTGTCGGCGATAGTATAAGTTTAGCCAAGCAGGGGTAGTAAGAAATATGGCTACTAGCTCCCCATAGAAAACAAGGTTTATTAGATATTCTTGTTCATTCGGTAGTACTCCAACTGCTATTAGGGTGGCCAAGCTGCTTGCAAGGTAGACGGCAGGGTAGTGCAGAAGGCTGCTTTTTGTTTCTTTTACGAGCAGATTTTTGCTGACTGTCCAAGTGTTTAGAAATACTAGAATGGCTGCTCCAATAGCTATTGCCCCAGTTTTTAGGATGAAACTGTTGTCGCTTGGAGACGGTAGTTTTTGTATTTCAATTAAGATCAGTGTAAAGAGTAATCCGATGGTGGCGAAGGTAATAAGTGAGGCAGATAGAGCAAACCAGATGAGAGTAATGATTCGACGTGGATGAAGCTTTTGCTGGTTGCTGTTTTCCGCGCGTTGATTTTGCTGGTCAACTGAACTAATTACGTTTTGGGTTTTTGGTGAGCTAGTGTCCATTCGCTTCCTCCGCATCATCAGTTAGTTGGTATTTATAGTTTTTTACTGTTTGGATCTTGCTTTTTTCACTGGTGGTCACTAGCCCAGGTAAAGGTTTTACCGATCCGCTGGTCGGGTCGGTGTAAGTGCCTTCCCATTTGGTAGTAAGTACCGCGGTATATTTTCCTTCTTTTCGATATTTTCGATGGAACTTTCCTTTTAACCCCTCAGGCCACGGTTTTGGTAGGGAAGATTGAACCAGTTTTGGCCCACCATCACCGAAATCAGCAATAAACTTAACTGCTTTAAGGTTCACGGTGATGTTGTGACCATCAAGGTTTACTTTTATCGTCTGTTTGTCGCTAGTGGCAGAGATGATCGCATCCTTTGAAGTTATGTGGCGCCCATCAGGTTCGATAACCATGTGCGCTTTCGACGCATTAGCTACTTTTTCCTTAAGTAATGCGGTGTTTACGCGGTAAACGGCTGGGGGACTAAAGGCAGGAAGTGAACTTCTATTGGCGGTTGTTTTGGGATACAACAAATGGTACAAATCGGTGCAGTTTTTACCCGAAACAACTTCAGACTTTAATTCGTAAAAAGCACGACGTTCGAGTGCTCGTTGTCGGCCCTGGCGATACGCATTCTCCATGAATCGGCCAGTATGAGACTCATAATTTGGACGATAATTATAGATGCCGCAGTCCAAACGCCAAGCCGGATCAGGAGCGGTTGAGGTGTTCCTAGCAGTCGGTTTTGTTGAAATGGGAGGTGTCCGGTTGTCTGACTTATTAAAGGAGCGGCTGACGGTATGTTTTGAAAGGCGAATTCGTATTCGATCATTCTTGACATTTGTGGTGTAGTCATCGTACCCGAATGCAACCAATGAATTGGGAAGTGTAAAAACTGGTACTAAGAATAGTGCAATAATGCTTAAGGCAATTCTTTTATTGTGATAGTTGCTTTGAGGCTGCATCGTTTATCGTAAATCCATTTTGCTTGTTGTTATCCAGCTCGAAAACAAAAAGTCTGTCGTGCGACTTTTTGGAAACGATTTTTTGATTTTCTTTCGATGTTTTTTCAGGCATCTTGGTTTCAACGGTAACAATCGGTTTTTCTTTCACAGAAGAATCGATCTCACAGTTAGTTGCCTTAGGCTTTGTAGCGAGCCTATCCCAGCCACCTTCGACTCGGTCCTTTACAAATCCATCTTCGAATACTTTGCATGACTCACATTGTGGGTTTTCTAGACTTCTTAAGAGGTCTAGATTATTTGTGTTAAATGTAAAACCATATACAGTTAAATAAAACTCTGCGAAGTCGCATGGGGCGTTTGGATTCTTAGGATCGTCGATTTCGGCCGGCATTTTGGGTGGACCAGCTAATACCCATTGTGGTAGGGGTGGGGCGTCTTTGGGCTGTTCTGGGATTTGATACTTAGCTACTGCTGCTTCATACCGTTGCCGTAAAGACGAGTCCGCCTTCTCAGTAGTGCTCGTGCCGTCTGGCGTCGGTTTTGCACCCAAATTACTATCGCTAGTTTGTAACGACACTGTAGGAGTTGTCGGAACCTCATTGTTAGACCCCGAAGTTGTTTCGGAACTGGTGCAGCCTCCAAGGCTAAACGACAAGGTAACAAGGATGGCTAAAGGTTGCCACAACACACTTGACTTCAAACCAGACATAAAACAACCTCTCAACTAGCTTTTATTTTTAAACTGAAAATAAGATAACTTATTTCTCCTTGGTTGTGCATGTCACACGCGGTTGGTTGTGGATAAAATCGACTTCTTTTCAAACTTACAGAAAATCTGGTCAGCGCAAACGTTCCAGAATTGAGTAGAAGCTAAGTAATAACTGGCTAAAACAAAGAGAAAAACCGTTGTTGTGATGTGCTAGACTGAAAATTCTTGAGGCATTCTCAAGGATTTGACCGACGACGCGAAGGAGCGACCACAGTCATGAAAAAACCATCCAGAATCGTAAAAGCGACCCTAGCCACCGGTGTAGCTGGTGCGCTGGTTGCCAGTATGGGGATAGGCAGCGTAGCATTCGCCGCTGACAAAACCCCGGAACCAGCCCCAACCGATAACGCCGAAGCAAAAGCGGAAGAGATTCTCAAGACACTAACCCTTGATGAGAAACTCGGCCAGCTAATTTGGACCCACGTTTATGGGGCAAACGCTAACGAAGTGACCGAAGAACAACAGAAGAAAAATCAAAACGTTTTCGGTCAAGACGTTAAAACTCCAGCCGAGGCCGTCAAAAAGTGGAACCTTGGTGGTGTCCTATACTTCAACTGGTCAGGCAACATTGGTAGCCCAGCCGACCTCGAACAAATAGCCACCCTTTCCAACGGTCTGCAAGATGCTGCGAAAGCAACCGGGAAAAAGATCCCACTAGCAATCTCAGTTGACCAAGAAGGTGGCATCGTGGCACGACTACGCCACTCGATTACCGATTTCCCAGGCAACATGGCACTTGGAGCAACCCGCAGCGAAGAACTCGCCAAAAAACAAGCCGAAATCAACGGCCGCGAACTACGCTCGGTTGGCATCAACGTCGACTTCGCTCCCACAGTAGACGTCAACACCAACCCGCAAAACCCAGTAATTGGGGTTCGCTCATACAGCTCAAACCCTGAACTAGTATCCCTACTTGGGGCCGCCCAAATCACCGGGTATCAAAGCCAAGGTGTTTCGGCCACGGCCAAGCACTTCCCAGGACACGGAGACACCTCCACCGACTCGCACAGCTCACTTCCCGTTGTGGCCTACGGTCAAGAAACCCTTGACGAACACCTCAAACCTTTCAAGGCCGCAATCGATGCCGGCGTTGACATGATCATGACTGCACACGTGATTGTGAACGCAGTCGACCCAGACCAACCTGCCACTCTCTCCAAGAAGGTCCTAACTGACCTACTTCGTGACAAGATGGGATTCAAGGGGATCATCACCACTGACGCCATTGACATGGAAGGTGCCCAGCTCGCAGTCATGAGCGAACAAGAAAAGAAGGACTACGAAAACTGGAAGTGTAAAGGCACCACCAGCTTCAACGGGGGAGAAAACACCGCTCCCGACAAGGCAGAAGCCTGCGTAGACCTAATGAAGAAGATACGTTCCCGCGTCACAGTACAAGCCGTCAAAGCAGGATCCGATATCGTTCTAAATACCTACGATGTCGAAGCCTCCTTCAATGGCCTCAAAAACGCCCTCAAGGATGGCACCCTCACTCAAAAGCATATTGACGATTCCGTCAAACGAGTCCTCACCTGGAAGGCACGCCGTGGCGTCCTCGACCAGAAAAATGTCAAACCAGACGAAGTTACCCAACATGTGCGGACCGCGGCAGACCAATTTGTGGCCAGCCAGGTAGACAGCAAGATGGTGACCCTAGTCAAGAACGACAACAACATCCTTCCGCTAAAGGCCGGACAAAAAGTCCTCGTCACAGGTTCCACCTACGGCAACCCCGAGAAACTACAGCCGAAACTAGACGCCCTAGGATTTGAAACCAAGTTCGAAACTACAGCGAAGCTCAACCCAACCGAGGCCGAAATTGCTGCTCAAGTAAAGGCGGCCCAGGATGTAGATGCCATCATCTACACCAGCTTCAAAGCCTACAACCAGCCCGAGCAAGCCGAAGCCGTGAAACAGTTGGCTGCCACCGGTAAACCCGTCATTGTGGTCGCAACCTCGGTACCATACGACTCGGCCGCCCTACCAAGCGCAGTCGCAGTACTCAACGTTTACGGCAACCAGGACCCCAACCATGACGGTGCCGCCCGCGCCCTAGCTGGGGTAATCAACCCAACCGGCCAGCTCCCCGTAGCAGTGCCCGCACTCGCAGACGTGCCCGGCTCCAAAGCCCTCCCATACGGTTATGGGCTTAGCTACTCGTCACGAAACATTGTGATCCCACCACGCCATGCTGAAAAGCCAGCCGGTGACATCTTCAAAGATGTCACGTCTGACAGCGCCTTTGCCGGAGAAATTAACTTCCTCAAAGAACTTGGCGTCACCACCGGCTGGGCTGACGGTACCTTCCGGCCTCTACAGCCAATCACCCGTGAAGCCATGGCGGCCTTCCTCGCCCGCATCGTCAGGTCACACCTAAACGAAGATGGGAAAGAAAAACTTGACGAAATGGTGTCCAAAGAAAAAACCTTCACTGACACCAAGGGCAACCCATTCGAAAAGGACATCATGGCAATCAGGGCACTAGGTCTAACCACAGGTTGGGCCGACGGCACTTACCGGCCACTCGCACATATCAACCGTGACGCTATGGCCGCAATGCTACAGCGCACCTGCCAGATCGACACCAACCTACTCGTCGAAAACATCTGCTCCAGCGCGGTCTCAAACCTGAAACCAATCGAAAAAGCAGATCAAGTATTCGTCGACGTGCCAGCCGACAGCCTATTCGCCAAGCACATCCAGTGGGCCAAGACTGCCGGTATCACCACCGGTTGGGCAGATCTAACTTACCGTCCACTAGAACCAATCAGCCGTGAAGCCATGGCTGCCTTCCTCTACCGCCTACAAAACAACATCGTTAAGTAACCCGGTAGAAACAACCTCCTCGGCGCACCTAGCAACCTGTTAGGTGCGCCGAGGCCTATTCGCGCACAATAGAGGCAGCAAAACGCCGCCAAAAACAAAACAAAAGCGAAACGACTAGCCTATTTGTCAATCCCCCTAAGTCAACCAAGACAGGCCAGAAGCACAAACACTAAAATAGAGACAACATTGACCACCCCCAAAGGTAAAAGCATGCTAAGCGAACAAGACAGCTGGGCCCGTCGGTTAACCCAAAATGCCCAAAAGCCATCATCCCAACAGGCAAAAACCATCGGCCTAACAGGTGGAATCGGCAGCGGTAAAAGCACCTTCGCCAAAGCATTCCTAGCGGCACAACCGAACTGGACGCTAGTTGACGCCGACCAAATCTCGCGGGCGCTCACTGCACCTGGGGGAGAAGCACTCCCCGCTATCGCCCAAACATTCGGTGAAATACTCATCATCGACGGTCAACTCGACCGGGCCGCCCTCGCCCAAGCAATCTTCACCAACCCCGAACAGAAAAACGCCCTCGAAAACATTCTGCACCCACTCATCCGCGCACAAACCGAACAACAAATCCAGCAAGCACACCAGAGGGGACAACACGTCCTGCTTGACGTCCCGCTCATGTTTGAGACTGGATACGATGACCTATGCACCCAAATCATCACCATCACCGCACCAATCGACACCAGAATCAAGCGACTACAAGAACGGGGGATTACTCCCTCAGATGCGCAAAAAAGAATACAAGCACAACTAGCTGATGAAGCAAAGCTCGCGCGTTCTCACTGGCAAGTCAACAATGGTGGAAAAATAGAAAGCCTTGAAAACAATGCCTCATATCTGAGCAAACTGTTAGCTCACGCCACAAGCGATAAAAAATGAAAAACCTCGTCTATCTAATAGCTGGAAGCATAGCCCTGGCCATAGTCACCTTTAGCTTCACGCAATTACGAAACTACTTACTTGGTGACCAATCAGTCAGACATCACCAGATTGTGATCTACGAAGACCACGTTGAAGTTGATGGCGTAATCCAAAAATAGAGCGAAAAACCTAAGCTAAGATAGAAACTAACCGAGGACGAAAACCTCGCAAGCAACTAACAGTTAGCAAAGAACAAAAGCAGAAAACTGCTTTGGACCATAAGCAAAGAAGGGATAGCTGGAACGATACTGGACACACTGTCCAAGGAACCACCCAAGCCAGACTAGTATGAAAAATCCAGACAACGATCTCATCTATCCAGAACCAGGTGCAGCCCTAGCAGAAACCAACGTGATTGTGCGCCAAGAAGCGCCCTTCAAAGTTGAATCACCCTTCCAGCCTGCCGGCGACCAACCCAAAGCCATCGCCGAGCTAGCGGAACGCCTCGAAAACGGGGAAAAAGACATTGTGCTCCTCGGAGCCACAGGTACTGGTAAATCCGCCACCGCCGCCTGGCTAATCGAAAAAACCCAACGCCCCACCCTGGTGATGGCTCCTAACAAGACTCTGGCGGCGCAGCTCGCCGCCGAACTACGCGAGCTCTTGCCCCATAACGCCGTTGAATACTTCGTCTCCTACTACGACTACTACCAGCCAGAAGCCTACGTTCCGCAAACCGATACCTTCATTGAAAAAGATTCGTCAATCAACGACGAAGTTGAACGTCTGCGCCACAGTGCCACCAACTCACTGCTGACCCGCCGTGACACCGTCGTAGTTGCCTCAGTCTCCTGCATCTACGGCCTCGGTACCCCAGAAGAATACGTGGCTAGGATGGTGCCGCTCGAAGTTGGCATGGAAATCGATCGCGACCAACTATTGGCCCGGTTCGTCGGCATGCAATACACCCGCAACGACATCGACTTCCAGCGTGGCACCTTCCGCGTCAAAGGCGACACTATCGAAATCATCCCAGTCTATGAAGAACTCGCCATCCGTATCGAAATGTTCGGGGACGAAATCGAAAACCTCGCCTACCTCCACCCCCTCACCGGCGAAGTTATCCGCCAAACCGACCACGTCTATCTGTTCCCAGCCACCCACTATGTGGCTGGCCCAGAACGCATGGCCCGAGCCATCCAATCTATCGAGGACGAACTCGAAGAACGCCTCAAAGAGTTCGAAAAACAAGGCAAACTCCTCGAAATGCAACGCCTGAAAATGCGAACCACCTACGACCTCGAAATGCTACGGCAAATCGGGGTCTGCTCCGGTATCGAAAACTATTCGAGGCACATTGACGGCCGTGGACCAGGCACCCCGCCACACACCCTCCTCGATTATTTCCCAGACGACTTCCTCCTTGTCATCGACGAATCCCACGTGACCGTGCCACAAATCGGTGCCATGTTCGAGGGCGATATGTCGCGTAAACGTACCCTCGTCGACCACGGCTTCCGCCTGCCCTCCGCGATGGACAACCGTCCACTCAAATGGGACGAATTCCTCGAACGCATCGGCCAAACTATCTACCTTTCCGCCACCCCCGGCAAATACGAGTTGGAACAATCCGACGGGTACGTGGAACAAATCATTCGTCCCACCGGCCTCGTCGACCCCAAAATCGTGGTCAAACCAACCGACGGACAAATCGACGACCTCTACGACACCATCAAAGATCGCGTTTCTCGTGGCGATCGCGTGCTAGTAACCACCTTGACCAAGCGCATGGCCGAAGACCTCACCACCTATCTGGCCGATCGTGACATCAAGGTCGAATACCTACACTCCGATGTTGACACCCTTCGTCGCGTCGAACTGCTACGCGAACTACGCCAAGGCAGCTTCGACGTCCTCGTTGGAATTAACCTGCTCCGAGAGGGCCTAGACCTACCCGAAGTTTCCCTCGTGGCCATCCTTGATGCTGATAAAGAAGGCTTCTTGCGCTCGACCACCTCGCTCATCCAGACGATTGGTCGTGCTGCCCGAAATGTCAACGGTGAAGTCCACATGTACGCGGATAAAATCACCCCCGCAATGGCCCAAGCAATCGAAGAAACCGAGCGCAGGCGCGAAAAACAAATCGCCTACAACAAAGCGCACCGTATCGACCCGCAACCACTGCGTAAAAAGATTGCTGACGTTACCGACATGCTTCAGCGCGAAGAAGTCGACACCAAAGAATTACTCGAGGGAGGCTACCGCAACTCCTCGAAAACCAAAACTGGTAAAGGCAAAACGGCCGAGGGCGGGAAATCCTCTCGCCAAGCCACCAACAAGGGCAAAGCGGCGGCTGAAGCCGAACTTGTCGATCTCATTAAGGAACTTGATGCGCAGATGCGGGGCGCCGCCGCCGAACTAAAGTTCGAATTGGCGGCTCGGCTGCGTGACGAACTAGCTGACCTCAAGAAAGAACTACGGCAAATGAGGAATGCCTAGTGCCGTGTTTTGCCTCAAGTTTTTAAACTAGCCAGCAGAATAAATCTCAGGCGTAACTGAGGTAACTGTGGAAAAAAGACTGTTGTCACGATAAATGAGATAAACTGAATAACCTTGGAGGGGAGTACTTCCACCAACAGGTACATCGTCATCACGGCTAACCGCCCGGTGTATCGGCTTTGGCATTACTTGAAAGCAAAGAATTGCAGCTAAAGCGGAAGGAGACCTTCGGCACGACACTATATCTACGTACCGAAAAGGACCTTAAATGGAAGTACCTTTACTCGCATGGCTGGGTTTATCCGCCATTATTATTGCGCTATTGACCGTTGACTTTGTGGGACACGTTCGTAGTCCTCACGCACCTTCAATGAAGGAAGCGGGCACTTGGTCGGCTGCCTATATTGCTCTAGCGGTAAGCTTCGGCTTTATTGTTTGGGGCATGTGGGACTTGAACCATGCTTCCCAATATTGGGCAGGCTGGGTTACTGAATGGTCGCTCTCGCTAGACAACCTGTTTGTTTTTGTGATTATTTTGGCGGCATTTAAAGTCCCTCGCGCCTATCAGCAAAAAGTCTTGCTAATCGGCATTGTGCTTTCGCTGATTTTCCGCTTTATCTTCATTTTACTGGGCGTTGTGATTATCGAACGTTTCGCCTGGGTATTCTACATTTTCGGCATCTTCTTGATCTACACTGCGATTAAGCAGGCGATGTCCGGGGTAGAAGAAGGGCACTCAGAAGAAGAAGCCAGCGAAGAGTACCAAGACAATGCTTTGACCCGCTTTACTCGCAAGATTCTACCGACCACCGATGGCTTTGTTGGTGATCGCATGTTGGTTCGTCGCGACGGCAAAACCTACATCACCCCAATGTTGCTAGTAATCATTGCGGTTGGTACTGCCGACGTCATGTTCGCAGTTGATTCAATTCCGGCTATCTTCGGTCTAACTAAGGAACCATTCCTGGTTTTTGCTGCTAACGCCTTCTCGCTGCTTGGGCTCCGTCAGCTCTACTTCCTCATTGATGGCATGCTGGAACGTTTGGCCTTCCTTCACTACGGTTTGGCCGCCATCCTTGGCTTCATTGGGGTCAAGCTAATCTTGCACGCATTGCATGAAAACAACTTGCCTTTCATTAATGGGGGAGAAGGCTTCCACGTTTGGGAACCCTCGATTGGCTTCTCGCTTGGATTCATCGTTGTGGTTCTAACGATCACCATTATTACTTCTCTGGTTTACAGCAAGAACAAAGCTAAATCAGAACAGTAAAACCAAATTTTAAATCCACGGAGGGTAGCCGCAGCTGAAAAGACTTTGCTGCGGCTACAATCATAAAAGAGACAAGAATCGACGGATCGAGGAATCAAGTTGAGCGCCCAGATTGCCGCAGAACACTACACCCCTCCACAGTTGGATACTCCCACTGATGAACAAACCGGTCTGACCGCAGAGCAGGTTGAGGCCCTAGTAGCTCAAGATCGCACCAATGACGTCAAACGACGCTCCTCGCGTCCTTTGTCGAGCATTATCTGGGCCAATATTTTTACCGTCTTCAACGGCATTCTTACCGCTGCAGCTGTTACTGTGCTCTACTTTGGTTCACCCATGGATGCGCTGTTTGCCATCGTTATGGTAATTAACGCCGCGACTGGCATTATTGCCGAAATCAAAGCTAAGCGAACCCTCGATAAAGTTTCGATTCTCGACACCCCAACTGCCAAAGTCATTCGTGACGGTAAAACTCAGACTATCGACCGGGTAGACCTAGTGCCAGGTGACATTGTTTGCTTGTCCCTAGGTGACCAGGTTCCTACTGATGGCTATGTTTTGGCCTCTGGCGGACTCGAAATTGACGAGTCAATGCTAACTGGTGAGTCCGTTCCTGTAGAGAAAAAGGTTGGCGACCCTATCCTCTCTGGTACTGCGGTGGTCTCCGGTAAGGGACGTTTCCAAACCACTGCGGTTGGTTCCGAACTCTACGTCGAAAAAATCACCGGCGAAGTCAAAAAGTTTAAACAGGCTCACTCGGAACTACGCGCCGGTATCGATACCGTCCTGCGCGTAATTTCTATTGGCATCATTCCCATTGTGGCGCTGCTGATTTGGTCGCAACTACGGACTGACGGAGCTGCCAGTTTCGATCGTGCAATTGTGCTAGCCATCGCCGGGATTGTAGGCATGATCCCGCAGGGTCTAGTGCTGCTCACTTCGGTCAACTTTGCGGTGGCAGCCGCCGATCTTGCTCGTAAAAAGGTACTGGTCCAAGAACTGCAAGCCGTAGAAGTTTTGGCTCGAGTTGATGTGCTATGCACCGACAAGACCGGCACCTTGACCTCTGGGGGAGTTCGCCCTCGAGAAATCATCACCTTGACCTCAGATACCAAGCTGGCCGAGGACGCCAAACAGGTGCTTGCCGCCATGGTTGCAGCCGGCGACAATCCCACCGCTCAAGCCGTACAAGAAGCTCTTGGCGAGCAACAGGCGGCCACCCTCGATGAGGAAATTCCCTTCAACTCCGCGCGCAAATGGTCCGGTGCTGCCTTCGCAAACCAAGCCTGGATCTTTGGAGCACCAGAAATCGTGTTGGCCGGGGCCGAAGAAAATAACCAGGACGCTCTGAGTAAAGTCGACGAAAATGCCCAAAACGGTGACCGTGTGTTAGTTCTAGCTAGTAGCGAGGCCGGGCTTAACGGTAATGATTTGCCCGCAAATCTGAGCGCCCAACTGCTCGTGGTCCTCAGCGAAGAACTTCGCCCAGATGCCAAAGAAACCATGGAATACTTCGCCGAGCAAGGAGTCGAAGTCAAGGTCATTTCCGGCGATAACCCAGTAACCGTTGCAGCCCTTGCTAAGCGGGCCGGAATCGGCGGGGGAGAAGTCCAAGCTATTGATGCCCGCGAGCTCCCCACGGACCCGGAAGCCTTTGCCCACGAGATCGCCACCCACAATGTCTTCGGACGTGTCACCCCAGAACAAAAACGCGCGATGGTGCACGCTCTGCAAAGCCAAGATCACACCGTTGCTATGACCGGCGACGGGGTAAACGATGCCATGGCTCTAAAAGATGCCGACCTCGGGATTGCCATGGGTAATGGTGCGGCCGCTACTAAAGCGGTTGCCAAACTAGTCTTGCTCAATGGTGATTTCGGTGCCTTGCCAAACGTGGTGGCCCAAGGCCGACGGATCATTGCCAACATGGAACGAGTATCGGCCCTATTCTTCACCAAAACGACCTATGCGGCACTGATCGCCGTCGTGGTGGCTTTGTTCATGTTGCCTTACCCGTTCCTGCCAAGGCACCTAACCATCATCGGATCGCTAACTATCGGCATCCCATCCTTCTTCCTCGCGATGGCTCCAAACAACCAGCGTTACCGGCCAGGCTTCTTACGTCGTACGCTCTCATTGGCGATACCCGCTGGCGTTATTATTACCGCCGCCGCACTGAGCGTTTATTTGTTCTTCGAGGGCGAGGCCGTGGCTTCCACCGCCGCCACCGTGGTAGTCGTGGTAACTGCCTTGTTCTTGCTTTCTGTGCTTTCCAGGCCGCTGGTCTGGTGGCGAATCGGACTGCTGGTGTTGATGGCAGCTACTGCCGTACTGATCATTTTGACTCGTCACGGACGCAAATGGTTCGACCTGCACCTGCCTACCTATGCTGACTGGGTCAATATCGCCCTGATCTGTGTAGTCGCTGCAGTGCTGATTGAAATCGTGTCGCGAATCGTGAAAAAACGCCAAGCCATGAAGTAACCATCGCTCCAGTTGAAATAGCAAGCAAAAAACCGGCGTGGTTCCAAAATAATCAGGAACCACGTCGGTTTTCTATTTGCGTATCGTTTAGCTCAACGTAGTTTTTAAGCTTTGTTTGATTTTGCCCGCTGTTTTACTTTTGGGCTCCCACCTCAGCTCGTCCTCGTGCCTTTGCCCCTAAGACTGCAGCAATGGAAGAACAAACGAACAACTGCAACTGGTGGAATAAAAGTACTGGGATAGTTACTGAGGCGATCACCTGGGCGCTAAAAAGCACCTGAGCAATGGGCAGGCCGGTAGTCAATGACTTTTTGGAACCACACATCAGCACTACGATCCGCTCATCGTAAGGCAACTTGGCTGCTTTGGAAACGTACCAAGTAAAAGCCAACATAATGGTTAAAAGTACGGCACAAGCCGCTAGCAGAATAAAAATCTGCGAAAGCCGAATCGAAGACCAAAGCCCCTGCAAGGTGGCTCCCGAAACTGCGCCCATCACAATGAAGGCAATCGTGGTTCGGTCAGTAATAGCAGTGACCTTATGATATTTCCGAATGGTGTCCCCAATCCAAGGCTGCACGAGCTGGCCCAAAATAAAGGGGAGTAACAGCATCCCCAACACTTTCAGCTGACCTGTAGCACCCACCGTTGCCCCCGAAACCGGCAGTAACTTAGACGCCAAAAATGGGCTGAGCACTAATCCAACCGTATTCGAGACTGTGGCGCAACAGATTGCTGCTGCCACATTGCCTCCGGCCATGGAGGTGAAGGTAACCGAGGCCTGTACAGTCGAAGGAAGCAGGGTCAAGAAAAAGAACCCAATCGCCAGATTACTACCCACCACTTGCTGCATGATGGGATATGAAATCCAACCTAAAAGTGGAAAAACTAGGAAGGTTGATCCAAAGACTAAAGCTTGTAGTTTCAAGTTCCTTAGCCCAGCAATTACTTGGGCAGTCTCCAACCTAGCCCCATAAAGGAAAAATAGGATAGTTACCATGACTTTGGAAGTCAGGGTAATGCCTTTTACTAGGGGAGCTGGGAAAGGAATAGCGATGCCCACCACCAAAATGGTGATGAGCACCAGCAAAAAACGGTCAAGCTTTAGCCGCGACAAACGGCTAGCCAAAACTTACTTCCCGAGGCCGATGACCAGGTTAAACGGGTGCACCTTACGGTCAACAATCAGATTGTTAATCAAGAAAGGATCATTATTTAGTAGCTCCAAGGCTTCGCTTTCATCCTCGGCCCGCAAGAAGACGTAGGCACCGGGAGCTGGAGTGGCCCAAGAACCAACTGCTACGACGACATCCTGTTCGTGCAGACCACGCAAGAAGGTACGGTGATCGGGACGCAAGGCATCCATTTTTTCGGCTTGATCAGTGGCATATACATATTCGACAGTGAAAGTATTCATACCACTAGCTTACTCTTCTCGTGGTGGCGTGTCACACCATTCGCTCCCTGTTCGCGGAATTCTTCCTTTGAACCCCGAGGGCGGTCAGTGCACTAGATAAACTATCTAGGTGGAAAAAGAACTAATCGTGCAAGGGGCTCGGGCCCACAACCTCAAAAGCGTTGACCTGAAACTGCCGCGCCAGAAAATGATCGTGTTCTCCGGTCTATCTGGTTCGGGAAAATCATCACTCGCCTTCGACACCATTTTTGCCGAAGGCCAACGCCGCTACGTGGAATCCCTTTCCTCTTACGCCAGGCAGTTCCTGGGACAGATGGATAAGCCCGATGTGGACTTCATTGCCGGTCTTTCACCCGCGGTCTCCATCGACCAGAAATCGACCTCGAAAAATCCACGTTCGACGGTCGGTACCATCACTGAAATCCACGACTACCTACGTCTGCTCTACGCTCGCGCCGGCAAAGCCCATTGTCCCGAGTGCGGGGAGGCGATTACCTCGCAAAGTGCCGAACAGATCGTTGAGCGATTGGCCGCCTACCCAGCCGGAACCAAAGTGCAGATCCTCGCACCAGTGATTCGTGGGCGAAAAGGCGAATACTCCGAACTATTTGAGCAGCTTCAGGCTAAGGGCTACTCGAAAGCAAAAGTCGACGGCGAAGACGTTCGGCTCGACAACCCGCCTGTGCTGGAAAAGAAACTCAAGCACGACATTTCCGTGACCGTTGACCGTATTGTCATTAAAGAGGGCATTAAAGCTCGTCTGACGGACTCGGTAGAAACCGCCCTCGAACTGGCCGAAGGTCTAGTGGTAGCAGACTTTGTCTCAGAGCCAGAAGACAGCCCAGCGCGTACCCGTCGTTTTAGCGAAAAACGTTCCTGCCCCAACGAGCACACCCTTCAGCTCGACGAAATCGAACCACGCACTTTCTCTTTCAATGCTCCCTACGGTGCTTGCCCCACCTGTACCGGGATCGGGATGCGCCTCGAAGTAGACCCCGAACTAGTAATTCCCGATGAAGGTAAAACCCTTCGCGAAGGTGCCGTCGGCCCTTGGAGTAGTGGCAATAAGTATCACCTACAAATGCTCGAAGGCCTAGGCAAAGAAATGGGATTCGACCTCGATACCCCATGGAACAAGCTACCGGCTAAGGTACGCAAAGCCATCTTGCACGGTAAAGACTTTGAAGTCCATGTCAAATACCGTAACCGTTGGGGTCGCACCAGACAGTACACTTCCGGCTTCGAAGGTGCCATCGCCTACATTGAACGCAAGCGAGATGAAACTGAATCCGCTTCTTCCTTGGAACGACTCGACGCGTTCATGCGCGAAGTCCCATGCCCGACCTGTCAAGGTGCCCGTCTCAAACCTGAAGTTTTGGCCGTCACCATCGGCGGAAAATCAATCGCGGAAGTTTCCAATCTAGCCGTCAGCGACGCCCTCCAGTTTTTCGATGAACTTGAACTAACTGGTCGCGACGAAAAAATCGCCGGCCCGATTCTGATCGAAGTTCGTGCCCGCTTGCGCTTCTTGCAGGATGTGGGTCTGACCTACCTGACGCTGTCGCGCGCTGCCGGTACTCTTTCCGGTGGCGAAGCTCAGCGTATTCGCCTCGCCACCCAAATCGGTTCAGGGCTAGTGGGCGTACTCTACGTCCTCGATGAGCCTTCCATCGGCTTGCACTCGCGCGATAACACCCGACTCATCTCGACCCTCGAACGCTTGCGCGATCTTGGCAATACCCTGATCGTGGTCGAACACGACGAGGAAACCATTGAAGCTGCCGACTGGATCGTTGACATCGGTCCACTAGCTGGCATTAACGGTGGGGAAGTAGTCTACTCTGGACCAGTCAAGGGCATCCTCGAGTGCGAACGTTCTGTCACCGGGCAATACCTCAGTGGCAAAAAAGAAATTAAGGTGCCCACCCAGCGCCGTAAGGTCGATAAAAAGCGCCAAATTACCGTCAAGGGCGCCCGTGAAAATAACCTCAAGAATGTGGACGTAACTTTCCCACTTGGTTGTTTCGTCGCCGTCACCGGGGTCAGTGGCTCCGGCAAATCTACGCTAGTGAACTCGATTCTTTACCGTTCGCTTGCAATGACCTTAAACCGTTCACGTTTGGTGCCTGGCCGACACAAAACTGTCACCGGAACCGACCAACTCGACAAGATTGTGCACGTCGACCAGTCGCCGATCGGTCGTACCCCACGGTCCAACCCGGCCACCTACACTGGGGTGTGGGACCACGTGCGTAAACTCTTCGCCTCCACCCAAGAGGCAAAGGTTCGCGGCTATGGTCCAGGGCGCTTCTCCTTCAACGTTAAGGGCGGACGCTGTGAATCCTGTAAGGGCGATGGCACCATCCGGATTGAAATGAACTTCCTGCCCGACGTCTATGTGCCCTGCGAGGTTTGTGGCGGCAAGCGCTACAACCAGCAAACTCTCGAAGTGCACTACAAAGGCAAAAACGTTTCCGAAGTCTTGGATATGTCCATCGCCGAGGCCGCACAGTTCTTCGAGAACGTGCCTGCGATTGCCCGTCACCTCAACACGCTAGTCGAGGTCGGCCTCGGCTACGTAAACCTTGGGCAGTCAGCAACCACGCTGTCCGGCGGTGAAGCCCAGCGCGTCAAGTTAGCGTCCGAACTGCACAAGCGGTCGAATGGACGCACGATTTACGTCCTCGATGAACCAACCACCGGTCTGCACTTTGAAGACATCCAAAAACTACTCAAGGTGCTGCAATCATTGGCAGACAAGGGCAATACCGTAGTGGTAATTGAGCACAACCTTGACGTTATCAAGAGTGCCGACTGGATTATCGACATGGGACCCGAAGGTGGTGCCGGTGGTGGCCAAGTAATTGCTACCGGTACTCCAGAGGAAGTAGCGAAAGTCGCTGGCTCTTACACCGGGCAATATTTGGCACCGCTGCTAGCCAAAGGGAAAAAGTCGCGCTAGCCACGTAAACTAGTTCCCAGGCAAGCACGAAGGAGCGTACATGGTGGTTCGTCATACTTTAGTGGCCACCCCAATCGGGGACCTCGCCTTAGTAGTTGATGACGATGTGATCGTCGGGTTGTACTTCCCAGATCACTCACCCATGCCCTCGGCCAAACAGCTTGGTCCTTTAGTAGGGCCGCTCTCGCCACTATTCCTTGACGCTTCAGCTCAACTCGACGAGTATTTCCGTAAGGAACGCACCACCTTCGATCTGCCCTTGCAGTTTCAAGGTGGCACCCAGTTTCATCGAGATGTCTGGAAAAAACTTCAGCAAATTCCCTACGGTGAAACAGTCACTTACGGCGATATCGCCACCTCGCTTGGCGGCATTTCCCTAGCAAGGGCGGTGGGAAAAGCTGTGGGCTCCAATCCCTTGTCGATTTTCGTTCCCTGCCACCGAGTGATTGCTTCTAATGGTCAACTCACCGGGTATGCCGGTGGCACAGACCGTAAGTCGTTCCTTTTGCAGCTAGAGAGCGCCAGATATTTTGCCAACGAGGAACTCTTCTAACCAAAGGCCAAAAGTATCCTCTTAGCTCGCCCAAATAGGTGCGTTTATTTGCGCTTCTTGCCTTGATAAATATCGTCAACCAAATCTTGGTATCGGGCAATTACCGCCGCACGCTTTACCTTCAAAGAAGGGGTTAGCAGACCGTTAGCCTCGGTGAAGTCGCCAGGTAGAATCCTAAATTCTCGAATCGATTCCGCCCGAGACACAAGTTTATTGGCGCGGTCAACCGCTTTTTGTAGGCTTGCTTTCAACTTCGGTTCGGCCAAAGCAGCAGTAATATCAACGAACGGTAGATTATGGTTTCTAAACCAGTTCGGGAGCGCCTCTTGGTTCAAAACAATCAAAGCGGAAATGAACGGCTTTTGATCGCCGAGGACGACCGCCTGCGAAATCAACGGATGGGAACGCAACTCGTCCTCGAGTGGAATTGGAGCCACGTTCTTGCCGCCAGCAGTGACGATAACGTCTTTTGCTCTGCCGGTAATGATCACGTGTCCTTCCGGTCCCATATGCCCGAGGTCGCCGGTGTGCAGCCACCCGTCCTCGTCTAAGGCCTTGGCGGTTTCTTCCGGAAGATTGTGGTAGCCGCGCATAATCTGGCTACCGCGAAGCAAAATCTCGCCCTGTTCGGTGAACTTAACCTCGGTGCCTTGTAGCAGCGTACCGACGGTACCCATGATGGCCTTACCAGGACGGTTGACAGTTGCTGGGCCGGTGGTTTCAGTCATGCCGTAGCCTTCAATCAGGTCGAGCCCGATGCCTCTAAAGAAATGCCCAAGTTCTGCATTTAAAGGAGCGCCACCACAAACCACTAGATCAATTCCCGAACCAAACTGGGACTTGATCTTGGACAAAACTAATTTTGCGGCTAAAGCGTGTTTACGGCGTAGTGCCAGTGGTGGACGGCCATCTTCCTCGAGCGCCTTTGAATAGGCAATCGATTGTTTTTCACACCAGTTGAAGAGGCGTTTCTTTACTCCGCTTGGAGCTTGGTTGCGCGCGGCCAAGCGAATCTTTTCTAGCACCCGGGGCACGACCATAATCGAGGTCGGATTAAGCGACTGCATATCGCTAACCAAGTTCTTAATATTTGGTCCGTGCGCAAGTGCTGGTGCCGAAGCGAGGATCGCGAACTGCACGTACCGAGCTAACACGTGCGCAGTAGGTAAGAACAAGAACATGGTCGCCTCAGGGTCCAGCAAAAGTTTAGGCGCAATGAACTGAATATCGTAGATAGTTTTGGCGAAGTTGTAGTGGGTAAGTTCCACCCCTTTAGGGGTCGAGGTCGTCCCTGAGGTGTAAACAATCGTGGCAAGGTCCTCACCCTTAACCGCGTTCTTTGCGGCTTTCAACTCTTTATCTGAGATCGTTGAACCTGCCTGGGAAATCTTCGCGAGGGCTCCGTCCTCGAAATCCCAAACTGGAGTTTTTTCTGTTCCTAAAGCCTCTAACTGGGTTTTGACCAAAGCAGCTTGACCGACAGTTTGGGTAACCACCATTTGGATCTGGGCATCAGTTAAAATATGCCTGATTTGGGCGGGGGAGTCTGACTCATAGATTGGAACGCTGATTAATCCGATAGACACTGCTGCAACGTCGAGTAACATCCATTCCAAGGAAGTTGCACCTAAAATCGCAATAGCGTCGCCCTTTTTATATCCTAAGCCGAGAAGACCCCGAGAAACAGCATCAAGCTGCGCAGATACTTCGCTAACGGTCAGTGGTAACCACTCACCACCAACCGGATCTTTTTTATATACGGCGGTAGCTTTAGGAGTACGCTTTAGCCTGGCAGAAAACAGTTCCCCCAAAGTATCAACGGGTGGAACCACCGGATTGATTTTGCTCTTTTTATTTAGGAAACTAATCAACAGTCAAATCTTTCACTCGGGGGTAAAGCGGTAATGTCACCACGAGTTCGGCAGGCGAAAAGTAGTACAACTCCCGAGCATCCCAAAAAAAGGAAAAATAAACCAATACACTAGTGCATTTGCAATTTGTGGCAAAATGAAGTAGATGCAAAAAGTGGTGGTATTGAGCCGAAACTCAATCCCACCACTTTTTATCTTTAGAGATCGAAATACATCGCGAACTCTTGTGGATGAGGCAGTGCCCGCATCGGTTCGAGTTCATTCTTGCGCTTGAAGTTAATCCAAGTTTCTAGCAAGTCCTCGGTGAAGACGTCTGCTTCAGTGAGGAATTCATTGTCTTCTTCCAAAGCTTCCAACGCGGCTTCAAGTGAAGTCGGAAGCTTAGCAATGTCATGGTATTCCTCTGGAGGAAGTTCGTAGAGATCCTTATCGATGGGGGCGGCTGGCTCCAAACGACGACGGATACCGTCAATACCAGCCAACAAACAGGCCGAGAAGGATAAGTAGGGGTTAGCCGATGGATCTGGTACGCGGTATTCCACGCGCTTAGCCTTCGGGGATGAACCGGTCACTGGAATGCGGATACAGGCAGAACGGTTACGAGCCGAGTAAACCAAGTTAACTGGCGCTTCGAAACCTGGCACGAGACGACGGTAAGAGTTAACCGATGGGTTCGTGAAAGCCAACAAAGCCGGACCGTGTTCTAGCAAGCCGCCGATGAAGTGGCGAGCCATATCGGACAAGCCACCGTAGCCGCTCTCATCATGGAACAAAGGCTGACCATCTTTCCAAAGCGAGAAGTGCTGGTGCATACCCGAACCGGCCTCCCCAAAGAGTGGCTTAGGCATGAAAGTCGCAGTCAAACCATGCTGCCAAGCAGTGTTTTTAATAACGTACTTGAACTTGAGCATGTCGTCTGCGGCATGTAGTAGAGAAGCAAAACGATAGTTGATTTCCTGCTGCGCGCCAGCGCCGACCTCATGGTGACCACGTTCGACCTGGAGACCAGTTAGAGCCATGTTCTTGGCCATAGCATCACGCACATCAGCAAACTGATCGTAAGGGCTAACAGGGAAGTAGCCACTACCATGACGGGTCTTGTAACCCTTGTTACCACCTGGTTCTTCCCGTCCGGTATTCCACGGGCCCGAGCGCGAATCAAGTTCATAGAAAGAGCTATGAGGTTTAACGTCGTAACGTACCGAATCAAACAAGTAGAACTCGGCCTCGGCACCCACATAACAAGTATCAGCAATCCCAGTGGAACGAAGATAAGCTTCCGCTTTAGCGGCTACCTGGCGAGGATCACGAGAAAAAGGTTCTTGGGTAAAAGGATCCACGATGGAATAAGAAACCGCCAAGGTCTTAGCTTGGCGGAAAGGGTCCACAAATGCGGTCGAAACATCGGCCATCAAACGCATGTCGGATTCGTGAATAGCGGTAAAGCCACGAATCGAAGAGCCATCGAACATAATGCCTTCAGAGAGCATATCTTCATCGAAGGTTTCAGCCGGAATAGTTACGTGTTGCTGCATCCCTGGAAGGTCACAGAAACGAACGTCAACAAATTCAATTTCATTTTCACGAATGAAATCCATGGCGGCTTGGGGGGAATCAAACATCTGCGGACTCTTTCTCTCAATATCCCTAAGCAGAGCTAACATGCAGAATCTTATGGCTTTTTCCTCAAATTTTCCCGCGCTAGCTTAGCGTCACGCGAAATTGAGACCTGTGAAACCGAAATAAATCGCCTGAAGGTAGCTTCTAGCTTTAATCTTTTTAGGTGGCAGATCCTCAATCTTATCGACCCAAAACTGGTGATATCCCCACTTCACCAGGAGTCTACCGTTTTCGTGATCCTGAAGGTCGCGTTATCTACGTAGGTAAAGCGAAGAATCTGCGCAATCGTCTTACTTCATATTTCCAAGATCCCTCTAAGCTCCATGAACGCACTCAGAAGATGGTGCATACCGCCTCTAGTGTGCAGTGGACGGTAGTCGGAAGCGAATTAGAAGCTCTTACCCTCGAATACTCTTGGATTAAAGAATTTTCGCCGCGGTTCAATGTTATGTACAACCGCAACGACATGTCCTTTCCATATCTGGCTGTGACCATGAACGAGGTCTATCCACGGGCAATGGTCATGCGCGGTAACCGCAAACCAGAGGTGCAATATTTTGGTCCGTTTCCACAGCCCTGGACCATTCGCGAAACCTTGGAACAGCTACTAAAGATTTTCCCGGTGCGCACCTGTTCCAAAAACGTCTTTGCCTCGGCAAAACGGCGAAATCGTGCCTGTTTGCTCGGGCATATTGGTAAGTGTTCGGCACCCTGTGTCGGTTGGATTAGTGTGGAAGAACATCGGGAACTAGCGAACCAGCTTTGTCGCTTCATGGCCGGTTCTACCGGTCCAGTGATTCGCGACCTGACCAAACAAATGAACGCTGCAGCCGAAGACCTCGAATACGAAAAAGCGGCAAAGCTTAGAGACCAAATTGTGGCGCTTAAAACCGTGGTCGAAAAGAATGCTGTCGTCCTAGCCGATGGGACCGACGTAGATGTCATTGGGCTGTGCGAAGATGAACTAGAGATTGGCGTCTATGTACTAAACGTGCGTGGTGGTCGAATCCGTGGTGTCCGTGGCTGGGTGGTAAATCCGCCAGCCGCCGATGCCACCGGACAGGTCATCACTTCCACTTTGGAATATCTTTACGGCGAGCTCCCCATCGTGGCTGCCAGCCCGAAACAACGCAGGCTGATTGAACAACCGCGTTCGGTCGACGATGTCGCGCACCTTTCAACCTCTCAAATCCCCGGCGAAATCTTAGTCACGGAAAAATTTGCCGGACAAGAGGCCATGTCACAGTGGTTGCGGGAACGACGCGGAAGTAAAGTTACTATTACCGTGCCCCAGCGCGGTGACAAGAAAGCATTGCTAGAGACAGCAAACCAAAATGCGGCAGATACCTTGCGCCTACACAAGACCAAACGGATTGCTGATTTGACGCAGCGTTCTCTGGCCCTCGAAGGTCTAGCTGAATTGCTCGATCTAGAGCGACCACCACTTCGCATCGAATGCTTCGACGTATCTCATTTACAAGGGACTAACCAAGTGGCTTCCATGGTGGTGTTCGAGGACGGGGCACCGCGTAAAAGCGAGTACCGCAAATTTAATGTCCGAGGACAAAACGGTGAAGGTGGTCTCGATGACACTGCCGCCATGAAGGAAGTACTCACCCGCAGATTCTCTCGGTTGCTTACCGAGGGCGCCGCTTTGACCTCCTCGCCGTCGGTCAAAGCGGACAAACCCGACCTCGGCCAGCTAGATACCAAGGAAACGCACCAATCTAACTCATCTCAAGGTCTGGCAGAATCGGCCCACACATCCTCGCAAAATCAACTGGTTTCTGGACCAGTTAGCCCGGAAAATGCAAACTCCGACTTGATCGATCCGGAAACAGGACGACCAAAGAAATTTGCCTATAAACCAGATCTGCTTGTGATCGATGGCGGTTTACCACAGGTAAATGCGGCAGCAGAAGTATTGGCGGAACTTAACGTAGATTTACCGGTGATTGGCTTGGCAAAACGACTCGAAGAAGTTTGGATGCCACATACACCATTCCCAATTATTTTCCCAAGACAGAGCCCGGCACTATATCTCCTGCAACATTTGCGCGATGAGTCGCACCGAAAAGCCATTACCCATCACCGGCAAAAACGCTCTAAATCGCTGACTCGATCTAAGCTCGATGAGATTCCTGGCTTAGGTCCGGCACGGCAAAAAATACTTCTCAGCCATTTCGGCACGATTAAAGCAATCAAGGCCGCTAAAGTAGAAGATATCGCAGCGCTGAAAGGCATTAGCAACAACCTGGCCCAGACCATTCACCTGGCCCTGACGGAAGGAAAACCAAATGACTGAAGTTGTCCTCGGAACCGCCAAAACCCCAGGCGCAACCCGCATTTTAATGCTCGGCGGGGGAGAGCTAGGCAAAGAAGTAACTATCGCCGCCCAACGCCTTGGGGTAGAAGTGCATGTGGCTGATCGCTACGAAAACTCACCAGCAATGCAGGTTGCCCACGCGTCATATGTCTTCGATATGACCGATGCCCAAAAACTTGCCGAAGTTGTGGCAGAAGTCCAGCCCGATTTGATTGTGCCAGAAGTTGAAGCCATCGCTGCTAGCGCCCTCAAGCAGATTCAAGACGAAACTGGGATCACCGTGATCCCTACCCCTGATGCCGTACGCATCACCATGGACCGCCAGGCCATCCGCGATCTGGCGGCAAACCAGCTTGGTCTACCCACGTCGCCATTCGCTTTTGCCGGTTCGCTGGAAGAACTACAAGCTGGTGCCGAAAAGGTGGGCTTCCCATGCTTCGTTAAACCGACTATGTCTTCGTCTGGGCACGGTCAATCTTATGTAGAAAGTCCTGCCGAGGTCGAAGCTGCCTGGAACTTTGCTTCCGAAGACGCTCGAGCTCATACCGGAAAAGTCATTGTCGAAGGCAAAGTCGATTTTGATTACGAAATTACTCTGCTGACTGTGCGCTCACGCGATGCCGTGACGGACGAAATCGTCACCAGCTATTGCGATCCGATTGGTCATCGACAGGTGTCAGGGGACTTTGTGGAATCATGGCAACCCCAACCGATGAGTGATACTGCTTTGGCTCGCGCCCAAATGATTGCGCACCAAGTAACCACGGCACTAGGCGGTTGCGGCATTTTCGGCGTCGAACTATTCGTTAAAGGCGATGACGTAATCTTCTCCGAACTTTCCCCACGCCCACATGACACGGGGATGGTCACCATGGCTACCCAACGCTATTCCGAGTTCGATCTTCATGCTCGAGCCATTTTGGGCTTGCCAGTTGACACCAAAGCCGATCATGCCGGTGCTTGTGCAGTAATTAAATCTCCATCCGAGATTGACAATCCCCAGTTCACCGGTTTAGCCGAAGCCATGTCGATCCCAGAAATCGATGTGCGACTTTTCGGGAAAGCTGAAGCTCATCAGGGACGCCGACTAGGGGTTGTTTTAGCTCGCGGAACTGACATTGAAAATGCCCGTAAACGTGCTACTCAAGCTAGCGATGCGATTTCGGTAATCAGTGGGAAGGAAAAGCCATGAGCGAGGAACTCGAACAAGAGTTAAAGCAGTCAACTACTTCCAAAGATAACGAAGAAGAGACTTTTCCTGAAGGAGTTCCAGTGCTTGATTCAGGTAAAGGGCCAACACCACCACCTGAGGACCCAGAACTACTAATCATTACTGGTATGTCTGGGGCGGGGCGCTCACTTGCTGGTATCGCCTTGGAAGATTTAGGTTGGTACGTGGTTGATAACTTGCCTCCACGCATGTTGCCTGCCTTAGCGGGCATGATGACCCCTAATGGCGAGGGCGTTCACTTATTGGCCGCAGTTGTCGATGTTCGTTCCAAACAGTATTTCGCCGAACTTGAAGGTGTGCTGCAAGAACTTGCTCAAATGGGAATCGCCTACCGGATTCTTTTCCTCGAGGCCGACTCGGCTCGTTTGGTCCGACGCTTTGAAGCAAATCGACGTCCTCACCCCCTACAAGGAGATGGTCGGATTGTTGATGCACTAATGGCCGAACGGCGACTGCTAGAGCCCCTCCGTCGTCAAGCTGATTTCATTCTTGACACCACTAACCTGTCTAATCCTGAACTGTCTCGTAGGATTCACGACATTCTTGGTAAGCATCGTGAGCGTCCGTTACATTTGAATGTCATGTCCTTTGGCTTCAAGTACGGTTTGCCTTTGGACGCAGATATTGTGGTGGATATGCGGTTCTTATCCAATCCATATTGGGTGACCGAGCTAAGGCACCTAAATGGGCGAGATAAAGCAGTATCTGATTTCGTATTGGCTTTGCCCGGTGCCAAAGAATTTCTAGATGGCTGGGCCGAACTTTACGCTCCAGTGCTCAACCGATATTTGGCCGAACTGAAACCCTACGTCACGATCGCGGTGGGTTGTACTGGCGGCAAGCACCGATCGGTGGCTTCGGCAGAGTATCTTTCGAATGCGCTCAGAGAACACGGCTATTTGGTCAAAACCTTGCACCGCGACTTGGGTAAGGAATAGATCATGGAACCGATGTACCAAAGTTTCGGCACGGTAGGCCAAGTGGGGCCGGGCCCACGAGTAGTCGCCTTAGGTGGCGGCCATGGACTGTATGCCACTTTATCTGCATTACGTCACCTCACTGCAAAGCTCACAGCTGTGGTGACAGTAGCTGACGATGGTGGTAGCTCTGGTCGCTTGCGCGAGGAACTTGGTATTTTGCCTCCGGGGGATTTGCGTATGGCGCTTTCTGCGCTCTGCGCCGATAGCCAATGGGGTCACCTTTGGCGTGACGTGCTACAGTATCGATTCCAATCAACCGGGGAACTCGATGGGCATAGCGTCGGCAACCTGTTAATCACTGCTCTTTGGGATATTCTGGCTGATCCGGTAGCAGGTTTAGATAGAGTTGGAGCATTGCTTGGTGCCCAAGGTCGAGTACTTCCTATGGCAAATGAACCTTTAACTATTTCTGCGGAAGTCGAGTTCGAGGACGGTCTTCAAACAGTCACTGGCCAAGTCTCTGTGGCGAAAACTAAAGGGCGGGTGAGAACAGTTAGTGTTTCTCCGAACAATGCCAGCGTGCCTCAAGAAACCCTAAAGGCAGTACATGATGCCGAGTATCTAGTGATGGGGCCAGGATCGTGGTTTTCATCTTTGATCCCGCATTTAGTGGTGCCGGAACTGAGAACCGAAATCTGTCAGACTAGGGCGAAGAAAATCTTGGTTCTAAATTTGGAGCAACAAGGTGATCATGACGGGGGAGAAACTACGGGAATGAACCAAGTAGATCACCTTAATGCACTGATTCATCATGCCCCCGAATTAAGATTCGACGCAGTTCTCGCCTCGGCGAAATTAAACGAGGATTACGGGGCATTAGGCCGGGCAGTTCGTGACTTGGGCGGCAAACTATTTATTCGAGATATTGCTCTTCGAGGACAACCTGGGGTGCATGACCCGATCCGTCTAGCCGCTGCCTTCACCGACATTTTTGATCGCTTTAAAGCTGAAAATCATAATTCCTAATACCACTTCACCTTTAGTCTGGGAAACGACTAAGATGTCATACACCTTGCAACCAAAGTGCCAAAGAATGGGGAGCTCATGTCACTAACTCAAACTCTAAAAGCCGAAATTGCTTCGTCTAGAGCGAGAGATAACGAATCCCGTGCTGCCGAAATTGCTGCCACGCTGCGTTTTTCGGGTGGGCTTCATCTGGTGGCTAAACATGTAGTAATCGAGGCTGAGCTAGATTCCAAAGAGGGAGCCTTCCGGTTGCAAGATGAGCTCAAATCGCTTTATCAAGTGGACTCTGAACTGCTAGTAGTTGGATCCACAGGTATTCGACGGCAGGATCGCTATGTGGTGCGAGTAGTTAAAGGTGCAGACAACCTAGCTAGGGTTACCGGCCTCGTCGATAAGTACCGCAGACCAGTCCGCGGTTTGCCACCAAGAATCGTCGGTGGATCGAGTGAAGTCGCTTTAGCTGCTTGGCGTGGAGCTGTAATGGCCCGTGGTTCTTTGATGGAGCCAGGGCGTTCGGCGGCTTTAGAAATTACATGTCCAGGACCGGAGGCAGCTTTAGCTTTGGTCGGTATTGCTCGCCGCTTGGGGGCTATTGCAAAATCCAAAGAGGTGCGTGGAGTAGATCGAATTATGATTCGCGATGGCGAACAGATTGCTACTTTGTTGCGCAAAATGGGCTGTGAAGAAACTGCTGATCAATGGCAGCAAAAGCGTCGAGTTCGCGAAATTCGAGGATCGGTAAATCGCCTAGCGAACTTTGATGATGCGAATCTACGACGCTCGGCACGAGCGGCCGTGGTCGCCGGGGCTAGGGTGGAACGAGCATTCAAAATCCTAGGTGATGAGATTCCGCAGCACTTGATTGAAGCTGGTCGACTACGACTCAAATACAAAGAGGCTTCGCTAGAAGAGTTAGGACAGAAATCGAATCCGCCACTAACTAAAGACGCGGTAGCTGGCCGAATCCGGCGCTTGCTGGCGATGGCAGATAAAAAAGCCCATGATTTGGGGATTGCAGACACTAACAGTGCTCTGACCCCTGACATGCTTGACGAATAAGCTAGGTTACTTGCACGGGGCTAAAGTCACCTGCGAAGGTAATTACTCGCCAAGCGAAACCAGTGCCATACCTCTCTAATCTTGGGGAATTTCAGGTAGATTAGTAAGTGCTGCACAGCGGTATCCGCCGCTGGCCCAAAACCAAAAGTGGTTTTGGAAATTCTCGAATTATTAGGAGTGCGAAACACTCGCACACTAGGAGGACATTGTGACCATTCGCGTAGGTATTAATGGCTTCGGTCGTATTGGCCGTAACTTCTTCCGCGCCATCCTCGAACAGGGTGCGGACATCGAGGTCGTTGCGGTTAACGACCTGACCGACAACAAGACCTTGGCTCACTTGCTAAAGTACGACTCCATCTTGGGTCGTCTAAAGGCTGAAGTGACCTACGACGACGAGTCCATCACCGTTGACGGTCACCGCATTGCCGCTTTGGCAGAGCGTGAACCAGCAAACTTGCCATGGGGCGAGCTCGGCGCTGATATCGTAATCGAATCCACTGGCTTCTTCACCGACGCCACCAAGGCTGCTGCTCACATTGAAGGCGGCGCCAAGAAGGTCATCATCTCGGCTCCTGCCAAGAATGAAGACGGCACCTTCGTTGTTGGTGTAAACCACACCGATTACGATCCTGAGAAGGACAACATCATCTCCAACGCTTCTTGCACCACCAACTGCTTGGCTCCTTTGGCCAAGGTGTTGGACGACAAGTTCGGCATTGAACGCGGCTTGATGACCACCATCCACGCTTACACCGGTGACCAGCGTCTACACGACGCTCCTCACAAGGACTTGCGTCGCGCCCGCGCTGCTGCTCTATCCATCATCCCAACCTCGACTGGTGCTGCTAAGGCTGTTGCTTTGGTTCTACCTCAGCTCAAGGGCAAGCTCGATGGTTACGCATTGCGCGTTCCAGTCCCAACCGGTTCTGTAACCGACCTAACCTTCACCGCTAAGAACCCAGTCACCGTTGAAACTGTCAACGCTGCTGTTAAGGAAGCTGCTGAAGGCGAACTCAAGGGCATCTTGGGCTACACCGAAGACCTCATCGTTTCGGCTGACATCGTCACCGATCCATTGTCGTCCATCTTCGACGCTCCTTTGACCAAGGTTATTGACGACCAGGTCAAGGTTGTTTCGTGGTACGACAACGAATGGGGCTACTCGAACCGTCTAGTAGACCTCACCGTCTACGTCGGCGAACGCCTCTGATTCTCAGTTCTAAATCATGACTGACAGACACCCGTGCATGTTTTGGCGTGCACGGGTGTCTGCTGTCTTAAACAAATAGGAGTTTTTGTGAAAACTATTGATACTCTAGGTGACCTCCGCGGCAAGCGCGTTTTGGTTCGCTCTGACTTTAACGTCCCGTTGGACGGCGACCGCATCACCGACGATGGTCGTATTCGTGCGGCACTTCCTACCCTTAAGCGTTTGCTAGACGCTGGCGCCAAGGTTGTCGTAATGGCTCACTTGGGTCGTCCTAAGGGCGAAGTAAAGCCTGAATTCTCTTTGGCACCTGTCGCCAAGCGTTTGGAAGAACTACTTGGTGCTCCAGTCAAGCTAGCCAAGGACGTTGTCGGCGACGACGCCAAGGCAACTGTCGAATCGCTTCAGGAAGGTGAAGTCGCTCTTCTCGAAAACATTCGTTTCGATCCACGCGAAACCTCCAAGGATGAAGCACAGCGCGAAGAACTTGCTAAGGCTCTTGCTAAATTCGCTGATGCTTATGTTTCGGACGGCTTCGGCGTTGTTCACCGCAAGCAGGCTTCGGTTTACGACATCGCCAAGTTGTTGCCAAGCGCAGCTGGCTTGCTAGTCCTCAAGGAAATCGAATCCTTGCGTAAGGCTACCGACAACCCAGAGCGTCCATACGCTGTGGTACTTGGTGGTTCCAAGGTCTCGGACAAGCTCGGTGTGATCGCTAACCTTCTCACCAAGGCTGACATGCTACTCATCGGTGGCGGTATGGCATACACCTTCCTCAAGGCACAGGGTTACGAAGTTGGTAAGTCTTTGCTTGAAGAAGACCAGGTTCCAACCGTACAGCGTTACTTGGAAGAAGCTAAAGCAAATGGTGTCGAAATCGTCCTCCCAGTTGACGTTGTCGCTGCGGAAGCTTTCGCTGCTGATGCCAAGTTTGAGGTCGTTGATGCCGACGCTATCCCTGCAGATCTAATGGGCCTCGACATCGGTCCAAAGTCGCAGGAAATCTTTGCCGAAAAGATTGCATCTGCTAAGACCGTTGCTTGGAATGGTCCAATGGGCGTCTTCGAATTCGAAGCATTCGCCGGTGGCACCAAGGCTGTCGCCAAGGCCATGAGCGAAGGCGACTGCTTCTCAGTCGTTGGTGGCGGCGACTCTGCTGCTGCTGTTCGCTTGCTCGGCTTCGACGAGAGCACCTTCTCACACATTTCCACCGGTGGGGGCGCCTCACTGGAACTTCTAGAGGGCAAAGAACTGCCCGGTATCGCAGTTTTGGAGGACTGAAAATGACACGTAAACCACTTCTTGCAGGCAACTGGAAGATGAACCTAGACCACCTAGAGGCAATCTCCTTGGTAGAAGGTCTAGCCGCTCACCTTAAGGATGCTAACTTTGACTACGACAAAGCAGATGTAGTAGTTATCCCACCATTCACCGATATTCGTTCCGTCCAGACTGTAGTTGAGGCTGACGAACTAGGGATCGCTTACGGCGCTCAGGACGTTTCGGTTCACGAAAGCGGCGCATACACTGGTGAAGTTTCCGCAGCTATGCTCTCCAAGCTTGGTGTTAAGTACATTGTGGTCGGCCACTCCGAACGCCGCGAATACCACAATGAATCTGACCAGCTAGTTGGCGAAAAGGCTCGCGTTGCTCTTGCCGGTGGCATGATTCCGATTATTTGCTGTGGTGAAGGTCTTGACGTTCGCAAGGCAGGTAAGCAGGTAGAACACGTTCTTTCGCAGATCGACGGTGCTCTTGAAGGCATCTCGGCAGAAGACGTTGCTCGTTCCGTTATCGCTTACGAACCAATCTGGGCAATCGGCACTGGCGAAGTTGCAACTCCAGAAGATGCACAGGAAGTTTGCGGTGCCATCCGCGAACGCGTTGCCGAACTTTACGACCAGAACACCGCTGACGCCGTTCGCGTCCTCTACGGTGGCTCGGTAAAGTCCTCCAACGTCAAGGAAATCATGGCAAAGCCTGATGTCGACGGCGCCCTCGTTGGTGGTGCCTCGCTAAAGGCTGAAGAATTCTCGAAGATCGTTAACTTCGAGGCCTGATAAGACTAATGGCGGTAGGGAGTTTGACTCCCTACCGCCATTTAGCTTGCTAATGCCACCAATAAGGCATTATTCTTTTAACTAACTATTGTTCATAACTTCAAAGGAATATTGTGTCCGCTCTGATTTTGACTCTCCAGATTCTGGTAGCCATCCTCTCTCTGCTGATGATCCTACTAGTGCTATTGCACAAAGGTAAAGGCGGGGGAGTCTCCGACATGTTCGGTGGCGGCATGTCTTCATCTGCAGCCTCATCTGGTGTTGCGGCACGAAACTTGGATCGAATCTCCATTGCCACTGCCCTGATTTGGATCATTCTGATTATCACCCTCGGGGTACTAGTTAAGTTTGGATTTGCGTAAAGATGTCAGTAATCAACACTAATGGTCCTATCCGTGGAAGCCGAGTAGGCTCGGCTTCACCTCGTGCTGACTTTGGGGTGCAATCAGTTCCCACAATTAGTGTTGATTATTATTGCGTAAACGGGCACATCACGAGTCCTACTTTCGCAGATTCTGAGAAAGTAGAAATTCCATCAGAATGGGAATGCGATGAATGCGGCCTACCGGCTGGACGCGACCCACAGAATCCGCCGCAGGAACCAGAAAACATTCCGTACAAGACGCATTTTGATTATCTTCAAGAGCGTCGAACTGACACTGATGGTGAAAAGCTGCTAAACGAAGCCCTACAAAAACTACGTAAGCGTCGTGGCGTCGTGGAGCCAAAAGACGAAGCTTAATATAGAGCGCTTAATACTTAAGGTTGAGGGCTGGGATTCAAACTCGAATCCCAGCCCTCAACCTATGTCTAAACGGACTACTTAGCCAAAACTTCCTTCGCCTTAGCCACCACGTTTTCCACGGTGAAACCAAAGTGCTTGAACAAAGTATCTGCACCGCCAGGTGTGCCAAATGAACTCATAGTAACGAAGCTTGCATGATTACCAACCAACTCGTACCATGGCATCGCAATCCCAGCTTCAATCACAACTCGAGCGCTCATTTCATCCGGCAAAACACTTTGCTGATACTCTTCAGACTGTGCCTGGAACCATTCCATACAAGGGACCGAAATGACTCGAGCGGCGATTCCTTCCTTGGCAAGAGCCTGCTGGGCATCCAGTGCCAAGGCGACTTCAGAACCAGTCGCCAAGAGCGCAACTTCTGCCTTTGTCTCACTATCACGCAATACATAGGCGCCATAGCGGACATTATCGGCGTTGGCCAGACCTTCATTTTCACGATCCCACACAGGCAAATCCTGTCGAGATAGCGCCAAAACAGTGGGCTTTCGATCGCTTAGAGCCTTTGCCCAAGCTTGCGCAGTTTCGTTCGCATCTGCCGGACGAACTACTTCCAAATTAGGAATTGCTCGCAACGCAGCCAAATGTTCAACCGGTTGGTGGGTTGGACCGTCCTCGCCAACCCCAATCGAATCATGAGTGAACACGTAAGTTACCGGCAACTCCATAAGTGCCGCCAAACGAATCGCTCCACGCATGTAGTCAGAGAAGACCATGAAAGTACCGCCATAAGGCAGGAATAAGCCAGTTAAAGCGATGCCATTGAGGATTGCACCCATCGCGTGTTCACGAATTCCGAAGTGCAAGTTACGGCCGTATTTATTACCAGTAAATGCCTTGGTGGAGTGCTCGGCAGGGAAGAAGGAAGACTCATTCTTCATCAAAGTATTATTCGAACCGGCCAAGTCAGCAGAGCCACCCCAGAGCTCAGGCAAGATTGGGGCCAAAGCATTAATCACTTGACCAGAAGCGGCACGAGTAGCTAGCTTGCCAGGCGCAAAGACTGGAAGGTTATCTTCCCAGCCCTGCGGCAACTGCTTCGCCAATAGACGTTGCAAAAGAGCAGCCTCTGTAGGATTCTCATTTTCCCACTTAACAAAACGCTGATCCCAAGACTCACGTTCAGCGCCATTACGCTGCGCAAAAGCTCGCCGACTCTCTGCCAAAAGATCCTCGTCAACTACGAACGATTCTTCTGGATTCATGCCAAGGGCCTGTTTCAACCCAGCAAGTTCTTCTGCACCAAGTTTGGCACCATGAATACCGCCAGTGTTCTGCTTGTTAGGGCTAGGCCAACCGATAATAGTACGAAGACGAATCATGGAAGGACGATCAGTTACCTGCAAGGCACGCTTAATCGCCTCATCGAAAGCAGCCACATTCTCTTCATAAGAGCCATCTGCCAATAGCCAGGAAACATGTTCCACATTCCAGCCGTAGGCTTCAAAACGGGCATCTACGTCCTCGGTGAAAGTAATCTCGGTGTCATCCTCAATAGAGATGTGGTTATCGTCGTAAATAGCAATTAGATTGCCAAGTTGCTGGGCACCGGCCAAAGAGCAGGCCTCATGCGACAACCCTTCTTGCATATCGCCATCGCCCATAAATACCCAGACTCGCTGATCAAAAACTGAATCACCGCTTGCCTGAGGATCTAACATGCCACGCAAACGACGCGAGGCCATGGCCATACCAACTGCCGAAGCAATGCCAGAACCAAGTGGACCAGTATTGACCTCTACAAAGTCAGTAACGTCAACTTCCGGGTGACCCGGAGTCCGAGAACCAAAATGACGGAAAGACTTGAGATCATCTAGCTCCAGTCCAAGACCGTGCCAGAAAAGTTGCGAATACTGGATAAGAGATGCGTGACCGATCGAAAGGACAAACTTGTCTCGGCCCAACCACTTAGGATCCTTAGGATCTAACTTTAAATAATCACGGAAAAGTAAGTAAGCCGCAGGTGCTAAAGAAATAGCTGTTCCTGGGTGGCCACTACCTGCATTTTCTACCGCATCTGCAGCTAGCGCCTTAAGTTGGGCAATCGCCTTGTCGTCGCCCTCATTCCATGCGAAGCTCATTGCTTCCTCCTTATCGATTGGCACGCGTTAAGTCTATCCTAATGCGGCTAAACCGTTAAAATTAGTCCATGCAGATTTCTCAAATGCTTTCACAATTTCTGGTCCACCTTCGGGTTGAAAGGGGAGTTTCGACCCATACCAGTGCTGCCTATCGGCGCGATTGTGAAAAATATGTGGATTTCTTGCAGGAAAAGGGGTGTACTGACGTTGCTGAAATCACGCCTACTTTGGTTTCAGAATTTATGGTGCATCTGGGGAAATCGGGGTTGGCACCGGCCTCGATCAATCGCACACTTTCTGCCGTGAAAGCATTACATCGTTATGGCATTGAGGAACAATTAACTACAAATGACCCCACTTACCTGCAAACGTCGACAAAACTTGGCAAACAATTGCCCAAAGCCCTGACAACGGACGAAGTCGAAGCACTCCTAGCGGGGACTGAACAAGCCGATGAAGTGATCTCATTACGGGATCGAGCCTTATTAGAACTGGCATACGCCACCGGCGCTCGCGTCAGTGAGTTGATTAATCTGTCCGTTCAAGATTTAAATACAGAAAACGAGATTGCCTTTGTGACAGTGACGGGCAAAGGAAATAAACAGCGACTTGTGCCGGTAGGCTCATTTGCGCTACAAGCAGTTGAAGCGTACCTAGTTCGTTCTAGGCCTGCCCTGGCCGCAAAGGGGAGTGGCTATCCCGAACTGTTCTTGAATAAACGAGGACGACCCCTCTCGCGCCAAAGTGCCTGGGAAATTATTCAAGATGCGGCTCAAAGGGCTGAAATTACAGCCGAGGTTTCTCCTCACACTTTGCGGCATTCATTTGCTACGCATTTGCTCGAAGGTGGTGCCGATATTCGTGTGGTGCAAGAACTATTGGGACATGCTTCAGTTACTACTACGCAGATTTACACCAAGCTTTCTAACCATCTACTTCGTGAGGTTTACTTAGGGGCACATCCACGCGCGTTGAAAGAGTAATAGGGTGCGCTCAACGAGATGGTTTACTTTCAGTGGCACTTGATAGCTACCAAGCTTAAAACTTTTTGTTAATAAATCGAGACAACGAAAAACCAAAAAGACTGAGAATTGTTTTGGTGGGGTAACAAAGACTGTTACCCCACCAAAACTAAACTTTAGAAGCTAATCAGAAAGAACGACGCTTCTTGCTAAACTTTTTAGCGCCTGATTTGAATGGTCGGCTACCGCCACCGCGACGATCAAAGCGACGGTCGCCACCTTGTCGGCGATCGAAACGATCTCCGTCATCATCACGGCTACCACGAGGACCGGAGTCTTCGCTGATGCGAAGCTGACGACCAGAAACAGTCGCCCGCGCAATGCGCGAAGAAGCGTCAGGTTCAAGTCCGCCAGAGATTTCTACTAGGGAGAACGACGGGAAGATATCAATCTTGCCTAAGTCGCGACCATCGATGCCACCTTCGTTGGTAATCGCCCCAACGATGGCACCTGGACGTACTCCGTCACGGTGTCCAACCTCGACACGGTAACGACGCATCGCACCAGTTGCGCGAACTGGACGAGTCTCTCGATCGCCACGACGACCAGCACGAGCAGCCTTACGGGGCTCATCGCGTCCTGGTTCAAAAGTAGCGGCTACGAAGTTGCCTTCTTCGTCAACTAGTTCTTCTCGGCGAACGCGACCATTGCCACGAACATCTGGCTGAGCATCTGGGCCATGGTCACCCACGGCTTCCGCTAGCAAAGCAGCAGCAACATCATAAATATCTACTTCTTCATCCTTGGTGAGTTCATGCAACAAGTCAAAGTAGAGTTCCAAACGACCCTTTTCAATCCGCTCATCAAGGTGATTAAGAGTGTTCTTGGCGCGGAATTCGCTGACTTCGCGAGGAGTAGGAATCGCCACTTCTTCCAGCTTGGCGCCAGTAAGCTTCTCAATTCGCTTCTTACGGGAAGCTTCACGTGGTGTGAAGAAAGTTAGCGCGGTGCCAGTACGTCCCGCGCGGCCGGTACGACCAATGCGGTGCACATAAGCTTCGTCTTCGCGAGGCACATCGAAGTTAACAACAAGACCGATACGATCTACGTCTAGGCCACGGGCAGCCACGTCGGTAGCTACCAGCACATCAAGGCTACCGGAGCGCAAGCGCTCTACAATGCGTTCACGTTCACGCTGGGCCACGTCACCCGAAATACCGGCAGTTCTAAAACCGCGGGAAGTTAGATCGATGCTGACTTCTTCCGCATCGGCACGGGTACGAACGAAGACGATGGCGGCATCCGCAGTACGGGTTGCCAAGACACGCGATAGGGCGCCCATTTTGTGCTTGAACGGAACTACCGCGTAAGTCTGACGAACAGTAGTGGTAGTTGAGGCTTGACGAGAAACAGTTACGTTGACTGGATCCTTCAAGTGAGTCTTGGCGACCTTGGCAATAGCCGGTGGCATAGTGGCCGAGAAGAGCGCAGTAATAGCTGAATCAGGCACGGTTTCTGCAATGGTTTCCACATCTTCAGCGAAACCCATACGAAGCATTTCATCGGCCTCGTCCAGCACAAACATGCGGACATTAGTCAGGTCGAGGGCGCCACGAGAAATCAAGTCGATGACACGACCGGGAGTACCAACTACTACCTGTACTCCGCGTTTAAGAGCTCCGAGCTGTGGGCCGTAGGGGGAGCCACCATAAACTGCCAAAATATCGACGCCACGGCTTTCACGGGCGAATTCGTCGATCGAATCGGCACTCTGTAAAGCAAGTTCACGAGTGGGTGCTAAGACCAGTGCTTGGACCGGACCGCCCGCATCAACCTGAGCCAAAAGTGGCAAACCAAAAGCGGCAGTCTTACCGGTACCAGTTTGTGCTACGCCGACAATGTCACGGCCAGCTAGCAAATGAGGGATCGCCTGTTCCTGAATCGGAGTAGGAGTGGTAAAGCCTAGGTTTTCTACAGCCTGTAGAAGGTCTTGGGGCAGGGAAAGATCTGCAAAGGAAAGTTCAGACAAAAAATCGCCAATCACGAGGGGAAAATATTAAACAGCCAAATGGCTAGCCAAGTGGCTCTAAGTCCACCCTAGTGGTCTATCGACGAAAAACCACTATCTAGAGCAGTGAAATCACTCACTACTTCTCGCCGGTGGTAGCCAAAGAACCAATGCGAGAACCAGCGAAAGCCGCGCCAACACCCAATAAAATGGCCAGAATCATGGCCGGAAGCATAGGTCCAGGAGCGGGTAGATGAGCCAGGTAAACGAAGGCGGAAGTAATAATGGTGAGGGCAGCAGCACCACCAAGTGAGTCAGCCAACTGCAAGGTGGAAGAGATATAACCGTGCTTTGACTTCGGGGTTGCCGCTAAGGCGAGTACCGAGAGAGCTGGATAGGCTAACCCGACGCCAAAGGCGGTAAAACACCAACCGATGATGGAAAGCCAGCCAGGCAATGCTGGAAATGCTGCGGCTGCAGTTCCAATCCCACCGATGGCAGCCATGATTCCACCGACAGTAGGTAACTTACGACGAAGATGCTCACTGGTTAGTTTCGATTGGAATCCGGCTCCCGCTGCCCAAGTAATCGAGCCTGCCGAAATTACTAAGGCTGCCTGATCAACCGTCCAATTATGGGCAGTTTGTAGCATCAATGGAATGAAGGTTTCAGTGGCGACATAGCAAGCGTTAATAAATCCGCGGGCCGCTACCATTGAGGCAGTACCTTTGCGTAGTTTCAAAGTGCCCGGAGGGAAGAGCCAGCGCAAAGAAATAACTAAGACGATAAGAGCAACTAAGGCGAAAATACCGCCGCCAGCAATCGGCAGGGTAAATCCAAGCTGGGCTACTGTAAGTGCGAAGAAAGCTACAATAGCGCTGCGCATAATTCTTCTGGCACTGGGAGCTAAAGGCACCTTAAATCGCGGAATATGGCGTAGCAATGGCAGTAGAATAGCCGCAGCGGCCAAAATAGCCGGCACTAAAATATGGAAAACCATTCGCCAACCAAAGTAGCTATAGATTTTACCGGCGAGATAAGGGCCAATGAGCGCGGGGATCACCCAAGCTGCCGCAAAAGCTGCGAAGAAAAAAGGGCGACGTAATGGTGGCACCATGGAGCCAACTAAAACGTACATGGAAACCATCAAGAATCCGCCACCAAGACCTTGAGCTAAACGACCCAGAATGAAGACCATCATTGTCGGGGCTAGACCGCAGGTGATTAGGCCGAGAACAAATAGCACCAAACCAAACAAAAGCGGGCGCAAGGCACCGCGAGTATCACACCAAGCGCCGGCCACAGCGGTCGCAACCAACTGACCCGCTAAAGCCATACCGTTAGCCAAGGGGTACATGACATCGCCATTTAGATCCTGAGCAATTTTGGGCAGGATCGTAGTAACCCCCAGAGTGGCGAAACCAGCAAAACAAATAGAAATGCAGGAGCCGACTAGTAGCAGGGTGGCGAGTCGGGGATTATAAGTTGGTTCTCGTGTCATTGTCTACTATTTTGGTGCTTTGAACCTAATCCGTCTACTCGCAACACCTAATTGCTAGCGCAAGAAGATTCACATCTGGGCAAAAACCTCTGGTTCTTTTGGAAACCAAAGAAGCAAAGCAGTAGGATTAGGCTTGCGCCCGCCCGTCTCGCGGTGCGCTAACTGAAAGGAAATTTGGAATATGCTAAGAACAGCTCTAGCTGGAACCTTGTCCGAGGCAAACATTGGACAAGAAGTTACCCTTTGTGGCTGGGTCGATCGTCGTCGTGACCACGGTGGCGTCGCCTTTATTGACCTTCGTGATGCTTCTGGTATCGCCCAGGTAGTTATTCGGGAAGAAGACGGAGCACACGATCTACGTGCTGAATACGTTCTCCGCGTCGTTGGTGAAGTTGCCCAGCGTCCCGAAGGAAATGCCAATGACTCGTTGGCCACCGGTCAGATCGAGGTAATCGCAACTGAGGTAGAAGTACTCAATCCTTCTGCCCCATTGCCATTCCAAGTTTCTGATAATGCCGAAGATGCTGGTCGAGTAGGTGAAGAAACTCGTCTGAAGTACCGTTACCTTGACCTACGTCGTTCCTCTATGCAGAAGGCGCTACGTCTCCGTGCTGCCATTGCTCGTGCCGCCCGTAACGTCCTCGATAGTCAAGACTTCGTGGAAGTTGAGACCCCAACGCTGACTCGTTCCACCCCAGAAGGTGCTCGTGACTTTGTGGTTCCAGCACGTTTGAACCCTGGTTCTTGGTACGCTCTGCCCCAGTCTCCTCAGCTCTTTAAGCAGCTAT
Source organism: Boudabousia tangfeifanii (assembly GCF_001856685.1). Taxonomy (GTDB): domain Bacteria; phylum Actinomycetota; class Actinomycetes; order Actinomycetales; family Actinomycetaceae; genus Boudabousia; species Boudabousia tangfeifanii. The sequence goes on from NZ_CP017812.1 coordinate 1,054,878, forward strand.
TGATGGTCGGTGGCATGGAACGCTACTACCAGATTGCTCGTTGCTACCGCGATGAAGACTTCCGTGCTGACCGCCAGCCAGAATTCACCCAGCTTGACGTCGAAATGTCCTTCGTTGACCAAGAAGATGTCATCGCTGTTGGTGAAGCAGTTATCTCGGCCATTTGGAAGGAAATCGGCTACGAAATTCCTCTTCCGATTCCTCGCATGACCTACAAGGATGCGATGGAAAAGTACGGCTCGGATAAGCCAGACTTGCGTTTCGGTTTGGAACTAACTGACCTCACCGAGTACTTCAAGGACACTGCTTTCCGCGTGTTCCAGGCCCCATACGTGGGCGCTGTAGTTATGCCTGGCGGCGCTTCCCAGCCACGTCGTACTTTCGACAAGTGGCAGGAATGGGCCAAGGCTCGTGGCGCCAAGGGCCTTGCTTACGTCACTTTGGCCGAGGACGGTACCCTTGGTGGTCCAGTTGCCAAGAATCTTTCGGATGAAGAAAAGGCCGGGTTGGCAGAAAAGACTGGCGCTAAGCCTGGCGACTGCATCTTCTTTGCTGCTGGTAAAGCAACCGCTTCCCGTGAGCTTTTGGGTGCTGCCCGTCTAGAAATTGGTAAGCGTTGTGAGCTAATCGATCCTAATGAATGGGCATTTACCTGGGTGGTTGACGCTCCCTTGTTCAAGCCGACCTCGGATGCAGAGGCGGAAGGTGACGTGGCTTTGGGCAGCTCCTCTTGGACTGCTGTGCACCACGCCTTCACTTCACCTACCCCAGAATGGATTGACAAGTTCGAAACTGATCCAGGCAACGCCTTGGCTTACGCCTACGACATTGTTTGTAACGGTAATGAACTTGGTGGTGGTTCTATCCGTATCCATCGTCGTGACGTGCAAGAACGTGTCTTTAAGGTCATGGGCATTGGAGAAGAAGAAGCACAAGAGAAGTTCGGCTTCCTCCTCGACGCCTTCAAGTTCGGTGCCCCTCCGCACGGCGGCTTCGCCCTTGGTTGGGACCGCATCGTTTGGTTGCTCACCAACTCCACTTCGATTCGCGACGTTATCGCCTTCCCGAAGATTGGGGCTGGCTGGGATCCAATGACCGATGCTCCGGCACCGATTACCCCAGAGCAGCGTGCCGAAGCTGGCGTTGACTACGTCCCAGAAGACGAAGACGACGACGAATAAGCTTCGCTAGTCTGATTTTGCCCAGGTTAACGTGAAAACCGTTAACCTGGGCAAAATTGTTTTATGATGTAAATCATGAGCGTATATTTAGATATTCACCCACAAAATCCGCAACCGCGGTTAATCGCGCGGGCGGTTGAAATTATTAAAGATGGTGGCGTCGTGGCCTACCCTTCAGATTCGGGTTATGCGCTTGCCACCAAACTTGGTTCTAAGGCTGGACTTGAACGAATCAGAGACTTGCGAAAAGTTGATGACAAGCATAACTTCACTTTGGTTTGTTCTGACTTCAAACAACTCGGACAGTATGTTTTTGTCTCTAACAGTGTTTTCCGACTTTTGAAATCGCTAACTCCAGGACCCTTTACTTTTATTCTTGAAGGGACCAAAGAAGTTCCTCGTCTGATGCTTAATCCCAAGAAGAAGACCGTTGGCGTTAGGATTACGGATCATCCAGTGGTCAGTGCCCTTTTAGCTGAGCTTGAGGACACCCCGCTGGTTTCTTCAACTTTGATTTTGCCGGGTCAAAGTGAACCGCTCACAAATGGGTGGGAAATCCAGGACGAGCTTGGGCATCTGCTTGATGCAGTTATCGAGGGCGAGATCGGTTCGGTTCAACCCTCGACCGTGGTTGATTTGACGACTGATGAACCAGAAATTATTCGTCAAGGCGCGGGTGAATTTCCTAGCGCCTAACCATTAGACATATTTTTGGGGGCCTAGTCGTAGACTGACTAGGCCCCCAAAAAATACGTAGTTACCAGTTGCGAACTTTTTGATGTAAATCGTTGATCAATGGGATGCGGTATCCCATCTTAGAATCGGTATCGTCTCGCATGATCGCAATCTGGGGGACTAGTAGCAATGACACTACAATCGAAAGTACTACTGTTGCCACGGTGATTAATCCGATTGTGGCTGGTTGTACTTGACCGCTAAAAATGGCTGGCAGTGAAGCTGCTGTGGCAACTGCCCAAACTGCACGAGTTGTGCGGGGCCGAGAGTTGAATAGCGGTTCAATCAGTAGAATCGCGACTAACATGATCGAAATAAATCCACCGATAAAGATCCCAGTCAGGTCAATGCGGTGATCCATTCCTGCACCGGGTAGGTAGGCGAAAACACCAGCTTTGAATAGACCCGCAATACTGCCAATTGAGCCGGCAACCGTGAGGAAACCGACCGCGACCTCGATCGCTGCCCACCAGGCGTTGGCAGAAAGCAGGAGCAAACTTAGGTAGGCCACTAAGGCCACGGAAATAAGAACCCAAATCGAGCCGCTGATTGCGGTTTCGATAGCTTCGAGGTTTCGCGCGTTGTCCGAATAAACTTCCTTTTCAAAGGCTGGTTTAGAATCAACAATCTGGTGGAACGCTTTTTGCTGTTCTTTAAATGTAGGCAGCTCGGGGACAAAGGAAAAATTAATAGTGGAGTACTTGCCATCGCCCACTTCCGTGGCAGCACTTTCGACCTTTAGCAGATCAGAGTCACTTGCTACCTGATCTGCCCAAGTTTGTAGCTCAGTTGGTGAAGTCTTTGCGATTACCGAGAAGTCAGCATCTGCCATGGCTGGGAATTGCGCATGTGAAACCTCTTGAAAATGAACGGTTTGCGAAACATTGGTAAGTTCTGCCGAGGTCGAGGCCTTGGGAGAAAGCGCAAACCAGGGGAGCGCAGTTAGGGCCAAGAAAAGTAGTGCTAAGGCTGGCGCGGCTAGATTTCTCGCAAATGGGGTCGAACGATAGGAAGTGTTTAGATGCTTGTGGATTCGCTGTCCAAACTCATGCAGTTTGCCTCGGACGGAAGTGGGATCAATGCTCTTGAGGGTAGTTCTCGTCTGATCCTCGGTAGCTCTAGAAGGAAGGAAATACTCAAGCGTCAACTGCAGGCCAGGAACAAGAAGGTAAAGCAAGAACCAAATAGCCGCAGTAGCCAAAATCATGACTGAACCATAGACCTGCAAATAGCGCAGCTGAATGATTAAGGAGAGGCATACGGTGATAACCGTAATCGCTGCTGAGGTTAGCAATAGTAAGAAGTTGTCGCTAACTCGTTGAGCGATTTGTTTAGCGCGAGTTGCTTCTTCGGGATCAGAAGTTGGGTTGATAATTTCTTTCAAGAATTGCTTAAAAGGTTTCTTGATAGGGACGCTTGGTTCAGGAGTGGAAATCTCTAGCTCCAAGGCGTCAGCAAGTTGATGTTCGAGGGCGCTTTGCGCATCCTCCAGTGATTGTCGTTGGGTGCGTAGTACCCGATCCTGATCGATCCCCAGTAGAGCCCCAATGGCCATGATGCCTACCAAGAGTGAAACTAACGCAAAAACGGGGACTAAGGAAGTTGGTACAGCCACGATAAAGGTGGCAACCCAAGCAACAAAAAGTCCGGTCATGGCTGCAAAAAGCACCCCAAGACCACCGGCAATAGCCGTGGCTGGTCGCATTGCCGAGAAATAGAATCCAGCAGCTGCGGCCAGCAGGCCAAAAAGAATAATAAAGCTGGTTTCCCAAGCTACATGGGAACGAGCGATCGAGTTAGCATAAGCAGGAGAGTTGATATAGACCCGTGCTTGGGGATACTGATCTTGTAAGGCTGATTCGAGCTTTTCAAACTCGTTAATTGCAATTTTTTCTGTATCTGCGGCAGATTGCGTCTCTTGACCTGGAGTGGCTAAAGCCAAGGCGATAAAACCATCGCCATCTTGGGCGATTAAGGGGTTAGCGCTAGCATCTGCATTTTCGACATATTCGAACTGGAATGGGTCAAGTAGCTGTTTACGCGGTTCTAATTTGGCATCACGGGCAAGATCATCACGAATTGGTGCAAACAGTTCAGCAACTTTGTCAAAATCCTCTTGGTTTTTGATTGGAACACCTTGGACGAGGACGGCAGTGGTCTGGTCGCCACCACGGGCCGTGTCGATCATTTCTTGGGCACGAGCAACCGTCGAATCTAGAGCCCGATCTGGATCTGGAAATGTCCGAGAGATAAGTGAGCCGGCTCCAAAACCAGTGCCAACCGCGAGGATAAGCACAATTAACGTGGCTACGAAGCTAGCTGCGAGCAACTGGAAGCGTTCATATACTTGCGTTGTCAGATACTTGATCACCTCTCTATTGTGCCATTAGTCCGTGGTTTACTCTTGGTAGTTGCCAGAAAAAGGGGCACTGCTCACTTAATTTCCGAGTTAGCTTAGCTTCTCAAATCCTAGTAGCCTTGATCTGTGGATCTTTTTAATAGTGGCCTTCATAGTCCAGTAGCTGCCAAGACTGAAACGACGACTACCCCTGCTCATCTACCTCTTGCAGTTAGAATGCGTCCACAAACATTGGCTGAAATCGTGGGGCAAAAAGAAGCTTTAGCGCCAGGTGCTCCCTTGAGGAGACTGCTACAAAACGCTGCTCAAACGACCGCAACTTCTATTTTCTTGTGGGGACCGCCAGGAACAGGTAAAACTACCTTGGCCTATTTGTTGGCTAAAGCCTGTGATTGGTCTTTTGTGGAAGTCAGTGCGGTAACTTCTGGAATTAAGGATGTCCGTGCTGCGATTGATCATGCTAAAAGTGACTTAAAGCTAAGCGGGCGCCGGACCTTACTTTTCATTGACGAGGTTCATCGTTTTTCTAAAACCCAACAAGATGCCTTATTGCCTGCCGTCGAGAATGGCTGGGTCATGTTGGTGGCCGCCACCACGGAGAATCCTATTTTTTCGGTGATTTCACCTTTACTGTCGCGTTCTGTAGTAGTTACTCTCGTGCCATTGTCAGATGAAGAGATTGAAACGCTATTAGAGCGAGCGGTAAGTGATGAACGTGGGTTGAACCAGACTGTCTCGCTTACTAAAGAAGCTAAAGAGGCGCTGATAAATAGCGCTGGGGGAGATGGTCGTAAAGCTCTGACTTTATTAGAAGCTGCCGCCGCAGCGGCTCTTAATGGGGACGATCAAGATCAGGCAGAAGCGTCTAGCTCTTTGCCGCAAGTGACTGAAAATCTGGTGGCGGCGGCTGCGGGTTCAGCACCTCTTCGCTACGATCTCGATCAACACTACGATGTTGCTTCTGCTCTGATTAAATCGATGCGAGGCTCTGATCCTGACGCAACCGTCCATTACCTAGCTCGGATGTTGGCAGCTGGGGAAGACCCTAGGTTTATTGCCCGCAGATTAATGATCGCTGCTGCCGAGGACGTGGGACTAGCTGATCCCCAAGTGCTCGTGACCGTAACCGCGGCAGCTCAAGCTGTAGCCATGGTAGGGATGCCCGAAGCCCGGATTATCCTCTCAGAGGCAGCCTTAGCGATTGCCACGGCACCGAAATCTAACGCTGCCTATTTGGCTATTAATCAGGCAATGGCAGATGTGCAAGCAGGTAAAAGCGGACAGATACCGGTTTACCTACGTGATTCTCATCGCCCTAATACTAAAGACGAGCCAAGTTATAAATATGCCCACGACTATCCGCATGGCATAGCTCCGCAAGAATATTTGCCCCAGACTTTGCAGGGGACTAAATACTATCGGCCAACTGACCGTGGATTTGAGAAAAACCTCACTTCTCGGCTTGTCAAAGTAGAAAGCCTGCGGAAACCACGGTAATCTAGCCAAGTTGTGAACTTTAATGCTCACACCTGGGGGCTTAGCCCATGTGGTGCCCCCGTTGCAATCAAAAGATTGTAACGCACGAATAAAACCCGTACAGGAAGGTTTAATATTATGGCAATCAGCCGTACTCGTCGTCAGGTTCGCCTGTCCCGCGCTTTGGGTATTCCATTGACCCCAAAGGCTGTCCGTTACTTCGAAAAGCGTCCATATGGTCCAGGTGAACACGGTCGTGCACGTAAGCGCAGCGAATCCGACTACGCAATCCGTTTGAAGGAAAAGCAGCGTCTACGCGCTCAGTACAACATCCGTGAAGCTCAGCTAGTTCGCGTCTTCGAAGAAGCACGCCGCGCTGAAGGCCTAACCGGTGAAAACTTGGTCGAATTGCTCGAAATGCGTTTGGATGCCCTCGTGCTCCGTTCCGGTTTCGCTCGCACCTCGGCTCAGGCTCGTCAGATCGTTGTGCACCGTCACATCCTAGTAGACGGCAAGATCGTTGACCGCCCATCCTACCGCGTGAAGCCAGGTCAGGTCATTATGGTTAAGCCTAAGTCCCAGACTATGGTTCCATTCCAGGTTGCTGCCGCTGGTGAACACCGCGATGTACTCCCAGCCGTTCCAGCTTACCTAGATGTTCAGCTAGAAAAGCTCACTTCCACTTTGGTTCGTCGTCCAAAGCGTGACGAAGTTCCTGTCACCTGTGACGTCCAGATGGTGGTTGAATACTACTCTCGCTGATCTTTCAGCTTTTTTGAGCCCCGAGGCGAACTACTTGCCTCGGGGCTCAACATTTTAGTTAGAATCGTTCTAAGAAGAAACGTCACAATCAGGGAGAATAAATGAGCTGGACAGACATTGCGAGCATGATTGCCGCAATCGCATTCGCCGTTTTAGTTTTGGCTTTGGTCTACCCCTTATTTCAACTGGGTAAGACATTTCAGCAGACTGCTAAGTCGGTAGCTGAACTGACTGACTCATTGGAAGAAACCGTACAGGCCAGTACAGAAGCTGTAAAGAGTGCAAATTCGTCATTGGAAAAGGTTGACACAATCACCTCTTCAGCTGCTAATGCTGTAGCCGATGCTTCTGCACTTTCAACCCTAGTAACCGCTTCGCTTGGCTCACCATTAGTAAAACTTACTGCCTTCTCACGATCCGCCCGCCAAGTTGCTTCTCGAGAAAAGTCGATGAAAGACTTTAAAGCAACTTACCGTACCGAAGCTAACAATTTACGTTCAGCGATTCTTGATGCCCAAAATTAAGTGATTGTGCATTAAACTTGTTCAGTATTTTCTTTTCTAAGTAGAGGGAACCCATGCGTACTTCTGAAATTCGTCAACGCTGGCTTGATTATTTCGCCGAAAAAGATCACCATATCGCTCCGTCGGTCTCGTTGGTTTCACCAGACCCTTCGATTCTCTTCACGATTGCCGGTATGGTTCCTTTCATCCCGTACATCATCGGGACTGAACAAGCTCCTTGGCCACGCGTAGCGTCGGTACAGAAGTGTATCCGTACTAATGACATTGATAATGTTGGTAAAACAACTCGTCACGGCACCTTCTTCCAAATGAATGGTAATTTCTCCTTCGGTGATTACTTCAAAGAAGGTGCGATTGACTTTGCTTGGGAGCTTTTGACCGGCGATGTAGAGAAGGGTCGTTATGGCCTAGATGGCGATCGCATGTGGGTCACTTTGTGGGAAGAAGATAAAGAATCCTTTGAACATTTAACCAAGGTCATCGGACTCGATCCAAAACATATCGTACGTCTACCTCGCAACGAAAACTTCTGGGATACTGGCCAGCCAGGCCCAGCAGGACCATGTGCCGAATGGCACTACGATCGTGGGCCAGCTTTTGGCCCAGAAGCAGAAGGTGGCACTGTCGACCCCGGTGGCGACCGTTATCTCGAAATCTGGAACCTAGTTTTCGACCAATTCCTTCGCGGTGAGGGTAAGGGTAAAGACTACCCGTTGCTAGGTGAACTAGATAAGAAAGCAATCGATACCGGTGCTGGTTTGGAGCGTCTTGCAGTGCTATTGCAGGATAAAGCCAACATGTACGAAATCGATGAGGTTTACCCTGTCATCGCAGCTACCGAAGAAATTACTGGCAAGAAGTACGGCTCGGATCAAGAAGCTGACATCCGCATGCGTGTGGTGGCAGACCACATCCGTTCGTCATTGATGCTGATTACCGATGGGGTAGTGCCAGGCAACGACGGCGCGGGGTACGTCCTTCGTCGTCTAGTTCGCCGTGCAGTACGTTCCATGCGTCTACTTGGCGTTGATCGCCCAGTCCTTCCTGAACTTTTGCCGGTATCGAAGGCAGTGATGGAATTATCGTACCCAGAGATTGCCAAGAATTGGGATCAGATTAGTGCCACTGCTTACGCCGAAGAAGATTCTTTCCTTCGCACCCTAACTGCGGGCACCACAATCTTCGACAATATCGTAGCCGGTGCAAAGAAGTCCGAAGGACCTGCGGTACTTTCCGGTAAGGACGCTTTCGCGCTCCATGACACTTACGGTTTCCCAATCGACTTGACGCTCGAAATGGCTGCGGAAAATGGGGTTAGCGTTGATGAGGACACCTTCCGCAAACTCATGCAGGAACAAAAAGATCGTGCTCGCCAAGACGCCCTTGTTAAGAAGACCGGTCACGTCGATTCCCGTCTATATCATGACCTGCAGGAACAAGTGGGCGGAGCTGTTGAGTTCCTGGGCTACACGGAAGACACTGCTAACGCGAAGGTAGTTGGCCTCCTAGTTGACGGTCAGCTACAGGGTGCGGTTACCGCTCCTGCCAAGGTAGAAGTTATCCTCGATCGCACTCCATTCTGGGCTGAAATGGGTGGTCAGCTGGCTGACCACGGTCAAATCATTTCCGATCATGGTGCCAAATTTGCAGTTAGTGATGTCCAAGCCCCCATTAAGGGGCTGACAGTACATCGTGGCACTCTTGAAACTGGCGAACTAGCTTGTGGTGACACGGTGACCGCAGCTATCGATACTGTTCGTCGTGGTGATATTGCTCGGGCGCACACCTCCACTCACATGGTGCATCAAGCACTTCGTGAGTTCCTTGGAGACAAAGCTACCCAGGCTGGCTCCGAAAACAGTCCTTCGCGACTCCGCTTTGACTTCCGTCATGCGAAGGCAGTTAGCCCCGATCAGCTTAACGACATTGAAGGCCGCGTAAACGACCAATTGGTTGAGAACCTAGCCGTAACCGATGAAGTAATGGACATCGATGCCGCGAAGGCCCTAGGTGCTACCGCTCTCTTCGGTGAAAAGTATGGCAAGGAAGTCCGTGTTGTTACCATCGGTGACGGTTGGTCCCGCGAACTCTGTGCTGGTACCCACGTGCCGGCAACCGGTCTGATTGGCCGCGTCACCCTGTTGGGTGAGTCCTCGATTGGTTCTGGCGTTCGTCGTCTAGATGCCGTCGTCGGCAAGGGTTCTTACGACCACCAAGCCAAAGAACATGCGCTAGTTTCGCAGCTTTCTAACCTAGTTGGCCGTCCAGTTACCGAGCTACCACAAGCGGTTGAGTCAATGATGAACCGTTTAAAGAATGCCGAAAAGGAACTAGCTAACCTACAGCTCCAATCCACCTTGGCTAAAGCCTCGCAACTAGCTTCGCAAGCTACTGACGTTAACGGGGTAACCGCGTTAGTTGCTGATCTAGGGGAAGTTAGCTCGGCAGATGTTTTGCGCCAAGCAGTTCTGCAGCTACGCGATCAACTGGGCAATATGCGTCCAGTAGTAGTCGCACTCGGGGCTAAGACAGGCGATAAGGGATCCCTAGTAGTAGCTCTAAATGATGCTGCAAAGGCCGAAAAGCTTTCGGCTGGTAACTTGGTGAAGCAAGCCGCGCAAGCTGCTGGTGGTGGCGGCGGTGGCCGTCCAGATATGGCTCAAGCCGGTTTGAAGGACGCTGCTAAGTTGCCGCTTGCACTCCAAGCAATTTCCCAAGAGCTAGGCGCAAAGTAGGAGTCTATTTTGAGTCCAACTCGTTTCGCTTATGACGTCGGAAAATCTCGAATCGGGGCAGCTCGCGCCGTTTCGGGAACTTCCGTGGTCTTACCGATAACCACCTATCGGGTAATGCCCATGGAAGTACATTTCGACGAAATTCTTGACGATTTGGAAACCTACCAGCCTGAAATCATTTATGTTGGTTTACCCCTACATTTGAATGGAAAAGCGGGTATTAGCGTTGAGATGGCTAAGGAATTCGCTGCCAAGTTACAGGAACTATACCCGCAGGGTACTATTCGCCTAATCGACGAACGATTGACTACAGCTACCGCCCACCAACACCTAGCAGCCGCTGGAATTTCTGGGAAAAAGCGTGGGGGAGTTGTAGACCAAGTAGCAGCTTGTGTTATTTTGGAGCAAGCGATAGCTGCAGAGGAAAGCACTGGTGAACTTGCCGGCTTACCTTTTGATGTAAAGAAAAATAGAAGGGAAAAGAAATGACCTCCCCAGACAACCTGGAGCCAGGAAAGCGCGCGATTCCCTCCCGACGCCAAATGCGTCATCATCAAGGACAGCCAAGTTCTAACGCTCCCACGCCAAAGGTCGAAGGTGGAAACGTCCTCGGCCCATTGCGTCATGAAGCGCCATCTACAGGTGAATCTACGCCTACCACTCAGACCACGCCTACTCCCGCTAGCGCCAACCCGCCATCATTAGCAGAAGCAAAGCCGCAATCCACCAACTCGACCTCAGCTGCGTCTTCGGAACAAAGTTCCAAGACAACAGCGCAACCTGCTCGTCCTTTTGCTCCTGCAGTGGCACAACCGAGCCACAAAGATACGGTTAAGGCGAAAGGACCCAAGCGGTCCAAACAGTGGATCGCTACGCTTTTAGTGATTGCTACTATTGTTCTACTTGCCTTCCTCGGAATTTATCTTGTGAAGTCCCATTTGGTTAAGTCGCCGGCACCAGTGGCCGAAGACTACACCGGTAAAGGTGAAACTGCAGTTACTGTCGAAGTACCAGAAGGTGCTAGCGGGGCTCAGATCGCCCAGGCTTTGAAGGATAAAGATGTGGTTGCGTCCACCAAAGCTTTTATTAAAACAGTTAGCCAGAATTCTGAAGGCAATTTGATTCAACCTGGCACCTATGAGCTTAAAACCAAGATGAGTTCAGCAGCAGCCCTCGCAGCCTTATTAGATCGCTCGAATCGCGTAGACGTTGGCATTACGATTCCGGAAGGCTTTACCGTAAAACGTATTACCCAGCGTCTAGTTAAGCGGGGCGGTTATAAGCAAGAAGAAGTTGAAGCGGCCTTTAAGAATCCGGAAGCTATTGGCTTACCACCTCAGGCCAATGGCAACCCAGAAGGTTGGATCGCTCCAGGTACTTATCTGCAAAAACCAGGCGAAAAGGTCACTGACTTTATTCGCAATATGGTAGTTAACAACGTTGAGCGCTTAAAAGAACTTGGGATTCCAGCAGATCAGCAAGAGGCTGTTTTGACTAAGGCTTCGATTCTTGAACGCGAAGTCTCGATTGAAAAATATATGCCTCAGGTAGCTAGAGTCATCGATAATCGCCTAGACCCAGTCAAAGGTAAGGAAGTATTGAACCGACTCCAAATGGACTCAACCGTATCCTACGCGGTCGGCCGTTCTGGTGGTATTCCTACAGCCGAAGAGCTAAAAGTTGATTCACCCTACAATACTTACATCAAACCTGGACTACCTCCTTCTCCGATTGGAGTAGCTGGTACCGCCGCAATTAAGGCCGTATTGAAACCAGCTGAAGGTGATTGGTTGTACTTTGTGACCACCAACCTAAAGACCGGTGAAACTGTGTTTGTAGATACTTACGAACAGTTCAACCAGGAAAAGGAAAAGCTAAAGGCATTCTGCCAAGAGAATCCGGAAATATGCCACAAAAATTCCTAGTAATTGGTAATCCTGTCAAGCATTCGCTATCACCGATTCTGCATCAAGCAGGGTATAAAGAGTTAGGCTTAGACGCTACTTTTAGCGCTTACGAAGTAAGCGACTTAGCTAAAGAATGGGACTATCTTCGTGGGTTCCAAGGCTTTGCGGTGACTATGCCTTGGAAACAAGAAATCCGAAAGTATCTTGACAGTGAAGAACCTGCGGCTAATGCTGTCGGGGCAGTCAACACTGTCACTATTTCTGGTGGGCTAGTAAGCGGTGGTAACACTGATATTTACGGCATTGCCCAAGCGATTCGGGCTGCTAGCGGTCGAGATCACTTTGCACGTCTAGCCATCATTGGGGGACGAGCATCAGCTTGCTCCGCACTGGCAGCAAGTGGCGAACTAGGCCGTCCTCAGGTCACCGCGATCGCTCGTACGCTCTCTGGCCCAGGCACAATCGCAGCTGCCAGCGCTAAACTGGGGGTAAATGTAACTTATTTGCCCTGGAGACTGACCGAGAAAGCACAAGCAGCTATTAGCGAAGCTGATTTAGTCATCTCAACGGTTCCAAGTGCGGCTGCGGCCGAACTTACTTCGGGATTGAAGGTTTCCTCGCAGGCAGTGCTACTCGAGGCAGCATATTCGGATCCACAACGGCCTTTATCCCAAACCTTTGCGGCGCAAGGAGCCACGGTTGTTCCAGGCACTGACATGCTTTTCTATCAGGCATTGGCCCAGTTCCAAATTATGACTGGTTATCAAGCACCTGCTAAACAAATGCGGGAAGCACTAGACCAAGCGCGACGTGAAAGAGGTATTAACGCATGAGTGATGTAGCCCTTACTTTTCCAAACTGGCTGGCAATAACTCTGAGTGCCATTTTTATCTTGGCTAATTTAGCTGGCGCTTGGCTCATTACGCTCACCGTTGCTCCCGCCTATACCGCGCCGACGCATGATCGTCGCTGGATATATCTCAGCCCGATTTTCTCTATTGGGCTGGCGGCACCATTCCTTTACGATCCGTTGGCTTACGCGCTTTGCGTCGGTGTCCTTGCATGGCTAGCACCGGCGATCATGATTGATTCTGCCACCCACAAACTTCCGAACTTATTGACCGTAGGTACCAGCGTGGCAGCTGTTTTAGGTTCTATTTTGCTCGCTATCTATCATTGGGATGGCACCATCTTCTTTTCCTCCCTATTGATCGCCGCTTTCGCCACCATTGTCTTAGTTATGATGTATCAGATGGGCTTTGGGCTTGGCGCAGGGGACGTCAAGCTTTTTCCCGCTTTGGTGATGTGCGCGAGTTCTACCGGCACCGCATTGACCTTCTTCCTCGCTCTCGCGATTTTCCCAGGATTCTATGCGCTAGCTTTGCTAATGCTTGGTAACGATCGACACAAGCGTATTGCTTATGGGCCTTGGATGGCTCTTGCCCTCTGCCTGGCGTTATGGATTAATGCATTCATCTAGTTTGGCCTTGCCGAGGACGAACTATTCTGCCTAAACTTACCCCTAAACTTGCTACCTTTTAGAAAAGGATCATTATGTTGCGTTGGATTACAGCTGGAGAGTCCCACGGCCCCGCACTAGTTGGGATTATCGATGGGGTACCTGCGGGGATCAGTTTGACCAGTGCTGACTTTAATGACGCGTTAGCTCGTCGCCGACTTGGAGCTGGACGAGGTGCACGTCAAAAATTCGAAGCCGATCGGCTTGAAATCATGGGCGGCATTCGCCATGGCAAGACTACTGGTGCCCCGATAGCTTTGGTAATTCACAATTCAGAATGGCCAAAATGGGAAACCGTAATGAGTGCCGACCCAGTAGATCCACAAGATCTTTTAATTGATGCTGGAACTGGTGATGAACGTGAAATCGCGCGAAACCGTCGTCTCACGCGTCCTCGGCCAGGTCATGCCGACTTAGCAGGTGCCATTAAATATGGGCATGATGATGCTCGCAATGTGCTAGAACGAGCTTCAGCCCGAGAAACTGCCACTCGTGTCGCCCTCGGCGTGGTAGCCAAAGCTATCTTGGCCCAGGTAGCCGAGGTAGAAATTCTCTCTGCTGTGAGGGCACTTGGGGAAGTTGCCTCTTCGGCACCACTGCCTCAGCCGGGACAAACTCCTGCGCTTGACGCCAGTCCTGTACGTTGTTTGGATCAAGAAACCGAGCAGCAGATGCTTGCGCACCTTGAGGAGTTAAAAAAGGCTGGAGATACTTGCGGTGGCATCGTCGAAGTGATTGCCTATCAAGTTCCCGTCGGACTCGGCTCGCATACGCAATGGGATCGGCGTTTAGATAGCGCGATCGCCGCTTCTTTAATGTCGATTCAAGCAGTTAAAGGAGTAGAAGTTGGGGACGGATTTGCCAATGCAGCTCGTCCTGGTAGCGCTGCGCATGACGAAATTTTGCCTTCTGAAGATGGCCGAACCACGCGTGCTCAAAACCACGCCGGTGGCATCGAAGGTGGTATTTCCAATGGCCAACCCATTTATGCTCGGGCCGCGCTAAAGCCAATCTCTACTGTGCCTAAGGCATTACGCACTGTGGATTGGGATAATGGCGAAGAGGCAAAAGCTAACCACCAGCGTTCGGATACTACCGCAGTGGTACCTGCTGCAGTAATTGCCGAGGCTATGTTGGCACTGACCCTTGCCGACGCTCTTTGCACTCGTGTCGGGGGAGATAGCCTGACACAAATGAAAGCAAACTTGGCAGCTTTGCAAGCAGGAGATCACCGTGCCTGAGGCAACTGAGCATAAACCAATTGCGCTAATCGGCTTACCAGCAGTGGGAAAAACGACTGTCGGAAAACTACTTGCTAGTGCGCTTGGTGGCACCTTTATTGATACGGATGCGGCCATTGAAGCTAGTGAAGGGCGCACCATTGCTGAAATTTTTTCTGACGAGGGCGAGGAATATTTTCGACAGCTTGAAACCGCTGCGATTACTCGGGCACTGGGAGAAGATGAAGTAGCTGTAGTTTCCCTTGGCGGTGGTGCTATCGAGCAACCGGCTAACCGAGAACTGCTTAAGCAAGCACAAACAATTTATTTAGCCGCTGAGGTTTCTCAGCTATTGGCTCGAAGTGGTTGGGATGCCGCGCGTCCTCTCTTAGCTGGCCAAGACGGCCAAAAGAAACTAGAAACCTTAGCCCAACGTCGTGTGCCACTATACGAAGAAGCGGCAGATTTGACGATCCAGGTGGCAGAATCTAGTGCTGATCAAGTAGCTACAAAGTGCCTTGCTGCGCTCGGGTTAGAGACTAAAGTGATTGCGGTTACCGGAGATAAATCATACCCGGTTGTTATCGGGCATGATCTCGAAGCTGCGTTGATTAGTCAGCTCCTTGAACTAGGGCAAGACATTTGCCTAGTTCACCCTCCAACTTTGGCAGAAAAAACGGAACAGTTAGCAAAAAAGTTAACCGCCAAGGGTGGGCGAGTTACGTGCTATCAACACCCAGACAAGGAAGCTGGGAAATCCTATGAAAGTGCCATTGCTGGTTGGGAACACCTCGGTAACAATCTTTATGGTCGCGATGCGGTAATTGTTGGAATTGGTGGGGGAGCGACTACTGATCTCGCCGGTTTCCTTGCGGCATCTTGGCTTCGTGGAGTCAAACTAGTACAAGTTCCCACTTCCTTGTTGGGAATGGTTGATGCGGCCGTTGGCGGCAAAACTGGGATTAACACTGGCGCCGGAAAAAATCTCGTCGGTGCGTTTTACCCGCCAAATGCAGTGTTTGCAGATTTAGATTGGCTGGCAACTCTAGATGAAACGAATTGGCGAGGCGGCCTAGGCGAAATTGTCAAGTGTGGTTTCATCGCCGATAAAGAGATCTTGTATTTCTTGGAGCATTTACCTGCGAATACTCTTCCGAGTGGGCCGGTGCTAATCGAACTTGTAGCTAGAGCCATTGCCGTAAAGGCCAAGGTCGTTTCGGCAGATTTGCACGAATCAGGGTTGCGTGAAATTTTGAATTTCGGACATACCTTCGGACACGCCGTAGAAAAGGCCCGAGGCTATCGGTTGGGACATGGACAGTGCGTGGCTATCGGGATGGTCTTCGCTGCTGAGCTATCACGCCAACGGCTGAACCTGCCAGCCAGTAAGGTGGCGCAACTAGTGGCTTTGCTCGAAAAGCTTTCCCTACCTACTAGCGTTTCCGACTTACCGTGGGAAGATTTGTTGGCGATTATGCGCACAGATAAGAAGGTGCGTGCAGGTCAGATTCGTTTTGTTCTTTTGTCGGATTGGGGAGTGCCCCAGATTGGTCAAGTGCCGACCACTGAACAGCTATTAGTGGCTGCAAGAAAAGTAGGAATTGAAGTTGGAGCATAAAGCTGACAAGCCAAATTTGCCCATTATTGTCGCTATGAATGGTGCGTGGCCGAATGCTCAGACAAAACTGTGGAAAGAGGCTTTGGTGACCTATTTAGGTCAACCACTCGTCGATTTAACTGATCCACAGTCTGAATTTTTTCTTGCGGAGGACGACTTCCGTGGAATGGCCTCAAGTGCCGAGCTAATCGAAAAATGGCAGCAAACCTTAGCAAGCACGATTAATCTGCCGGCTTTACTGATTCTGCCACCTGCGATGGTTGAGTTAAAGAATTCCCAAGAACTACTTGCGGATTGTACTCGTCCGATATTTTTACTTTCGGTACCAGCTCGTACCGCCTGGCAATACCTTGGGCTTGGAATCGCGGGACAACCAGTAGGGCTAGGGGCGATTCGTGCCCAGTGGATGAACATGTGGTCACAACGAGTCTCCGCCTGGGAAAATGTGGGGGCAAAAGTCATAGATTGCTCACAAACTGAGCCAAGTAGCTTGCCCCCAAAGCTTTTCCCGTAAATTCACGCTAATATATTGCCGTCATCGCGGGCACGTCCCCGCAGGTTATTTATGGAAGGAAATATTGTGGCAACAACTAACGATCTCAAAAACGGCATGGTGCTAAATCTCGAAGGCCAGCTCTGGTCCGTCGTTGAATTCCAGCACGTCAAGCCAGGCAAGGGCCCAGCTTTCGTTCGCACCAAGTTGAAGAACGTTATGTCCGGCAAGATTGTTGACAAGACTTTTAACGCTGGCCTCAAGATCGAAACCGCAACTGTTGACCGTCGCGACATGACTTACTTGTACCAAGATGGTCAAGATTACGTCTTCATGGACGACAGCACCTACGATCAGATCACCATCCCAGCTGAAATCGTGGGCGACGCTTCCCATTTCATGTTGGAAAACCAGTCCGCTATCGTCTCTTTGCACGACGGTCAGGTTCTCTTCATTGAACTTCCAGCTTCGGTTGTTTTGGAAATTCAGTACACCGAGCCAGGCCTACAGGGCGACCGTTCCTCGGCTGGCACCAAGCCTGCAACCTTGGAAACCGGCTACGAAATCCAGGTTCCTTTGTTCCTCGAAACCGGTACCAAGGTGAAGGTCGATACCCGTAACGGTTCCTACATTTCCCGCGTGAACGACTGATGCCAGTTCGTAAAGGATCACGAACAAAAGCTCGTATCCGCGCGATTGACGTTCTGTTTGAAGCAGACGAACGTTATGGTGGCTACGGGCCAGGACAACTCTCCGAAGTTCTGCGCCACCGCAAAGAAATGACTGCGGCGCAAACTCCACTGCCGCCCTACGCGGTTGAAATTGTCGAGGGAATTATTCAGAACCTGGCAGAAGTAGATACTTCTATCATGGCTCACTCGACCCGCGACTGGCAGCGACTACCCAGTGTAGATCGTTCCATTTTGCGGATTGCGGCATGGGAAATCATGTGCAATCCAGAAGTGGATGGGGCTGTCGCAATTGCAGAAGCGGTCGGCATCGCTGATACGCTCAGCTCTGCTGATGCTCCCGCCTTTATCAATGCGGTACTAGATAAGGTCTACAAAGACCATCTAGCGAATCCGAAGCCCCTCAAGGCAAAGGCCACTGCAGCGCAGGCAGAAACCAATTTTGAGACTGATGATGCCGGTTTTATTTCGCTTCCTGTTTCTGATTTGGAAGAAGAAAAAGAAACTGGTGACTTCGATTTTCAAGCAGCCTACGATAGCGAATATATCGACGACTAATCGATCTAGTCACTATCTAAACCGGTGTGCGGTACGCGTAAGCTACTACACACCGGTTTTTGCTTTTCTTGCACGCCAGCAAGCATCATTTTGCTATAAACTTTGGCTTGTAAGCATTCCTTTAAGACCCGTCCAGAGAGGCGGGGAAGGGTAGGGTTTAATGGCACCTTTAGGTCGTCGTGTCCTCGGTGAAGAGGACATTCGTCGTTCATTAAAACGAATTTCTTATCAAATCATCGAAAAAAATCGTGGGGCAGAAAAAGTAGTCCTAATGGGTATTCACACCCGCGGGGTACATTTAGCTAAGCGCATCGCCCAGAATCTGGCAGAGCAAGGCGAAAACGTGCCGGCAGGTGCTCTTGATATTTCGGGTTTCCGTGACGACCGCGATCAGGCTGATCGCTCTCATGGCACCACTACCTTGCCCGAGGGCGGGATCGATGACTGCAAAGTTGTTTTGGTAGATGATGTGCTTTACACCGGTCGAACTGTTCGTGCTGCACTCGATGCCCTTTCAGTCCTAGGGCGCCCTTCCGCGGTACAACTCGCAGTATTAGTCGACCGTGGTCATCGTGAACTACCTATCCGAGCCGATTTTGTTGGGAAAAACCTCCCGACTGCTCGAAGTGAAACTGTTGCCATCAAGTTGGAAGAAATTGATTCCACTGATGGCGTTTTTATTATTGGGGGCCAAGCATGAAACACCTACTATCCACATTTGATCTATCGAAGGAAACTGCTGTTGCTTTGCTAGATCATGCCGAAGAACTAGCATCTCGTATCAGCCAGGATCGTCAGCTAGATCTGCTTGCTGGAAAAACCGTGGCAAACCTGTTCTTTGAAGACTCTACGCGGACCCGACTTTCCTTCGAGTTAGCGGCACACCAGCTTGGCGCTCGCGTCATGAACTTTAGCGCTGCCGGCTCTTCTATTTCTAAAGGCGAATCGTTAAAGGATACCGCTCAGACTTTGGCTGCGATGACCGTAGACGCCATGGTCATTCGTCACCGTAGTGCTGGTGCCGCAGACCGGCTAGCTCATGCCGGTTGGATCGAGGTCCCAATCCTTAACGCTGGCGACGGGGCGCATGAGCATCCCACCCAAGCCTTGCTAGATGCCATGGCTTTACGCCGTCATCACAATCAAGTGCCTGCCAAGGAAGCTGCGACCAAGTTGGTCGGAGCTGACTTAAGTGGCGCTAGAGTACTGATTGTGGGAGATTTGCTCCACTCGCGGGTAGTTCGTTCCAATGTCGCTTTGCTCAACACTTTGGGGGCCGAGGTCGCCCTCGTTGCTCCGCATTCCTTGCTACCAGCTGGGGTAGAAACTTGGCAGGCCGAAGTTTTCACTAACTTTGATGAAGCCTTGGCCTCGAATCCTACTGCAGTAATGATGCTTCGAGTCCAGAAAGAACGTATGTCCAGTGCTGGGGGAGGCTTCTTCCCCTCGGTCGGTGAATATGTCCGAGCGTACGGCCTCACCGATGAGCGCTTTCGCGCCCTCGACCCTAAGGTCCGCATCATGCACCCAGGCCCGATTAACCGTGGCCTAGAACTATCTGACTTGGCGGCAGACAATGCCCAAGCGATTATTTTGGAACAGGTTGGCTGTGGCGTTGCCGTTCGCATGGCCGCTCTCGACTGGCTAGTAAATGGGGAGAATAACTAATGAACAACTACGTCTTTACTGGCGCCCAAATCTTGGACGGACCAGCCACTGATATCGCAATCCAGGATGGCAAGATTGTCGCACTTGGGGAAGATGCTAAGGACTTTTCCGGTCCGCGCATCGACGCTGGCGGTCTCGTAGCACTGCCCGGTTTGGTTGACTTGCACTGCCACTTGCGTCAGCCCGGCATGGACGCGGCAGAAACTGTCTACACTGGCACTCGCGCGGCAGCTGCTGGCGGCTACACCTGTGTTTACGCCATGGCGAATACAAATCCGGTGGGCGATAACGCCCTCGTGATTGAAAAGGTACTTGACCTAGGCGAAGCCGCCGGTTTTGTTGAGGTTCGCCCGATCGGTGCGGTCTCGAAGGGCTTGGAGGGCAAATCCCTAAGCGCCATGGGGTCGATGGCAGCTTCGCGCGCCAAAGTGCGTGTATTCTCCGATGATGGCAAATGTGTTTCGGATTCGGCACTAATGCGTCGCGCCCTCGAATATGCCAAGGGACTTGATGCGGTGATTGCCCAGCATGCGCAAGAACCAACGTTGACTGCTACTGCCCAAATGAACGAGGGCGTAGTCTCCGGTGAACTTGGTTTGGCTGGCTGGCCGGCCGCCGCGGAAGAAAGCATCATTGCTCGCGATATTCTGCTCGCCAAGCACCTTGATGCTCGCGTTCACGTCTGCCACCTTTCAACTGCAGGTTCGGTAGAGCTAGTGCGCTGGGCCAAGGCACAAGGCATTAAGATTACCGCCGAAGCGACCCCACATCACCTTTCGCTCAGCGAAGAGCTTGCCCGCACTTTCGATCCTCGTTACAAGGTGAATCCGCCATTGCGCACGCAAGCCGATATTGAGGCCGTACGCGATGGTTTGGCCGACGGCACGATCGACATTGTCGGAACTGACCACGCGCCTCACCCGGCAGCCACCAAAGAATGCCCTTGGGACGAGGCCGCATTCGGGATGACTGGCCTCGAAACTGCCCTGCCAATCATTATCAAAACGATGGTTCAGACCGGTCGAATGAACTGGGCAGATGTCGCCCGGGTACTTTCTTACACCCCAGCTCGGATCGGCTCGAACCCGAATCAGGGTCTGCCGATTGCCGTCGGCAACCCAGCCAACCTAGCACTGGTTGACCCCACCGTGGTGCGCGTGGTGAACCCAGATGAGCAATACACCAAATCACGCAACTGCCCATACATTGGGATGGAGTTGCCCGGACAAGTCATGTACACCGCCTATCGCGGCAAACTCACAGTTAAAGCAGGCAAGGTTCAGGAGGACCAGCAATGAAAAACAGAGAACTCGCATTATTGGTCCTCGAGGACGGCACGGTCTACACCGGTAAAGCTTACGGGGCAAAAGGCCGCACTATTGGCGAAATCGTTTTTGCCACCGGCATGACTGGCTACCAAGAAACCCTCACCGACCCTTCCTACCATCGCCAGATCGTCGTCCAGACCGCACCGCACATCGGCAACACCGGGGTTAATGACGAAGATCCAGAATCCGAGGCCGTTTGGGTGGCCGGCTACGTCGTGCGCGACCCAGCCCGTCGCGCCTCGAACTGGCGAGCCACTAAAGAACTAGAAACACTACTGGAAGAACAAGAAATCGTTGGTATTTGCGGCGTTGATACCCGGGCAATCACCCGTCGTATCCGTGAAACTGGAGCCATGCGCGCCGGTATTTTCTCGGGCGAGGCCTTGCCAACTGGTGCCGAATACTTGACCGAACCAGTGATTGACACTTTACTCTCGGTAGTTAAAGACGCCCCACAAATGTCGGGAGCAAACCTCACCGACGACGTTTCGACCAATACGGGTTACATCGTGGAACCAGCTGGGGAGTTCGAAGGCAAAGAACCGACCGCAGTCGTAGCTGCCCTCGACCTCGGCGTTAAGAACCGCACCCCATACCAGCTCTCCTTGCGTGGCATGCGCGTACACGTGCTACCTGCTGACACCAAGTTCGAACAGATTAAGGCCCTGAATCCTGATGGCGTCTTCTTCTCCAACGGACCAGGCGACCCAGCAACTGCTGATGGCCAAGTTGAGCTGCTGCGCCAAGTACTCGATGCCAAGATCCCTTACTTCGGTATCTGCTTTGGTAATCAGCTCCTCGGTCGCGCCCTCGGCTATGGCACCTACAAGCTGACCTACGGTCACCGCGGTGTCAACCAGCCAGTTTTAGACAAGGCCACCGGCAAGGTTGAAATCACCGCACATAACCATGGCTTTGCGGTTGACGCGCCAACCCAAGCTGCCTCGCTGGCTCCCTTCGAAAACGGCAAATACGGCATGGTGGAAGTTTCCCATGTCGGGCTAAACGATGGGGTAGTTGAAGGTCTCAAGTGCCTCGACTTGCCAGCCTTCTCTGTCCAGTACCACCCAGAAGCGGCAGCTGGACCACACGATGCCGAACACTTATTCGATAGATTCCTACGTTTGATGAAAGAAAACCCTGCCCCTAAGGAGGCTCGCTGATGCCACGCCGCGAAGATATTAAATCTGTTCTCGTCATCGGTTCTGGACCGATCGTCATTGGCCAAGCTTGCGAGTTTGACTATTCCGGTACCCAGGCCTGCCGCGTCCTCCGCTCTGAAGGTATCCGCGTCATTTTGGTTAACTCTAACCCCGCAACCATTATGACCGACCCCGAGATTGCAGATGCCACCTACATCGAACCAATCACGACCTCGATTCTGACCAAGATTATTGAAAAAGAACGCCCAGACGCTTTGTTACCAACCCTTGGTGGTCAGACCGCACTCAACGCAGCAATGTCACTTGACGAAGCTGGCGTTTTGGAAAAATACAATGTGGAACTAATCGGGGCGAGCGCGCAAGCTATTAACGCGGGTGAAGACCGCGATGAGTTTAAAGCCATCGTGGAACGCTGTGGGGCCGAAGTCTGCCGCTCAGAAATCGCGCACACCATGGAAGAATGCCACGCGGCTGCGGCCCGTCTTGGCTACCCACTAGTGGTCCGTCCTTCCTTCACCATGGGCGGCCTTGGTTCTGGTATCGCTTTCAATGCCGCTGATCTCGAGCGCATTGCTGGGGTAGGCCTACAACAGTCACGTACCACCGAAGTTCTCTTGGAAGAATCGATCCTCGGTTGGAAAGAATACGAACTAGAGCTCATGCGCGACAAGGCCGACAATGTGGTGGTCGTCTGCTCGATCGAAAACGTGGACCCAGTTGGCGTACACACCGGTGACTCCATCACCGTGGCTCCCGCTTTGACCCTAACCGACCGCGAACTACAGAACCTACGCGATATCGGCATTGCGGTCATCCGTGAAGTAGGCGTCGATACCGGCGGTTGTAATATCCAGTTTGCCGTCCACCCAGAAACCGGTCGCGTCATTGTGATCGAAATGAACCCACGCGTTTCGCGTTCCTCGGCGCTAGCTTCGAAGGCCACAGGTTTCCCCATTGCTAAGATCGCGGCCCGCCTAGCGGTTGGCTACACCCTGGACGAGATTCGCAACGACATTACCGAATCAACCCCAGCCAGCTTCGAACCAACCCTTGACTATGTAGTGGTAAAGGTTCCTCGTTTCGCTTTCGAAAAGTTCCCTGCCTCGGATCCAACCCTAACCACCACCATGAAGTCGGTGGGTGAAGCCATGGCTTTGGGGCGTTCGTTCACTGAAGCATTGCAAAAGGCGGTGCGGTCAATCGACAAGAAGGGGATTGGTCTACATTGGCAACAGCCAGGCCCAGTCGCTGCTGATCTGCCAGGTCTGCTAGCCCAGATTAAGGTGCCGACCGAAGGTCGCCTCTTGGCCGTACAGCAGGCAATCCGTGCTGGCGCCACGCTTGAACAACTGTTCAACGCCACCAAGATTGACCCATGGTTCCTAGATCAACTTTTCCTACTCGAAGAAGTGGCACAGGAGATTGCTCAGGCTGATGGCCTAAACCGTGAAGTTTTGGAACTAGCCAAACGACATGGTTTCTCCGACAAGCAGATTGCCCAGATCCGTGGTCGGAACGAAGCTACCGTGCGCGAACTGCGTTACGCCTTCAACCTGCGCCCGGTTTACAAGACCGTTGATACTTGTGCCGCCGAATTCCGCGCCTCGACCCCTTATCACTACTCCTCCTATGACGAGGAAAGTGAAGTCATGCCGCGTAACCGTCCGGCTGTGATCATTTTGGGTTCGGGCCCGAACCGCATCGGACAGGGCATCGAATTCGACTATTCCTGCGTGCATGCTGCTTTGGCCTTGCGCGACCGCTACGAAACCGTCATGGTTAACTGCAACCCAGAAACCGTTTCTACCGACTATGACATTTCGGACCGCCTCTACTTTGAGCCACTAACGCTAGAAGACGTGCTCGAAGTAATCCATGCAGAAATGCAGGCTGGTCCAGTCGCCGGCGTGCTAGTGCAGTTGGGTGGGCAAACTCCGCTTGGTTTGGCCGCTGCCTTGCAGGCCGAGGGCGTGCCAATCCTTGGTACCTCCCCGCAAGCCATCGATGCCGCTGAAGACCGTGAACTCTTTGGGCGCGTCCTCGATAAAGCAAATCTTTTGGCCCCAGCCCATGGCACCGCTCGTACCAAGGAACGGGCGATTGAAGTTGCCCGCGAAATCGGCTACCCGATTTTGGCCCGTCCTTCCTTCGTCCTGGGCGGGCGTGGCATGGAAATCGTTTACGACGAAGAAGGTTTCCTTGATTATCTTGAACGCGTAGGTATTGGGGCTGTCTCCGAAAATGCGGGCCCACTACTGATTGATCGCTTCCTTGACGACGCGATCGAAATTGACGTGGATGCCCTTTACGACGGGAAGGAACTATTCCTAGGAGGCGTCATGGAGCACATTCAAGAATGTGGCATCCACTCCGGTGACTCGGCCTGTGTTTTGCCCCCAATGACCTTGTCGGCGAAACAAATCATGCACATCCGCCAAGCCACCGAGGCAATCGCCGCGGGGGTAGGTGTCCATGGTCTGATTAATATTCAGTTCGCCTTGCTCTCCGACGTGCTTTACGTGATTGAAGCGAATCCACGTGCATCGCGTACCGTCCCATTCGTTTCGAAGGCCACCGGCGTGCCATTGGCTACTGCCGCAGCACGCATTATGACCGGGGAAAGCATTGCACAGCTTCGCCAGGTTGGACTCTTGCCGGCCACCGAGCCGACTCTAGCTGCAGGCGCAGAAGCCATTGCTGTGAAGGAAGCAGTGCTCCCATTCCGTCGATTCCGCACTCGCGAAGGGGCTATTGTCGATACCGTCCTCGGCCCAGAAATGCGTTCGACCGGTGAAGTGATGGGTCTTGACCGTGACTTCCCACGCGCTTATGCCAAGGCTGAAGCTGGTGCTTCGATTACCCTGCCTACCAAGGGTAATCTCTTCGTCTCCATTGCCGACCGTGACAAGCGCAATCTGGTCTTGCCGATTGCCCGTCTCGCACAGCTTGGATTCAAGGTATTTTCGACCAAGGGAACAGCCACCGTCCTCGAACGCAATGGCATTCGCACCCAGGTAGTTCGTAAGGCGTCCGATGGCCGCGGTGAAAACGGCGAACCGACGATTATCGACTTGATTTCCCAAGGCGAAATCGACCTCGTCATCAATACACCTTCCGGACAAGGCGCACGTGCAGATGGTTATGAAATCCGTACTGCTACCACCGCTGCCGAAAAGCCAATCATTACCACTATTCAGCAGTTGTCGGCTGCAGTTCAAGCTATCGAAGCCCTGCTGGTCGATGACTTTGAGGTTTCTTCATTGCAGGAACACTATGCCCGTCGTCAAAACCAAGCTAAGTGAGGAATTATGAGTACCGAAAACGATCTATCGCAAAGTTTTGGCGCCCGACTCGCAACGAAAATGCGGGAAGCTGGTCCGGTTTGCGTCGGAATTGATCCACATCCGAACCTGCTTGCTGCCTGGGATTTGCCCGATAGCGCACAAGGCCTAGAAAAATTTGGCATGACCGTACTCGAGGCCGTGGGGGAGCAAGCTGCTGCTTTCAAACCTCAGTCTGCTTTCTTTGAGCGCCATGGTGCTAAGGGTGTAGCTGCCCTGGAAACTATTTTGCAGGAAGCTAAGTCGGCTGGTTTCCTAACAATTTTGGATGTTAAGCGTGGCGATATCGGCTCTACCATGAGTGCTTATGCGGAATCATTCCTAACTCCAGGTGCGCCCTCGGAAGCTGATGCCATCACCCTCAGCCCATATCTTGGATTGGGCAGCCTCGCACCAGCTCATGAGTTGGCAGTCAAGCATGGGAAAGGCTTATTCGTACTTGCTTTGACCTCAAATCCTGAAGGTGCCTCGGTCCAGCATTCCCAAAACGCTCAGGGGCAGGCCGTCGCAAGGATGATTGCCGAGGGCGTGGCCCAGTGGAATCAGCCGGCACGCGAAGCTGGCCTGATGGGTAGCTTCGGCCTGGTAGTTGGGGCTACGATCGGTTCTGCTGCTCAAGATTTGGGCCTCGATCTGGGCGCCGTAAACGGGCCAATGCTTGCCCCAGGAGTGGGCGCGCAAGGTGCTGGGGGAGCAGAGCTTTCCCAAGTCTTTGGCCACGATCTATCACTTGTGTTGGCTTCGTCATCTCGAGGAATTCTTAAGGGTGGTCCTACACTTGCTGGCCTACAAGCTGCTTTTGCAGATACGCTTGCAGAAGTTAAGCAAGCGGTAGGCTGTTAAGATAGTCTGCTATGAATCAGTTAACTGTTGTGGCCGGTCCAACCGCGGTTGGTAAAGGCACTGTCTTGCGTCTGCTTGCTCAGCAGCATCCAGAAATTTATTTTTCGGTTTCCGCAACTACTAGGGATCCACGCCCGGGGGAAGTTGATGGACAGCATTACCATTTTGTCACCGAAGCAGAATTCGACGAATTGGTAGCTTCCAACCAGATGCTTGAATGGGCAGTCGTACATGGCAAACACCGCTATGGCACGATGCGAGCACCAATTATGGAAGCATTAGCTGCCGGGAAACCCGCCATTGTGGAAATTGATTTGGCGGGTGCTAGGCAGATTCGCGAATCTATGCCTGAGGCCAAACATGTCTTTATTGCTCCTCCCACCTTTGAGGATTTGGCTAAACGGTTGGCTACTCGTGGAACTGAATCCGATGAAGAGCGTGAGCGCCGACTCGCTACTGCCAAAGTCGAGCTTGCCGCTCAAGCAGAGTTCGATCGTGTGATTGTTAACGATACGGTGGAAAACTGCGCGCTGGCTTTGGCTAGTTTTATGGGTTTGGACTAAACTATTGACGTTAATGCGCGCAACTAGATAAAAGGATTTTTATGACTACAGGTACTGTTGCCCAGCCAGAAGGTATCACTTCGCCTCCGATCGACGATCTACTCGAGCAGGTTGACTCCAAATACGCTTTGGTAGTTTACTCGGCACGTCGTGCTCGTCAGATCAACACCTACCTTCGCCAGCGTGCTGCAGGCATGATTCAGGGTGTGCCTCCTTTGGTAGAAACCGAAGTAGATGACAAGCCTCTTTCAATTGCCATGCATGAAATCGCTGGTGGCAAGTTGAACTTCTACACGGAAACCGTTGACCCTCAATGAGTAGCAAAGGCGTGGCCCCACGCATTGTAATTGGAGTGAGCGGCGGCATCGCGGCCTTCAAAGCAGTTAGTGTGGTCCGCCTTTGGAAAAAAGCTGGATGGCAGGTGCAAGTACTTGCCACTCCAGCGGCTCTTGGGCTCGTAGGAAAAACCACTTGGGAAGCTATCAGTGGAAATCCGGTTTACACCGAAATTACTCAGGATGTAGCACACGGAGCACATGTTGAGCTCGCTAGAGAAGCAGATGCTTTCCTAGTTTTACCGGCAACTGCAAATACCATTGCGAAACTAGCAATGGGGATGGCAGACAACATGCTTACGGCTACCGCTTTAGTCGCGACCTGTCCAAAGATTATTGCGCCAGCGATGCATACCCAAATGTGGGAGCATCCTGCGACTAGACGTAATCTGAGCACACTTCAAACTGACGGCTGGCAAGTCATTTCCCCAGTATCGGGCGAATTGACTAGTGGTGATAGCGGTATGGGGCGTTTGCCAGAACCGGAAGAAATCTTCAGCCAGGCTAAGCAACTTATTGGATCTCAATCGGCCACTGCTGATAGCAATCCAGAGGCTTGTCCTAAGCTCAAAGGCAAAAGAGTTATTATCACTGCAGGTGGAACTAGCGAACCAATCGATCCGGTTCGGGTACTAACCAATCTTTCGACTGGTACTCAGGGGATTGAACTAGCCAAAACAGCAAAGGCATTAGGTGCAGAGGTTGAATTAATCTATTCCACCATTTCAGTGCCGTTACCGGCAGGGATCAAAGCCACCTACGCGGGTTCTGCTCGAGATTTACTTAGCTTGTTGGAAGCTCGTTGGGACCAAACTGATGTTTTGGTGATGGCTGCTGCGGTGGCTGATTGGCGACCTGCTGAAGTCGCTACCCAAAAAATGAAAAAAGGCCAAGCCGATACGCTTACGTTAGAGCTGGTTCGAAATCCCGATATCTTAGCCACCTTGGGTAAAAAACCACGTGGAAACAAGATTTTGGTTGGCTTTGCCGCGGAAACTGCCCAGGGTGAGGCAGCCCTCTCTTTAGCACGTGAAAAAGTCGCCAAGAAGCGCGTAGACTTACTGGCATTAAACCAAGTGGGCTCGGGCAAAGGTTTTGGTAATGTTGAAAACCAGCTTTTCTTCCTCGATTTTAATGGTCAGCTTTTAGGCCAGTCACAAGGAAGTAAAGCCACCGTGAGCCAAGCCCTTTGGCAGCAAGTAAACGATTTAATTGCGGAAAAAGAAAGTATCTAATGACAGCTAATCAGGCTCTCCAGCTATTTACTTCAGAATCAGTAACTGAAGGACATCCAGATAAGGTTTGTGACCGTATCTCCGATGCCATTCTTGATGCTCTCTTAGAACAAGATCCCCATTCGCGAGTGGCGGTTGAAACTTTAGCCACGAAAGGTCTCGTTCATGTTGTAGGTGAAGTTACCACCGAAGCTTATGTCGAGATTCCAGATATCGTTCGTCGAGAAGTAACCGAAATTGGTTATAACTCGTCCCAGGTTGGTTTCGATGGCAACTCCTGTGGTGTTTCGGTTTCCTTGGGCTCGCAATCGCCTGACATTGAAGCGGCTGTTAATACCTCTTTGGAACAGCGTAACGCTACTAGTGCGGACGACCTCGACCTACAAGGGGCTGGGGATCAAGGCATTATGTTTGGCTATGCTTGCCAAGAAACCCCCGATTTGATGCCTGCACCAATTTGGCTAGCTCATCGTTTAGCACGCCAGCTTACTAAGGTACGTAAAGACGGCACTTGCCCTGGCTTCTACCCAGACGGCAAGACTCAGGTAACGTTAGGGTACGACCAGGATCGCCCAGTTAGCCTCAATAATGTGCTGGTTTCGACCCAACATTCTGCCGACCTTAGCTTGGCTGATGTTCAGGCCCAGGTAAAAGAATTCGTAATTGATCCAGTGCTCGCTGAGGCTGATCTCGACCTTGATCAGTCTGAGTTAAAACTGCAGATTAATCCTTCGGGCAAGTTTGTAGTGGGTGGACCAACCGGTGACGCTGGTTTAACTGGCCGCAAGATTATCGTTGACACCTACGGTGGGATGGCTCGTCATGGTGGGGGCGCCTTCTCTGGTAAGGATCCTTCGAAGGTAGACCGCTCAGCTTCTTACGCTATGCGTTGGATTGCGAAGAACGTAGTTGCTGCCGGCTTGGCTTCACGTTGTGAAATTCAGGTTAGCTATGCAATCGGTTCAGCCCATCCCGTGTCACTCTGGGTTAACACGTATGGCACTGGTGTGGCTAGTGACGAGCAGATTGCCAGCGCAATTTGGGACGTTTTTGATTTGCGTCCAGCTGCGATTATTCGCGATCTTGATTTGCTTCGCCCGATTTATGCTGCCACCGCCAGCTATGGCCACTTTGGTCGTTCTGAGTTCTCTTGGGAACAGACCAATCGTGCGCAGGATTTGGCGCAAGCCATTAAGGGTGCCTAAGTTTATTTAGCGAGTAATTATGCCGGAACAGTTGTTGGTACAGGTGCTACCTGATAGCACGGTACCTGCGCTGGACCGGCTTTTTACTTATCTAGTGCCATCAGATATTTGGGCGGACATTCGCTTAGGAATGAAAGTCAAGATACCGCTTGGACATAGTAGCCAGTCTGGTTGGGTGATTGCGAAGCAGGGGACCGATAATACCTGGGATTATTTATCCGGCGAATCTTTTGAAGTTTCTGCCCTCGTTGAGCAAAACCTGGCAGGGGAGGAAGCGAGCCTTTTTTCTGCGGTTAGTTTTAAAGAAATCCAGGGAATTATTACCCCGCTGGCGCTGCTAACACCTCAGATTTGGCGTCTGGTTAATCGTCTTCGTGCTTATTGTTTGATGCCGAGGGCGAGGATTTTGCACCAAGCACTGCCGATCAGACAACAACGGATTGAAAAAGCCTTTTTAACCACGCATAAGCAGAGGCCAGCATTCTCTGCCATGCCACTTGCAGACGGCATGACTGGTGGTAGCCAAAATGCCTTCACTTTTTATCAAGGTGCTGATGAGTTTTTTCAACAGCTAGTAGTCAAATCTGACCATTTGGACGAAAAGTCACGTCAGTCTGGTCATATGAATCAGCCGCCTTCAGGCCAGTTCCCGCTAGTTGGCTGGTGGGAATCGCTACCAAGTACTCTTGAGGATGGCACCCATTTTGAATTAGATATTCTTGCTCTCCAAAGAATGTTTCAGCCTGTTTGGCAAGCGGGTAAAGCAGTATTAGTCATTGCATCGAATCATGCGCAGATAATTGCGCTAGGAGAGTGCTTGCGTAAGCTTTACCCTCAGATCAGAATTGATTTCTATTCTTCAAAGTTAAGCGATGGCGCGAATTACGAAGTATTTTTACGGGCCGTCTCTGGGCATTCACAGTTAATCATCTCTACTCGAAAAGGTGTCTATCTTCCGGTTAAGAATCTGGGACTAGTTATAGTTTGGCAAGCCGATTCACCTCATTTTTTGCCTGCCAGAAATCCAAGGGTGGAAACTAGCCGGGTCGCATGGTGGCGTTCTTTGGCCGAGCAGACTCCACTTTTGCTGCTTTCGCGTACATTGCCATTATGGGCTTTGGCCTTTTTAGAGCGTGGCGAAATCCTCCATCTTGCGCCAACTCGGGAAGCAAAACGACAGCGTTTAGCGAGGGTAGAATTCCCGTCAGATTGGCAAATAGAACAAGCCGGAATGAGTAGCTTTAGTCGGTTACCGAGTTTTATTTCGAATTTTATTCAAACTCAGAGTTTGTTAGGCCCCCTTTTGGTACAAGTTCCTCGTCGTGGTGACATTCCAGTGATTGCTTGTCAGTCTTGTTTTAGAAAGTTCATCTGCGAACAGTGTGGGGCTAATATTGCTGCAAAAAACGGTGCGTTGGTTTGTCCGGTTTGCACTCATGAGGTGGCGACTTTTTCTTGCCCAGCATGTGCCAGTACTCGTTGGCGGGCATTAGTAGTTGGAATCGAACGAACTGTTGAACAGTTTTCATCGGCTTTTCCGCGCGTACCGGTATTACAACTAGATACCCAAAATGCTGACTTGGTAGTTGGCGCTGAGCCAAAGATTGTCGTGGCTACTTCAGGAACTTTTCGCCGTGCTGAGGGCGGCTATGTCGGGGCGGTTGTGCTAGATCCGGAAGTTTCTTTAGCGGCATTGCGAGCCGATGCTCAGTACGACACGATTACTAGATGGGCACAAGTAGCAGCGCTAGTAAAGGCAGGCGGAAGAGTACTATTCCCGCATCCTTTGGCCCCAGAGCTTTCTCAACCACTTATTCGCCAGGATTATTTGGCATTAGCTCGACATGAGTGGCGTGCACGTAGTGAGGTGCAGTTACCTCCCACAGCTTGGATGCTGGCCATTATTGGTGCTGAGGCTGATTTGCAACTGTTTGCTGCGGTACTTTCACGCTTTTTACCAAATGAGTTGGCAGAAGTTTATGGGCCATTGGCAATGCACGAAGCAGCTACTAGATTTGTGCAAAAGACACATGCCATTTTGTCTCCCAACTTTATTTTGGTGAAAGCGTCCTGGGAAACTTTCCCTCAGGTTTCCCAAGCGCTTTGGCTCTCTCGCGAACAGTTTAGTGAAGAAGGTGGCAAAGGAATTAGCTTTAGAACAGACCCATTCGAACTGCTTTAAGGTTAGAATATGCATGATGCGTTGTTTATTTGCTGGCACGCCTAGTGCGGCCGTTCCTGTACTTGAATCGTTATTAGCCTCTGATCATGAGGTGGTCGGGGTAATTACTCGTCCTGATGCGCCGGTTGGCCGAGGACGGAAATTGGCTCCGAGTCCGGTGGCAGTAGTGGCAGAAGCTGCTGGGATTCCGATCATTAAGACCAAGACGTTGAAGTCCGAGGACGTCATCGAGCAGATTAAGTCCTTGCAGCCAGATGTTTGCCCGATTGTGGCCTATGGCGGTTTGGTTCCCGAGCCGCTGTTAGATTTGGGGCGTTTTGGCTGGTTGAACCTACACTTTTCTTTGCTTCCGGCTTATCGAGGAGCAGCTCCAGTCCAGCGTGCGATTGCAGCTGGTGAAACCGAGACAGGAATTAGCATATTTCGACTTGAAGCGGGCATGGATACTGGACCGGTTGTTTGGCAAGAGTCTGTACCGTTAACCGAAGCGGATACGGCAACCAAGCTTTTAGCTGATTTAGCTGAATTGGGTGCAGGTCGCATGATTGAAGTGCTTGATAAATTGGCTGCGAATCCAGATTTACCTTTCACTCCTCAGCCTACTGAAGGGGTGAGTTTAGCGGACAAAATTACGGTAGAGGATGCGTTTATTGATTTTGCTGATTCGGCTCGAATGGTGGTTCGTCGAGCCAATTCGGTAACCGAGGATCCAGGTGCTTGGACTTGGTGGCGCGATCAGCGCATTAAGTTGGCCGAACTCGTTGCCTGCACTAGGGAAGAAGCTAACGCTTTTGGCCCAGATTTGCCGCAGCAGGTGCTACCAGGAACTATCTTTGGACGAAAGCGAACTCTCCTAGTTGCGTGTGGTAGCGATTTTGTCCAGGTGGGTAAAGTGTCGGTCCCTGGTAAGGGATGGCGTTCCGGTGCTGACTGGGCTCGTGGGGCTCGGCTGGAAACGGACGAGAGAATGGGACAAGAGCTATGAGCTTAGAATCTGATAAGCGTCGTTATCGAGATCCTTACCGTGCGGCTCGTCCCTGCGACAATCCACGTTTGGCTGCACTTGATGTGTTAGTTCAAGTGCGTGAGGATGAAGCATACGCCAACTTGATTTTGGATCGAACGCTTAAAGCATATGAAGTCACTGGTCGAGATGCCGCGTTTGCTACCGAGTTAGCTTATGGCACTTTGCGTTTGCAAGGTTTTTATGATGCGGTGATTGAGCTTTGTACTCCTAAGCCTTTGTCTACCATTGATGGGCTCGTCCTCGATATTTTGCGTTTGGGAGCACACCAGATTCTTTCCATGCGAGTTCCGGCCCATGCGGCAGTGGCACAAACCGTGGATATGGCTCGGCAAACAGCTTCAGCGGGACCAGCAAAGTTCGTTAATGCGATTTTGCGTCGCATTACTGAGCGTTCACTAGAACAATGGCAACGAGCAATCCAAGATCCCAGTGATCAAGAGCAAAGCGTCGCGAATCTAACTTCTCATCCTAAGTGGATGGTGTCAGAGTTTTCGAAGGCCTTGGCCGAGGGCGATCGTAGTGATTTGGCCGGCGCGCTAGCAGCGAATAACATTCCGCCGAAGGTTACCTTAGCTGCCCGTCCTGGTTTGACCACGGCCGAAAAACTGTTAGCGCAGACCAAGGATTTAGCGGCCACTCCTGGTGCTTTGGCACCAACTGCTGTGGTTTTGGGTAAGGGCGATCCTAGACGAATTGAAGCAGTTGTTAATCGTCAAGCTGCGGTTGCCGATGAAGCTAGCCAGTTGGTGGCGATGGCTTTAGCTAAGGTTGAGATTGCCGGAGAAGATTTACGTTGGCTCGATCTTTGTGCTGGGCCTGGTGGTAAAGCTGGCATGTTGGCTGGCTTTGCCAAACAGCAAGGAGCTAGTTTAGTAGCTAATGAACTTCATGAGCACCGAGCAAAGCTAGTAGCCAATACCTTAGCTCCATTTGGACCTTCGATTGCGAAGGTACATGTTGGTGACGGGGTAGAGTTCGGAAAGTCAGAGTACTGCGAAGGTAAATTCGATCGGGTTCTAGTGGACGCACCTTGTTCCGGTTTGGGCGCTCTACGCCGACGTCCAGAGGCCCGCTGGCGTAAATCTTTGACTGATATTCCACCACTCCATGAGCTCCAAACTGAGCTGCTTGCTGCGGCGGTTACTGCTTTGCGCCCTGGGGGAGTAGTTGGCTATGTGACCTGTAGCCCCGTCTTAGCTGAAACCAAGGAAGTGGTTGAGTGGGCTTTGGCCAATTTACCGCTCGAACGGGCAGCATTGACCGGTGATATCGCTAAGCTTTTAGCTCCGATGAAACTTAGCAGTGGCGATTATCAGTTCTGGCCTGATCGGGATGGTACTGATGCGCTATTCTTGTCTCTCCTACGCAAACGTGAGGAAGCATAATGTCAACAATTTCGCCTTCGATCCTAAATGCTGATGCTGCAAATTTAGGAGCGGCGTTAGTGGCTGTCAGTAATGCTGATTTCGCCCATGTGGATGTGATGGATAATCATTTCGTTCCCAATTTGACTTGGGGATTGCCGGTGGTAGAGGCATTGGTTAACCGAAATGTTTTACCCTTGGATGCACATTTAATGATTGAGGATCCTGATCGTTGGGCTCCTGCCTATGCCGAGGTCGGGTGTGCTTCGGTCACGTTCCATCATGAGGCTTGCCGCGATCCTAAAAAATTAGTGAAAGAGATCCATCGGCACGGCGCTTTAGCAGCTGCTGCGCTTAAGCCGGGCACTGATCCGAAAGTATTGAAGCCCTATTTATCAGAGTTAGATATGGTCTTGGTAATGACTGTTGAACCTGGTTTTGGGGGACAAGCATTTATGCCCCAGATGTTGCCAAAAGTCCAGGAAATCCGGCAATGGCTGAAGGCTGAAAACTTAGAGATTAGAATTCAAGTTGACGGTGGTATTTCTCGGGCGAATTTAGCGCAGGCAGCCGAGGCCGGAGCCGACGTTTTCGTTGCGGGCTCCGCTATTTTCCGAGCCAATAACCCTGCTTCTGAAGTAGAAGTTCTGCGTGGGATTGCCCAAGAACACGTGTGTCACTAGCGTTTCATCTTAGTAAAAATTGCCGGTCAGGTCTTGCTTCTTAACTACTTCCGAGTTAAAGTTATCCCGTGCAAAGCGTGCACCGGGGTCAGTGAAAGTCTGAGCCGGCGGTTAAAGTCCGCGACCCGCATTAGCGGTTGAGCTGGTGAAATTCCAGCACCGACGGTTAAAGTCCGGATGGGAGGAGCACGCCACGGGTAGTACTTGTGCTACCCGTAATTCCCCGGTGCCATAATTGGTATCGGGAGTTTTTCTTTTGCGGCAATCGTCAGGTCTGCTGGTTTTATACGGCTTGCTTTTGGCTCTTTTGGGCTGGGCAGGTGCTGCCGCGCTGATTTCTGATCCCTTTATGCTCCCATCACCTCAAATGGTGATATTCCGCTTGATTCAAGATCTCTCAACGCCTTTACTCTGGCATTCGATTGGCCAAACCGCTTTGGAAGCATGCCTAGGCTGCTTGTTGGGCGCCGTTATCGCCATTCCTTTAGCTTATCTTTTCTTCAAGAGCCGGATTATTGCGGGGGTTTTATCGCCTTCACTTGCCGCTAGCCAGGCAATTCCAGCGGTGGCATTAGCTCCACTTTTGGTTCTTTGGGTTGGTTACGGTTTGCTTCCCATTGTTTTACTCTGTGCTTTAATCGTTTTCTTCCCCATCCTAGTTTCGACTTTGTCGGGCTTAAAAAACCTAGATGAAGATATTATTTCCGCGGCTCGTCTCGATGGAGCAGGCGGCTGGCGCCTATGGAAAGATATTGAATTCCCACTTACCATGCCTTCCGTATTTGCAGGTCTTCGTTCAGGTTTTACCCTTTCGATTACTGGTGCCGTAGTTGGCGAGTTCGTAATGGGGGGTAGCGGACTTGGTTCGAGGCTATCTGCCCAAGCAAATGTGGTAGATGTTTCAGGCCTATTCGGCACAATTTTAGTGCTTTGTATTCTCGCCGCTACTCTCTACGGCTCACTAGTCTTGTTAGAAAATCAATCTCCCACAGTCCGAGCAATTCGGACTAAATAGAAAGGTACGAACCGTGCTAACCAAAAACAACATCCGTCTTGGCATCGTCGCTTTGACTATGTTATCTCTTGCTGGTTGTGGCACTACGGCGCCCTCGGCTACTCAAAATGTGTCGACTGCGAGTGAAGAAGCCAAACCAGCACCTACTCTCTCTGATCCGACAGTTGGTACTGGAACTGAAATTCCTACTCCTACTCCGGATACCGAAGGCGACCAGACTCCAGTAACAATTGGACTTACCTATATTCCCAATATTCAGTTTTCACCATTTTACGTAGCGCAAGAGAAAAATCTATATCCGAATACCAAGGTAACTTTGCGGCATCACGGTGCAAATGAAACATTATTTGGTGCCCTGGCCGCCAACACGGAGCAGGTAGTTATTGCCGGTGCTGATGAAGCATTGGTTGCTAGTGAACATGGCAAAGATTTTGTTGCCATTGGACCCTTCTATGTTAAGTACCCAGTAGTCCTAATTACTGATGCCAATTCCAAAATTACTTCGATCAATGATTTGAAGGGTAAAAAGGTCGGAATTCCCGGTAAATATGGCGAAAATTGGTATGCCTTGACCATTGCTTTACAGGCTGCAGGTTTGAATGAGACTGATGTAGAAATTAAAGAAATTGGTTACACCCAACGAGCAGCTCTCGTTGGGAAACAGGTTGATGCAGTTGTGGGCTTCTCCAACAATGACTTTGTTCAACTTCAGGCTTCTCAACTAGCCGTGAAACAAGTACCGCTGTTTAATGGTCAAGTACCTTTGGTTGGGGCTTCGATTATTACTACACGTAATTTCTTGAAAACTCATCCAAAAGCGCTAGCTAATGTCATTTCTGGG
Source organism: Boudabousia tangfeifanii (assembly GCF_001856685.1). Lineage (GTDB taxonomy): Bacteria > Actinomycetota > Actinomycetes > Actinomycetales > Actinomycetaceae > Boudabousia > Boudabousia tangfeifanii. The sequence goes on from NZ_CP017812.1 coordinate 1,091,447, forward strand.
ATTAATCAAGGCATCGCTGAAGTTAAATCTGATCCGGCTAAGGCCATTGAGATTTCACAAAAATATGTGCCCACGCTAGGTGACGAAATTGCGCGGCAAAATGCCGCAAAGACTTTAAACGCCACCTTGCCATTGTTTGCGAATGATCCGACTAAATCCCAGTTTGATCCAGCATTATTCGAAAAAATGGGAGCTGCTTTAAAGCAGGTTGGTTTACTCCAGCCTGTAGTTAATCCAGTGGAGCATATGACAAACGAATTCTTAAAGTAGTTACTGCTAAATCTCGCTTAATAGCAAGCGCATGCTTTAAGCTTAGATTTAGAGAATTATGTGGACTTTCATCTGGATCTTTTTAGTAGTAGCGCTAATCGCGGCACTGGTCGCTGGAGTTTGGTACGCTGCCAAACATTTTCTGCGACTCTTACGTCAAGTCGCTGCATCGAGCGACCAGTTGTCGCAGGTTAGTGAGGCATCTTTAGCCGAAATAGCGCCTGTATCTAAACCGGTACATGTGGTGGGCGTTAGCGCCAATAGCCGTCAACTTGCAGCGGTTAGCGAGTCTCGTCATGAACTTAAACGTGCGCGTTTAAATGCCAAGCTACTTAGAGCTAATCAAGCCTATGATCGGTGGCAACGTAGTGGTTTAACCACCGAACGTGTAGCTGCTGAGCTAACTGTTGAACCGCGTGTCTCGACCTCGGCAAAGGAAACGAAGTAGTGGCGAGACGACGTAGACGCAAAAGTCAGCAAAAGGAAAATCCAGATCTCCTGACTGATACTTCCGTGGCAGGAGATTATGCCCGCTGGCGGCAGGCCCAACAAATCGCTCAGACTTATCGTGGTAAGTTCGCTCAGACTAAAAGTTTCGACTTCGATGATTTTCAGTGGAAAGCCTGTGAACATGTCGAAGCTGGTACCTCAGTTTTGGTTGCTGCTCCTACTGGGGCTGGCAAGACTATTGTGGGGGAGTTCGCAGTTTACTTAGCCCTCCATACTGACCGGCGGGCCTTTTACACCACTCCGATTAAAGCTCTTTCTAATCAGAAATACTTAGATTTTTGTGCAGATTATGGGGTGGAAAATGTTGGCCTAGTAACGGGGGATACGGTTACTAATCCAGGTGCTCCCATTGTAGTTATGACTACCGAAGTGCTTCGAAATCGCCTCTATAATGGGGATGAACCCGAAGACTTAGGCTACGTAATTATGGACGAAGTTCATTACCTAGCCGATCGGTTCCGTGGTCCAGTTTGGGAGGAAGTAATCCTACAGCTGGGAGAATCTGTGTGTTTGGTTTCGCTGTCCGCCACAGTTTCGAATGCCGAGTCATTTGGCCAATGGTTAGCCTCTGTTCGTGGTGGCTGTGAAGTGGTTGTTTCTGAGAAACGGCCCGTGCCACTTTGGCAACATATGATGGTAGGGACAAGATTATTTGACCTCTACCCCTCACATTTACATCCTAGTGAAATCACCTCACAAACCGCGGTTAATCCTGAACTAGAGGCTTATGTTGCCGCAGTTGAATCAGGCCAAATGGGTAGATCGCGCCGATCTCGTGGGGCAGGTGGTTTTTATCGAGGGCGACCTCGGGTAGTTTTGGCACCTCGTCCAAAAATCGTAATGTCATTGGCCCAAGCAAAACTGTTACCGGCTATCTATTTTATTTTTTCGCGAGCTGCTTGTGATGATGCGGTCTATAGTCTATGGGCCGCTAATACCTCGTTAACCACCCCAGAGGAACGAGATCTAATCGCTCGTAAAGTCGACTTGGTACTTGCGCAGGTGCCAGCGAGTGACTATTCCGTTTTGGGACTAGATCGCTTTCGCAGCTGTGTATTAAATGGCTATGCGGCTCATCATGCCGGCATGCTCCCGATGATGAAGGAACTGATTGAAGATCTTTTTAAGTCTTCGCTTTTGAAAGTAGTTTTTGCTACCGAAACCTTGGCTTTAGGGATTAATATGCCCGCTAGGACGGTAGTGATTGAGAGCTTGAAGAAGTGGGATGGGCAAGAACATGTCATGCTTTCGGCAGGACAATACACGCAGCTGACCGGACGAGCTGGTCGAAGAGGAATCGATCATCAGGGTCACGCAGTGGTTCTAGCTAGACAAGAAGCTACTCCACAACAAGTGGCATCGTTAGCTTCCAAGCGTACCTATCCGCTCTACTCGGCATTTAAACCCACCTACAATATGGTGGCTAACTTGCTAGGTAGACATTCCGTTCCCGGTGCTCGAGCAGTGCTAGAGCAATCATTCGCCCAGTTCCAGACTGATGCTTCCGTGGTGGATCTTTCTCGAAAAATCACCCGCTTACGCAAAGAAGCAAAGCGAGGGCAAGCAGCGATTGAATGTGATTACGGTGATGTTATGCAGCTAGCTGCTTGGCGCAGTGAACTACGCGAGCTAGAAGAAAAAGCAAAACGTAACCGCCAGGTTTCTAAACGTGACGCAGCTAGAGCTTTATTTAAACAGCTCAAGCGTGGTGACATTGTTATCTACCAATTAAATTCGAAACAACATTGTGCGATTGTCACTGCCGAATCGGATGTTAGGCAAGCGGAGCCTGAAGTGGAGGTAGTGACCTTAGGAGCTCGTCGTCGAAAGCTTTCCGCCTTCAATGTTCCCGAGGGGATTATCAAAGTCGCTCGCCACCGGTTAGGTCCCTCCTTTGACGCTGAATCCGCCACAGATCGTAAAAAGATTCAAGGTACTTTGAAATCAGCTTCTCGTAATAACCAAGCACTGTCACCGGCGCATCCCAATGCACAAGTGTTGGCTGAGATTGCCAGCCTTCAGGCAAAGATTAACAACCATCCAGCTTGGGCCTGCCCACAGTTACAAAAGCATTTGAACAAGATAGCTAAGACTAGAAAACGTACGGCGCAGATACAAAGCCTTGAGGCTCAAATGGCCGGGGCAGAAGGTTCCTTAGGTCGACAGTTTGATGCTGTGAGATCAGTACTTCGCGACCTCGGTTATCTTGACTCCGATTATCGGGTTAATGATTGGGGACATATGCTCTCCAAAATCTATTCTGAAAAAGATTTGATTGTCGCCCAAATGGTGCGTCATCGTCTCTTTTCTGACCTAGATCCGGCGGCTTTAGCAGCCTTAGTTTCATCATGTGTTTATGAGCCACGCTCTGACATTTCGCCAACCACCTATTTCGAGGCAGGTAGTATGGATCAGCTTCGACTTGCTTGGCATCGAGCCCAAGAACTCACTCGTGAGATCCATCAGGTCGAACTAAAATATCGCCGCGAAACAAGTGCCGAACTAGAACCTGGAATCATGGGAGCTACTTTTGCTTGGTGCCAGGGAGCGTCTTTGGAAACTGTTTTGGACCTAGCGCAGCTCCCTTCCGGTGATTTTGTCCGCGTGATTAAGCAGATTATTGATCTCTTGGGACATTTAACTTTAGCTGGAACTGCAGAGTTAGCTATGAATGCTGCAGATGCGGTAAAACTCCTGAATCGGGGAGTGGTAGCTTGGTCGGCACTATAAATATTCAGACCAACAAGTCTACGGATGAAGTTCCTAAAAGACTGCATAAATCCAGAGCTGTTTGGGCTAGTTTATTTCAATTACTGTTAGCTTTTTGCTTAGGTTATTTGCAAGCCTGGTCATTTATGCCGAGGGTTCCTTGGTTTGTTTTTGCTTTTACCTTTATCGCCCAGTTGCTGCTATTCCTGAAATCTAGAAACTATTTTTGGGCCGCGGTAAATGGAGGGGTTTTTGGTGCGGTCCTTGGGTATCGTCTTTTTTGGTGGTTAGAACTTTCAGTTTCAAGCATCGGGCCTGTTATTGGAATTTCCTTACTTTGGGCGATATGGTATGCCCTGTTAGCGTTTTCGCTTGTCTTTTGGAGTCAAACAAAGCTTGCTTGGCTGGCAAAAGTATTATTAGTCTCGGCCACCTTGGTTTGCTTCGAATGGATTCGTAGCACTCTTCCTTTTTCTGGTTTACCTTGGGGAAATTTTGCGCAAGGAATGGTGGGCAGCCGCTTTGCCTATTATCTGCCTTACGTTGATACTCTGGGGTTGCTTTTCGTTGCTACTTTATTCATTTCAGGATTGATTTTAGCGTCGGCAGGAAAATATAGACCGATCATATTTGCTATCATCTTTGCCCTGGTTGGTACTTCCTATTTAGCTACTTTTCGGTTGCCTGTGCTACCTCCAAGTGTTACTAAGGTGGGGACACTTCGAGTAGGCGTGGTGCAAGGCGGAAGTAACCAGTTAGGAGTGAAGATTTGGCAGCACCCAAATCTCGTCGGAAAACTACAACTTGAGACCATTAACCAAGCCGTTCGTGCGGGAAACAGCGCTGAACTATTTTTACTCGGCGAGAGTACTTTTGAAAATGACCCAAATCAAGATCAAAAACTGGCTCAAGAGATTGCCCACACGTGGACGCGTGCCCGCGTCCCAATCGCCCTCGGATTTAATCAAGTACACTCAGATAATTCACGCCATAACGTCGCGGTATTACTAACTGGAACAAATTGGCAGACGGCCAAGCGGGCAATTACTACCGAATTACCGCTGGTAGCCAACAAGTCAATGCTGGCTAAGATAAGCAAGCTATGGACACATGCTAGTCCAACCATAGAAAACCAGCATATCTATGCAAAACAAGTTCCAGTTCCGTGGGGTGAATACATTCCAATCACCTTGCCTGGTTTGCCGGGGAATGAAGATCTATTTAGTCCGGTAATTCCAGGAACTAAAGCGCCAAATTTGGTCGGGAAAACCAGCAGTGGTAGGAGTTTTAATCTCGGCACCGCCATTTGTTTTGAGATTGCATTTAATTGGGTAGTGGACCAAGGGGTAAAAAATGGGGGAGAGGCGATCTATGTGCCGACCAACAATATTTCTTTTGCGCCTTCAGAGCAGTCATGGCAACAACTACAACTGTTGAGAGTCGCTAGTCTACGTAGCGGACGAGATGGTGCTCAAGCCTCTCTAGACGGGGTTTCGGGCATAGTAGACGCCCGGGGTCAAGTGCTAGCTGAATCAAAAATTGGACAGCAAACAATCCTTATTTCTGACATAACGTTACGTCAAGGGCAGACTTGGGCAATTAGATGGGGGTGGATTCTCCCATATCTAGCTTTGGGGATCGTTTTAGCGGGTCTATTGTTATTTTCCAAAACTTATAAACGGGAAAACAGCAATTAAACTGTACTAGTGGCATTAAAGTGAAAAACAACTTCCTAGCTGCTGGGTGATTGGCATAAAAATACTGGGTACCCAAGTGGATACCCAGTATTTCTAGTTAGCTTATGCGCTTTGGCGATAGCGAGTGTCAGCCCGCAACTTGCCAGAGCGAAGCAGCTTGAGTTGCTGTTCGAGTAAGATCTCAAGCTCTTCTTCAGTACGACGCTCACAAAGCATATCCCAGTGGGTACGAGCTACCTTTGCTGGAGCAGCAGATTCTTGTTCGGCTTCGCCGGAAAGAATTGCGTGCTCTGAGCACTGGTTGCATTCCCATGTTGCGGGTGGTTCAGCTTCAGTGGACAAAGGCACCGTGAAGGTGTTGCCACAGATGCATTCGTATCGAACTTCAACGCGGTCTACAAAGACCACGCCTTTTTCTGATTCAAGACTGTTTGCGCCAATCGACATGCCGCGCAAAACTCTATCTGCCATGTTAACTCCTCTTAAATAATCAACCTTTTTTAGGTTACCAGTGCGGATAACAAAAAGATGACAATTTTTAGTCCTATCCGATAATGTACATTATGTCAGATTGTCTAGTAGGTACTTATGAGTGTTTCCGCCATTCCTTACTCCCCTTTAAGGGGTCTAAATGATTCTCTGAGATTAACTACACTTGGACTTATCCGCGCGCTAATGCCGTTTGCGGTTGTTAAAGTAGCACATTGGTATTAGGTTATTCCCGTAAGCACCGACTACTGAAGGTTTATCGTGAAACGAACCAGTGTCCACCCGGTCGATCAGGTCCCACCTGCCGGGCAATTAGCAATTCTATCCATTCAGCACGTGCTAGCTTTCTATGCTGGCGCCGTGATTGTTCCACTAGTTATTTCCCAAGCGTTAAATTTGGATGCCCAAACTACCATCCACTTAATTAATGCTGACCTTTTCACTTGTGGTATCGCCACTATCATCCAATCCGTCGGCTTCTGGAAAGTTGGCGTGCGACTCCCCTTGATTCAAGGTGTTACCTTTACCGCGGTTTCTCCTATTATTGCTATTGGTTTGGCAAATGGTGGCGGTAATGCCGGTCTTCCCCAAATCTATGGCTCCATTATTGTTGCTGGCCTCTTTACCTTGTTGGCAGCTCCTTATTTTGCCAAGTTAATCCGGTTCTTCCCACCAGTTGTCACCGGTACTGTCCTAACAATCATGGGCGTCACCTTGATTTCAGTTTCAGCTGGCGATATTGCCGGTCAGAATCCAACCGAAGTCCCCACCGGGCAAAATATTGCCTATGCGATGGGGACTTTATTTTTAATCATTTTAGTGCAGCGTATTTTCCGTGGCTTCATGTCGACCATTTCAGTATTGATTGGTCTAGTTGCTGGTACGGGTGTGGCACTCGCCCTCGGACACACTGACTTTTCACAAGTGGGCCAATCCCCCTGGCTAGGCGTAACTACTCCATTTTATTTTGGCTGGCCAGCCTTCTCATTAATGGGATCAGTTTCCATGATTATCGTCATGGCAATCACCATGGTAGAAACCACTGGTGACGTTTTTGCCGCAGGTGAAGTCGTCGATAAGCGGATTACCGCAGACGACATCACTGCTGCTTTGCGGGCAGATGGCATCTCCACCATGCTTGGTGGCATTCTAAACTCCTTCCCATACACCTGTTTCGCCCAAAACGTTGGTTTGGTTCGTCTAACTCGCGTTACTTCTCGCTGGGTAGTAGCCGCCGCTGGTGGCATTATGATCATCCTAGGGCTGCTTCCCAAGGCTGGTGCCATTGTCGCGGCAATCCCCCACTCAGTGCTCGGTGGTGCTTCCATTGCTATGTTCGCCAATGTGGCAATCGTGGGGATCCAACAGCTCTCTCGAGTCAATATGCGCGAAGATAAAAACGCTGTAATTGTCTCCACCTCACTGGGGCTAGCGATGCTAGTAACCTTGCGTCCTGGTATTTCTCAGGTACTTCCTTCTTGGGCCACTATTCTTTTCGCCTCTGGAATCACCTTGGGATCGATTTCAGCCATCGTACTCAACCTGATTTTCAACCACATTCCGTCCTTGCGTAATCGCTCTCAAGTGGCGCTAACTCCGAATGGTCCGATTAGCCTAGAAGAACTAAATAAACTAGATCGGGCTAGCTTCATTGCTGCCCTCTCTCCCCTATTTAACCAAGTTACTTGGCCCTTAGAGCGGGTGGCAGACTCTGGACCGTTCATGGACTCACGTGAACTTTCCCAGCGCCTACAGCAAGCCATTGCAGCAGGAAGCCCAGAAGAGCAAATTGCTTTAGTGCAAGATTATCCTTCGATGGCTGACCTTCTGTTCTCAAGCCCTGAAGATGCGGCACAGATTTCTAAAGACCGTGGCTCTCTCGCCCTCGGCCAGCATGAAGCAGAAAAAGAAGCCAAGTTACGCGAACTCTGTGATGCCTATGAAGAACGCTTTGGCTTCCCATTCGTGGCTCGCTTGACCCCGTCAATGACTTTTGCCGACATTGCGGAAATGGGCGCGCGTCGAATCGAAAATGCGCCAAGTATCGAACTAGCTGGAGCTTTAACCCAGATCAACGAAATCACATTGGATCGTTATGGCGACATTTTGGCCGATGCGGATCCAGTTGGTACTTCTTGGTCACGAAAGTTTGAAGCGCTAGAGTAAATGGCAGATTGACTCTCAGATTAAAATAAGTTGGGCGGTTGACTCACCTGCAAAGGAGTCAACCGCCCAACTTATCTCTAAAAACTTTAGGAAGCGTCGCGCTTAGCTCGTCGTCGAGCAGCCAGTTCGTCATGTCCAGCCGCTACCCCACTCTTGGCATGTTCAATCGGCAAAGTAGAAAGAGTGCCTTCCACTTCGGACCAAACGCGTCCGATGGCAATCCCAAAAACGCCCTGACCGCCCTGCACCAAGTCGATAACCTCATCATTCGAAGTGCAAAGATAAACCGAGGCGCCATCACTCATCAGGGTAATCCCTGTTAGGTCTTCTACTCCCCGATTGGCTAATTCGTTAATCGCGGAGCGGATCTGTTGCAATGAAACGCCAGAATCCAAAAGACGTTTCACAATCTTTAGAACCAAGATATCCCGGAAAGAATAAAGTCGTTGGGAGCCTGAGCCCTTCGCATCACGGATGGAAGGTTCCACCAGACCCGAGCGCGACCAATAGTCCAACTGGCGGTATGTAATACCTACTGCGCGGCAAGCAACCGGACCGCGAAAGCCGGTGGTTTCATCAAGCGAAGCTAGCACATCACCAAAAAGCATCCCTTGGGTGCCTTTTGCTGAAGCGTCATTTGCAGGTGCTTCCATGATTATCTCCTGTTTTCTGGGAACGTAACAAGAATAACCTAGAGGGATTTAGCTTGCTGGTCAACTATCAACACCCCGACTTTAAACTTAAAGTTGAGGTTGAAATAAAGTTGTTACCTTTCTAAGCCAAAATGTTACCAGATATCCCCAGATTTGAGAGGTGGAGCACTTTGGTTAGAGGTTTCGATCGATATCCTGGCGAGTCAAAACATGTGCTAATTCAGCAGCTACTTTCGCAATATCATTAGCCTTGGTTAGACGTCGCTGGTGTGCCACCGAACCTTTAGCACGATCAACCTGGGTAGCTTCGGCAGCAAGCTGGCTAATTCGGGAAGCGAAAGTTGTTAGTGGACGCATCCGTCGATAGGTAATCCCGGCCTCAGAAAGCATCCGAGAAAGGCGTACCGCCTTAACTGCACTCGCTGGGAATCGGTTCTTCACATTAGGTTGCAAAACGCCCACAGAAATTAATTCATCAATTTCCTCAGGATGGGCACCAGTGAAGTCCTCAAGATCGCGACGGGTAATTTCTGAACCTTCCAACGGTTCGATTGCCATTCCTTCATTCGAGACAATTCGGGCAACCGGAGTCACCTCGACGCTTTCGCCCTGGTCAAGCTTTTCTAGGTTGGCTAAAATCGCATCGACCGGAAGATATGAATCCCGTTGCGCAACTAAGTAGTATCGAATTCGCTCAATATTAGCTTCTGAGAACTTGCGAATCCCACCTGCGCTACGAGTAGCTTCAAAAACTCCGGTATCTTCGATATACCGAATCTTGGACTGCGTAAGCGAAGGAAACTCGTTTTGAAGCCTAGCCGTCACCTGACCGATCGAAAAACGAGGTGTGCGATCCGCATTTTGCGGCCATGGTACGTGGTTTTCGGCAGAGTTATCTTTTGCTGATTTTGCCACTGCGGCCATATTTATCAGCCCTGACGTGATGGGTGATAGCTCATCCGGAACTTGCCAATTTGAACTTCGTCGCCTTCTCTTAAGTCGATCTGTTCAACCCGTTCACGATTGACATAGGTGCCATTAAGGCTGCCAGCGTCACGAACTAGATAGCCACCTTCGCTAGTCTGTACAAATTCAGCATGACGACGCGAAACAGTGACATCATCGAGGAAAATATCTGAACTGGTGTGTCGACCTACCGAAGTAGAGGCGGTATCGAGCAAGAAACGTGCCCCAGCATTAGGTCCACGACGCACAATTAGCAAAGCAGTTGCAGGTGGTAGAGCAGCCACCGCTGCGGCATTTTCTTCATTCAAAGGGTAGGTAGTGAGCGGAGTGTCAGTCGCTTCCACTGGGTTTAAGCTCGGCCCAAAAAGTGAGGTGGAAGTAGGGTCGAAAGTATTTTCGCTCATGTTAGTACCTTCCTTTGAGGTAAATCCTCGTTAAGTCTTTAATGTGGTAATGATACCTTGAAAAATGTTTTTGTGGCTAGGCTGAAGGGTGATTATTTAATTATCTCTCACGATTTGGGCCCATTGAGAGGGCTTGGGAGTAATAAAGGAATCAATCGTCAAGTTAGGAGACGAGGTAATAGTTACCCTTGCTCCGTAACTTTTTAGTCTTGAAACTGCGCCACCTGGAATATTGAGCGCAACGCTCAACACAGAGGGATCTCCCAAGGCCGTTAAGCGATAAGGGGGAGCAATTTGCTGACCATCAATCAACAAACTGTCACCTTTCTTAGAGACCGAAGAAGAGGCCACAACTCGCTGTCCCGAGATATCGATTGCCTCCGCTCCTGCGTTGCGCAACTCCCCTAGCAAGTTCACTATCGTGCCCGCGGGGATAGCCCGTTTGGGGTCCGTGATTGTCGCGGTTACCCCATTACCCTTTACCGGCGTTGAACCCGAAAGAATGGCAATTGAGTTTTGACGGGCTTCAGCCGCTTTTTGAGCCTCTTCTTGCGATGTGGCCGCAGATTTTAACTGGCGCAGCTGCTGTTCAAGATCTGCTTGTTCTCCGGTCAACTTAGCTTCTCGTGACCTGAGTTCATCAAGCAGCTGAATCAGTTGTGTTTCACTGAGTCGATCGAGCCCAGTCGATTCGCTTGCCACAAACTGAGTAGCAATCGCAAAACCGAAAAGTACCATAAGTAAACCGACAAGAACGTGAGAAATAGTTATCGGCGCTTGAAGTAGATCTCGGAATCTAGTCAATAAACGAGATAAGTTCTTATTTTTCATGGCTACCCGTCAAATACGTAACGACGAAGGGCCGCCGCATTCGAGAAAATACGGATACCGAAGACGACCACAACAGCCATGGTCATTTGCGAGCCCACACCTAACTTGTCGCCAATAAATACTAGGAACGATGCCAGCAAAATATTCCAGATGAAGGAAACAATAAAAATCCGGTCGGAGAAGTCTCCATCTAGATAAGCGCGAATCGCACCTAGTAGTGCGTCTAGCGAAGCCACCACCATAATTGGGAGATACGGCTGTAACCAGATTGGAATTGAAGGGTCGAGGACGAAACCTAGAACCAGGCCGATTGCTAAGCCAATGACTGCTAACAAAGTTAGTCCTCTCGTTTATTTCTGCTCATCAGTATTTTCTTCCGGCAAAGTCTTTGATGCAAGTGGATGATACGGCATAGCTGGCATAACGAGTTCATCCCGAACGCTAATATTGGAACCGATAGAGTATTTATCGGCCAAAACTTTCAAATAGTATGCCATTGGTCCTTCTCTCAAGGCATTGCGAAGCTTGGTAGGGTCCCCAATCACGGTAAGGGCATAAGGGCTTTTCACGGATTGCAGATTTACTAGTACCGAGCTACCTGCCGCGCGTACCGCACTTTGCGGACCGATCCGGAAGCCGTTCAGGCTAATGGCTTGGGCACCGTTAGCCCAGAGGGCATTGATTATTTCTTGCAAATCTCGATCTTGAACTAGATTCTCTTCAGCTTGTCCGCCAATACCCTTAGGATCAGTCAAGGTCAGCACGATTCCCGGTCCAGAAACGGGAGCCGCAGCTGCAGCTAAAAGTTCTTCTGATTTCACGCTTGCTTGCGGAAATTCTTTTTCCGAAAGCTTAGCGATTTCGGCTTGTAGTTTCTCGTTCTGTAATAGCTGTTTTTCGACTTCGTTTTGCCGATTCTCAACTTGGGACCGTAGCGGCGCAAGCGGATCTGAAAAACTACTAGTTTGGAAATTCAAATCGCGAATTGACCAAATCGAGGCCGCGACTAACAGTGCGGTCAAGACAATAACTGCTAGCTTTTGGGCGATATTTAAGGGCTTTTGATTCTCTTTCGGTACTGCGGCCATGGCTTCATAACCATGTTCCAAAGGATCCGAAAAGATCTTTCCTAAAAGATCCTGCTCCGCTAAATGCTGAGAATCTTTAATTTGACTGGCAGTCCTCCGAGGTTTCCCAGAGGACTGCCAGGTCAAAAAGTTTCGCATTAACTAACCTTAGGCGTTAGCTTGGGCGCGAAGTGCCCGCAACAGATCATCATGTAGCTCAGTTAGTAGACGCCGCAAAGCATGTGGCGCTTGTGGATTGTCAACCAACCATTTTTCGCATTTAAGCACAACCGGATGTTCACTTGGTTCTTGACCAGGGAGCAAACGTGGCGCATGCGGTGCTGCGGCGCTAATAAATCGGGTTCCCATCCCAATCGTATTGTCTTGCCAGAATGGGAGTGCAGTCTCAAAGAACTTCTCAATCCAAGGAGTCAGTAAGTTACTTTGTGCGCTTTGGTTCAGACCTGACAATACTCTAGTCAGATACTCATTTGAGACCTCTTCGGTTATTACCTTGTTCCAGAACTGTTCCTTGGTCACCAAGTCGGGAACCGCGGCGAGCGCCCGATCTTTTTCTACCCTCGCGGAAGACGATGAATCGAAATCAGCTCGTTGGGAAATGTCTTCAGCTGAATAGATGCCGGCGGCTGCTCCCCCAGTAAGCAAATCCCATTTATGTTGCTTAGTCATCACATCATTTTGCAGCAAATGATCAATCTGCGTTTGAGTGAAATCGTCTTCGGTGAAAGGTAGGATGCCAGCAAAAATCTCTGCCCATGCACGTTGACGATCCAGCGTACTCGCCTGTTCAACTTGCGTCTGCGCTAGCTTAGCTAGTGCAACTGCCAGTTGACGAGTTTTACTTCCTGGAACATATGAACTAATTGCCGTCTGTGCTTGATGCAACGTAGTCTCAGCTAGAACATCGGCGCTTTCGTTAGGAAGCTGAGAAATTACTGCAGAAACAAAGTCAGCTGCTGGCATCAAGCCATCGCGCACCTCCATCCACAACGCTTGCCAAATAACTGCTCTGACCAAGTCGTCAGGCACTTCACTAACATGCTTTAGTGCCATTTCGCGTGAAGAAGCATCAAGACGAATCACGGCATAAGTCGCATCATCAGCATTAGGGACCAGCAAACATTTACCATTCGCTTTAGGCAGCTCAATAGCTAGAGTTTCTGATTCTAAGGTGACGTCTGTCTGATCCAAAAGAACCAACTTGCCTTGGTCTTCTTGGTACCTAGCTAAAGTAAAGCGATGTGGACGAACTACTTGCGGATCTTGCGCATTTTCCTGATGGAAAGTGACGACGTCAACTGACTCTTGGGAGTCTTCGACCTCGGCAGAAATAACTGAAGGGCCTGTTGTCTTCAGCCAACTATCTACCCAAGACTGCAGATCTTTTTCACAAACTGATTCCAAAGCCGAGATTAAGTCAACGAATGAAGTTGCTCCAAAGGCATTAGCTTCGAAATAGTTCCGGGCTCCAGCGAAGAAGTTATCTTCCCCAACATAACGCACCAGTTGTTTCAAGACTGCGGCACCCTTGGCATAAGTAATGCCATCAAAATTTTGCTTGGCAGCGTCAAGATCGACAATATCAGCCATAATCGGGTGAGTAGTCGGATATTGATCTTGAATATATGCCCAACCCTTACGAGCAATCGCAAACTTAACCCAAGCGTCCTGGTAAATAGTTGCAGCTCCTTGGGCGAAAGTACCTTGGTGATCCGCAAAGGATTCTTTTAACCATAGATCATCCCACCACGCGGGAGTAACTAAATCACCAAACCACATATGGCACATTTCGTGCAATGTCGTGTTGGCGCGCCCACCGCGTTGGTTCCACGATGGCCCACCAGAGACAATGAAGCGCTCGTTAAAGGTTACACAGCCGGGGTTTTCCATTGCACCAAGATTGTATTCTGGCACATATACCTGATCGTACTTACCCCAAGGATAAGGGTATTGATAGTGCTCGGCGAAGAAATCGAAACCTTGGCGAGTAACCTTGAATACATCATCTGTGTCAAAATCAGGTAGCAAAGACTGTCGACAATACAAGGCCAAATCAATAGCTTGTGCTGGGATTTCGCCCTGGGCTTCCCGGGTCCAAGTGCCGCCTGGCACCTTGGCATATTCACCAGCAATTACGCAGGTGATATAGCTAGAAAGTGGCTTAGTTGGAGCAAAAGATCGGGTGGTAACCTTGCCCTTTTCAACAGCCGAGGTTTCTACCCCATTGGAAAGCACTACCCAACCAGTTGGGGCAGTAATCTGGAAATTCCATACCGCTTTTAGATCAGGCTGGTCGAAGCAGGCGTAGACTCGGTGCGCATCAAACGGCTCATACTGAGTGTAGAGATAGTGTTTATTATTATCCGCTTCGTCGATAAACCGATGCAAACCTTCACCGGTACGCGAATACCAGCACTGAGCATCAATAGTTAGGGTGTTAGCCTCATCGGCCTTCAAATTTTCGAGGAAGATTTTACCGTCTTCATAGGTAGGATCAACCTGTTCACCGTTCAACTCTATCGAATTGATTCGTTCAGCTACCAAATCAATAAACGTGGCAACATCCGATGAACTAAACTCCACCGTCGAGACAGATCGGAAAGTCTTTTCGGTCTTCGCCCCTGAAAGATCTAAATCAATCTGGTAGTTGTCAATTTTAAGGCTGGCGGAACGTTGTTTTGCTTCTATTCTCGTTAAAGTCACGTAATAAGTTTACTCGGATAAAGCGCGAAAACAAACTTCCCAAGCCACCAATTTTCGCAATTTTTTCGTTTCTCGGTTTTAGCATGAACAAACTCTGAATTAACAAAAGTTGGGGCACCCAAACAGTTTGTTTGTTTGGGTGCCCCAACTTTTATCTAGCTCAAGGGTACTTCTAAGGTTACCTGAGCTATTTTCAACGATTTTGCACTACCGTTAAACTTTGACTTTTCGTTGTGATTCCAACGAAATCTAGTCGGGCTGACAGGATTTGAACCTGCGACCCCTTGACCCCCAGTCAAGTGCGCTACCAAACTGCGCCACAGCCCGTGCCTGCTTGGGCAAGCAACTCGAATATGTTAACTGTTCGAGTTACTTAACGCAAATCAGACTTATCGGCGTCGTTTCTCTCGAACTCGAACCGAAATTCGAATAGGAGTACCAACGAAACCGAACTCTTCACGCAACCGTCGTTCGATAAAACGACGATAAGCTGGATCCAAGAAACCGGTGGTAAAAATAACGATTCTTGGTGGACAGGTAGAAACCTGGGTGGCAAAGAGAATTCGGGGTTGTTTTCCGCCTCGCAGTGGGTGCGGGTTCGCTGCAACAAGTTCTCCAAGGAAGCCGTTTAAGCGACCAGTGGAAATACGGGTCTGCCATCCTTCGAGAGCCGCATTAAGCGCACGAGAAATCCGGTTCGTATGCCAGGTAGTCTTAGCAGCCACATTAATTTTAGGTGCCCATCCCAACTGCACAAGAGCGCGTTCTTGTTCGCCTTTCAGTTCTTTTTGCCGATATTCGTCAACCAAATCCCACTTGTTGTTAACAATCACCAGCGCTCGACCAGCTTCAATCACTTGTTGGATAATTCGTACGTCTTGGTCAGACATTTCCTCTGAAGCATCAAGCAAAACCATTGCCACTTCAGCTTTTTCCAACGCTGACTGGGTTCTTAGCGACGCATAATAGTCAGCCCCAATCGACTTATACATTCTGCGACGAATCCCTGCAGTATCGACGAACCACCAGGGTTGTCCATCAAGTTCAATCATTTCATCGACTGGGTCACGAGTAGTGCCAGCTAGCTCATTAACCACTACTCGAGTTTCTTTAGCTAGAGCATTTAGTAAGGAGGACTTACCCACATTAGGTCGGCCTAATAGTGCTACCCGGTGGATGCCATCTCGCTTAAGACGTCCTTCCACAGCAGATTCTTCTGGTAATACTCGTAGAACCTCATCTAGTAGATCACCCGCACCACGGCCATGTAGAGCTGAAATGGGGAATGGCTGTCCTAGCCCGAGGGACCAAAGGCTAGCAGCCTCAGCTTCTAAAACATCTGAATCGACTTTGTTAGCTGCTAGGATTACTGGCTTACCCTTAGAACGCAGTAGCTTTACTACCCGTTCGTCGGTTGCAGTCGCACCCACTCGAGCATCAACTACGAAAAGAACTGCATCGGCTCGATCGATTGCTGCTTCCGCTTGCGCGGCGACTTCACGATCGAGTCCCTTAACATCAACTTCCCAGCCACCGGTATCGACCAAGGTGAAATTCTTACCGGCCCATTGTGCTGGGTATGAAACACGGTCGCGAGTAACGCCAGGAGTATCTTGGACAACAGCTTCACGCCGACCCAAAATACGGTTAACCAACGTGGACTTACCAACGTTTGGGCGTCCTACCACCGCAAGCACAGGCCAGCCGCCGCTATCTTCACTTTCCGGCGCGGCAAACTCTTGGTTCAGAATCTGGAGGTCTTCTTCATCTAGTTCAAAGTCTGCCAAGCCAGCCCGCAAAGCTTCAGCCTTCTGTGCCTCAACTTCGTCACCTTCAAAGTCAACTTCCCGGGGCTCGAGTAAATCGTAATCGAGCTCTGAATCAGCAGTAAATTCGAATTCTGCTTCCTTTTCCATTTTCTTCCCCTCTTTGCCTCTAGGCTAAAGCAACAGTTTACGGGTTATTTTCTATTTTGGCGTATTAACCCAATTTGCGACTAGTGCCAGCACTGATTCGACCGACTCCTCGAGGGTGAGATCAGTAGTATCAACTACCACTACCCCATCAGCTGGGGACGTGAAGTTAGAAACTGTGGCATCATCTCGATCTCGACGAAGCACCTGATCAGCCAACTTTGCCGCATCTTGTCCAGGTATTTGCTTTCCACGACGAGCTAAGCGCACTTCTTCACTGGCAGTAATGATTGCTCTCACCTGTGCGTGTGGGGCCACGACCGTAGTCAGATCTCGGCCCTCAGCAACTACCGGAAAACCCGAGGCAACTGCTTGATCAATAATTGCTCGTTGCTTTTCAACCAATGTTGCTCGCACTGACAAATTTGTAGCTACTTTTGAAACGACTTCAGAGATTTCCGGTAGACGGATTTGCCCCGAGACATCAGTACCATCAACCAAAATCTGCTCGCTTAGAGGATTAGTCGAGGGCGAAAACACCATTTCTGCCACCTGCTGCGCAACTAGTGGCTGGTCGCTAAGCTCAACTCCCAATTCCAAAAGTCGAACTGTCGCTGCCCGATACATGGCCCCCGTATCCAAATACTGAGCGCCTAAGAAATCGGCAACTTCCTTCGCTACCGTAGATTTACCAGAACCAGCTGGTCCATCAAGCACAATAGCCAACGGTTGACTTTCAAGTTGCTTAGGCAAATCCTGAAACTCAGGGCTAAATTCCATTTAAATCCCTCTTTTTCTCGATCTAGGCTAAAACTACTCGCCAGTTTTGATTGGTCAAAAAGTCGCTTAAAACCTGTGCGGTTACCGGTGCCACCGAAAGCCAAACTAGACCAACTTGTTGCCCCACCGAATGTTCAATTCGCAAGTCTTCGATATTAATCCCGGCGTCACCGACCTCGGCAAAAAGTCGTCCAAGTTCACCCGGTTTATCTGGAACTAGGACCCCGACCTCGGCTAACTGAATCGGCGAATCGCCGTGCTTTCCAGGAATCCGTTTGACCCCTTCATTACCCGCCAGCATAACCTGATTGATTGCTCCCAAAAGACCCGGGGGCAAGGCAACGGTGGCTTCTTCGGAAGCTTGGAAAGCTGACAACAGTTGATTTAAATCAGCGACTAAAGGACCTAAAACCGATGCCACGGACTTCGCATTTTGCCCCAAAATGGCAGTCCAAAGACGTGGGTCAGATGCAGCGATTCGAGTTGTATCTCGAAGCCCTCCCCCAGCTAAAGACAAGGCATTTGGGGCGGCCTGAGCCAACCTAGCCGCTAAGGCAGATGAGACCAACTGTGGCACATGTGAAACCAAGGCAACCGCCTGATCATGCTCTTTTGCTGGCAACTGCGACACAATCGCACCTACATCTGTTGCTAGTTCACGCACCGCCAAGAAGGCTGTCGGTGAGCTTGCCTCAGTGGGGACACAAACCCAAGGACGCCCCTGGAACAAATCTGCATCCGCCGCAGCTGGCCCAGCTACCTCGCGACCTGCCATGGGATGAGAACCAACATATCGACTAGCCTGAGGATGATCTTCGACCTTAGCAACAACTGCTTCTTTAACCGAAGCTACATCGGTTACGATCGCATTAGGAAAACGGTCCAGACAATCACAGACAACCTTTGCCGTCACATCTGGGCCAGTAGCCACAATCACTAGGCTCGGTGTATCATCGCCTTGATAAATTGAACCTGCCCCCATATCTGCAGCAAGAGCTTGCGCAGTCGGTGACAAATCTTGTAGCCAAACTGGCACATTAAGGCGCGTTAAAGCCAGAGCAATCGAAGTACCAATTAAACCCGTCCCAACTACCAAAACTGGACCTTTGGTAGCCGCTACTGCCGGCATCAAAGTTGGTTTCACAGTTCGACCATTCGCATTAGTTGGGCAAGTTGCTCATTTTCTAGACGACGAACCGTGCCGGGTCGCATATGTCCCAAAAATAGGGTGCCGAAACGAGTTCGCACCAAAGATTGAACCGGATGACCGACCTCGTCTAGCATACGTCGGACCACACGATTCTTTCCCGAGTGCAAAGTCAGCTCAACCACCGAACGATCTTGGTTTACTGCTTTGACCACGAAATTATCAACGGAAACTAGACCATCTTCTAGCTGAATACCGCTCTTAAGTTTTTGCCCGAGGCCGCGTGGCACTTCTCCCGACACCGTAGCGACATAAGTTTTGGGCACTTCCCATCTGGGATGGGCTAAGCGATTAGCTAGTTCCCCATCATTGGTCATCACGATTAGTCCCGAAGTATCGGTGTCAAGACGCCCCACGTGGAACAAACGGGTTTCATACTCAGTAACGTAATCGGCAAGACAAGGGCGACCCTCGGGATCCGACATAGTAGAAACCACCCCGACCGGCTTGTGCAAAACCACTGTCAGATGCTTGTCATCAAGGAAAATTCGTTGACCACGCACATGAATGATGGCCGAGGTCGGATCGATCCGAAGCCCAAGTTGGGTCACGCGTTTGCCATTTACCCGGACTTTTCCTCGAGCTATGAGCTCTTCACAGGCACGGCGTGAACCAACTCCAGCGGCAGCCATAACTTTTTGCAGTCTGACGCCATCTGGGCGGTACTGATCATCATCACTCACGATTATTTCCTTAGATTTAGTTTGGGTTAATGCTAGTAAGCATTAAATAGTTAGCGAACAGGCCACTACTAGTTCTTGAAAAAAGATCTAATGTGGCGCCTAGCTTCTAGTTTCCTACGCTACATCGCCGCGTGCAATCATCTCGCGAGCTAGCTGCCGATAAGCTTGCGCGCCAGGGTGGGATGACGCATACGTGGTAATCGGCTCAGTGGCCACAGAAGCATCTGGGAATTTAACTGTCCGACGGATTTGAGTTTCGTAGACTTGTTCTCCAAAGGCTTCCTGCAGGCGTTCTAACACCTCGCGAGAATGCAAGGTTCGAGTATCCACCATAGTTGCTAAGATGCCATCAATCTTCAATCGCGGATTGAGTCGATCCTTAACCTTGTCAATGGTTTCAACTAATAGAGCCACACCACGAAGTGCAAAGAACTCAGCTTCCAAAGGAATGACAACCCCATGCGCTGCAGTCAAGGCATTTACCGTCAAGAGGCCCAAGGAAGGCTGACAATCAATAATGATTAGATCATATTCGTCTAGCACCGGACGCAGTACTCGCGCCAATGCCTGCTCACGTGCCACTTCGTTAACCAACTGCACTTCGGCCGCGGAAAGATCGATATTAGCCGGCACAATGTCCAAGCCTGGCACTGCCGTATGAGCAATCACATCTTTGACCGAGAGTCGCGAATTCATCAACAGGTTATAAATAGTGACATCCAAGTCATGGGAATTAATCCCTAAACCGGCTGAAGCTGCCCCCTGCGGGTCAAAATCAACGATAAGTACCTTACGACCATATTCAGCTAACGCAGCTGCGACATTGATCGTCGAAGTAGTTTTTCCGACCCCACCTTTTTGATTACACATAGCAATGACCCTTGCTGGGCCATGCTCCGTCAATTCGGGTGGCTGAGGAAACTGAGAACCCGGTCCCATCGCTAATAATTCACCTTGTTGCATACTCCACACCTTAACCTAAGTTGGTTTATTCTTCAGAGTGATTAGTTATTTGCCTGCGCAGGAAAAACCTGTGGGAAAAGGTCCTCGGTAGGCGGTAACCATTCAGCTGGGTCTGCCGGGACTTGCTCGCCACTTCGAATGTCCTTAACTTCGTGACCGTCCTCGTTAATGAACCAAACGAAAGGAATCCCGCGACGATCGGCATACTTAATCTGTTTACCGAACTTCAAAGGACGTTCCGCCACTTCGGTTGCGATTCCACGAGCACGAAGTGCCTGGGCCACAGCCAAAGACTCCCCACGTGAGTCCTCATTATTAACTGCCACTAGTACCGCAGTCGGGGTTGGGCGTGAGACGGAAAGCAGGTTCGCCGCAAAGATACGCGAAAGCAGACGAGTTAAGCCCAAAGACATGCCAACCCCTGGATACTTCTTATTGCCCACACTGACAAGGTTGTCGTAACGACCACCAGAACAAATCGCACCGAGATCTTCATGTCCTTGGATAAATGACTCATAGACGGTGCCTGTGTAGTAGTCCAAACCACGCGAGATCTTAAGCTCTGCCCGCAGCAAACCAGGCGCTTGACGCTCGCCCTCGGTTAATAGTTCGCACAGTTCATTAAGACCCGTTTCCAAAAGCTCTCCAGAAAGTCCCAACGCGTCAATCTGGGAACGAAGTTCTTGTGGATCAGAAGTCGAAATCTTTGCTACTGCTAGCAGCAAGTCGGCGCCCTCGGCCGAAATTCCCGCTTTAAGCAGTTCTTCCTTTACTAATTCTGGACCAATCTTGTCCAGCTTATCGAGGCCGCGCAGGGCGTCTTCGATCTGCGAGATACCAGCTTGCTCACAAACACCTTGCAAAAGTTTGCGGTTATTTGCACAAATCACCACTGGCGGTAAACCGAGCCGAGCGAATACTTCACCCATCACAAGAGGAAGCTCAACCTCATGATGGAATGGCAAAGTTTCTTGACCTACAACATCGATATCGGCCTGAACGAATTCACGAAAACGACCTTCTTGCGGACGCTCACCACGCCAAACCTTTTGAATCTGGAATCGTTTAAACGGGAAGGTCAGGTGACCCGCGTTCTCTTCAACATAACGGGCCAAGGGAACGGTAAGGTCGAAGTGCAAACCTAACTGCTTATTCGGATCGCTCTCGGTCTCATTCGAGTTTCGAGCGGCAAGCCTTGACAGCAGATAAATCTCTTTAGAAGTTTCACCTTTGCTGAGCAAGCGAGAAACCGGCTCCACCGCACGAGTCTCGATTCCTTGGAAACCGTGGAGGGCGAAAACTTCCTCCAAAGTTTGCAACATAAACTTTTCGATTAATCTACCTTGAGGCAGCCATTCAGGAAAACCAGAAATAGTGTTGTTATTCTTAGCCATGTTTCTTCCTTAACCTAAAGAGCGAGCTTGACGAACGTAGGGATTTGTAGCTAGTTCATGTCGCCAAAGTGTTGCCGGTCCGTGCCCAGGCAACAAAAGAGCTTGCGGATCGAGGGCGTTAGCCACAAAGCGTAAGGACTGCCACATCTCCCGCTGGTCAGAGCCGGGCAGGTCAGTACGACCGATTCCCCCAGCGAAAATGTGGTCACCCGAGAAGACCACTAATGGCCAATCCTTTTTAAGGTCTTCGTGGGCTCCTGAGATCTGAGGAGGCAGATCAGTTACTTCCCCACCAATCATGAGCATGGTGGAGCCTTGGGTGTGCCCAGGCGTGGCAATGGCACGCAGCACAATGCCAGGAGCAAAAGCTGCCCCGCCTTCATAAGTCGCATCTGAGAAAGTGCGAATTTCTTCCGGCAACTGGTAAGGCTGGAACTGGGCAAAGGCCTGAGTAAGCTGAAGATTACCGGAATTCGTCGTCCCCAATGGATCGTCGAGTCGATAACGATCTGGCTCCGAAACATAAACCGGAACATCAAAATGGCCAGCCGACCAGCAATGATCCGCATGACCGTGAGTTAGCACTACCGCATTTAAGTGCAGATCCTGTTCGGAAATAAAGCTTTTAACTTGGTCGACTACCCCGGCACCGGGGTCAATCACCACCGCTTCCTTTTGGTCAAATAGAACGTAACAGTTTTCACCTAAAACTGGGGCAATGATTGGTTTGATTTGCATGGTTTCTATCTTAACCTAGACCGATGTATTTCAGCGATTTTGCTTAGGTATTTTCTCAGTCATATTAATTCTCGCTTTCGTTTGGAATTTTACTCTTAGGCAGATAAACTGTAAGCGGAAACACAAGGCCCATGGTTGAGTCTTGTTTTCTAATAGCGCCAGTGAACGGTTGTGGCAAATGCCTTAACCCCGTCTGTAACAAAGGAACATCGTGGCTGAATCTGCAGAATCGACAGTAAATACAAATACCGAATCCGAAAACTCGCAAGCAACTCAAGCAAGTACCTCATCACCTGAAAGTTTCGGCAGAATCGACGATGCCGGTAACGTTTGGGTTCGCGATGGCGAGCAAGAACGGCAAGTAGGCCAATATCCTGACGGGGTGCCAGCTGATGGTTTGGAACTCTTCGTGCGCCGTTTCTTGGATCTGGAAGCCCAGGTAAATCTTTTCGCCGCCCGACTTTCTCACCTCTCCCCTAAAGACATCGACCACACCATTGATGCTTTGCGTCGTTCTTTAGTCGAGCCTCGCGCCGTTGGTGATTTGCCAGCTCTTCGCGCTCGGGTTGAATCGTTGGCCGAGGTCGCTGAACAAAAGAAACAGGAAGCTAAAGCGGCCCGTGCAAAAGCTAAAGAAGAAGCCCTTTCTCGTCGTGAAAAGATTGTTGAAGCTGCTGAAGCTATGGCAGCTCAGGATCCAGAACGGATTCAGTGGAAGCAGTCTTCACAGAAGTTCCATAATCTACTAGATGAATGGAAGCAGGCTCAGAAGGCCGGTCCTCGTTTGGATCGTAGCGTGGAAGATGCCCTTTGGAAGCGTTTCTCTTCTGCCCGTACTCTCTTTGACCGTCATCGTCGCCAGTTCTTCTCAGCACTTGATGCTCGTCAGGCGGAAGCAAAGGCTACTAAGGAAAAGCTGATTGCCGAAGCTGAAGAGCTTTCAACTTCAACCCAATGGGGGCCAACCAGCGCTGCTTTCCGGGGCTTGATGGATAAGTGGAAGGCTGCTGGACGCACTTCCCGTAAAGACGACGACGCCTTGTGGGAGCGTTTCCGCGCTGCCCAACAGCGTTTCTTCGATGCTCGTAATGCTGCTAATTCAGCAATGGACGAGGAGTTTGGTGAAAACCTCAGTAAGAAGGAAGCACTGCTCACCCGCGCTGAAGCTATTTTGCCAGTCACCGATGTTGCCGCCGCTAAAGCCGCTCTTCGCCCTATTCAAGATGAATGGGAACAAGTTGGGCGCGTTCCTCGGGCAGATGTTGCACGCATCGAAAAGCGTATGCGGGCTGTGGAAGAGGCAATCCGCAATGCTGAGAATGAACAGTGGCGTAAGTCCAATCCTGAAACCAAGGCTCGTGCAGCTGGGATGAAGGAACAGCTTGAAGCTCTCATTGCTGAGATTGATGCTGAAATCGAGGCCGCAAAGGCTGCAGGTGATGAAGCTAAGGTCGCAGAATTGACTAATGCTAAGTCGGCTCGTGAAGCTTGGCTCGCTCAGGTTAATGCTTCGGTTGAAGACTGATTAATCTATTAGTTGTGGGGGTTAGAACGAGGTTCTAACCCCCACAACTTTTTAAAGCTAAATGCTGCTGACTCCCAAATGGTAGTCAGCAGCATTTTTGCTCTGTACTAAGCAACTAGCTGATAGCAACAGTTAGCCCTAATTAGTCGTATCACCGGTGAGATTTGTTAGCGGTAGAGTTTACGCGATACACGTCGTAAACGCCTGGAACCTTGCGCAACCCAGCAATAATGGCATTCAAGTGAGCCGCTTCAGCCATTTCCAGCGTAAAGCGTGCCTTGCCCACTCGATCTGGGGTTGAGTGGAATGAACCGGAGCGAATATCTACATGGTAGGCAGAAATCGCTTGGGATAGATCGACCAAAAGTGACGCGCGGTCAAGCGCCTCGACCTCGATTTGGACTTCGAAGGTAGCTCGCGAATCCTTGACCCAAGAAACGTCGATGAGGCGTTGTTCTTCCCCGGATAGGTTCGTAACATTCGGACAATCAGTTTGGTGCACGCTGACACCTGCTCCACGAGTAATAAAACCAATGATGTTATCTCCTGGAACTGGCGTGCAGCACTTGGCTAGCTTGACTAGGACATCGTCGCCTTCCAGACCGGCAACCGCAATACCACAGTTGCCGCTAGGGCGTTTGCTGTTACTAGTTCGGTTAGTCTGGGTAGGAACGATCGCCTCAGAGAGAGTCTCTTCTGCTCCATCGTCTCCCCCATGGATTTCCAACAGACGATTAATAACGTTGGCGGCCGAAATATTGTGTTCTCCCACTGCAGCATACAGTCCGGAGACTTCGACATAACCGAGGTCGGTAGCCACCGCTAGTAGCGTCTCATGGGTCAACAAGCGACGAAGCGGCAGATTCTGCTTACGCATGGCGTTAGCCAGCTCTGACTTGCCAGATTCGATTGCTTCTTCACGACGTTCACGCGAGAACCATTGCTTGATCTTATTGCGTGCCCTAGGGGAAGCAACAATCTTAATCCAGTCTTGACTTGGTCCAGCTTTGGGCGATGGCGAAGTCAAGATTTCCACCTTGTCGCCGTTTTCAAGACGATGGTCTAACGGGACGAGCTTGCCATTAACCTTAGCGCCAATTGTTTTGTGGCCTACCTCGGTGTGGACCGCGTAGGCAAAATCCAAAGGCGTAGCTCGTTCTGGTAAGGCAATAATCGATCCCTTAGGAGTGAACACGTAAACTTGAGAACCTGAGATCTCATAACGAAGCGAATCGAGGAACTCTTCGGGGTCAGTAGTTTCAGACTGCCAGTCTACTAGTTGGCGGAGCCAACCCATCTGGCTAGAATCTTCTGCCACCTTCCCATCCGATTTCTTCCCGGTCGCGTTGGGATTTTCCTTGTATTTCCAGTGTGCTGCCACGCCATATTCAGCACGACGGTGCATATCAAAGGTACGGATCTGAACTTCAATCGGTTTGCCCCCGGGGCCCACCACCGTGGTGTGGAGAGACTGGTACATATTGAACTTGGGCATTGCGATATAGTCTTTAAAACGTCCAGCTAGCGGGTGCCACTTAGCGTGCAAAGCACCGAGTACGGCGTAACAGTCACGCACGTTTTCAACCAGCACTCGAACTGCCACCAAGTCGTAGATTTCGTTGAACTCGCGTCCCCGAACAATCATCTTTTGATAAATCGAATAATGGTGCTTTGGACGTCCAGTGACCACACCTTTAATCGCACACTGCCGGAGTTCTTCTTCGATCTCGTGGATAATTTCTTTCAAATACTTTTCGCGCTCGGGAGCGCGTTCTGCTACCAAGTGATCAATTTCTTCGTAACGCTTTGGGTAGAGCGTTTTGAAAGCAAGTTCTTCTAGCTCGTACTTGATGGTATTCATGCCCAGTCGGTGGGCCAAAGGGGCATAAATTTCTAGCGTTTCACGCGCTTTGTTTTTAGCCGATTCTGGCGATACGTACTTCCAAGTGCGAGCATTGTGCAGCCGATCTCCCAATTTAATGACCAATACTCTAATATCACGAGACATGGCCACAATCATTTTACGAACAGTTTCTGATTGGGCAGCTTCACCATACTTAACTTTGTCAAGCTTGGTGACACCATCGACTAGAAGGGCAATCTCTTCACCGAAATCACGAGTGAGTTCTTCAAGTGTGTAGTCGGTATCTTCCACGGTATCGTGCAACAAGGCTGCCGCTAGCGTCGTGGAGGTCATACCGATTTCGGCCAAAATGGTAGCAACTGCCACCGGGTGAGTGATATATGGTTCGCCCGATTTACGTTTCTGAGGGGCGTGAAGTTTGGCAGCGGTTTCGTATGCCCGTTCGATTAACGCGACATCCGCCTTTGGATGGTGCGCTTTTAGCGCGCGCACTAATGGTTCAATTTGTGGTGCGGTCGTACGCTTTCGGGAGCTAAAGCGAAGTAGGGATGAACGCACACGGGATCCTGGCACAACACTGCCAGGATCCCGAATAGTACTTGTTGAATCACTCATTACTCCATAATAAAACGCAATGAATGAAACTGCTGGTTTTTATGCCAGCTTTTCGATATTTAGTTAGAGTCAGAAAGAAACCAAGGCATCAATCTGGGTATCAGGAAGCTTGGCTCGACCACCCAGGTCAAGTAGTTCCATCAAAACGCAGATAGCGACTGGCTTGGCGCCCGCTTCTTCAATCAACTGCATGGCAGCATTGGCGGTACCACCGGTTGCCAAGACGTCGTCGATGATCAATACTCGATCATCTTTTTTCACTGAGTCTGGTCGCAATTCCATACGGGCTGTGCCGTATTCCAGTTCGTAGTCGACGCCAATCACTGGTCCCGGTAACTTGCCGCCCTTACGGACGGTTAGCATCCCAACGCCCAAAGAAATTGCTAGGGGCGCGGCAAGAATGAAACCACGTGATTCCAATCCTGCGACCGCGTCTACCTTACCGCGATACTTATCAGCAAGCAGTTGAATTAGTTCAGCGAAGGCTGGACCATTTGCAAGTAGCGGGGTGATATCGCGGAAAAGAACACCAGGTTCGGGGAAATCAGGAATTTCGCGAAGCTTTTCAGTGATTAGTTTTGCCAACTCTTGATCGGTATTCACCGTTTACTCCTTGGCTTACGCTTTGGCTGTGCTAGCTGACCACGGTGCCCACCAGCTTGAAGTGGAGCTACCTTGACCGGGGCTCCGGTCTTGCCTTCTGCCCCGTCTTCGTCAGCCTCATTCGAGTTACCGTTGCGACGCTTGAGGACAGCCTCGTTGTGCGCCTTTCCGGCCTCGGTACGGTCATTCATCACAGTCAGGATTGGGGATGCGATGAACAACGAAGAGAACGCACCTGCAATCATACCAACAAATAGTGCTAGAGAAATATCTAGCAAGGTACCTGCACCCAACAACCAAGTACCAATCACTAGGATAGAGCCTACTGGAAGTAGTGCCACGATTGAGGTGTTGATTGAACGAACGAAGGTCTGGTTAACTGCCAAGTTAACCAACTCGCCATAGGTGTAACGGTACTGGCCGTCATAGTTCTTAGTTAGTTCACGAACCTTATCGAAGACCACGACGGTGTCGTATAGCGAGTAGGCCAAAATGGTCAAGAACCCAATCACAGTTGCAGGTGAAATCTCAACGCGGGTAATCGCGAAAAAGCCGGCCAACAAGGCCATGTCATTTAGCAACGCAACTAGGGCTGAAAGTGCCATACGCCAGTTACGGAAGTAGAAGGTCATCAACAAGGAGACGAAAACCAAGAAGATCGCCAATGAAGTCAAGGCTTTCTTCGTCACGCCTGCGCCCCAAGTTGGGCCCACGAAAGTGGATGTGATCTTGTCTTTGTCTACGTTGTATGCCTTAGCCAAGTCACTTGCGACTTTAGTGGTTTCTTCACTTGAAAGTGAGTGTGTCTGGACCCGAATACCATCAAGACCCACGTTTGAAACACGTGCACCTTCGTCCAACTTATCAGCTTTCAATGCATCATAGGCGGGCTGCTGGCTGGTGTTCTGAACCTGGGAGATGGTGAATTCGGAACCACCACGGAACTCAATTGCTGGGTTCAATCCAAGGATCGAAACAGCTAGAACCGAGATGATAATGCAGGCGGCAGAAATCGAAATGAAGACTTTTCGCAGCCCGATTACGTTAAATGACCGTTCGCCAGAGTGTAGCTGACGTCCTAGAGTTGATAGGCTAAGCATCAGTTTTCCTCCTGCTGGTTAGTTTCGGTGTCTACGGCTACGGAAACCTCTTCCTTAGCAGCGGCTTTCTTTTCTTCCAAAGCGGCTTTACGGGCAGCTCGACGTTCAGCAATCGAGGTCGGAGCGGACTCACCATCAGTGCGTACTCGGCCTCGACCAGCGTAAACCACACGAGTGGTAGCACCCAAGGTTTCTGGATCGAATCCGGACCACTTCTTGCCTTCACCGAAGAACGGAATATTAAGAAGCAAGGACATCACTGGGTGAGTAAACATAAAGATGACGGCCAAGTCGATCAGGGTGGTTAGGCCCAAGGTAAAGGCGAAGCCCTGAACGCCGCCGACAGCCAAGACATAAAGAATGACTGCAGCCAAAATGTTGACGGCGTCAGAAATCAAAATAGTGCTCTTGGCGTGTTCCCAACCAACCTCAACGGCGTTACGCAAGGAGGCACCTTCACGAACTTCATCTCGAATACGTTCGAAGTAAACGATGAAGGAGTCAGCGGTAATACCGATCGAAATAATCAAACCGGTTACGCCTGGCAAGGATAGGCGGTACCCCATCTGCCAAGACAAAAGCGCTACCGCTAGGTAGGTAGCCAAGGCGGCCATCGAGAGCGAACCGAGGGCTACCAACGACAAGCCGTGGTAGGCCCAAGCAAGGTACAAGACCACAAGAACCAGACCAATCAAGCCTGCCCAGAGGCCCTTTTCCAAGTGTTCAGAACCGAGAGTTGCGGAGATTTGCTGTTCTGATTCGACCTTGAAGCTCAAGGGCAAGGAACCGAACTGCAACTGGTTAGCCAAGCTGGTGGCGCTAGCGAGGGTGAAGTTACCAGAAATCTGTGCGTTACCACTTGGGATCACGTTTTCGATGCCAGGGGCGCTAACTACGTTACCGTCGAGGACAATCGCAAAACGGTTCTTGGTCGGATTGTCTTGACGGAAGGCCAATAGACGCTTGGAGACGGCTTCGAAGATCGTCGCACCCTTAGAGTTAAAGGAGAGGTCGACGCCCCAGCGGCCGGTATTGCCACCTGCCTGGTTGGGAATCTGACCAGCAGCAGCATGAGAAATCATCGAGCCAGGAAGATCGACAGGGCTCAAAATGTACTTTTCGTGACCGTCGGTCGAACAAGCTGCCACCGCCTGATCCGCCGGCTTAGCGGTAGCGTTGGCACGACTCTTAGCATCGAGACAGTTCAATAGGTAGAAGTCGTAATAAGTTTTCTCGGTGATCCAAGCATCATCCGAGTTGTCCTTTGGCTTGGTAGCAGGCTTATCTTCGATCTTGCCATCTTTATTCGCATCAGCCATGCGAGTAGCAATTTGCTCAGCAGTAAGTTTTGAAAACTCTTCTGCCTGCTTGAGCTGTTCTTCTCGAGCTTGCTTTTGCTCTGGCTTCTCCCCTGGTTCTGGGGTGATCGCCTTGAGCTGTGCAGCTGCCTGAGCATAAAGCTCGGGATTTACTGCTCCCAGATTTTGGGGGTCGGCAACCAGTACCGAACGGAAGACCATAAGCGCAGACTTACGAACTAGGTTCAAGGTTTCTTCCGAGGGTTTACCTGGAAGCGAGACCACGATATTCTGACCGCCCTGTGAGGTGATTTCTGCTTCCGCCACACCTGATGCGTCTACACGCTGACGAATAATGTCGATCGCTTGGTTCAGATCCTCGGTGGTTACTTCCGTACGACCCTTATTATCTTTATCGTCCGAAATTGCCTGTGGGGTCAGCACCAGCTGAGTACCACCTTCAAGGTCAAGGGCAAGTTTAGGAGCCCAAGACGCTTTGTTTAAAAAGTTACCAATTCCGAGCGATACTGCAGCAATTACGAGAATCACAATAAATGTGATTAAAGGCCGCAGTGCCTTCTTTTTTCGGTTATCTGCCACTTTTATCTTCCGTTGTTTGGGCACTATGACATAAATCGGCATAGTGCGATGATTTACCG
Source organism: Boudabousia tangfeifanii (assembly GCF_001856685.1). Lineage (GTDB taxonomy): Bacteria > Actinomycetota > Actinomycetes > Actinomycetales > Actinomycetaceae > Boudabousia > Boudabousia tangfeifanii. Next base: position 1,121,275 of record NZ_CP017812.1, read on the forward strand.
CCTAGATTCTACCCTAAAGCAAGCATTATTCCCGCCTCTAAATAGATTTAGGATAGATTAAGGCGCCGAATGGACTATTTTTACAAGTCTTCCTTGGATTCTTTGGGGCTTTCTTCCTCATTTGTGAGCACCACAGCGCTGGGTTCAATATCGCTTGATACTTCATTCGAAACCGACGAATCTTCAGTTTCTACCCCAAGGTATTCAGCTAGGTTTGGTTCCTTAGCCATCATGATTGCGCTCTTATCCCAGACACTTTCATCGCCTAAAGCGGTTTCGAGGATTACCACCTCATCGTGGATTTCAACGATGCGTCCGTAGAAACCTGCGCGAGTCAACACCCAGTTCCCTGGAACGAGGGCTTGCTGACGCATTTCTTCGCGTTGCTGGTTTTGTTTCTTTGCAGATCGATTGATAACAAAGAAAAAGATCAGGATCGGAACTAGAAAAATCAAAAATTCCAAAGGAAAACCTCCAAGTTGTAGATTGAGCTAAGTCTAAGTTTTTCTTACCCTTAGTGCCACTCAGTTATCTAATAGATTAAACAAGTCACTTGCGGGTGGTGTCAGGCCCAAGTGGCGCCAAGCTTGTGCCGTGGCCATTCGACCGCGCGGGGTGCGTACCAAAAATCCCTCTCTTACTAAGTAGGGTTCGGAGACAGTTTCAACTGTTTCCGGTTCTTCCCCGATCGACATTGCCAATGTAGAAATGCCGACTGGTCCCCCACCGAAACGCTCACAAAGACCTTCTAAAACCAAGCGGTCTAAACGATCGAGACCCAAGGGATCCACTTCGAAAAGTTTCAACGCTTCCTTGGCAGCTTGGGCATCAATTTCACCATTACCGTGTACTTGTGAATAGTCATAGACTCGGCGTAATAGTCGGTTTGCAATACGAGGAGTTCCCCGAGAACGCTTCGCTAGTTCTTTTGCCGCCTCCCCAGATATTTCGGCGCCTAGCAAGTTGGCCGAACGACGCACGATGCTTTCTAGCTCATCATGCTGGTAATACTCGAGGTGCCCGGTATACCCAAAACGATCGCGCAAAGGAGCGGGTAATAACCCGGCTCTAGTAGTTGCACCAGTTACGGTAAATGGTGGCAGGGTCAAGGGAATCGAGGTCGCCCCAGGACCTTTACCAACAATCACATCTACTCGGAAGTCTTCCATCGCGAGGTAGAGCATTTCTTCGGCAGGCCTTGAGAGTCGGTGAATTTCGTCGATGAAAAGCACGTCCCCTTCTTGCAAACTGGACAAGATAGAGGCCAAGTCACCAGCATGCTGAATCGCCGGACCACTAGTTAATCGTAAAGAGGTTCCCATTTCAGCCGCAACAATCATTGCTAACGTGGTTTTACCGAGTCCTGGAGGACCGGAAAGCAAAATATGATCGGCAGCATCTCCTCGTCGACGAGCTGCTTCTAACACCAAAGAAAGCTGCTGGCGCAAAGTTTTTTGACCAACAAACTCATCTAAGTTTTTAGGGCGTAAAGCACTTTCTGCTGCCCGCTCGAGGTCGTTTGCTCCTGGCTCAACTACTGATTCCATCTTTTATCACCCACCAAGTTCTTGCAATGCTCGTTTGAGCAAGTCCCCAGCGCTTAAATCGCCCTCGGTCTGCAAAATCGATTCCACTGCGCTCTCCGCTTGCAATTTAGTCCATCCCAAACCTTGCAAGCCTATAATGACTGTTTGGGCAGTAGGCGAAACCACAGCGGCCATGGACTCAGCATTTTCTTTTGGTGGTAGCACCATTAACTTCGATAGCTTGGATTCAAGATCTAGCAGCATTCTGGCGGCAACCTTCGCACCAATACCAGGCACCTTAGTTAGCGCCTTCTCGTCTTTGTTTGCAACCAGCTGAGCTAACTGCGTGGCACTATAGGTGTTCAGTACTGCTAATGCTAGCTTTGGCCCAATTTTCGGCAAGGTCAATAAAACCTCAAAAGTGTCACGATCCTCGGATGCTAAGAAACCGAAAACGGTTAACGAATCTTCACGCACTACTAAAGTGGTTGAAAGAAAACACTCATTGCCGATCCGCAACTCGTTCATCGTGCTTAGAGTGGTGAACACCTTGTAGCCGATTCCGTTAACTTCCAATAGCACAAAGTCAAGCCCAAAGGCCTGTACACTTCCCCGTAAAGATGCAATCATTTATTCCCTCTGACTTACTCGTTTACTTGCTTTGCTTCGCTTGCCGTCTACGGGGATCAACCGCACCGGTTCTTCGGGTCTTAGCTTGTGCCGCCGCCCATTGTTGTTGAGCTGGAGTCAGCTCCCGCCGAGAGGTGACTTTGCCAGAAAGAGAAACGGAGAAATCTTCATCACTTCCGCTACCGAGCAAGCCGCTTCCTCGCCATGCTTGACATATTGCAATCGCCAAGGCGTCTGCCGCATCAGCTGGTTTTGGTGGCGCGTCCAAACCTAGGATTCGTTGCACCATTGCTTGGACTTGAGGCTTTTGGGCTTTACCATTTCCCGTGACCGCAGCTTTAACTTCCGAGGGCGTATGTACCGCCATCGGCAAGTTGGCTCGACCAGTTTCAGCCATCGCTACCCCCATTACCATCATGGTGGTAGTTACCGATTGCAGGTTATCTTGAACGAAAACTCGTTCAATTGCTACCAACTCCGGAGAGTAAGTAGCGATGGCATCACGAATACCATCAGCGATTTGCTTCAATCGAAAGTGGGTAGCCATCCCTGGTTTGCCACGAACTACCCCAACATGCACTAACCGGGCTGACCGCCGAGAATCAACATCAATGATGCCGATTCCGCAGCGGGTCAAGCCCGGGTCAATGCCAAGAATGCGCAAATCAGTCTTCTTCTAGCTCAGCTAAAACCTCATCAGAGACTGAAAGGTTGGTGAAGACGTTCTGTACATCGTCAGAGTCTTCCAAGGCATCAATCAGTTTGCCTACCTTGCGCATGCCTTCTGCGTCTAGTTCCACCTTGGTGGATGGTAGCCACTGAACTTCAGCGGAGTCGTAATCGATTTCAGCTGCCTGGAGTGCCTTACGTACCTCAACCACGTCAGTCGCAGCCGAGATAATTTCGAAGCTATCGCCTTCTTCGTTTACTTCTTCAGCACCAGCATCGAGGACGACCTCGAGTAGAGATTCTTCATCGAGATCGCCGGACTTAGCAAGCTGAACAACGCCGTATCGGCTGAATAGGTACGCCACCGATCCTGGGTCAGCTAGCGAACCGCCGTTACGCGAGAAAGCAACGCGTACATCGGAAGCTGCACGGTTACGGTTATCGGTCAAACATTCCACCAAGAAAGCCACGCCATTCGGACCGTAGCCTTCATACATGATGGTCTGCCAGTCAGCACCGCCTGCTTCGGCACCAGAGCCACGCTTGACTGCGCGATCGATGTTGTCGGCAGGAACCGAGTTCTTCTTTGCCTTCTGGATGGCATCGTAAAGAGTTGGGTTACCAGCTGGATCGCCACCGCCTGTACGAGCAGCAACTTCAATGTTCTTGATCAGACGAGCAAATAGCTTGCCTCGCTTCGCGTCAATCGCGGCTTTTTTGTGTTTAGTGGTCGCCCACTTAGAGTGTCCCGACATAGGTTATCTCCCCTCGAAAGTTTTAACATGGAGTATTTTAACGAATTTTCAGTCAAAAGGAATTTGAGCGCGCGCAAAGGAAAATTTTATGCTTAACGAGTAGTTATTTTTGCAATATGTTGCAGGATTTGTTGCCAGCTAGTTGGAAACACTTCACGCCCTCGACCAGCAAACTCACGTAGGTCCATTTCACTTAGCCAATTAATCTCCACCAACTCGCTAGGAGTAGTTAAATGGAAATTAGGGTCATTCACTAGTTTTTCGTAGTCCACATAAAAATGCTTTTCAGCCACGTAATATGGATTTATCCGAAAGTCACGATAAGCCAAACGCCACCAAATTGGCATTACCTGATGACCTAGTGGAACGCACCATCCTACTTCTTCACGCAACTCCCGAGACAATGCAGCTAGATGGTCCTCTCCTGGCTCTAAACGACCCCCAAGAGTATAGAGCCAGCTAGGTCGACCTCGATCTAAGCTATCGGCACCACTAAGAAAAAGCCAACGATTATTTTGATCTTTGACCCATAGCCGCACTGCATTTTGAATCGGCTGCTCGTTTAAGCATTCCAAGGCTTGATACCGGTATAGAAGTTAGTAATGATCTCTAGCATTCTTGGATTCTTCGCTTGTGCCTTGCGAAGTGCAGCTTGATAAACCTCCATAATTTGGGCAGTGACAACCTGCCAATCATATTGTTTAGCCCATTCTTGCCCAGCTAAGGCAAGTTGTTTAACCTTTTGCGGATGCTCGCTAGCATCAAGTATTGCATCTGCTAGAGCTTGCGAATCATTTGCAGGGAACAGCATTGCTACTTTACCTTGAGCTAATACTGGGACAAATGGATCAATATCAGCACCAATGACTAGTGTTTGTGCCGCCATCGCTTCGACTAGCACGATTCCGAATGACTCTCCTCCGGTGTGCGGAGCCACATAGGCGGTGATGGAGCGATAGAAACTAGCCTTTTCTTCGCCATAAAGCGGTCCGAGAAATTCAACCTGTGGATATGATGCCAAGTCCTCTCGAATTTCTTTGGCTTGGCCAGGACCAACTATTAAAAATCTCATCTTAGGATTTTGAGCTAAGGCCTGCTTAATCGCCGCAGACATTACCTTGAGACCTTTCCGTTGGTCATCTAAACGGCCCAAAAAACCAAAGACTGGCAAATCTTCAGTGCCCTGCCAAGACTGGTTAATCGTCGCTGTCTCGTATTCTTTGGTCCAGACCCCGTTTGGAACAATTACCGATGGTAGTCCTTCATGAATTTGCAGGGTTTTTTGTGCCTCGACGCTGACTGCGATCCGCTGATCAAACTTTCGTGCCCAGCTACGCAAAAACGGCCGAAACATTCGTCGAATCGGGTTTAACGACATACCCGCATGAAAAGTACCAACAATAGGGCACCTAGCCAGTTGCAAGGCAAATAAACCGACCGAGGGCGAGAAAGGTTCATGAATATGAACGAGGTCGAATTTCCCCTTTTTTAACCAATCTCGCGTGCGTTTAACTGCTGTCGGACTAAAAGCAATGGGAGCAACAGAACCATTGAATTCTATTTTTCGTGAGTGTCCCGCACTGTAAACATAATTTGGTACTGCCGCTCCGTCAGTAGGTGCCAAAACACTGACAAGATGTCCTTCGGCTCGCAATGAATCTGCCAGATCAAGCACATGAGCTTGTACTCCACCAGCAGCTGCCAACGTGTACGGGCAGACGATTCCGATTCTCAATTTTCACCTACATTTTGTTGATATCTTTTTCTGGCTTTCGCCAAACGTACAGGATCAAGATCTGGTAAAAATACTGCCTGAGTCATGTGCCAGTCAGTTGGCGCCAGTTTGATTCCTGCTTCCCAAGTTTTCACCCAAGACTTAGTCCATTCTACAACGAGGTCATTGTCGGTAACTCGAGGACGTTCAATAGGACCATTTACTATGAGTTTGATTCCGTATTTGGTTTTAGCAATTTTTCTTCGCTCTGGCGGTAGTTCAAGCAACTGCATGTTAACAACGTATAAAGAAGTATCTAGTCTTTTGGCTAAAGCTGCTGGGCCGGGAGCAAAAAGTGCTTCGGTACCACAAAATGGGACCACAATACCTCCCCCAGAAAGATCGCGATCTGCCAGCAGGGGAACTAGTCGAGGGGCTTTTCTAGCTTTGTCTACCAAAGTAGAAAAAACTGATTTTCCTTTCTCCAACAAGATGATTTCCATCCCGATATCTCGCCGTAAATCAGTAAACTTTTTGGCAAGGGATGGTGGATTTAAGTTTTCTGCCACCGTTAGTACCGGCGCATATTTAGCGGCAAAAAAGGCTCCTGCTAAGTCCCAGTCTCCTTGATGCCCCATCGCAACCACTACTGATTTTGTTTTTATTTCCTCAAGAAGTTGTGCTGGAATAGAGGCAAATACCCGATTTTCTATCTGTACTTTTGTCGCTCTACCAAGAGTGAAGGCTGAGGCAAAATACTGCCAGTAACTTTTCAGTGCGGTGATTTCTTCGTCTCGGCTAGGTGCTCTGCCCATTACTATGGTCAGATTACGCCTCAGTTGTCTCATAGTTTGACTATTGAGAAGCCGATAGCATGGGGCACTAATAGAAATAACAAATGTAGCTACCCAACTTGGAATTCGAGAGGCTACGAAAAAAAGTAAAAGTGTTAAGGTATTTTTTAATCGGTTCACGACTTTTTCGCAAGCATACGTTTAACCGCTAGGATTCTTTGGATGACAGTAACCGTGCTAGCTAGGAACACAATCCCTAATCCGATAGTTAACCAGAGAGGTTGAGCAGTCAGGCCAACTAAGAAAAAAGATAGTAGCCCAACAATCAAACGATCAGTACGCTCCGCAATTCCTTGTTTCGGATCTACTCCGGCTACTCGTCCGGCACTTCGAGCGTAACTGACGCTAAAAGCCGCGATCGTACAGCCCAGACTCAACCAAAGGATCGCACTTTGATTTGCACTCATGGGAAGCTGATAGAAACTGTAGAGTGCGAAAGAAGCGAACACTACCCCATCAGTGATTCGATCGAGGGTAGAATCATAAAATCCACCAAATTTTGTCGGTCCGGTTGTAAGTCTTGCTAAGGTGCCGTCCATTGCATCACCGACCAAAAAGATGGTCAACATAATCGGCGCAAGAATAGTATGCCCTGTCGGGATCAAGCTAATGGCTAAGCCCCAAGTGATTACAGCACTAGCTAAAGTTACCTGATTTGGGGTGATTCCCAGCTTAGCTAGCACCTTTGCCGGTGGAGTAAAGATTATCCGTTCAAGATTACGACCGTAGTTCCCAATCATGCGTACTCTTCCCAAGCAGCGGAAAGTTGCTCACGTTGAGTTTCAAGCAACTGTGGAAGTGCCTTAGTCTGTGCAATGATAGGGAAAAAGTTGGCATCTCCTTGCCACCTAGGAACTAGGTGCTGGTGTAAATGGGCGGCAATACCGGCACCAGCTACTTCCCCTTGATTCATCCCTAGATTGACACCTTGACACTTAGTGACACCCTGTAAAACTCGCATCGCACTAGCTGTGACCTCACCGAATTCTGCTCTTACCTCGGTGGAGAGATCGGTATACAGCGAAAGATGTTCATAAGGCATTACCAGTAGGTGCCCAGAGTTATATGGGAATAGATTCATTACTACGAAGACGTTCGCGCCTCGGTAGACAATTAAGCCCTCAGCATCCGAAAACTTTGGTGCCTGGCAAAAGGGGCACTGATTACTCGACGCGTCAGTTGGTTTCTTCTCCCCGTTGATATACGCCATGCGGTGTGGTGTCCACAAACGCGTGAATCCATCTGGAGTACCACAAAAACTACGAGCGTCTTCAGTAGGTAATGATTCCATTCTGTCTTAACTCTTATTCCGATTTAGCGGTCGGGTTCTCGTTATTGCGCGAGGCGATAAAAGCTTCAATTTGGTCGAGAGCTTGTGCCACCGGTACCTGGTTTTCTTGGCTACCATCGCGGTAACGGAAGGAAACTGCGCCAGCGTCGACATCGTCACCACCAACGATCAAAGTGAAAGGCACTTTGTCTTTAGAAGCGTTACGAATCTTTTTGCCGAAGCGATCATCGGAGTAGTCTACTTCCACGCGAATATCGCGAGTACGAAGTTGGTTAGCGACCTCGGTAGCGTAGTCATAGAAGGCTTCAGCTACTGGAACAAGTCGAACTTGTTCAGGTGCTAGCCAAGCAGGGAATGCTCCCGCGTAATGCTCGACCAGAATGCCAAAGAATCGTTCAATCGAGCCAAACTTTGCTGCGTGAATCATCACTGGGCGTTGATGAGAACCATCTGGTGCAGTGTATTCAAGCTGGAAGCGTTCAGGCTGATTAAAGTCGTACTGGATGGTTGACATTTGCCAAGTGCGTCCCAATGCGTCCTTCGCTTGGATGGAGATCTTGGGACCATAGAATGCAGCACCACCTGGATCTGGTACCCATTTCATGCCCGATTCTTCTGCGCATTGACGCAACACATTGGTTGCATTTTCCCACTGTTCATCAGTGCCGATGAACTTATCTTTTTTCTTTCCGTCTTCATCTCGAGTCGAAAGTTCAAGATAGTAATCATGTAGGCCAAAATCAGAGAGCAATGTCGTAATGAAATTCAAGAGATGCTTGATTTCATCCGGAGCCTGTTCTGCCATCACGTAGGAGTGCGAATCATCCTGAGTGATCATTCGAACACGGGTTAGGCCCTGGAGAACACCTGATTTTTCATTGCGATAGACTGTTCCAAATTCAAAGAGACGCAACGGTAGCTCACGATAAGAACGCCCACGTGAACGGAAAATCAGATTGTGCATGGGGCAGTTCATGGCCTTGAGATAATAGTTCTGACCGTCATCATCCATCGGAGGGAACATGCCATCTGCATAGTATGGCAAGTGACCTGAAGTATGGAACAAATCTTCCTTAGAAATATGTGGGGTCGATACATACTGGAAGCCATTCTTGATGTGGGCTTGGCGAACATAATCTTCCATCACGCGGCGAACAATGCCACCCCTAGGATGGAAAACAGGTAGACCCGCACCAAGTTCTTCGGGGAAGCTAAAGAGATCTAGCTCAGTGCCAAGCTTACGGTGGTCACGTTTGGCTGCTTCGGCCAAACGAGTTTGATATGCCACGAGGTCGTCCTTCGAGGCCCAGGCAGTACCATAAATGCGTTGCAACTGGTCGTTTGCCTGATCACCCTTCCAATAAGCAGAAGAGAATTTAGTTAGAGCAAAACCGTTACCAATCAGCTTAGTTGAAGGCAAGTGTGGGCCGCGGCAAAGATCGGTCCAGATGCATTCGCCGTTACGATCAACGTTGTCGTACATGGTCAAACCACCAGTTCCGACCTCGACGCTGGCACCTTCTGCGCCCGCACCCTTGGTGGTAACAAGCTCTAGCTTATATGGTTGATTCGCAAGTTCTTCCCGAGCCTGTTCTTCGGTAATATCGCGGCGCACAAAACGCTGATTGGACTTAACAATGCGCTTCATGCGCTTTTCAATGTCCTTGAGTAATTCAGGAGTTACGGCCTCGATATTGCCGAAATCATAGTAGAAGCCATCAGTAATGAACGGACCAATACCCAAATTTACGTCTGGGAAGATTTCCTGCACTGCCTGTGCCATGACGTGAGTGCAAGAGTGGCGCAAAATATTAAGCCCATCTTCACTATCGATCAATACTGGAGTTAAAGTTTCGCCTGCGCTAACCGAACGCGAGAGATCTAGCAGTTCCTCGCCTTTTTTCATCGCTACAACTTTTGGCTGCTTACCAAATAAATCAAAGCCAGTGCAATCCTCAGTGGCAGTTACTGACTGAGGAATTTCTAGTTCAGGGTTAGACACGAAAGTCTCCTTGTATTTAACAGTATTTGCTGGGAAAGATTCTATCTCGCATGCTTAGGGATTGCGAGATAGAAACACTACGATGAAATCTGAGCAGATAAAAAGAAATCGCCGCCTCAAGCGACGACGAAATACTGTTTGGAGGTGGGTACGGGATTCGAACCCGTGTATACGGCTTTGCAGGCCGCTGCCTCGCCTCTCGGCCAACCCACCAAACGGGTTTTACCCCTGAGCGGATGACGGGACTCGAACCCGCGACCCTCACCTTGGCAAGGTGATGCTCTACCAACTGAGCCACATCCGCATGTGTGTCTGTTTAAGATAGCTCTTAAACCGTGGGCGATACTGGGATCGAACCAGTGACCTCTTCCGTGTCAGGGAAGCGCGCTCCCGCTGCGCCAATCGCCCGAGCGGATGACGGGACTCGAACCCGCGACCCTCACCTTGGCAAGGTGATGCTCTACCAACTGAGCCACATCCGCACACATTACTGTGTTGCTAGGTTGCAATATGTCTTTCCAACCCACTCTGAGAGATTATAACCTATCAGAGTGGGCGATACTGGGATCGAACCAGTGACCTCTTCCGTGTGAAGGAAGCGCGCTACCCCTGCGCCAATCGCCCTAGCAGGTAGACAGTTTAAACAGAAAAACTCCAGATAGCAAATCAAAAACAGTTCTAGCGTGTTTTTAACTCAAAGAATATTGATTTTACAGGCAAAATTCAGTTAACCAACCCAACTTTTCTCCGCAATCCCATTACGTTAAACACTAAACCTAAGGCCGCAATAAACCATTTGATTACTAGTTAGAACTATCAAAAAGGTCAGCAACACGAAAGGAGTAGTCGATAAAGACACCAGATTAGTTGGCCGAAAGAACGCCTTAAGAATCGTTTCGAAAGAATACGACGGAATGCCATCGACGCATAATCCCCACCTTCACACCTACAGCTAGATACCCAACCTCAGCTAATGGGGAAAAATTTTATGACCACAAAGCGATCAACCAAAAACTACTAGGAGCATCACAATCGACAGCCTCCAAAAACCACATGGAAACAAACATAGGTCAAACAAAACCAGACATTCTGATTCCAAAAGCTGCATATTAGAAAACAAAAGAGTCTTAGTTGACCCGAAAATTCAAATAACCCCTCCAAGCGCTATCGGCAGCCCACTCCCCCAAAAATTGCACTATTTGCAACACAAACTTAAAACGTTGCTTGGTTCACATTTTATGACTTGCGTCGGAAATAATTTTTCGCTATTCTTTTACGCATTGTTGCGATGCGACAAAACGCGGATGTGGCTCAGTTGGTAGAGCATCACCTTGCCAAGGTGAGGGTCGCGGGTTCGAGTCCCGTCATCCGCTCGGGCGATTGGCGCAGCGGGAGCGCGCTTCCCTGACACGGAAGAGGTCACTGGTTCGATCCCAGTATCGCCCACCATCAAATTTATTCCCACTTTTTCTAGTTTATTTTTCACACTATTCGGTGGCATTTTTCCTAGTTTATTAATCCTTGATATGGGATAATAGGCCTATGGAAATTTGGCCAGGAAAACCCTATCCCCTTGGTGCTAGCTATGATGGCTCAGGCACCAACTTCGCACTATATTCATCTGTCGCCGACAAAGTCGAGCTATGTTTACTAGATGATGAACTCAACGAAACTCGGGTAGAACTTCGAGAAGTTGATGCTGCTGTATGGCACGCTTACATTCCCAATATCGCACCAGGTCAACGATATGGTTATCGTGTCTATGGCCCTTACGAACCAGAAAATGGTCATCGCTGCGATCCCACAAAATTGCTGTTAGACCCATACGCAAAAGCTATTTCAGGCCAAGCAGGGCCTGATGAGTCTCTCTATTCGTATTCTTTCAGCGATCCAAGCCAGCTAAACCAGCTCGATTCGTTGCCTCACACGATGCATGCAGTTGTAGTTAACCCTTATTTCGACTGGGGTCATGATCGTCCACCTGCACATAAGTATCACGAAAGTGTCATCTATGAAGCTCATGTACGTGGATTAACCCAGACGAATCCTAATCTGCCTGAAGAGCTCCGCGGCACCTACGCAGGCATTGCACATCCAAGTACTATTGAGTACCTAAAGAAATTAGGCATTACCGCCATCGAACTAATGCCTTGTCATCAGTTCGTGAACGATGATCACCTCATCGAAAAGGGACTTAGTAATTACTGGGGTTACAACACCATTGGTTTCTTTGCACCACAAAATACCTATGCGGCAAATAAAACTCCAGGATCCGAAGTAGCTGAGTTTAAGTCAATGGTTAAAGCCCTCCACGATGCTGATATCGAAGTCATCATGGACGTGGTGTACAACCACACGGCTGAAGGTAACCACCTTGGTCCCACCATCTCTTTCCGTGGGATTGACAATGCCTCCTACTATCGCTTAGTCGATCAGGACAAAGCTCATTACTTTGATACCACCGGTACTGGTAACTCACTTCTGATGCGTTCGCCAGCGGTTCTACAGCTAATCATGGATTCTTTGCGTTACTGGGCGGCAGAGATGCATGTTGACGGCTTCCGTTTCGATCTTGCCTCTACCTTGGCTCGACAGTTCCATGAAGTTGACAAGCTTTCAGCCTTCTTCGATCTAATTCACCAAGACCCAATTGTCAGCCAAGTCAAGTTAATCGCAGAACCTTGGGATATTGGCGACGGCGGCTACCAGGTTGGTGGCTTCCCTCCCCTTTGGACCGAATGGAACGGCAAGTACCGTGATACCGTACGAGACTTTTGGCGTGGCGAGTTTTCCACACTCCCCGAATTTGCTTCCCGCTTCACCGGTTCCTCTGACCTTTATCAGTCAAGTGGTCGTCTGCCAGTGGCTTCAATTAACTTTGTGACCGCCCACGACGGCTTCACCATGCGTGACCTCGTATCCTTCAACGAAAAGCATAATGAAGCCAATCTAGAAGGTAATGCCGACGGCGAATCTCACAATCGTTCTTGGAACTGTGGAGCAGAAGGTAAAACCGAGGATCGTGACATTATCGAACTGCGTAATCAGCAACAACGCAATTTCCTTGTCACTCTAATGCTGTCTCAAGGCGTCCCTATGCTACTGCACGGTGACGAATATGGACGCAGCCAAAACGGCAATAACAATGTGTATTGCCAAGATAACGAACTATCGTGGATGAACTGGGACTGGAACGAAGACCAAGCAGAAATGTTCAAGTTCACCTGTAAGGTTATTGCCCTACGACGTTCACACCCGGTATTCCGTCGTCGTCGTTTCTTCAAAGGCGCTTCCGCCCGCGGTGGCGAATCTGAGTGGCGCGAGATTGAGTGGTTTACTCCTGCAGGTCAGCACATGACTGAGAATGAGTGGCGTCAAGATTACGCCCGAGCATTAACCATCTTCTTGAACGGTCATGCCATTTCAGAGCCTGACGATTATGGTCGTCCAATTGATGACGCGAACTTCTTGGTGATGATCAATGCCGCTGCTGAACCGGTTTTGTTCACTTTGCCTGATCGTTCTACCTCGGACGAATGGGTAACAGTAATTAACACTGTTAATCCAGACGATGTATCGGTACATGCCGAAGGAGCTACTATTGAGCTTCCTCCGCATTCAACCTTCGTCTTGAAGGAACTAACTTCACCGCTACAAACAGTGGCCGAATAATTGTTTTGGGGCTGGCAAATCGTTGCCAGCCCCAAAACAATTATTAAAAGTTTTTAAGCTGATTAAGCTTCTTCTACTTCATTCTTACGCTTTTTCAAGCTAAGGGAACGCAAGCGCTCCAAAGCAGTAGCTTTAACCTCAACCAAAGTTCGCTTCGTATTCATAGCAGAAACTAACATCGCGTACCTTGTTGGAAAGATCGGGAAATCCCAGGCACCAGGTACTTCAGTAATCTCTCGAGCAAACTTAGTCTTATAAGTTGTTACTCCAGAAAGCTGTGGTGCCCGATCTGATTCGACTCCCATGAAGTCGTAGCTTTCAACGCCCTCCGCTTTGAGTTTCTGCATGATTCGCCATTCCAAAAGCTCTGTAGCGTTACGGCTACGCCCATGCGCAGAGGAAGCACCATAATAGGCCTCGGCTTGATTAGCGTAAACCAACATCAGGTTCCAGCTCAGCGGTTCTCCATCACACTCAGTGACAAAAAGTCGCGCATGCTCTGGGCCTAGACTCTGAAGCATTTGCCAATAAACTTCGTCATCGAGCAAACGGAACCCATCTCGTTGGGCGGTCTCTTCCAAAACCTTGAAGATCTCATCAAACTCTTCGCGGCTTAGCCCAGTACGCTCGACTACCTCTAGGTCTGGTTGCTTTTCTCCAGCACGAATACAGCGACGACCTCGCTTCTTCATTTGTGCCAAGATCTCATCTTCGCTAGGACGCAGATCCACCTTAACCGTACGGTCATAGGTCAGAGTTTGTAGCAGTTCAAAGACATCGTCACGAGGATGTTCTAAATGCAGCCGCACAAAAGTAATATTCTTGTCACGTTTAGCAATGTAGGCCTGTAACGTCTTTAAGAAAGCGTATTCCAACCCGGGGCTTGGCTTGTGAGCCCAAAGCGGCCCCTTCTTAGCCCAAAGGTAGGTAAATCCCCTTCCTTTGAACTTAGTCAAAGAAATAACAGCTAGTACCTGGCGTCGATCCTCGCCCAAAGACTCAAAGACGAAACGCCCATAAGGCTGGCGCCCACCAACTGCCAAATCAAACTTATCCCACAGCGGAGATTGCTCTATTTGGGGCTGAATCTTAGCCGCCGCAATTAGATTTTCATACTCAATGTCATCTACTCGTCGAAGTGCATATTTCATTGTTTTTCCTTCCACTCAGATGGCATCAGCATTACGCTTGGGGTAATACTTTCTAAATTTTAAGAACTGTTTCGCGGTAGAACCAATCACGTAGTACCAGCGGGCAAAGGACTTCTCTTGGCGGTACGCCAAGGGATGTACCACAGCCTTCTGCTTCTTTAGGCGCTTGACTAAAGCCACGTCATCGGGATCTAAATAGCGGACTAACAACGGTAGCGGCACCAAACGATATAGTACAGTTCGAGCCACTCCCATCGGTTCGGCTACCTCAAGTCCTAACAAATCACGCATTACCGCCACTGCTGGATTAGCGCCGCCAGCGCAAGCGTAATAAGCATTTCGACCAATCCGTGGATTCACTTCCAAGAAGAAAGGCTCGCCCGTATTTGCATCTACTTTGACGTCAAAGTTGGCAAAGCCGCGGTAGTCGACCTCGGCTAATAAACGCTTCGCACCCTCGGCTAGATCTGGGAATGTTTCGGTTACCATAGCCAAAGGGACCCCGATTAGTCCAGGGGCATGATCTTCAAGCAGCACCCGAGCAGAAGAAAGCAAGGTAACCTGTCCGCTACCATCCACGTAGGCGGTGAGCGAACGCATCGTGGTGTCATCACCAACTACCTTGTGTTGGAAGACAAACTCTCCTTCAAAACCTGCCTGCTCAAGAGTAGCAATCAACTGGTCAACTTCTGCTTGGGAAGAAAGCTGATAGACCTTATGCTGACCTGCAAACTTTACTTTCTCATAATCAGCAGAAAGTGCCGGCTTAGCAATCACCGGAAAATCAAGGTCAGTCTCAGCAACATTTAGCTTCGGCTTGTCACCTTTACCGAAGGAAAGCGACATAGTCAATGGAGTTTTGACTCCAGTGGCTTGGCACAGTTCAAAAAAGGACTGCTTTTCACTGATTTTTTCGTAGGTCTCTAGTGGCAAAAGGGGCAAGAAAAAATGTTGGTCTAGTTCGTCCTTACGACGACACAATGCCTCAACTAGGTGATCCGTATTTGTTAACAAGATTGCGGTTTGATTTGCGCCTTTGAGCTGATCAAGATGAGCTAAAACGTAATCAACGTAGTCATTTGGCTGCACATCAAGACCGATTTCATGAACCGTTAGGATATTCGAGTTCGCAATCGGCCCAAATTCGCCACGAGTTACCACATGAGACTTTATCCCGTAGGCTTCGTGAAAGGAACGAGCTAGAGCATAGATTCCAGTGTCTGAGCCCAGAAATACTACTGAAACTTCCCGACTCGGTGATGAGACTTTTGAGTTAGCCAAGATAAAACTCCCTAAACTAATAATTACTGCCTGAATTGTATCGCTTTGGCCTAAAAACTTGATGAATCTATGGTCTACCGGCGCGCCTGATAAGCATTTGGGGAGATTAGTTTTAAAGTTCCAACGTGGAATCAGTCCAAGTTACACCACCTATTTTCATTTCAGCTCTGCAGTCAATCCGAGACGCAAGAGCTGCTTCTGATTTCGTGTTCACGGAAGTTCCAGCCCCAAAAACTTTGGCTCCCTATGCCGCAGCCTTGTCGCTAGCTTCCAAGCAAACGGAGGACGAAAACCCTTTAATCCATGGACGCTTAGTCATCCTTTACGATCCACAAGGACAAGAAGCATGGCAGGGCGATTTTAGATTAGTCATGATGCTCCATGCCCAAACTGATCAAGAAATGGCTTCTGATCCCGTGATTAAACGGGTTGCTTGGGATTGGTTACACGAAGCCTTGGACGCCACCGGAGCTGATGCTAGCCTCTTAACCGGTACTGTCACCGTAGAGTCTTCTGAATCTTTTGGCTCATTACGTTCTATGGGCGAACAAGCTTATTTAGAAGTACGAGCTTCCTGGAGTCCGGGTAGCGCGAATCTCGGTCCACAAATCGAGGCATGGGCTCAGCTCGCACAACTCTGTAGTGGCAAAGAGCCAACTAGTCAGCTAGTTCCCATCCGGGATCTTTCACATTCCTAATATCATGTCTGAATCATCATTAGCCGCGAACGACGAACAATCATACGAGACTATTTATTATCCCAAAGGTGGGGTACCCGATTTATTGACCGAGGGCGACAATCTGCAAGAGCTTCTGATGGAATTGGCTCAAGACCGCCTGCCTGTAGCGGTAGATGCTGAACGCGCATCTGGTTTTCGCTATGGCCATCCGAACTCATTATTGCAGTTGAAAACCGCTTCTGGAAAAATTTTTCTAATTGACACTTTCGCGTTTCACGATTTGAGCGAGCTGCAGGATTCTTTAGCTCAGCATCAGTGGATTTTGCATGATGGACATCAGGATATTGCTGGACTGAAAGAACTCGGGATTTTTCCTAACGACTTTTTCGATACCCAAATAGCAGCAAGGCTTTGTGGCTTTAAACGCTTTTCCTTAGCCGCTATTTGCGAACAAATCTTGGGTGTTACTCTCGAAAAAGACCATCAAGCCGAGGACTGGTCGATTCGTCCTCTCCCCCATGATTGGTTGCGTTACGCCGCATTAGACGTGGAACTTCTGGCCAAGCTCCAAGATGCGCTCGCAGCCCAGCTTTCTGAACTAGGTCGTAGTGATTGGCTGAAGCAGGAATGCGTTTATCTGCTGCAGAAACCACACCGGAAGGATAAGCCTAATCGCTGGCGCCGTGGTGCTGCTAAAGTGCTCAAAACGAGTCGCCAATATGAATATTTGCGTCAGCTATACCAAACTAGAGATCTATGCGCCCAGAAAATTGACCTAGCTCCAGGACGCTTAGTGGCCAATCAAGCGTTGGTAGAAGCTGCGGCCCGGCAACCTCGAACTAGGCGCCAGCTTAATTCCATTACTGCTTTCCGCTCGCCTATCGCCCGTAAGTTTGAGAGTGAATGGCTTGCCGCATGTGAACAGGCACGTTGGACTCCAGAAAAAGATCTGCCACCGGTTGTCATCGTGGCCGGACCTAGCTACCAACCAATTTTTGGCACTATTTCACGCCTTCGTAATCTGGCTGGTAGTTACACTGATGAGCTAAAGCGTGTGGTTCATGAAAAGGCTCGACAACTCGATATAGATCCGGCATTAATCGCTAATATGCAGACTCTGCGACATTTAGGTTGGCTTCTTGCTGATTATTCGTTGGCTCCTAAAGAGGATCCGCAGTTAGCCATTGAGCTTGAAGAACTTGAGGCTCGCCAGTGGCAACAGGATTTAATTCTTCCTTTAGCGACCGAAATTCGCGAAAAGCACTTAGGCAAAGCATAGAAATACGGCTTGAGTTTTTTTGCCGCATGGCCTTATCAACTCAAGCCGTATTTTTTAGTAAGTCTCAATCCCTTTGGCTCGGAAGACTTCGCGAATTTCTTCCACCGATTCTTTACTTGGTGGTGTCACATCTTCTAGCTGGTAATCCAGATTAAGTTCTTTCCACTTATCCCGCCCCATTTGGTGGAATGGTAGAACTTCGACTCGCTCGACGGTTTTCCAGCGTGAAACGATCTGAGCGACTGCTTGCACATTTTCGGGATCATCAGTTAGCCCTGGAACTACCACGAAACGAATCCAGATTTTCTTTCCAGCTGCGGCCAAACGATCACCAAATTCAATTGTCGGCTGTAAATCGCGACCGGTGGTGCGCTTGTAGGTCTCTGGGATACCTGACTTAACGTCTAGCAGAACGAGGTCGAGGTCGTTCATCATATCGTCGGTCAAGTTGCGTCCAAGGAAACCGGAAGTATCAATACAGGTGTGCACCCCCATATCTTTCGCTCCACGCAATAGCCAAGCTACGAACTGGGGCTGCATTAAGGGTTCACCACCGGAGATAGTTATGCCACCACCAGATGAGCGGAAAATCGGGACGTAACGGGAAATACGTGATAGTAAGTCTTCTGCCCGTACCGGTTCGCCATCCTTCATTTTGAAGGTGTCAGGATTATGGCAATATAGACAACGTAGTGGGCAGCCTGCTAGGAAGATTGTCATGCGGGTACCAGGACCGTCAACAGCAGTTACTAGCTCCCATGAGTGCATTGAGCCGATTTCGCCACGGCGAACTGCTTCTAGATGCTCACGACGATCCATTAGAGGGGCGCCTTCGATACCAGCAGTTCCTGCGCCTTTTAATCTGGGTACTTCGTAATCCAATGGTGCTGGAGCATATTCTCCAGTTGAGCCATCGTGCGAATATTTCGTCGCATCAAAGCGAGCGTCAACCATATCTTTTCCTCTAATGTCTATCTGGGTTTTTAGACTTTAATAATAGCTTAAAAGCCGGTGGGCTCAAGGTTAAAACCTTGAGCCCACCGAAAGTCACTAACGACTGTGGATCACAGATCGCCGTGGAAGGTACGCGAGATAACGTCTAGCTGCTGTTCGCGGGTCAAGCGAACGAAGTTAACAGCGTAGCCGGAAACGCGGATGGTTAGCTGTGGGTACTTCTCTGGGTTTTCCATCGCATCGTACAAGGTGTCGCGGTTCAACACGTTGATGTTTGCGTGGTAAAGGCCTTTGACCCCACCGTTGTCGTCACGCGAGGCTTTCATGCTGGCCATGCGCTCTTCGAAGGTTTTAGTTGCCATTTTGGGCTCCTTTGATTTTGTTTGTTTGATAATTCTTCTATGAGGCTCAGGCCTGGGGAATGAATCCCGCGTCCATGATGCCAACAAGATTCTTGATCTGCTCGTCTAGAGTACGTCCTAGACCTGATGGGGTGATGGTGTTCGTCAAAGAGATGCCGTCTAGGGCATCGTCGTAGTCGAGCTTACCAACCGACATCATAGAAGCGAGCATGCCGTGGGTGTCCATACCGTTTTCTGGGTTTGCCCCAGGAGCGAATGGAGTACCGGCCTTGTGACCCGATGGGAAGGCACCAGTTGCCTTACCGTAGACCACGTTCGAGGTGATGGTTAGCACCGACTGAGTCGGGATAGCATCACGGTACATCGGAATAGCCTTGATCTTAGACATGATGGTGTGTACCACGGTAGCAGCGATATCGTCTGCACGGTCATCGTCGTTACCGTAAACCGGGAAGTCACCTTCGGTCTTGTAGTCAACGATCAATCCAGTTTCATCGCGGATTGGGGTGACCTTGGCGTAACGGATCGCAGAAAGCGAGTCAGCTACGATGGACAAACCGGCGATGCCACAGCCCATGGTACGCACGATTTCAGAATCGTGGAGTGCCATTTCGACTGATTCGTAGGCGTAGCGATCGTGGCAGAAGTGAATAATGTTCAAGGCTTCTACGTAAGTGCCGACTACCCAGTCAAGCATTTCTTCGTACTTGGCCCAAACGTCATCGAAGTTCAAAGGTTCATCACCCTGAACAGCTTCGTAACCATTTACGACCTGCTTGCCAGAAACTTCGTCACGGCCACCGTTGATAGCGTAAAGCAGTGCCTTAGCGGCGTTCACGCGTGCACCGAAGAACTGCATCTGCTTGCCGACCTTCATTGGGGACACACAGCAAGCAATGGCTGCGTCATCGCCCCAGTGGTCACGAATCTGATCGTCAGCTTCGTACTGAACCGAGGAGGTCTCAATGGAGATCAAAGCACAGAAGTCTTTGTATCCCTGTGGGAGACGCTTGTTCCAGAACAAGGTGATGTTTGGTTCTGGAGCTGGGCCAAGGTTACGTAGAGTCTGGAGTAGGCGGAAGGAGGTCTTGGTAACCAAGGTACGTCCGTCTTCACCCATGCCGCCATCCGACCAAGTTGCCCAGTATGGGTCACCGGAGAAGATGGCGTCGTAGTCAATGGTGCGCAAGAAGCGCACGATACGAAGCTTGATTACTAGCGCATCGATGATTTCCTGTGCGTCGGATTCGTTGATAATGCCGGCCTTGAGATCGCGCTCAAAGTAGATATCGAAGAAGCCGGAGAGACGACCAATCGACATTGCGGCGCCATCCTGAGACTTGACCGAGGCCAAGTAGCCGAAGTAGGTCCATTGGACAGCTTCCTTAGCAGTCTTTGCTGGACCGGAGATATCGAAGCCATAGGATTCTGCCATTACCTTGAGCTTCTTTAGAGCCTTAATCTGCTCCGAGTGCTCTTCGCGGTAACGTGCCCAGTGCTCGCTGAACGGCTTGTCAGCAACTAGGTCCTTATCCTTCATCTTTTCTTCGATGAGCTTATCAACACCGTATAGGGCCACACGACGGTAGTCACCAATAATACGGCCACGACCGTACGCATCCGGCAAACCGGTAATGATGTGGGAGGAACGAGCCGCACGGATACGAGGAGTGTAAATATCGAACACTGCATCGTTGTGGGTCTTGCGGTAACGAGTAAAGATCTTCTTTACTTCTGGATCTGGTTCCTTGCCAGCTTCCTTAATAGCGGTTTCGACCATGCGCCAACCGCCATTAGGCATCATTGCCCGCTTGAGGGGAACATCGGTCTGCAAGCCAACTACTACATCATCGTCTTCCGAGATGTAACCAGCTGGGAATGCATCAATGTCGGCTGGAACCTTGGTGTCAACGTCGTAAACACGCTTCTTACGTTCTACCGACAAATAGTCTTTTTCAAGGGTCTTCCAAACACGCTCGGTCTTTTCAGTAGGACCGGCTAGGAAGGAAGCATCACCTTCGTATGGGGTGTAGTTCAACTGAATGAAGTCACGAACGTCGATCTCTTCATTCCAGTTACCCGTTACAAAGCCTTCCCATGCGTCTTCGCGCACAGAAGAGGTGGTGTTTGCAGCATCAATTTCTGCCATTAGAAACTCCTATGTGTAGGGACTGTTTCGTCCTGATCCAAGCTTAGACCCGATCATGAAGTCACTTCCCGCTCCGAAGCGCGTTAGTCACCTCACAATGAAGTTTACACACCTTTTTCTAGTGACGGCAACCACAAAAATTAAAATCTTTCGGGACTTTTGACCCATAGAGAGCTGGGCCATAGGACCCAGCTCACCCGATCGTGGGACAAATAACTATAAATTGTGACCGATTCGGTCACTGACCCTACTTAAGGAGATCGATAGCTTCAAGAGTGATATATCTTGAGTTTAGATGGCTTGAGTCCCAGATTTCTGTGCGCGTTTGATGAGGCAAAAATTCGTCGGGAATACCAAGCGACTTGACTTTAATCTCCGGTTTGGTCTTCCGCAGCTCAGTTGCCAGCGCTTCGCCGTAACCGCCACTAACTACCCCGTCTTCTAGAGTCATTACCGCATCTGCTGCCTGCAAACTAAGCACGAACTCATCTCGAATCGGATAAAGCCAACCAGGATCGACTACTCTGACCTGCCAGCCAGTAGCATCCTTGATCTCTTCAACCGCCGCAACAGCCTGATGCGCGGTTGGCCCAACAGCGATAATGACAAGTTGTTTTTCCTTATCAGAAAGAAGCCAAGGATTTTCTTTCTGAGCAACAGCTTTAGACTCATTTGTAGCTGTAGTAGTGGCGATCAGTTCTGCCCCAAAACCAGAAGCTAGAGCCGGCAAGCTAGTAGGCAGCGCTCCCTTTGGATAGCGCACTAAGGTTGGTTGCTGTTCATTAGCAAATGCTTCACGCAGTACGGCCCTCAGGGTTTCCTCGTCCCGAGGAGCGGCTACTGCTAGATTTGGAACCAATCTAAATAAAGCTAAATCCCACATACCGTTATGAGAAGCTCCATCATCACCGGTTGCGCCAGCTCTATCTAAGACGATGGTAACTGATTCACCATGTAAGGCGATATCGAATAGGACCTGATCAAAGGCGCGATTTAGGAAGGTAGCGTATACCGCAAAGACGGGATGGTAACCCGCATACGAAAGACCGGCACACATTGTGGCAGCATGCTGTTCAGCAATTCCCACGTCATATACTCGATCTGGGAATTCTTTCAGCATAGGGGCTAAACCTACAGGGGCAATCATGGCGGCACTGACACCAACCAGTTTTGGATTAACTCTGGCGGCTTTGACAATTTCATCAGCAAACACTGCCGTCCACCCAAATCTTGAGGGCGCCACTGGCAGCCCAGTTTCTGGGTGAATTTTTCCAACGGCATGGAAGCGATCGGCAACATCTTCTTCTGCCGGCACGTATCCGCGACCCTTCTGGGTGCTTACGTGAACGATGACTGGTTCCCCCAAGGTCTTTGCTTGATTAAAAGCGGTCTCGAGGACGTTAAGATCGTGTCCGTCGAATGGCCCTAGATATTTCAGCCCTAAATCCTCAAACATAGCTTGCGGGGCAACCAAGTCTTTGAGCCCCTTCTTCATGGAGTGTAAAGCGTCGTAGGCGAGTTCTCCCCCACGTCCGGCGGATAGCAGCATACTTTTTATCTGCGCCAAGGTACGTTCATATTTGGGGTTAGTGCGCATCGTATTCAAGTGATGCGATAGTCCGCCTACAGTGGGCGCGTAGGAGCGCCCGTTATCGTTTACCACGATAATGAGCTTGCTCTTTTTCAATGCTGAAATGTTGTTTAAGGCTTCCCACGCCATCCCACCGGTCATGGCACCATCCCCGATGACCGCAACTGTATAGGAGTCGTCGTGGTTTAGCTTTTTCCCCAGTGCCACTCCATTTGCCCAAGAAAGCGCAGTCGAAGCATGGGAGTTCTCGATAACATCATGCTTCGATTCGGCACGAGAAGGATAGCCAGAGATACCTCCAGTTTGTCGCAAACTAGAGAAATCATGCCGACCGGTCAGAAGCTTGTGCACATAGGCTTGGTGACCAGTGTCGAAAAGTAAGGTGTCCTTGGGGCTTTCGAAAGCCGCATGAAGCGCCATAGTTAGTTCAACTACTCCAAGGTTTGGCCCCATATGACCGCCAGTTTGTGAGACTGCGGCGATTAGATAGTCCCTGATTTCTTGGGCAAGTTGAGCCTTCTTGGCAGCGTCTAGATCTTTGACTTTAAGGGTATCTCCCATCTGGCACAACAGCTTTCCCGGCTGTGGGAATGAGGCAGTTTCATCAGCCAAAATAGTTCTCCCATGGTTCAAAGTTTAAGTTTGAGGTCTAAAGTCATGATTGTACCTAAATCACTTCAGTTTCGTGGAGTCTTTGCCTAGATTGTCGCAAATGAAGTAATATTTATTACATTATTGTTAGCGATAGAAAGGGCTTAGCAATGCATACGCTCACTTCCGCCCCTTATGGAAAATGGGAATCCTCCCTCACTCCTACTACTTTAACTTCGCGTCGTGTTCAGATCTCAGGGTTGAGAATCGATGGAGCACAAACGTATTGGTTAGAACAGCGCATGAACGAGGGCGGTCGCCACGTTCTATTGAGCCGCTCTCCCGACGGAGTGATTGGGGAAGTCCTGCCGATGACCCCCGACTATCAGCTGATGGATGTGCGGACCAACGTTAACGAGTATGGTGGCCGAGCCTACGCAGTCAGCGAGGGCGTAGTTGTCGCTAATCAGCTCAGCGATGGCAGAGTTTACAAGTTTGATCTTAATGATCCATTGCGCACGATGGTGCCACTTACTGTGCCTTATATCAACCGATATGGTGACTTCGAGCTCGACCTTACTCGTGGCTTAGTCTACGCCGTTGAAGAAACCCACCGTCATGGTCATGACCATGAAAAAGTTGGCAACCGCTTAGTAGCAATCCCTCTTGATGGCTCTGGCGCGCGAGATGAAGACGCTATTATTGAGATCTTCTCTGAGGCAGACTTTGTCGCTGCCCCTGCCCTCAGCCCTGATGGTCTAGGCTTGGCTTGGATTACTTGGTATCACCCCCATATGCCTTGGACGACTTCACAGCTACATGTGGGACGGCTCGATTTTTCGGGTGCCTTAGCTGAAGAAATCACCTTGGTTGATCGCCCAGAGGTTTGTGTTTATGAGCCGCGCTGGTCATTAGCTGGCGATTTGTTGCATATCGATGATGCTTCAGGCTGGGCAAATTTCTATCGCACTGAGGGATTTGACTTTACTGCTGACGAAGCGGGCAGTTTTGCCAAACACCTTAAGACTAGAGTTTTGCATCCGTCTGCTAAGGCGTTCTCAACTCCGCATTGGCGTTTAGGTTTGCATACTTACGACAATCTTTCCATGCAGGAAGTCTTCTGTTCATGGACTCAAGGTGGTTCCAAGCGTTTGGGTGTTTTGAATCTTGCTCACGGGCAGTTGGAGGAAGCGAACACTAAGTGGAATCCTTTCGGCAATGTAGCTTGTGATGGTGGCCGTCTGGTCTTCTTGGGCGATTCGCCGACAAATCTACCAGCCATCATTGAGATGCAAGGTTCTAAGCAGGTAGTTATCCGTAATAGTGCTGATTTACAGCTAGACGAACGTGATATTTCTAAGGCTCAAGAAGTCAGCTGGCTATCAACCGACGGTGAGCGGGTGTTTGGATACTTCTACGCTCCCCAAAACTTCCGGTATTTGCCACCACAGAACGAGCTACCTCCGGTAATCGTCAACGTCCACCCCGGCCCTACCACCGCAGCTAAGACGGGCTTGTCATGGGAAGTACAGTTCTGGACTTCCCGGGGCTTTGCTTATTTTGATGTGGATTTCCGTGGTTCTACCGGTCATGGTCGTGAGTATCGTGAGATGCTAAACGGCCGTTGGGGTGTAATGGACTCTGCTGATGTGATTGAAGGCGTTGATCACTTGGTTAAGCAAGGTTTGGTTGATCCCGATCGGGTAGTCGTTCGTGGTTTCTCTTCTGGCGCCTTTACTGCCATGAATTGTGCTTGGCAGTCTGATATTTTCAAAGCAGTTAGTGCAGTTTCCGGTTTCTGGGATCTCCAAGGAGTGGAATCGCGTACTTCCAAGTTTGAGTCCTATCTAATCAAACGTTTGGTTGGCCCTTCACCAGAAACTATGGTGGAGTGCTCCCCGATTTCTCATGCCGAAGATATTAAGGCTGAGGTGTTGCTGTTCCAGGCCGAGGACGAGGGCCTTTCTAGTTTGGTCGAGACCCAAGAGTTCGCTCAGAAGCTGGAAGCTGCCAAGGTGCCGGTCACTTTGGAATTGGTTTCAGACGACACGCATTCTATGCAGCAAAAGTCCACGGTTGAACGTATCTTCGCCAAGGAGCTTGAATTCTTTAGTCGAGTTCTAGACCTCTGAGTCTAAACTAGCTGATCCACTCAGTCGGGTATCAATGGTTTCACTATTGATACCCGACTTTGTTTTAGCGAAAAAGCCCGATAGTTTCGAAGTGGTAGGTACCTGGGAACATGTCGAGACCGATAAGCTGCTTTAGCTCTTTACCATGTTCGCAAAGTGCCGCTGCGTCTCGTGCAAAAGCCGCGGGATCGCAGCTGATTAACAGTACCGGTCCAGGGTGTCGGGCAAGTTCTGCTTGTAAGCCTTGCTCTAGCCCTTGTCTGGGAGGGTCTGCCAAGATCAAAGTATTTTTAAGCTCTGCTGGCGGAAATTCAGCTAGCAGTTTTGCGACCGCTGCCCCGTCTATGTATCCGCCCTCGATCCGGTAGGAACGTTTTGGTAGATTTTTTTCGGCGATATAGTCGGCGAGATTTTTGCGCGCCATGTTGGTGGCAGTAGGATCGCCCTCGACGGTAGTGAAACTAGCTATTGCACCATCTTGTAGCCATATTGTGCTCAGTAGCCCAGAACCGCTAAAAAGCTCTAGCACATGCTTTCTCTCAACACCGCGAAGGAGTTGCTTTACTGTTTTAGTGAGTAGCTTCGGAGCCTCAATATGTGCTTGCCAAAAACCGTCTGGACTCGCTTTTAAACCCACCCCGTCCTCGGTGGGATAGGTGACTTCGGTCAATTCGATTGCTTCACCTAAGTGGTTATGCCACTGAGTTCCGATTCTGACAAAAACACCATCTAAGGTATCGATTACGCGAATTCGATCTTGCGGTTTCCAAAGTTTTTGCCATCGGCTTTGCGCAGAAAAAAAGTCGAGGGCGCGGATCGCCTCGGTGGCAAGGGGAAACTGGGTAACTGGTTGCAAAGTTTGACTGGCAACTTGGTACATGGCTGGTCGTAGGTTAGAGGAAATCATGAACTCTACTCGACTACGCCCACTGGGGAAGGTTTCTACCTGAAGAAAATGCGGCCGCTCATCGATAAAGGTCTTTTCCGCGTTGAGGTAGGTTTGGCTCCCACCAACACGTCGAAGAGTATCTTTGAGTACTTCTTGTTTCCAAGCAAGACTGCCTGCGGGCGTGAGATGGCATAGTTCTCCCCCGCCGATTGGCAAGAGAGTGCCAGCTGGAGCTTCCTCGGGCAAATATGCATCTGCCCAATAAGAGGCGGTTCGCTGGGAACTAGATTTGAGGATTTTGGTTGCCCAAGCGAAAAGAATCTTGCCTTTTTTGGCGTATGGTCGAGCCAAAACTTTTTCCCCTTGAAGGGCATTGCGGACAAACACCACTTGCCCTTCATGGTGCGCAACTCCCATCCCTTTATGGGCAACTCCAGTTATCTCTAGGGTCAGGAGTTCCTCTCCTAGTTTTAGCGGACTAGGTTTTTTGCCCCGAGGGCGTCGATACTTGCTCAAGCTTGTTCCTTCTTACCAGCAGTGTCCTGGTCATTGTTAACGATACGCACTAGCGAGGTCTTCCGGCTTTCATGTCCTAGTCGCCAAGGCACGGCGCAGACTACGACACCTGGGGTAAATAGCAAACGAGTTTTGAGTCGTAGTGCGGTTTGGTTGTGCAAAATGTTTTGCCACCAATGCTCAACTAAGTATTCGGGAATATACACAACGACCAGATCTCTTGGGTTACGTCGACGCCAGGTACGAATGTATTGCAAGACAGGCCCAGTAATGTCACGATACGGTGAATCGATGAAGGTCAATGGCATCGGCAGCGCGGCTTCTTCCCATTGCGCCTTTAAGGCGGGAAGATCTTGCGGTTCCATTAGCACCGAAAGCAATTCGCTTGAAGTTGGGGTGGCTGCACGAGCATAAGCAATGGCACGCATAGCAGGCTTGTTCAGACTCGATACTAGAACCACGGCGTGAATCCTGGTGGGTAGTACTCGTGCTGCAGATAGGTTGGTTACTTTGAGTTCGTTCGAGGTTCTTGTGTAGTGCTTATAGATGCCGAGCATCATCAGGTAAAGCAGAGCCATCAGCAATAATGCCAGCCAAGCACCGTGGGCGAATTTGGTGAACAAAACAACTACCAGCACTAGCGCGGTTAGGACTAGGCCAATTTGGTTTATCAACCTAGCCCGCAGATACTTTTGCCGACTACGAGCATCGATCACTTCATTTAGTTCGCGGTTCCAGTGACGAATCATGCCCAACTGCGACATGGTGATCGAAATAAATACCCCCACAATGTACATTTGTACGAGGCTGGTAACTTGCGCATTAAATGCCACAATCAGGACAATCGCGCCGCCGCCGAGTGCCAAAATGCCGTTCGAGTAGGAAAGGCGGTCACCTCGTTTATAGAGCTGGCGAGGCAAGAACGAGTCTCTGGAAAGCACTGAAGCTAATACGGGGAATGAAGTAAATGCAGTATTGGCAGCTAGCAAAAGGATTAGCCCAGCAGCTGCTGAGATTAGGAATACAGCTAGTGGGTGACCATCGAAGACTACCCCAGCAAGCTGGCCGATCACAGGATCGAGAACGGTTCCTTCCGGTACCGGCTGTCCATGTAGAAGGAGCTGCGTGGCAGGATCTGAAACGAAACGAACCTGCGTAATTCTAGCAAGGTGCAGGACAGCCAACAGCATGCCGGTTGAGATCAGGCCCAAAAGCGCTAGTGTCGTGGCAGCATTTTTTGACTTAGGACGTTCGAAAGATGGCACACCATTAGAAACGGCCTCTACCCCAGTAACCATTACGCAGCCTGAGGTAAATGCACGCATTACTAAGAAAGCGCCTAAGATACCAGTCAGCCCGGTGGTGAAATCTGAGGTCGCAATAACTTCATATTTCGCCGAGTCTGCCACCCCAAGGGTGCCATCCATTTCCTTCCATAAACCTACCGCAGCCAAACTAGCTAGGGAGAAAAGGTAAAGGTAGGTTGGGATCGCAAATCCGGTTCCAGATTCCCTAACGCCTCTGAGGTGGGCCAGCACCATCAAGAGCACAACCAGAATCGCAATTTCGGTGCGGTAGGCATCTAGGCTGGGGAATACGGTAGTCAAGTAGGCCGCACCCGAAGAGATTGATACGGCTACGGTCAGCACGTAGTCAATTAGGAGGGCTGAGGCGACGATTAGGCCGGGTTTTCTTCCTAGGTTCTTAGTGACAACTTGGTAGTCGCCGCCCCCAGAAGGATAAGCATGCACTGTTTGACGGTATGACAAGATGACGACGGCAAGCACAATCGCTACCATCAGGCCGATCCAAGGCGAAACCATGGTGGCCGAGGCACCTGCCAACGCTAGGGTCAGCAAAATCTCGTCAGGCGCGTAGGCTACTGACGAAAGTGCGTCAGCTGCGAAGGTCGGAAACGCAATACGTTTCGGCATTAGTGTTTTGGCGAGGGCGGTACTTCGACGCGGACGCCCTACCAACACTCGTTTCACTGAAGTCAAAAGTTCATGCACAGTGTCTAACTCTAGTCTGCTTCGCGCAGTTTCGAAACTGTTGTGCTTACGGTGAGTCTCAGGTAGGCTCTTTTTGTGCATTTTGTCATTATGGGAGCAGGACGTGTTGGGTCCTCTTTAGCTTCACAGTTAGATCAGATGGGTCATTCGGTTGCGGTCATCGATCGCGACTCGGATGCGTTTCGTCGTTTGCCCGCCAACTTCAATGGCAGACGAGTCACTGGCTTAGGTTTCGATCGTGATTCTCTGCGCCAAGCTGGAATCGAAGAGGCTTACGCTTTTGCGGCAGTTTCAAACGGCGACAATTCAAATATTATTGCGGCACGCGTAGTGCGCGAGACTTTTGGGGTAGAACGCGTTGTGGCTCGTATTTATGATCCACAACGAGCAGTTTTATACCAACGTTTGGGGATCCCGACCGTCGGCACAGTCAAGTACACAACCTCTGAAATGCTGCAACGGATGATTCCCTCTGAATCAGACGTAATTTTTAATGATGCCCCATCTGATATGCAGATTGTGCATGAAGAAGTTAACGAGGAATGGACTGGCATCAGGATCACCGAGTTCGAACGTGAGTTTGGGACCAAGGTTGCTTTCCTACGTCGTCTTTCCGAGGGCGTTATCCCTGATGAGCTAACGGTTTTCCAAGAAGGCGATGAAGTCTTTTTTGCGGTACATGAATCGGCCCGAGTTGCGGCCGTACGTGGCTTACAACGAACCCCACAAAAGGAAGACTAGAAATTATGCAAATCGTAATCGCTGGTGCAGGTTCAGTTGGGCGTTCGATTGCTCGTGAACTTTTAGCGCATAACCACGAAGTTACTCTCATCGACAAGCAGCCAAGTAAGTTACGCGTAGCTTCGGTGGCTGCGGCAGACTGGATTTTGGCTGATGCATGTTCACCTGAGGCCTTGGAGCAAGCTGGGGCTGGCCAGTGCGACGTGATTGTGGCTGCGACCGGTGACGATAAGGCAAACCTAGTAATCTCCTTGCTAGCTAAAACCGAATTTGGGGTACCGAGAGTGGTAGCCCGAGTCAATAACTATGTAAACGAATGGATGTTTGATGCTACTTGGGGCGTTGATGTCCCAGTTTCAACACCTCGTCTGATGACCGCATTGGTGGAAGAAGCAGTTTCTACCGGTGCCCCAGTTCGTATCTTCACGTTCAATGCGGCACGAGTTGATCTTTACGCGGTGGTCATTCCGCAAGGATCAATCCTTGCCGATCAGCGAATTGGTGATTTGGCCTTGCCTCCGGGGATTGTCCTTTCTTCGCTGCTTCGTGATGGTCGTCCGATTGCCCCACAAGCTGATGCGGTTTTGGTAGAACAAGATGAAATGCTCTTCTTGGTTCCTAGAGATCAGCCAGATTCGATTGACGCTATCGCACAAATGGTGACTACGAAGAGAAATAACGAGGAAAAAGCGTAAAGATTTGGGAGTGCTTTTCCACTCCTAAATTATTAGTTAGACTTAGCTAGCCTGTTTTAGCTGAGCTTCTTAGCGTAGTCCCAAGCGCTTTAGGCTGTTGGTAACGATACTCCACATAAGCCAGATAACGAGGGCGAAGAACGGCAATCCTAGAATGAGTTTGGCGGTTCCCAAAGCGACCACATAGTCAAACCACCACAAGGGCAGTTCAATCGCTAACCGAATCGCTCCCATGCCAGCTAGTAGCCAGCTAGCCTGCCGGCAGGCTTTCAAAAGTGGTTGGTACTTTTCTACTTTTTTCCAACCTGATGGTAGGTCTAGACCGGCGTAGCTAAGACCCCAAGAAACTGGATCGTAACCGATTAGGGTAGCTCCACCGACGACCAAGGCTTCTACCGCATTAGTGATGAGCCCAAAAGTATAGAAATGTACCCCGTCACCACTTTTCCATGCCCAGATGGCACCAATTAAAATGCCAAAAAAGCCTGATAAAACCGAATTGATGGGGCTCTTTTGAATCAACCGGACGACTAGGAATAGGGCTACTAGACCTAGTGCTACGGCCAATGCCAGATTCAGGTTCTGTGCCACTACGTAGACGAAGATAAAGCCGACCCCTGGCAAGGTGGTTTCGAGCAGACCTCTAGTTCCGCCAACAGCACTTTGCCAAGAAAACTCTTCTTGGGTTACTTGTTGGCCAAGTTTTCCTGCCGGTAAGATACCTTCCACTTCATCATTAGTCTCCAAGTTAGAGCTGTCTTCTAAGGGCATACCAGCTTCACTCATTAATATTCCTCAATCGGTAGCAGCGTGTACTTGGGATTAACTATGGTTGCTAGACCGTTTACATTAGCCAACATCCCTTGAGCAACAAGTTTTGCTCCGGGGATCACGCCAGGAATCTCTTTTCGCCCCATCCATAGCAACTGTACGCTTGCGGTCTTATCTGTTAGCACGGCGCTGAGCCCGTAGGATTGCTCTTTCGAGTTAAAGGTCACTGATTGAATTACCCCAGCTACTTTTACTGGGGTCCGATTCTTCGCCTCACGCATCGGAATCGCGCCCACACGATCTTGTAACTTGGCTAGCTGTCTTTCTTCCGAGTCATTGCTGGCACGGCGATCTTCACGGTGTTTATTCCAACGATGACGTAGCCTTGCTGTGCTTTGATTTAGATATTCAAACATGTTAAATCAAGCATTTAACAACTGTGGCGGCGTCAAGGCGATTGGTCGGTATGGTGGCATCGGTGTATTGCCTCGACTAATCAACATTTCATCAAGGAACTCATCGAGTTTCTGAGCCGATTCACTCTCGGGATCTACGGCTGGCCCGTAAACGGTGAATTGACATGCCCAACGTTCACCGGTCACCCCGGCAACTCGCATCTGAGTTACTCCGAGGCGGCCGTCGGGAGTTCTGACCTCGGCCTCGACGAATAATTCTTGACCGTATCGAGTCTCTCGTTCTTTGACCAAGTAGTTACGATCTGCAAACATTTCTGCCAACTGGCTCTTAATTTTCTGCCAGCCATCTTCGCCTTTGGGAATTGCGAAAACGGTTACTTGCACTGCCGAATTCTGAATCAGGAAAGTTGCCTGATGGAAAGGAGGTTGAGTTTCGTCCTCGGAACCCAAATTTACTTGCATTCCGGGTACTGCCTTGATTTTTAAAATACCGAGGTCGCCATACCCATCAGGAATCTCTTCGCCGAGGCCTAAGCTCTTAGGCCCGACTGTATTATCTGGCACAAAAGGAGTTTCTAGCTTGGGCCTCTCGTCTTCTTCAGGCAACTTTCCAGCTACCGTCTCAGCGGTTTCGGGCTCATTTGGCTCGGTTTTTGCTTTAGATTTACGAGAAAAAAGTCCCATGGTTAGCTCCTCATCTTTGGCGACCAGAAAATAGCTTACTATTCAGCGCACTCAGCACAAACTGGGAGACCGTCGACGACCTGCGCTAGTTGCGAACGGTGGTGTACCAAGAAGCATTCTGAGCAAGTAAATTCATCTTCTTGACGTGGAATTACTTCTACAGCTAGCTCTTCAGTAGAAAGATCCGCGCCAGGAAGTTCAAAGCCTTCTGCTGCTTCCGCTTCGTCTTCATCGACGGCGTTCGAACCGGCATCGCTCCGTCGCGACTTCAGTTCTTCAATCGAATCTGTCGATTCTTCATCTTCGTTCTTGCGGGGGGCATCGTAATCTGTTGCCATTGTTCGAATGTCCTTCCGAATCAGTTGTTCTGTTTGCAAACGTGATTCGCATAATAGCCACCTGCGGCCAAGATTGCAATGTCAAATGAAAATTAGCCGATTTTCCGACACTCCGTGCGATTCATTTTTCCTCTCGCTAAATCGTGACACTCTATTCCTAACAACAATGGAGGAATCATGCGTGAACTCGAACTTTTAGGTTTGCACAGCGATGAGCAGCATTTGGTATTTACTGATGAAGAGGGTGTACGTTACACCGTCACGATTGATGATCAGCTTCGTCAGCTAGTTCGCACAGAACGTCGTGCCCTGGCTTCGTTAACTAATAAGCAGAGTGAACTCACCCCTCGAGATATGCAGCGTTTGATGCGCGCAGGGATGACTCCGGCAGAAATCGCTGTTTCTTACCAGGTGGATCAGGCAACTGTCGCACAGTTCGAACACGTCATTTTGGGTGAACGCGCCTATATTGCGAATCTAGCCAAAGCGACCACCATTGGTTCTGATCGGCAAAGCCCCACCGCTGGTGAATTGGTGCCGAATCGTCTCGCTACGCGTGGTGTCGACCCGACTTCTATCACGTGGGATGCCACCCGGACTGGCCACCAACCCTGGATAGTTAAAGTTTCATTCGTTCAAGCTGCAAATCAGTTAGAGGCGACGTGGGAATTTGATCAGCGTCACCATACTTTAACTGCGTTGGATGACGAAGCTCGCTGGTTAACCGAAACTTCGGTAACTTCCGGTGTACTTCCTCCCGCACCAAACCGGGCCCATCAGGCCGCTGCGCCACAACCCATCGATGGTCAGACTCTTAGCTTGTTAGATCGGCTAGCAGCCCGCCGAGGACAACGACAATCAGTACTTACTGAAACCTCGGAAGACACCACAGCTAACTTGATCCCCGTTGACGAGGAGCCCACCCCACTTCCAAAGCCTGAGGTCATGTCCTCTGAACCGTCTGCGCCAGCTCAGGAGGATGCTGTGGCTACTACTGAGCTTCCACTCACATCCCCACTCGACTCTGAAGATAGTGCGACTCAATCAGCCGCAAAGGTAGTCGAAGAACTACCACATTCCGAAGCTGAAGATGACGAACCCAAAACCGGTATTCTCCCTGGCATGGAAGGGTTGTCGGCCTCAGCGCCGGAGACAGAACCTACACCCCCTAAGCGGACTAAACGAGGGCGTCCTTCTGTCCCGCAGTGGGACGACATCATTTTCGGGCGCGGCAAGTAGCAAAACAACTTGACCTAAACAGAGACTGGCCACTTACTCCCAAGCTAGTGGAATCTGCATCTCTGCTACGGTTAACGACCCATGAACACCTGCTAGAGAGAGCATTTGGGGACTTTGGAAACGGCTGTCACCTAGAGTGTAGTTTTCTTTAAAATAAACTTGAAAATCACCGTTGTACTCACTCTGGCCACCATGTAATATTCGCGATTCTTCTGGCGATAAAATCCAAGCGTACTCGCCTAGGTTTTCTTTCCACCGGGCTACTAAATCTGGAACTTCCTTAGTCTCATTGGCAAAGACGTGTACCGCCCTTGGTTCGCCCGCAATCGTTTTCACCCCTTTTGCAAGGTGTGGCTCCGAAGCTAGATCAAAGGCATGATCAGGCTGTGAATTGACCATACCGTGATCAGCAACCAAGATGAGCCGACAATTTTGATTCATTTGCCGCCGCAGTTGCGCAAATTCGCTATCGGTCTGTTCCAGGGCGGCGAGCCACTGTGGGGAACCAACTCCGTAGTGGTGTCCGGCATGATCGACTTCTGGCCAGTACCCATAAGTGAAACCGGGTAAATAGCTAGCTTTTTTTAGCGCAGTTACACGTTGTTCACCATTAGCCGCTGGGATAAAGTCGGCCGCAGAAAAAAGTGCTTCAGTTAATCCCGACCCTTGGTATTTTGGTGCTAGCACTACTCGATTGGGAATCTCTAGTAAGTTGAGCTCCGCGAAAATAGTTGGACATGCCTGCCATTCTTTCGCGGGCATGGGCGCATCATTAAAATTCAGAAGATTGAAACGCTTTTCTGCGACGAACAAACTGTAGCCGAGCATCCGATGTTTCGCCGGTAGCTCTCCGGTAAAAGTGGTTGAGAGAGCAGCAGTGGTAGTCGCGGGAACGCAAGAGAGTCCCATCTGCTCCCCCACAAATTCTGCTAGATTGCGAGCATGGGCACGAAATTGCTGCAATTGTTCAAAGCCTAGCCCGTCAATCAAGAGCAACATTACGCTTTGACTAGTGCCCAAGTCTAGGTCTTTTGCCTGCCCTCCACTAAGACTAGCCATAATCGCTTCACTTAATTGAACAAGTTGCCCACCGCGGTATTCAGTTCCGGTAATTCGCTGCAGGCTGGAGCGCCATTTATCTGATGCCAGGGTCACGAGTCAGCCTCATTTCGAAGCAGCCAACAAACGCGGCAGCAACTGGGCAATAAAATCTTCCATCTTCGCTATTTCTTCTGGTCCATCCACGTTCCGCTTCGCAATCAATAACAGATCGTCCGGCGTAGAAACCCCTTGATAACCATGATCTGCATCGCAGCTCGGGTCACTACATTGGTTAGGGTCAAGCCCAAAACGACGAATACTCCCCCAGTTTAAACGCAGACTGAGCTCAGAAAGCTGCTCACTATCAGGGAGTTTTGTGTCATAAGCATCCGCCACTAGGTACGTGTGAATCCGAGGCAAGCTAACGACCTCGACCGAAATCATTGCTTCGGCATCCTCCTCATCAACGTGTGCCCGAAAAAAGTGAGTATCAGAAAAAGCTGCCACGGTAACGTGACGGAAAATTTCCATCGAATCTAGATCAGTCATCACCTGCACTAACCATCCTCGCAAGGTTTGCGTACCGAGGGCACGTTGCAGGGAGTGCATCAACTGCTTTGGATGGACACCGGCACGATTAATATCTTGAATTAACGAATCTGGAAGCTCAATCATGCCCCTAGTCTAACCCCTCTTGCGGCGTGGTAGGCTGACAAAATCGGGTGGAATAAGGGAAAATGACCACATGGCAAAGAGCACTAGTAAAGTTGAATCTAAAGTTGTAGATACTGATGTATCGACTGAGATGGAAAAATCCTTTCTCGAGTATGCGTATTCAGTAATTTATGCTCGTGCTCTGCCTGATGCCCGTGATGGCATGAAACCGGTACAGCGTCGCATCGTTTACCAAATGAGTCAGATGGGTTTGCGTCCCGATAAAGGGCATGTAAAATCTCAGCGCGTTGTAGGCGATGTTATGGGTAAATTGCATCCTCATGGTGATGCGGCTATCTATGATGCTTTGGTGCGCCTAGCCCAAGACTTTTCGATGCGGGTACCTTTAGTTGATGGTCATGGTAACTTCGGTTCACTCGATGATGGTCCGGCAGCCCCTCGTTACACTGAAGCGCGTATGGCACAACCAGCCTTGGATCTGGTTGCTGATTTAGATGAAGACGTAGTTGATTTTGTCCCCAACTACGATAATCAGTTTATGCAGCCGGAGGTATTACCGGCTGCCTTCCCTAACCTCTTAGTTAATGGGGCTTCGGGGATTGCAGTAGGTATGGCTACCAATATCCCGCCCCATAACTTAGGTGAGGTCTGCGCTGGAGCCTGCCACCTTTTGGAAAATCCGAAAGCTACCACTGAAGAACTGATGCGTTTTATTCCCGGTCCAGATCTGCCCGGTGGTGGCCAGATCGTTGGACTTGATGGCGTCAAAGAAGCTTATGAAAGTGGCCGCGGCGCTTTCAAGACACGAGCCAAAGCCACGATTGAACGGGTTTCACCCCGAAAAATGGGCATTATCGTTACTGAATTGCCATACATGGTTGGCCCCGAACGCGTCATTGAAAAGATTAAGGATATGGTCAATAGTGGCAAGGTCAAAGGTATTTCTGCCGTCACTAACCTGACTGACCGACACCACGGACTTCGCTTGGTAATCGAGGTAAAAAACGGTTTCCATCCTGATGCCGTCTTGGCCTCCTTGTATAAGCACACTCCGCTAGAAGACTCCTTTTCGATTAATGCGGTCGCGCTGGTCGGCGGTCAGCCGCAAACCCTCGGCTTAAAGCGAATGCTGGAGGTCTACTTAGAGCACCGACTTTCAGTCGTTTTGCGACGCACTCAATTCCGCTTGCAAAAACGTCAGGATCGTTTGCACCTAGTCGAAGGCCTGCTAATCGCGGTGCTGGATATCGATGACGTCATTGCCATTATCCGTTCCTCCGATGACGTGGCCACCGCTAAGGCTCGCTTAATGACAGCCTTTGAGCTGAGCGAGGTTCAGGCTGAACATATTTTGTCTCTCCAGCTTCGTCGTTTAACTAAGTTGGCAAAACTTGAGCTGGAAACAGAGCGAGATGACTTGCTGGCTGAAATTGCCCAATTGCAAGAACTGGCTGATTCCGAGCCAAAGCGTCGCGCTCAAGTTGGCATCGAACTACGTGCAGTGGCGAAACGCTTGGCCACTCCACGTCGCACTGTTTTGGTTGCTGACGCCGCGACGGTTAAGGCTGGTGACGTACCGCTGGAAGTCCCTGACGAGCCTTGCCAACTGGTTTTGACGCCGCAAGGAACTATTGCCCGCTTTGCTGGTGAAGAAGAATTACCTACCGAGGGTGATCGTTTGACCGCAGATGCCCGTCGTTCGACTTTGCTCACTTCAAATCGCGCTACAGTTGGGGTGCTTTGTGAAGACGGGATGGTTCATAAGCTTGATGTCCTCACTGTGCCTACCTTGCCCAGAGCTACCGGGGCACCTTCTTTTGCTGGTGGTACGGATGTTAATCTTTTGGTCCCACAGATTAGTGCCAAGCCGCTCTGCCTCTTGGATCTAGATCCCGAGGCGCCCCCATTCGCCCTCGGCACCAAGCAAGGTGTAGTTAAACGGGTTCGTAGTGAACACCCGATTTCTAAGGATGACTGGGAGGCAATTTCCCTCAACCCTGGTGACCAAGTGATTGGAGCGGCACCGTGTCCAGATGAGAGCGAATTAGTCTTCGTTACCAAACTGGCACAATTACTGCATTTCCCAGCGTCAGCGGTGCGTCCACAAGGTTTGAATGCGGGCGGTATGGGTGGTATCGCCTTGAAATCGGGCGATGAAGTCCTCGCTTTTAGCGTTATCTCCGACCAAGAGGACGCTTACGCCATGACCATGGTGGCAGACGAGGGCGGTCTCTTTGGTGAGCCGATTGCTGCCGTTAAATGGACGCCCTTGTCGGTCTTCCCAGCAAAGGGACGCAATACTATGGGAGTAAGAGCCATGCGCTTCCTCAGTGGGCAGAGCGAGCTTAGCCGTGCTTGGGTAACTAATGCCCAGCCACGTCCACTAGATGCACAAGGCGCACCAGTAGCGCTCCCACCAATGAATGAAAAGCGTGACGGTTCGGGCACCGCAGTTAGTTCTTGGGTGGAATTTGTCAACTAGCTGCTTTGCGATGGGAAGCTTGTCTTCCTCTCATTGGTAGTGCCGCCCTATCATCGAGGTCCGGTGTACTTAGTCCAGTGCTAGTTCAAGTCACAGCGAGCTACTGGAAGCAGGAGATTTCCACGGTTATTAGCTCTGCTTATTTGAACGTCGCCATATTCCCTCTATGAGGGGTAGACCGTTAGACTTCGAGAGTATATTTTCGTTCTTGTGAAACTTCTTCGAATCCTAAGGAGCCAAAGAGCCTAGTGGCAGCAGCTTCGTGATGGGAAGAGACCCCAGTTGCGACCTTTGCCAACCCTGCCTCGGCACAAGCGTGCATGACGGCAACTACTAGTTCTCGACCCACGTTTTCATCTCGCCATTGGGGGCCAACTTCTAGTAGGTCAATATATCCTTCTTGCCATCCTAGGATTTCCCAGTCCTCTTTGTACTTGGCAGTCATGATAAAGCCGGCGACTTCTGCCCGGTCGGTACTCCGATCTAAGGCTACAAAAGAAAGGGAAGGATCAAAGTTGTTTCGGTTCGACATCCACTGGCTGAGGCTACGACCTTGAGAGTGAACAGTTTCGGGCGCAAACTCTAAAGCCGCTAGACGCACTAGGTTTTCCCAATTGGCATTCCAAGGTTCGATTTGAATCAGTGGACCTGCCACGCCGACTGGCGGAATCGGATCCAGTTCGGCTCGCATTTCATGAAATGATGAGGTCCATTCATAGTTGCGATGCTGTAGTGCCGCTAAATAAATATCTAAATCATGATATTGCGCAGAACAGACGATACTGTAGCCAGTGGTAACCCCAACGGTGGACGCTAACTGAGCAGCAGCTTGTTCCTGCCAGTTAAGCATATTCTCAATCAGTTCCGAAGTTCTAAAATCTGGGTGGGTTCCACTGTTACAAGGAACCTGCATGTTGGCAGCCAGTTTTAACCTGGCGTGCAGAAATGCCCGTGGGTGGCCGGCCCGATCTACCCCGATAATCCCAAGCCATTTGGAGGTTTGGGTAAATAGCTGATGTACTTCATCAAACGTTGTCCGGAAGAACGGTTGCGAGAGCTCTTCGATTTCATTGAATACTTGGTGCACTAGTCTGGCATCGGATTCGGCCATCCATCGCCATTTAATTTGTTCAGTATCTGGCGGTAGCGTCAGTGCTTTTCTTGGCGGGTTCATCTACAACTCCACCGTATAGTAGGTGAAATTTTTTAATGGTTCGAACCCAATTTGAGTATAAATTTGGCCGGCTCCGGATGGGTTGTCGACGTCAACATCTAAACCAAAACGTTGCATTCCGTCTGCTCGCGCGGTTTCTACCGCATATGAGAGCATCGCCCTAGCCAATCCTTTACCACGGTGTTTACGGCTGACCCCGACAAGTTCGGCGTACAGTTCCTTGATACCAGTTAGCATCCAACGGGTAACTGGACGAGCCACGACAGCATATCCGGCGATTTCCCCGGTAGCTTTTTCTCTAACGATGGTGGACCAGCGCAAATCAAGGCTGGCCATGGCACTTTCCCACCAGTCATTAAAATCGCGTTGGTCGCCCCAGTGGTCATTGAAAGTTTCTAAATGAAGTTGTCGTACTTTTTCGCGCTCATCGCCTACTGGGAAGGAGGCAAATTCATAGTCGGGTGAGAGTTGAT
Organism: Boudabousia tangfeifanii; assembly: GCF_001856685.1. Classification (GTDB taxonomy): domain Bacteria; phylum Actinomycetota; class Actinomycetes; order Actinomycetales; family Actinomycetaceae; genus Boudabousia; species Boudabousia tangfeifanii. Next base: position 1,160,704 of record NZ_CP017812.1, read on the forward strand.
AGGTGACAATCGGGCGCGCTAAATCAGCGTACATAACATCGAATGTGCGCTCAGGGGTGTAACCGGCAGCGACGAAAAGACTCCTAGCTGAGTCGTTGTTTCCCTGCACGATTGCTGAGATTTCAACTCCAATAGTTGATTGGTCTCCGTAGGTTTCATGAATAATTTTTCGGGCCGTATGATCTTGCCAGACGAGGACGACTCGTCCTATTCCTCTCCCCCGCCAAGTCGGGGCGATGGAAGCTTCGAGCGTAGCATGTACCGATTTCGTAGCGTCAGTAGGAACTCGAACTGCAGCTAGCGCCTGAGGTTTACGATGGTGATCAAATCCGACAATCGCCTTGATTACTGTCTGGCCACGACCGCCCTCGATCATATCTGCCAACTCGGCATCCGAAGTGGAGGCGATTGCTCCGTCATATCGCTGACAATCACGCACAAGTTCCGCGACTTCCGGCGCATGGGCAGCCTGTAGTGGCTCCCATTTGAGACCCAGATGAGCTGGAGGTAAAGCAATCTCATCAGGGTACGTTAATCGTTCAGCTAAAGTTGGCATATTCGTATTCTAACAAGGAAATAGGGTTTAGGACTGACGGCCCAGCATTCTAGACGTCAATATCTGCAAGTTCAAGCTGGTTAGCCCCATTGACAATAAATTCCTTACGAGGGGCCACCACTGATCCCATCAATAGTTCGAAGGTATCTTCAGCTTTGGCTAAGGCAGCTTCATCAGCCAAGGTAATGCGCCGCAACATTCTTCCTGCGGGATCCATGGTGGTCTCTGCAAGTTGGTCGGCATCCATTTCACCTAGACCCTTGTATCGTTGAATTGGCTCCTTGTACTTTCGTCCAGACCGAGCCAGTTTCTTCAACAAGGTGTTAAGTTCTTCTTCCGAATAGGTGTAAACGTATTCTTTCTTTTTCCGACCAGTGGCTGAAAGTTCCACGCGGTGTAGTGGAGGTACTGCAGCGTATACGCGGCCAGCTTCTACCAAAGGACGCATGTAACGGAAGAAAAGCGTCAAGAGCAAAGTTCTAATGTGGGCTCCATCCACGTCAGCATCGGTCATTAGAATCACTTTGCCATAACGTGCCGCCTCTAGATTAAAGGTACGTCCAGAACCGGCACCGATGACCTGAATAATTGCAGAACATTCAGCATTTGCCAACATATCGGCAGTCGATGCTTTTTGCACATTCAAAATCTTTCCTCGAATCGGGAAAAGAGCCTGGAATTCACTTGAACGCGCCAGTTTTGCAGTACCCAGCGCCGAGTCACCTTCCACAATGAAAAGTTCTGAATCAGCAACTTCGTTAGTGCGACAATCCGCCAATTTAGCCGGCAAAGAAGATGTTTCGAGGGCGTTTTTCCGCCGCGAAATCTCTTTGTGTAAGCGAGCTGATTGCCGGGCTTTCATTTCACCGACGATCTTTTCCAGCAAGTTTGACGCCTGTTGCTTATCGTCGCGCTTTTTACTGGTTAGTTGTTCTTTTAAGGCATCTGTGATGACTTTATTTACAACTTGACGAACCTGCGGAGTACCGAGAATTTCCTTGGTCTGGCCTTCAAATTGTGGTTCTGGCAAACGCACCGTTACCACGGCAGTAAGACCGGCAAGGATATCGTCCTTTTCAATCCGGCCATCTTTAGCCGTTACTTTCAGCTTTCGAGCGTTTTTATCTACCTGTGCCCGGAGCACCTTTAGTAGTGCTTGTTCGAAACCTTGGATATGAGTGCCGCCCTTTGGGGTGGCGATAATATTTACGAAGGACTGTACTTTCGTGTCATAGCCGATTCCCCAACGCAGGGCGCATTCAACTTCGCAGGTTCTAGTTAGTTCTACCGCTTTTAGATGTCCCCCATCATCAAGTTGCTGAACGGTCTCTTGATATTCACCTTGTCCTTGGAGTCGCCAAGTATCGGTAACTGGGCCATCTTTAGCTAGGAAATCAACGAAATCGACGACTCCGCCTTCATGCAAAAGTTCTTCTTGCAAAGCTGGCTCTTGGCGTTCATCGCGAACGATTAGTTTTAGGCCGGGCACCAGGAAGGACGACTGACGGGCTCTAGCCACCAATGTCTCCCAGTCGAATTCTACGTCCTTGGAGAAGATCTGGTAATCAGCCCAAAATCGCACTCGGGTACCTGTTTTACCCCGTTTAGCTTTGCCTACAACCTTTAGCTCTGAGCTTTCAGTAAAGGGAGTGAATGGCGAATTTGGGGTGCGCCCATTGGCGTCATCAAATACTCCTGGCTCACCGCGGCGGAAAGACATGCCGTAGGTTTTGCCCCCACGATCTACTTCCACATCAAGACGAGCTGAAAGAGCGTTCACTACCGAGGCGCCAACCCCATGTAGACCACCCGAGGACGAATAGGAGCCCCCACCGAATTTACCGCCAGCGTGAAGTTTAGTGAAGACGACTTCGACACCGCTAAGACCAACTGATTTAACGGTATCGATCGGAATACCGCGACCATTATCAGCTACAGAGACCGAATGATCTGGGTGTAAAGTAACAAGTATTTCTGAGCAATGTCCTTCTAAGGCTTCATCGATGGCGTTATCGATGATTTCCCAGACACAGTGCATCAACCCACGATGATCGGTAGAACCGATATACATCCCAGGACGTTTTCGAACTGCTTCTAGACCTTCTAAGACGGAAAGGTGTCTAGCGGTATATTCTTCACTCTTTTGCTGCACGTTACTAGGTTAATGGCTGAAACCAAGTATGCGAAGCTGACTTCCCGACTTCTTTTATTTTTCTATAACCAAGACGCCAAGCTCAGAGCTAAAAAGGACGTGATTCGTCACTAAAACGTTGTGCTGGAGGCGAAAGGAAGCGTTTTACCGTTTATTTACTAGCTACTCCGTGTTCCAATAGGGTTATGACTGAAGAAAAAACTATTGCAACTGCTCCTGAACCAGAGACCACTTTAAGCTCTTTGGATCGTTGCGATGCTTGTGGGGCTCAGGCCTACGTCCGCGTTCAAGTTGGAGCGACCGGACAGCTTCTCTTTTGCGCTCACCATGCCCGTAAGCACGCTCCGGTTCTTACTGAAGTTGCTCAGATTATTGAAGATCAATCAGATTTGTTAACTGCTTCAAACCACTAACTTTTACATAAGTTTGGGCCGCTACCGTTTCGGTAGCGGCCCAAACTTATTTGTTGTTGATTAACTTCATGAACCTGTTAGTCTAGATAGTCACGCAAAACCTGCGAACGCGAGGGGTGACGTAGCTTTGACATAGTCTTTGATTCAATTTGGCGAATACGTTCACGGGTAACTCCGTAAACCTTACCAATCTCGTCCAGAGTCTTAGGCTGGCCATCTCCTAGCCCGAAACGCATCTTCACTACCCCAGCTTCACGCTCCGAAAGAGTACCGAGAACTACCTGGAGTTGCTCTTGCAATAGGGTGAAAGAAACAGCCTCGGCCGGCACGATTGCCTCAGAGTCTTCAATTAGATCGCCAAACTCGCTATCCCCGTCTTCACCCAGTGGAGTGTGCAAGGAAATCGGTTCACGACCATATTTCTGAACTTCGACTACCTTATCAGGAGTCATATCGAGTTCTTTAGCCAGCTCTTCTGGCGTAGGTTCACGACCAAGATCCTGCAGCATTTGACGCTGAACACGAGCCAACTTGTTAATCACTTCGACCATGTGTACCGGGATACGGATGGTTCGAGCTTGGTCGGCCATGGCGCGAGTAATTGCCTGACGAATCCACCAAGTCGCATAAGTCGAGAACTTAAAGCCCTTATTGTAGTCAAACTTTTCTACAGCGCGGATCAGACCAAGGTTACCTTCCTGAATAAGATCCAAGAAAAGCATGCCGCGACCGGTGTAGCGCTTAGCCAAGGAAACTACCAAACGCAAGTTCGCTTCCAGTAGATGGTTCTTAGCATTTTGACCATCTTTAGCAATCCAAGTCAGTTCACGGCGGAGCTTGGAAGGCATGAGATCGCCTTCTCGCTTAAGTTTTTCTTCCGCAAAGAGACCTGCTTCGATTCGTTTGGCTAAATCGATTTCTTCGTCAGCGGTCAATAGAGCAACTTTACCGATTTGCTTGAGGTAGTCCTTAACCGGGTCAGCGGTAGCACCGGCTACCGTTACTTGCTGTACCGGAGCATCGGTATCGTCAGACTCGCTGATAACGTAGCTGGCGGCCTTCTTTGAGGCCTGGGCCATCGCCTTTGCGTCTGCTCGCGCCTGATCCTGCGCATCGTCCTCGTCGTCATCCTCATCATCGTCGAGGTCGTCGTCTAGGTCATCGTCAAGATCATCGTCGAGGTCGTCGTCGAGATCATCGTCAAGATCGACATCAAGATCGTCTGAATCAGCAAGATCATCAGGCAAATCTAGGTCGTGATCATCTTCAGTCTGAGCTTCAAGCTTTTCGTCTTTTAGCTCCGGCTCTTCCTTCTTTTTCGCAGCGGATTTACCCTTCGCCCCACTAGCGGTGCTCTTTTTAGCAGGTGCTTTTTTAGCAGTCTTCTTGCCTTCTTCAGCTTCAACTGCTTGCTTCACACTAGCGGTTTTCGCAGGAGCGCTCTTAGCTTTAGTTGAACGCGACTTAGTAGTTTTTGCCTTAGTGGCTTTAGCTTCGGTATTAGCTGCCTCTTCAACTTCTGGCGAAGTTTCCTTAGTGGCATTAGCTTTTTTAGTGGCAGTTTTTGCCTGAGTAGTCTTTTTAGTGGCACCGGCAGCTTTTTTAGCGCTTTTTGTGGTGCTTGTCTTCTTTACAGTTTCGGACACGGATCACCTTTCGTGATCTAGGCGACATAACTCTATACGTTAATAACGCGTTCAATTATAATGCCGCAACCGCGATTTGCCGAAAGATAATCGCTGGTTTTGCGCCATTCATGATTAGCACAACACTTGAAAAAATAGTTTTATTCCCAAATCTGCTATTTAATCTCTTTTCTTGGTCGGTTAACATAAATTTTTCCTCATAAACCACTACTAACCTGCCGTTTTCCCACCCCAGCCTAAGAGAGGCACAACTTAATAATCCGACTCCATCGCCAGTTAGACCATGTTAATCTGACATCATGCACTCGACGGATCATTCACAGTTTCTTATTAGTGACGAACAGTTTTTCCTCCAGGCAGTAGAAACTGAACTAGCAGCTAGTTGTCAATGGATCAAAGAGCTTTCTGTTCAATCTGCCGAAATTCTAATCGAGGCTTTGACTGAATCCACCCTAGCTGGCAAGAAACTGCGTCCCCTATGTCTACTTGCAGGCTACGCCCTCGGCCATGACAAAACTGACGAACAAGGGTGGAAACGTTTAGTGAAAATGGGGGCTGCCCTAGAGTTCTTCCAAGCATCCGCTCTCATCCATGACGACTTAATCGACCATTCATTACTACGCCGAGGACGCCCAACTACACATATTCGGGGAACTCAAGTAGCTAGTGAACGGAAATACCCAAACCCATCTGACTTCGGCGTAGGCTTAGCCATCCTTGCCGGCGATCTTGCACTGGGCACTGCCTATCAGCTAGCTGCCGAATCTTTCTTAGATCATCCACAACAAAATGCAGGCAATTTCGCTTTTCATCGCATGTGTACTCGAGTTAATATTGGGCAATTCTTAGATCTCCAAGCTGAAGCTTTGCCCCTTGACGAACATTTTACGAGCCAGATTCCAGAAGAAGTAATCAGCTATAAAACCGCTGGTTACTCGGTGATTGACCCCGTAAAGTTGGGAGCATTACTCGCTAATCTTTCCCCCGAAAAGTGCGACAAAATTGCCGACGCCTTGGCTCCGTGGGGATTGGCCTTCCAACTTCGCGATGATCAGCTCGGTGCTTTCGCCCTCGCAAGCCAAACTGGGAAAACCAGTGGTAGCGATCTACTTGAAGGTAAACGTACCGTCCTACTTGCAACTGCATTATCGCTTGGTAGTGATGAACAAAAAGCAAAAATCCAGGCACTTTTTGCCCAGTCAAAACGCAGTGAACAAGATATTAAGCTGATCCAAGAATTGCTTACCCAAAGTGGGGCAAAGTCCGAACTGGAAAAACGTATTGCCCGTTTGTACTCGCTCGGTCAAGAACAACTCGAAAGCCTAAACCTTCCAAGCGATCAGCTCAGCAAACTAGGTGACGCGTTAATTAATCGCGAAAAATAGGCTTTCTCCTAGTAAATCGGCGCGGCATAAGGGAAAGCTAGTAAAAACCGTAATAATTACACCGTGGGAAATGAACAAAAGATGACTCCTAACGAACCGCTAGGATCCGTGCCTTCAGACTTAGAAGGCACCATTTCCTCTGCCCAAGCTGGCTCAGACTCGAAAACAGGCAATCCCGCAAACAAAGAAGTAGACGCCCTCAACGGAGTTCTATTAGACGGGCGCTATCGCGTCTTAAGCGTACTAGCACGCGGCGGCATGGCCACCGTCTATCAGGGGCTAGACGAACGCTTGGATCGTCAAGTCGCCATTAAGGTACTTCACCCACACTTGGTTGATACCGGCACCTTTTTAACACGTTTTCATCAAGAAGCACGTTCGGTCGCAAAGCTTATTCATCCCCAAATTGTGACCGTCTTCGATCAGGGCGAACTCAACTCAACTGCCTTCATCGTAATGGAACTGGTTTCGGGACCTTCGCTTCGAGATGTCCTCCTGGCGAAAAAAACCTTAACCATCAAAGAGGCCCTACAGCTGACTTCCCAGATTTTAACAGGGTTAGCAGCAGCTCATCGTCAAGGCGTAGTTCACCGTGATGTCAAGCCAGAAAATATACTTATTGCCCCAGATGGCACCCCAAAGATAGCGGATTTTGGCTTAGCAAAAACCGTTTCAGAAGCTTCCGCGGCAAACACCCAAACTGTCTTAGGCACGGTTAACTATGTTCCCCCCGAGGTAGTCCTTCGAGGTGAGGCTAATGCGAGCGCAGACTTATATTCCTTAGGCATAATGCTTTATGAGATGCTCTGCGGGTCACTCCCCTTTTCCTCTCAAACACCCATTAATGTCGCCTTCGCTCACGCAAATCAGGACGTCCCTCCGCCCTCGGCTAAGCTTCCATGGCTACCTACCGAAATTGATGACTTAGTCAGCGCATTATGTGCTCGGGACCCAGAAGATCGCTTTGAAACAGCACTTTCTGCCAAGCAGGTAGTAGACCAGTTATTGCGAACTCTTCCGCCCTCGATCCAGCATCGACGGGAAACTGAAGTGGATGCAATTAGCGAGGCAAGCTCAGCAAATCAAACTCAGGTTCAGTCAGCACCGATTCCATTACTGGCTGATAAAACCACTCGTCTCAATATTCCGAGCGAAACTAACCCCTTACCATTTGCGCCAGTTACCGCTTCTAATCTTCCCCAAAACGCTAGCCCAACAGAAGAAAATGCATCTAAGGAAACCAAATCCAAGAAGAAGTTTTGGTGGATAGCACTCGTACTATTATTACTCCTTGCTGGAAGTGGAGCTGGAGGCGCCTGGTGGTACTACGAAACTGGTCCAGGTTCTTTGCGGACAATCCCTGCATTAGTCAAAATGCCATTAGCCAAAGCCACCAGCATACTCGAAGCCAATAATCTAAAGGTTGAAACCAAAGAAGTCTTTTCTGACGATATTCCTGCCGGTGAAGTCGTAAACTCCAGTCCGAAGGTTGGCAGTGAAGTGAAGAAAGGCAGTGCCGTTTCACTCGAGATTTCCAAAGGCGTACAAACCTTTAAAGTTCCTGAAGTCCTTAAAACTGACGTTGAAAAAGCTAAAGCAGAAATAACCAAGGCTGGCTTGAACGTTGGCGAGGTTAACTCAGAGTGGTCTGAGGAAATCCCCGCAAATCATGTTATCTCCCTTGATCCAGCGCCAGGTACAAGCATTAAACACGATTCTGCCGTCAATCTAGTAGTCTCTAAAGGACGTCAACCCTTTAAAGTTCCTAATCTGATTGGCCTTGAAAAGCCCGAAGCAGTCAAAATCCTTGACGAATCGGTATTTAAGTACACCACAAGTGAAGAGTTTAATGACGAAGTACCGGCAGGAAAGGTCATTTCGCAGTCAATCGACCCAGATAAGGACGCATTCCGAGCCGATGAAATTAATCTAGTAATTTCGAAAGGTCCAGATTTAGTTGAAGTACCACAGACTTTTGGGATGCAACTCGATAGGGCAACTCAAAAACTTGAAGATGCCGGTTTTAAAGTGCGAGTAGAAAAGCTCTACGGCGGCTTATTCGGAACAGTTCGAACTAGTGACCCAGCCGGAGGTCAAAAAGCTAAACGTGGCGCCACGATTACGCTAAAGATCGTCTAGGCAGAAAATACCTGAACATATTTTGGGGTGGTACCGTCTGGTACCACCCCAAAATATTTAGACTATTTTCAGCGTTTAACCGACTCGCGAAGAATCTGAGCAGTGGCAAAAGCTAACTCGAGCGACTGTTGGTGATTCAATCGAGGGTCAACCAAGGTCTCATAGCGGTTCGCCAACGCTTCCTCAGATAGTTCCTCGGCACCGCCTACTACCTCGGTCACATCGTCACCGGTAAGTTCGACGTGGACCCCACCAGGGATAGCGCCCTCGGCCTGCAAGACCCCAAAGAAATCATGTACCTCTTGCATGATGTCACCGAAGTTACGAGTCTTGTAGCCAGACGAAGAAGTAATGGTATTGCCATGCATGGGATCGGTAATCCAAAGTACTGGAATACCTTCCGACTGTACTGCAGCTACCAAGGCAGGCAGTTTGTCTGCTAGTTTCGAGGCGCCCATCCGAGTAATCAATGACAGGCGACCTGGAATTGCCTCTGGGTTCAAAATCGAGGCCAATTCCTTAATCTGATCAACTGTGGTAGTCGGACCAATCTTTACCCCAATGGGGTTTTGTACACTAGCGGCTTGTTGCACATGAGCTCCCTGCGGATCTCGGGTTCGTTCACCAATCCAGAGGTAATGTGCTGAGGTGTTGTAAAGCTTGCCAGAACCAGAATCAGTTCTGGTCATAGCAGTTTCGTATTCCAAAAGCAAAGATTCATGCGCAGAATAAAAATCAACGAAACGCATGTTCTCACCATCGACGCCCACAGCTTCCATAAAACGCAGAGCACGGTCAAGCTCAACCGCCATGGCTTCATACTGCTTGTATGCTGGGTTATCGGTAAAACCTTGATTCCAATGGTGGACCTGTCTCAAGTCTGCGTAGCCACCCCGAGTAAATGCGCGAATCAGGTTTAGCGACGAGGCCGAACGTTGGTAGAGTTCAAGCAAACGCTGAGGATCTGGCGTGCGGCCTTCTAGCGTAAATTCGAAGCTATTTACCCCATCACCACGGTATGACGGAAGGACTTCATCGCCTCGAGTCTCAAGATCAGCAGATCGTGGCTTGGCGTATTGGCCAGCGATACGACCAATTTTCACAATCGGAGTTGAGGCGCCGTAGCTCATTACAATTGCCATCTGCAAAATGGTTTGAACTTTTGCTCGGATCCGATCAGCGTTCGACTGGGCAAAAGTCTCGGCACAATCGCCCCCAGTCAATACGAAGGCCTCTCCGCGACTTGCAGCTGCCAGATCTTTAGTCAGACGATCAACTTCGCCAGCAAAAACCAGTGGTGGCCGAGTACGCAAATCTGCTGCTACCGACGCCAAGGCATCCAAGTCCGGATAGGTAGGTTGTTGCAAGGCAGGGTACTTGCGCCATGCGTTTAAAAGTTCTTCGTTATTTTCCACGCGGATAAGAATACCAAAAAATCGGCGTTACTGTACTAATGCCACGTTGGACTATTGTACTGTAACGCCGATTCAGGTATGAGTTATGACTCAGTGGCCTGCTGGAGCATCAGCAGGAACGACCGGCTGGCCGATTTCCTTCATCATTTCCTGGAACCATTCCTGGTTAATATCGAATGGCTTGCCGCCAGCGATACGTGGGAACGGAATGGCCTTGAGGGTATCGTTATCATCTTCGTCATGACCAATCACGCCAGCAGTGCCTGCCAAAGCGCAATCAACTGCCATGTCAGTCATGCTCTTGATCAAGTCAAGGTCACGCTGGTTAGCACGCGAGGAACGGGAGAAGTAACCCGACTTCTGAACCATTACCTTTTCTGCGCCAATCTTTTCAGCAAACTGCTTCGCGAACCAGTTACCTGGGTTAATGGTGTCCAACTTGACGTGACCGAATGGATCGCGCTGAACCTCAACACCATTTGCTTCCATCTCAGCGATGATTTCAGGAACGCCAGCACCTTCGGAGAGGAAGATGTTTACGTTACCTAGTTCGTCCATAATGGCGCGCAAACGATTTGCTTCTTCATCCAGATCGATCTTCATTTCTGGCACGAATACAGCGTGAACGTCCCAGCGCTCCTTCGAAAGACCAATGGAAGGAACCCATTCTTGGGTTTCTAGCCACTTACGGTAGTCAGCAGCGGCAGCAGCAGTTAGCCAACCACAGTTACGACCCATAACTTCGTGGACAATGAGCATGCGTGGGTTCGAACGGTGTTCACCAATCACGTTTTGAGCAAACTCAGCTGCTTCTTCGGCAGCAGTGTATGCGCCCAATGATTGACGAATTGGGAAAACATCGTTGTCGATGGTCTTGGGCAACCCAACTACGGTCAACTGGTAGTCATTTTCCGCCAAGTAAGCAGCTAGATCAGCCGCAGTGGTGTTAGTGTCATCGCCACCAATGGTGTGAAGAACGTCCACACCATCCTTCTTTAGCTGGTTAGCAGCAAATTCAAGCGGATCAACGCCTTCTTCCACCAATCCACGCTTGACTAGGTCCTTGGCGTTGGTTAGCTTCACACGGGAGTTACCAATTGGCGAGCCACCAAAACGGTGTAGCACGCCGGCCTTGGCGCGAGCTTCATCGTCGATAACCACGTAGTTACCGGTAAGAAGACCGTGGTAACCATTCTGGTAAGCAATAATTTCTACGCTAGGATCAATCTCGTTGTAGCGTTCAATCAATCCGCCAACTGCGGATGAGAGACAAGGGGCGAAACCGCCCGCAGTTAGTAGGGCAACACGACGTACCGTCATTGTTTCTCTAAGCCTTCCTTATTGATTCAGCGGAGCTCACCGCTGGAGCACACTGCGTGCTCGTTGCTATTGTACTTGTCACGGGTCAGAATAGATATTCAACCCGCTTTTATCGGTTATTTTTCTTCAGTTTTCACAGATTTTTCTGTGGAATTATCGCCCGTAAGCTGCGGTTTTACGTCCTTGGTCCTAGTCGAACCAGTAGGAACTGGACCTTTAAAGGTACCTTCTGCCGCCATGCGCGCTTTAACTACCGAAGCATATTCATCACTATATTCTTGACCAGAAAGATTCATTAGTGCATACATGATCTCGTCGGTTACCGCTCGAAGCACGAATCGATCACGTTCAAGTTCTCGATAGCGAGAGAAGTCCAAGGGTTCACCGACAATCATGCCGACTCGCTTAGGACGAGGAATCTTCGTTCCAATAGGCTGCGCCACATTGGTATCAATCATGGCAACAGGAATTACTGGGGCGCCCGAACGCAACGCCAACTTCGCCACCCCGGTTCGTCCTCGATACAATTTGCCATCTGGGCTACGAGTTCCTTCTGGATAGATTCCAAAAAGCTCACCTTTAGCTAAACGGGCCAAGCCCGCATTTAGAGCTGCTTCTGCGGCTTTCCCGCCACTTCGATCAACTGGAATAGTCCCCACTAGTCGCATAAATTTGGCAACTAGTTTGCCTTTCCAACCTTTACCAGTGAAATAGTCACCTTTGCCCATGAAAACGACTTCACGTTTCAACATTAAGGGCAAAAACACCGAATCAAAAACAGCCAAATGATTCGAGGCAATAATCGCCGGACCATCAACTGGAATATTATCCGCGTTCTTAATCCATGGACGATAAATCGCTTTCAGAATCGGTCCGCCGATAAGTTTAAGTAAACGATAGAACATGGCACTTCCTGATTGGTCAACACAGTAGGTTCTAATTATAGTTCTAAAACCGTTATTATGGAGGTCATGTTCGGCAAGAAAAAAAGAAAAGCAGAGCAAGCACGCATCGAACGTGATTTTGCCGCTTTAACCCAAGACTTAGACGAAGAACTCGAAGCCCAAGCTTCCATCTTGTCTGGTCCGCGAGATTACGCCCTCTCAATTCCAGATGATGATGGATTCCTTGCGCCTAATCCCAGCCGCGAAGAAGTGAAAATAAAATTTTCAATACGCTTGTTGCTGTTAATAATTAGTGCGATCTTGTTAATTACGCTAGTGCTTCTGGGCTGGTGGCGAATTACCCTCCCAGCTTGGGCAGCTACAATCCTCTATCTAACCTTAGCTATATTCTTTATCGGAAGTTTTTTCGTCACTGGTAAAAAGAAATAGTTATGGGCGGGAAGCTATTGCCCCGCCCATAACCACTTGAAACTATTTCAAAAGCTTAGCTATTTCTTCTTGTAGCTTCAGCGCATTTACTGGTTTTAAAACTACAGATGCAGCTCCAGCGCCACGAGCAAGCCATTCATCTTGCTGTCGAGCCACTACGAAGATTACTGGCGGAACCTCATCAGGATTGATAGTTTCAGCAATCGTATGAGCTACTGACATAGCTCCGTCTTTTTTGGTCTCGCCATCAAAGATAGCCAAATCAAAAGAATTGTCTGCAAAAGTATTGATTACACCAGGACCGGTTGCAGCTTCGACAAAACGTACTTCAGGGCTACCTGCATATGGATGAAGACCAACCGCTGCTTTAACGTCCTCACGGAAAGTAACATCGTCGCTAAACACCAAAATGTTCAGTTCTTTAGTATTTTCAGCCATCGGAGCCCTTTGCATAAACTAGTTTGTGGAACATTGAGTTACTACTGTGCATATTTTACGCTTTTGAAGCAAATTTGGGTAGTTAAGACGATTCAATCAGCTTTTTATTTCGCTAACTGGTTAGAAGAGTATAGAAATGCATCTTATGCACATTAGGTATGTCAGAATAGTAGGGACTACAGTCCTATAAGTTGAAAGGATTTTCATGACTGTCTACACCCTCCCTGAACTCCCATACGATTACACCGCGCTTGAGCCTGCTATCTCGGGCAAGATCATGGAACTACACCATGATAAGCATCATGCTGCCTATGTTGCAGGCGCAAATGCTGCGCTTGAAAAGTTGGAAGCTGCACGTGCCAATGATGACTTTGCTGCAGTTAACCTCTTCGAAAAAAACCTAGCCTTCAACTTGGGTGGCCACCTAAACCACTCAATTTTCTGGACAAATCTAGGCCCTGCCAATCAGGGTGGCCCAGAAGGCGAACTCGCGGCTGCGATCGATGAATACTTTGGCTCCTTCGAAGCCTTCCAAAAGCACTTTGCTGCCTGCGCTACCTCGATCCAGGGTTCTGGCTGGGCTGTCCTAGCTTGGGATACAGTCGCTCAGAAGCTGGTTATTTTCCAGTTGTTCGATCAGCAAGCCAACGTCCCTGTAGCCACCGTGCCACTACTCATGCTTGATATGTGGGAACATGCATTCTACTTGGATTACCTAAATGTCAAGGCTGATTATGTTAAGGCATTCTGGTCGATCGTGAATTGGGAAAACGTTGGTCAGCGTTTTGCGCAAGCACGTGACTCATTCGGCAGCTTGGTGAATCTCTGATTCTAGACAAACTAAGTTATTGGAGGGGGCTACAAACATAGCCCCCTCCAATTTATTACGGTTAGTTAAATTAGTTTGGGGACCAACCTATAGGTTGGTCCCCAAACTAATTTAAGTCTATTTTGCTTACTGAAGCTTCTTAAGCGCTTCAGGAATAGGTGAAATAATGTCAACAACGCTAACAGTTACGCCACCCTTTTCGTTCTTGTGCAAACGGGCAATACGCGAACCTACGCGAGCATCAACGAACTCAGGACCCATCTGTTCAGCTGGAGGTGCCTGCTGAATAGTACGCCCATTATTCCCCCAGGTTGTGGTTTGCTCTTGCCCTTCAGCGGCAACGGTAACGTTACAGAGGAAAGGATCTGCTTTACCGATAACTGGACCAGTACCGTCAAGCATCTTAACTAGCAAGTCGTCCTGATCAAGTTTCGCATCCTTGGAGACAGTGATCTTCGGAGCACCATCTTGATTATTTTCAATGGTAATACCTTCAGGAAGTTTAAAGTCAACAGGCTTAGCTGCTTTCAAGGCTTCCTGTCCAGCTTTATCAACTTCTGGTAGAAGCTTTTCGATCGCTTCCTGACGGGCCTTTTCCTTTTCTTCCTGCTGCTTTTGTTCTTCCGCAGCTTGGGCGGCATCCTTGCGTTCTAGAATGTCAACTACGAACACCAAAGTAGCGTTCTCTGGAATGGTGGGAGGACTACCTGCGGCACCATAGCCATCGGCTGCTGGGACAAGTAAGAGGACACGGTCACCAACATGCTTACCAGCAAGGCCCTTCTTCCAGCCGGTGATAACTCCGTCGAGGGAGAAAGTGGCAGGCTCACGACCGTACGATTTATCAAAAACAGTACCGTTCCAGAGCTGGCCAAGGTAATTTACCTTGAGGGTATCGTCTGGCTTGATCTCTTCACCATCGCCCTTTTTAAGAACTTCGGAAACTAGTTCGGTTGGTTCTTTGCCCTTAGCTGGGTGGATAACAGGTTCTGCCCCGTCGCCACCTTCAACCTTTGGCATATCACCATCAACTGGAGTTGCTACCGCAGTTGCGGCTGCTTCCACGCTGGATTCCGATGAACCGGTGGTGGCGCTTTGGCCGCAACCAGATAGTGTTAGCGCTGCAGCTAGCGCAATAATCGATAACGACTTAATCTTTTTCACTGGGGTGGCTCCTTTGCCTCTTAGTTGAATGAATCGCCACAGGCACATGAGCCCTTGGCGTTTGGGTTGTCAATGGTAAAGCCTTGCTTAGAGATAGTGTCGGCGAAGTCGATAGTAGCTCCTGCCAAGTATGGGACAGACATTGGATCGATGATTACTTCAACCCCATCAAAATCACGAATCGCATCTCCTTCAAGCATACGATCATCAAAATAAAGTTCGTAACGAAGACCAGAACATCCACCAGGAGCAACTGCGATTCGAAGTCGAAGGTCAGTATTTCCTTCCTGCTCAAGCAAGGCCTTAACCTTGGCAGCAGCTTGGTCGGTTAGTGTTACTTCGTGAGTGGGGTTCTGAGAGCTTTCTACCATCACAATTCCTTATATTAGACTCTGGCTATCTGTTCGATTCTAATGCAACTTCTCAGCCTATTTCGATAAATTGCCCCATGTTCGCCCTAGGCGCGAAATCATCTGTTTTTGCGCTATTTTTTCGTGGGGCAACTCATACGCTTGATCGATTCCTAACGAGGTTTGCTGGTACTTAGAGAGGTTTAGATCGCCAGCAACAATCACGAATGGGAGCCCATAGTTTTCACAAAATGGTTGTACTTCTAAGTGCGTGCAATCATAAGTATCCCAAGGGTTGAGATTAGGCGTGATTGCCAAACAAAGATCAGCTTTTCCTATAGCCTCTTGGATTTTATTATGCGTTAACAATAAATCCGAGTAAGTTACAACTTTATTTCCTTGCATCTGCCAGATGGCGGCAAGCCCTCCCCCCGCTGCCAACAGACCAGTTATCCCCTGCCGGGAAGTTAGTTCGGTTTGCTTGATGCTTTTTTGCAATGATGAGACTGAAGCGATAATTTCTTGTTGACTTGTCTTCCAGCTATTCTCATCGGCTGTCAGATCTGGTTGAGAAATTAAACGTTCTGAGGTAGTTGCCAAAGTAACGTAGGACAGCATTTCGTTTAGCGAGCTAATCTCATACTGATCGTCAGCTACAAGCTCGACGAGTCTGGAAAAGAAATATTGAGTTGATTCCTTTTCGGTTCGATCAGAACAGATTAAAACTGCAGCCTGCCCGGATTTGATGGCTTGCTTGATCCCCAGCAGATTTTTATCCAGCTGCTCACTGTCACACAGCTGTGGAAGGAACCAATATCCACCTGGAAAACGTTCATCTGACTCTAACCAAGTTGGAAGGTATCCAGCAAGCTTCGACTGCCTCGGCAGATCAAAAATTGCAATGCTCTTTGCCTGCTGATTCCAAGCAGAGACTACCTCTTCTTGGGTGAGCCAGCCCTGTCCTTCTTCACTCGAAAATGGATCGAAGAAGATACAGGTACCGCTCGTTCCGACGTTTAATCGTTGTGACATTAAACTGCTAAATACTACTTTTCTGCTAGACGCTGCAAAAGCAAAGTTTCAGCCAAAATTGCATTCTGTAAGTCAGGCAAACTTTGCGACTCATTTTCTGAATGAGCGTTAGTCATAGGATCTTCCACCCCAGTAACAAGCACATCAGCTTGCGGGAATACTTCCGCAAAATCCGAGATAAAGGGGATAGATCCCCCCATACCGATTACCACTGGGTCTGTTTCCCAGGCAGCTGCCAGCGCCCACGAGAGGTTCTCCATGCTCTTGGTATCGAACTTGGCGTTGAAACCAGGCCCGAGATCATACTCACCAAACTCGATTTCAGCACCAAACGGAACATTTTCGGTCAAATGAGTAAGCAGTGCTTCCCTCGCAGACTCGGGAGTTTGGGTAGGTGCGACTCTCATCGACAAAACAAAGGTGGCAGAAGGGATAATTGTGTTTGAAGAGTTGGCTACATTAGTAATATCCATCCCAATCAAACTAATTGCTGGTTGCTGCCACAAACGTGAAGCTAATGATCCCTTTCCAGTTAACTGGTATGAAGGAACGACACCGGCAGTTTCTCGCAATTCATCTTCTGGATAGTCAAGTTCAGTCTCATACGCCTGATCCAAACCAGCAACCGCAACTGCCCCGTTATCGTCATGCAAAGTGGCTACTAGGCGAGCGGCACAAGTTGCGGCATCGACAATCGGCCCCCCATACATACCAGAGTGCACGGCATGATCGAGTACCTTGAGGGTGACTGTCTGAGTTACTACCCCTCGCAAGCTGGCGGTAATTGCCGGGGTCCCAACTTTCCAGTTCTCCGAATCGCAAACGATAATCACGTCAGCTGCCAGCTCAGCTTGGTAGGTCTTAACAAAATTCTTAAAGGAAGGGGAACCAGATTCTTCTTCGCCCTCAATAAAAATTTTGATATTAACTGGTAAATCCTCAGCAAGTGCTTTTAATGCCCCATAGTGAACCATAATCCCGGCGCCATCATCAGAAGCACCACGACCATAAAGACGATCACCGATCACTTCGGGTTCAAAGGGGCCCGAAGTATTCCATGATTCTGCTTCTCCCCCAGGTTGAACATCATGATGGGCGTAAAGGAGAACGGTAGGTGCCGATTCCGAAACTATCTTGGTCGCTACCACTGCTGGTCGTCCCTGCCAGCCATCAGGACCAGGCACTGAGAGAATCTGAGCTTCGCAGCCCAAATCAAGGAACATATCTCTAACCACTTCAGCAGAGTGAGCTAAAGGTGCTGGATCTGCAGATGAGGTGGAAAGAGACGGAATCTTAATAAGTTCACTTAAACGTTCAACAATCTCAGGAAACTGTTGTGCGACAGTTGCTCGTAACTCTGAAGTGCTTGGCATAAGGGCAATCCTTTACTTATCGATCTAAATCTTCGCCACGTTTGACCTGAGGACGTGGATTACGTAGAGGCCGAGGCATAATCATTCGGGACCATAGATACCAACCGGTACGGGGTGGTAGATCCCATTTTGGATGCTTGGTCGCAATATTTTTGCGCACTGCTCGATTGGCGAAGAATCCTTCTAAGATACAAACCAAAAGGTACACGTAGATAAAAATAGTTAGCATATTTCGCCAGTATGGGTAGTACACCAAAGCGAAACTAGCAATCATACCGATCAAAGCCACTGGCATTACGAACTCAGAAAGGGTCCAACGCGAGTCAGTGTAATCTCGAATGTATCGACGAGCTGGCCCTTTTTCGCGGGCAGGCATGTAACGCTCATCGCCGTCTCTCATTGCTTGCTGCTGTCGCATGAATTCGGCATCACGACGGGCCCGTTCTTGTGCTTTTAACTCTTTAGAACGTGCTTTCGCCGCCTTCCGATCAGCAGGGACAATTGGGTTCCGCCGAGCTGCTTCAGCTTCTTTGCGCTTGGGCGTCGGTCGTCCCTTCTTGCCATGTTTTTGGTTAGCAGGTTGGTTGTTTTCAACGGGATCTGGAGACTCTTGCTCCGATTTGGAAAAAATCGACATTACGTGTCCTTAAATTATTTCTGATGTTTCAGTAGCGCTTGGTTCAAACGGGCTAACCAGCCAGGTCCTTGGTAAATAAACGAGGTGTAAACCTCTAAAAGATCAGCGCCCGCTTCGATCATTCGAAGTGCGTCAACTTCATTCCAGATGCCGCCGACCCCAATAATCTTCTTGTCAGCAGCTAGCTCGTGTCTTACCTGACGAACCACGTTTACTGCACGCTGAGTCAAAGGACGTCCCGACAGACCACCCTCACCTAGCTCATGATTAATCGTGGTATTGGTAGCCACAATCCCCCGCAACTTGGTGCGATTAACTAGCTGACAAATTTCCTTAATATCTTCATCTGCTAGATCTGGGGCAATCTTGACGAATACTGGCAGGTCACGCTTTGCAGCACGATCCGCGGTGGTCTTAACAGCTTGCAAAATGGGCTCCAATTCCGCCACGGCTTGGAGATCCCTCAATCCGGGGGTATTTGGAGATGAAACGTTAACTACCAAATAGTCCACCCAAGGTGCCAATTCTTTTGCAGTTTCAGCGTAGTTCTCGGCCGCCAGTGAGGCAGGAACAACCTTATTTTTCCCGATGTTGGCACCGACGACGACTTGACGGCCTCGAACGGTTGACCGAAGCTTAGCAAGACGTTTTGCAACCTGCTTTGCTCCATCATTATTGAAGCCCATTCGATTTCGAATAGCATCAATCGAAGGATGACGCCATAGACGAGGGC
The DNA here is from genome assembly GCF_001856685.1 of Boudabousia tangfeifanii. Classification (GTDB taxonomy): domain Bacteria; phylum Actinomycetota; class Actinomycetes; order Actinomycetales; family Actinomycetaceae; genus Boudabousia; species Boudabousia tangfeifanii. The sequence continues at coordinate 1,179,620 of NZ_CP017812.1, forward strand.
CTTCATTCCCCGGCTGTGGCTGGGCGGTAACTGTACCAATCTCCACGAAGCCGAAGCCGAAGGAGTCAAAGGCAATCATCGCCTCAGCATTTTTGTCGAGACCGGCGGCGAGGCCAATCATAGAAGGAACTGGACGATCGAATACTCCTTCACCATAAGTTGGCTTCGGAACGATTCGAACCCGATTGGAGAATCGAGAGCTCAAGAATCGCTCTAGCGGAGCACAAGCAGACACTGCTTTCAAGGACTTAATCGTTAGTCGATGAATCCATTCAGCATCGGTGTGGACTAATACGTATCGAAAAAACTGGCTATACACAGGCTGAATTTTACCTTGTGTCGGCTAGTTAGTCCCACCAGAACACCCATTCAGGTTCGCCTTTATGATTAATTCGACCAGAAAGTCTGATTTCGTCGGGAGGATAATCGCTATTCTCTAGTTCGAGCGTTTCGCAAACCTCTTGCCACAGTTCGCGATAACGGCTTCGGCTATATTCCATTGGAACTTTCCAGTTTTTAAAACCGTAGACAGTGAATCCTTCGAAAGTAATTCTTTCATCGCCTCGCTGTGGGCCAACGTAATATCCGTAGAGGGTAGCTTCCGGATGATTTTCTACCATCTTTAACAATTCAGCAGTATTAGGGGCATAGTTCTGAGCTTCACTACGAGCAAACTGAGGCAAGATACCTTGTAGCTTTCTGACTTCAGTAATCCCGATTTCGTCAAAATGTGCGAAAGAGGGTGGCTGACTCGGAACGCCATTTTCTAGCTTTAGATTCTTAGCCTCCCATTGAGTGAGTGCTAAAAATGGACGAACTAGCTCAAAGACCCCTGTATCTACTGTCCATCCCTGGTATGGCTTTGATATTTGTTCTACTGGTTTAGATTGATTAAAGGGTAGTTCTTTCATTGCTTTCTCCTATTTCATTGACGACTGTTATTCCAGCCTATGAAGCAGAGAAGTAAACTCCGCGATAATCTCGTTTACGTTGTGGACAAGTTGGAATGGGAACAGTAGCGTCCCAGCCACGCTCGACTTAGATGATGCTCACTCAGCTAGCTAAAAGATACAAGCTAAAACAGCTCTTGGAAGAGGATATTTCGCCGTCAGAGTGTCGAGCACAAACCCGCATTAAAACCTAAATTCTCATAAAAGTGGCAAAATATAAATCATGCTGATTGAGATTACTGATCTTTCCTCCCCCGATTTAGAGATCTATACCAACTTGACTGATGTGGCCTTACGGAAGAAGTTGGAGCCCGAATGGGGAGTTTACCTAGCAGAATCGTTCAATGTCATGGAGCGAGCAATCACTGCGGGACATAAGCCAATCAGTTTTCTTCTCTCGCCTCACTGGCTACCGAAAGTTGAAACTTTGCTGGCAAAATTCGGCAAAACGATTGAATCAACTTCGGTCAAGATTTTTGTTGGATCTGAAGAAACCTTAGAACAGTTAACAGGTTTTCATCTCCATCGTGGGGCGATTGCAGCCATGGCACGCCCTAAGTTACTACCTGCTGAACAGATGTTGGCGAACCCTGCGGTTAAGCGAGTATTAGTGCTTGAAGACTTAGTAGATCATACGAACGTCGGTGCTGCTTTCCGCAGTGCGGCCGCCCTCGGCACCGATTTAGTCCTAGTGACGCCCAACTGTGCGGACCCTTTTTATCGTCGGAGTGTGCGCGTTTCTATGGGTGGGGTCTTCCAAGTTCCTTGGACTCGGTTGCCTATTTGGCCTCGCACTCAGATCCTACAAGAGGCCGGCTTTCACGTAGCCGCCTTGGCCTTAAGCGATGATTCCATATCGCTAGATGAATTTTCTCAAACTCCAACAGTTCAATCTCCGAACTCTCGGCTTGCCTTAATTATGGGAACCGAGGGCGACGGCCTAAGAAAATCAACGATCGCTCACGCTGATTCCACGGTACGAATTCCGATGCGCCAAGGCGTTGATTCCCTTAATGTCGCGGCAGCTACGGCAGTGGCGTTATGGGAAACCAGAAATCGTTTTAACTAAATGCTTACAAAATGTGTGGGCTTAACTTTTAGTCGGTTAAGCCCACACGTTTTACAAATCGATTCAGCAGTGAGCTGCCGCCACGGCCATAGTCAATGCAGTGTGGAAGTTTTCTTCACGTTCTTGAGCCGTCATATCGGAAGAGTGATCAAATAGGTGATCAGAAACCGTTAGCACGGTCAAAGCTTGCTTTCCAAATTCGGCTGCCGCACCGTAAAGGGCAGCAGCTTCCATTTCTACCCCAAGGACACCATATTTGGCCAGGGTTTCAGTCTGACCAGGAACTTCAAGATAGAAGTGATCACGGGAAATGATGGCGCCAACATGCACATTCTTATCGGCCGGCGCAGCATCAACCGCAGCTCTAGCAAGTTCAAAATCAGCGACTGCACTGAAGTGAACATTTGGGATCCGCAAGGAGTTCATGGCTGAGTCGGTGTGCGCCGCTAGCCCAACAATAGCATCGCCAACCTTTACTTGTGGGGCGATACCACCACAAGTACCAACACGAATGATTCGTTCTACCCCGTACTGGCTGAATAATTCAGTGGCGTAGATAGTGGCGGATGGCTGACCCATGCCGGACCCCATTACCGAAAGAGGTTTGCCGTTGCAGGTGCCGGTGAAGCCCATCATGCCACGCACGTCTGTCACTAGTTTGGCATCTTCCATTAACAGATGAGCGATTCGTTCGGCTCGCTTTGGGTCACCAGGCATTAGTACTGCTGGGGCGAAATCTCCAGGTTCTGCGGCAATATGTGGGGTGGCCATGCGGTCTCCTTTTAAGTAGTTTATTTTTTCCTAGTGTAACTGATAGCCGAACTTTTGTATCTTCTGTTCGTTGTTACTTTTGAAGCAGATTTGAGACTTCATCTTCGATTAATCGAGCCAATTCCAAATGTCCCTTAACAGATGGATGAATGCCATCATTGGAGTAATACGCGGGCTGTTGTTTGAATGGGCCAACGAAACTATCGCTAAAGTTCAAGCCATTTCGCTGACAATCACTGGCAATCCAATTAACTAATTGGCGACTTCTTTCTCCCAAGGTATTCCCAGGGTAGTACATGGTAACGAGCACTGGGATTGAGGCAAAAAGTTCACCGATTCTGCCTAGCTCCGCTGAGACCCGGTCGGCGACCTCGGCCGAGTGAGTTTTCATCAGCGGCACATCGTTGACTCCCAAGCAGACTAGCAGGAAGTCAGGTTCTACTTTCATTATTTCGGCGGGATAGTCTAGTCCTTCTGGAGCGTATCCCTGCTCGTCTCTCAGAGCCAAATAGCCGAGGCCGTCGTGCCCAAAGTTCACTTCATTAAGCTTGAGACGATTAGCCAAGATGGAGCTAAAACGGGTATCTGGCGCGCCCCCACGCAAATATCCAGAAACGATCGAATCTCCGTAAGCTGCAAAAGTTGGTTTTTGAATATCCATTTTTGATTCTTTTCTTTATTGATTCGTGTATTTATCAAAGTAGGTAAGGTACGCCGCCGGTAACTGATCCCAGGTCTGGGGAGTAGAACCGTGCCGTATTGAGTTGGTAGCGCCAATCCCGGCAGCTACCGCATGCCAAGCCGATACCGGGTTGGTGTCGCAGGCTTTGCCCGTACGGACGAATTCAAGGAACTCTTTTACGGTTAATAAATCTGCGTCCGAATGGCCACCTTCATCACCGACAATCGGAATCTCTAGATCGCCCTCGGCCTGATAGCCCATCCGATGACGCCAGATCTTGATTACTCCCCCTTGGGTATCTCCAAAGTTTTCCATTCTTCCTTCAGTACCGATTACCGTGTAGTTTCTCCAGTAATCTGGCGTGTAATGACATTGTTGATAACTCGCGAAGACCCCACCGGTGAGTTTCATAAGCATCATGGATAGGTCTTCAACATCCATTTGGGGATTTAGCCCAGTCTGGTTTAATGGTGGCCAGTTATCGTTTGAATACCAATCCCACATCAGTTCATCTTCGTGCCTGGCGCGATCTTTGACTTGGTGATAGAGGGTTTGGCCTCCCATGGCTACTACCTCGGTGGAGTGTTGTCCGGTTAGCCAGTGGATGACATCGATATCATGAGCTGCTTTTTGTAGCAATAAACTATTTACGTGTTCTCGCTGGGCATGCCAGTCTTTAAAGTAGAAGTCACCTCCGGCTCCGACGAAATGACGACACCAGACTGCTTTAACCTCGCCAATAGTGCCTTTGCGAATTTCTTCACGCATTTGTCGGACCACTTGCATATGTCGCATATTATGTCCTACGTAAAGGGGAGTTTTTGTTTCGTAGGCGGTCGTTAATACCGCATTAGCCCCTTCCATGGTGATCGCTAACGGTTTCTCTAAATATACGGGAATCTTTTGCTGCAATAGTTCACAAGTAATTTCAGCATGCGTATCATCTGGGCTGAGCACGAAAGCCACGTCGATTCCTGAAGCTATTAACTCCGGCAGAGTCTCACAGTGATAGATCGGCGCGGCATCGTCGGACTTGGTCGCGGTTAGTTCAATGTCTGACAATGGATGGTCAATAGCTTGGCGCTTCAACCTGGTTTGGATGCGTTTTTCAGCTAATCGATGAGGCTCACAGACTGCTACTAGGTGCGCATTCGGATCCACCTTTTCGGCATTAAGTGCTAGATGCGCTCTGGCTCCACAGCCAATCACGCCTACTTTAAGCTCCCTATCTTTACCAAACCAGTTAAATTCTTGGATTTGCTCTTGTTCCGTTGGTATCGTTTTGCGAGTCATCTTCGCTCCCGTCGGTAGCTTTTGCTTTCTATTAAGCCTACCGCAGGTTAAGTGAAGATTTGATAATTAGCTTAAAAAGTTTTTAATTGCACTTTCCACTTGGTCGGAGTTTACCAAGAAACCATCATGTCCAATTTCTGAGTCAATTTTTGCTAGTTTGGCGTTGGGCATTAGGGAGACAATTTGCTGTGCGGTTTCGATCGGGAACAACCGGTCGCTGCTGACGCTGATTAAAAGCGTTGGCTGCTTTATCTGCGTGAGAACCTGTTCAACTCCCCCTCGCCCTCGTCCGATATTGTGACTCAAGAAAGCTTTTGTAATTGCCACATAGCTACCGGCATCAAATCTGGCTACCAGCTTTTCTCCTTGATAGTCAAGATAAGACCCAACGGCACGACGCCCACCTGCCAGCAGGTTTTCTCCCTTTTGCGCCTGATAACCAAATTTCTCTTGAAGTTGGTTGGCAGCGCGATAGGTATTGTGCGCAATTTGTCTAGCGAGGGCGAGACCACCAGTGGGAACCCGTCCGGTGAGATAGTAATCGCCATTTTGCCAGTTTGGATCTAATTCAATCGCCCGCAATTGCATATGGGCCCACGCAGCTTGATCGGCACTGGTTGCGGGTTCACTGGCTACTACGATTAGTTTTTCTAGTTTTTCTGGATAGGAGGCAGCCCATTCGAAAGCACGTTCGCCTCCCAATGAAGCACCCACGATTACCGAAAACTTTTCAATTCCCAAATGTTGCGCTAAACGAGCTTCAGCCGCTACTTGGTCTTTGGTGGAGAGTTGCGGAAATCTACTCCCCCATGGTTTCCCATCAGCATGCAATGATGCCGGTCCAGTTGATCCCGCGCAGCCGCCAAGCACATTTGCGGCGACAACGAAATATTCATTCGTATCAATCGCTTTTCCGGGCCCGACCACGCTTTCCCACCAGCCTTGCGCCGGATTAGCTTCGCTCGCGCTAACATGTGAGTCTCCTGTTAGAGCATGCAGTAAAAGCACCGCATTACTTCGTTGGCTATTCAAAGTGCCCCAGGTTTCGTATGCTAATTGCGCCTCAGGCAGCACTTGTCCAGAATCAAGTACTAAATCTCCTACGGAACAAAGTTTTGCTCCCTTGGGAAGGTTATTTTCTACCGATATTTGCGCCATTATTTTCTTCCTGTGCGACTAGCTAGCACTAGCTTTGATCAAACTTATGTCTGGTTGGGACGGTGGCAATCGCTGCTTTGGATCCAAAGTTCGCTACTTGCCACCGTCCCAGAGGTTTCAAAGATGATACCTTCAAACCTTAGTTATGGAGTGCGGCAAATGCTTGTTCGAGGTCAGCAATAATGTCCTTGATATCTTCAATCCCAACTGCTAGGCGCACGGTTCCCGGCTTAATCCCAGCTTGTAGCAAAGCGGTTTCGTCCAGTTGTGAGTGAGTAGTCGACGCTGGATGGATGGCAAGTGAACGCACGTCTCCAATATTGGCCAAATGGCTAAATAGCTGTAATGAATCAACAAATTTTTCTCCAGCCTGACTGCCACCAGCAACTTCGAAGCTGATTACCGCGCCAGCACCCTTGGGCGTGTATTTTTGGGCGAGGGCGTAATACGGGGACTGAGGCAACGATGAGTAGTTAACCGATAGTACGTCATCACGAGCAGCCAAGAACTCTGCAACTTTCAAAGCATTCTCCACATGACGCTGAACCCGGAGAGAAAGAGTTTCAATCCCTTGGGAGATAAGCCAAGCATTTGTTGGCGAAACTGCTGGGCCTAGATCGCGCAGCCCTTGGACTCGGCACTTCAGGATAAAGGAGAGGTTTACCCCGAAAACGCCCTCGGCCCCTAGATCACGGGCGTAGACTAAACCGTTGTAGGAAGGGTCGGGCTCATTAAACTGCGGGAATCGAGCTGGTTCGGCACCAAAGTCAAAGGTACCACCATCAACAATGGCACCAGCAACCGAGGTTCCGTGTCCACCTAAATACTTGGTGGCAGAATGAATCACGATATCTGCCCCGAATTTCAACGGCTGGCAAAGGTAAGGTGTGGCCACCGTGTTATCAACAATTAGCGGGACACCAACTTCATGGGCCGCATTACTAATAGCGGTAATATCGAGGATGTCGCCTTTGGGGTTTGGAATTGTTTCTCCGTAAAAAGCCACGGTACGTTCATCCGCTAGGGCCTTCCAAGCCTCTGGGTCGGTGGGATCATCGACAAATCTGGTAGTGATACCGTATCTAGGTAGGGTGTTTGCTAGCAGGTTTTTGGTACCCCCATAGAGCGAAGGTGAAGCCACCAAGTTATCGCCGGCAGTAGCAATCGTCAGAATTGCTAGGGTTTCAGCTGCTTGGCCGGATGCGGCGAGAACTGCTCCGACTCCCCCTTCAAGCGCAGCAATCCGGTTTTCCACGACTTCAGTAGTGGGGTTATTTAGACGGGTGTAAATCGGTCCAAGTTCTTTCAGAGCGAAGCGATCCGCGGCTTGTTTCGCCGTATCGAACACAAAGGAAGTGCTCTGGTAAAGAGGTAATGCACGAGCACCAGTAACGGGATCTGGTTCCTGGCCAGCGTGGATCTGCAAAGTATCGAAAGAGTAGTTGTTAGTCATGATTTTCCTTTAAGTCAGTTGGTTTTGGTTTTTTCCAGCTGGCCTGGACTTGCGAGGTTTTTCTCGAGGCTTTTTTGGGTACAAAAAAGCCGTCCAGTGGCGATTAACCTGACTGCACGGCAGAGAATTTCCGAATGCTGGTGAGCACGCAAAGCGGCGGGGTTTCGGGCTGACGTACAGTCAGCTAAACATTCGTTTCAACATGTCCAATAGCTTGCACTCCAACGACCTAGCGTGTCAAGCCAGCAACACAGTTAGTTACAGAGCTCACACTCACCCCCTCCCCTTAACACCCCTAGTTAAAACAAATCAACAGCAAAAACTTTCACGAAACAAACTAAAATTTTGGCTTATTTCTTATGGTTTTCTTGATTTTAGGCCAAAAGTCCTCTATAATGGTAGGCGTTTTCGCAAGCAAGAAGAAAGAAGAAGTAACATGCCTGGAGCACTAGGTTTTATTGGTTGGTTGATTGTTGGCGGTCTAGCAGGCTGGATCGCTTCGAAAATTAAGGGTACTGACGCCTCCCAGGGCATCTTCCTTAATATTGTTGTTGGTATCGTGGGCGCCTTGATTGGTGGTTGGGTGCTAGGCCTAGTCGGCGTAAACACCGAAGGCGCTGGTCTAATCCTCACCTTCTTGACCGCAATTTTGGGCGCAGTCATCTTGATTACTATCGTCCAGTTCCTCACCAAGAAGAAGTGAGCTTAGCTTAACTAGCTTTATTTTAGAATGTGGGCTTAAACCTTGGGGTTTAGGCCCACATTCTTATACGTCCTCGATTAACATAGACTAGGATAATGTCCCCGTTTCGTTTTGCCCCACTATTAGGAGGTGCTTACTATGCGCATCGCAAAAGACACTAACCGAATGCCCAGAACTACACCTACCTTAAGAGTGACTAACAATCCTGGTGTCGGGGTTAGCGGCGGTAAAGCCGAGGGAAATCCAGCTTTTGTGTTCGATGACGGGATGCCGATCCATGAGTCGTCTTGGGAGAGCATTAACGATTTCATTAAGTTCGTGAATGCTCCCAATGCCAATCGAAGCCGGATAGGCCTACTCTTTTTGGACCGGCCTTCGACTGAACAAATTATGGATTTAGCTGGCCTACTTGATCTAAATACCTTGTTGGTTGAAGACCTTGTCGCTGGTGGTCAGCAACCGAAAATCGAACGCCATTCAGAGGCGTTATTTATGGTGCTGTCGCGGCCTGTCTATGATGATGAAGCAGAGAGCGTTGATTTTACCGAACTACATATTGTTCATATTGACAATTTGTTTATCGTAGTGCGCAAACGCTTGGCTCGCCCCAAACCTTGGAGTTATCGCAAGCTAGTTCCTAACGCGGAACAATTGCAAGCCGGCCCTGAAGCAGTGCTTTACCATTTCCTCGACCATGTGGTTGACTGTTCCATTCCGGTTGTGCGCGATATCCAGACCGATATTGATGAAATTGAACGTCAGGTATTTTCTGGTGACCCCACTGCCCCAGAACGTATTTATCGTTTGAGCCGCGAAGTTATTGACTTACAGCGCGCGATGAATCCAGTAGTTGAAGTGATTGAAGATCTTGAATACGGTTTCACCGGGCTTGATCGACCACAATCAACCCAAGATTTCTTGGACGATGTGGAAGACCATCTAACTCGAGTAGTTAATCGCATCGCCGACTTTAGAGACATGCTCACTCAGATTCTGGAAGTTAATTCGACCTTGGCGGATCAACGGCGCAATGAAGACATGAAAGTCATTTCTTCTTGGGGCGCGATTCTATTAGTTCCAACTCTTATCGGTTCAATTTACGGCATGAACTTCGATAACATGCCGGAGTTGCACTGGGAGTATGGCTACCTAGCGGCCCTTGGCTCAATGCTGCTCAGTTCCTTGATCTTGTTCATTGTCTTTAAAAAGAAAGACTGGTTATAAACCTAAAATAGTTTGGCCCAGTTGCGTTGCTTGCAACCGGGCCAAACTATTATTGGTTTCTATGGTTTACCGTGGGTTACTTTTGGTAAAGACCCTTGCCTTGGTAAACGGGTTCTGAAGTTACATTTACCCCCAGCGAGCGGAAGATTCCGGTATCTACCGAACCAAGGATGGTGGTGGTATGCACTTCGGCGTCACGCAGTTTGTCAATCTGTTCAAGTGCCTTTCGAGCCTTATCATCAGATTGAGCGGACACAGCCAAAGCAATCAATACTTCATCTGTGTGCAAACGTGGGTTCTTTGAACCTAGAGAGTGAGTCTTTAGCGTCTGGATTGGTTCAATCGCCCCAGGCGACAAGAGCTTCACGTCGTCATCAATTTGAGCCAAGTACTTTAGCGCGTTGAGCAAGAGCGCCGAGGAACAACCCAAAAGTTCTGAGGTCTTACCGGTAAGCACAGTGCCATCAGCAAGTTCGATTGCTGCAGCTGGAGCTTCAGTCTGTTCTGCCACCGTACGTGCCGGAGAAACCACCGGACGATCTGTAGCATTGACCCCAAGCTGGCTCATCAGTACGGCGATACGTTCTGACTGCTCTGCTGGGAGGTTATCGCGACGTTCTGCTACCAGCGCATGGTAGTAGCGGCGAATGACTTCTTGCTTGGAAGCTTCCTGACATGCTTCATCATCACTAATAGATAGCCCAGCCATATTGACACCCATATCAGTTGGTGACTTGTAGGGTGAGCTGCCTTGGATCTTTTCGAACAAGCGATTTAGTACTGGGAAGATTTCCACGTCACGGTTGTAATTTACGGTTTTTTCACCATAGGCCTCAAGATGGAAAGGATCAATCATGTTGACGTCGTCTAGGTCGGCGGTAGCCGCTTCATAGGCAACGTTTACCGGGTGAGCTAGTGGCAAGTTCCAGATTGGGAAGGTCTCGAACTTGGCGTAACCGGACTTAATCCCCCGCTGGTGATCGTGGTAGAGCTGAGATAGGCAGGTGGCCATTTTGCCAGAACCTGGACCTGGGGCAGTGACCACAATCAGATCACGAGATGTTTCCACATATTCATTGCGACCGTAGCCCTGGTCGGAAACGATCTTTTCAACATCGTGTGGGTAACCCGGAATCATAAAGTGACGATATACCTTGACTCCTAGCCCTTCGAGTTTGCGCTGGAAGGCTAGGGCTTGCTGGTTATCGTCCTCGAAATGGCTGATTACTACGGAACCGACGTATAGTCCGTAACCACGGAATTCGTCGATTAGGCGTAGAACGTCAGCATCATAACCGATCCCAAGGTCGGCTCGTTGCTTGTTTCGCTGCAAGTCACGAGCGTTGATAACTACCACTACTTCTACTTCGTCTTTCATGGATTCGAGCATGACAATCTTGTTGTCAGGGGTGAATCCTGGGAGGACTCGTGAAGCGTGCATATCATCAAAGAGCTTGCCGCCGAATTCTAGGTATAGCTTTCCGCCAAACTGGGAACGACGTTCTTTAATGTGTTTTGTTTGAAGTTCAATATAACGATCGTGATCGAAACCGATACGCTTCATAAAATACCTCCCGGAGTGGTAAACCATTGGCCGGTGCTGGCCTATATGATTCTACTCGCCTCTTTCGGAATTGCCAAGAAGCATTTTCAACAAAAAGTGGGTGTCTAAGTGTCGGTTTCGCCACCAATTTCAGTTTGCAATTTGCACCTTATGGTCTCGACTTTTAGTATCCGAGCCGTTTTAGTTTTTGTTGGAGGGCGATGATAATCCGAGCACAGGCTTCGGCATCAGAGTCTGCTTGGTGGTGGTCTAAGTTAAAAGCTGGATCGAGTGCGTGTACCACGGTGGGTAGCTTGTAGTTAATTAGATTTGGTACTAGCTTCTGCGCAGTTCGATAAGAACAGTAAAACTCAGGGGGCATGGTTTCTAGTTGATAATAACGATCGAGGGCGCGCCAAACCCCTTGATCGAAACTAGCATTGTGAGCATAAACTGGTCGTTGGTCGACAAAGTCGGCAATGTCTTCTGCTACTTCGTGCCAAGTAGGTGCGTTTGCGACGGTCTCTTCATCAATGCCATGCAGGTAGGTGAACTCGAAATGACCATATTCTTCTGGAGGCAATAGGTACGTCGTATATCGTCCTGCAATTTGCCCTTCGACGACGGAGACTAGTGCTATTTGACAAGCCGATTCGGCCCCTGCTCGGTTGGCTGTTTCGAAGTCAACAGCGACGAAGCTAGGCACAAGTAACTGCGCTGGGGTGGGAATGACCGAGGGCGGTTTTCCTTCACTCGCCCAATCGGTGGCGCCGCCTTTGAAAGTCCGCGGTTTCATTTCTCCCCCAGTGACTTGATAGTTCAATTAACAACTAAAGTTTAGCCTGCCTCATGCTGTCCTATTGGTAGCGAATTGTTAATTTTGAGGGTTTGCCGACAAAATCTCGCTAGCCTTTTGATGCATTAAGACGTTGATCTATCCTAAAGGCTAGTTTTATTTATCATCGAAGGAGGTCTCAATGCTTACTGTTTTCCAGCCGGATATTAGTGCCAGCAAGGGACGACTTCCTCGGTGGCTAAGAGGACTCGAGATCCCCTTTCGGTTGTTACCTATCCACACTAAAAGTGATATTCCTAAGCGCGCTCGCTCAGATGAAGGATTCTTAATACTTGGCGGGATGATGAGTGCCCATAGTGCACACGAGCACGATTGGTTGCCTGTTTTAGCGGATTTCATTAGTCGTGCGGTTAGTGAGAGCGTCCCGATTATTGGAGTTTGTTTGGGGGCGCAGATCTCAGCCGAGGCTTTGGGAGGACAAGTAGCCGTTCCTGCGCTAGGCCAAGACGAAGTCGGATTAGTCTCTTGGACGCCAAATGAGCTTTCCTTCCAAGACCCATGGCTTGGACCAGCAATAATGGCTGCACAAGAAGCTGGAGCAGGGGCATCTTGGTCAGTTTCTGCTTCACATTACGATGCTATTTTGCGACTTCCACCAGGTGCTGATCTACTTGCAAGCTCCTCGCGCTGCCCGATTCATACTTGGCGTTTTGGGAGTCTCCTAGGTTTCCAGCATCATCCTGAGATGAGCGCCCAAAGAACTGCAGATTTGCAGGTAGCTGCCATGTTAAAGCAGGGAGCTTCAGCGTTTGAAGCCAAAAAGCAGTGGTTGGAGACAGTCACTTTGGCCGCACAATCTGAGGAAATAACAAATAGTTTTGGTCGTGCTCTCTTGCAATCATTTGCCCACAGTATCTCCAAACGAAAATAACCATTCGAGATTTTTCTAATGGTTATTTCCAGACAAAGTTGAGGTGAGACCAAAATGATTTGGCCTCACCTCAAGCTTAGATGCAGTGATCTATTGCGGTAAAGAAACGGTATGGATTCCCAGCGCTTCGCCTACTGGTACTGAATACAAGTTTCCTGCGTGAGTAGTTAGCCCCTGTTCAAGCTCTGGACGTACTTTACAGGCTTCTTCCCAGCCTTTATCAGCGAGCAAGGTACAGTACCGCATGGTCGCATTGGTCAAAGCATAGGTCGAGGTGAAGGGAACCGCACCAGGCATATTAGCAACACAGTAGAAGATCGATTCATGAACTTTAAAAGTTGGATCAGCGTGGGTGGTCGGATGAGAATCTTCGAAGCACCCACCTTGATCGATTGCGATATCAACCAAAACTGATCCAGGTTTCATCTGTTTTACAATCTCATTAGTTACGAGTTTGGGAGTTTTTGCGCCAGGTACCAGTACTGAACCAAATACCAGGTCTGCTTCTTTACAGGCGCTAGCCACAGCCAGCGGAGAGGAATACTGGGTTCTAATGCGATGTAGGCTAGCTTCCTCAATGTAACGCATCCGAGCGGTATTGACATCAAACACGGTGACATCTGCTCCCATGCCACTAGCAACTTGTGCAGCACAAAATCCTGCTACTCCCCCGCCAAGAACTACTACTTGACCACGAGCTACACCGGAAGCACCGCCCAATAGTTTTCCGCTCCCCCCATTGAACTTCAGGAGTGCGTGCGCTCCTTCTTGGGCCGAGAGGCGACCAGCAATTTCTGACATGGGAGCGAGCAAAGGCAGTGATCCGTCAGGCATTTGCACTGTTTCATAGGCAATTGAAGTTACTTCTTTTTCCAATAGTTCTTTGGTCAGCTCTTCATCTGCAGCTAAGTGCAAATAGGTGAAGAGTAGAAGTCCTGGACGCAATCGATGATATTCACTCGCGATTGGTTCTTTTACCTTTAGAATCATCTCGGCGCGCTCCCAGACTTCATCGGCATCGTCAATCATCTGAGCTCCGGCCTCGACATATGCTTCATCTGGTATCGCCGAACCGATGCCGGCACCGGTTTGAACGAAAACTTCATGTCCTCGTTCCACTAACGCGTGGACGCCATCGGGGGTACAGGCCACGCGAAACTCGTTATCTTTTACCTCAGTAGGAATTCCAACTCTCATGTCTTCTCCTTTAAAGACGGTTCACTGCCTTAGTGAACGTTTGGTAAGAGCCCGCTCCTGTTCCGGGTTCTATTCCGACTTTACTCCTCCAAAGAAGTAAAGCAAGTCTGATAATTCTTGTCCTTTCCCTGTCATCTCTATTTGCTGCAAAAGACTCTAGCTTGGCTACTCGCTATATTCCCTAACGCGACCTTTCAAAGCGGTTTACTGCTCCCTTAGCTACCCACTTGGGCAGGTGTAGTATCGGCAAGTTTGCTTCTAACTGCCCAGGCAAGAGCTAGTAGCCCGAACCAAATTGGAGAGATGGCGAGGGCGATTAAGGTGTCAGTTTCTTGAGTTAAGGCCCATAAGATAAAGACAAAGAAGCCTAGGCAGAGCCATGACATAACAATCCCACCTGGCATCTTGAAGGTTGACTGTTGATGCAAGTGCGGTCGCAATCGGCGATAGCGAAGATAACTTGCCATAATCGCTGTCCATACCGCAATGAAAAGAACACTGGATAAAGCTGTCACAATTGTGAAAGCACTGATCAAAGAATCAGAAAAGTACAACATTGGAATCGATGCTAAGAGCATAGTTCCGGTTAAAATTAGCGAAAGTGCAGGTACATTTTGCTGGTTTAATCGCCCAAAAGCTTTTGGTGCTTGTTTAGCCAGCGCCAACCCATAAAGCATTCGAGCAGTTGAATAGATTCCAGAATTCGCACTTGAGGCAGCAGAGGTTAAAACCACCAAATTGACAATTGTGGCTGCCATGCCAAGTCCTGCAAGCGCGAACATACCAACGAATGGAGATTTATCTGGAGAAACCTCCATCCAAGGGGTCACACACATAATGGCAGCAAGTGCCGAAATATAAAAAAGTACAATTCGTCTGGGAACGGCATTAACCGCTTTTGGCAAAGCGATCTCAGGATCCTTAGTTTCGGCTGCGGTAGTACCGACAAGTTCGATACCGACAAAAGCGAAAACCGCGATCTGGAAAGCTGCAATAAAGCCAGCGCTACCATGAGGGAAAACTCCGTGATCCCATAGGTTTGAAAAGCGAGCTTCGGCTCCATCAGGACTAGTAAATCCAGTAAGAATCATTCCAATTGCCACAACCACTAGGGCAACGATGGCAACAATCTTAATAATCGCAAACCAAAATTCCATTTCGCCGAATATCCCTACGGAGGCCATATTCATCGTTAGTAAGAGTGCGATAGTCGCTAAAGGCACTAGCCACAACGGGACATCTGGCCACCAAAACCGCACATAACCGGTAATTGCCACAATATCGGCTATTGCAGTGATTACCCAACAAAAGTAATATGTCCAGCCGACCATGAAACCTGCCCATGGCCCTAGCAGGTCTGCAGCCATATCGGCAAAGGTTTTATATTCTAGGTTTGAAAGCAATAGCTCACCCAAAGCTCGCATCACAAAAAATAAGAAAAATCCGATGATGGCGTAAACCAGAATCACTGAGGGACCGGCCACCGAGATGGTTTTTCCCGATCCCATAAAAAGCCCGGTTCCAATCGCCCCACCGATCGCAATCAACTGTATATGACGATTGGTTAGTGATCGTTCAAGCGTACGTTCATTAGTCACTTCGGACCGATTTGAACCTACCGCACCTTTTTCAGCCTCATAGTCGAGGTATTTAGCCATTTAGGACCTCCCTGTCATCATTGCCAAAGGAATTATCCTGCGATAAAACTAATACTACTTTACGCCTAAATGAAATAGCACACAGCTTATAATAGACATTGTTTGCATATTGCAAACACGTGTCTCAAATTTGAAACAAATAAGATTGCACTACTTGTCCTCTTTCGATACATTTAAAGCATGCGCCACAAACTCATTATCCCCGCCCTCGTGATTACCTTTTCGGTTCTGCCATTGAGCGCCTGCGGCCAACCCAAGAGTGATGTAGACGCTTGCCTGATTATTGAAAATTCAACCCATGATTTAAAAAATGAGGTCAATAAGCTAGGTTTGGATGCGTTAGCCAGCCCCAAAAAACTTGAAGTTCCGCTAAAAAAGTTCATGTCGGAACTTAAAAAAGCCAAAGATGCGGCTGCCTCTAGCGAGCTGAACGAAAAACTAAACGATGCCCTTGATCAAGGGAAACAGATTTCTGAGGCCCTCTCAAAAGGTGACGTCCAGAAAGCCATTTCCATCGGCAGCAAGCCAGGCAAAGGCGTTGAAATTCTAGATATCTGTAAACAAAAGACCAAAGATAAATAACCAAAACCAATATCTCCCAAGTTCATTCTTATCAGCACATTTTCTCTCAAACCATGACCGCCATCTGATAGCTTTTATATTTCAGTAAAACCTATTATGGTGAGATGATTCAATCTTCCTTGCTTGTAGGACTTTAGTACCCGTATGATTATGGAAGTTAGGTAGTACTTAGAAACGTCAAG
Source organism: Boudabousia tangfeifanii (assembly GCF_001856685.1). GTDB lineage: Bacteria > Actinomycetota > Actinomycetes > Actinomycetales > Actinomycetaceae > Boudabousia > Boudabousia tangfeifanii. The sequence goes on from NZ_CP017812.1 coordinate 1,195,812, forward strand.
AGGAAAGTAAGTTGGCAAAAATTGCGATAGTTTTGGGTTCAGTGCGCGAAGGCCGCTTTGGAGAACAAGTTGCTAACTGGGTTTTAGAAAAAGCCGTCGCTGCAATGCCTGAGACAACTTTTACTCTAGTCGACGTACAGGAATTTGATCTCCCTATTTTTAACGGCACGATTTCGCCAGCGATGTTACATCGTCAGTATCCTGATCCTCGCATTAGCCGATGGTCCAAAGTAATGGACGAAGCCGACGGCTACATATTCGTGACAACCGAATACAATCATTCGATTCCTGGCGCCTTTAAGAACGCTATCGACCATCTATCACCTGAACTCAACCAAAAAGCGATCGCTTTTGTCGGCTACTCTTGGGATGGAGCGATTAGAGCAATTGAGCATTGGCGCAGTATTTCCGCCCAATTTAACCTCTATGATATTCGGGCGCAGTTGGCACTAACCTTCCCAGTCGATTCAACCGAGGGAGATTTTACCCCCCACCCAAGGCGTGAAAAAGAACTAGCAACACTTCTTAATCAGCTCGTTCCTGCAGCGAAGGCGTTAAAAACGCTTCGCGCTTAGGATTTATGCCAGAACCCGACAGTCCCTTTTCGTACCTTAAGATTAGTTTCGATAAAGTCCGACAGAAGGTCATAGTCCACGGCTTGATTGTCACCAATTCGCATTAGCTTCTTTCCATGGCTATATCCAGCAGCTATTATTTTTTCGCTGAACTGCTCGATCAAATACCCTTCTGGAGCAACCAAGATATTCGGTTTCGAGTATGAAAAAGCAATAATAAAATGCCCTTCTGGATCGATGAACATGGGCTGCTTCCACTTGATTTCAACTGTCAAGTCAGGATACGAACGTTGTATCCATTGCAGAATTTCAGTCAATTTTTGCCGCTTTAGTTCAGACGGAACCTCAGCAAGCCATTGGTCATAAGCAGACATATTTCTCTTTCCAACAATCATGAAGCGAATAATGCCGAAAAACTCGAATATTTACGAATCGTAGATACTGAAAAGAATATCCTACTAAGCTTTTAGACTCTCTTACTAAAAGAGATATCGCGCTGATTTGAATCCGCCTTTAGTGACGGTAGGAAATATTCCCAGCCACCTACCAGTTTAGCTTGCTTTGCTCCATCAACAATTAATCCATGGAAACGCTCAAGTTCGTCAACGGAGAAAGTCTTAAGTTCTTCACTTTGCCCATACTTACTTCGAGCCTTCTCATATGTAGTTGGCATTTCATAACCGAGTGCCACCATTAGACGTCTTGCATATTTATCCCAGATAAAAACTGGACGCGAGTATATATAAAGCAAGATAACGTCTGCTGTTTCAGGCCCTATTCCAGGCATTGATAGCAGGCTCTTACGCAATCGCGAAGTTTCAACTTGTTCAGCTTGCTTATGGTCATAAAGCCACCACTCAGCCCAATTTTGCAAGTAGCTTGATTTTGCTCGCATGAAACCTGCCGGACGAATTACTGCCATTAAATCTTTTGGATCCGCATGCAAGATTTGCTCAGGACTGCTAAGTCCAGCAAGTTGCAAACCACGAATTGCTTTTTCAACATTTACCCAAGATGTGTTCTGAGTAAGAACTGCCCCCACCCCGATCGCAAAGGGGTGATCAGCCGGCCACCACTTAGACAAACTAACAACAGTGCCTAGCTCCTGATAAATATCACGGAACATAATCCCCTCCATAAACCTATTCTAACAAAAATCCACCATTTTGGTTTATTTCACACACTCTTATTGCAAGTCACGCCTATTAGGTTGATTTAAAGTAAAACAATTATGTCTTTTCATATTTAACATAATTTGTCTTTCTTTTTAAAAAAATGCACTCGCCATTTGTGACATCCAGCAATACCACTGCAACAGCATGCTAGAACGATGTACACTTAACCCTAAGAGAGCTCATTGGAGGACGATGATGACCACAAATAGCGACATAAACGGACCTGAAGTAAATAACACTAAGACCCAGATAAAAAGACGACGCTCTCGGAAGAAATTAAAGACTTTGATGTCCCAAACTTTCTCATCGCACCCCCAAGCACTAAACCCACCGGCTGAAGTCGCCCACTTATTCCCGGGTAATGCACTACCTAAGGCATTAAAAATTGATTTAGATTGGCAGTCGCAAGAGCTTCCTCCAAAATATCGCCAAACATTGACGGTGCCTCAGCGTCGCGATATTGCCTCGGATATCGATCCACGGACAATGCTCTTGATCAAGCGGATCATTAAAATGGCGGGTGATGACTTTGCGAAAGATGACCCAAAGTCCCTGCAATACTTAAGCTTGGTTGGACTCAGTTTGTTACCCGACCCGCTAACAACCTGGTATGTAGCAGCCGATCTTTTCAATATTCTGGCAAAAGCTTATGCTATGGCTGAGCGATGGGATGAAAGCCTTAACGCTGCCCATCTAGGATTACTCTGCCCAGACGGCGAACTAAAATCTGAACTATGGCTCAGCGCAGGTCTGAGTCTACTAGAGCAAAACCAAGAAGTCGCCGGAGTAACTGCCTTATCTGAGGCTGTCAGGATCGACGGACCAGAAGTACTACCACAGCACGATCCGCGGTTAACCATTCTTGTAGAGCAGTTCACCAAGCTTGGCACTTTGTGATGATGATAAACAAAGTGAACCGGTAACTTTATCTCGACTTCAAGGACAAACACCACAGAGTCTCTAGGCTAAGAGCTTTTTATTCCCACCGAATTTTAGTTAGTAGGCCGAGCAGCCGTTTCTTTATAGAAACTTCTTTCTTTGAAACAAGTACCAACTTTCAGATTAGCTCGATTACCTAAAGTGCCTACGAACTGAACTAGTCTTTTCACAGTTCACGATATGTATTATTTTGCCTTTGCGGCACTTGTGCGATCATCATTTCACCTTCAGTTACCACGTTAACTTTAGTTTCTTGGGGTATATCCATTTCTCCAATAAATAAGGTTCCGTCATTGACATAGAAGGTGACATCGCCTTGGTCAGCTCCAACTACCCGTTCAATCACTAAACGACCCCGCTTAGAAACACTCAGATCTGAGATTATCGTCGACTGATTGAGACCACAGAACAGGCCCTCTTGCGCAACTACATCTGCCCCATTCGTCACTCTTAGACCGTTAGTGAAGCAATCAACTAGCTTTCCCCTCGTTCCTTGATCAGTAAAACGAATATACGCAAGCCCGCTATGCTCCGCTAAAAGCGAGGCTCCCTCCTCAACATGGATCGTATAGTTTTCCCATTTTGGTGGGTAAAGTAGATAGGTTTCAAACAGATAGACTTCGGCATTCTGACCGACCAAACAGGCCAAACCAGTATTTTCAGGGCCAGGGAAATCAATATAAATTCGAGAAAGAATCAAAGTAAGATTTTCAGAATTAGCTGCAATCCCATATTTTTTCGGCTTTTTGAGCAAAGTAAAATTACTTAGCCTATTGCGGCTATTCGCTCGAAATGCAATTGAAATGTCAAGCAAACTACGTTTTGGATCCCCCACCGCAATAAGATTCGAGTTCTTGGGCAACACTAGCGCTTCGCTAGCAGGGTCGTGATATTCACCTTCATCGAGTAACACGATTGTGTCTCCGACTTTTGCGTGTTCGATGATGTAACCGCCTAAGTTTTCATATTGGTGATGTGTTACGAAGACAAACTTGCCAGTTGGATTTTCTAGATTTCTCGCTCTATATCTAGCCAGCAAGGCGGGTCGATATTTTTCTGGATCAGCTAACATCCATTCAAATTCAGTCTCGCTGAGCTTTGAATCTGGCTGGTAGGTGCTCATATCTAAAGGTGCCCCATAGGCTCCCGGGGCATCCACTTGCCCCATACCTAAAGATGCATTAGAACCGTAGGTGGAATAGACAGTTTCGAAGTTACCAGTTTTGGGATTTTGTACTCTCATTTCAATTTGCATATCGGAATCTGCTAAAAACTCTTCCATTTTTGCGATTTCTTCCATTGCTTGCGAGTCTATTTCTTGGTCAGACACTTTTAACCTCCTCGTTAAAGCTCCGGCACGAAGGGCACTCAACTTCGACATTGCCTTTTTCAGGCTAACACGAAGTAGGACTTAAATCCTAAATTTACTACTTTCTTTAACAACTTTCGGGTCCATAGAATTTAAGTGTTTTCTGCAACATTGCTAACAATTGCCCAAAT